>CAWKJX010000005.1:0-348458 GCA_963850095.1 uncultured Acidimicrobiaceae bacterium | reverse complement strand
CCGCTGCCGACCGGGTCCGACTGGCGCACGATCCGCAGCTCCACCCCGACCGGCAGCCCCACCGAGCCCGGGCGGCGCGGCAGGGACAACGGGTGCGCCGTGATCTGGCTGGCCGCCTCGGTCATGCCGTAGGACTCGATCACCGGAATCCCGGTGGCGCCCTCGAACTGGTCGGCCACGGCGTCGGACAGGGGGGCCGATGCGGACCGGATGAACCGGATGCCGCGAGGGATGGCCTCGTCCGGCCCGGGGTCGGCGAGGCGCGAGACGATGGCGGGCACCGCGTTGATCCACGTGATGCCTCGTCGGGCCATCACGTCCCAGAAGGCGGACCGGTGGAACCGGTCGTCGAGGACGAGGCAGGAACCCGCCACCAGCGTCGAGAGCAACCCGACCACCTCGGCGTTGATGTGGAACAGGGGAAGCGGGTTGAAGCCGCGATCCCACTCACTGAGCCGATGGTGCGAAATCACGCAATGCGCGGCGTAGAGGAGCTTGTCCTCGCCCAGTCGGACCACCTTGGGCGGACCCGTCGTGCCCGAGGAGGACAGCACCACTCCTCCCGCGCCGATGCGCCCGGCCGGTGCATGGTGTCGGGCCATGGCCGCCGGGCCGATCCCGTCGACGCCGTCGAGCTCCGTCCAGGCCATACCCGCCCCGGCCGGTGCGGGCCGATCGGCCACCACCACCACGTCGGCACCGACACGCTCGAGGGCTGCGGCGAACCCCGTCGGGGGAAGCGCCGGGTCGAGCGGAGCGACCCAGAGCCCGGCGGCGAGCGCCCCGAGGAACGCGGCCGAGAACTGGAGCGGGTCGCTGACGGCGAGCCCGATCGTTGTCGCGCCGCCGGCGTCCATGGTCCCGGCGAAATGCCTCCACCGTTGGGTGCCCTGCTGCAACTCCTTGAACGAGAGCATCCGGGTGTCACGGGCGGACTCGAGGTAGGGCCTCGTCCCGTGGACGGCGGCGTGGCGCCGGATGAGCTCGGGCAGCGAGCGGTCGCCGCCGGGGAGCGGCGAAGTCCCCCGTGCAGCCAGGCCGGCCGGGCCGGCCGGGCGACCGTCGGCCAGAGGCCTGTTCGAGACGACCGTCGTCATCAGTACATCATCCGCGGGTCGGCATAGTGCTTGAACTCCACCAGGTTGTCGGAGGGGTCGCGCAGCACGAAGGTCCGGTGCGCTTCGACCAGGCCCTCGAAGCGGATGCTCACGTCGGCGAAGAGCTCGATCTTGCGCTGCACGCACAGCTCGTGCACGGCGTCGAAGTCGCCGGCCTCCCGGAAGGTCACCCCGAAGTGCCGGGGATAGAGGTTCAGCTCGCCATCACGTTCCTCGGGTTCCTCCACCAGGTGGCAGACCAACTGGTCTCCGAAGAAGTCGATCGTGATGCGATCGGCGTAGCGCCGCGCCAGCTTGCAGCCGAGCGCGCCGACATAGAAGGCCTCCGACTCCTCCAGGTCGTAGACGGGTATCGCCAGATGGAAGACGTCGCGGCCCTCCCTCACGACACCGCGCCTTCGAAACATTCGAGCGTGTCGGCCCGGAGGCCGAGCCGAATCGTCTCGAGCCCAAGCAGCCCCGTCGAAGGGATGTTCCCGAGGTTGACGTCGGAACCCATCCGTTGCACGAAGTAGCACTGGAGCTGCGTCGACGGCGCCTCGAAGAGCAGGCGCTCGGCCGAGACGTCGCTGGCCAGGATCTCCTCAATGAGGCCGAAGCGGAGCTCACCGTTGGGCCGGCAGATGCCGGAACGGCCGCTCTCCCGGGACTCGAGCGTGACCAGGAACGCGCCGGCTTCGAGATCCTCGTGGATGCACTCGATCCAGCGGCTCGGCGCCAGATGCTCCGAGCGCTCGGTGTCCTTGAACCCGACTTCGGACACGACCGTGAACTCGGCCGCCAGCTTCCTGACATATCCGGCCTTCTCAATGTGGGAGAGGTCGATGGTGCCGTTCGAGACCTCCACGTAATGGCATCCGTAGGTCTCGCACATGTCGCGGAAGTCGTCGAAGCGGTCCTGCCGTACGAACTTCTCGAACAGGGTGCCGCCGAAGTAGTAGTCGACGCCGGCATCGACGAGAATGTCGATCTTGCGCTGAAGGTCCGCCGTGACGAGAGCGGTTCCCCACCCGAATTTCACGAAGTCCAGGAACTCCGCCGCACTCGCCACGACGTCCTCGAAGTGACGGGTCGGAAGCCCGCCGTCGACCATCATCGTCAGGCCCTCGGACCTCGGCTTGGTGCTTCTCGTCGGTAGTTGCAACATCGTCGGTCGCATGGCTCGCTCCTTGCTCTGGTCTCTTGGCTGACTAAGGCGTGACTGACACGGGCGGAAGGGCCTGCCAGACACCCCGGACGCTTGCGTTGGGAACCGGATCCCAGGTCATCTCATCCACCTCGATGCCCCTGCCGTAGGCCTCGGCGACCCGGATCACACCGCCGTGCGTGACGACGAGGACGTCGCCCTCCGGCTCCCGCACCTCCAACTCGGAAATGAACGCCCGCACGCGCGCGTACAGCTCGCGCAGGGACTCCCCCGCCGGCGGCCGGGCGTCCGGGTCGACGACACGCTCGAACCGGATACCTGATGCCCCGGGGTCGAGCTCGCTGAGCGGGGAGCCCTCGGCGTCGCCGAAGCTCCGCTCGCGCAGGGCGGTGTCGACATGCAGGGGCACGCGCCACGCCTGCCCCACGATCGTCGCCGTCTCGCGTGCTCGTTCCAGATCGCTGGTGTAGATCGCCCCGACGCGGATGGAGCGGAGACGCTCGGACAGCTGAGCGGCCTCCCTACGGCCCTTGATCGAGAGAAGGGGTCCGCGCGCCTGCCCTTGCACCAGTCCGCTGGCGTTCCATGTGCTTTCCCCATGACGCACGAACCACAACGTGCGTCTCGTCATTCGAATATTCACTACTCACCACACTGCCCACCTCCGCTGGGGGCGCACTGGGAACAAGTGAAGAACTTCGTGAGTAAAACATGAGGAAAGTATGAGTGGGTCTGTCGCGGGCTGCCCCAATTCCTGAGACAACGCTGAGTGCGGCTGGTGCTCGCCCACGTCGCGCGGCGAGCGGAGCGGGTGCGACGCCGTCAGACCGAAGCCGTTTGGCGCGCCGTTTCTACGACGAGGTGCGAGGGGCGAGACGGGATGGCGGCCGGCACGTCGGCGTTGAGCCGGGCCCGCTGCTCGGCCCGGACCGGACCACCGAGCACCCAACGCAGCGGCGTACGCAGTATGAGCGCGCTGAAGAGCGCCGCACTCCCGATGGTGAGAACGAAGGTGGTCGCGACCATTCCCGCCCAGCCCAGGTGGGGCGTGAGTCCCGTCGCCCCGAGACCGGAGCGCACGAGGTTGAGGAAGAGCACATGGCTCAGGAAGATGCCGCCGGTCAGGCCGGCCAGGAATTCAGCTGAGAAGACCCTGTGCGCGCGGTCGCGGCGGGTCCTCCTGCGCCGGTACCACATCCACGTGCCGCACTCGAGGGCGGCCACCGCCGTGGTGAACCAGAGGAAGGCGATGGGCTGGTACAGGTCCGAGGCGCGGCCCGGCGTCGACCCGGTCCAGACGGCGATCAGGTACCACATTGTGGCCGCCACCCCCATGACAACGGCGCCGGCGATCACCTGGCGGTACCAGCGCTCGACGAAGCCCCGGACCTGGTCGAAGTGGAGGGCGACGAGGATCCCCGCCACGAACTGCTCCTGGTACGTAATGGGGTTCCGGCCCCAGGGCCACACGCCAGCTATGTCGTGCGTCCAGTCCCCCACCACGCCGAAGGACGCCGTGTAGTGGAGGTCCGCGGCCAGGGCCAGCGCGAACAAAAGGCTGGCCAGCATGACGACGCCGTGGTGTGAGGTGGCCCGGAGCGCCCGCAGCAATGGCGGGTAGACCAGGTACAGCAGCAGCAGGACGACCACGAAGTAGAGCTGGTAGTAGCCGTACACCACGTAGTTCCAGAAGATCGGCCAAGCCTGGTTCCATGTTCCGTCCGACACCATGGTGAAGAGCCAGTAGACGACGGTCCAGGCGAAGAAGGGCACGCCGATCTGCACGTACCGGCGCCGCCAGAAGCCCAAGGTGGAGCGGGGCCGGTTGATCTGCGAGTAGGTCAGCAGGAAGGCGGCCAGGAAGAAGAAGGCCGTCCGGCTGAAGTGCAGGAGCATGACGAAAGCCCACGCGGACGTGTTGCCGGGCGCGATGGTCCACAGCAACGAGTGCTGGAGCACGACGGCACAGCAGGCGATGACCCGAAACGAGTCGAACTGGCTGATGTAGCCACCCCTCGCACCCGACAGGCTTGCGTTCGCCGGTCTCGTCGTGCAGCACGCTCGGCTGCTCCGTGGACGCCATGGCGGGGCATCCTGTCTCACCCGCCTCAAACCAAGCTGTGAGCAGCGCCCAGGGCGCGCCCAGCTGGCGCTAGCCGAGCTTGGTCAGCGCGCTGCGCAGGTTGCGCATCGGCCTGTCCGATGCGCTGCTCGTTCTCAATGAGGGCGAAGCGGACATGGCCGTCGCCCCCTGGCCCGAACCCAACCCCCGGTGACGTGGCGACATCGGCCTCGCTGATCAGGTACTTGGCGAACTCGAGCGAACCCATTTCGCGGTAAGGCTCGGGAATGGGGGCCCAGACGAACATGGTCCCCCTCGGCTTGCCCAGGTGCCAGCCGATCCGGTTGAGCCCGTCACACAGGGCGTCGCGGCGCGAGCGGTAGATCTCGTTGATCTCCTTGGGATAGTCGGGCGCCTCGTTCATGGCCACGATGGCGGCGATCTGAATGGGCTGGAACGTGCCGTAGTCGAGATAGGTCTTGAGCTTGGTGAGCGCCTGCACGATTTCCGCGTTGCCGAGGACGAAGCCGACGCGCCAGCCCGCCATGGAGAACGATTTGGTCATGGTGTAGAGCTCGACCGCCACCTCCTTGGCCCCGGGCACCTGCAATATGGACGGCGGGTCGTAGCCGTCGTAGCCGAGGTCGGCGTAGGCGAAGTCGTGCACCAGGACGATCTCGTGCTCGCGGGCGAAGGCCACCAGGCGCTCCATGAAAGAGAGGTCGACGCAGGCGGTGGTCGGGTTGTGGGGGAACGAGAGCACGATGACCCGCGGCTTGGGCCACGACTCCTCGAACGCGTGCATGAGCCCTTCGAAGAACGCCTCGCCCGGGTCGGGCGCGTCCACGGCGGAGTCGAGGCCGGGGCCCTGCAGCGGGACCTGGCGCACGTCGGCGCCGGCGAAGAGCGGCCCCCAGATGTGGATGGGGTACGACGGGGAGGGCACCAGGGCGGTGTCGCCCGGACCGACCAGGACCCACATGAGATGCGAGAAGCCCTCCTTGGCGCCGATGGTGGTCACCACCTCGGACTCGGGGTCGATGTCCACGTCGAACTTGCGCTTGTAGAGGTCGGCCACGGCGCTGCGCAGCTTGGGGATGCCCCGCGACGCCGAGTAGCGGTGGTTGCGCGGGTTGTGGGCGGCCTCGGCCAGCTTGCCCACCGCCACGTCGGGTGAGGGCAGGTCGGGGTTCCCGAAGCCGAGGTCGATGACGTCCCGGCCGGCTCGCCGCGACGACGCTTTGAGGGCGTCGATGGTGGCGAACACGTAGGGCGGCAGCCCGTTGATGCGGCGGAACTCCATCGTACGATTCTACGGCGCCCCACCGGGCCGCCCGGGACCACCCGGACCGGCCCGACGATCAGCCTCCCGCCCCGCCGCGCCCGGCGGCGACCAGCGCCTCGCAATCGACGGGCCAGCCGAACACGGCCCAGGTGGCCCCGGCCGCGCCGACGGCGCGCACGGTGTCGACCAGGGCGGAGGGGTCCGCCGGCGACGGGCCGGCCCATGTGACCTCGAGCCCGTCGGGCGCCGCGGTCCGCTCGGCGACGAGCGCCGGCTCCGCGTTCCACACGTTGAGGGCGGTACCGGCCAGCCGCGCCTCTTCGGTGCGGGCCGCGGTGCCGCCGGCCACCCAGACGGTCAGCCCGGCCCCGACGAGCCGGTGGGCCAGCGCCAGGAGCTCGGCCCGACGCCGGCGGGCCGATTCGTACGGGATCCCGTAGGCCAGGTTCTCCTGCTCGCTCAGGTTGTCACCGGTGCCCAGCCCCGCCACGACGCGACCGGGAGCCAGGCGGTCGAGGGCGCCGAACTGCGCCGCCAGGACGTCGTTGGGCGCCAGCCCGATGCGCGCCACCAGCGTGCCCAGGTACGGGCCGGCCGGGCCCAGGCGCGTGGCCAGCGCGCCGAGGACCGGAAAGGGCGCCAGCGCCGGTCGTTCGGGCTGGCCCAGGGGCCACATGTGGTCGTAGCAGAACAGGCCGTCCACCCCGGCCGCCTCCGCCTTCGCCGCCACCTCGAACGCGTCGTCGGGCGTGGCGCGGAACGTGGGGAGGATGACGCCGGTACGCATCACCACAACCCACCCTGGCGCGCCGCCGAGCGCGGCACCGACCGCGCCGGCGTGCTCGCCGAACGCCGCGGGCACCACCACGGCCAGCGGGCGCCGGTCGCCGCCCTCCACCAACTCGGCGAAGGTGACACGGGCCGACGCCAACAGGAGGTCGCCCGCCTGCAGCAGCCCGCCACCGAGCACGAAGCACTCGGGGTCCAAGGTGGCGGCGAGGTTGGCCAGGCCGAAGCCGACCCACCAGCCGACCTCGCGGATCACCCCCTGCGCCGCGGTGTCACCGGCGGCCGCCGCGGCGGACACGTCCTCGCCGCGCACGTTCTCGGGATCACCGCCGGCCAGCCTGACCACCTCGTCGAGCTTCCCGGCCAGCGCGGCCTCGCGGGCCAGAACGGCCATGCCGGCTCCGGAGGCGAAGCGCTCCCAGCAGCCCCGCCGGCCGCAGGGGCAGGCTGGTCCGGCCGGGTCGACCACCACGTGCCCGATCTCCCCGGCGAAACCCGACCGCGCCGACCTGCACCCGCCCGTCCATCACGATGCCACCCCCGATGCCGGTGCCCAGCGTCACCATGAGGACGTGGCGATAGCCGCGGGCGGCGCCGAGCCGGTGCTCGGCCAGCACGGCGAAGTTGGCGTCGTTCTCAATGAGGACGTCGCGCCCCGGCAGGCGGCCGCCGATCAGCTCGGTCCAGTCGACGCCGTGGGCCTGGGGCAGGTTGGGCGCGAAACACAGTCGCCCGTGGCGGTCGACCATGCCGGGCGCGCCCACGCCGACCGGGGCCGGACCGTCACCGGGTCCGCCGCCCGGGGCGCGGCGCCGTCGAGCTCGCGGACCACGGCGGCCACGGCGTCGGCCACGTGGCTGCCCACAATGGCGCGGGTGCCGGTCGGGGTCGGGACACGCGCCTCGGCCACGATGTCGTCGGAGGGGCTGAGGGCCACGCCGAGCACCTTGGTGCCCCCGATGTCGACCCCGTACGTCACGGCGGTGCGCTGCGGCGGGCCGGAGCCCGGGCTCACGAGGTGGATTCGATCCTTGCCCTCAGGTCCCGCAGCGCGTACGTCATGATCCGGCTCGTCGCCCGCATCTTTATGAAACCGGGGATGGGCACCCGCAACTCGGCCTCGAGGTGATAGGTGACGTCGGTGCCGCCGCCCTCCGCCGGGTCGAAGACGTAGCTTCCGTCGAGCTTCGTGGTGATGTCGCCCTGCGTCAGATTCCACGCCAAGGTGTGGGGTGCGTCGGAGTAGTCGTAGGCCAGGGTGTAGCTCGTGCTCCGGCCGAAGGCGGCGGCGCGGAAGGTGACGAGCAGCGGGCGGCCCTCGTCGTCACGCTCCTTGACCTCGACCTCCTTCACGTCGTTGAAGAACTCGGGGTAACGCTCGAGGTCTGCCGCGACGGCAAAGCACCGCTCGGGTGCTGCCGCTACCGACATGTGCTCGGTGGCCTGTTCCGCCACGGTCAGTGGTCCTTCCTGTCGTGCCCCTCGCCCGGGTGCCGAGTCAGACTGCCACTCCGGCCAGGGCGTCGGCCAGCCTAGAAGCGAGAACGTCCGTGTCGAAATCCTCCTGCACCCGTTTCCGGGCGGCCCGGCCCATGCGCCGGCGCCGGGTCGGATCGGCCAGCAGGGTACGCATGGCCTCGGCCAGGGCCCCCGGGTCGCCGGGCTCGTCCACCACCAGGCCCGTCACCCCGTGCTCGACCGCCTCGGCGGCCCCGCCGCTGGCCCCGGCGATTTGGGCGACGCCCGCCGCCGCGGCCTCGAGGAACACGATGCCGAAACCCTCCTGCTCCAGGCCGAGCCAGCGGGAGCGGCAGGCCATGACGAAGAGGTCGGCCGCGCCGAGCAGGCCGGCCCGGTCCTCGTCGTCCACCCGGCCCAGCACCCGTACGGTCACGGCGCTCCGCTCGGCCTGCCGCTCGAGGTGGGCCAGCTCGCGGCCGGCACCGGCGATGGCCACGACCAGGTCGGGGTAGGACGGGCCCAGGCGGGTGGCCGCCTCAATCAGGACGTCGAGGCCCTTGCGCGGCACCAGCCGGCTCACACTGACGACGAGCGGCCCCCGGGCCGGCAGGCCCAGGCGCGCCCGCACGGCGCGGCGCTCGGCCGCCCCGAGGGGCGCAATGGCCGTGGCGTCGACCCCGGGCGGGATGGAGACGACCGGCGCCGCCAGGTCCGCGGCGGCGCGCCGTGCCTCGGCGGCCGGGTAGCCGCCGGCCGAGATGACGACGGACGCGCCCTGCAGGACGCCCGCCAGGGCCTGGCGTGAGGCAGGCAGGCGCCCGGGCACGGTGACCTCGGCGCCGTGGAGGATGACGCCGTAGGGCAGGCCGAGGCGCGGGCCGAGCAACCCGAGGGGTAGCACCGGGTCGAGCAGCACCAGGTCGATTTCGTGGGCGGCCACGCACCGCAGGACGGCGTCGCGGGCGCCGGGTGTGGGGAAGAACAGGGTGGAGCCGGGCACCCGCTCTATGTGGACGCCGCGAGCGGCCTGGGCGGCGTCGAAGGCGGGGGCGTCGGGATGGGAGGACGCCGTCAGGACGACGTAGGAAGCCGGGTCGAGCCGGCGCCACAGGTCCCAGAGGTAGTTCTGGATGCCGCCGACCTTGGGCGGGAAGTCGTTGGTGACGAGCAGGTGGCGCTTCACGACCCCACCCGGACGTCCGGTGGGACGGCGCCCGCTCTACGACGCCGTGGTGCTGAAGCGGAGCGTCGGCACGAGGCCGGCCCGCTCGAGCATGCGCATGGCCCGCGCCTCGTCGGCGTCGATGACGACGGCGTCGTCGGGCTCCCGCCCCAGAAGGAAGGAGACGACGCAGTCGTCGCACGCGTCGGTGTCGCGCAGCGTGCAGCAGTCGCAGTCGATGGTGAGCCCGCCCTCGGGCTCGGAGGCACCGGCGTCGCGGCCGGCGGTGATGTCCCTGGAACTCGCCATGTGCGTGACCCTCTCTGTTCGGAGTCATGGTGACCGAGGGCTGTGACAGGCGGGCTGGTCATCGGCTCAGTGCTCGGGCGGCAAGGTCGCCAGGGCCGCCAGGGCCGTGCCCACGGTGTCCTCGACGCCCCAGGCGACGCCCTCGGCCAGCACGGCGTGTGATGCGGCCACGGCATAGAAGGGAGCGGCGGCGCGGTAGTCGGCGAAGGCGGCCGTGCTCATGACGACCTCGACGCCGTGGCGGCCGGGCGCGTCGCCGGCCAGGGCAGCCACCGCGGTGGGGTCCACGTCGCCGGGACTCTTGGTGACGACGGCCAGCCGGGCGCGGGAACCGAGACCGTCCTGCAGCTCGGCCAAGCCCTCCCACAGGTCGCGGCAGCCGAGGCAATCCGCCGCGAGGAACAGGAGCAGGGTCGGTGCGGCGGCCCCCGTGACGCCGATCCGGCAGGGCGTGCCGTCGGGCCGGACGCCCTCGACGTCGCGCGGGCGCGTCCGGGGCGGACCGGCGGTGGTCGGGATGGGACGCAGCCGGCGCAGGATGTCTGCCGGCGGCTCGGTCACGGGACCGTCGACGGCGCGCCCTCCGGGTGCTCCTCGTCGGTGATCTCGACGATGCTGCGCCCGTGGCCACACCAGCGGCACACCACCTCGTCCACGTGCCGGCTCAACACCTCCTCGTCCTCGATCTCGAGCTCACCACCGACCGTGTAGTGGTGGAAGGCCTTGGTCTGCTGGGAAATGGTGACGTCGAAGCGGGTGAGGTTGCCGCAGCCGTCGCAGCGGTATCGAGGGAGGCTCACGCCGTCCACGGTAGTCCGAGCCGGTTCGCGGCCATTTCCGGGCGGCGCCGCGGTCTCAGGCCGAGGCGATGATCTCGCCGAACTGGACGCTCGTGAGGGTCCGTGGTGGCCCGTCCGCTCAATTCGATTCAGCCCGAATTCAGCTCAAATCCGGTTCAGCAGCTCGCTCTTCTTGGCGGCGAACTCCTCTTCGGAGATGATGCCGCGCTTGCGCAGGTCGTCGAGCTCAATGAGCCGGTCACGTATTTCGAAGGGAGCGGCACCCTGGGCGGGTGTCGCTGGTCGCGGCTCGGAGGCGGGGGTCGGGGCCGCCGGATCGGCGCTGTCGCCGGGCACGGCGGTCTGGCCGAAGGGCGGAGTGTCGTTCCCATGGTCGGTGTCGGTCTGGTCGGTCTCGTCGTGCCCGTCCTGCTCGTCGTGCTTGGCGGGGCGTCGGGCCCCGGCACGCTCGTCGAAGGGCAGCATGTCGACCGGGATCTCTTCGCGCTGGCCGCCGCTGACGAGCTCGTTGATGAGCGAGTTGAGCACGCGCTGGACGACCACCGGCCTGCGCACGTACTCGAGCACCATGGAGTCGTCCTCGCCCTGCACGTCGATGATGATCCGGCCGACACCGAGCATGCGCTCTATGAGGGACTGCGAGGTGTTGAGCTCGGTGACGCGCTGCAGGCGCAGCTGGACGGTGTCGCGCCCGAGGATCCCCTGTCGTACGAAAATCCGGTTCGAGGTGATGGCAATGACGTAGGAGCGCCAGCGCACGAAGCGCCCTACGAGCCAGACCGCCGGGATGAGGGCGATGATGAGGAAGGGGTAGTTGGTCCACCCCGGCGCGTGGTGCCACAGGATCAAAATGACGATGATCACCAGCCAGGTCCCGATGGAAGTGAACAGTGGACCGAAGAGGAAGATCCAGTGCGGTCGCAACTCGGCCAGCAGCTCCTCGTCCGAGTTGAGGAGCTTGCGCGAGAAGGGCACCGGACCACAGTACCGGCGGTGCCGGCCCGGCTGGGGCACATGGGGACGGCGACATAGCCTGGGGCGATGCCATACCGCGAGGTGGAGCCGGACGAAGTCAAGGCAAGGATCGCCCGGGGCGAGGACGTCTTCTTGTTGGACGTGCGCGAGCCCGACGAGGTGGAGGCCTGGGCCTACCCGATCGGGGTGAACATCCCCCTCGGCCAGCTCGGCGAGCGGCTCGACGAGGTGCCCCGGGACGTGACCATCGTGGTGGCCTGCCACATGGGCGGTCGCTCGGCCACGGCGGCGCAGGCGCTGAGCGACGCCGGCTGGACGGCGGAGAACTTGGCGGGTGGGGCGGTGGCCTGGGCGGCCGGGGAGTCCTCGTAGGGTCTCCGCCCTCACCTGTTGCGGTCCCTGTTGCGTGCGCCCCGGATCCATCGGTGGCCGGGTGGCAGCGGCGGTCGTCAGTTGGCCTCGGCGGTGCGCCGGGAGTTCTGCACGGAAACGCTGCACCCACGCGTTTACCGTTCGCCGATTGAAGGGGCCGAGGCTTCGAGGATCACCCGAACCCCTGTCAAGATCACCCGAACCTCTGTCAAGGATCAGGCGAACCTCTCTCGTCCCGGATCACCCGGACCAAAACAGAGAAGACGTAGGGCTGGTGGGGATCGAACCCACGACCCAAGGATTATGAGTCCTCTGCTCTAACCACTGAGCTACAGCCCCGGAGGTTTCTAGTCCAAGTGTCCGGCCGGACCGCGCCCGCGTGCGTGACGGGCGGCTGCGTCGCTGCCCCGACCACCGTGGACGTCGTGGAAAACACCGCCGGGGCGGACCCCTCCCCGACGGCTCGACCCGGCATCATGGTGGCGTGCCGTCCTCCGTGCTGGTCCGCCACGCCCCGTGACCACGACCGAGGTATCGGCCGAGCCCGAAGATCCGGCGCAGAAGGCGACCCCGGCGCCGCCTCCGCCGGGGTCGCCCTGGACGTGGTTCGGCCCGTGGCTCCTGGTCGCCCTCGCCCTGGCCTGGGGCCTGTGGGAGCTCCGGCCCGAGCTGCGTGCCGTGCCCTACCTCGACGACAGCTCCATTCACGAGCAGATGGTGCGCTTCGCCGCCTACCGGATCAAGAACGGGCACCTGCCGCTGACCAGTTGGTTCCCCGACCTGGGACTCGGATCGCCCCAGTACCTGCACTACCAGAGCCTGCCGTCGATGGTGTCCGGCCTGATCGGGACGGTGATCAACCCCGACACCGTCTTCCGCTGGTCCATGTACCTCCTGCTGGCGCTCTGGCCCCTGACCATCTACTGGTGCGGCCGCCTCTTCGGGCTCAGCCGCTGGACCGCGGCGTCTGCGGCCGCCGTGTCCCCGTTCCTCGCCTCGGCCGCCGGCATCGGCTACGAGACCAAGGCCTACGTCTGGGTCGGCTACGGCGTGTGGACGCAACTGTGGGCCTCGTGGACGCTCCCGCTCGCGTGGGGCTTCACCTACCGCGCCCTTTCGTCGCGGCGCGCCGTCTTCCCCGCCGTCGTCTTCATCATGCTCACGCTGGCGCTGCACTACGAGACCGGGTACCTGGCACTGGTCCCGCTGGTGCTGTGGCCGTTCCTCGTCCCCTCCGACCTGTGGCACCGGCTCGGTCGTGCCGCCGTCGTCGGGGGCTGTGCCCTGTTGGCGTCGGCCTGGGTCATCGTCCCGCTGCTGGCGCAGTCTCACTTTGCCGCCCGCAACCAGATTCTCGAAGGGACCGGGCTCGAGAACGGCTACGGGGCCCGTCAGATTCTCAGCTGGCTCTTCGATGGACAGCTCTACGACGACGGGCGCCTGGCCGTGGTCACCGTCCTCGTGGCGGTGGGCATCGGGGTCTGCATCTGGCGCTGGCGCACCCACGTGGCCGGGCGCGCCCTGATCACCATTTGGGTGGCGACGCTGCTCATGACCTTCGGGCGCACGACGTGGGGCGCGCTCTACGACATCATTCCCGGCAGCAGCGACGTCTTCATCCGCCGCTTCCAAATGGGCGTGCAGCTGTCGGGGATATTGCTGGCGGGTATCGGCATCGTCTTCCTGGGCCGGCTGGTGCTCGGCGGCATCACGCGCCTGCTTGCCCGAGGAGCGGCGCGGCTGGGCGGGCGAGCCGGCCTGGCGGGGTGTCGTCGCCGGGCTCTGCATCGTCGGGCTCGTGATCGTGCTGGCCCCGGCCTGGACGTCACTCGACACCTACGACGCGCACAACGCCACGAACATCGGCCTCCAGGCCGGCGCCGATGTGCAGCAGGAACCGCAGATCAATACGCTGCTCGACTACGTGAAAGCTCACCCACGGGGCCGCGTCTACGCGGGCGCTCCGACCAATTGGGGCAACGACTTCCTGGTGGGGGCGGTACCCGTGTTCAAGTACCTCGAGAACCAGGACGTCGACGAGGTGGGCTACACACTGCGGACGGCATCGCTCATGACCGATCCCGAGTACTTCTTCGATGACACCAATCCGGGCGACTACCCGCTCTTCGGCATCGGCTACATCGTGACGCCCGCGTCGATGGCGCCGCCCGTCGACGCCAACCGGGTGGCCTGCTCCGGTGACTACTGCCTGTGGGCGTTGCCCGACCCCGGCTACATCCACGTCTACGACACCACGGGCGTGCTGCACGCCACCCGGGCCGACGTCGGCACGCAGAGCGAGCAGCTGCTCGACTCGCCGCTCACCGACGAGCAGCGCGACCTCACGGTGGCCTTCAACGGCGGCCGGGCGGCCCAGCCGACGGCGTCGCCGGGCGAGGTGCCGTCCGGGTCGCCGGGCCATGTCGTGGTGCAGTCGGCCGACCTGGCCAACGGCCAGGCGCGGGCCGTCGTCAAGACGAACCGCCGGGCCACCGTCGTCCTGAGCGCCTCGTACGACCCCGGCTGGCGGGCCACGGTGGACGGACGCCCCGTCCCCACGGTCATGGTGGCGCCCGCGCTGGTCGGCGTCGTCGTCGGGCCGGGCGTGCACACGGTGACCTTCGACTACGGGGGTTACGGGACCTACCCCGCGCTGTTCGTCGTGGCGCTGGTGGTTCTCGTCGCGCTGGCCGTCTGGACGATCGTCGACACTCGGAGGCGCCACCGCCGTGACGTCGCGAGCAGCAATCATGAGTGAGGTCGACGTCACCCCGGACGAGGACAGCGCGCCGCCCGCCGCGCCCCCCGATGAGGTCGCCGCTCGCCACCGTCGGCCTCCTGTTGCAGGTGACCGGTTGGGCCATCGTGGGGGTGCTGCTGGTGGTCGTCTTCTTCCGGATCGTCGCCTGGGACGACATCCAGTACTTCGCCTACGCCAACAGCCTGGGACTGCTCCTCGGCCTCCCGGCCCTGGTGGTCGGCGTGGCCGCCGGGGTGTGCCGCAAGTGGTTTCTGCTCGGCGCCTCCCTGTTGGTGGTGGTGGCGCAACTCGCTTTCGGGCTGCCCGAGCTGACCGCCTCCACCCCGGTGCCGGCCGCCGCCCGCGATGCGTTCAAGCTCCGGGTGCTCGACGCCAACGTCTACCAGGGGAACACGTCGATGACGGGCTACATCGCCCAAATCCGCGCCTATCACCCCGACCTGGTCACCCTGGAGGAGTGTCCACCCTCGGACGTCACCCAGATTGAGCAGTCGGGTGTCCTGCACGGACTGCCCTACCGCTTCCAGGTCTCGCGCAGCGGCGCCCGCGCCTACTTCATCGCCAGTCGCTATCCCCTCGGCCCGTCGACGGTCTCTTCGCTCCAGCGTCACTTCGGAGGTGGCTTCCCGGGAGGTGGCTTCCCGGGAGGTGGATTCGGCGGTGGGCCGGGTGGCGGAGGCGGTGGTGGACCCGGCGGCGGGCCAGGAGGTGGGGCCGGCGGTGTGTTGCCGGGTGGCTTCGAAGACTTCGGCGACCTGCCCTACCTCATCCGCACGACGCTCAAGCTCCCCGGCGTCACGATTCCGCTGTGGGTGGTGCACACCACCGCCCCCTCGAACCCGGGGCTGCAGGAGTGGTCCCAGGAACTGCAGAAGATCGACCAGGCGCTCCAGACCCGCAAGCCGGCTCCCCTCCTCATGGTGGGCGACTTCAACGCCACATGGGGAAACCGCGGCTTCCGGGCCATATTGGACACCGGCTTGACCGATGCCGCGGCGGCCCGGGGTGACCCCTTCGCCATGACCTTCTCGCAGAACTTCTTCCTTCTGCCGCCGCTCATTCGCATCGACCATGTCCTCACCAACTCCTCGTTGGCGGTGACCACCATCGACACGCAACCGGGGCCCGGGAGCGACCACCGCGAGCTTCAGGCGACCGTCGCCGTCCTGCCGAGCGCCTACCCGGACCACCGGACACCCCACACGGGCGGTTCGGCGTCAGGGTGATGCGGGAGAGGACATCGTCGGGGCCCCCGGCGATGCGGCGGCGGCCGGTGCGCAGTTCGACCGTGGCCGGCCCAGGGCGCACAATGGAGGGCCATGACGACCGCAACGACTGCAACCGACCCTGACCCGTCCCGCCCACGGGGGACAACGACGGACCCAGCCGAACTCGTGGTGGCGTTCCTGCGGGCCTTGACCCGCTTCGACGTCGACGCCGCGCTCGAGCTCGTCACCGAGGACCTGGAGTACATCAACGTCTCGCTGCCGACGGTGCACGGGCGGGACCGCTTCGAAGCCATCGCCCGGCCCGTGCTGCGACCGGGACGGATGGGCTTCAACGTCCATTTCAACCACGTGGCGGCCGAAGGGGACGTCGTCATCACCGACCGGGTCGACGAGCTCAACTTCGGGCGTTTCGCCGCCCGCTTCTGGGTCTACGGGCGTTTCGTGGTGCGCGACGGCCGCATCGCCGTCTGGCGTGACTCGTTCGACTGGCTCGACGTGACCATCGCCAACCTGCGCGGCCTGGTCGGGCTGGTGGCGCCGACGCTCAACCGCCGCATGCCGGTCGACTGAGAACCGGCGGACTGAGAGCCGGCGGACTGAGGCGGTCGGCTGAGCCGGTCGGCTGCGGCGGCGAAGGCTACTGCAGGTAGCCCTCGACGGTGCCGGCCGGGCGCTCGTGCGCCTCTTCGGGGTCCTGGCCGGCGTGGCGCTTGGCCCGGCGCTGGCGCAGCATGTCCCACAGCTGATCGAGCGTGACCTCGAGCTCGCTCCTGCGCTTGCGCTCGTCGTCGGTCAGTCCCTCGCCGACGTGCGCCTCCTCGAGCCGCTGTTCCTCGGCCGCCAACCGGCCGATTTGCGCCACGATCTCCTGGTCGTCCATGTCGCTCCGATCACAAGTCTCGAGGCGACAGTCTGCCCGCGCTCAGGCCGCCGCGCCCAGCTCGCCCCCGCCGGTGGTGTCGGCGGGAACGGCTGGGGCGTCGGAGGACAGAGCGGGGGCGAGCACGTCGGCGATGGTGGCGGCCAGGTGGAACGTCATGACCTCGCGCACCTCCTCGGGCACGTCCTCGAGATCGGGACCGTTGCGCTCGGGCAGGACGACCTCGGTCAGTCCGGCCCGGTGCGCCGCCAGCACCTTCTGCTTGACCCCGCCGATGGGCAGCACGCGGCCCTGGAGCGTCACCTCGCCGGTCATGCCGACCACCGGCCGCACCGGGATGCCGCGCAACAGGCTGACCAGTGCCGTCGTCATGGTGACACCGGCCGACGGGCCGTCCTTGGGCACGGCGCCCGCGGGCACGTGCACGTGGAAGCGCTGCCCGGCGAAGGCGCCCGGGTCGATCCCGAGCTCCGCCGCGTGCGAGCGCACGTAGGACAGCGCGATCTCCGCCGACTCCTTCATCACGTCGCCCAGTTGGCCGGTGAGGGTGAGACCCTCGGGCCCGTCGGACACGCTGGCTTCGACGAAGAGCACGTCGCCGCCGGCGCCGGTCACGGCCAGGCCGGTGACCACGCCGGGCACGCTGGTGCGGTCCGCCGCCTCGAAGAAGAAGTGCGCCCGACCCGAGCCAGCCGCGCACGTCGGGGCCGTCGACCACGACCGGCGCACTGCGCTCACCCGAGGTGAGGGCAGTGGCGGCCTTGCGCAGCAGGCGCCCGATCTCGCGCTCCAGGTTGCGCACGCCGGCCTCCCGTGTGTAGTCGGCCACGATGGTGCGGATGGCTTCGTCGCTGATCTCCACCTCGTCGGGGCGCAGAGCGGCCCTGGCGAGCTGGCGCCCAATGAGGTGGTGCTTGGCGATGGACACCTTCTCGTTCTCGGTGTAGCCGTCGAGCCTGATGACCTCCATACGGTCGAGCAACGGCCCGGGGATGGTCTCGGTGATGTTGGCCGTGGCGATGAACAGCACCCGCGACAGGTCGAGGTCGACCTCGAGGTAATGGTCGCGGAAGGTGTGGTTCTGTGCCGGGTCGAGCACCTCGAGCAACGCCGAGGAGGGGTCGCCCCGGTAGTCGGAACCGAGCTTGTCCACCTCGTCGAGGACGATGACGGGGTTCATGGTGCCGGCCTCGCGCAGGGCGCGGACCAGGCGGCCCGCCTGGGCCCCGACGTAGGTGCGGCGGTGGCCGCGGATTTCGGCCTCGTCACGCACGCCACCGAGCGACACCCGGACGAACTTGCGCCCGAGCGCGTTGGCCACCGACTCGCCGAGCGACGTCTTGCCGACGCCCGGGGGGCCGACGAGGGCCAGGATGGCGCCCGAGCCGCGGCCGTCGACCGGCGCCAGGCCGCGCTCGGCCTGGAGCTTGCGCACGGCCAGGTGCTCGAGGATGCGGTCCTTGACGTCCTTCAGCCCGTCGTGGTCGGCATCGAGGATGCGCGCCGCCTCGGCGATGTCGTGGCGGTCCTCGGACTCGGTGCCCCAGGGGACCTCGAGCACGGTGTCGAGCCAGCTGCGGATCCAGCCCGTCTCGGGGCTCTGGTCGCTGGTGCGCTCGAGCTTGTCCACCTCGCGCTCGACCGCGGTGCGGACGTGCTCGGGCAGGTCGCGCTCGGCGATCTTGGTGCGGTAGTCGTCGGGGTCGGCGTCGGTGCCGTTGCCGGAGAGCTCACCGAGCTCCTTGCGGATGGCCTCGAGCTGGCGGCGCAGCAGGAACTCACGCTGCGTCTTCTCCATGCCCTCCTCGACGTCGGTCTTGATCTTCTCGCGCAGGGTCACGTCGGCCAGGGTGTCGCGGGCCCAGCCCAGTACGAGGCGCAGCCGGCGCTCGACGTCGATGGTCTCGAGCACCTCCACCTTCTGGCCCAACGACAGGTCGGGCGAGTAGCCCGCCATGTCGGCCAGCCGGCTGGGCTCGGTGACGTCGCGCAGGGCGGCGGCGACGCGCCCGGCGCCGCGGCTGTGCAGAATGTTCTCGAGCACGGCCCGGTACTCGCGGGCCAGCTCATTGGCGGCCGGTGTGGGCTCGGGCTCGACCACCGGCTCGGCCTCCACCCACAGGGCGTCGCCCGTGCCGGGCACACCCGTGCCGATGGTGGCGCGGCCGTCACCCCGGAGGGCCACGGCGGGCAGGCCGCCCGGCAGGTCCCCCTCCTCCATCACCTCGGCGATGACGCCCACGGCGGCGAAGCGCCCCTCGATGTGGGGCACCAGCAGCAGCCGGCCCCCGGCGGAGCGGGCGGAATCGACCGCGGCCCGGGCCTCGTCGGACTCGAGCGCCATGGTGAACACCATCCCCGGCAGCACCACCCCGGACTTGAGGGGGAGCAATGGGAGTGTCACGTTCTCATTCGTCATCGGGCTGTCCTTTTGTAATGCCGTAATGGCAAATTCCTCTGACTGGTCAACCATATGGGTGGCCGCGTTGTTCCCGTGCAGGGCCGGCCCCCGGACCGAGCCGGAGCCGGCCCGGCGGGGCGGCCAGTCCCGGGGCCTACGCTGGGACGATGGGGACAGAGCGCATGGCAGAGGCTGAGCCGAAGCAGGCCGGGGCAACGACGCTGGCGCCGGCCCGGCCGGCGCCCGAGCTCGACGACGGGGACCACGACCGCATGGCCCACATCGTCCTCGAGGGGTACACGCCCGAGGAGAGCGGCGAGTTCGTCTCCGTCGGGCCGAGCGTGGTGGAGGGCATCGTGACCGGGACCGCGGTGCGGGCGCTGTGCGGCAAGGAGTGGGTGCCCGGGCGGAACCCGGCCCGCTACGGCCTGTGCCCCACCTGCAAGGAGATCGCCGAGACGATGGGGTGGCCGATCCCGGCCAGTTGAGGACGTCCACCCGACCCGCGGACGGGCGCCCTCGGTCCGCACGGCCGCCCCGGGCCCCGCTACCGTGCGGCGCACGGACCGGCCCGCCGGGCGGCGGCCGCTCGAAAGGGGACGTGCGTGGCACAGGTGGGCTTCGACGGGGTCACCAAGCGTTTCGGTGACACCACTGCCGTCGACGACCTGACGCTGTCGGTGCTCGACGGCGAGCTGCTCGTGCTGCTGGGCTCGTCGGGCTGCGGCAAGACGACGGCGCTGCGCATGGTGGCCGGTCTCGAGGAGGTGACCGCGGGCACGGTCACCATCGGCGAGCGCGTGGTCAACGACATCGACCCCAAGGACCGCGACGTGGCCATGGTCTTCCAGAGCTACGCGCTCTACCCGCACCTGACGGTGGCCAAGAACATAGAGTTCCCGCTGCGCCAGCGGGGCGTGAACAAGGACGAGCGCGTGGCCAAGGTCAAGCAGGCCGCCGACACGCTCGGGCTGGGCGCGCTGCTGGACCGCAAACCGGCCCAGCTCTCGGGAGGCCAGCGCCAGCGGGTGGCCCTGGCCCGGGCGATCGTGCGCGAGCCCCTGGTCTTCCTGATGGACGAGCCCCTGTCGAATCTCGACGCCGCGCTGCGCGTGCAGACGCGGGCCGACATCGTCGAGCTGCAGGCGCGGCTGTCCACCACCACGCTCTACGTGACCCACGACCAGGTCGAAGCGATGACGATGGGCCATCGCATTGCCGTCATGAGCGAGGGCCGCCTCCAGCAGGTGGCGGCACCAGAGGCCCTCTACGCCAAGCCGGCCAACGCGTTCGTGGCGCGCTTCTTGGGCAGCCCGGGCATGAACCTGCTCGAGGGGATGCTGGTCGAGAGCGGGCCGGTGGCGGGCGAGGGCGAGGGCGAGGGCGAGGGCGCGTGCGGCGCGCTCTGCGTGGCCTTCCCCGGCGCGTCGGTGCCGCTCCCGCCCGAGGTGGGCGACCCGCTGCGCGGGGCCGGGCCCGAGGTGGTGCTGGGCCTGCGTCCCGAGAGCCTGCGCCTGAGCCCGACGGGCGCCATCGCGGCCACCGTCCTCATTGTCGAGCTTCTGGGCGCCGAGACGCACGTCATCTGCCACACGGAGACCGGGACGCGCCTCATCGTGCGCCAGGCGGCGGACGCGCCCAAGCCTGCGCTGGGCGAGACGGTGCACGTCGCGGTGGAGGGCGGCCCGGCCGCCTACCACCTCTTCGACGCCACGACGGGCGAGCGGCTGGGCGGGGGTGCCCCATGACGGCGGCGGCCGAGGTGCCGGAGCCGGGGCCGGCGGGGTCGGCGTCAGAGTCGGGGTCGGCGTCGGAGGGAGCGGCGTCGGCGGCCGGGCAGGGCACCCTGCGGGTGCGGCGGCGCAAGGAGGCGGGGCTGGCCTACCTGCTGCTGCTGCCGGCGCTGGCGCTCTTCGGCGTCTTCTCCTTCTATCCCTTCTTCCGCAACTTCAAGCTGATGCTCTACGAGACGCCGCCGGTGCCGGGCCTGCCGGCGCACTACGTGGGGCTGCACCAGATTTGGCCGACGCTGAGCTCGACCCAGTTCACCCAGAGCCTGATCACCACCGTCGTCTTCGTCGTCCTGGTGGTGCCGCTCAGCCTGCTGCTCGGCCTCGCCCTGGCCGTGGCGGCGCACCGCAAGCTCAAGGGCATGGCCGTCTACCGGGTGATCTTCTCCTCCACCGTCGTCAGCTCGGTGGCGGTGGCGTCGGTGATCTTCGGGACGCTGCTCAACCCGGTGGTGGGCCTGCTGCCCTGGCTCGGCATCAACCCCAACCCGCCGGCCCTCGAGAGCACCACCTGGGCGCTGCCGGCGGTGGCCCTGATCACCATCTGGCAGTTCCTGGGGCTCTCCTTCATCATCATGCTGGCCGGGCTGCAGTCGGTGCCCGACGAGTTGCTCGAGGCGGCGCGCATCGACGGGGCGGGGCCGTGGGCGCGCTTCTGGCGCATGACGGTGCCGCTGCTGTCCCCCACCATCTTCTTCGGACTCGTGGTGAGCACCATCTACGCCTTCCAGGCCTTCGGCGCGGTCGACATCCTCATCGGGCCCCAGAACGCGGTGCGCCTGCACACCAACGTGCTGATCTACAACATCGTCAACACGTTGCAGATAGAGAACAACCCGGGGGCGGCGGCCATCATGGCCACGGTCCTGTTCCTCATCATGCTCGGGTTGACCGTCATTCAGATGCGGTTCTTGGAGCGGCGGGTGACCTATGCCCGCTGAAAACGTGGCCGCGCAGGACGTGGGAGGAGAGGACGCTGGCCCAGGAAGGGTGGCCGACGAGGCGATGCCCGTCGGCGCCGATGCGGCGGCCACGCCGGCGGCTGCGGACCATCGGCAGCTACACGTTGCTCACCGCGTTGGCCGTCGTGGTCCTCTTCCCCATCTACATCACCATCGTCAATTCCCTGCTGGTGCCGGACCAGCTGGTGCGCCAGCCCCCGCCCCTCTTCCCCACCGACCCCCAGTGGGGCCACTACGCCAGCGCGTGGAACGCCGGGCACATGTCCACCTACATTGCGACGTCGGCCATCATGACGGCGATCATTGTCGCTGGGCAGCTGGTCACGTCGATTCTGGCCGCCTACGCCTTCGCTTTCCTGCGCTTCCCCTTCAAGCGCACGATCTTCGTCGTCTGCCTGGCCACGCTCATGATCCCGCTCGAGGTGACCTTCATCACCAACCTCGACACGGTGACGTCGCTGCACTGGTTCAACACCTACGAGGGCCTGGCCATCCCGTTCCTGGCCACCGGGTTCGGCATCTTCCTGCTGCGCCAGGCCTTCTTGCAGATTCCGCGCGACCTGCAGGAGGCGGCCCAGCTCGACGGCTACGGCCACCTGGCCTTCATGACGCGCGTGGCCGTGCCGCTGGCGCGCCCGGCGCTGGCCGCGCTCGGCGTGTTCTCCTTCCTCGGCGCGTGGAACCAGTACCTGTGGCCGCTGGTGTCGACCGGCGGCACCACGCCCCTCGACACGGTGCAGATCGGCCTCAAGGAGCTGCTCGGCACCCAGGTGTCGCAGATCCCGGTGTCGTTGGCCGGCGCGGTCATCGCGTTCGTGCCGCTGGTGATTTTGCTGCTGATCTTCCAGAAGCAGCTGGTCCGCAGTCTGACGGCGGGGGCGGTCGAAGTAGCCGCCGACGGCCATCGCGGCGGCTTCGGTGCTAGGCAGTAGGAATGCGGACCACTCGCCTCCCCCGGCTCGCCGCGGCGGCGCTCTTCGTGACGTCGGCCACGGTGGCCACCACCTCGGCCGCGTTGGTGGGCGGCGCGGCGCCGGCGGCGGCCGCGGCCAAGCTCCCCGGTTGCAACCTCAAGGCGCTGGCCAACCACCAGGGCCCGGTCTCCATCACCTTCTGGGAGTCGGCCTCGGAGGCCAACCTGACCGTGCTGCAGGGCATCACCAATGCGTTCAACTCGTCGCAATCCAAGGTGCACGTGACCTTGGTCACCCAGGCCGGCTACGACGACACGTGGAACAAGTACGAGGCCGGGCTGAGCAACGGGCAGCTGCCCGACGCCGTCCAGCTCGAGGACGTGCGCACCCAGGAGGCCATCGACACCGGCTCGTTCCTGCCCGTCCAGTCGTGCATGAACGCGGCCAAGTATTCGACCAGCGACTACCTGCCCCGCCCCCTGTCCTATTGGAAGGTCGACGGCGTGCAGTGGGCGCTGCCCTTCGCCGTCTCCGCGCCGATCCTCTACTACAACCAGAACGCGTTCACCAAGGCCGGGCTCAACCCGAACGACCCGCCGGCGACGCTGCCCCAGATGCTGGCCGACGCCAAGGCGCTCAAGGCGTCGGGCAGCGGCATGGGACTGGTGCTCGACCCGTGGCACCTCGAGACGTGGCTGGCCTCGGCCAACCAGCTCTTCGTCAACAACAAGAACGGCCGCAGCGGCCGCGCCACCGCCGGCATGTTCGACACCAAGACCTCCGTCAACATCTTCAGCGATCTCAAGCAACTGGTCACGTCGGGTGACGCCACCACCAATCCCTCGAGCGGGCCGGACGAGTACGACAACCTGCTCGGCATGGGCAGTGGCAAGTACGGCATGACCCTCGAGACGTCGGCCGCCCTGGGCACGGTGACCCAGCTGCTGGGCGAGGGCCAGTACTCGAGCGTGAAGCTCGGCATCGGGGCCTTCCCGGTCTACAGCTCGTCGACCAAGGGCGGCATCGAGCCGGGTGGGTCGGGCGTCTACATTTCGAACAAGGTGCCGGCCATCGACCAGGCGGCGTCGTGGACGTTCCTGTCGTATCTCTGCAACACGCAGTCCCAGGCGACCTGGGCGGCGGGGACGGGCTACATCCCGGTGCGCAAGTCGTCGGCCCAGACGGCCACGGTCCAGCACCTGTGGACCACCTCGCCGGGCTACAAGGTGGCGTACAACGAAATCAACGTGGGCGCGAACACCCCGGCCACGGCGGGGTCGGTCATCGGCCCCTACGACGACGTGCGCACCGACGTGGTCAACGCCGAGATCTCCATGTACACCGGGGGCGTGTCACCGTCGGCGGCGGTCAAGGCGGCCGAGCAGAACGCCAACTCCTCCATCGAGGACTACAACAGCCGGCTCGGGGCGTCGTAGACGGCCGTCCCGAACGTTCAGCCCAGGGCACTGGACCTTCCATTAGGGGTCGCCGGCGCCGACGCCCGCGGCGTCACGGTGGCGCGAGCGGAACGGGTCCAGCAGCTCGAGGACGAGCGACACGAAGGCGCCGCCGGCGATGCCGAAGAGGATGCCCGAGAGGAAGGACTGGTAGGAGTCGTGCTGGGTCTGGGTCGAGTTGACGGCCGAGAACTGCAACGCCTCGCTGGCGGGAGGCCGGCCCGACCACTGCCAGCCGCCCGGAAGGGCGCTGGTCGGCTGATCCGACGACTGGACGGCGTAGTCGGCCGCCGTGAGCGAACCCAGGTTCAGGGTGCGCGATATGACGTAGTCGCTCGTCCGGCCGATGTCGTAGGGCAGCACGGGCGGGAAGACCGCGCTGAGGTAGGCGCCGTTGAGCGACATGGGCGCACCTGTGGACCAGCACAGCCGCACGTACATCTCCCCGCGGCCGTCGATGGTCAGCACGCCGACGCCGATGCCGGGGGTGTCGGTCGGAATATTTTGATGCGGATGGGCCCGCTGGGCCCCGGGGATCAGCACCGAGGCGGCGCCGTTGTCGAACGTGACAGACCGCGGCGTGCACAACCGGGCCGAACCGGGCTCGTTGACCCACAGTGTCCACGGCCGCTTCGACGTCGGGCCCTGGACGGGCGAACCTTCCAACGTCAGCACGACGCCGTGGTCGGCGGTCTCGTTCAGCGTCTCGCTGAAGCTCTGCCATCCGGGTGTCCCGACCAGCAGCGAGACGTTGCCCGGGACGGCCAGGAAGCCGCTCGAGGCCGGCCGGATCAGCCACCCGGCGAAACCGAAGCCGGCGGTGAGGACGACCAGGGCCACGACGCTGGCCACGTGCAACCGGCTGACGTAGGCGCGCATGGCGGTGTCGGGTCCTCCTCGTGACGGCCCTGGCGCCAGGTTAGAGCGGCGGGCCCGGGCCGGCCCGGAGCACGGGACCGGGAGCGCCGAGGCCGGGCCTAGGCTCGTCACCGACACGAGAGAGCGGAGGCCCACGGTGGCCATCGAGGTTGCCCGCACCTACGAGCGCATCAGCCCGAAGGCCTACGAACACCCGGCGGACAAGGCCGCCACCTCGGCCCTGCATTCGGTGCCGCTGCTCGATGCGGTGGTCAAGCGCCTGACCGACCTGGGCCACGAGCGGCGGTTGCGCCAGATCGTGATGGGCAACGCCGTCCGGCTCGGACCGAGGCAGGTCCCCGACGTCTGGGGCGCCTACGTCCGCTGCACCACCATTCTCGATCTCGAGTCGGTGCCCGACCTCTACCTGACGAACAGCCCCGACATCAACGCCATGACGATCGGCGCCAAGACGCCCATCGTCATCGTGAACTCCTCCATGCTGCGCTCGTTCGACCCCGCCGAGGTCGAGACCGTGCTGGGCCACGAGGCGGCCCACGTGCTCTCCGAGCACTACTACTACACGACCGCGCTCGTCCTCCTCGACCAGTTCCTCCAGGGCGCGTTGCCGCGCTCGCTCCTGCTGGGCCTGCCGGTGCGCGCCATCTACCTGGCCCTATTGGAGTGGGCCCGCGCCGCCGAGCTGACGGCGGACCGCGCCGCCGCCCTCGTCATGGCCGACCCGCTGCAGCCCTGCCGGGTCCTCATGCAGTTGGCCGGCGGGTCGGTACCGGGCATGAACTTCGAGGCCTTCCTGCAGCAGGCGAGCGAGTACGAGAACGAGGACGACCTCTTCTCGCGCCACGCCCGCTTCTGGTCGGAGCTCAACCTCACCCACCCCGTCGCCGTCCGCCGGGTGAAGGAGCTCATGGAGTGGGTCGCCACGGGCGCCTACGACCGCATCCGCGACGGCGACTACGCCCGGCGCGGCCAGGAGCCGCCGCCCTCGGCGGAGTTCGAGGATGCCGTGGCGCACTACCGCGAACGCTTCGCCCGCATCCTCGACCGGGCCGCCGGAGGCGTGCAGGAGGTCGGCAAGCGGTTGAGCGGCTGGTTGGACCGCTTCCAGGGCGCCGACGACGAAAACGGGGATGAGCGCACGTGACACCCACGTTGATGTCCACGCTTCCGGTCTAGAGACGACCGGCGGCAGGCGCCGTCGCGCAAAAGAGGCCGTTCGGTACTGGTGGCACCTGCGGTGCAATCGCTAGCATCGGCCGCCGAGCACACTTTCGTGTCGGAGGGAGAGTGCATGGTCAAGGCGAGCGCGAGCAGGTCCAGGGGGAGGGCCTGGCGGCCTTGCGGGTCTTGTTCGAGCACAGCCCTGATGGGGTGCTCTTCACCCAGCCCCACGAAGGAAGGATCCTGGCGGCCAACCCGGCCGCCTGCGCCATCCTCGGCCTGAGCGAGGACGAAGTCTGCCGGCGGGGCCGCCAGGGCCTCATCGACCACGACGACGCCCGGTGGGTGGTGGGCGTCGAAACCCTCTTGCGCACGGGGCAGGCGTCGGGCCCCGGCCGGGTGCGACGCGGTGACGGCAGCGTCATCGAGACCGAAATGACGGCCAAGACGTTCCAGGCGAGCGACGGCGCGACGTTGGGCTGCGCCATCTTCCGCGACGTGTCCTCGCAGGCGCACGCCGAGCGCCAGCTGGGCCACCTCAACGCGCAGCTCGAGGAGTTGCTGGTGGTCGACGAGCTCACCGGGCTGAGCAACCGGCGGGGCCTCCTTCTCGGCACCACCCAGCTGCTGCGGACAGCCGACCGGCATTCGGCCGAGGTTCAGGTCCTCGTCGTCGACGTGCGCGGACTGGCCCAGTTGAACGAGCGGCGCGGCCACGCGGCCGGCGATGCCGCGTTGGTGGCCGTCGCCCGCTCGCTGCGGGTCGCCTTCCGCCGGTCCGACGTCGTGGCGCGCCTGAGCGGAACGCGTCTCGCCGCCGTCGCGCTCGAGCTGCACCAGTACGATCGGGCCGGCATCGCCAATCGGATGACCGAACACCTCACCAACACCGAGACGGTGCGTTTCGTGGGCGAGCGTGTCGACATCGCGCTCGGGTGGGCGCACGCGGCGCCCCGGCGACCCGGCGTCGATAGAGGACCTCCTGGGCCAGTGCGATCGGGCCCTGCGCTCGACCCGCATGGAGGCGCCCGTTGCCGCCTTCGCCAACGCGTAGGCGAGACGTCATCGGACCTCGCCCGGCCGCCGGACCGGCCCCGCGCCATACCGTTGCGACGCCGTTGATCGCCTGAACAGGGATTAGATAAATAATAGCAATCCGCGTGTATTTGGGAAGTTGATTGGATTAGAGTTCCACGGATGCTTACCGACGACTCCCCTTCCCGCCGGGCTCCGACGCCGCTTCGCCCGCACGGCCGGCATCGGCACCTTGGCCCTGCTGTCGCTGTCCCTGACCGCTCTGCCGGCGGGCGCGCAGAGCGGCGGCACGGTCAACCTGGTCGGCTACTCGACGCCGAAGCCGGCCTACGCCGTGCTGGCCGCCGACTACGCCAAGACCAAGGCGGGCGCGGGCGTGACGATCTCGCAGTCGTTCGGCCCGTCGGGCACGCAGGCCACCGCGGTGATCGCCGGCCTGCCCGCCGACGTCGTCAACTTCTCGCTCGAGCCCGACATGGCCAAGTTGGTCAAGGCCGGGCTGGTCTCGAGCTCGTGGGACAAGGGCGCCACCAAGGGGATGGTGACCGACTCCATCGTGTCCTTCATCGTGCGCCCCGGGAACCCCAAGCACATCAAGACCTGGGCCGACCTGGTCAAGTCCGGGGTGCAGGTGATCACGCCCAACGTGTTCAGCTCGGGGAGCGCCAAGTGGAACATCATGGCGGCCTACGGCGCCGAGATCGAGCAGGGCAAGACGTCGGCCCAGGCGCAGACCTACCTGTCCGAGCTGCTGCACGAACGCGGTGGCCCAGCCGGCCAGTGCCAGCGCGGCGCTGCAGACCTTCCTGTCGGGGCAGGGTGACGTCCTGCTCGACTACGAGGACGACGCCCTTTACGCCAAGAGCAAGGGCGAGCCGGTCGACATCATCACGCCGCCGCAGACGATCCTGATCCAGAACCCGATCGCGGTGACCAAGACGGCCAGCCCGGCGGCCAAGGCGTTCGTCGCCTACCTCGAGTCGCCGGCCGGCCAGAAGGTCTGGGGCCAGCAGGGCTACCGGCCCGTCCTGCCCAAGGTGGCCGCCGAGTTCAACTTCCCGAAGCCCAAGACGCTCTTCACCATCGACTCGCTGGGTGGCTGGACCTCGGTCAACACGAAGTTCTTCGACCCGACCACGGGCATCGTGGCCAAGGACGAGGAGTCACTCGGCGTCTCCACCGCGAGCGGCTAGGCGAGGGTATGACCACCGGCGCGGCGGACCTCGGTCAGGCGGGCGGGACCGCCGCACCCAGCGAACGCCGGCCGGGTCGGGGTCGACGCGACCCCACCCCCCATGTGGCGCCGTCCGCCGCCCTGGCCCGGGCCGGCACGCTCACCGCGCGCATCGGCGGGCCGGCGCTCGTCGTCACCTACCTGTCGCTGCTCGTCATCCTCCCGGTCGCCGCGCTCGTCACCAACGCGTTCAGCGGCGGCTGGAGCACGTTCTGGGCCGCCGTCTCGAGCCCCGAATCGGTGGCCGCGCTCGAGCTGACCCTCGCCCTGTCCGCCATTGTGGCCGTGGTCAACTCCATCGCCGGCCTGGCCATCGCCTGGGTGCTCGTGCGGGACGACTTCCGCGGCAAGGCCCTCGTCAGCGCGGTCATCGACCTGCCCTTCGCGCTGCCGACCATTGTGGCCGGGCTCACGCTGCTCGCCCTCTACGGCCCCGACAGCCCCTTCCACATCAACCTGGCCGGCACCCGCCTGGGCGTGGCCGCCGCGCTGCTGTTCGTGACCCTGCCCTTCTGTGTACGTAGCGTCCAACCGGTGCTGGCCGAGCTCGATGCCGAGATCGAGGAAGCCGCGGCGTCCCTCGGCGCCACCCACCGCCAGGTGTTGCTGCGCGTCGTGCTCCCGAGCATCCTGCCCTCGGCGCTGGCCGGTGCCGGCCTGGCCTTCGCCAGGGCGGTGGGCGAGTTCGGTTCGATCGTGCTCATTTCGGGCAACCTGCCCTTCAAGACCCAGGTGGCCTCGTCGTGGATCTACGACCTCTTCCAGAACGACGAGCTGCCCCAGGCCAGCGCGGTCTCCGTCGTGCTCATCGTCATCGCGCTCGTCGTGCTCGTGGCCATCGGCTGGGCCCGCCGGCGCTTCGAACTCACCGAGCAGCTATGAGCGCGCCCGTGGGACGCCGCCGCTGGCGCCTCCCCCTCCGCTTCGCCGTGCTCCTCTACCTGGCCCTGCTGATCCTGATCCCGGTCGGCTCGGTGTTCTTCCGCGCCTTTCAGCACGGACTCGGTTCGGCGTGGGACGCCATCAGCGCACCGGATTCCGTGCACGCCCTCTGGCTGACGCTGCTCGTGGCCCTCATTGCCGTCCCCCTCAACACCATCTTCGGCGTGAGCGTCTCGCTCATCCTGGCCCGCCACCGCTTCCCGGGGGCCTGGCTGCTCGACGCGCTGGTGGACATCCCGCTCGCCATCTCCCCGGTCGTCATCGGCCTGGCCCTGATCCTCGTGTATGGCAAGACGGGCTGGTTCGGCAACTGGCTGGCGGCGCGGGGCATCACGGTGATCTTCTCCATACCCGGCATCGTCATGGCCGCCGCCGCGGTCTCGCTGCCCTACGTGGTGCGCGAGGTGCTGCCCGTGCTCCAGGAGATCGGCACCGAGCAGGAGCAGGCGGCCCGCACGCTGGGGGCGAGGCCGTTCACCGTGTTCCGGCGCATCACGCTGCCCAACATCCGCCGCGGCCTGGCCTTCGGGGTGACGCTGACCACGGCCCGGGTGATGGGCGAGTTCGGCGCCGTGGCCATCGTCTCGGGGGCCATCGCCGGCAAGACCGAGACCATGCCGCTGTTCATCTCCGACAGCATCGATAACCTGGACCCGCAGAGCGCGTACATCGGCGCGGTGGCGCTCTGCCTGGCCGCGCTGCTTGTGCTCACAGTGCTCACCGTGAGCGACCGCAAGCGCGACGAGTGGCACGGGAAGGCGCAGGCATGAGCATCGTCGTCGAGTCCATCTCCAAGAAGTTCGGCGAGGCCGTGGCCCTCGACGACGTGTCGCTCGAGGTGCCGACGGGCTCGCTCACCGCGCTGCTCGGCCCGAGCGGAGGCGGCAAGTCGACCCTGCTGCGCATCATCGCCGGGCTGGACACGCCCGACACGGGCATCGTGCGCATCGAGGGCGAGGACCTGACCATGACGCCGGCGCGCAGCCGCGGCGTGGGCTTCTGCTTCCAGCACTACGCACCGTTCCGCCACCTGAGCGTGCGGCGCAACGTGGCCTTCGGCCTCGAAATCCGCCGCCGCCCCAAGGCGGAAATCAAGGCCCGGGTGGACGAGCTGCTCGAGCTGGTCGGCCTTTCGCACCTGGGCGAGCGCTACCCCTCGCAGCTCTCGGGCGGCCAGCGCCAGCGCATGGCCCTGGCCAGGGCCCTGGCCATTGAGCCGAAGGTGCTGCTGCTCGACGAGCCCTTCGGCGCGCTGGACGCCCAGGTGCGGACCCAGTTGCGCCAGTGGCTGCGCGACCTGCACGACACCCTCAACGTGACGACGGTGCTGGTGACGCACGACCAGGAGGAGGCCATGGAGGTGGCCGACCGTCTGGCCATCATCAACCAGGGCCGGCTCGAGCAGGTGGGGACGCCGTCGGACATGTACGACCATCCGGCCAACGAGTTCGTGCTGACCTTCCTGGGGTCGGCCACACGCCTCGGCGGCGAGTGGGTGCGCCCGCACGACCTGGCCATCCACCGGGTGGAGAACGGCCACCCGCTGCCCGGCGCGGTGCAGGGCAGGGTGACCCGGGTCACGCATCTCGGCTTCGAGGTCAGAGTCGACGTCGAGCTGGCGGCCGGCGACCCCTGCTGGGTCCAGCTCAGCCGCGGGTCGGCCGCCGACCTCGGGCTCGAGGCGGGCCAGCAGGTCTGGGTGGCGCGGGTCGAGTCCACCGTGCCCGAGCCCTTCCCCATCCTCAGCGTCTAGGAACGCCCCCAGCACGAGGGCGCCGCGGCCCAGGCACGAGGGCGCCGCGGCCCAGGCACGAGGGCGCGAAGGCCCAGCGCAACGGCCCTATGGCCCGTCAGAAAAACGTCAAATCGCACACGAACTCGGTCCTGGCGTCCGCACCCTTCTACACGGTGGCCAAGGGGGCCGGGCTGGCCTGGCTGGCCTGGCTGGCGTGGATTCTGCGTCTCGACGCAGTGATTTCGCCCGCCGGCACGGGCCTGATCTACCTGACGTCGGCGTCGCGCATCAGCTTCGGGTTGAGCAAGAACGGCTACGTCCCCAAGCGTTCGAGTCCAAGACCGAGCGCGCCAAAATTCCGGCCTTCGCCCGTGATCATCTCGGCCCTCATCGGCCTCCTCTTCCTCCTGCCCTTCCCGAGCTGGAGCAAGCTGGTCGGGCTCGTGACCGATGCCTCGGTGATGATGTACGCCGGGGCTCCGTTGGCGCTCGGTGCGCTGCGCAAGTCGAAGCCGAACCTCGAGCGCGCCTACTCGCTCCCGGGGCACAAGGTGATCGCTCCGTTGGCGTTCGTCTGCGCCAACCTGATCGTGTACTGGGCCGGGTGGCAGGTCTACTCGACGCTCATGGTCGCCATGCTGATCGGCTACGTGCTCATGATCCTCTCGGCCGCCTTCCACATGAACCCGAACCAGCCCAAGGTCGACTGGGGTGCTGCCATCTGGATCTTCCCCTACCTCATCGGCCTGGGGCTCATTTCGTACTTCGGCGGCTTCGGCGCCGGCGGCATCATCGGCGGCATCCGCGGCTTCCAGAACTTCCTCGTGGGCGGCCACGGCGACCTGCCCTTCTGGTGGGACCTCGGAGTGGTAGCCGTTTTCAGCCTGGCCATCTACTACACGGCCATCTGGAAGCGGCTGCCCGAGCCCCAGGTCGACGAGTACGTGCGCGAGGTGTACCCGCCGCCATCGGCCCACTAAGAGCGCAGCGGGCGTCGGAGGCTGCTCGTCAGTCCGACTGGTCGCCCTTGCGGCGCCCGCGGGCGAAGAACAGGGCCAGCGGCGCAGCCCAGCGCTCGGCCCGCAGCACCAGGTCGGGCCGGCGCGAAATGAGGACGTTGCTGCCGACGGCGAAGACGAGATACAGGATCAAGCCGACGTTGGCGACGAACCAGAGCGGGATGAGTGCCACCAGGACGACGAGGCGGGCGATGCGGATGCCGGCCCGGGACAGGTTCTTGCGGGCGGTGGTGGAGTCGGGCTCAATGGCGGCGGCCCGGGCCAGCACCTGGGTGCCCTCGCTCCGTTGGCCCGAGGCCCGCAGGGCGACGCCGAGGTTGTTCAGCGCGGCGTAGTTGTTGGGATCGAGGGCCAGGGCCCGCTGGCAGGCCTCGATGGCCCCCACCCAGTTCTTGGCCCCGATGGCGATCAGGCTGGCGGTGACCCATGTGGCCACGCTGTTGGGAGCGGAGCGGATGGCCAGCTGCATCTGGGCCTCCGCCTCGGGGTGTCGCTTGGCCAGGGACAGGGCTTCGGCCAGGACCAGGTGGCCGTTGGGATCGGCCGGCGCCAGCTGCACGGCCTGGCCGGCCACGCCGATCGCCTCCTCGGCCAGGCGCGCCCGCGCCGCGCCCACCTCGTGCCGGGCCATGGTGGCCAGCGCCCGGCTGGCCAGGCGGTGCCCGAGCGGGTCGTTGGGGGCGAGCCGCATCGACTCGCGCGCGGCGCGGGCCGCCCCGGAGAAGTCCTCCTGCCCGTAGAGCGCCCGCGACAACAGCTGGAAGGCGCGCGGGTCGTCGGGAGCCCGCCGCATCACCTCGCGCGCCCGGTCCATGGCTTCGGCGTAGCGCCGCACGTCGAGCAGCGCCTCGGCCTCGCGCAACAGCGCGCTCACATCCTGTGTGTGCTCCACCCGGCTTGCCCTCGCCCTCGTTCTAGCCGGGCCGGTAGCGCTTGAGGAAGGCGGCCAGCTCGTCGTACTGGCCGTCCTGGTTGGCGTAGCGCACGTGGTTGCGCGCCGACTCGAACCAGGCCGTGGTGCTCGGCCGCACGTCCCCGACGGCCTGGCGCAGATGGCGCAGCTCAATGGGCTGGGTCGTCCCGCTCTTGATGGCCTCGCCCAGGGCCAGCTCCGCCGCGTCGTCGCAGACCAGCCGCAGGTCGGCCCCCGACATGCCCTCGGTCAGGCGGGCCAGCTCGGACAGGTCGATGTCGCCCACCGGCCGGTTCGACAGGTGATAGGCCAGGATCGCCGCCCGGGCTTGTGCGTCCGGCGGCAGGACGAGCATGGTCCGGTCGAAGCGCCCCGGGCGGCGCAGGCCGGGGTCGACGTCCCAGGGCTGGTTGGTGGCCCCAATGACGAAGATGCCCTCGTTCGACGTCTCGACGCCGTCGAGCTCGACCAGGAGCTGGGCCACGACGTTGCGCGCCGCGCTGCGGCCCAGGTTCATGCGCGTGTGCCCAATGGCGTCGAGTTCGTCGAAGAACAGCACGCACGGCGGGTTGCGCCGGGCCACTTCGAACAGCGCGTGCAGCTCCTTCTCCGAGCTGCCCAGCCACATGTCGAGCACGTCGTGCAGCCCGATGCTGACGAAGCGCGCCTCGAGCTCGCCCGCCACGGCGCGGGCCAGGAAGGTCTTGCCGCACCCGGGCGGGCCCCAGAGCAGGAGGCCGCCGCGCAGCTGCGTGCCGTAGGCCCGGCGCAGCTCGGGGTTGCGCAGCGGGGTGAGGAAGCTCTGCTCCAGCCGCGCCTTGACGTCCTCGAGGCCACCCACGTCGGCCAGGGTCACCCGGGGTAGGTGGCCCGCGTCGAGCAGTACCTCTTGGAGGAAGCGGTCCCAGTCGTGCTCCTCGGGAGGTCCGTCAGGGCCCGGCCACGGCACCGTCGGCGCCGAGCGGGGCCGGCACCTGCTCGGGCGCCACGGGGTCGGGAACCGGCTGGGTGCCGGCGCCCCCGCTGAGCGCGCCGTGCAGCCGGGCCCACCCGCCTGCCCGCGGGTCGCCCAGTCCGGCCGCGGCCCGGGCGGCCAGCCCCAGGGCCTCGACGTCGTCGGGCTGGCGCGCCAGCACCGGCTCGAGCCGGGCCAGCGCGTCGGCCGGCCGGTCGGCGTCCATCAGCAGACCGGCCAGGTGCACCTGGAGGGCGGCGTTCCCCGGGTCGGCGCCCGCCGCTGCCTCAATGGCGCGCAGGAGGTCGGGGTCCGGTGCCATGCCCCGACGATCGTACTTTCGGGTCCGCTCGTCCCCAGAAACTCCGCCGGCTGTGGACACCGCGGAGGCCCTTTTCCGCGTCAGGCCGATGACATGACCCGCCTTCGTCGCGCTCGTGTCACGAAATCGCCAGAAGCCAGAAGCCAGAAGCCAGCGGCCGGCACCCGCCGTGGGAACACGGGCCGCTCCGACCACGGCCGCCGTGCGGCTAGGGCACGGCTGCGCCCTTGGCCTCGGCGCGCATCTCCTCGGCGTCCTCGGCCAGGAACCAGCCCGCCTCGACCAGCTCGTCCAGCCGGCGGTTGAAGCGGTCGACGTAGTCGGCGTGGTCCCGGTAGAGGCGGGCCAGCGTCTCGGCCGGCAAGCGACTCCTCAATCCCCACCACGCCGAAGGACGGCGTCCCGTCCCCCTGCTCGCCCGGCGTGGAGAAGTAGCGCAACCGGGGGACGTCCATCTGCGCGCAGCGCACGCCGGCGCGGCTGTTGCCGCACTCGTCCTTGGCGAAGAGGCCGTCGGGCCCCACCTCGATGCGCTCGGCCCGCGGCGGGGCCACGCCGGCCGCCACCCAGCGCTCCAGGTGGTGCAGGCCCATGGCGAAGAGCTCGTCGTGGGGCAGGCTGTTCATGGCCGCATCCGGCGGGACGCTCCCCGCGGTGCCCAGGGGGTCGTTCTGCCACATGGCGTTGTCGCTGTAGGGCGGGTAGCGCGTGCCCATGTGGCCGACCCCGGCCAGCTCGTAGAGCCGGTAGCGGTCGCCCGGGTCGTCGCTGTCGTCGCGGCGGTAGCGGCGGCCCTCCCGTCCCGGCCGATTCGGGTCGGCGATGTCGCCGTCGCTCAGCACCTGGACGATCGGGACGTCGACGTGCTCGAAGCGCACCGAGGGCGCCCCGCTCGGGAAGAAGCCTCCATAGACGGGCGAGCCATCGTCGTGGCGCTGGGCGTCGTGGCCGTTGAGGATGTAGTCGGTCACCACCGCGCCGGTCTGGGAGTGGCCGGTCAGGACGAGGTGGCGCACGCCCAGCCCGTCGAAGGGCCCGCCGTCGCCCGCCAGCGCCGCCCCGACCTGGGCCAGGATCGGCGTCGACAGGACGTTGACGGCGCGCATCCGCTCCATGCGGGCCTGGAATCCGGCGGGGTCGCGGGGCACCCGCATGCCCTCGAGGCCCGACGTCTCGAGGGGCGGCGCGTCGGACCAGATGTCGAGGGACGCGTAGCGCTCGGCGTTGGCGGGCTTCACGAAGCCGTCGAGCACGGTCTTCTGCGAGCACACGGCGGCCCACCCGTGGCCGGCGCGCATCTGGTAGGTCGACGTGTAGATCCACACGGGGGCCGCGCTGGCGGCGTGCACCGGCTCCACCATGACCGTCCCGCTGAAGCGAGATGGGTCCCGGGGCCGCCGCACCGTCAGGGCGGTGGCGTAGGGGTGGCCGTCCAGCTGCCCCGTGGCGAACCACTCCTCCTCCACGTAGTCGAACTCGTCGAGGCTCCCCCGGTACTGCACCCGTGGGGACGAAGCGCCCGGGTGCGTCGATGGCAGGCGGGCGGATGAGGGTGGCCGGGTCAACCGTCATGGATCTCCTCCTTGGCCGGTGGTGCGCCGGCTCGGTCTGCACTCGTGGTGCCTGCTTACACCCGCCCCCGCGAAAGGTCCACCGCCCACGAGGGCGGCCAGCCGTCGCCCCTCACCACGGCACGGCTGGGTCGCCCCGCCGGCGCGAAGGGACTCGGCTCCGGGGGGCCGGGCCGCTCCGGGCGGCCCTCGACCCCTCGCACGGGCGGCGGATGTGTCAGAGTTCGATCGCCAGACGACAGGCGCGCTCCATTCGCGGGGGCCGGCCGCAGCAGAGCCGGGGCCGAGCCGGGCGCGCGCTGCCTACGGGGGAGGACGACATGTCCAAGATCAAGACGGTCGCCGTCGGAGTGGTACTGGTCGCCACCTTGTGCGGGTCCCTGGGCTCGTTTCCCGCCTCGGCCGCCACGGCCGACACGCCCGGGGTGACCGCCACGTCCATCCGGGTCGGCATCCCTTACGTCGACGTGGCCGCCGTCAAGGCCGTGGGCGTGGACATCGACTGGGGCAGTGTCCCGGACGCCTTCAATGCGGTCATTTCCAACATCAACGCGCACGGGGGGATCAACGGCCGCAAAATCGTCCCCTACATAGTGGCCGTGGACCCGACCGGCACCGCTCCCGCGGCGACGGCCTGCACCGAGTTGACCGAGGACGACACCGTCTTCGTGGCCATCTCCCCGTTGATGGCCACCTGCTACCTGCAGGACAACGTGCCCGTGGTCGGCGCCGTGCTCCCCTCGGCCAATGGATCCGGAGTGGCGCAGGACTTCACGGCGACCCCGCCGGACAACGCCTATGACCCGCTGGAGTTGTCCGTCTATGACAAGCAGGGCGTGTTCAAGGGCAAGAAGGTGGCCGTCTTCGGTGGTAACCCGGGCGATCAACAGGAAGCCCAACAGGTCCAGTCGGATCTGGCCAAGCTCCATATCCGGGTCGTCACCACGGCGATCGACTCTGCGCCCGAAGGCGACCTGACCGCCTCCAACTCGCAGGTGCAGCTGATCGCCCAGAAGTTCCAGTCCGAAGGGGTCAACGAGGTCGTCGCCGTCGGCTACGGCTCGGCCACGTGGGCCCAAGGGCTCTCGGCCATCCAGAGCACCTACAACCCGTCCTGGGTGGCCACCAACGAAAGCGACTTCAGCGGCGACGTGGGCGCTGACTACAACCCGATCTACCTGAAGAACGTCGTGACCTCGACCCCGCTGACGCCACCGGAGGCCATCTGGCAAAGCCCCGGGACCCAACAGTGCGTCCGCTTGGACCGCAAGGACTACCCGTCCAACCACATCAACGCCTACAACGCGACCCTGCCCGAGTCCGCGGAGACCTGGCTGGGCATTGAGCTGGCCTGCACCGACATGGCACTCTTCACCGACATCGCCCAGGCGGCGGGCAAGAACCTGACGGTCGCCAGCTTCGTCAAGGCGGGGTACGGCCTCGGAACCTCCTTTTGCCGGGGACGAACTCACCCATTTCGTTCGGACCGAACCGGCCGTACGCGCTGGGGCCGGTGTACATGGTGCACTACGACCCGACCACGAAGGCGCTGGTCTTCGCCAACAAGTCGGCGACCGGCTGACGCCTCCGGGCTCAGAAACCGGACCAGGACCGCTCCACCCACCCGGGCCGTGAGCTCACGCCCGACCCCACAAGGCGAGTTAGAGCTCCGGTGAGCCGGGTCCGACGGGCGCTCGCGGCGCGGACCCGGCTCCCTGATCGGACACCCAGCCCTCCAGGAGCTGATCGGCCGCCTCCGCGTCATACCTCGGCGTGGGACAGTGCCAGCGCAGCGTCGACGGGCAGGTCGAGTACGAAGTCCTCCTCCGACAGCGCAAGCTCCTCGTTGTCGGCGGGACTGGTCGCCCGCACCCGGCGGACGCCCACCGCGACCGTGACGAAGGCGGCGAAGCAGAAGAGAGCGGCCACCCCGAACACGAGATCGAACGAATGAACGAGGCGGTTGGGATCCACCACGCTGCCCGGTCCGAGCTGGGGATGCCCGGCCAACGAGTTGAAGATGGTGACGAGCACGGCCAGGCCGATGGCGGCACCGATCTGCTGGGACACGTTGACCAGCCCCGAAGCGGCACCGGCGATGTCGGGCTCGACGTCGGCCAGCGACGCCGAGGTGAGCGCCACCATGGCCGTCCCGGACCCGGCACCGATCAAAATCAGCGACACGGCCATCTGCAGGTACGACGTGTCCCGCCCGATCCCCATGGCCAGGACGAGGCCCAGCGTCGCCGTCAACGTGCCCATGGCCATGATCAGCCTCTCCGGCAGCTGGCGCACGAGGACCCGGCTGGTCAGCTGCGACGCCAGGAAGACGGAGACCGGCATGGGCAGGAAGGCCAGCCCCGCCTCGAGCGGCGAGTAGTGGTGGATGTCCTGGAGGAACTGAGCCAGGAAGTAGAAGAGCCCGTAGAAGCCGGCGTAGAGCAGCGCCCGCGCCGCGTTCGCGGCGTTCCTCGTGCGGGTGGCCAACAGCTTCAGCGGCAGAATCGGCTCGGCCACCCGTCCCTCGTGCCACAGGAACGTCGCCATCAGGACGAAACCGACTACGAACGACGCCACCGTCACCGGCGAGGACCAGCCGTCCTGCCCCGCCTGCACCAGCCCGAGCACAATTCCGGTGATGCCGATGGTGCACGTCGACGCACCGAAGAGGTCGTGGTGGCCGTGACGGCGCTCGGTTTCGGTGAGCACCATCCGACCGACCAGCCAGACCGTGATGCCGATGGGCACGTTCACGAACATGACCCAGCGCCAGGAGACCAATTGGGTGAGCAGCCCACCGGCGATCAGGCCGATCGCGCCACCGGCAGCCGACACGGTCGTGTAGAGGCCGATGGCCCGGACCCGGGCGGCACCCTCGGGAAACGAGACGGTCAAGAGGGAGAGGGCGGAAGGCGCGGCCAGCGCGGCACCAATGCCTTGGAGCGCCCGCGCCGCCAGCAGCATCCAGCCACTGGTGGCGACACCGCCCAGCATGGAGCTGAGGGTGAATACGGCGATCCCGATGAGGAAGACCCGTCGGCGGCCGAAGAGGTCGCCGGCTCGGGCGCCGAGGAGGAGGAATCCGCCGAAGGTGAGGATGTAGGCGTTGATCACCCAGGACAGGCCGCTGGTCGAGAAGCCCAGGCTGTCCTGAATGTGCGGCAGGGCCACGTTGACGATGGTGGTGTCGAGCACCACCATCAGCTGGGCCATCAGAATGACGAAGAGGAGGACGCCCGGGCGGGCCAGGCGTTGTCCGAGCCCGCGACCTGGACTTTCCGGCTGTCCGACCTGTGTCGTTCCCGGATCCGGGGCGCGCTGGGCTAAGGGTCAATCGGGGCATTGACTACGACCTTTCCGCTGGTAGTCTTGGAAGTGGAAACTTCCTCCGGTTAGTATACGGAGGGTTCCTCCGCTTAGCAACCCTCTCTTTGGGTGAGGATCGAAATGACCGTCAAAGAGGCAGTGACAGAAGAGGCAGTGACAGACACCGCCGCCGGCTCGTCGGTGACGGAGGCGCCCGAGGGCGAGAAGCCCATGCGCGCCGACGCCCGCCGTAACCGCGAGCGCCTCATTACCGCGGCCCGCGAGGTCTTCGGCGACGAAGGCGCCACGGCGTCCATGGAGGCGATCGCCCGGCACGCCGGCGTCGGCGTCGGCACCCTGTATCGCCACTTCCCCACCCGGATGGACGTCGTAGAGGCCGTCTACGAGAACGACGTCGAGGAGCTCTCCGAAGCGGCCCGCCGGGTCAACGCGGAGCTGGAGCCGTGGCCGGCCGTCGAGGCCTTCTTCGATGCCTTCCTGCGTTACGCCCGGACGAAGCAGGTGCTGCTCACCGAGCTGCAGCAGGCTTTCGAGAAGAACCCCGACCTGAAGTCACGCTGCCGCGGCATGATCGAAGGCGCCTTCGATCTGGTCATCGATCGGGCCAAGGAAGCCGGCGTCGTTCGAAGCGACGTCTACGGCGCGGACCTCATGCAGCTGCTCAGCCCGATCTGCACCAACGCAGCCATTTCAGCCGAGCAGACACGGCGTCTGCTCAACATGCTCCTCGACGGTCTGCGCGCCTCGGCCCAGACCTCGGCCTAGCCCACCTCCGGTCGGGACCTCCCACCGTCTGGCGCCTCGCGCCCACCGGAGACGGTCGGAGAACCTGAACCAACAGTCCACGGAGAGCCGCCATCGCAGTCGGGTGCGACGCGACACACTCGATCGGTAGGCATCCGTCGGCGTAGATGACCTTCGCGTGAATACCCCCGGGGGTTGTAACACCAAGGTTTCGGGTAAGAACACGATGGTTCCGGGTAAGGAACCTCTTTGACTGTTACCGGAGGTTTGTCACGTCTGCTACCGCGAAGACTCCAACTCGAGATTCTGGGGGCCGCTTCGTAAAGCGCGGGCGCCAGCCCAATCGATCCACGAATGGGTCGGCCGAGGTCCGCCCTGCGCGCCGCCCAGGGGCCGGGCCCATGGCGATTCTCACGCTGGCCATCGTTTTGGGTGTCGCTGGATTTGCCTTCTCCGTCTTTTGGATCGGTTCATTGATCGTGATGGGCATATTGTGGGGAATCATGGCGGCCGACTCGCGACGAGCCACTGGTGACGGAAGAGGACTCCTCGCCGAAGTCGTCGGCGTGGTCATAGACGAGACGAGGAACGTGGCCGAATCCGCTGGGACGTCCACGCCAGAGGGCACGAACAATGACTAGACGAGGTGAGCTTTCCTAATGGCGGAACGACTGAATAGAGCGGCTGAGTTGATCGGAGACGCTGTCGGCAGGGTGGAGGCGGTGACGGCTGCTGCGGCTGCTGCCGGTTCGGAGACCGTCGACCGGCTCCAAGAACGACTGACTCCTGCTCGAAAGAAAGCGGCAAGAGCCAAGAAGGCCGCAACGAAGAAGACGGCGGCGGCATCTCGCAAGGCGGGCGCCACGAAGAAGGCCGTCACGAAGAAGGCGGCGGCGAAGAAGGCGACGGTCACTCGGAAGGCTGGCGCCACGAAGAAGGCCGTCACGAAGAAGGCGGCGGCGAAGAAGGCGACGGTCACTCGGAAGGCTGGCGCCACGAAGAAGGCTGTCACCAAGAAGGCGGCGGCGAAGAAGGCGACGGTCACCCGGAAGACCGGCGCCACCAAGAAGGCCGCCACGAAGAAGCGGGCCTCGGCGACGCGAAAGGCCGGCGCCACCAAGAAGGCCGCCACGAAGAAGCGGACGACGCCGAGCCGGAAGGCCGGCGCCACCAAGAAGGCCGCGACCAAGAAGCGAGCCCCGGCAACCCGGAAGGCTGGCGCCACCAAGAAGGCCGCCACAAAGAAGCGAGCCCCAGGCAACCCGGAAGACCGGCGCGCCAAGAAGACGACAAGGAAGCGGGTCGCCACGAGGACTCGCTGAGTTCCCGCACCCGACCACCGCCTCGAGGTTCCTCGTGGCGCAACGCTGGTGACCAAGACGCCACACGTCAAGAAGACAGCACACGTCGCGGAGTCAACGCGCAGAACGGAGCCCTGGTATGGATACGGAAAGCTTTATCGACGCCCTCAACGAGGACCTGCAGTCGGAGTATCAGTCCATCGTGCAATACATCAGCCACATCGCGACGGTGACTGGAGCTGAGTTCCTCAGCACAATCGATGAGCTCAAGGTCCATCTTTCGCAGGAACTGAACCACGCGCAGATCCTCGCCGAGCAGATCTCGTTCTTGGGAGGAACCCCAGCGACAACGGTTCCTGCGGTTGAGTCGGCAACCGGCCGAGACGCGCTGGCCGCTGACCTGCGCTTAGAGGAGAGTCAGCTCGAGCGCTACCGGAATCGGTTCAGCCAGGCCATGGATCTCGGGCTGGCCGACGTTGCCGAAGCCTTGCGCCCACTGCTCGAACAGACCCAGGAACACGTGAGGGACCTGCGAACCGCCCTCGGCCAATAGTCGCTTCTCCCACATCGGTTATTGGACGGGGCCCATAACCGTCTTCGGTCATCAGAGTCTCGGTCGCCGGAAGGGATGATCGTCGCAGCGCGGTAGCGTTCCGTGGACCACCCGTTTTCACCTGCCTCGTAGGCACCTGACTGGCAGCTCAGCGCAGTTGTGGACTCGTTGTGATTGGCCGCCGTGCTCCGTCTATGCGAGGCGAGTTCGTCGAAGGAATACCTCTGACGAACACCTCTGGGCCATCGCTCGACCCGCGTCATGAGACGACTTCCCTTCACTGAGCTGGTGTGGGGGCTCTAGAAGATCCGGCGGTTTCACGGTCGTCGAGCGTTTCTGCTGGTACTTCGTGTTTGCCTCTGGCCCGTTGTGCATTCCGTGTTGTTCTGGGTGACCTTTGGCACTCGTCAGAAGGACCTCCGCAGCGTCTAATGCATGTGGGACTGCGGCCGCTGATGGCGGGGAAAGGCGGAAGCAATGGCTGAAGAAGGAGTTAGCTCCTCACCTGGCGGATCGGGCGGGACCTACCCGGATGGCCAAGACCTCAACCCCGACGATGTTGATTTTCATCGTCGGTGGGCCTCCCTGGTGGATCCCACCGACGAGTGGGATGTCGGTCCGAAGGGGCACGCGATCCCGCCCAAACGACTCTTTCTTTGAACGAATGGAGCGGCCGTAGCTGCCTGCGGCGATCAAGCGGCGATTCAACACGAAGTAAGCGATAAACGGCATGTCAGACCTGAGGGGGAACAAGTTGCATTTCCGACCGACTGAACTAATCGAGGCGACTCGACGGGTAGCACCCCTGGGTGCCCTCACCTTGTTGGTCGGCTCGGCGCTGAGCGTGGCCGCGTTCGCGGTGCCCTCGGCGGAAGGGACCACGCCGGCGACCCTCTTCTCGTCCTCGACGCCGGGCTACAGCGCCTCGGGCGTCACCGTTCCGGCGAACATCTGCTTCGTGAGCATCACGGCCTCGGGCGGTGCGGGCGGCATCTCCATCAGCCAGTCCGCCGGTACGGGTGCCACAGTGGCGGCCAACGTGGCGGTGACCCCGGGCGAGGCCCTCAGTGTCCTCGTCGGGGGTATGGGCGGAGCCCCGGCCGGTCCGGCCGGAGGCGCGGGCGGATTCGGCGGCGGAGGAGGCGGCGGAGTCACCAATGGCGGTGGCGGAGGCGCTTCGGTGGTCGCTACGGCAACCGGGACCCCCGTGGTGGTCGCCGGTGGCGGTGGCGGAGGCGGAGCAGGCGGGGCCGTCGGCAACGCCGGCACCCTCGGCAACAGCGGCGGATCCGGCTACGACAGCACAGGTGGTTCGCCCACCGGGGCGGGCGGCACGGCCACCATCGGCGGCGGTGGCGGCGGCGTCTCCACCGGTGGGACGGGCACCAACGCCGACAACGGCGGCAGCGGCGTCACGGGCACCATCGGCGGCGGTGGCGGCGCCACCGGCGGACCCGGCACCAACGGTGCCACCGGAACCGGCCAAGGCGGTCCGGGCGGTGTCAACGAAGGTTCGGCTGGCTCGACCGGTGGCAACGGCGGCAGCGGAACCGGCACAGGTGGCAACGGGGCCAACGCCAACACCGGACCCCTGACGGTCGCCTATGAAGGCAGCACCAACGGCGGTGGCGGCGGTGGCGGCATCGGCTTCGGCGGCGGGGCCGGCGGCGTGGGCGCGGGCGGCGGCAATGGCGGCGGTGGTGGCGGGGCCGGCTATGGCGGTGGCGGCCAGGGTGCCGGGGGCTCCTCGTATGTGAGCTCCTCGGCGACCGACGTCACCTCGTCGTCTGCCAATACCGGGAACGGCTCGGTAAGCATCACCTACGACCCGACGACCGACGCCTGCACGGCGCCAACGCCGATCATGTCGGCACCGGCCACCTACACGCCGGTCACCTCGGCATCGACCTCGACCCACGGGTACTGGCTGGTCGGTTCGGACGGGGGCATCTTCAACTTCGGCACAGCGGGCTTTTACGGTTCGCCCGGAAACGTGCCGCTGCAACGGCCCGTCGTTGGCATCGTGCCCACGGCCGACCGTGCCGGCTACTGGCTCGACGCCTCTGACGGCGGCATCTTCAACTACGGCGACGCCGGATTTTATGGCTCGGTCCCGGGCCTCGGAATGCATCCGGCGGGCTCGGGACAGCCGAACTCGCTCAACGCTCCGATCGTGGGCATGGTGCCTTCTGCCGATGGTGCCGGGTACTTCATGGTGGCCTCGGACGGCGGCGTCTTCGCCTTCGGTGACGCCCGTTTTGCGGGGAGTTGCCCAGGAATCGGCGGCTGTTCGGGAGCCGCGGTGGCGGTCATGCCCGACGCCACCGGTGATGGCTACTGGCTGGTGACCCAGACCGGCCACGTCTACGCCTTCGGTGACGCTCCGAACTACGGAGCGCCCGGTCCTCAGGGCTCCTCGGTGACCTCGGCGGTGAGGACTCCCGATGGGGCGGGTTACTGGATCCTCTTCGCCAATGGAGCCATTGCCAACTTTGGCGACGCCGGAGTCTTCGGTAGTCCGGCTGGTCAGATGGGGGGCCTTGACCCGGCGAATGCCATCTTCACGACCTCGGACGGTTCCGGGTACTGGGTTGCGGCAGCGAACGGTGCTGTCGCCAACTACGGCACGGCCCCCAACGAGGGATCCATGCTCGGGGCGCACCTGAACGGCTCCATCATTGCGGCAGCGGGCTGGTAACCCCGGCCCTCTGTCGCGCCAGCTACTTGCCTGGCGTCGCCACCATTTAGGTCGCACCCTGCCAGCCCAGTTGGCCGGAGGGATCCGCCGGCAGCGTCCGAACTGTTCGACCTACGCGGCCAAGTCGGAAGAACGGCGAAGCCAGAACGACGAAGCAGGCTCCCGAGCAGAGACTCGACCTCTGGGTCGACCGGCCTCAGGAAGAGGGCCACGGCATCGGCGTAAATAATCCCTGCGAAACGGCAGTGCACCCTTTTCTCCGACCCGCCATCGAACGTCTCTAGATCGGTCGCCGATAGATCGTATACCGATATAGTATGAGCTCGCTCGAGCGCCGGTGATCCCCGACGGAATCATCGCTGCTCCGAGGCCCTTTGATGACTCCCGACGATTCTCGCCAAACAGAGGTTCCGAACCCGAGACGAATCTCGCGACGGCGGATCTTGACTGTGGCCGCCGGTGGCATCGCTGCCGTCGTCGTGGCCGGAATCGCAGGAGTTGAGCTGATCTCCCACGGCGTCGTGCCAGGCCAACAGGAGCTCGACCAGCTCGAGGGCGGATGTTCGGTGGCGAGTCCCCCACTGCGCTTTTCTGGTCCCGGCCGAACGGTGTCCGGCTCCTTCTACTCCAAGGCGCGCCACCGGAGCGTCGGGTACACGATCGCGTGGCCGCCTGGTTCCGACCCCGGTACTCCCCTACCGCTCGTCATCATGCTGCACGGAGAAGGCGCCAATCACTCCAACGCTCTCACCGGGATGACGCCCAGCCAGGCGGTGTCTCTCGAAATCGATGGGCGACCGCTCCCGCCGATGGCAATGGTCACGGTGGATGGAGGAGACGGCTACTGGAACCCACATCCTGACGACAACCCAATGGAGATGGTCGTGTCTGAGCTCATTCCCATGTGTCGGCACATGCGCCTCGGTGAGCAGCCTCAGAAGATAGGCACCATGGGTATTTCCATGGGTGGATATGGAGCTCTGTTGATCGCAGAGAAGTACCCAGACCTGATCGGTGGGGTCGCTGCGATCAGTCCCGGCGATATGGACCAGCTACGAGCAGGCACGCGACGTGAACACGGATGCGTATGGTTCTGCGACCGATTTTGCGGCCGACGATGCCGTCACGCATGCCGGCGCGCTCAGAGATACGCCGGTCCGTGTGGCATCGGGCAATGATGACCCGTTCCATCCCGGCGTGGTTGCTCTCGCCCGGGCGTTACCTGTTACTGCGCAGGTCGAGTTCTCGCAGGGGTGCCACACCGGTTCTTTCTTTACCGCACAAGAGCCCCCGTCGCTTGAATTTCTAGCGCAACATCTCGCGATATTGGACTGAGCTTCCCTGCGCCACCCTGCGTCGTCGGAACCAGCCCGAGTCAAACCGCGGAGCCCGGCGCTCCGGAGTCGGACTCGGCGGATTACCAGTGGCGCTCGTCCGTGCCAACGTCGAATCGCAGGAGTGACCCGTTGACGAATCCGCCAGGAAGCACGGACGTGAGTCGACAGACCCTCCACCGACATTCGACCCTCCTGACGTAGACGCTCGCCGCACAGACGCAACCACGATTGCCAATGCCGAGGAGGTCGTCTGAAAAACCGACGACTGGGCTATGAAGGCTGAACGTCAACCAGAGCGGTCGCGGGCGGGGAAGGCAGAGCAATGACCGAGGAAATAGGCTGACCTTCCGATGCTGACCTGGGCAGGACCTGTCCTAATGGTGACGACACGATCCCCCGCCCCGCCCGAACACCGCCTTCTGGCCAACGTTGGGCGGTCGTCGCTGCAAGCGGTGAATGAGGGGCCGACCCCAGACGGGAGAACGCAATGAGAGACAAGACAGGCGCAAGCGGGAGCGGGTCCAATTTTCGATCCACTGGATTGATCCGACCGGCGCGTCGCGCAGCGCCCATCGGCCTGACGTTGCTGCTCGGTGTTGTGCTGAGCGTTGTCACGCTTGGCTCTCCGGCATTGGGAGCGGCTTCGTCGACGGTGCCAGCGGTCACCTCAGCGTCGACCACATCCCACGGCTTCTGGCTGGTTGGAAATGACGGTGGAATCTTCACCTTTGGCTCGGCGCTGTTCTTCGGTTCGATGGGCGGCACCGTCCTGCAAAGGCCGGTTGTCGGGATTGTCCCGACCAAAGACGATGGCGGCTACTGGCTCGACGCCTCCGACGGCGGCGTCTTCAGCCTTTGGGGATACCACGTTCTACGGTTCCGTCCCCGGTCTCGGTTTAAACCCAGCAGGATCGGGCCTGCCCAACAGCCTCAACGCTCCCATCGTGGGCATGGTGCCCTCCACCGATGATGGCGGCTACTTCATGGTGGCCTCCGACGGAGGGGTCTTCGCCTTCGGCGACGCCCACTTCGCCGGGTCGTGCCCGGCCATCGGAGGTTGCTCCGGAGCGGCGGTTGCCGTCATGCCCGATGCCAGCGGCAATGGGTACTGGCTCGTGACCAAGACGGGGAACGTCTACACCTTCGGCGACGCCTCCTATTTCGGCGCCCCGGGAGATAACGGGTCCCCGGTGACCTCGGCCGTGAGGACTCCCGACGGTGGTGGCTACTGGATCCTCAACGCCAACGGCACCGTGACCAACTTTGGCGATGCAGCCAACTTCGGCCCTGCCCCAGGGACCTTCGGAGGCTTGAATCCGGCTACGGCGATCTTCACCACATCGGACGGCGGTGGTTACTGGATCGCTGCGGCCAACGGAGAGGTGAACCAGCTTGGTGATGCGCCCAGCTACGGAGATTTGACGACTACGCATCTCAATGGCTACATCATCGCCGGCACAGGGTTTTAGGGTCTTCACACCCGAGCATTCCGTTATCCTTGTTGTTGTCCCGGCGCGATAAGGCCACTCTCGTAGGCGACAATCACTGCTTTCATTGGGTATCGAACGCGTGAATGGTTCGGTGAAACCATCCTTTGCCGCATGCTCAATCTCACGTTGCGACCGAGCATGCGGTACTGAAAATGGGGCACCTCTCGATTTAGAGACTCGTTCTTGAGCCACTCGGGTCAGCCGCTATCTATATGCAAAATCAAGCAGAAGAGAGCCACTAATGGACAATGATCTTGGCATTCTGATCGCTTCGGAGCTTGAGAAGGTAACCCCAGAGTTCTGCCCTTATTGCATCCGCGCCCAATTCTTCGGCGATACGAGACGGATCAGCGTGAGCACGGACTTGATCATCTGACCTCTCCAACGATGAGCGACGCTCCCAAGGCCTGTCGTGGTGGCTGGCCAGCGGCACTGAGGGGACCTTCTCAGGTTTGTCATTCTCAATTGCGGACCAGCGTGGGCGTTCGGGTGAAGGCCCTGACGAAAAATTGGTGGTATTTGACCCACGCCGGATCTCCCCGCTCCCGGCGATGAGGCACCCGCCACTCGACGCGCAGACATCTCAACGGTGAACCGGGCTACGTTGCCCCGATGGACAGACCCAACATCCTGCTGATCATGACCGATGAGGAGCGTTACGCCCCCTCATACGAGGTCGACAGCGTCAAGGCATTTCGCAACACACAACTCGCTGCACGTGAGTCAATCCGGACACGGGGAATCGAGTTCCATCGCCATTACGCCGGATCCACGGCCTGCACACCAAGCCGTGCCACTCTCTTTACCGGGCAATATCCATCCCTTCACGGGGTGACCTCGACGGACGGCACGGCCAAACAGAGTTCCGATCCCGGCATGCACTGGCTCGACCCCGACTCGGTGCCGACGCTCGGCGACTGGTTCCGGGCGGGCGGCTACCAGACGCACTATCGGGGAAAGTGGCACATTTCCTTTGCCGATCTGGTCATACCGGGTACCCATGAGGGACTCAAGGCTTCTGACGACGAGGGCAAGGCGATTCAGGAGGCGGTCGCCGCCTACCGAGGTGCCGACCGGCTCGACCCATTCGGTTTCTCAGGGTGGATTGGCCGTGAACCGCACGGGGCCGCCAAGTCCGACTGTGGGACGGTGCGTGACGGGGTTTTTGCCGAACAGGTCGTGGAGTTATTCGACGAGCTCGCATCGGCTCGCCCTGATGGTCCTTGGCTGAGCGTGGCGTCGTTCGTGAACCCTCACGACATCGCCTTCTCGGGTTTCGGGTGGGAACAGCTCCTCGGTTTCGGACCGCCAGACGAGACCATTCCCGAAATCCCCGAAGCGCCGTCGCAGTCCGACTCGTTCGCCGGCCGCCCCGCCTGCCAGGAAGCCTTCAAGGCGCTCTGGCCCCAGATGATCTTCGAGACGGCTACCGACCTCGGCTATCGACGGCTTTACTACTACCTCCTCAAGCTGGTCGATAGAGCCATCGCTCGGATCCTCGAAGCGCTCGAACGCAGCGGCATGGTCGATGACACCATCGTCGTCTTCACTTCTGACCATGGTGACCTTCTGGGAGCCCATGGTGGCCTGATTCAGAAGTGGTGCAACGCCTTTGACGAGGCCACCCGGGTGCCCCTGCTGGTCGCCGGTCCGGGGATCGCCCAGGGCGGCCACGTGGACATCCCCACCAGCCATATCGACCTGATTCCAACCCTGCTCGGTCTGGCCGGGATAGACGTCGAGCAGGCCGCCGCCGATGTAGCCGCTCGTCACGACGAAACGCACCCGTTGCCAGGTCGTGACCTGAGCGGGATCATTCGAAATACGAGTGACGCTGCATCAATGGAGTCGCCGATCTACTTCATGACCGAGGACGATGTCACTCGGGGTGTCACCCAGGTGAACATTCTCACTGGGACGCCGTTCGAACCGGTCTCTCCGCCGATCAACATCGAGTCCGTAATTGCGACTTTGCCGACGGCAGAAGGGGGCGGGTACGAGTTGTGGAAGCTGAACCACTACTACGAGCGACTTGACGACTGGTACAAGGCACAAGGCGTTGCGCCCAATCCCTTCTTGCCTGCGGCGGCCGAAGCTCAATGGGAACTCCACAACCTGACAGTGGATCCCGAGGAGCGACACAACCAGGCTCATGACAATGGCGCGACGGTCTCGACCATGAAGTCAGTCCTCGAAGCCGAACGGGATGCCAAGCGACTCATCCCGAGGCTGCGCAACACCACCCCCTAGATTGCACACTCGGGGCTGCCTTCGAATTGAGCCGCCAAAAACGACGACGAAAGCTCCGGGGGAGAGACTCGAACTGTCAACCTAGCGGCCGCCCTGGAGGAAGATTCTGAACAGCACCATTGGGGACGCCGGTTTTACGGATCCACCGGACGGCAGTCGCTGGTTGAGCCCGTGGTGGGGATCGCCCCTACGACGGATGGGAAGGGCTACTGGGTGGTGGCCTCCGGAGGCGGGATTCCGTCGCCGCCCGGCTACACCGTTTAGGACCTGATTCTCGACGACCGAGACATGAGCATCGCCGAGGTCCAGGTCTGCTCCCCGTCGGCCTCGTAAGTCCCATCACCCAGACAGCCTCTGCGTCGACGCCGCGGCTGGCTCGCGTCCGGCACTCAATCAATCCTGTGCCGCCCGAAGAAGCCAGGCAGGGGTGCCTAGAGTGGGCCGCGTGCGAGACCGGCGTGCTCACGGACGCGAGGGATTATTGACTCCCTGCGCGCGAGAGACGGCGGTACCGAGGCGCCCGGGTGATGGCATTTGTCTTCATCCTTGCTGGCGTGGCCACAGCATTGACGTCGTGCGGAAACGATTCACCCGCCACTTCCCGGGACGGCACCACGACGTCTCAGGGGCGAACCACCACCTCTCAGGGCGGAACCACGACCTCGCAGGGCCGGACCACCACCTCCCCGCCCCTGGCGGCGCCCCCCGGGGGCGAGATGGCGGCGCCGGCCGGCTACACGCGCCAGCAGATCATCTTCGACGACACGTTCTCGGGTACGTCGCTCAACACTTCGAACTGGACACCCGCACTCGCTCCCGGTAGTCGGTGGGACAGCGAACACCTCGGAGCGCCCTACTCGTCGGGTGGATCGAACCAGGCGGCCTACTGGGCACCGTCGCAGGTCACGGTCGACAACGGCCTAACCCTAACGGCGCGCCAGACCACCCAGTCCGACTTCGGCTACAGCAGGGGGTTCAACTGGGTCTCGGGCGTCGTAACCTCGACGTTCACGCTGCCCTCCACCGGGTGGTACGTCCAGATCAGCGCCAAGATGCCCGACACCTCCGTCGGCATGTGGCCGGCGCTGTGGTTCTTGCCATCGAGCTCGTTCCAGGAGTTCGACGGCTTCGAAGGCGGCTGGCTGGGACCGAACCCGAACGAGCAAGGCCACTCCGACTTCTTCACCGGCAACGGCCAGCAGCCTGAGATCTGGCCCACACCGAATGGCACCGACATCACCGCTAGCGACAACACCTACGGATTCCAGTACATCCCGGGGCAGTCCGTCACGGTCTATTTCAATGGCCAGCAGGCTTACCAGGTCCTGGCGTCGAACGGCAGCACCATTTCGGCCCAGGCCTACTACCTGCTCATCGAGCTGCAGGTCGCCACTGCGCAGGTCAGACTCCACACGGTGGCGACAAGTGCGACGCCCTCGGCCTCAATGAAGGTCGCAGAGGTGCAGGTGTACACCATTCGGTAGGCCGACAGTCAGGCCAGCGGCAACCACCTGAATGGGACACCAAATCGATTACCAAGCATGACTATGGGGGGTCGGCTAGGCGGCCGCACTGCGCCGCGCAAGGAGCGTCCCACCTTCCCGCCAGCCAGGATTGAAGTGGGCACCACCTAGTGCTCTGGAGGGGAGAACGAGAGCGACTTTGTCACGATGGCTTTGAAGTCGAACGCCGCCGGCCGGCCTTGTCGCTTGGCCTCTACCAGGGCGAAGCTCCGGGGGAGAGACTCGAACTCTCAACCTAGCGGTTAACAGCCGCTTGCTCTGCCATTGAGCTACCCCGGAAGGGTCGAGAAACGACCCCCGAACGTTAGCAGCGCGGCACGCCTGCGCTCGGCCCGGGGATCACCGGAATTCTCGGCGCGATCAGGACTCTTCTGGACACTCCCGGAGCAATTTGGGCGGCGACGAGCCACGCCACGACGTCAACTGAGGGCTGACGTAGGAGGCCTTCGGTGAGCGCCAACACGGGCCTCCCCTGCCACGGTGGCGCTGACGGCTCCCACTAGTCTCCCCCGGTGTCGCAACCCCAGGAGTCGCCCGGTGGACCGCTGGGCGCAGGTCCCGAAGAGGTCGATTGGCGCTCGACCGCCAACACGACGCTCAAGGTTGTCGGGTGGGGCGTCGTCATCGGCCTTGGCCTGGTCGTGGTGGCTCGGGCAGTCGCCTGGGACAAGTTCATCCTGTTCGCCGACCTGGATGCCGCCGTCGAGGTTCTCTTCCTCCCGGCCTGGCTGGTGCTGGTGGGAGCCCTCATCGCCAAGAAATGGTGGATGGCGGGAGCGGCGGCCCTGCTCTGCGTGGTCCAGGTGATCTACGTGGCGCCCGAGGTGATGGCCTCCTCGCCCGTCCCGCCCGCCGCGTATTCCCAGCCCAAAATCCATCTCTTCGACGCCAACGTGCAATCGTTCAATTACGACATGACCGGCTACATCGAGCAGCTGCGCAGCGACCGTCCCGATCTCGTCACGCTCGAGGAGACGCACGGGTCGGACTACCAACAGTTCCTGCAGTCCGGAGTGTTCAAGAATCTCCCCTACCGGTTCACGATCGCCGTCGCCGGCGGGTCGCGGGGCTTCATCGTCGCCAGTCGTTACCCACTCGGCCACGCCACGGTGTCCTCTGTGAACGGGCTCGCCTACATGATCCGGTTCGACCTGCTGTTCCACGGTCGGCATCTACCCCTCTGGGTCGTGCACACGACCCCGCCCGTCCCTCCGCAGTGGAACGACTGGAACCTCGAGCTCGACGGCGTCGACGCCGCACTGCAGAAGGTGCACCCGCGGCCGCTCCTCATGGTGGGCGACTTCAATGCCACCTGGGGGAACCGGGGCTTCCGGGCCATCCTCTCGACCGGTCTCACGGACGCCGCCGCGGCCCGGGGGCAACCCTTCGACTTCACGTGGACCCAGCGCATTCCCCTGCTGCCGCCCTTCATCCGGATCGACCACGTGCTCACGGGGGGCGACGTCACCGTCACGACCATCAGTTCGCACGAGGGTCCCGGCAGTGGCCATCGGGACCTCACCGCCACGGTCGCCGTCGGCCACTGAACTTCGCCCGACCGCGTGCGTACTCATACGAGTGACACCGGCCGGATTTGCTCCCCGGTTACCATGCCCGCCATGGCGCGCGGCATCGGGACCGTCTGATGCCACTGGGCGCCGGCACCGACAATGGCCCGTCGCCCGCGCCGGCGCACCGACGGCTCTCGTGCCCCACCGTCCCCGTCCTCGCTCTCCTCGGCATCACCCTCGGCCTGTTCGTCGTCACCGTCGCCGCTCCCGTCGGCGCCGGCGCCTCGTCGAGCGCCAAGAAGACCACCTCGACGTCGAAGCCCCTCCTGGTCATTCCGAGGGTCCGGGCCGGGCAACCGCTGGTCACCCCCGGTCACAACGCCACCAAGGGTCCGGTCGGCGTCAACCCCGCCAAGGCCCATGGCATCGACCTGACCATCCTCAGCGGCGTGCTGCAGGGCGAGCCCGTCTATAACGGCGACTTCGCCGACCCCTTCGCCCTCTACGACGACAACACCGTCTACGCCTACGCCACCAACACGACCGGCGGCCCGACGACGAAGGCGGCGCACATTCCGGTCATCGCCATCACCCGCTCCACGGGGTTCAAGGGGCACTACCTCGGCGACGCCCTGCCCACCCTGCCCAAGTGGACCGTGTCCGGCTACCAGTGGGCGCCGTCGGTGTGGGCCCGACCGGACGGGACCTTCGTCCTCTACTACGCCACGCCCGCCACCCACCCGATCAACTGCGTCTTCAAGGTGACCAACCCGGGCTGTGTCGAGACGACGCACGGGCCGAACACCGCTATGTGCATCTCGCGCGCCACTAGCGACAGCCCGTCGGGTCCCTTCGTCGACGACTCCTCCTTCCCGTTCGTCTGCCCCTACACGGCGGGGGGTGCCATCGACCCCAGCATCTACATCCGCTCCGACGGCACCCCGTGGCTGTTGTGGAAGGTCGACGGCGACTGCTGCAACCAGCCGACGGACATCTTCTCCCAGCAGCTGTCCCCCGACGGGCTGTCCACCGTCGGGCCGCCCCACCTCCTCATCGGGGCCACCCAGCCCTGGGAGGGTGGTCTGGTCGAGGCACCCTCCATGATCAAGGAGGGGTCGACCTACTGGCTCTTCTATTCGGCCAACCTCTGGGGGACGCCCAACTACAGCATCGGGATCGCCGCCTGTACCTCGGTGATCGGCCCCTGCACCAAGCCCCTCGACCAGGCCTGGCACACCAGTACGAACAGCGCCAACGGGCAGGGCTACGGCGGGTCCGAGTTCTTCCAGACCGGGAGCCTCATCTGGATGGTGCACCACGGTCTCGTGCCCGGCGAGGCCGGCAACTACGCGGAGCGGCGGCTCTACGTCGACCTCATGGTCTTCCCTTCAGGCGGGCTGCCCGAGGTGGCGGCCCGGGCGCCGGCCTCCGCCATGGCCGAATCGGAACTGTTCTTCGACGACCCCACCCTGCCCAAGGGGTCCCGCCAGGCCTACACCCATCTGATCTCGACCGTGCCCGTCCCGGGTGCCTTCGCCGGCGTGAGCGCCACGCAAGCCGTCAGCGACGGCCGGTTGGCCTGCACCGGGCTGGCCACGCAGGCCGACGTCCCCGCGCTCGTGGCCTCGCTCGCCGCCCGCGGCCTCGACGCGTTCGAGGCCTACGTCGTGATGGAGTTCGCCGCCCGCTACCTCTGTCCGGGCCAGGTCCCGCAGGCCACGTCGGACATGGAGGAGGCGCTGCTGGCCGGGACCTGAGCGAACGGCCCGGCTCCCCTCATTCGGCTTCTAGGACTCTTCGAGGTAGTCCCGCAAGAGGTGGGCGGCGTCGGGCCGGCGCAGCTTGGCCAGCGTCTTCGACTCAATCTGGCGCACCCGCTCCCGCGTCACGCCGAACTCCTTGCCCACTTCCTCGAGGGTGCGGATTTTGCCGTCGTCGAGTCCGAAGCGCAGGCGCACCACGTCCTGCTCGCGTTCGGACAGGTGGCCCAGCGCCTCGCGCACCGCGGCGTCGAGCAGCGAGCGCGTCGCCGCGTCGTCGGGCACCACCGCTCCCCTGTCCTCAATGAGGTCGGACAGGTTGAAGTCGTCCTCGTCGCCCACCGGCTGCTCGAGCGAAACCGTGTCCTGGTTGATGCGCAATATCTCGCGTACGCGCTCCATCGGCAGTTCCACCCGGTGCGCCACTTCTTCGATGGTCGGCTCCCGGCCCAGTTCCTGGAGCAGCTGGCGCTGCGCCCACACCACCTTGTTGATCGTCTCCACCATGTGCACCGGAATCCGGATGGTGCGCGCCTGGTCGGCGATCGCCCGCGTAATGGCCTGGCGGATCCACCACGTCGCGTAGGTCGAGAACTTGAAGCCCTTCGTGTGGTCGAACTTGTCGACCGCCCGCATCAAACCGAGGTTGCCCTCCTGAATGAGGTCGAGGAAGGCCAGCCCGCGGTTGCGGTAGCGCTTGGCGATCGACACCACCAGACGAAGGTTCGCCTCAATGAGGTCGTCCTTCGCCTTCAGGCCCCTGAGCGTGAGCCGCTTGCACTTGCGCACCGCCGCGTCGTCCAGCAGGTCGGTCTGCGGGCCCTCGCCGCGCTGTGCCAGTTCGTGCGCCGCCAGTTTCGCCGCCGCCTCGTTCCCCTCTTCGATGGCCTGGGCGATCTCCACCTCGAGCTCGGCGTTCAGCAGGGGAACCCGGCCGATCTCCTTCAGGTAGGTGTGGACGGGGTCCTCCGCGTTGCCGGCCGATTCGCCCGAACTGCTGGAGCGCTTCCCGTTGGTCTCGCGGCGCCCGTCGGCGGCCCCGTTCGACCGGGTGGCCGCCTTCGCCTTCTTGCGCGGCTCGACCACGACGTTCACGATCTCGGTCTCCACCTCGTCCTCGACCAGCACCACGCCTTCCGCCTCAATGCGGTGGATGAGCGTGGCCAACACCTCGGGAGTGAGCTCCACCGTGTGCAGCGCCTCGATCAGCTCGTCCTGGGTGAGCTGTCCCTTCACGCGCCCGGCGGCCAGCACCGATTCGAAGAGGACCTGCGACACACCGGGCGGCAACGCGACATGCGCGATCGACGCGAGGGCATCACGTGATGAAGGAGAATCTGTTGGCGCGACGACATCACCGTCGTCGATCGCCACCGCCGTATCTTCGGTCACCACCCTCGCCCTGCCAACGTCGTCACCTCACTCCCTCCCAGCCAACCAGGCTACCAACCGCGCGGCAGCGTCGCGCCCGGACACGGAATCGTCCAGTTCATGCAGCCGGAGCAGCACTTGCGCGGTCTCGGCCGCCCCCGCCTGCCACGAGTCATCGTCCGCACGCGATTCGATCTCTATGTCGGCCAGCGCGCGCCGGACCGCTTCGCGCACGAGCACGGTGACCACCGAGTCCACGGGGTCGCCCAACGCGGGGTCACCGGCCATGGGTTCTTCGACCAGCACGCGACGGAGCAGCAGTGCCACCTCCGGCGACGCCGCGTCAACGGCGTCGTGCACGCTGTCGCTCTCCAAGAGCGCGACGAAGGCCTGGCGCTGCACCGGGTCGGTGAACAGGACCGCATGGACACGATCATCAACATCTTCGGGACGGTGGACCGCCAACTTGAGCGCTTCGAGTCCCGGCCCAGGTCGCAGCGCATCCGCCTGGGCGATCCGCACCCCCTCCGCGCCGCCGGCGAACCACTCCCCGTCGTCCTCGGGATATTCGGGCGGCGGTGGTTCGTCACGCCGGCGGCTGCGTTTCGGCTCGGGGGGCGGGTGGGCCCGGGCGTGGTCGAGGCGCTCCCGCAGCTTCGCCGCGTCGACCCGGCAGCGGTCGGCCAGCTGCATCACGTACTGGTCCCGCACCAGGTCGTCGGGGTGCTCTGCCACCGCCGTCAGCGCCGCCTCGGCCGCCCGGGCCCGGCCCTCGGGCGTCGTCAGGTCGCCCTGCCCCAGCATGCGGTCGACGCGGAACTGCAGGAACGGCCGCGCCTCCTTGACCGCCCGGGCCAGCCCCTCGGGGTCGGTGCGGGCCAGGTCGCCCGGGTCGCTGCCGCCCGGCAGGTCGGCCACCACCACGTCGACCTCGTGCTTGCGCTCCCACTCGTAGACGCGCGACGCCGCGTTCTGTCCTGCACTGTCGGCGTCGTAGGCCAGCACAATGCGCTTGCCGAAATTGCGCAGCAGGCTGAAGTGCTCCTCGGCCAGCGCCGTGCCGCACGTGGCCACCGCCCACGGCACGCCCGACTCGAAGCACCCGATGACGTCGGTGTAGCCCTCGCACACCACCACCTCGCCCTGCGCGATGATCCCCTGCTTGGCCCAGTTGAGCGCGTAGAGCGTGCGGCGCTTCGAGTAGATGGGCGACTCCTGCGAGTTCTTGTACTTGGGCTCGGGACGCTCCGACGGCGCCTGCCCGGGCCGGGGCGGCAATATGCGGCCACCCAGCGCCACCGGGCGTCCCGACGGGTCGCAAATGGGGAACAGCACGCGGTTGCGGAAGAAGTCCTGGGCCCGCCCGCGCCGGTTGACGAAGCCCAGGCCCGAGTCCGTCAGGACCTGGGTGGGCAGGCGCAGCGCGCTGGCCAGCGCGTCCCAGTCGTCGGGCGCCCAGCCCAGGCGGAACCGCCGCACCACGTCGCCGTCGTAGCCGCGCGAGCGCAGGTAGTCGCGCGCCAGGCCGGCGTCGGGCGCGCCGAGCAGCCGCTCGTGGTACCACTGCACCGCCCGCTCCATGGCGGCGAGCAGCTCGGAGCGGCGCTGGTGGTCGCGGCCCGCCTCGCGGTCTTCGTGCAGCGAAATGCCGGCCCGGTCGGCCAGCAGCCGCACCGCGTCCACGAAGTCGAGGTGCTCCATGGCGCGCACGAACGTGATGGCGTCGCCCGACTGGTGGCAGCCGAAGCAGTAGTACATGCCCTCTTCGGCGTTGACGCTGAACGAGGGCGTCTTCTCGGTGTGGAACGGGCACAGCCCGCTCCAGCGCCGGCCCACCTTCTTGAGCAGCGTGTGCTCGCTGATGAGGGCCACCATGTCGGTGGCCGCCCTGACCTGGGCGACCTCCTCGTCCGGAATCCCCACGCCCCGACGGTACCGCGGGGCCGCGCCACCCCGGGCGGGCTTCCCGTTCCCGAGTGGTGCTCTAGCCCTCCTCGGCCAGCACGGCCTGGGCCGCGGCGAGGCGGGCCACCGGCACCCGGAAGGGCGAGCAGCTCACGTAGTCGAGCCCGGCCTCGTAGAAGAAGCCGATGGAGGCCGGGTCGCCGCCGTGCTCGCCGCACACCCCCACCTTGAGCCCGGGCCGGGTGGCCCGGCCCCGCTCGGTGCCGAGCCGCACCAGCTCGCCCACGCCGTCGAAGTCGACCACCTCGAAGGGGTTGCGCGGCAGCAGGCCGTATTCGAGGTAGGCGTCCATCATGCGGCCCTCGACGTCGTCGCGCGAGAAGCCGAAGGTCATCTGGGTCAGGTCGTTGGTGCCGAAGGAGAAGAAGTCGGCCACCTCGGCGATCTGGGCCGCCCGCAGCGCGGCGCGCGGCGTCTCTATCATCGTCCCGATCGTCACCTCGAGCGTGCCCGCCCCGCCCGACGCCGTCGCCTTGGCCCCCTTGGACGGCTTGGGCGCCCGCCCCTTGTTCACGTCGGCCACCGCGTCCTCGACCCAGCCCCGGGCCAGCGCCAGCTCCTCGCGGGTCACCGTCAGCGGAATCATGATCTCGACCACCGGGTGCCCGCCGTCGGCCACCCGCTGGCGGGCCGCCTCCATCGAGCGCGCGCACCTGCATGGCGTAGAGCCCCGGCTTTATCACGCCGAGGCGCACGCCGCGGGTGCCGAGCATGGGGTTGGCCTCCTTCCACGACAGGGCGGCTTCGTAGAGGTGGCGCTCCTCGGGGCTCAGACCGACGGTGGCGTCCTTGACGGCCAGGTCCTCGGTGGAGGGCAGGAACTCGTGCAGGGGCGGGTCGAGCAGACGCACCGTCACCGGCAGCCCGTCCATCGCCTCGAGGATGGCGATGAAGTCGAGCCGCTGCACCCGGCGCAGCTCCTCGAGCGCGTCGGTCTCCTCCTCCGCCGTCTGGGCCAGGATCATCCGGCGCACCACGGGCAGGCGGTCCTCGCCCAGGAACATGTGCTCGGTGCGGCACAGGCCGATGCCCTCGGCCCCGAGCTTGCGCGCGTTGGCCGCGTCCTCACCCGTGTCCGCGTTGGCCCGCACGGCCAGCTTGCCCTTGCGGATGTCGTCGGCCCACGACAGCACGGTGTCGAACTCCTTGGGCGGCTTGGCCGACGTCAGGGGCACCTGGCCCACCACGACGATGCCGGCGCCCCCGTCGAGCGAAATCCAGTCGCCTTCGTAGAGCACCACGTCGTCCACGGTGACCGAGTGCGGGCCCAGCCGCAGGACCTCGGCGCCGACGACGGCCGGCTTGCCCCAGCCCCGCGCCACCACGGCGGCGTGGCTGACCAGGCCGCCCCGGGCCGTGAGGATGCCCTCGGCCGCCAGCATGCCGTGCACGTCCTCGGGCGACGTCTCGTTGCGCACCAGAATGACCTGCTCGCCCCGCTCGGCCGCCGCCGCGGCGTCGTCGGCCGTGAAGTAGATGCGCCCCACCGCCGCCCCGGGGCTGGCGCCCAGGCCCTTGGCCCACACCGGATAGCCCGAGCCGGAGAACTGCGGGTGCAGCACCGAGTCGAGGTGGTCCTCGGTCAGGCGCGACACCGCCTCGGCCTTCGAAATGCCGAGGTCGCCCGGCTTGACCATGTCGACCGCCATCTTCAGCGCGGCGGCGCCCGTGCGCTTGCCCACCCGGGTCTGGAGCATCCAGAGCTTGCCCTGCTCAATGGTGAACTCGGTGTCGCACATGTCGCGGTAGTGCGATTCGAGCCGGGCGAAGATGTCGAGCAGCTCGGCGTGCACCCGGGGGAACTGCTTCTTCAGCTCGGAAATGGGCTCGGTGTTGCGGATGCCGGCCACCACGTCCTCGCCCTGGGCGTTGACCAGGAAGTCGCCGTAGGCGCCCTTGGCCCCCGTGGCCGGGTCGCGGGTGAAGCCCACGCCCGTCCCCGAGTTGTCGTCGCGGTTGCCGAACACCATGGCCTGCACGTTGACCGCGGTGCCCAGGTCGTGGGCAATGTGCTCACGCTCGCGGTACGCGATGGCGCGCGGCCCGTTCCAGCTGCGGAACACCGCCTCGATGGCGCCGCGCAGCTGGTCCTCGGGCTTCTGGGGGAACGGCTTGCCGGTGTGGCGCTCGACGATCTGCTGGTAGGAGTCCACCAGGTAGCGCAGGAGCTCGACGGGCACCTTGGCGTCCGACGTGGTCCCGGCCAGCTCCTTGGCCGCCTCGAAGAGCGAGTCGAACTCCTCGCCCGGCAGCTCGAGCACGATGCGCCCGTACATGGCGATGAAGCGCCGGTACGAGTCGAAGGCGAAGCGCTCGTCGCCGGTCTGGGCGGCCAGGCCCTCGACCGACTTGTCGTTCAGCCCCAGGTTGAGGACGGTGTCCATCATGCCGGGCATGGAGAACTTGGCCCCCGAGCGCACCGACACCAGCAGGGGGTCGGTGGCGTCGCCGATCTGCTTGCCCATGGCCTTCTCCAGGCGCGCCCGCGCCTCGGCCACCTCGCCGTCGAGTCCCTTGGGCCAGCCGCCGGCCATGTAGGCCCGGCAGGCGTCGGTCGAAATGGTGAACCCCGGTGGCACGGGCAGGCCCAGTACGGACGTCATCTCGGCCAGGTTGGCGCCCTTGCCCCCCAGGAGGTCCTTCAGCTCCATCGGGGGGCGTGGGTGCGTGTGGTCGAAGTCGAAGACGAACGGCATCGGGCCTCCAAGGCGTTCCGCGTGGCGAGCGCGGGCACGGGGTGGCTCCTCCCGATTTGGGACGAGCAGGGCCAGGTTAGTTTCCCGCGAGGTACTCCTCAGTTGCGCGGCAGCTGGCGCTCGAAGACCTCTTTGGCCTGCCGCATGAAGTCGCGCACGACGGCCAGCTCGTCCTCCTTGAACTGCTGGGCCAGGCGCCGCATGTCCTCGGCCACGGGTTGCTGCAGGCCCTCGAGGCGCTCCTGGGCCGCCGGCACGATCTCGACCCAGACCCGGCGGCGGTCCTCGGTGTCGCGCCGCCGCGTCACCATGCCCGCCTCCTCCAGGCGGTCGAGGATGAACGTGACCGCCCCCGTCGTCAGCCCGCTCTCCTCGGCCAGACGCCCCGCGGTGAGCGGGCCGAGGCGGCCAATAAGGTCCAGGCAGCGCATGTCGGTCCTGCTCAGCTTCAGCTTCTTGGCCAACCCCTCGTTGAAGTCGCTGGCCGCGCCGAGGTACCCCATGATCTCGCTGCGCAGCTGCTGCACCAGTTCCCGGCGTGACATTTGTCTTGACACCTAAGATACTTTAGCACTAAGTTTCTTTGTCAATGGCCTATTCTTCCGACTCCATCGCCGTCGAGGCTCACGACCTGGTCAAGGTCTTCCCCAACGGCAACGTGCGCGCCCTCGACGGCGTCTCGCTCCAGGTGGAGTCGGGCACGGTCCTCGGCCTGCTCGGTCCGAACGGGGCCGGCAAGACCACGGCCGTGCGCATCCTGTCCACCATCCTCGAGCCCGACGAGGGCCGCGCCGCCATCCTGGGCCACGACGTGGCGCGCCAGCCCGACGTGGTGCGCCGCATCATCGGGTTGGCCGGCCAGTACGCCACCGTCGACGAGAACCTGACCGGCCGCGAGAACATCCGCATGGTCGGCCGACTGAGCCACCTGAGCCGCAAGGTGTCCTGGGCCCGGGCCGACGAGCTGCTCGAGGCCTTCGGCCTGGCCGACGCGGCCACCCGCGTCCTCAAGACCTACTCGGGCGGCATGCGCCGGCGCCTCGACCTGGCCGCCGCGCTGGTGGCCAGCCCGCCGGTCCTCTTCCTCGACGAGCCCACCACCGGTCTCGATCCCCAGAGCCGCCAGGACCTGTGGGGCGTCATCGAGGACCTGGTGGCCGAGGGCACCACGGTGCTGCTCACCACCCAGTACCTCGAGGAGGCCGACCGCCTGTGCCGCGACATCGTGGTGGTCGACCACGGCCGCGTCATCGCCGAGGGCACGCCGGCCGAGCTGAAGGCCGACCTCGGCACCTCGGTCATCGCCGTCACCCTGGGCAACGTCGACATCGTCGGCGAGGCGGTCCGGCTGCTGGCTCCCCTGGCGGACAAGGCGCCCGTCATCGACCACGAGGTCGTCGAGCTCACGGTCGAGAACGGCCCGGCCGTGGGGGCCGAGGTGCTGCGCGCGCTCGATGCCGCCCACATTCCCGTGGCCGGCCTGGCCCTGCGCGAGCCCAGCCTCGACGACGTGTTCCTCAGCCTGACCGGGCACAAGACCGAGGCCGAGACCGACGAGGAGCGCGCCAAGCGCCGGGCCGGCAACCGCCGACACAGCCAGGAAACCGGCGCCGCCGCCGACACCGACGGAAAGGATGCCGCATGAGCACCACCATCGCCCTCCCCCGCGACGCCGTCGTGCGCCCGGCGCCCCAGGCGGGCAGCCGCGTCGGCTGGGCCGTCCAGGACGCGCTCGACGGTGACCTGGCGCAACCTCCTGGCGTTGGCCCGCACCCCCGAGACCGTCTTCTTCTCGGCCATCCAGCCGATCATGTTCGTGCTGCTGTTCACCTTCGTCTTCGGCGGCGCCATCCACATCCCGGGCGTGCCCTACGTCGACTACCTGATGCCGGGCATTTACGTGCAGACGGTCACCTTCGGCGCCATGTACACCGCGGTGGGCCTGGCCGAGGACCTGCAGAAGGGCCTCATCGAGCGCTTCCGTGCCCTGCCCATGGCCCGCTCGGCTGTGCTGGCCGGGCGCACCACGGCCGACCTCGTGCGCAACGTGTTCACCGTGCTGATCATCACCCTCGTCGGCTTCGCCGTCGGCTTCCGCATCGGCACCAATGTCGGGCTCTTCCTCTGCGGCGTGCTCATGGTGCTGCTGTTCTCCTACACGGTGTGCTGGGGCTTCGCCTTCGTCGGCCTGACCGCACCCAACGCCGAGACGGCGCAGCTCATGGTCTTCCCCATCCTCTTCCCGTTCATCTTCGCCTCGTCGGCCTTCGTGCCGGTGAGCGTCATGCCGGGCTGGCTGCAGGCCTTCGCCAAGCACCAGCCGGTGACGGCGGTGGTCAACGCCGCCCGCTCGCTCATGACCGGCGGCACCCTGCACGACCCGACCGCCATTTGGCAGGCGCTGGCCTGGTGCGCCGGCATCCTCGTGGTGATGGTCCCCCTGGCCGTGCTCAAGTACCGCCGGGTCGCCTGAGCGCGTACCGCTCCCGGCCCCGGCCCTACCCCTCGCCGGTGCGCCGGCGCAGTTCGGTGAGCAGGTTGACCAGCGGCACCCGCACCTGCTGGGTGCTGTCACGGTCGCGCAGCGTCACCGCCTCGTCGTCGAGCGAGTCGAAGTCGACGGTGATGCACCACGGCGTGCCGATCTCGTCCTGGCGCCGGTAGCGCCTGCCGATGCCCTGGGTCACGTCGTAGTCGCACATGAAGTGGGGCTGCAGCATCTTGAGCACCGACCGGGCCAGCGGCTCGAGGGTCTCCTTCTTCGACAGCGGCAGCACGGCCACCTGATACGGCGCCAGCCTCCAGTGCAGCCGCAGCACGGTGCGGGGCTCGTCCCCCACCTCGTCCTCGGCGTAGGCCGACAGCAGGAACGCCATCATCGTCCGCGTGGCCCCGGCCGCCGGCTCAATGACGTAGGGCGTGTAGCGCTCGTTGGTCTGCGGGTCGAAGTAGTCGAGCTTGACGCCCGACGCTTTGGCGTGCGCGCTCAGGTCGAAATCGCCCCTGTTGGCGATGCCCTCGAGCTCGTCCCAACCCCAGGGGAAGAGGAACTCGACGTCGGCCGTGCCCCGCGAGTAGTGGGACAGTTCGCTCGGGTCGTGATGGCGCAGCCGCAGCTGGTCGGCCGGAATGCCGAGGTGGAGATACCAGTCCATCCGCTCGGCCAGCCAGTAGTCGAACCACTTCGGCGCCTCGTCGGGCGGCACGAAGTACTCCATCTCCATCTGCTCGAACTCGCGCGTGCGGAAGACGAAGTTCTGCGGTGTGATCTCGTTGCGGAACGACTTGCCCACCTCCGCGATGCCGAAGGGCGGCTTCTTCGCGCGTGGTGCCGAGCACGTTGGCGAAGTTGGTGAACATGCCCTGGGCCGTCTCGGGGCGCAGGTAGGCCACGTGACCCTCGTCCTCGACCGGGCCGGCGTGCGTCTTGAACATCAGGTTGAAGGCCCGGGCCTCGGTCAGGTCGTGCGAGCCACAGTTGGGGCAGACACCGTCGATCTTGTCGGCGCGCCAGCGCTCGTGGCAGTTCTTGCAGTCCACCAGCGGGTCGGTGAAGGTGGCCAGGTGCCCCGAGGCCTCCCAGACGGCGGGGGGACCCAGAATGGCGGCGTCGAGCCCCACCACGTCGTCGCGCTCCTGCACCATGGCGCGCCACCAGGCGTTCTTGACGTTGCGCAGCATGTTGACCCCGAGCGGGCCGTAGTCGTAGGTGGAGCGGAAGCCGCCGTAGATCTCGGCCGAGGGGAAGATGAAGCCACGGTGCCGGCACAGCCGCACCACCTTCTCCATCAGGTCGTCGCTGGCGCCGGCCCCTGCCCCCGCGGCCGCCTCGGGCGCTGTGGAGGACTCGGTCATCGGTGCACACTACCGGAGCGGATTCTGGCGCTGACCTCGTTGGCCACCAATCGCCCCCGCACCGTCAGCACCGCCCGACCGTCCACTTCGCTCACCAGTCCCTCGAGCTCCTCGGCCCGCTCCAGTGCCTCCCACGGCACGCCCCGCGGCGTGCGCAGCGCCAGGGACAGCTCTTCGAAGACGCGCTGCTCGGGCGTCAGCACCTCGCGCCCCGCCTCGGCCGGCCGTCCCGCCTCCACCGCGGCGAGGTAGCGCTCGGGCGTGCGCACGTTCCACCAGCGCACCCCGGACCGGTGCGAGTGCGCCGCCGACCCCACGCCGAGATAGTCGCCCTGCTCCCAGTAGAGGTGGTTGTGCCGGCACTCGTGCCCCGGCCGGGCCCAGTTCGAAATCTCCTCCCAGTGGTACCCGGCCGCGGCGAGCACCGCCTCGGCCCGCTCGTAGCGCCTCGCCAGCGCGTCCTCGTCGGGATGGCGCAGGGGATCTCGGGCCAGCGGCGTGCCCGGCTCCACCGTCAGCGCGTACGCGCTCAGGTGTGGCGGCGGGTGCTCGAGCGAGAGGATCTCTTCGAGCGTGCGGGACCAGTCGTCCTCGCGCTCGGCCGGGGCGCCGAAGATGAGGTCGAGGTTCCAAGACGGGTAGCCAGCTGCCTCCACGGCGGCGGACACGGCGGCGGCGGCCCCCGGCACCCGGCGCCGGCCCAGGCCGGCCAGCACGTGGTCGTGCGTCGACTGCAGGCCGAACGAGACGCGGGTGGCGCCGGCCCTCCGGTAGGCCTCCGAGATGCGCCGCGTCGGCGTCCTCGGGGTTGCACTCCACCGTCACCTCGGCACCCGCCGCCCGCGGAATGGCGTCGAGGATCGCGCACAACAGGTCGGGATGGAGGCGGGACGGGGTGCCCCCTCCGAAGAAGACGGAGGTGGCGGCGACGAGGCGGCCACCCGCCACGGCGCGCTCGAGCTCGAGGACGCAGGCGGCGGCGTAGCGTTCCATCAGGTGGTCGCGGTCGGTGTAGGTGGCGAACGCGCAGTAGTCGCAACGCTCCCGGCAGAACGGGACGTGGACGTAGACGCCGAACGCGCTCAAGGGCGTCTCAAAGGCCGACGGACGAGCGCACCGAGCGGATGCGCCGATCGAGGTGGGCCTCCATGGCCCCGGTGGCCAGCTCCGCCACCTCGTCGGCCGCCGACGGGCGCTCGCCCTTCAGCACGGCGGCCAGGTCGCCCCCGAGGATGCGCCGCAACAGCACCAGGCCGTCGGGGCTCATGGGGCGCCCGCTGCGGTGCGCCCGGCACAGCGCGCCGCCGGCCACCAGGTCGAAGGCGACCAGTTCCACGGCGCCGTCGGGTTCGCCGCAGACGGCACAGGCATCGAGCACGGGGCCGGCGCCTTCGAGGACGAGCGCCTTCAAGAAGAACGACGGCGCGAGCAGCGTGGGGTCCGACGCCGGGTCGGCCAGGGCGCGCAGAGCGCCCACCAGCATGGCGTAGAGGCGGGGGTCGGGGTGGCGCTCCTGGGCCAGCTGGTCGGACACCTCGAGCAGGGCGATGCCCCGGGGCACACGGGCCAGGTCCTCGCGGATGGTGCGGAACGCATTGAGCACCTCGACCTGGTTGACGATGTCGAGGTCCGAGCGGCCCTGCCACAACAGCAGGTCCACGTGGGTGAGCGGCTCCAGGCGGGCCCCGAACTTCGACGTGGTCTTGCGCACGCCCTTGGCGACGGCCCGCACCTTGCCGTGGCGCTCGGTCAGGAAGACGACGATGCGGTCGGCCTCACCCAGGCGATAGGTGCGCAGGACGACGCCGCAGTCGCGGAACAGGCTCATCGGCTCATCGGCTCATCGGCTCATCGGCTCATCGGCTCATCGGCTCGGCCGGCATCGGCGTCGGCACCGGCTGCGGCTGCTGGCCCCTGCGTCGGCGTCGGCCTGGGTCTGGCCTGGGCCGGCGGCGGGGCCGGGGTCCGATAGGCCGGGTCGAGCGGGCAGTAGCGCTCGCCCCGACGGGCGGCCACGGTGGTGGCCCGCCGGGCGTCGTTGGCCAGGTCGGCCGCCCGGTCGTGCGCCTCCTGGGCCTCGCGGCTGCGGGCCACGGCCGCCGCACCATGCGAGTGGCGCCCGTAGAGCAGGTTGCCGGCGCCCACCAGGCCGGCGATGACGACGGCGACCACGACGACGACGCCGGCGTGCAGGGCGAACGCGGCCACCACGACGAAGGCGCCCAGGAAGGCGATCCCGGCGATCAGGGCGATCCGGGTGACGGACATGGCCCTCTCAGTCTCGCAGCTGGGCGGGGCGGGTCGGGTCAGCGCCGGTGGGATCGACGGTGGCCCGAAGGCGGCCCGACGGGGGCCTGCGGGGGACGAGACGGGGGCCGGATGGGGGCCGGATTGGGCTGGTGGACCGGCCGATGGGCGTGACCGGTCAGGAACCGAGCGACCCGAACCTGCGCACCCGCTGCTGGAACTCGATCACCGCCTCGTAGAGGTGGCGGCGGCGCATGTCGGGCCACAGCGTCTCGGGGAACACCAACTCCGAATAGGCGATCTCCCACAGCAGGAAGTTCGAAATGCGGGTCTCGCCCGACGTGCGGATGACGAGGTCGGGGTCGGGCATGTCGGGGAAGTAGAGGTGCCGGCGGATCGTCTTCTCGTCGATTTTGGAGGCGGGGATGCCCGCGACCGCGATGGCCCTGACGGCATCGATGATCTCGGCCCGGCCGCCGTAGTTGAACGCCATCGTCATGACCATGCGCGTGTTGTGCTTGGTCAGCTCAATCGACTCGTCCATGCGCCTGAGCACCCGGCGCGGCACGCGCCAGTCGCGCCGGCCGGCGAAGCGGATCTGCACGCCCTTGTCGTTCAACTCGTCGCGTCGGCGCATGAGCAGCGACTGGTTGAAGTTCATGAGGTAGCGCACTTCGTCCGGGGGGCGCCGCCAATTCTCGGTCGAGAAGGCGTAGAGGGTGATCCACTTGATGCCGATCTCGAGGGCGCCGTTGACGACATCGAGCAGCGCGACCTCGCCGGCGGCGTGCCCCTCGGTCCGTGGCAGCCCGCGTGCGCTGGCCCAGCGGCCGTTCCCGTCCATCACGCAGGCGACGTGGACGGGAACGCGCCCGCGGTCGAGCTCCGGCGGGACGGGGTCGGGCGGAGGCTCGGAAATGGCCGAGGTCACTAGGGGTGAACCTACATCGCTGATGCCGGCCGGCCCCCGGCGGGAGCGTCCGGGGTGGTCGCACCCCCGCGGTAAGGTGTCGGCGCCGGGGTCTGGGAAGCCTGGGGGATGCAACCAGCGAGGAGGGGCCCATGGCCGATACCACTGCAGCACCACGTCCCGACGTGAACGACATGTACGCCGTGCACGGTGTATTCCGCGACACGCTGGGTGCGGCGCCCGTTCTCGTCGGCGGCGTCGCCGCGGACGATCCGGCGCGGGTCGCACTGATCGCCAATTACTACGAGAACATCCTCTCGTTCCTCGAGGCGCACCACGACGGCGAGGAGAAGCTCGTCTTCCCGCTCCTGCTCGACCGGTGCGAGGGCGCGGACGCGCTGATCGACGAACTGGACGAGCAGCACCAGGAGGCACTGGACCTGTTGGGCTCGGCGCGCGACTCGTTGGCCGCCTGGCCGGGCGGTGGCGCCGCAAGGGCAGCAGGCCACGCAGGAGAGCCTGGTCGCGCTCGGCACGCACCTGGAGCTCCACCTCACGAACGAGGAGACCAATGCGCTGCCGCTGGCCGCGGAGTACCTCTCGGCCGAGGAGTGGGGGGCGCTGCCCGGGCACGGCATGGCCGCCTTCGAGGGGGACAAGATCTGGCTGATCCTCGGCCTGATCCGCGAGCGCATGAACGACGGACAGCGGACCGCCATGCTCGAGCACATGCCGCCACCGGCGGTGGAGATGTGGACCAGCTTCGGCGAGCAGGCCTTCAAGGACCTGTCGAACGAAGTGGTGGTCGACGTGACGTCCCGGGTGCACTGACACCGGGGCCGGGGCCGGGCCCGGGGGCCGGAGCGGTCCGGCGCCCGGGTCCGGGCAGGACATGCGCCTCGGCGTGGGGGCGGCGACCGTTCTCCCACATGAGCGGGCATCGGCGCGTGCCGGTCACGGGCGAAGGGCATGATCGGGTGATGGTGGAGTCGTGGGACCCGGGTCCCGAGGTCGTGCCGGGGCAGGACGACGGGTTCGACGATCCCGACGGGTTCGACGACATCGACGCCTTCGAGTCGCCGGGCGCCTCTGCGGGCGACGCCCGGCAGGCCGGCGACGACGCCGTGGCGGGGCTCGACAAAATCACCGCCCACATGGCCGGCGGCGAGCACCGCCCCGAGCAGCAGGAGATGTGCCGGGCGGTGGCCGAGGCGCTGGTGACGGGGACCCACCTGGCCGTGCAGGCGGGCACGGGGACCGGCAAGTCGCTGGCGTATCTCGTGCCGGCGGTGCTGAGCGAGAAGAAGGTCGTGGTGGCCACGGCGACCAAGGCCCTGCAGGACCAGCTGGCCGAGAAGGACCTGCCGCTGCTCGAGGCCGGGCTGGGCCTGGCGGCCCCGCTCGATTACGCCGTGCTGAAGGGGCGCAGCAATTACATCTGCCGCCAACGGGTGGCCGAGGTGGGGCTGAGTGGGGTGCAGGCCGAGCTCGGCGACCAGCGCGCCGCACCCGACGAGCCCCGGGGCGGTGCCGAGGGCGGCGAGGCCGACCCCGACGGCGAGGAGGGGCGGGCCGCTCCGCCCGAAGGGGTCGTCGAGCAGGTCCGCCAGCTGGTGGCGTGGTCGCAGACCTCGAAGACGGGCGACCGGGGGGACCTCAGCTTCGAGCCGTCCGACCGGGCCTGGAACATGCTGAGCGTCGGGCCGCGCGAGTGTCCCGGTGCCTTCAACTGCCCCTCGGGCGGCAGCTGCTTCGCCGAAGCGGCCCGCGAGCGAGCGACCATGGCCGACGTCGTCGTGGTCAACACCCACCTCTACGGCGCGCATTTGGCCAGCGGGCGCGCCGTGCTGCCCGAGCACGACGTGGTGGTGTTCGACGAGGCCCACCAGCTCGAGGAGGTCATGACCGCGAGCCTCGGCGTCGAGGTGACGTCGGGCCGTTTCCGCGCCCTGGTGACGGCGGCGCGCCCGCTGGTGGAGGAGCGGCACGCCGAGGCCACAGAGACGCTGGGCACCCTGGGCGAGCGGCTGGGCGCACTGGTCAGCGACCGCGTCGGCACGCGGGTGCTCGACGACCGGTCTGCGCCCTCGGCCGACGACCGCGAGCTGGCCGAGGTGCTGGTGCGCTCGGCCGACCTGGCGCGCCGGCTGACCGACGCCTTGCGGCGGAGCGGTTCGCAGAGCTCGCTCCTGGGCGACGCCGCCGAGGACCTCGACCGCGGCAGCCGCAAGACGCGCGCCGTCACCGCCGCCGCCCACTTGGCCGAGGACCTGCACCGCCTGGTGTCGCGGACCGACGGCGAGGTGGCCTGGGTCGACGGCACGCGGCGCAACGCGCGCCTGCGCCTCTCCCCCATCGACGTCGGCCCGGCCCTCTCGGGGCTCCTCTGGGGCGAGGTGACCTCGGTGCTGACCAGCGCCACCATCCCGCCCCGCCTGGTCGAACGCGTCGGGCTCGACGGCTTCGCCACCGAAGAGCTCAACGTCGGCAGCCCGTTCGACTACCGCTCGCACGCATCTGCTCTACGTGGCGCGGCACCTGCCCGACCGCCGATCCGAGGGGGCCGAAGAAGCGTTGCACGAGGAGCTGGCGCAGCTCATTGAGGCGGCGGGCGGGCGGACGCTGGCCCTCTTCACCAGCCGCCGGGCCACCGAGGCGGCCGCGGTGGCGTTGGCCGGCGAGCTGCCCTACCGGCTCCTGCTGCAGGGTGAGCTGCCGAAGGGTCGTCTGCTCGAGGAGTTCGCTCGAGACGAGACCTCCTGCCTCTTCGCCACGCTCGGCTTCTGGCAGGGCGTCGACATCCCCGGGCGGGCGCTGTCGCTGGTGGCCATCGACCGGCTCCCTTTCCCGCGGCCCGACGACCCGCTGTTGGGGGCGCGGCGCGACCGCGCCGGCAGCAATGCCTTTTCGCTGGTCGACCTGCCACGGGCGGCGACGCTGTTGGCCCAGGGCGCCGGCCGGCTCATCCGCACGGCCGACGACAAGGGCGTGGTGGCCGTGCTCGACCCCCGCCTGGCCACGGCCTCCTACCGCCAGGTGCTGCTGGCGGCGCTGCCGCCCATGCGCCGCTCGGTGGACCCGGCCGAGGTGGAGTCGTTCCTGCGGCGGGCGCTCGAAGGGGACCCCGCCGAGTCCTGAGCATCGGCGGGGACCGGTTGGCGCGGCGGCGCTACGAGTCCTCGTAGTGGTGGGTCACCTTGCCGTCGTTGCTCGGGACGCCGGGCGTCGCCACCCGCCTCATCCATTGCGCCGCCACGCGCAACATGTCGCTCTCGACGAAGTAGATCCGCCCGTTCGGGATGACCTCGCATCGCAAGAGGCCGGCCTCGGTCAAGAGCCGCAGATGGCGCGACACCCCCTGCCAGGGGATGTCGAAGCGGTCCGCGATGTGACTCGATCGCAGCCCCCGGGGCGAATCGTGCACCGCCCCCAAAATGCCGCGACGGACCTCGTTGTCGAGCGCCTTGAAGACGCGTCCGAGCGTCTCGTCGTCTGCCACCTCGGTGAGTGACGGAGGGTGAGGACGCCCGACGACGAACTTCGTGGGGTCGACCTTCTGTCGTTGGCTCGATGTCGTCATGTACGTCGTCCGTTCGCAGTGTCGGCCCGAGTGCTCAGCGGGCCTGGGGCTGGGGTTGCGGTCTGGGGTCGGACGTTGGGCGCTGGCGCTGGGGGCTCGGGGCGGGACCCGCCTTTTCAAAAACGCTTAACGTCCGCGTTTAGTATTAACGCCCGGGTTTAGCGTTTTCAACTCGGTGGTGCCCACACCCCCGGTGGCCCCCGTGTTGGGAGCGGACCGACCGGCCCCCCGCTCCTCAATAGCCGAGCCGGTCGAGCATTTCGGCCCGGTTCTGCCAGTGTTTCTCCACCTTGACGTGCAGCTCGAGATAGGTGCCCTCGGGCAGGGCCTCCCGGGCGGCGATGCCAACGGCCTTGAGCACCTCGCCGTCCTTGCCGATGACGATGGCCTTTTGCGAGTCGCGCTCGACGATGATCTCGACGCGTATGAACGGCCCCTCCCACTCGGTCACCCGGCAGGTGATGGCATGGGGCAGCTCATCGCGCGTCTTGGCCAGCAACTGCTCGCGCACGAGCTCGGCCACCCAGAGTGCCTCGGGTGTATCGGTGACGACGTCGTCGGGGAAGAACGGTGGCCCCTCGTCCAGGCGTTCGATGACGAAGTCGGTCAGCTCGGGCACTCCCTTGCCCGTACGGGCCGAGACCGCGAAATACTCGACGTCGGGCAGCTCCCCCAACGCGTCCACCGCCTCCTTCGCCTCGGCCAACCGCTCGAGCACCTGCGTCGGCCGGGCCCGATCGACCTTGTTCACCACCACCAGGAGGCCGCGGGGTCCGTCCGCCGCTTCCTCGGGGTCATCGGGCACGGCCGATGCGGCCCGCTGCAGTTCGCGCACCGAACGCTCGAGCACCGTGCGGTCGCCCGGGCCGACAGCCCCGGTGGCGTCGACGATCACCAGAATCAGATCGACGTCACCGAGCGCGCTGGTCGCCGTCTCGTTGAGGCGGGAGCCGAGCGTGCTCTTCGGACGATGGATGCCCGGGGTGTCGACGAACACCACCTGCGCGTCCGCCTCCGTGTCGTGCAGCACGCCCAGTATGCGGTGCCGCGTCGTGTTCGGACGCGACGAGGTGATGGCCACCTTCGTACCCACCATGCGGTTGACCAGCGTCGACTTGCCGACGTTGGGCCGGCCGACCACGGCCACGAAGCCCGACCGCACGGCTGCGCCTAGTGCCCGTTGGCCGAGACGTCGCCCTCGCCGTCGAAGTCCTCGGCCCTGCCGGTCGGCTCAATCCGGACCCGCTCGATCCGCCGGCCCCGCACGTCGACGGCGGTGAGCCGGAAACCGTCGACCTCCACGGAATCACCCTTGTCGGGTACCCGCCCCACCAGGTCGAGCATGAGGCCGCCCACCGTGTCCCAGGGCCCGTGCGGCAGCTCGGCCCCGAGCAGGTCGTCGGCGTCGTCGACCGAGTACAGCGCACTGACGAGCACCGAACCGTCCTTGAAGCGCTGGACCGTCGGCTCCTCCACGTCGAATTCGTCGACGATGTCGCCCACCAGCTCCTCCAACAAGTCCTCGAGCGTGATGAGGCCGGCCGTCCCGCCGTACTCGTCCACCACCACCGCCATGTGGAACTTCTCCTCCTGCATTTCGCGCAGGAGGTCGGAGACCTCCTTGGACTCGGGGATGAACTTCGCCGGGCGCACGCTGTCCCGCACCATCTGTGCCGCTTTGCCCACGCGTTCGGCCCGCACCAGATCCTTGGTGTAGGCGATGCCGATGATGTCGTCGATACCCTCGCCCTCCACCGGGATGCGGCTGTACCCGGCGGCCAGCGCCGCCTCCAACGCGTCGCGCACCGTGACCTCGCCCTCGACCGTGATCATGTCCGGACGCGGTGTCATGACCTCGCGCGCCACCGTGTCGCCGAAGTCGATGATGGAGTGGATGAAGGTGCGCTCATCCTTCTCGATCACGTTCTCTTCGTGGGCGACGTCCGCCATGGCCTTCAGTTCCGAGTCGGTGATGTAGGTCTGGTGGATGCCCTCCTGGTTGTCGCCGGTGGCGCCGATGATGCGGTTGGCCAGCCCGATCAGCAGCGCCGAGAGCCAGCGGATGGGCGGGAAGCGGATCAGCGTGCTCACGATCGGCGCACTGAGCAGGGCGGCCCGGTCCGAGTGCTGCACGGCCCAGTTCTTGGGTACGGCCTCGAAGAAGACGAAGATCACGACGATTTCGAAGACGATGCCGAGCAGCACACCGAGCGCGCCGAAGAGGTGCTCGGCCACAATCCCGACCAGAGTGGCGGAGACGAGCTGGCAGATCAGCACCAACAGCAATATGGGGTTGAGGAACCTGGCCGGGTTCTCGACCAGGCGCGCCAGCTGGCGGGCCCCGCGCTTCTTCTCGTCGACCAGTGATTTGGCCTTTATGCGGTTCATGCGCACGAGGCTGGTCTCGGCCATGGCCAGCACGCCCGATCCGGCCAGGAGCAGGCGCGATGACGACGACGAGGATGGCGTCCTCGGCATGGAAGCCCGATGCGGCCAGCAGGAGGGTCAGGGTCGCTCACGCCCGCCGGCCCACCCGGTAGAAGCGATCGAGCAGCTTTTGCTCCAGCGCCTCCATGCGCTCCGCCTCGGCCTCCGCTTCGTGATCCATCCCGAGCAGGTGCAGCAGGCCGTGCACGACGAGGAGCGCCACCTCGTCGTCGAGGCTCACGTCGTGCTCCACCGCGTTGACGGCGGCCACCGAGGGGCAGACCACGACGTCGCCCAGCAACGTCAACACTCCCTGCTCGGAGGTGGTGCCCGGCCCGGTGCCCCCGAAATCCGGCGAGCGCCCCGTGGGACCCGGCTCGTCCTCAATGGGAAAGGAGAGGACGTCGGTGGGGCCGCTCTTGCCGAGGAACTGCTCGTTCAGCGCCGCCATGGCGTCCTCATCCACGAAGAGCAGCGAGACCTCGGTCTCCCCTTTTACCCCTCGCGCCGTGAGGACCTGGCGCGCCAACTCGGCCCAGCGAGCCACGTCCATCGGATGAGCCTGCTGCTCATCGGCGGCGAACACGTCGATGGTCACTGCGTGTGACCCGTCCGCCCTTCTGCCACTTCGTAGGCGTCAACGATGTCGGCCACGATTTTGTGGCGGACGACGTCGCGTCGGGTCAGGTGGACGAACGCGATGTCTTCGATGCCGCCGAGCACCGGCTCGAGGCCCACCAGGCCCGAACGCCCGCCCGGCACGTCGATCTGCGTCACGTCACCGGTCACCACGCATTTGGAGCCGAAACCGATCCGGGTCAGGAACATCTTCATCTGCTCGGGCGTCGTGTTCTGCGCCTCGTCGAGAATGATGAACGAGTTGTTGAGCGTCCGTCCTCGCATGAAGGCGAGTGGGGCCACCTCGATCGTGCCGCGATCGAGCAGGCGCTGCGCACCCTCAGGCTCGAGCAGGTCATAGAGCGCGTCGTAGAGGGGGCGCAGGTAAGGATCCACCTTGGCCATGAGGTCGCCCGGCAGGAAGCCGAGGCGCTCGCCCGCCTCGACGGCCGGGCGCGTGAGGATGATCCGCGCCACCTGGCGCGACTGCAGGGCGTGGACCGCTTGGGCCACGGCCAGGTACGACTTGCCCGTCCCGGCGGGCCCGATGCCGAACGTGATCACGTTCTGGGATATGGCATCCACGTAACGCTTCTGCCCGGCGGTGTTGGGGCGCACCGTCTTGCCGCCGGCCGCCCGCACCACCTCGGAGCGGAGCACCTCGCTCGGCCGGATGTCCTCGCGCACCATGTCGATGGTCCGGGCCAGGGTGGACGTATCGAGATCCTTGCCGGACTGGATCAGGAGGATCAGCTCGTCGAAGAGGCGCACCACCACTTCGGCCGCCGGGCCCTCCACCGAGATGCGGTTGCCCTGCACGGCGATCTGCTCGTCGGGGAAGGCCTGCTCAATTTGGCGCAGGTGCTCGTCGCGGGTGCCGAGGAGGCCCGCCATGAGGTGGTTGCCCGGGACGAAGCACTCGGCGCGCAGTGTCGTGGTCATGAAGCGGTCATGTGGCGGCGAAGTGCCCCTTCAGCGGTTCTCCCCCCAGCACGTGGAGATGGAGGTGTGCCACGGAGTTCATGGCGTCGGGCCCGATGTTGAAGACGAGCCGGTAGCCCCGGTCGGGCGTGGCCAGCCCGGCCTGGTCGGCCACGGCGCGCGCCGCCATGAGGATGTCAGCCAGGACCGGGCCGTCCTCGGCCGTCACCACCGAGGCGTCGTCGATGTGGCGGCGGGGCACCACCAGCACGTGCAGGGGCGCGGCCGGATTGATGTCCTTGAAGGCCACCGTGGTCGGAGTCTCGTGCACGATGTCGGACGGGAGCTCGCCGTCCACAATTCTGCAGAAGAGGCAGTCGGTCATGCACCATCCTCGACGCGGCTCACCCGGGAGAAATTACCGGCAGCGGGACGGTGCCCGTGACCATGCCCTTCGCTCACCGAGGCGGACCATCCACTACGGCCACGGTACCGGTCCGCAGCGAGGCCAAGAGCGCTCCCGCGGTGACGGCCGCCGTCTCGGCCCGCAGCACAGCCAGCCCGAACCCGACGGTGGGCAGCCCCGAGGCCAGCTCGTCCTCGCTCCAGCCGCCTTCGGGCCCCACCGCCACCACGCGCTGGTCCAGCGTCGGCCGGTCGCCGCTGAGCTGGGCCAGCACGACCTCCCCCGTCCCGCCGAGCGACGCCAGCTGGGCGAAGGGCACCGTCTCGCCCACTTCGGGCAGCCAGACGCGGCGGCACTGGGCCGCCGCCTCGCGGGCGACGCGGCGCAACCGCTCGACCGCCGCCACCCCACGTTGTCCCCTCCAGCGGACGACGCTCCGCTCGCTCAGCAGCGGCACGACCCGGTCGATGCCGAGCTCGGTCAACTTCTGCACCACCCATTCCGGACGCTCGCCCTTGGTGGGCGCGAAGGCCACGGTCAGCGCCGGCACGGACCGAGCCTCCGACTGCACGCTGCCGTCGCCCCCCACGCCGCTGGCGTCGCGGAGCGGCTCGAGTACGGCGGCGCCGCGCCACACGGTGCGGGACCACGCGCCCGCGCCGTCGCTGGCGACGACCTCTTCACCCGGGCGCAGCCGGAGCACGCGCCCGAGGTGGTGCTCGTCCTCCTCCCCCACCACGGCGTGGGCCGGATCGTCCACGAAGACCTGCGCCGCCGCGGCCGCCCGCACGGCAATGGCGGCGTAGGCCGAGCCGCCGCTAGCCAAAGGCGGAGCGCAGGCGCGAGAACACACCCTCGCCGCCACCGCTCCCCGGTGCCGACACGTCCTCGCCCCGCGAGGCGGCGAACTGGCGGAGCAGCTCGTCCTGCTCGGGCGTGAGGCCCGTGGGTGTGGTGACGAGCACGTGCACGTACAGGTCGCCGCGGCCACGGCCCCGCAGGTGGGGCACGCCGAGCCCGCGCAGACGCTCCACGTGGCCGTGCTGCGTGCCGGGCACCACGGTCAGGCGCTGCGGGCCGTCGAGGGTCTCCACCTCCGTCTCGAGGCCCAGCGCCGCCTGAGCCAGGCTCACGGTCAGTGTGGTGTTGAGGGCGTCTCCCTGGCGCTCGAAACGCGGGTCACGCGCCACGGCCAGGTGGACGAACAGCGAGCCGCTCGGGCCGCCGCGCTGTCCGGCCGCCCCCCGCTCGGCCAGCCGCAGCGTGGAGCCGTCCTCCACGCCGGCGGGCACCTCGACGTTGAAGGTGCTCTCCTCCATGCGCCGCCCCTCGCCGCGGCAGTCCTCGCACGGGTGTTGGATCATTTCGCCCGTCCCGCTGCAGCGCGAGCAGGCCACGCTCGTGACCACCTGGCCGAGCAGGGACTGGCGGACGCGGCGCAGCTCGCCCGCACCCTGGCAGTCGACGCAGGTCGTGGCCGACGTCCCTGGTGCCGTGCCCCGGCCCGCACACGTCGAGCAGGTGGCCGGCAAGCGGACGGAAATCTCCTTGCGGCACCCGAACACGGCCTCGGAGAACTCGAGACCGAGACGCACCTCGGCGTCGGCGCCCGGCTGCGGACCGCGGCGTCGGCTGGTGCCGCCCGCCATGGAGCCGAAGAACGCCTCGAAGATGTCACCCAGGCCGCCCTCGAAGCCGAAGCCGCTCACCCCGCCCTGGCCCCCGAAGACGCCCTCGGGTCCGTAACGGTCGTAGCGGGCCCGGCGCTCGGGGTCGCGCAGGACCTCGTAGGCGACGGTCACCTCCTTGAAGCGCGCTTCCGCTTCGGGGTTGCCGTGGTTGGTGTCGGGGTGCAGCTCGCGGGCGCGGGCCCGGTAGGCGCGCTTGATCTCCTCGTCGCTGGCGTCGGGGCGGACACCCAGCAGCTCGTAGAGGTCACCGAGGGCGTCAGCGGCGGACATCGTGCCCCCCGCCCAGGCGCTGTCCGAGCCGCTCGCCCACGACGTGGGCGGCCGCCAGCGCGCGGGGGTAGTCCATGCGGGTCGGCCCGAGCAGGCCGACGGCACCGAGGTCCTGGCCGTCGATCGACACGGGGGCGACCACGACGGCGCACGAGGACAACGGCGCGTAGCCGTGCTCGGCCCCGATGGCGACGGAGAGGCCGCTGTTGAGGACGTCGCGGAGCAGGTTCACCACGACCAGCTGCTCCTCGAGGATGCTCAGGACGGCGCGGACGGTCTCGACGGCCTCGAAGGACTCGGCCAGGCGGGCCGGACCACCCACGAAGACGTGGTCCGTCTCCATGTCCCCCTCCATGGAGCCGAAGGCGGAGCGGGCCGCGGCCACCAGCTCGTCGACCGGGGCCGACCCGCCGGAGGGCACCTGCCAGCGGCGCGACAAGGGGTGGCCCACCAGGTGGGCGGACAAGAAGGCCCCGGCATCGGCCAGGACGTCGTCGGCCACCTCGGTCTCGAGGTCGATGGTCCGCTTCTCCACCGCGCCGTCGGAGAGGACGACGACGAGGAGCGCGTGCGCCGGTGACAGGCCGACCAGCTGCACGGAGCGGATGGTCGCGGTGTCGTGGGACGGGCCGACCACCACCGATGCGTAGGAGGTGAGCTGTGACAGCAGGCCGGTGGCCCGCTCGAGGACCGTCTCCATTTCGCCGTGCACCTGGTCGAAGAACTGGGACACCTGGCGGCGCTGCGCCGGGCCGAGCACGCCGGGCGCGGTCAGGTGGTCGACGAAGAAGCGGTACCCCTTGTCGGTCGGAATGCGCCCGGCGCTGGTGTGGGGCTGTATGAGGTAGCCCTCGCGCTCGAGCGCGACCATTTCCGAGCGCACGGTGGCCGAGGACACCTGCACCCCCGGTGCGTTCGCCACGTGCGCCGAGCCGACCGGCTCGGCCGTGCCGATGTACTCCGTGACGACCGCCTCGAGAATGGCAGCGCGACGAGCGTTGAGGGCGCGCTCCCCTTCGGCGTCGGTGACGGGGGAGACGGAGTCGGTGGGAGCGTTCATGGGGGTGCCTGGCACTCAAGTCTACCGAGTGCCAGGGGGCGGGCATCGTTGCCACCGTCGGTCGCCCCGCGGCCGGCCAACCGGCCGAGTCCGTCAAGCCGTCGCAGGTCGCACCCCGATGGCGGCATCCTGGTGGTGTGACCGCCCTGCCGCCCGACTACGACGCCGACCCGGGGCGCTGGGGCTCCTGGCAGGCGCCGCGGGACGTGCCCGAAATAGTGGCTCCCGAGCTGGCCGGTCCGCTGCTCGACGCCGGCTGTGGCGAAGGCCGGCTCCCTGGGCTACTCCGCCAGGGCGTGCACTGGGTCGGTCTCGACGCGTCGCCCGCCCAGCTCGCGGCCAATCCGTTCCGCCCGGTCGTCCGGGCCGACATGCGCCGGCTGCCGTTCGCCGCCGGCTCCTTCGCCGAGGTCACCCATCTGTGGTGCCTCTACCACCTCGACGACCCGGTCACGGCCATTACCGAGGCGGCGCGCGTGCTCCGCCCCGGTGGCCGCTACTTCGCCTGCTGCGCCGGGCGTGACTGCGACCCGGAGCTGGTACCCGAGGGCTACCCGCCCACGACGTTCGATGCCGAGGAGGCGGCCGGTCTCGTCGCCTCGGTCTTCGGTCGGGTCGACACCGAGGGCTGGGACGGGCACTTCTACCCGCTCGAGACGCGCGAAGAGGTGCGCGCCTACTGCCGGCACAACGCCATCGACCGGGCGCGGGCCGAGTCCCCGACGCTTCCCCTGTGGCTCACCAAGCGCGGCGTCCTCGTGCGCGCCACCAAGGCCTGAGCGGACCGTCAGTCGTCACCCAGGCGCAGCGCCGAAATGAAGGCTTCCTGGGGCACCTCGACCCGCCCGATGTTCTTCATCTTCTTCTTGCCTTCCTTCTGCTTCTCGAGCAGTTTGCGCTTGCGGGTGATGTCACCGCCGTAGCACTTGGCCAGCACGTCCTTGCGCTTGGCCTTGACCGTCTCCCGGGCCACGATGCGCCCGCCGATGGCCGCCTGGATCGGCACGTCGAAGAGCTGGCGTGGGATGAGCTCGCGCAGCTTCTCCGCCATTCTGCGGCCGTAGTTGTCGGCCTCGCTGCGGTGCACGATGGTCGAGAAGGCGTCGCACGGTGCGTGGTTGATGAGGATGTCGACCCGCACCAGGTTCGCCGTGGTGTAGGTGTCGGGCTCGTAATCGAGCGAGGCGTAGCCCTTGGTGCGCGACTTGAGCTGGTCGAAGAAGTCGATGACCACCTCGGCCAGCGGCACGGTGTAGACCAGCTCGACCCGCTCGGGCGACAGGTACTCCATGCGCACCATGTCGGCCCGCTTGCCCTGGCACAGGTCCATGACCGTGCCGGTGTACTCGCTGGGCGTAATGATCGTGGCCTGAATCATGGGCTCGTCGATGTGGTCGATGCGGCTGGCGTCGGGCAGCTCGGTCGGGTTGTCCACGTCGAGCTCGGAGCCGTCGGTCAGGAAGGCCCGGTAGGCCACGCTGGGTGCCGTGGCGATGAGCGACAGGTCGAATTCGCGCTCGAGGCGCTCGCGCACGATCTCCATGTGCAGCAGCCCGAGGAACCCGCAGCGAAAGCCGATGCCGAGCGCGTGGGAGGACTCCGGCTCGAAGGTGAATGAAGCGTCGTTGAGCTTGAGCTTCTCCAGCGCGTCGCGCAGGTCGGGCAGCTCGTCGCCGTCCATGGGATAGAGCCCGCAGAACACCATGGGCTTGGGGTCGCGGTAGCCGGCCAGCGCCTCCGTCGCACCGTGCTGAGCCGTAGTCACCGTCTCACCGGAGCGGGCCTCGCCCACGTCCTTTATGCCGGCGATCAGGTACCCCACCTCACCGGGTCCCAGCGTGTCCACCGGCACGGAGTAGGGCGTGCGCACACCCACCTCTTCGATGTCGTGCACCGCGGCTGCTTGCATGAAGCGCAGCCGCGCCCCGGTATGCAGCGTGCCGTCCACAATGCGGATGGAGCTGACCACGCCCCGGTACTGGTCGTAGGAGGAGTCGAAGATCAGCGCACGCAGCGGCGCGTCGGCGTCACCGGTCGGCGGCGGAATGCGGGCGATGATGGCGTCGAGCAGCTCGGGCACCCCCTCCCCCGTCTTGGCCGAGATCTGGAGGATGTCCTCGGCCGGGAGGCCCAGCACGTGCTCTATCTCGAGGGCGCTGCGGACCGGGTCGGCCGCCGGCAGGTCGATCTTGTTGAGGACCGGGACGATCTCGAGGTTGTGCTCTATCGCCTGGTAGCAGTTGGCCAGGGTCTGGGCCTGGATCCCCTGGCTGGCGTCGACCAGGAGCACGGCGCCCTCGCAGGCGGCCAGCGAGCGCGACACCTCGTAGCCGAAGTCCACGTGGCCCGGGGTGTCGATCAGGTGCAGGACGTGGCCGTGGTGGAGGACCCGCACGTTCTGCGCCTTGATGGTGATCCCCCGCTCCCGCTCGATGTCCATGGAGTCGAGGTACTGCTCCCGCATCAGCCGGGGGTCGACGGCGCCGGTGATCTCGAGGATGCGGTCCGACAGCGTCGACTTGCCGTGGTCGACGTGGCTGATGATGGAGAAATTGCGGATGCGCTCGACCGCAACGGGCCCGGTGACGGTTGCGGGAGGCGGCACGGTCCGTCGATCGTACCGGCCGCGGTCGCCGTACCTGGTCGGACGGCTGCCCGGCGGGGCCGGTCGCCCCCGGACCGGGTGGCGCAGGTCGAAATGGGGCCGCCACCTGCTACAGTTGTCCTCCGCGTCGGAGGCCGCAGGCCTGCCGCCGGACCCCTTCGAGAAGCCCCAGAGGATCGACACGTGGCCAACATCCAGAGCCAGATAAAGCGGAACCGCCAGAACGAGAAGCGCCGGCTGCGCAACAAGTCGGTGCGGGCGGAGATGCGGACCCGCACGAAGAGCGCCGTGACGGCGGCCGATCAGGGCTCCGAGGACTCAGCGGAAGTGCTCCGCCTGGCCGTCAAGCGCATCGACAAGGCGGCGGCGCAGGGCGTGATCCACAAGAACACGGCGGCCAACCACAAGTCCCGCCTGGTGCGCCGCTTCAACGCCGCGGAGACCGCCGAGTAGCTGGGGACCTCCCCCGCCGGCGCTCGCTCAGCCGGCCTGCTGGAACGTGAACATCTTCTCCGGGACGATGCGCGCGCCCACGGCGTCGACGTGCTCGAGCCATTCGGAGAACGACGGCCCCTGCTGGGGCACGTACTCGTCGAGCATGGCCTGACGCAGGTCGGCGCAGGCCCGATCGCGGATGGGGAAACACTCGGCCGTCCCGTGCACCGTCACCGCCAGGTCCTCGGCCGGAAGGTACGTCGCGCTCACGTGCGGCCGCACCCGCAGATGGCGGGCGCGCACGGCGTCGGCGCCCAGGCTGAACCAGAACGTGCCGTGCAGGAAGTAGCCGTCCACCGGAGCGGTGAGCGGGCGCCCATCGGCCGTCGCCGTGGCCAGGACGAGCAGGCACATTCCCTGCAGCCACTCGGTCAGCGCCGGCGCGTTGAGGCGGCGCTCCTCGGCGATGATGTCGCGCAGGTGCGGGCCGGCCGACGCCATGGAGGCGTCGAGCAGTGCCTGCAGGCGATGGAGCTCCTCGGGGGTCTCGAGCATGACGCCAGTCCAGCATTTCGGTGCGCGGGCCGCCGAGAAGCTGCGCGAAACTGGGGTGCGTGGCGGACGGACTCGTCCTGACCCGCCGGGAGTCCGAGCTCGGCGTGCACGAGACGGCCCAGCGCGCCGGCTCAGGCCCCTCCGAGGCGGTGGTGTACCGGTACGTCGGGTACGAGGAGTGGCCCGACGCCGACTTCTTGCGGCGCGAGGTGGGCCGCCACGGCGTAGCCCTCATTCTCGGCTTCGGCGACCCCATGGACGTGTTCGACGACGAGGTCGGGAGCCCGGCCCGCCGGCTGAGCGCCTTCGTCGTGGGCAACCAGACCGGTTCGAGCCTGACGGGGGTGCGGGGGCACCAGCTGGGCGTGCAGGTCGAGCTGACGCCGGCGGGCGCGCTGGCGCTCTTCGGCGGTGACGTCGAGGCGCTGAGCGACACCGTCGTACCCCTCGACGACGTGCTGGGCGCCCGCGGCAGGCGCCTGCTGGAGCGATTGGCCGAACCCGGGTCGTGGGCGGCGCGACTGGACCTGCTCGACGCCGAGCTGGGCGGGGCCGACCCCGGCCCGGCCCTCTCGCCCGAGGTCGAATGGTTGCGGGACCAGCTGGCGGCCTTCCGGGGCGCCGCCCGGGTCGAGCCGTTGATGGACGAGACGGGGTGGAGCCGGCGCCACGTCACCGAGCGGTTCCGCCGCCAACTCGGCGTGGCGCCCAAGACGTACGCCCGCCTGCTGCGATTCGAGCATGCCGGCGCCCTGCTGGTTGACGCCGCGCCGGGCCGCACGCTGGCCGACGTGGCCATGGCCGCCGGCTACTACGACCAGTCCCACCTGAGCCGGGACTTCGTCGCGCTAGCGGGCATGACGCCGGGCGCGTACGCCGCCGACCTCGGGCTGGTCCCCGAGGTCAGGTTTGTACAAGACGCCGCGCCGTTGCCTGCCGCAGAGTGGGGGGCATGACCAACACCAGCGACATCACCACCAGCAGCACCGTGATCCCGGTCCTCGTGTACGAGGACCTCGAGGCGGCGCACGACTACCTCGTCGAGGTCTTCGGCTTCACCTCCGGCGGTCTACATCGGGACGAGGACGGCACGGTCGTCCATGCCGAAGTCCGCAACGGCGACGCCGCAATTTGGCTGCACCGCGTGACCGAAGAGCACGAGATGGTTTCGCCGCGGGGTGCCGCGGGTTCCCACGGCGGGCTGTCGGTCCTCGTGCCCGACGTCGACGCCCATTACGCCCGCAGCGTGGCGGCGGGTGCCCGCATCGACGACAAGCCGACGGACCAGGACTACGGCCTGCGTGAGTACGGCGTCCGGGACCCCGAGAACCACCGCTGGTGGTTCTCCTCGCCCCTCAGCTGACGGCAGGGTCGGGCTTCTCGGTCCCGGGGCCCGTGCCCTGGTCCGCGCCGGCCACGCCGGCCGGGCCTGTAGCGGGGTCTGCCGCGGTGCCCTCGGGCGAGGTCGGGAACAGCGCGTCGAGGTTGAAGCCCCCGTCCGCCGGCGCCCCCCAGGCCGCTGGCGTGCTCGGGGCCGCCGAGGGCCAGCCGACCCCGTCGGCCTGGCCACCCGTTGCGTTCTGCGGGTCCGTTTCCTGCAACCCCGGAAGAACCTGGGGCCACGGCGCGGGCTGGGCCCACTGCGCTGTCTGGTGGGCCTGCTGGCCCGCGGGCTGCGGCGCCGGCTGGAACCAGGGCGGGACCGCGGCGGCCTGAACGAAGGCGGCCTGGGCCTGGAGGGCCCGCTGCGTGCGCCACAGTTGCAGTTGGGTCATCAGCGCGCTCTTCTCCAGGGCGGTGGCGTCGGGGGCGGCGTTCATGCCCGGCAGCAGGTTCCACTGGTCGATGAAGCCGAACAACGGCGCCGTGCACCACATGGCCTTCATGGGCGTATGGATCCGCTCGGCCGCCTTGAAGCAGTTCCACAGTGCCGTGATCATTTCGTTCCAGTTGCCCGCCCCGTACTCGGCCATGACGCCCTCGAAATAGACGGAGCACTTCTGCTGGAAGCACATGTCGTTCACCCGGCCGATGCGGTCGATCACCCTGATCGCCTCGGCATGGCACTCCCGTCCCCGGCCGAGGTCGCCCTCGTCGTTGCGCATGAAGTAGTGCCGAGCGGCGCCGACGAGTGCGATCAGCTTGGCGTCGTCCTCGGCCTTCTCCACGGACCGCTTCCAGTAATCCTCGGCCCAATCCGCGTGCCAGGTCTGGTCGAAGGTCGCGGCGAGAATGTATGCGGCCGACCAGTCGAGGTCGGGCGTCGGCTCGGACTTGTCCGCCGGGTGCAGCATGGCGTGGGACTGGGCGCCGACCACCTCGAGCTGGTTGCCGAGACCGAGCTGCTTGGCCAGCGCGGCCGAGCCCGCCGGGGCCATCCCCTGCACGCCGAGCTCGGCGGCTTCGCCTTGGAGCTTGGTCAGCGTGCTGATCAGCTGGTTGAATTTGTCCTGCAGGTCGTCCTGCGCGCTCGAACTCTGGACCCGGCCGGACTGGCGGGCCCATACGGCGGAGACGACGGCTGCGGCGGCGGCGACCACGCTGATGACCGCACCGAGGATTGCGACCGACATGGGCACCTCCAGACGGCCGCCGTTGGCCTGACCTCTTTCCCGGACGCGTCCATTGTGACCCAGCGCCGGGCCGCCAGGAAGAGACGCTCAGCGTCGCGTCCCGGCCCGTTGCCGGCTCTGGCGGGTGGGCCGGGTCTGGCGGGCCAGGCGGGCCACGAGGATTTCGACGACCAGCTCCGCCTCCAGACCGCTCGCCCCGCGCACGTCGAGGTCGGCCTTGGCAATCAGGTTGATGGCCTCGGAGATTTTGGCGCCGCCCAGGCGCCGCGACTGCTCGAGTGCCTTCTTGGCCACGAAGGGCGCCGTGCCCAGGACCGCGGCCGCGTCGCGTTCGGAGGCGACGTCGTCGCCGTCGAGGGCCAGCATGTTGGCGAAGTGGCCGTGCAGCGTCGCCATCACCTGCATGGGTGCCAGCGCCCCGCTGTCGAGCATGCGGTGCAGCACCTGCAGGGCGCGGCCGGGGTCGCCATGGTCGATGGCGTCGGTCAGCTCGTAACGCGGCACCGTGCCCGCCTCGCCCAGGTACGGCGCCAGGTCGTCGGCCGAAACGACGGCGCCCTCGCCGTAGGCGGCGGACAGGGCGCCCAGGAGGCCTTCGACGCGTCCGAGATCCTCCCCCACGTGGTCGCCCAACAGGTCGGCGGCCGCCGGCTCGAGCTTGACGGGGCCGCCCCGCACGTGCTCGTGCAACCACGACTTGCGCTCGCCCGCCTTGCCCGTCGTCACGTCGATCAGCCGGCCCACGGCGTTGACCGCCTTCACCACGGCAGCGGGGATGGTCCCGCCACCGCCGACGAGGATGAGCACCGTGGAGGGCAGTGGGTTCTCTATGACCTCGACCAGCCGTGGGGCGTCGGCCGTCAGCAGGCGGCCGGCCTCACGCACCACCACGACCCGCCGGTCGATCAGGAAGGGCGGCGTGAGGCAGGCGTCGACGACGGCTCCCACCACGAGCTCGTCCCCCGGGCCACCGCCGATCTCCTCGACGACCAGCATATGGTCACGCTCGCCCACCACCTCGGCCAGCAGCGCCCGCACCTCCTGGGCCACCAACGAGGGGTCGTCACCCTTTCACCAGGTAGGTCGACGCCGCGCCGGCGTGGCGGGAGCTCACGGCGCCTCGCTCACCGCGGCCAGGGTGTCGCGCACCCGGCAGGTCCCCCGCACGTCGTGCACCCGCAGCACGCGGCAGCCCCACGCGATACCCAGGGCCGCCGCGCCGAGGGAAGCGGCGCGTCGCTCGGTCAGCTCCAGATCGAGGATCCGGCCCAGGAAGGTCTTGTTGGACGCGGAGAGGAGCAGCGGATAGCCCAAGGCGGCCAGGGTCGGGCTGGCGCGCAGCAGGGTCAGCGACTGCTCGGCCGTCTTGCCCAGGTCGAGGCCGGCGTCGAGCACAATGCGCTCAGGGGGAATGCCGGCGTCGAGCGCCGTGGCGGCGCGGTCGGTCAGGAAGCGGGCCACGTCGGCCACGACGTCGTCGTACTGCGGGTCCGGGTCGGCCACCCGGGGCGCCAGGCGGATGTGGGTGACGACCACCGCCGCCCCGTGCTCGGCCGCGGCGGTGGCGTAGTCGGGGTCGGCCAGGCCGCTGATGTCGTTGCCCATGACCGCACCCTCGGCGTAGGACGCCCGGGCGACGCCGGCGCGCCAGGTGTCGACCGAGACGGGCGTGTCGAAGCGGGCGCGCAGGCCCGCCACGACTGGCACCACGCGGTCGAGCTCTTCGGTCTCGGTGACCTCGGGGCCGGGGCCCGCCTTCACGCCGCCGATGTCGAGGATGTCGGCGCCCTCGGCCACCAGCTGCTCGGCCCGGGCGTAGAGCCGGTCGAGCTCGAAGGTGGCGCCCTTGTCGTAGAACGAGTCGGGCGTCCGGTTGAGGATGCCCATGACGAGCGCCCGGTGCGTCAGGTCGTAACGGCGCCCGGCGAGGTCGAGCGTGGGCGCGACGGCGGCGGTCGGGGAGGCGGTGCGGCGGTCGGTGTCGGTGTCGGTGTCGGAGTCGGTGTCGGCTGGGGCGGCGGGGACCGCCATCAGAAGAGGCGCGCCGCCAGGGCCCGCCGGTATTCGTTGGTCCGCGGGTCGGCGCTGCCCATGGTCTCGAGCAGGTCCACGAACTCCTGGCGGGCGTCGTCGTCGTCGCGCACGCGCTCGAGCAACTCGTCGAGCTTGGACGTGATGCCGTCGGCGGAGACGTCGACGCCGGCCTGGAGCAACCGGGCTTCGGCGGCGATCGCCCGGCCGTTCTCGGTCTCGGGCAGACGCTGCAGCGCGGCCAGCGCCTCGGCGGCGTCGCCGCGGTCGACGAGGAGGCGCGCCAGGGCCTCGGTGGCGCCGACGTGGTCGGGCTCGAGCTCCAGGGCGCGCCGGAGGGAGGTCTCGTCCCCCGCCTCGACCAGGAGGTCGGCCTCGCTCGGGGCCGGGGCCAGGCGTTGCACGAATGCGGTCACCTGCTCGTCGGGAAGCGCCCCGATGAACGAGTCGACCACCTGTCCGTTGTGGATGGCGAAGACGGCGGGGATGGATTGCACCTGGAAGGTCTGGGCCACCCGGGGGTTCTCGTCGACGTTGACCTTGGCCAGCTCCACGGCACCGCCGGTGTCGGCCACCGCCTTCTCGAGCAGCGGGCCCAGGGTCTTGCAGGGCCCGCACCAGGGCGCCCACAGGTCGACCACGACGGGCACGTCGTTGCTGCGGGTCAGTACGGCGTCGGTGAAGGTCTCGTCGGTGACGTCCATCGACACGACGCTACCGGCTGCATGCGCCGGGCTGGGCAGGCGGTCTGTAGGGCCGGCACGGCACCGATTAGCGTCGGTTCCATGTCAGCGGTACCGGAGGGAATCAACCAGGACCAGGTCACCGAGTGGATGGCCGGGCAGCTGCCCGAACTGGCGCCGCCCCTCACCTTCTCGCTGATCGCCGGCGGGCGCTCCAACCTGACCTACCGGGTCGAGGACGCCGCGGGCCGGGCCTGGGCGCTGCGCCGCCCCCCGCTGCACCACGTGCTCCCCACCGCCCACGACATGTCGCGCGAGTACCGGCTCATGCACGCGCTGGGGCCGGCCGGCATTCCCGTGCCGGTCACCGTCGGATTGTGCACCGACGAAGCGGTGAACGAACGCCCGTTCTACGTCATGGAGTTCGTCGAGGGGCATATCTTGCGCAGCGCGCCCCAGGCGGAGGCCGCCTTCGACGTGCCCACCCGGCGCCGGGTGGGCGACGAAATGGCCGACACCCTGGCCGCGCTGCACGACGTCGACCCCGACGAGGTGGGGCTGGGCGACCTGGGCCGGCACGAGGGGTACATCGAGCGCCAGCTGAAGCGCTGGCGCTCCCAGTACGAGCAGATGCAGGTCGAGGGCGTCGACCACGGCGGGCTGGTCGAGCGGGTGAGCGACGAGTTGGCGGCGCGCATTCCGAAGCAACAACGCACCTCGGTCGTGCACGGCGACTACCGCATGGACAACGTCGTGCTGGCCGACGACGGGTCGGTGCGCGCCATCTTGGACTGGGAGATCTGCACGCTGGGCGACCCGCTGGCCGACCTGGGGCTGCTGATGGTCTATTGGGCCGACCCCACCGATGCCATGGCCGTGCTGGGGCAGTCGCCCACCACGGCGCCGGGGTTCTCGACCCGCGCCGAGGTGCTCGCACGCTACGGCTCGGTGTCGGACCTCGACATCTCCGAGGTCGGCTACTACATGGCGTTCGGCTACTGGAAGCTGGCCTGCATTCTGCAGGGCGTCTACGCCCGCTACGTGGCCGGGGCGGGGGCGGGCGACCAGGGCAGCGTCGACGGCTTCCCGGCCCAGGTGGGACAGCTGTTCCAGCTGGCCGCGACAGCGCTGGAGTCGGTGCCGTGAGCCCGGAGATGGCCGAGATCTTCGAGGTCAACCGCGAGCCGGTCCTCCGGGACCCGGTGCTGGTCATTTCGCTGGAGGGCTGGGTGGACGCCGGACTGGGCGCCACGACGGCCATCGCGGCGCTGCTGGGCCAGGGGCCGAACGAGACGATCGTCACCTTCAACGGTGAGCTCTTCCTCGACCAGCGGGCACGCCGGCCGGTGTCGCACATCGTCAACGGCGTCACGACCGAGCTGACCTGGCCGCGCACGGTGGTGCGCCAGGGCGCCGACGCCAACGGCCGCGACATGCTGTTCCTGGTCGGCCCGGAGCCGGACTTCCACTGGCGCGCGTTCACCGACGCCGTGGTCGGGCTGGCCCGCTCCTGGCACGTGCGGATGGTGGTGGGCCTGGGGGCCTTCCCCGCCCCGGCACCGCACACGCGCCCGGTGAAGCTGGCGGCGACGGCGCCCCAGGAGTCGGCCGACCTCATCGAACAGGTGGGGATCGTCCAGGGCGAGCTCGAGGTGCCGGCGGGCGTGCTGGCCGCGCTGGAGCTGGCCTTCGGCGCCGCGGGCACGCCGGTGGTGAGCCTGTGGGCCCGGGTGCCCCACTACGTGGCCGGCATGCCCTTCCCCGAGGCGAGCGCGGCGTTGATCGAGGGGCTGAGCGGCGTGGCCGGGCTGTCGCTGGACTCCTCGGCCCTGCGCCGGGCGGCCGACAGCTCGCGCCGGCAGGTGGACCAGCTGATCGCGGACAACAGCGAGCATTTGGCCATGGTGCGCAAGCTCGAGGAGAACATCGACGCCTCCGAGGGCAACCCCATGGGCGTGGAGGCCGTGCCGTCGGGTGACGAGATCGCGGCCGAGCTGGAACGCTTCCTGCGGGGCGAGGAGCAGTAGGGCTCGGGTGAGCCCGGTCCCTCCGCCGAGCGGCAGGGACCTCACGGGATCGGTTCGGATCGGATCGGGAAAGGGGTTCGCGGCATGAAGATCGACGGAGGTATCGGGTTCGACCCGAACGGCATCGCGGCGCAGGCGGCCAAGGCCGAGGCAGAGGGTACGACGGGGTGTGGTCGGCCGAGACCAGCCACGACCCGTTCCTGCCCATTGCCGCCGCGGCCGGGGCGACCGAGAAGCTCGAGTTCGGCACCGGGATCACGGTGGCCTTCGCCCGCAACCCCATGACGCTGGCCGTGGTGGCCAACGACCTGCAGGAGCTGACCAAGGGCCGCTTCATGCTGGGGATGGGCAGCCAGATAAAGCCGCACATCACCAAGCGCTTCTCCATGCCGTGGTCGCACCCGGCGCCGCGCATGCGCGAAATGGTGCTGGCCATCCGCGCCATCTGGAAGGCGTGGGAGACGGGAGAGAAACTCGACTTCCGCGGCGAGTTCTACACCCACACGCTGATGACACCGTTCTTCAACCCGGGGCCCAACCAGTACGGCAACCCCAAAATCCTGCTGGCCGGCGTCGGCGCGCACATGACCGAGGTGGCGGGCGAGGTGGCCGACGGTTTCCTGGTGCACGGCTTCACCACCGAGCGCTACCTGCGCGAGGTGAGCCTCCCGGCGCTCGAGCGGGGTGCGTCGAAGGGGGGCAAGACGCGGGCCGACCTCACCGTGTCGTACCCCGGCTTCGTGGTGACGGGCGCGGACGAGGAGAGCACCGAAAAGGCCGACCAGGCCGTGCGCCAACAGATCGCGTTCTACGGCTCCACGCCGGCCTACCGGCCCGTGCTCGAGCTGCACGGCTGGGGCGAGCTGCAGTCCGAGCTGAACACGCTGTCCAAGCGGGGCGAGTGGGTGAAGATGGGCGGGCTGATCTCCGACGAGGTGCTCGAGGCGTTCGCCGTGGTGGCCCCGCTGGAGAAGGTGGCCGCCGAGGTGCGGGCCCGCTACGAGGGCCTGGTCGACCGCTTCAGCTTCTACGCGCCCTACAAGGTCGACCCTGCCCTGTGGAAGGACGTCCTGGCCGGGTTCCACGACTGAGCCGCGGGCAGGTCAGGCAAGGTTGCCTCCTGCGGGTACCGGCCGAGAAAACGGCTGATCGAGACGGACCGCTGGGGCTTGCGGTCCAACGGCGGCTCAGGCTCACGCTGCGCACGTGTCGAACGCCATCGCGACTCACTGGAGTGGGCGCGGGCAGGCTCAACGCTCCGCCCGCCCGCCCAGAGAAGGCCGTACCAGTGGGGTGTGGTGTTCAGACGACGAGGTTGACCAGCCGGGGTGGCCTCGAGACCACCCGCTTGGGGTTGGCGCCGGCCAGGGCCTCCGTGACTTTGGCCGAGGCGAGCGCGGCCGCCTCGGCGTCGGCCGCGGTAATGCCGGCGTCGACGTCGATCCGGTCCCGCACCTTGCCGTTGACCTGGATCACCATGGTGACCGTGTCCTGCCTGACCAGTTCAGGGTCGTAGTCGGGCCAGCGCTGGAGGTGGACCGACGGTTCGCCCGGGTGCCGGTGCTCCCACAGCTCGGCGGTGAGATGGGGCGTCAGCGGGGCGAGCAGGCTGAGCAACGCGTCGAGCGCCTCGTTCCACACGTCGGCCTGGGGACCGGTGCCGTCCGCGTCCTGGCCGTTGCCGCTCTCGCCCCGGCCGTAGGGCCGAAGGAGGTTCAGCAGCTCCATGCAGTGGGACACCGCGGTGTTGTAGGACCAGCGGTCGATGTCGCGGGTGACCTCGGCGATGGTCCGGTGGACCGCCCGGCGCACGGCGAGGTCGGCCTCGGACAGCGCACCGGCGCGCAGCGTCGGCGTGCTGGTGCAAAGATGCCAGAGGCGGTCGAGAAACTTGCCGCATCCCTCAATGATCTGCTCGGTCTGCTCGGACCAGTCCATGTCGTCGAACGGCGGGCCGACGAAGAGATGGAACAGGCGCAGCCCGTCTGCTCCGACCGTCTCGTAGTAGTGCTCCGGGGCGACGAGGTTGCCTTTGGACTTGGACATTTTGGTCCCGTCCATCCGGATCATCCCCTGGGCCAGGTACCGCTTGAACGGCTCGCGGGGCAAACCGGGGGCCAGGCCCAGATCGATCAGCGCACGGGTGTAGAAGCGCGCGTAGAGGAGGTGGAGGATGGCGTGCTCGATCCCTCCGATGTACTGGTCGACCGGCATGAAGTGATCCGCCGCGGCAGGGTCGAAGGGCCGCTCGGTGTTCCAGGGGTCGCAGAAGCGCAGGAAGTACCACGCCGAATCGACGAAGGTGTCCATGGTGTCGGTCTCGCGGCGGGCGGGGCCGCCGTCGATGGGACACGTCGTATGCAAGAAGCCCTCGTGGTAGGCCAGCGGTGACTGGCCCGTGGGGAGGAACTCGACGTCATCGGGCGCCACGATCGGCAGCTGGTCTTCGGGCACGGGCACGACCCCGTGGACGTCGCAGTAGACCGCCGGGATCGGACAACCCCAGAACCGCTGGCGGGAGATGAGCCAGTCCCGCAGCCGGTAGTTGACCTTGCGCTCGCCGATCCCCTGCTCTTCGAGCCAGTCGAGGGCGAGAGCCTTGGCGGTGGTGATGTCGAGGCCGTCGAGGAAGCCGCTGTTGATCTTCACCCCGTCACCTGAGTAGGCCTGGCCGCCTTCCTCCTCCCAGCCCTCGGGCGGTTCGACGGTGCGGACGATGGGGAGCCCGTGCACGGTGGCGAAGGCCCAGTCGCGCTCGTCCTCCGCCGGCACGGCCATGATGGCCCCGGTCCCGTAGCCCATGAGGACGTAGTCGGCCACGTAAAGGGGTACCGGCTCCTCGTTGAAGGGATTGATCACGTTGGTGCCGGTGAAGGCGCCGCGCTTGCCGAGCGTCGCCGCGTCCCCATCGGCCATCCGCTCAATGTCGGTCTCCCGCGCCGCCCGTTGGCGAAGCTCCTCGACGGCCGGCCGCTGCGCGTCGGTGGTGAGCACGTCGACGAGCGGATGTTCGGGTGCCATGACGGCATAGGTCATGCCGAAGCTGGTGTCGGGGCGGGTGGTGAAGACGCGCACGGTGAGCTCCGGGCGATTCTCCACGGCCAGGTCGAACTCGGCCCCCTCGGAGCGGCCGATCCAGTTGCGTTGCATGACCTTGACCCGTTCGGGCCACTCCAGGTCGTCGAGGGCCTCGAGGAGTTCGTCCGCGTACGCGGTGATCCGGAAGAACCACTGCTCGAGGTCGCGCTTCTCGACCAGGTCACCCGACCGCTCACAGGTGCCGTCGGAGAGGACCTGCTCGTTGGCCAGGACGGTCATGCAGCCGGGACACCAGTTGACCGGTGCCAGGGCCCGGTAGGCCAGCCCGGCCTCCCAGAGCCGGAGGAAGATGACCTGGTTCCATTTCATGTACTCGGGATCGTGGCTGGTCACCTCCCGGCGCCAGTCGTAGACCGCGCCCAGGCGGATCAACGAGGACCGGAACTCCGCCATCCGCTCCTCGGTGAACAGGCGCGGATGGGTCCCGGTCTTGATGGCCGCGTTCTCGGCGGGGAGCCCGAAGGAGTCGAAGCCGAAGGGGCTGAGGACGCCCTTGCCCTTCATCGTCTGGTAGCGAACAGCCAGGTCACCGATGGTGTAGTTGCGCACATGGCCCTGGTGCGCCGGACCGGAGGGGTACGGGTACATGCACAGGGCGTAGAACTTCTCGCGGGGGTCGTCGTTGTCGATTTCGTAGGTGCCGGCTTCGGCCCAGTGGCGTTGCCACTTGCGCTCCACCGCTTCGACGTCGTAGGCCCGTGCCATGCCACCAGGGTAGGCGAGGCCGGCACGTGCTCTGAGCAGGGTTTGCAGACCCGGCGGGAGCCGTGAAGCGTGGCCCGACGGTGACCCGGGGGCTACCGGAGCAGGTGGCCCCGACTGCTAGCGTTGACCTCCGCCACTGGGGGCGTAGCTCAGCTGGTAGAGCGCTTGACTGGCAGTCAAGAGGTTCGTGGGTTCAAGTCCCATCGCCTCCACCAAATTTCCTGGTCAGAGTGGTCGTTCCGAGAACCGACCCTCAGCCCACGGATTTGCCCCGCGCGACATCGAGCTCGATCGGTGTCGCGCGGTCCGCTGCGCACTCACTGATCACCTCCGTGCGGGCACGGTCCATTGCGTCGGCGACAGGCGCGCACGTCTTCCAGGTAGAGGTGCGCGTGCGTGCGAAGGAAAATCTCCGGTCGTGACCGAGTGCTGCGCGGCAGCGGACACGGGGACACCTTGTTGCGCCATCAGGTTCGCGGCGCTGTGTCGCAGGACGTAGGGCGTCGCCCGCTTCGGCAGTCCGAGAATCGCTCGGCTGCCGGCTGCCACACCTTGTGGTGCCAGTTGGAGATCCGCACCGGAGTCCGCGAGGGTGTGAGGCCGAGACTGGCTCTCCGGGCCTGGAGCAGACATAGAGGACCACGCCCAAACTCATCAGCATTGCCACGCCGGATAGCCGTGCGAAATCGGGGTCAGGGAGACGTCAGGGTATTCCCTGATTGTGATCCTGCTCAGGTTGGTTCACCATTCTCTCGATGGCAGAGGAGTCAAAGCGGGCGCCGGGCACACCACTTCTCGATAGCACCGTGACCTTGGCGGACGCCGGCGGATTGGGCTCGCCCGGATACGGCGGCGCGGGCGGTCCGGTGCTCTTCCGCCTCAAGGCATCGCTTCAAGAGGAGCCGCAAGGCATCGCCGGGTGGTTATTGGTCTACATCGTTGTATTGGGCTTTCTCGTCGTGCACGGGCTCGGATTGACGGTGGCATCGATCATCATCTACTCAAACCCGCCGATTGCCGGCCTGCACACCTTCGTGCCGCTGGGTGCACTTCTGTACTACGTGCTCACGAACATCGCTGGTGCCGTGTACACGGTCGTCTTGTTCGTATTGATGTTCAGAAGGCGCCGATCTGCTATTGCCAACAACATTGCTTTCAACATCTTGGCGGCGTCGATCGTTGTGTCGTGGCATCTGATGGGAGCGAAGTCCCCCGTCGGGACGGTGGTGGACGTGCTCCCTTATCTCGCCGGCCTCTGCTATGTCCTCACCTCGATGAGGGTGCGGAACACGTTCACGGAGGGGATGCGGTGATGGAGGCATCGTCTCACCCTGAGTGAACGCCTTCAGTGGGCGCATGGCCAGATCAGGCCATGGGGATGAAGTAGCCGCTGTGTTTACGCGATATGCGATGCTCAGGTGATGACCAGGGGCAGGCTCGAGGCATTCACCGATGCCGTAATCGCCATTGTCATGACGATCATGGTGTTGGATCTGCGTTCACCCGCGGGCAGCGGGTTCAGCGACCTGAGGCCGCTGTTGCCCAAGCTCCTCGTTTACGCACTTAGCTTTACGTTCTTGGCCATCTACTGGAACAACCATCATCATCTGATGCAGGTTGTGGAGCGCATCGACAGCCGGGTCCTCTGGGCCAACATGGGGCTGCTCTTCTCACTGTCTCTGACACCGGCGGCAACGGCGTGGTTCGGCGCGCACCCGAGAGACACCGCGCCGGTCGTGGTGTATGGGCTGGTCCTGCTTCTTTCTGCCATCGCGTATTTCCTACTCACCCGGGCATTGCTCGCATTGCACCGCCCGGATTCTTCGTTGGCCGTCGCTATCGGCAGCGATCGCAAGGGTCGGCTCTCCGCCTTCGCCTACCTGGTCGCAGTAGGCCTCGCCTTCGTCGAGCCGTGGGCAGCGATTGGGATCTACGTTGCGGTAGCAGTCGTCTGGTTGGTGCCCGATAGGCGCATCACCAAGGTCATTGAGCGTTCCCCGAAAGAGGAGCAGTGACTTTCCCGCACCTGGCACCGCCAGAGCTGAACCCTTATGGCCGCCGCCAACACGGTTTGTGCCGAGGAGTGCTCGTTGTCGCCGTGACCGAGGGGTGTTCCAGACCGTCCGACATGGCGCATGTGGCCGAACAAGTGAAGAGAGGTCACACTTCCTGGTAGAGGATGAAGTCATGGACACGACGTCGTTGTTGGTAGTGGGGGCGGGGCCATATGGCTTGGCGGTTGCGGCTCGAGCCCGTGAACGCGGGATCGACACCCTCGTTGTGGGACACCCCTTGGGGTTTTGGACCGACCATATGCCCGCTGGCATGTTCCTCAGGTCCGGAGTCGATTGGCATCTCGATGCGTCGGGCATGCATACCTTCGAGGCATTCGTCGAAGAACGAGGGCTCCTTCCCACCGAATTGGATCCGATCCCAATCGGCGTCTTCCTCGACTATGCAACATGGTTTCGGGAACAAAAGCAGATCACCATTCGTGATCAGTTCGTGTCAGCCCTGGAAAAGCGTAATGGACAGTTCGTGGCGTCACTTGATGACGGATCGCAGATCGGCGCTGAACGGGTCGTCGCGGCGCCAGGTAACGGATACTTCGCTTACTTGCCGGAATGGGCCGGAGCGCTCCCAGCCGGCCTGGGTTTGCATACGAGCGACTTTGTCCGATTTGACGAGGTTGCTGAACAGCGAGTGCTCATCGTTGGCGGCCGCCAGAGTGCCTATGAGTGGGCTGCACTTCTGGGCGAGCATGACGTGCAGCGCGTGGACATCGTCCACCGCCACGACGTACCGCGCTTTGAGCGCGTGAACTGGCGTTTCATTGACGACTACCTGGACGCCACAATCAAGATCCCCGGGTGGTGGCGATCTCTTTCGCGGACCGACCAGGAGCAAATCGCGCGAAGGTTCTGGGAGGTCGGTCGCATGACGCTCGAGTGGTGGCTCCCTCCCCGCTTGCACGGCGACCGCTTCCACCTCTGGCCCAATGCGCAGGTCATCGGAGCAACCGCTGGGCCCGGAGCCACGGCGGTGGCGCTTTCGAACGGGGAACGCCTCCGTGTGGACCGGGTGATCTTTGCCACTGGGTACAAGGCCGAACTGGCGAACGTTCCCTACCTACGTTCCCTCATCTCGGACATTGCCGTTGTCGATGGGTTCCCAGTGCTCGACGAGTACTTCGAGTCGTCCATTCCGGGCCTGTACTTTCCCGGCTTCGCGGCGTCCCGCGATTTCGGTCCCTTCTTCGGATTCACAAAGGCCTGTCCGGCGGCAGCGACGCTGATCGTCGACAAAAACGCGGGGTAGGCGTCTGTGCTCTGTGACACGGTGCAGACTTGGGCATCTCTGAACGCCGGGCTCCTGAGACCACCACCAAGCTCCAAGGTTGCCAGTCTCCAGACCGGGGCGGAGGCCCTAGTTCGAGGTCTGAGGCGACCCTTGAGTGCACACAGGCCGTCCTGCCGGCCCGGCCTTTGCCATTGGTCCGTCTCCAGATCGTCCGGCCTATGAAGGGCCGCTGCGGGACTCCCGCTGCGCACTCCGTCGCTCGCCTTCGGCGTCCCTCGACCGGCCTGGCGTGAGCCCGGAAGGGCCGTCAATGCGACGAGCGAGGTCGCGCTGCGACACCCATCACCGGCCGCAACGCCTCTGCTATGGCACCTTGCAGGTAAGCCGCGTAGTCGCTGGTGATGTCAGAAGAATCGGCGTAGATCTGGTATTTCCCGATCACCGCCGTGCACGTCGACGAGCAGAGCCAGGGAATCGTCGGAACGTACAGAGCACCGGTTCCCTGAGCCGCTGCTTGAAGTGTCTGCTCATGGTCGGCCAAGGCCGCTTCGCTCGCAGGTGTCGAACACGCTTGTACGTTGACCGCATTGGCAGCCAGGCACGTGGGCCCGACCTGGGTCAGGTATGCGATATCCCCCAAAATGACCTTCTTGGTCCCGGGCGACGTGATCAATCTCACCATCTGTGCCAGTCCGAACAGCCACTGTGTATCGGAAGGGGCCTGGCCCGGAACGATCCCGTCTCCATGCCACCAGCTGGTGAAGACGACCACCGCGGGATCCATTTTGTTGATCCTGGTCGTCACGTACTGGTGCCACTGGTCGCAGGCGGTGTAGGCGCTGCTCGTGCTCCAGTTCCAGAAGCTGAGATCGACGGCGGGACAGACCGTTTTCATGAGCACCACGAGCTTCCAGTGCGCCGCCTTGGCCATTTCGTCAAACCCGGGGAACCACATGCCGGCTCGCTGGTCGCCGAGCAGCACGATCGTCTTTGAACCCTTCGGGTCGCCGAACACACACTTTCCAACTGTCGAAGCCGTAACAGCCGGATTGCATCCGCTCTGGTCAAGAAGGGTCAGATAAGGGCCCTGCCCGGCATTCTTCACCGACGGAGTCAAGTCACTCGGCACGGAGGTGATGCTCGGCGCGGCAGAGACGGCTTGAAGCACCTGAGCCGTCGACGCCACCGACGGTGCCCGTCGTGGTGACGCCGCTCCGGTCGCGGTGGAGGCAGATCCCCACGCTGTCGTCACGATCATCATCGCCAAGGCGACTGTGCCGGTAATGAGGCAGCGATGCCGGTTTCTGTTCACTATCTCTGGTTTCTCTGTGACCTTTTGAGCGTGCCTGCGAGCGAGTCTGGTTCGGCGTGGCCACCTGCGATGGCGTCCTCCGACATTACGCTCTCGAGTCTCGTTCGGGACTTCGCTTCGCTTCGTTCCTCGCACGCCCTTCGGCGTCCCTCGACCGCCGGGCGCTCGGTCGGCTGTTCCTGCGTCCTCCTGGCGTAGCAAGTCGAATGAAGGGGGTCTCGAGCGTTCAGCCAGGGACACAGAGAAATACCCCTTGACCTGGTCTGAAGGCCGAATGTGCTGCAAAACGCCGAGGCCCGAATCGGCTCATGGGTGCCGGGCAGTCATGAGGATCGTGGCGCCCATCACCTCCACCAACCAAGCCCATTGAAGGAGCCCTGGGTCGCAGCAAACCAGAAGACGAATCACGACTCGGCCGTCGCCTGCGCCATCAGCCCCTCACTCCGGGGCGAGCTCATGCCCATGGTTCAGTGGGCAGGATTTGCGCGCTCCGAGGGATGTCACTGCGTAGGCGTCGACCGAGCGAAGCGGTAGGTCAGTCCCGGCATCTACGTGCTGGCCAAGTCCCTCGAGCCCTGAGCGCCCGGCCGGCCGACGCCGGCGTGGTTCTCCATCAGGAGCACCGCGACCAGCCGGGACTCCAGCGGTATTCCGATGCCTATCGGCACACCCTCGTGGCCCCGCTGACACTCGGGACAGACGACCGTCCAGCGGCCATCCGTTCGGCTTCTGACAACCGGGTAATGCTGGCTCCGCACCGCTCCTGCCTTCATCTGACGAGGCACCCCTCTACAAGCGGGTCACCATAGCGAAGGCGGCCCGCAGCCGCCCTGGCCGGGGCCTGCCCCTGGTCGCCCGTGTCCGCTTCGCGAACGAAGTGAGACCAAACCGCGAAGCCGGTGCCCGGACCCGTCAGTGAGATCGATCGAGAAGCTGATGGTGACCGCGATTACGCCGGAGTTCGATCCGACGCACCCGACGGGCCGACAGCTTTCTCAGGAGGTGGTTTCTTTTTGGTTTCGGTCTCGGAAATAGCCCAGGCCGCGTTGACGAGCCCGATATGGCTGAAGGCTTGGGGAAAGTTGCCCAAGAGCTCTGAGCTGACGGGATCGACCTCCTCAGCCAGCAGGCCGATGTCGTTGACGAAGGCTGCCGCCCGTTCGAAAACGATGCGGGCCCGGTCCGTCAGCCCGGCCCGGGCCAGGGCCTGGGCCAGCCAGAAGGTGCACAGGAGGAAGGTGCCCTCTTGGCCGTCGAGGCCGTCGTGGGACCGGTACCGGTAGACGAGTCCCCGCTCGTCGGTGAGCCGTTCTTCGGTCGCGTTGATCGTGGCCAGCACTCTGGGGTCGTCAGCTGGAAGGAACCCGACCAGTGGCAGCATGAGATTGGAGGCATCGAGCTCGTCGGAGCCGAAGGACTGGGTGAAGGCATTGGCCCGGTCGCTCCAGCCTTTGGTCAGGATCGCCTCACGGATCTTGGCCTGGGTCCGTTTCCAGTCCTCGACCCGGTCGGACGCGTCGAGGTGCTCCGCCAGGGAAACGGCCCGATCGAGTGCCACCCAGCACATCAGCTTGGAGTACAAGAAGTCGCGAGGCTTGCCCCGAACCTCCCAGACCCCTTGGTCCTTCTCCTGCCAGCGTCGGGCGGCGGTATCGGCCAGTTGGACGAAGAACCGTCGTGTCGCCGGGGCCAGGTCGGGAGGCGCGCCCCACTTGTCAGGGGCGGCCATCGGACCCACCCGTCGGGAGCTGTCGAAGAGGTGGTCCGAGAGCCGATAGGCGGCGCTGAGAAATTCGCCGTACACGTCGAGCTGGCGCTGGCTCCAGGCACCGTTTCCGACGCGGACCGGCGCGGAATGTCGCCATCCCTCCAGGTGAGGCAGCTCCCTCTCCGTCAGGTCCCGTTCGCCACCGATGCCGAACATGATCTGCAGGTCGCCGCCCCGGTCGAGCGAGCCGGCCGCGGAGGTGGTCACGTAATCGAAGAACTCGTTTGCTTCGTCGGGGCACGCCGCCACCCAGAGAGCCTCGATCGTGAAGGAAGCGTCCCGGACCCAGGAGTAGCGGTAGTCCCAGTTCCGGGTTCCGCCGACCGTCTCCGGCAGCGACGTGGTCGCGGCCGCGCAGATGCCGCCGGTCGGCGCAAAGGAGAGGGCTTGGAGCACCCGTCCGCTCTGGTGCACGAGGTCTCGCCACGGACCCACGTACGCCTGGTGGAGCTCCGACCACGATTCCCAGGCCGAGACGGTGTCTTCGAACCGGGCGGCGATCTCGGATTGGCTCCAGACCGTGGCGGAGCCCGTCTCGGCGCGCTTCCTGTGGTGCAGGGCGAAGCCAGCACTCTCGCCACGGCGAAGGTGGAGGTCGCCCGAGGCCGACGACTGACCGACGTCCAGGGGCATCGGAGAAGAGAGGACCAGCACGTCGGCGCCCCCGAACGCGGCGAGCCCGCCTTCGACCGGGTCGAACAGGGGAAAGACGAGCCCGTACTCGGGGCGCGGGACGTACTCCAGGTGCAAGTCGACCTCTCCGTGGAGGCATGTCGCACGCCGCAACAGAAGATGCGGCGCGTCTTTGCCGAGCTGATGCCCCCGGTTGCCTTCACCCGTGGCCAGGGCGTCGCTGATGGCGACCGTACCCGTCGGCGTGCGGAAGGTGGTCTCCAACACCATGGTGCGGTCCAGGTAGCGCCGTGTCACGTGCGTAGAGCCGGCGGCCCGGATCGACCAGTGGCCCGCCTCGTCACCGAGGAGACGACCGAAGATCGACGGGCTGTCGAAACGCGGGAAGCACAACCAGTCGATCGACCCGTCCCGGCTGACGAGCGCTGCACTGTGCCGGTCCGAAAGGAGCGCATAGTCGGCTATCGCGGTTGTGCTCATGTGAGCTCCTTCGCCCGTATATCCGCGGGATCGGACTCTGACAGCTCCGGTGAGGATCAGGGCCGGCCCATGGTGGTCGCGGACCCGAGCTATCAGCCGGGGATACAGGGCGAACCTAGTCCCGGACGACGAGGACGGGGCCGGTTACCGCGTGCTGACCCATCGATCCGACCACCTGCTCGGCGATCTCAGGGCGCACGACACATCCGACCGAGCGGGCGCGACCACGTGGGCGGTGTGGAGACCCGCTCCCCACGCTAAGGTCCCGAACGTGTCCCGCCTCACCCCGGCGGGGTGAGGCGCAGGTATGCCGGAGCGTCACCCGCACAGCTGTGCCGGGGGAGGGCGAGTCCCTCGCGAGCCTGGAGGTCCACCAAGGATGGGGATCCACCAACCAGACCAGGCCACCTTCAGATCGGTCCTGCCTGAGGACATCGACTGGAAGCCGTTCCCCGCGTTCCCGCCGGCGGCGCGCCTGGCCATCGTCGTCGGCCAGCCTTCGGAACCGGGCCCTTACGTCATCAGGGTCAAGGTGCCCTCGGGCGTCAAACTGATGCCACACCAACATCCGGAGGACCGCGTCTACACGGTCATATCCGGCGTCTTCTACATCGGTCTGGGGAGCCGTTTCGACGACGACCAACTGCAGGCGTACCCGCCTGGCGCCGTCGTCGTGCTCCCCGGCGGCACACCTCATTTTCACTGGGCCAAGTCCGGTGAATACGTCACCCAGGTGACGGCCATCGGGCCGCTCGGACTCGAGTACCTCGACCCGATCGACGACCCGCGGAACAAATGAGGATGCGCTCCCGCATCGACGGGGATAGGTGCGACGTCGGGGTACCCATCGCGGAAACGAAAGATAGTCTCGCGCATGTGAGTCCACCCGCCCCTCAGCGGGGCCAGCTCGCCTCCACCGCCAAGGGTGCGCGCTCGAAGCAACGAAGGAGACGGTAATCCATGCGATCCGACATCAGACCCGGTGGCACGTTTCCCGATTACGCCCTGCCGGATCACACCAACACGGTGCGCAAGCTGAGCGAGCTCCAAGGCGAAGATCCGCTGGTCCTCACGCTGGCACGGGGCAATTACTGTCCGAAGGAGCACCAGCAGCACCTCGAGATTGCAGCGAACTATCCGAAGGTCGCCGTCGCCTACACCCAGATCGTCACGATCTCGACCGACGACCACCACTCGTCGCAAGAATTCCGCGCCTCAGTCGGCGCCGAATGGGCCTTCCTCTCCGATCCCGGTCGAACGGTTCAAAAGGACCTCGACATCCAGGAATACACCGACCCCGAGCACGACCCGATGATCCCCCACACGCTGGTGCTCAAGCCGGGGCTGGTCATTCACAGCATCTACAACGGGTACTGGTTCTGGGGTCGCCCGTCGTTCTACGACTTGTGGCGCGACTTGTGCGCTGCGACGAGCGAGGTCCGCCCCGACTGGGACCTGAGCAAGCCCGGGTTGCGCGAGGCGTGGGATGCCGGCGATTACTCGAACTTTCACGGATGGAACAAGCGGACTCCCGAGGCGACGCCCACGTCGTATCAGTCATAGCCGAATGTGGTTCGCCTTGACTGGCCAGACGGGACCACGTTGAGGTTGCCGGCCAGGCGTTGTCTGTCGTACAGCGAAAGGATGGGTGGTCGTGGTCCCAACGCCGGTCTGCGAGTTGCTCGGGATCGAACAGCCGATCGTCCAAGCGCCGATGTCGGCGCTGCCCGAACTGGCGGCAGCGGTGTCCAATGCCGGCGCGCTCGGCATGTTGGCGTTGACGTGGTCCACTCCCGCCGGAGACGTGGTTCGTGAGACGGCGGCGCTGACCGATCGTCCCTTTGGCGGCAACCTCATTCTCGACTCGGATCAGCACCGTCGGCTCGACGAGGCCCTCGAAGCCGGTCTGCGCATAGTGTCGCTGTTCTGGGGAGATCCGGCCGGTTACGTCGAACAGGTCCACGACGCCAACGGAGTCGTGTTGCACACGGTCGGCAGCGCCGAAGAGGCGCGGCGGGCGGTCGCCAGCGGAGTCGATGTCGTCGTGGCGCAGGGCTGGGAGGCAGGCGGGCACGTGGGGAGTCAGGTGGCCACGCTTCCCTTGGTGCCCGCCGTCGTCGACGCCGTGGCACCGGTGCCGGTGATCGCGGCCGGCGGAATCGGGGACGCGCGCGGCGTGGCGGCCGTCTTCGCGCTGGGGGCTCAAGCGGCGTGGCTGGGCACACGGTTTCTGCTGGCCCGCGAGATGCCTCTGCACGAGGAGTACCGCCGTCGTGTCATGGACGCCGCCGAGACCGATGCGGAGTGGTACGCCGACCTGTACGACGTCGGATGGCCTGACGCGCCCCACCGCGCCCTCCACAACTCGACGGCCGAGGCGTGGGAGGCCGCGGGCCGGCCCCCGCTCGGCAGCCGACCGGGAGAGGGCGAAGTGATCGCAGTGTTCCCCTCGGGCGAATCAATCGTCCGGTACGAGCCGGCGGCACCGATGGTCGGTACCACCGGCGATATCGAGGCGCTCTCGTTATGGGCGGGCCAGAGCGTCGCGCTCGGCCAAGGAGCAACAGTCGGCAGCAGAAATCGTGGCCGAGCTCGTATCGCGTTTGTAATCGGGGTCGTGCGCCGTTGACCCACGACCCTCCCATACGGTTGACTCGTGAACCGGCAGACCCGGGCACCTCTGGACGCAAGGTGCCGCTTTCGAGTGCGGGGGCTCCAGACGGCGCCTCCGCTCCACTGAGGACTTGGAGCAAAGGATGAACTTTCAGGCCGTCGTCATGAACGTCACTGACCTCGACCGATCGATCGACTTCTATCGTGAGGTGCTCGGTTTCAAGGTGCTGTCCCGGGAGGGGCAATTGGCGGCAGTGAGCACCCCGGGGAGCGATCGGGCCCAGGTCATCGTGCTGCGAGAACAAGGGGGTGGTCGCATCGGGGGGGCCGGCCATATCGGTGTGCGGGCCTTCGTATTGGACGTCGATTCAGCCGATCGACTGGAACGGATCGCCAACGATTTGGAGTCCCGGAAACTCCTGGTCGTCCGGCGCAATCACACCGACTGGACTGCGGTGGTAGGCCGCGACCCGGACGGGGTCGGCGTCGTCATCGCCTGGCACCCCGGTGGCGAACCGTTCACCGAGACCAGCTGGCAGACCTTGGACGATTTTCTCTACGGGGTCGGCGAGTAGAGCGAACCCAGCGGCCGCTCGACGAGAGGCCGGGGTGCGTTGGTGTGATCTGCTTGGAATGTCTGTCTTCGGAATCATCCGAGACCTCGCAATGAGAAAGGGGTAAGTGTCATGACGGGAGGAAGCCAGAGTGGCCCCGTGCTCTTCTGTTTCGACGGGTCGGACGGAGCGCGGGAGGCCATGAAGGCCGCGGCGGATCTGATCAATCGACCGGTAGACGCTGTCGTGCTCACGGTTTGGGAAACCGTCGCAACGCGCTTGGCTCTCTCCGGCGCCTTTGCGGCCGGCACGACGACGGGCGGCGCCGACCTGGACGCCGAGGAAGAGTCGTATGCAAGGTCAGTGGCGGAAGAAGGAGCACTCCGGGCGAACGAGCACGGCTATACGGCCTCCCCCATGATCAAGGAGTCCTTCGAAGGGATTCCCAAGGCAATCTTGGAGGCGGCGGACCACCTCTCGGCCCGCCTGATCGTGTGCGGCCAACGGGGTCGGGGCATTCTCAGGAGCACGTTGCTCGGCAGCGTCTCCCACACCCTGGCGTCGCATACCCGCCGCCCCATCCTCATTGCCCCGGAACACCCGGCCGGCAACGATTGATCTTCCTCGGCCCGGATCAGGCTCTGGCGATGTCCCGGCCCGGCATCGGCTCTGCGAGGACCATCCGCCATTCGGGCGCACCGAAGGGGTCGGCGAAGTACTGCGTCTCGTGGACCACGGACCCGTTCGCGAACTCCATGACGCTGACGGAGTAGCTGGGCACACCGTCGTACGTGATGATGCATTCGCTCACCCAGACATCGCCGCCACCGTTGATCCGCAAGACCGTGAAGTGCCGATTGGCCGGGTGTGCACCGCGTTGCGCCGAAATCGTGTCACGACCACGGAATCGCTCACCCGACTGCGGATAGTCGAGGATCGCGTCCGCGCTGTAAATGGCATGTTCGACTTCGCTGTCCCCTTGTTCAGATGCCTGCCAGTGTTCCTCGATTGCGGCTCTGTTCCGGCTGTCCGGTTCCATGGCTTTTCCCTTCTTCCCGCGGGCGGAGTGATGAGGGGCGGTCGAGGTTTCGAGACTTCTCAGTAGGCACCGTCGGACCTGCGGCGTAGCGCCAACAACGTAATCGGCCATTCTCCCCGAAGGAGCGGACACGAAGGAGAGCCCACCGGGTTCTTTCCGCTGGACCGATTCGAGCCTTGGGACCACGGCCCGCAGCGCGATTTTGGCAGCTGCAAGCCTTTCGACCAATCCCGCATTTGGAGACCGCTACATTCCTCCATGTGGACAAGGAGGACCCCGTGGATGAGGGACGGCGCATTTCGTATGAGGCGCTCGAGGTCGGGACTCCGGTCCTGACCTCTTCGGGCACCGAGTTCGGCCAGGTAGAGCATGTGCTCCAAATTCCGGAGCTCGATCTTTTCGACGGCATCGCCGTCAAGTCGCACCACCACGGTCTGCGGTTCGTCGACCGCGACCAAATCGAGGACATCACCACGGCAGCCGTCCGGTGCACGATCTCAGACGACGAGGTGGACTCCCTTCCTGCTCCGAGGGGGCCTCTGGTCCTGCATCCGGACACCGCTCACGACGAAGGTCCGTCCCTCACCGCTCGGTGGGGTCGACTCTTCGGACGGGAGCACTGGAAGGAACTCGAATAACGCCTCCCGGCGTGCGCCGACCGGACCGCAAGCATCTGCGGAGCCGTATGTGTGCCCCGCTGCCCTTCGAGCTTCGGCGAACGGGCCTGCCTACGATGAGTCCATGGCGCCGACCGCTGATGCCCCGACACCCGAACCCGTCTGGGTGGGTGACGTCCGTATACGCATGCTCGGTGCCGCTGAATCGGCCCGCCTCGGCGATGCCGTCCGGGCCGTCTATGGCGAGACGTATCCCGTTCTTTGGGCCTACGACGCCGAAGAGGTGGCGCGCCGTATCTCGGCCGGCCTACTGATCTCTGCCATCGCCGAGACGAGTGACGGCGACTTGCTGTGCCATTCCGGACTCTCGCTCACTGCCCCCCAGGACGTGGTCGGTCACGCCGGCCAAGCACTGACGTTGCCACCAGCCCGGGGGCGGCACATCTTCACGACCGTCAAGCGGTATCTCATCGATTGGGCGAGGGCGCGCGGACTCGTCGGCATGTACAGCGAAGCCACCGCCGCCCACCCCTACAGCCAGCAGGCCCTGCTCGACCTCGGCGGACACGAGACGGGTTTCATGCTCGGCTTCATACCCGAGTCAGTCGACAACAGCGTGTCGGCACCGGGTTCCGGCCGGCAGTCGGCTGCCCTGTTCTTCCTCCGCCTACGACCGGGAAGAGAACGGCTGTTGTTTGCGCCGACCCGCCATCGGTCGATCGTGCAGGACACCATAGAGATCTGTGACTTTCGGGCCCAGCTGGCCGACGCCCCGGTGCGAACCGATCTGCCCCCGAGTTCGCAGCTCCACGTCGAGACCCGGCCCGGTGACAACGTCGCCGTGCTGACCGTGAGCCGGGCCGGTGACGACCTGACGGGCCGGGTCGTCGCAGAGCGCTCCCGCCTGTTCTCTGAAGGCGTCGACGCCCTCTACGTGGACCTCCCGCTCGACCAGCCCGAGTCGGCCCACGTGAGCGAATCACTCGAGGAGCTCAGGCTGTCCTACTCGGGGATCTTTCCCAACAACCAGGCCGCCGGGGACGTCCTCCGACTGCAATGCCTCCGCAACGCCACTGCGTTGAGCCACGACGTGGTGGTGGCATCTCCCCATGGCACTGCGCTCCTCGAGTACGTCGTGGCCGACATGAAGGCGGTCGGCCAACCCGTGGTGCGAGCCCATGAGCATCCGCCAGGACCGACGGGCACGGCTGCAGCCGCCACGAGCATCCCGCTGGTGACGGCGCCCTAGCCGGTCCAGACCCTCGAGACTGTCTCGTGCGAATGCGGGTGGCTCACCCGGCATATTCGCGTTCTCTCAGGTCGTCACGGGTCGCACGTCCGTGCGAGGGTGTGCCGGGTCGTGACAACGACGGCAAGGATCCACAGAGGAGGCGCGGCGGCCGCGCAGCGCTCGGCGACCCCCAGCAGGGCGCCGTGGCGGCTTTCGAGCGCATACCAGCCCGCCAGCCCGAGCGAGACGCCCGCCGCCGCAATGCTCGGAGCCGGGGTCAGCAATCGCGCCGGATATCCCCTGTGCCAGGCGAAGGCCGGCCACGTGCAGCAGGTGAGCGCCGCCGCTAGGACGGCGAGCTCGTGCGGGAGCGAGTAGCCACGGTAGGGCTGGCGGAACAGCGCGATCGACAGCACCGCCACGCCGCCGCCACCGAGCAGGACGCGGCCAACATGTCCGGCGGGCCGCAATCCGAGCGCGGCGAGCAGATAGCACAAGCCCAAAGCGACGAGAGCTGACGTCATCAACCACCAGTCGGTCGCTCCCTGCGCGGCAAGTTCGCTGATGGTGTCGCGCACCGGGCTGTAGGAAGCCGGCTGAAGTGCCGTGGCGATGAAGAAACCGCCGATGAGAAGCACCGGTCCCGAAACGGCCGCCGCTACCGCCCACCAGGGGATCGCCTTCACCGTCGGATCCTATGTGCTTCCACGGCTACCATGTTCGTGAGCTGATCTACTCCTTGGAGCTGCGTATGCGGGCGGTGCACACGGCCTGAGTCCCGCTCGGGACGAACAAGACAAGCGAATGCGTCGATCGTCCGACTCATTCGTCTCTCGCGCACCAGTACCGCTTCAAGGAGCCCGCAGGCAGTGACCACTACGAACGACAATCCGCTTCACCATCCGCGCTATCCGCGTTCGAACAAATACGACCCGAAGTGGGTGATCGACAACCAAATGGGGCCCAACGCCCTGTGGTTGATCGAGGCCCTCACCGAGGTCATTCAGATCGACCCTGGTATGCGCGTGCTCGACCTTGGTTGTGGCACCGCCTTGACATCGATCTTTCTCGCCAAGGAGTTCGGTGCTCAGGTTTGGGCCACCGATCTGTGGATCGACGCATCGGCAAATCAGGAACGTGTCTGCGCCGCCGGTGTCGAGAGCTTGGTCGTCCCGATCCACGCCGAGGCGCACGCACTTCCGTTTGCCGGCGGCTTCTTCGATGCCATTGTCAGCGTGGACGCCTACCACTACTTCGGCACCGACGACCTGTATCTGGGCTACATGGCGCACTTCCTCAAAGAAGGAGGCCGGATCGCCATGGTGGCGCCGGGTTTGGTCTCTGAAATCGGGGCGAAGATCCCCGAGGAACTCGCCCCGTTCTGGGCCTGGGACTTCTGCTCGTTCCACAGCCCCGAATGGTGGCGAGCACATTGGGAGAAGACCGGCAAAGTCCACGTCGATGTGGCTGATTCCGTCGTAGACGGATGGAGAGACTGGCTGAGCTTCGGAGAGGCCAAACGTCCCCAGGCCGGTGAGAAGGCGGCGACCGATGAAGTGGCCATGCTCCGGATCGATCGGGGCAAGAACCTCGCCTTCAGTCGGATCGTGGCGACCAAGCGGTAGGCGACCTTTCTACAGGGCCTCCCAGCCGGGGCTGACCACCGGCGTCGGCTCTTGCGACTCGTCGACATCCCCGTCCACCTCGCGACCGTTCGGCTCTTGACCATCGGGCCGACGAGTGGCGACGAATGTCGTCGTGCGCAGAGGGATCTCCTTTATGAGCCAGCTCAGAACGAATCCGAGGACGACGAAGGGCACGGCGACGAAGAAGGCCGTCTCGACCGAATGACTGAAGGCACCGACGACAAAGGTGCGCTGGGCGGCGGGAAGATGGTCGATCTGGGAAGGGTTGGCCGTCACGTTCGTACCGCTGACCAGCTTCAGCTCGGCCGCCGTGGCATGCAGTTTGAGTTCTGAGACCAGGCGGTTGGCGAAGACGGCACCGAGGACAGCCACTCCGAAGGCGCCTCCGATGGTACGGAAGAACGTCGCGGTTGCCGTCGCCACTCCCAGCGCGGAGTACGGCACCGCGTTCTGCACGGCGACGACGAGTACCTGCATGCACAGGCCTATGCCCAGCCCGGTGATGAACATGAACACCGCCACCTCCCCGTAGGGGGTGTGCGGCCCCAGCCGGGTCAGCGAGAGCAGGCCCAGGGAGAGGACGCCCATGCCGACGATCGGGAACACCTTGTAGCGACCGGTGCGGGTCACGAGGCGCCCGCTCGAGATGAAGGTGATCAGCATCCCGCAGATCATCGGCAGCAGCTCCAGGCCCGACAGGGTCGGCGAGGCCCCGTGGACGATCTGGAGATACAGGGGCAGGTAGATGATGGCCCCGAACATGGAGAAGCCGATGATGAACCCGACCGCCGAGGTGGCGGTAAAGGTCCGGTTCTTGAAGAGCCAGAGCGGAATGATCGGCTCGGTGGCCTTGGTCTCGATGAAGCAGAAGATGACGAGCGACGCCACGGCCACCAGCCCGGTGCCGATGATGACGGGGGAACCCCAGGCATATTCGGACCCGGCCCAGGTGGTGAGCAAAATGATGCAGGTGACGCCGACGGAGAGGAAGGCGGTTCCGGCCCAGTCGATCTTGTGCGGCACCCGCTTGACCGGGAGGTGGAGCACCGCGGCCACCACGAACAGGGCGGCGATGCCGAGCGGCAGGTTGATGTAGAAGATCCAGCGCCAGGACAGGTGCTCGGTGAAGAAGCCGCCGAGCAGCGGACCTGCCACGTTGGTGACGCCGAAGACGACACCGAAGTAGCCCATGTACTTGCCCCGCTGCCGGGCCGACACGACGTCGCCCATGATGGCCTGGGCCCCGACCATCAGCCCGCCGGCCCCGATCCCCTGGATCGCCCGGAACGCGATGAGTTCGGCCATGGACTGGGACAGCCCCGAGAGCACCGAGCCGACGAGGAAGATGACGATGGCCAGCTGGAACAGCGACTTGCGGCCGTAGAGGTCGCCCAACTTGCCCCACAGCGGTGTGGAGATGCACGTGGTCAGGAGGTAGGCCGTCACCACCCACGACAGGTGGTTCAGCCCGTGCAGATCCCCGGCGATGGTCGGCAGTGCCGTCGCCACAATGGTCTGGTCCAGGGCAGCCAGGGCCATCCCCATCATGAGTGCGCCGAGGATCACGAGGATCCGGCGGTGCTCGGCACCGGCAGCCTCTTCGTCGACCGGGGCCGTCGCCAGGTCAGTCACGGGCGTCGTCCAGGTCTCCTTCGAGGTCCTCCGCAAATCGACTGAGCAGGGCGCCCAGAGCGGACAGATCGTCGTCGTCCCAATTGCGCAGGAGCTGCTCGAGCCAGGCCCGACGAGCCCGCCGCACCCGTTCGATGGTCCGGCGGCCGGCCGGCGTGAGGCGGATCCTCGAGGCGCGGCGGTCGTCGGGGTCGGTCTGGCGGACGACCATTCCGCTGCGCTCGAGCTGCTGGACCTTACGGGTCACCGTGGGGGTGTCGACCCCGAGTATTTCGGCCAGGTCGGTCACACGGAGTGAGTCGCCTTTGGCGGAAAGCTTGAAAAGAAGGGTGGCCCCGGCCCGGTCGAGCCGGACCCCCGCCAAGCGCAGCAGCCGCTCGTGCAGCCGGACCTGGGTGATCGACCGCGCCACGGTCTGCAACGCCTCGTCGAACCGGTCGACGTGACGAGTCGCCGGGCCTGGTTCGGCGTCCGTCCCAATAGTTGCTTTCAGCACGTAAATATTCTACCAGCCATACGATGGCACCTCCTCCAACTGCCCTGACGCCGGGGCCCGTCGGCGTCGGTCGATCGCCGGCCATCCCCTCCCGCCCCATGCGGTGGGCGGCGGGTCACGTCGAAGCCCCTGGTGCGAGCCCTCGACATTCACCTCCGACTGCTCGGAATACCCACGGACCTCGCGCTGCAGGTTCGGCTGTTCGGGCACCTGCTCGAGGAGGTGGGTGCCGGTGTGGTCGGTTTCTGGGACAGTACCCCGCCCGCTTGAATGGGTGGATGTCCAGCATCAGCATCACCATCTACGGGGTCTGCGCCGTCTCGTTCATGATGGCCATGTACGCCTTGGAGAAGAGGGGCAGGGAGTTCATCTTCCTCTTTGCCCTCGGATGCTTGCTTTCCAGCGCCTACGGATTCCTCTCCGGGGCATGGCCGTTCGGAGTGGTCGAGCTGATCTGGTCCGGGATAGCGTTGCGGCGCTGGTACGGCGCCGCCGACGTGGCTCCGCCCTGATCGATGCGGCGGCATCGTTGCGGCCGCCGACGAAGTGAACCGGACGCTGCCGACGGTGAGCGCGGTCGGGGCACCGTCGGGATCTGACCACCCGGGGTCACGCTTCGGGGTGGTCTTGGAGCTGGACCGGCGGGGGCGCCTCGGACGGCCGCGATCCGTCGTCCCTCCTTCGTGGTCGGGTCAGGATGATCTGGACCGACGCCACCACCAGCACCACGATGGTCACGATGCGCTCACTCTTGCCGACCTCTCGGAAGACCGCATAGATCTGAATGCCGATGGCCAGGGCCTGCGCAAAGAGTGCGAGCGCCACCGCGCGCATCCCGATGACGGTCTCTGCGTTCGCCTCCGCCTTCGGCGCCCGAGCCCAGGCGGCGAGGGTGATCAGGACCGCGCCCGCCGTCCAGACGAAGTCGTAGCGGTTTCCGTTGACGACGGCCCGGGCCCCGGCCTCCTGCACGGCGAAGACGGCGTCGGCCACCGACGTGCTGACCACGGCCAGGCCGATCAAAATCCACATGGTGTCGGGTCGCCAGCCGAGAAGCCCATAGACGCCCAGAACAGCTCCGATCAGCAATACGTCGAGAACGGGGTAGACGAAGGCGACGAATGTGGCGAGCAGGCCCACCGCCTTGTGCTCTGCGGCCGGTTGGACCACGAGGGCGAACCCGGCCGCCAGCACCAGCAGGGTGACGGCAATCCCATCCATCCAACGATGGAGCTCGAACTGCGGAATGCGGACTCGGATCAGATAGAACATGCCGACCGCGACCAGCGGGTACCAGGCCAACCAGAAAATGTCGGCGAACGTCGGATACGGGGCATCGGGTTGGCCGGCGTAGACGATGGTCCACGCGGCGCTTCCGACGAACCAAAGAAAGAGCGCTGTTCCGAAGGCCATCCAGGCCCGTCGGGCCATCGGCTCGAAAACGGCACGACCCAGGACGAGGGCCGCACAGACGGCCAGGATTGCGTTGTGGACCCAGTTGTCGTAAAGCCAGTGCGGTCCCGCGACGTTGAAAAGATCGCTGACCGCTTCCAGCACCGTGAGCACCCCCAGCACCAGCCACAGCAAGCTGAGAGGGACGGGCACGGAAAGGAACTCTCCCTCCTGGTCGACGCGCCGCTCGTCCTTCCCACGCCAGCTCGCGCCGTCCACGTGGTTGAGCGGCCGCGCCCTGCGAAATGGCCCCATCCGTCGCCAGCCCTCGTCGGCTCTGGAGAGCGCAGGCCGATGGGCCGATGAGCCGGGTGCCGACCGGTCAGTCCGCCGGGCGTCCCTCAATGTGCTGGAGCTCTATCCACAGCGGGATCAAGAATTTGATGTAGACGTTGGTGAGGGTGTGCTGGCCGTCGTTGTGCTGGGTCACCATGGTCCCGACGTCGGTGACGGCGACGCGGTCGTCCTTGCCCTGGTACACCTTGACCCGGTCGAGTATCTCGAGCAACTCCTCCTTGGAGGACACCTCCATCCCGAAGTGGTCCATGTTCGGGGTGACCATGTACTCGTCCTTCGCCGGCAGCAGGTAGAGGAACTGCCGCCAGGAGCCGGTGAGGAGGATGAGGGGATTACCCGTCTCCGTGCTGTTGTCGCCCTCGGTCCAACCGAAGACCTCGGAGTAGAAGTCGAGGAGCGCGGCCCGGCCCGCGTCGTCGAGGACGTCGGCGTCCACACTGATGGCCACGTGGTTGATGCGGGGGGCCAATGAGGTCGCCTTCATGAGAACATCACCGGTCGCACCATCACCTTGCTGGGGATCTCGCCCCGGGAGAGCCGTTCCATCGTCTCCATCACCTCACTCAGTGCTATGTCGTCGGGCTCAATCAATGCGTCGAGAGGCAGCTTCCCGCGGTCGAGCAGGTCCACCGCCGGCTGGAAGCCGTCGTCGTTGTAGTTGTAGGCGCCGACGATCTCGAGCTCGAAGATGATCAAGCGGTTCTGGTTGAACCGGGGCGGCGTGAACCCGGTACCGACGATCACCAGGGTGCCCGCATAGTCCAGCTGGCCCAGGGCGGCCTCCACGGCACTGGCCTGTCCCGAGCACTCGAAAATGACCGCATAGGGCTCCGCCGCCGGGGCACCCAGCGGTGGCTCGACCAGCGTGTCCGGCGTGACCACCTTGGTCGCTCCGACGTCGAGCGCCCGTTGGCGCCGGACGGGTGAAGGCTCGCTCACCGTGACGTCGGACACCCCCTGCGCGCGCAACACCGCAATGATGAGCAGCCCGACCGGCCCGGCTCCGGTGACGAGCACCCGGTCGTCGGACGCCACGCCGCCCACCTGCACGGCGTGCAGCGCAATGGCTGTCGGCTCGGTCAACGCGGCCACCCTGGTCGGAAGGGAATCGGGAATGCGGATCAGGCCGTCGGACCCCACCGTCTTGTACTGGCAGAACGCCCCTCGGTAGCCCAGGTAGGCGGCGGACGGCCGGTTGAGGCACACCGAGGGACGGCCGCGACGGCAGGGCCGGCAGGAGCCGCACCCCGGGCTGGGCTTGTCGACCACTCGATCACCGGCGGACCAGCCGGAACCACTGGGCGCCGACGCCACCGTCCCGGACCATTCGTGGCCGAGAATCGCTCCCGGTCTGGCGTAGCGCTCCAGGACCATGTGCAGGTCGGAGCCGCAGATCCCGCACGCCGCAATTTCGACGAGGACCTCGTCGGGTCCCGGCTCCGGGCAGGGGACCTCCTCCACGGCGATCCTCCCGTCGCCCACGTAGACGGCGGCCGGCATCAGACTGGGCGGCACGGGGCCAATGGTAGGGATTCTTTTGCTCCGACGCTCCCGGGGGCACCGTCCGTCTGCCCCGGCGCGTGTTTTCCATGCCGCCCACCGGTCGCTGGTCCCGGGCACCCCGGCGAGCGCGCCAGATTGTCCGCCCGTTGTGCCAGTGCGGGCAATCCGGCTCTAGGCGCCGCCTCCGCTCGCCTTCATCATGGGGCGACGAGGGGCGGTGATCGGGGGTGAGAAGCAGTCGGGGTATCACCGCCCCTCGCCAATTTCGCGACGTGGCGGCGCCGCTCAACCCAACCGGTACTCCCAGCCCTCCTGCCACGCGAATTCGGCCATCAGCGACGTCTCGAGCGGAACCCCGCCCACCCAGTACTCGAGGGCGCAGCGCGTCACCGAATGGCCCACGACCAAGACCCGCTTCCCGTCCCAGCGGAGGCGAAGGTCCTCGAGGAACCCCCGGACGCGTTCGACCGCCTGGCGCCAGCTCTCTCCCCCCGGATAGGGCTGGTCCAGATGCGCCAGCCGGTCGCCGTGCACCTCGTCGGCCGGACGGCCGTTGAACACCCCGTAGTCGCATTCCCGGAGACGCCAGTCGAGCAAGACCGGCAGCGTCGAGCCGGCCAGGGCGATGGCCACGGTCTCGCGGGCCCGGCCCAGGTCGGAGCTGAATACGGTGGAGAGCCCGTCCTCGCGCCGCCGATCGCCCAGGCGGGCCGCCTGGCGACGGCCCTCTTCCGAGAGCCGGCCGTCCAGCCACCCGGTCGCCTTTCCGCGCTCGTTGTCCTCGCTGAGCGAATGGGTCTCGTACACGATATGGGTGGCCACGGCGCCATTTTTGTCCTTCCGCGGTACGAACGTGTTCGCGTCTACGTGGGCGTTGCCGACGATGGGCACGCGTCCACGACGAGACGACGCGTGGTAGCTTCCGATCATGTCCCCCGACGACCTCGCTGCCGAGCTGCTCGACGCCACCCTCGATGACGACCCTCTGATGGGATCGCTCTACGGGTTCCCCGGCTACGACGACCGACTGCCCGACTTCGGCGAAGCCGCCGAGGCCACCGCGGCCGAGCGGCTCTCCTCCATCGCCACGCGGGCGGAGTACGGGTCGCCCGACGGCCTCGACGAGGTCGATCACCAGACCCTCGACTTCGTCCGCCACATGGCCCGCGGCATGGCCGGCGCCGCCACGGTCCCGATGGTCGAGTTCACGATCTGTGACACCTTTGCCTCTCCGGTCGGCAACGTCTTCACCATGCTGCCCAAGGTGCCGCTCGACACGCCGGAGCGCCGCGACGGCTACGTGGCCCGCCTCCATGGCCTGCCCGGCCTGCTGGCCACCGCGGCCCGGCGCCACGTCGAGGGGACCGGGGCCGGCCGCACGGCGGTGGCCCGGCTGGTCGAGTCGGCCATCGCCCAGCTCGACTTCATGATCAAGGACCCGACCGCCGGTGGCATGGTCCGAGAGGACGTGGAAGCGGACGAGAAGGAGTTCCTGACCGACCTGGCCGCCCACATCGAAGAGGACGTCCGGCCCGCCCTGGCCGCCTACCGCGACACGCTCCGCGAACGCGTGCTCCCGGCTGCCCGCGACGACGACCACCCGGGCATCTGTTACCTCCCCGGCGGCGACGACATGTACCGGCGTCTGGTCCGGCTCCACGCCTCCACGGATCATTCCTCCGACGAGCTCCACGCCATCGGCCGCGACATCGTGGCGCAAGTCAGCGAGGAGATGCGCCAGACGGGCGACCGTCTCTGGGGCACGACGGTCATGGCGGACATCTTCGACCGCATGTGCAACGACACCTCGCTGCGCTACGAGAACGCGCAGCAGATGCTCGACCACGCCCGCCGCGTGGTGGCCGCCGCCGAGGTGGAGGCGCCGAAGTGGTTCGGCGTCGTCCCCGACGAGCCCTGCGTCGTGGAGCCGGTTCCCGAGGCGGAGGAGGCGGGTATGGCGGCTGCGTACTACATGCCGGGCGCCATCGACGGCTCCCGCCGGGGCACCTACTTCCTCAACACGTCCAAGCCAGAGGAGCGTTACCGCTACGTGGCCGAGGACATCGCCTTCCACGAGGCGGTGCCCGGCCATCACTTCCAGCTCACCATCGCCCTCGAGGCCGAGGACCTGATCCCCGCCCGGCGGGTCCTGTTCGACACGGCCTGTGCGGAGGGATGGGGCCTCTACAGCGAGCGGCTGGCCGACGAAATGGGCCTCTACACCGACGACCTGGCCCGCATGGGCCTCTTCGCCGCCGACTCGTGGCGCGCCAGCCGGCTCGTCGTCGACACCGGCCTGCACGCCCTGGGCTGGCCCCGTCAGCGGGCCGTCGAGTGGCTGGTCGAGCACACGCCCATGCCGCGCATAGACGTCGAGTCCGAGATCGACCGCTACATCTCCTATCCCGGCCAGGCCCTGGCCTACATGGTGGGCCGGCGCGAAATCGTCCGCCTGCGGCGCCAGGCCTCGGAACGGCTCGGCGCCGAGTTCGACCTGCGCGCCTTCCACGACATCGTCCTGCGCGCCGGCATGCTCCCCCTGCCCGCCCTGGCCGGCACGGTCGAACGCTGGGTGGCCCGCCAGGCCCCGGGCTGAGTCACCCGCGCCACCCGGCGCGATCCCTCCACCGGGCCGAACCCTGCGGTCGGGTCGAGTTCCGGACGGACGCCGGCACCTCGTCCAATCGGTGAGGGGGGCGCCAGGTCTGGCGCCACCCGCCGGCGCTACAGCTCCAAGGTGAGGTGCGTGTTGCGAATGGCGAAGTCGACCGTGTCCACCCACTGCCGCGGCGACCACCGCCTGATTTCGCTACGGGCCGCCAGCTCGAGCTCGAGCGGGACGAGCACGGTCGCCTGCATGTCGGCCAACGTGAACTCGGCGTCGATGAGGTCGAGCACCTCGTAGGCCAGGTAGGCACGGGCGATGGCCCAGCTGCGGCCGGGACGGCGGGTGCGGCCTGGTCGCGACACGCTGTGCGCGATCTGGGCGGCGCTGCCGTGCGCCAGCAGGTTGATCCACGTCCAGACCGGGACGTCGATCCCCTTGTCCTCCCAGTACTCGGCCAGCGTCCCGTTCAGGAAGGCCTCGCACTCCTGTGCCACCACGCTGCTCGCACTCGGTGTCACCGCGCGCTGCCGCTTCTTCATCTCAGGTTCCTCCACGCCTCGCCCGCCACCCGCTCTTTGCCACCGGGCGTTGTCCTTCCATTGTGCGGAATCGGGCCCCGGGCCAGTAGGGGCGAAGGTCCTGACCTCGGGTCAGACTTTCCGGGGCGCCTCGGTTCAGCTGGGCGCCGCATCCCGGGCTGCCGCCGTGCGGGCGGCCAGGACGACGGCGAAGAGCGCCACCGCGGTCACGTGCATGGCGGTGCACCACAGGCAGATGGCCCCGATCCGGAAAAGCTCCGCGTAGACCAGGTAGACGACGAGGGCGGCGCCGGCTCCCGACCCGACCAGGCGGGCCCGGTCCACCCAGGCCGCCCGGGCGTGCCACGCCCAGGGAGTGCACAACGCGGCCATGCCGGCCGCCCAGGCGAGGCCGAGGACGGCGAGCGGGACTCCGAACACCATCGACTCGGGGCTCGTGGTGACCAGCGTGCAGTTCACGACGCCCGTGTCGGGGCAGGCCAGTGCGGCCGGGTCGGTGTAGTGGGTCACGGTCAGGTAGGACGCGATGGCCAGCCCGGCCAATGAGAGGCCGAGCGAGGCCGCCACGGCCCATCCCGGAACCTGGCGCAGGGCGTTCCTCGTCGCGGTGACCGTCGTCACGACGCCCCCAGCGTCTTGGCGATGGCGGCGATGGCCGGGGAGTCGCACACGCCGCTCGGCTGGTTGCCGGTGACGGCGCAGATGGCGGCCGTCATGTCGTTCGCCGATCCGTCGATGGCCTGGGCCACCGGGCTCGACGGGTCGTCCAGCTGCGCCGCGATCTGCGACTGCGACAAGCCCGCCAGCACCTGGGGCGAGTAACTGGCGCCGGTGACGGAGTACTTGTCAGCAATTCCGAGGAACGGGATGCTGCCCTGCCGGTCGTACTTGTCGAGCAGGCTGGTCTGCGCGGCCGTCGGCATCTGCAGCGTCGCGTAGCTGCCGTCGACCACCTGGTCGCTCGCCTCCTCGACCGACTGGAAGTCCACATAGGGGCTGGAGTAGCTCGATCCGTAGAACGAGAGTGACTGCGTGTCGGGGTAGACGTCCGCGCTCGACGAATGCGTCCCCGAGAGGCCGGAGAAGGTCCCGAAGCGCGACAACGCGACCGCCAGCGCCCAGCGCTGGGCGGCGCAGTACGGGCAGTACTCGGCGCCGATGTAGGTGACGAGGGGCTTGCCATCGACCCCGCGGCTGATGGCCGCGTTGCCGCTGGTCCGGCTCGGCAGGACGTCCGAGCCGGGACTGCCCACGGCGTCGAGCGTCGTGGCCGGCACGGAGAGCGCGCTCAGCACGGAGGGCGACAGCCCCGTGGTGCCGGCCGGATTCGTCGAGCCCGTGCCCGTGCCCGTGCCCGAGGCCGCGGCCGCGTAGGTGCGACGCGCCCGGCGTGGCGCTGGCCGGCCGGCCGGCCGTCTTGATGACGACCATCGTCACGATGGCCGCCACCACCAGGCCGACCGGGATCAGCGCGGCCAACATGGGGTGCCGGCCCCGCAAGGTGGTCGGAGGCGGCGCCGACTCGGACTGTCGCCGTCGGGACAGTGCGCCGGACGCGCCACTCCCCTGCTGGGCCGAGGTCCTCCCCGTGGGGCCGGTGGCGTTCTTGTTGGTGGTCTTCGAGGTGTTCTTGGCAGCCGGCCGCGTCACGTGCGACGGCCCGGTGGTGGTTTTCGGCATTGGTGTCGTTCTCCTCAATTGGCCGAGGCGGCGCTCTGCGCACGCGTTCGGAAGCTCGGTGTGGGGGCCGGAGGACGGCCTCCCGTGTCGGTGGGATCGGCGCCACCGCGCCCGAAGGTGGGCGTGACGGTGCGCCGCGTGGGCAGCTCCGAGCTAGGAGAACCGCGGCGGGCGAAAGAGCGTCTGACGCGTGCCGGCCGGCAGGGCGACGTGGCCCCGGGCCCGCCGGCGCAGCCCCGACGTGGCTGCGGCTGCGACCGCGAGCGCACCGAGGACGGCTGCGAGCGCCACCCCCGGAGACGGTGCCGTGGGTGTGGGCGCCGCCTTGCCACACGTGGCGTCGGAGCACGTGACCGGCCCGGTGAGCGGCGTGTCGACCGCCTGCACCATTTGGGTGGCCGCGGTCTCGGTGCGCGTCACGATGCCGTGCGGCACCAGACCGCCCAGCACCACGGCAGCCAGGATCGCCACCAAGCCGAGGCGCCACCGCATTCCCATGTCTCCCAGGGTATGGGAGCCGCCTAATAACTCCCTAAGAATCCGGTGTCCGGCCGGGTGCAACGCAATTCCCGCCCAACAGGACCGCTGCCGCGCCGGCGCGATCCCTCCGGTGCCGCGATTCGTTCCTAGCGGCTCCGGCCCAGCTCAGCGCCGGCGTCCGGGCGCAGCACGTGCACCGAGCGTCGTCCGTCGACCCGGACGGCCTCGAAGCACGACTCCACCTGGCGATGCCACAGGGCGTACCAGACCCCCACGACACCCCCGAAGAGCCCCACCAACCCCACGATCATCGCCAGCAGTGCCATGTCCGTCATCTCCTCGTGCCGCCTCGGCTCAAGTCTGAGGTGAACGCTCCCCCGGCGACAGGGACCAAGGTCACTTCGTTCACGTGCCGAAGGCTCCGTTGACGCTCGGGACCTGCGCACCCGGTGTCACCGGAGCCTGGCCTTCCTGCTGGGCCATGACGGCCGCCTCCACCACCTGCTGGTCCGTCGGGTCCATGGCCAGCGGGCCACCGGGCACCGGCACCTGCCACACGTGCAGCATGACCGGCGTCACCAGGGGCGACTCGCCATTGGCGCACTGGCCGCCGCTCTGGAACCCCGAGATCAGCCCGGTCGCTCCCCCTTCGCACAGGTTGGTGTGCGCGTGCCACTGGGTCAGGCAGCCGCCCGGCATGGGGCCGTTCTGCCCGACGCTCGGCATCAGGTACATGGCGGCCACCAGCACCGGCCCGTAGGGGGTGGAGGCGTACACCAGGGACTGCACGGCGTTGGGATCGAGCACGTCCTGGTTGTTCATGTAGGACGCCTTCAGGTAGTGCACGACCGGGTAGCGCGTATCGGTGATGGGCACGTAACCGTCGGCCTTGGCCACGCTGAGGTTCTTGAACTGCGAGACCGCCGCGCTGGTCGTCTGCACCAGCTGCATGGCGGCCTCCATCTGGGCACCGGTCGGCATTTTGTCGCAGTCGGGCGTCTGCATCTTGTGGCCCGCCTCGGTCTCGTTGAACACCGTGGTCAACACCGAGACCTCCTGCTGGGGCAGGGCCGGGCCGGTGTAATGCCAGTCGGGATCGGCCGCGCCAGCCATGCCCGGCATGCTCAGCGTGTCGCCACTGTGGCCGCTGTGGCTCGACGGCGCGTCCATGCCCGCCATGGCCGAGGTCGACGACGTCGTCGACGACGAGGGGCGACCCGACGCCGAGGCGGCCGCCGTCGCGGCCCCGATCGGGTAGGTGGCGCCCAGCAGCAGCACGGCGAAGGCGGCTCCCGAGGTCACCGCCGAAGCCACGGGATGGCGCATGGCGAGCTCCCACCCCGGCGACTCGTCCGGCACAGCGGAGAGCGTCGGCACCATGGCGACAGCCAGGAGGATCACCAGTGGGGCGATGTTGGGGTCGGTGCCCAGGCCGGTGAGCATCCCGCCTAGGGCCATTCCGGTCACCCAGAACACCAGCTGGACCAGTGCCCCGAGGGCCAGGAACGGCAGCGGCCGGCGGCTGATCAGAGGCCCGAGGCCGACGACGAGCGAGACCACGGCGAAGGTCCAGGCCAATCCCGAACCCGAGCTCGGCAGCGCGTGGGCGACCGAGGTGAGGAAGTGGGCATACCAGGACGGCTCCCCCGAGGCCATCGACGCCACCATGGAGCGGGCCGCTCCGCCGGAGCGGTTGGCCGGGAAGAGCCACAGCGCGGCCGAAAGCAACCAGAAGCCCGACCAGGCGTACAGCGGCCCGTTCACCCCCAAGGGCCCGCTGGCCGCGGCCGACGAGGCGATGCCCGGTCGCACCTTCTCGTCCCGGTCGTCGCGGGGCCAGACCAAAATTCCGATCAGCGGGTAGAGGACGACGGCGCCCGGAGCACCCATCAGCGGCGATGCCGTGTCGCTGAGGAGCCCGCCGAAGCCCTCGCCGAGCCACCACACGCCGAAGGCCCAGATGGCCATCACCACGATGGCCGGGCGCACGGTGCGGCGGAAGAGCAGGCCCACGCCGATGAGCAGCTGCAAGGTGGCGAACAGGGCGTTCCACACGCCCACGTCGCGGGCGATGAAGTTGGCCAGGTTGGTGATCGACCAGGCGAGCGGGGTGGGCTGTCCCAGCGCGTTGGGCGCGATGGCGTGGGTCACGAAGTCCTGGGTGAACATCTTCGGCTGGAACTGGAGCGCCGCGTCCAATATCCACACGCAGCCGAGGGCGATCTGGACGATGCGGGCCCGGTGCAGACGGCGTTCCGCCGGCGCTGCGGGGGACTCCCGCGCCGCGAGTTCGGTGCCGGGTTCCTCGGCCATCGTGTACCCCTGTCTCCGGCCTCGCCCGGGGCGGGCGGGCGGCCGGTCCTCCTTCGGCCCTCCGATAGGGGGCTCGAGTTCCGTAGGACACCCTAGGCCGCGGCTATCCGCCGGGAATGTCGGGAAGCCGGCCGGGGACGGGCCCCGGCGTGCTCGAGCCGGATCTTTACGCCGGACGGGCTCCGGCTGCCGCGGCGGTGATGCGCCGCGACCACAGCGCCACCAGCTGGAGCAGCCCCAGGTACACCGCCAGCACTATGAGGATCGTGAGCAAGGCCCATCCGGTCAGGTTGCCGCTGAAGAGGAGGAACAGCGCGGCCACCACGACGCCGACCAGGCGCAGGCCGGTCAGGTGCTCGAGGATCCACCCTCCGGTGCGCCGGGCGCCCTCGGAGCCGGCGGCGGCACGCCCGGCGCCCGCCTGGAGCGACTTCCCCTGGGTCCACAGCCAGCCTGCGCCCCGGCCGACGCGGCGGCGGATCCAGACGGCGTAGCGCGCCGGCCCGAACACCCAGGCGACGAGGGCGACCAGGACCGCTGCCAGCAGCATCCAGCGCAGGTCGGCCTTGAGGAAGCGGAGCAGCGTGTCCCACACGGCCGCGGCGACGTTGCGGTCGAAGTTCCCTCTGGCCGCCTCGTCGAGGAACGTGGTGCGCCCGAAAGCCAGCCCGCCCAGCAGGACCAGGGTGAAGAGGCCCACGCCGACCGAAGCGCGAAGGAGGGCCCGCCGCCGGTCGACCGCGATCGCTATGGCCAGGATCCCGAGCACCAGCGCGGTGACCGGGACGGCCCACCCCAGCGTGACCAGGACGTTGAACAGGCCGGAGAACTTCGACACCTGGCTCTTGGAGACGACGGTGATGCCGAGGCCGTGGCCCTCGGACAGAATCGGCTTGATGGGGTTGAACAGCGTGACCCCGCGCTGGTTGGCCTGCTCGATGATGTTGTTCAAAATCGGCGTGACGTTGACGACGACCTGGCCGCCGTTGCCCAGGTCGCGGGTGAGCGTCGTCTTCTTGCCGGTCAGGACGTCGACCACGGTGTCGTGCGTGTGCCGGTTCAGCGTGTCCCACAACTGGCCGAACTGCTCGCTCTCGAGCACCTTGACCGCCACGCCGTACACATAGGACTCGACCTCGGTCAGGATCGGCTGAATGATGGGCTTCGCCTTGGCCGGCAGCGCCGAGGCCACCTTGTCCTTCACGACGGACGATGCGAAGAGCTCCTTCGTCGCCTTCCGCGCCAAGTGGTCGATGATCACCGGGTTGCGGGCCAGCGGTGCCATGGTGGCGACGTACTGGTCCGTGTTGGTCACGGTGCGGATGGCCCAGGCCGACAGCACCGAAATCGGGATCAGCAGCGACGCCAGCACAATCAACACCCACGTAATGACCCCACGCGTCCGCCGGGCCCGCGGTCGCCGCATGAGCGGACCCGGTGCGGAGTCGGCTCCGGGCGCGTCGGTGGTGCCCGCCGCGTCGCCTGTGGGCGACTCCCCTGGACCCGTGTCCGTCATCTGCGCTCGCTCATGTGGTGACGCTCACCGGGCACACCGGTGCCATCCGGCACTGGCGCATCGGTTTCTCCTGGTGTAGCACTAATCACATGGAGAGGTCGCCGTCGGCCACCAAACAGGTGCGGGTTGCGGGCTTGAGCGCCGTCGCCGGCATGTTCGCCCCGTTCGTGTTCGTCAGCATCATCGTCCTGCGCAAGGTCAATCGCCGGGCCAAGGGCTACACGCGCCAGTGGAACAAGCGACTCCAGAACGAAGTCGCCCGCTGGTCCTAGTCGGGCCGGACCGCCGGGGCTGAGCGTGTGCTGACCGGCCTCGCCCACACGGCCATCTGTGTGCCCGACGTGCGCGCCGCCGCCCGCTGGTACGCCGATGTGCTCGGGCTCGAGGTGCTGTCGCCGCCGTACCGCATGGAAGGCGAGCAGATAGAGCGCGACATGGGTGAGCTGCTGCCCTCCCCCGTCGTCGTGACCGCGGCCATCGTCGGCTTCGGCGCAGACGACCGCGTCATTGAGCTCATTGAGTATCCGGCGGCCGGCGTCGCGCCCGGCGGAACCGGACCGCCGTCGGTGAGCCGCATCGGCATCACGCACGTGGGGATGCTGTGCGACGACATCGCCACGACGAGAGCCGAGCTCGAAGCGCGCGGCGTCGAGTTCCTGACCTCGGGGATCGCCGACGTGGCCGGTCTCGAGACGACGTGGTGCCACGACCCGTGGGGAACGGTCATCATTCTCCTCCAGAAGAGCCGTGACGACCGGCCGTATTGGGGACAGCTGGCGGCTCCCACCTGACCGGCGCGGCGCCCAATTGCGGCCAGATCGGGCCTCAGAGGAGGGAATTCCGAAGAAATTGGCCCGAAAAACTTGTGCACCCACGGTGCGCGTGGGCCATGATGTGCGCCATGAACAAGCGAGAACTAGCCAGAGCTATTGCCGTCCAGGCCGACGTCGAGTTGAAGACGGTTGTCAACGTCATCGAAGGCTTCACCGATGTCGTCACCGCCGTCGTATCGAAGGGCGAACCGGTCTCCATCCCGGGCTTCGCCAAGTTCGTCAAAGTGGACCGGCCGGCCCGCATGGGACGCAACCCCGCGACGGGTGAGGCCATCCGCATCAAGGCGTCCAAGAAGGCGCGCATCACGCCGGTGAAGGCGTTCAAGGACGCCGTGCTGGCTCCGGCTAAGGCGCCGAAGCTGAAGAAGGGCGCCTTCCCGACCGATGACACCGCCGTCGCCGCCGCCGGCAAGTCCACGGCTCCCGTCGCGGCACGCGTGCCGGCCCGCAAGGCTCCCGCCAAGAAGGCTCCCGCCAAGAAGGCGCCGGCCAAGCGGGCCACGGCGACGCGCAAGGCGCCGGCGAAGCGGGCTCCCGCCCGGAAGGCCACCAAGAGGTAGCAGCCTGGACGAGCCACTGGCCGAACGGCCGCTGGCCGAGCCGCACCCGGACCGGCTGTCCCCCGTCGACCCCGGTTACGACGACATCGTCGCCGCGCATGCGGGTGCACTCGAGGCCGGGGCCGACACGTACGTCGATCCCCGTTCCGGCCTGACGGTCCTGACCGCCGCGTACCTGGCCCGGCGCGGCTACTGCTGCGGGTCGGGCTGCCGGCACTGCCCATATCACGCGTGAGCCGCCCGGGGCGGCCCGATGGCGTGGCCCGTATGCTCGCTGGAGCACTCGGCGCGCAGGGAACGATCACGACATGAGCGACACCGCACAGGGTCCCGGATGGTGGTTGGCCTCCGACGGCAAGTGGTACCCGCCCGAGCTGTGGACCGGCCCGCCTGCCGCGGGTCCGGCCGTGGCAGGACCGGCACCGTCGTCGGCGCCGGCCGGACCGGTCCGGCTGCCGGCTTACGGCGCGGGAGCGACCCCGGGTGCGCAGCCGTATTCCGGGGCGCCCTACGGGTCCTACGGATCAGCGGTGCAACCGGGCGCCTATAGGCCCTACGGCCAACCGATGGCCTACGGCGGACCGGCCCAGAAGACCAACGGCTTGGCCATCGCCTCGCTGATCTGCTCGTGCGCCGGCATACTCGTCATCCCTCTCGTGGCCGGGGTGATCCTCGGCTTCGTCGCCCGCACGCAAATCAGGCAGTCCCGGGGGACCCAACGCGGCGACGGGTTGGCCATCGCCGGCATCGTGGTGGGCTTCGGATGGGCCGCCCTCATCCTCCTCGGGGTCATCGTCGACGCCACCAGCCCCGGCAACAGCGGCGTCATCGACGCCGTCGGGTTGCTGGGCCTGATGAGATAGGAGCAAAGTCATGCAAGGTCTCCTCTACGGCGTGAAGCCGCAACGTTGGACTCCACCCGACGAGTCCAACCGCCTCCTGGTCGGCCTGGCGCACGTGCCGATGCGGCTGGAGGACCTCGAGCATCCGACGCCGATCCGCGACGACTGGGCGGTGGCCAAGACGCGGCTCACCGGCATCTGCGGGTCCGACGCCAAAATGGTCTTCTCCGATTTCGGCGACGACTTCAGCGACAGTGCGCTCAATGGCTATTTCTCGCTTCCCACCGTGCCGGGGCACGAGGTCGTGGCCGACGTGGTGGAGGTCGGCCCCGCCGTCACCACCCTCGAGGTCGGACAGCGCGTCGTCCTCAACCCGTGGCTGTCGTGCGGACCGCGTGGGGTCGACCCGCCGTGCCCGTCGTGTCAGGCCGGCGACTACAGCCTCTGTTGGCATTTCGCCCAGGGCCCGGTGGCGGCCGGCATCCACACCGGGACGTCGAAGGATGCGCCCGGCGGATTCGCCGAGTACCTGCCGGCGCACGAGTCGATGCTCATCGCCGTGCCCGAGAGCGTGAGCGACGAGGTCGCCGTCCTGGGCGACCCCTTCGCGGTGTCGTTGCACTCGGTCACGCGCCACCCGCCTCCGCCCGGGGGCAAGGCGCTGGTCTACGGGGGAGGCGCGCTGGGCAGCTGCGCCACCGCCATCCTCCGCGCCCTCTACCCCGACGTCGAGGTCATGACGGTGGCGCGCTTCCCCGCCCAGGCCGCACTGGCGCGACGCCTGGGCGCCACCGCGGTCGACCCCTATCCGGTCGAGCAGCTCCTCGAGGAGGCTGCCGCGTGGTCCGGCGGGGTGCTGCAGAAGTTCCCCGGCACCCGTCTCCCGATGGCCCACCCCGGCGGCTTCGACGTCGTCTACGACACGGTCGGCACGTCGGAGACGTCCGAAATCGGCGTACGCCTCCTCAAACAGCGCGGCACCATGGTCAAGAGCGGCGTGAACGCGCCGGAACGCTGGGAATGGTCACCGCTCTACTTCAAGGAGATCTCCTGGGTGGGCTCCAATGCCTTCGGTGTGGAGGAGGTCGACGGCGTCCGTCTGCACGGCATCGCCCACTACCTGCGCCTGGCCGAAGAGGGGCGCATCGACATGACGGGCCTGCTCACCCACACCTTCCGCCTCGAGCAGTGGCGCGAGGCCTTCATCGCGCTGGCCACGCAGGAGCAGAGCGGCGCCATAAAGGTGGCCTTCGACTTCCGTTAGGCCGCGGACGGCGTGCGGGGTGACGGGCCGTCCCCCCAGGGGTAACTTCGGGGGGGAGGACGGCGCCCGCCGGGCGCCCGTACGCCACAAGGGGGCCCCCGTGACCACCAGCCCGCCGATCGAGTCGGACCTCGCGTTCGATCCCAAGTGGGGCATTTCGTCCCCGGCCACCACGGTGTTCGACTTCAATTACACGGGCGGCCGGGACCAGTTGCTGCGGCTCTACGACAAGGGCACGCGGCGCCAGTGGATCGGCAGCGACCGCCTCGACTGGAGCCAGGAGGTCGACCTCGCCCACCCCGTCGGCATGCCCGACGAGCTCAGCCCGCTGTTCGGCACCGAGTGGTGGGACACCATGTCCGAGGACCGCAAGGGTGAGCTGCGGCGCCACGTGGAGGCCTGGCGCTTCAGCCAGTTCATGCACGGTGAGCAGGGCGCCCTCATCTGCACGGCGAAAATCGTGCAGACCGTTCCCGACGTCGACTCCAAGTTCTACGCGGCCACTCAGGTGATCGACGAGGCGCGCCACGTCGAGGTCTACAGCCGCTACCTGCACGAGAAGGTGCAGCTCGTCTACCCGCTCAACCCGTACCTCAAGAGCCTGCTCGACGACGTCATCTCGGACAGCCGGTGGGACATGACGTACCTCGGCATGCAGGTCCTCATTGAGGGCCTGGCGCTGGCCGCGTTCGGCGTCATCCGCAACAACGCGCAGGAGCCCTTGGCCAAGGCGCTCAACGCCTACGTCATGCAGGACGAGGCCCGGCACGTGATGTTCGGGCGGCTGGCTCTGCGCGACTACTACCCCCAGCTCTCCCAGGCCGAGCGCGACGAGCGGGAGGCCTTCTGCATCGAGGCCTGCTATCTGATGCGGGACCGCTTCCTGGGCGAGGAGGTGTGGGAGCGCCTCGAGCTGCCGCCCGAGGTCGGCCGCTACGTGGAGAACAGCGAGACGTTGCGGGTGTTCCGCTCGTTCCTCTTCATGCGCATCGTGCCCATCCTCAAGGACATCGGCCTGTGGGGCCCCAACCTGAGGGCGGCCTTCGAGGAGATGGGCGTCATCGGCTTCGCCGAGTCCGACATCGACGCCGAAATGGCCGAGGACGAGAAGGTGGCGGAGGAGCTCGACGACGCTCGCGACGCCCGCCTGGCCCACGTCAAGGCCGTGGCCGAGGAGGCCTGAGGCCGGCTCAACCGCCTTCGAGGGCGCGCTCGAGCCCGGTGGTGATCTGCTGCATGGGCTCGTTGGTGTCGAGGTAGTCGCGCCAGGCCGTCACCTTGCCCTCGGCGTCCACGTCGATCACCGTGGCACCCTGCATGCGGATGGGGATCCCCGGCTTGCCTGCCCCGGCGTTGAAGGTGCCCGTGCCGGTCCACTCGAAGACGGCCCAGTCCTCGCCGCCCCGGATGCGGTCAACCGTCTGGGACCAGTCGGGGAAGATGGCGTCGGTATCGGTGGCCACCTTGCGCAGCTCGGTCGTCCACGGCGTCACCGGATCGCAGAAGCGACCGCCTGGGGCGAACAACCCCGCGAACTCGTCCGGCCCTTGGCCGTGGAGCGACTCGTAGTGCCGAGCCCAGGCCTCCCAGTCCCGCGTCGGGCTCACCGCCGTCGCCGGTTCCGGCCCTGGTCGCCGCTGCGCAGACTCTGCGCCTCGAAGGTCACCACGGCGTCGTCGAGGGGTAGCACGACGTCGGGCTTGACGAACTGGTGGGCGTCGGCGACCAGGCGAACGGCGGTGCCCCAGGCCGTGAAGCCGATGGCGTGCCGGGCGAAGCTCATCGGACCTTCGGTCACCTTGACCTCGACCACCCCCTGGCCGCCCACCGCCAGCGCCGAGCTCTGCATCCTCTCCATGGCCGACTCGCGGGCGGTGTACATGGCCTCGGTGTAGTTGGTCAGTTCGACGTTCTGCGTCGACTGCCTCATGGCTGCGCCGGCCGTGCGACGGGGCGCATAGACGAAGCAGGCTCCGAAGGCCAGCCCGACGGGCATCCAGCCGGCCCGCAACAGCAGCGTGAAGTCACGGGCCGAGAGGTCGGACACGAACGGCATGGCCTCCTTGGCGTCGTCGCCCCGGGTCCTCGGCCCGGCGGGCTTGACGGCCGTACCGACGAGCTCGACATCGATGTGCTTGGTGTGGACGTGCACGTCGACCCGGGTCCCCACCACGCCGTGGCCGCGCACCTTCGAACACTCGCCCCGCAGCTGCTGCGCGGCCTGCTCGACCGCCATGTTGTGGGCGTCGGACGCCAGCCCGATGGAGCCCCGGCCCCAGTTCCACACCCCGACGGGCACGGAGACGACGGCCACGCCGCATACCAGGTCGAGCGGCTCCCACCCCGCGGCGTGCAACAGCAGGGCCTCGTCCACCGACAGGTCCGATGTGATGCCGCGCTCGGTTGACGGGGGCGGGGCCGTGGCCAGCGTCCGCGCGCCCTTCAGCATTTCGGCCCGGACGTCGAGGGCCGTTGCGGCGCGGCGGCCGGGGCGGGGTCGGTCTCCGCGCTCATCCGAGCCGCACCGTCGGCCGGGGCAGGGGCATGGGGTCGTAGTCCTTGAAGCGGCGCACCCGGTTGCCCCGCAAGGTGCAGTCGATGACCTCGTCGCCCTGGGCCAGCTCGCGTCCCACCACGTCCATGCGCGCCCCGTGCAACTCGTCGCCGGCCAGCTGTTGGCGCACGTGCTTGCGCGCCAGCTGGCGCGCCGCCATGTGGGCCCGGCTCACCTGCTCCACCAGCTGCGGCCCCATGGTCGATCCCCAGCCCATGGAGCCCTCCATGAGGTACTCGGTGATGCAGAACGCCCAGACCCGCACCGAAGCCAGCGCCGCCACCACCGACACCGGCATGAAACCGGCCTCTATCGACTTGGTCAGCCGCTGGCCGGCCAGGTAGGTGCTCCAGGGCGCGCCGTCGGCCGGCGGCGGGCCACCTTCCACGGTGATGGCGGTGCCGAGGAAGTGGAACTCCGTCGTGCCCGTGTCGGCCACGTTGGAGACATTGTCCACCACGCCGATCACGCCGTGGGCCTCGTGGGTCCGCGCCTCCTCGAGCATGCGCCGGTAGGCCGTCATGTAGCCGCTGGTCCATGCCTCCTCGACCCAGGGCTGCTCGAGGTTCTGACCCCACATGCGGTGCTCGGCCGACACGTAGCCGTGCGGGCAGCGGTAGGTCTCCGAGTAGCCGCCGGCCCCTTGGGGGCCGGCGTAGGGCGACAGACCCCGGCCGTACCCCGAACCCGGGCCGTACCAGCCCCACTGCATGACGCAGAAGCCCTGCACCAGCGCCACCGGCTGCAGGCCCAGCTCGAGACAGGCGGCGAAGTCGGGCACGCTGAGACCGGAAGAGAACGCGCTCGACCCCAGCCGGCGCAGAGCCGCCTCGGGCAGATCTCCGCCGGTCCCGGGTGTCGCCGTGTCGGCCATCAGTTGTCGAGCGAAATGATGGTGATGGGCTTGGGCAGCGTGACCTCGCCGCTCCGCTTGGTCACCGCGGTGCCCAACGCCAGGAACTCAATGGTGTGCGAGCCCCACTGATGGGACTTCTCCTCCAGCCGGACGCCCACGATGCCGCTGGCGTTGAGCCGGCCGGCCTCGTCCTGCATGCGCGTCATGGCCAGCTCGCGGGCTTCGTACAGCGCCTGGGTGAAGTTGGGCAGCTCCACGTTCTGGCCCATGGAGCCGAGCGCCTGGGTCAGCTTGCGGTGGGCGATGTGGAACACGCAGGTGCCCATCACGAGGCCCTGGGGGACGTGCCCGGTCTGCATGAGGGTCCAGAAGTCCTGGCCGGACAGGTCCGAGGTGAACGGCTTGCCCAGAGCGTTGAGGTACGAGGTCCCGTCCTCCGCCTTGACGGCGGTGCCGAAGGCGATGAATTCCGCCGAGTCGTTGCCCCATTCGTAGTAGTTGACGTCGAGCCGCACCCCGACCACGCCGTCGGCGCCGAGCTCCTGGGCCTCCTCCTCCATGCGTGTCATGGCCAGCTCGCGGGCGGTGTACATGGCCTCGGTGAGCTTGGAGAGCTCCTGGCTCTCACCCCACTTACGGGTCTGGATCCCGATGTGGTAGATCGACGAGCCCATCACGAAGCCGAGCGGGTGAAAGCCGGACTCCTTGACCAGGAGGAACTCGTTGACCGAAAGGTCGGAGGTGAACAGGCCGTGCTCCAGCTCCTCGAGCCGGTGCGCGGCATCCTTGGGCAGGTCGTGTGGCTCCAAGGGCGCTGGCGCCCCCGGCGATGGGTCGGTCACGTGGATCCTCCGATCACAATGTTCTCGAGCGCGAGGCGGGCCTGCTCGCTATGGGCGGCCTCGGCCTGCAGGGTGGTGAGCAGCCGGGTCAGCCAGACGTCCATGCCGACCTGTTCGCTGCGGATGCGGATGCCACCCGAGGCGTGGCCTATGGCACAGCGCACCGTGTGGCCGTCGACGACCGCATCGAGCGTGTCGTCGCCCACCGTGATGTGCACGGACTTGATCTCGTCGGACTTGCGGAACCGCCCGGCCCGCTCGACCCTCATGCGGTCCCCCAGTGCACCCGACAGCTGGCTCACGAGCAGCTTGAGCATGAGGCCCAGGTCGGTGTTGTTCGACGCCAGCTGCGAGACCGCCATGCTCAAGTCGAAGGCGGAATCGTCAGCGGGCTCAATCGACACGGGATCGATCGTAGTGTGCGGCCCACTCGCTTTCCCCGGCGCGCCGGAGGTCAGGCCGGCCGGGGTTCGCAGATGACGACGGGGATGTCCCGGCTCGAACGTTTCTGGTAGCCGTCGTAGGGCTTGTAGGCGGCCACGATCTGCGGCCAGAGCGCCGCCTTCTCCTCGGGCGAGGCCGTCCGGGCCTGCATGGTGCGGGTCTCGCCGTACATGGTGACCTCGACATCGGGGTTGGCCGTCAGATTGAGGTACCACGACGGGTGCCCGTCGGCCCCGCCTCTCGACGCCACCAGGACGACCCGGTTCTCGTCGTGGACGGGGGACGTCAACATGGAAGAGCGCGCCAGACCGCTCTTGCGTCCGATGGTGTGCAGATCCACCGCCGGCATGCCGCGCATGGTGGACCCGAGCCTGCCGCCGCTCAGATGCAGGACCACCTTGTGTGCCGAGTTCAAGAACTTGAAGCCGAGATCGGCCATAGGGCGGCGTGATGTGGGCATGGCGCCTTTCTGTCGGGTGCTGGTCCCCTCCGGCGGCCGGGCCGGGTGGGTTGAAGCACCGGCCGACAGCGGTGGTCTCACCCCAGCGCGTTCGGCCCGGCGGACGCACACCGTAGTTGGAAGCGGCGCATCGTCGGCAATCGCTCCGCGGTGAAAACGTCGCCGTCCCGAAATCGTTCTCGCCCCAGGGTCCGTTATCATTCCCGCACGGACGGAGGCGCCGGTAACGCAGATCCCAACAAGGAGGATGGTGTCCCCCCCACCGTTGAGCGGACCGAGACGTCGGATCGGTCGCACCCGCAACGTGCGCCCTGCGCTGTTGCTTCGACGGCTGATGCTCTCCCTCTTCGCCACCGCGCTCGTCGGCACGCTGGGCGCCGCCGCAGCCGGTCTCGCCGCGCCCACACCCGTCGCCGCCTCGAACTGGTCGCCCGTCCATGCCGGCGACTTCCCCGACCCTTCGGTCCTGCTCTGGGACGGCGTGTACTACGCCTTCGCGACCCAGACCTTCGCTCCGACCGGTCAAGAGACCAACGTGCAGGTGTCGACCTCGACAGACGGCGTCCACTGGATCCCCACGTCCATCGACGCGCTGCCACAGCTCGGTTCGTGGGCCGAGGAGGGCGAGACGTGGGCGCCGAGCGTCGCCTACGACAGCTCGGACGACACCTTCGTCATGTACTACACGGCGACCGAGAGCGTCGACGGGCGACCAGTGCATCGGCGTGGCCACCTCGCTCCTCCCGCTCGGCCCCTACTCGGACCACAACGCCGCGCCCGTCGTCTGCCAGGACGGGGTCGACTTCGGTTCGACGGTGGACAACGGTCTTTACGGCGGCAGCATCGACCCCGACATCTTCACCGACCCCGCCACCGGCGACTCCTGGCTCATATGGAAGAACGACGGCAACCACATCGGCACGAGCACCATGATCTGGTCCATCGGGCTGTCGCCGAGCCTGACGACGACCTCCGGCTCGATCTCCGAGCTCCTCGAGGACGATCAGCCGTGGCAGAGCAACATCATCGAAGGCCCGGACATGGTCGAGACCCAGACCCAATCCGGCAACACCACGGTCGACAACTACTACCTGTTCTACGCGGGCAGCGACGAAGGTGCGAACACCTACGCCATCGGCTGGGCCACCTGTCCCGGACCGGGCTCGACGAGCCCCGGTCCCGCCTGCACGGACGCCGGGACCTCGAATCCCCTGCTGGCGACCCAGCCCGGCATGTCGGGCCCCGGGGGTCCGGACGTGTACACGCTCCCGGGCGGCCAGCTGGTGATGGCCTTTGCCGCCTGGCAGGGCACCACCATCGGCTACCTCGATTGTGGATTCCGTCCGATGTACCTGGCCTCCCTCACCTTCGGCGCCGACGGCACGCCGGCGCTGGGGCCCGAGCTCGACACCGCTGCCGCCTCCAGCCCGAGCTGTCCCCTCCCGCCGCACCCGCCACCGGGCTACTGGCAGGTGGGCGCCGACGGCGGCATCTTCACCTTCGGGGGCGCGCAGTTCTACGGGTCGACCGGCTCCATGAAGCTCAACCAGCCCGTTGTCGGCATGGCGGCCACCTTGGACGGCCGGGGCTACTGGTTGGTGGCCTCGGACGGCGGCGTCTTCAACTACGGCGACGCCGGCTTCTACGGGTCGACGGGCTCCCTCAAGCTGAACAAGCCGATCATCGGCCTCATCCCCACCCTCGACGGACACGGTTACTGGCTCATCGCGAGCGACGGCGGCGTGTTCGCCTTCGGTGACGCGACGTTCTACGGGTCGACCGGCGGCGACGACCTCGACTCGCCGGTGACCGGCGCGGCGCCCAGCTACCTGGTGGGTGGTTACTGGCTCGTCGATGCCAACGGCCAGGTGTTCCGCTTCGGCGACGCGCCGTACGAGGGGCAACCGTCTTCCGCCCCGGGCGGCTACCGCATCACGGGCCTGGCCGGCACCCACAACGCGCAGGGCTACTGGCTCGCCAGCGCCAACGGCAACGTGGCCGACGAGGGCGACGCGGCACCCTACGGCTCCGAGTACGGCGCCGCGCTGAACGCGCCGATAGTCGGCATTGCGCCGACGGCCGACGGGGCGGGCTATTGGCTGCAGGGCGCCGACGGCGGCATCTTCACCTTCGGCGACGCCCAGTTCTACGGCTCCATGGGTGGGCATCACCTCAACGCACCCATGGTCGGCATCGCCTCGGACTGACCGCGTCCACGCTGCCCGCGGCGGTCAGTAGCTGTAGCCTCCCGCGCTCGACGTGGTCGGTGTGGTGGTCTGCGGCTGCGTCGCCGGGGTTGGTCGGTGTCGTGGGGCGGTTCGTGTGGGGACGTCGGTGGCGTGGTGGCCGGCGGCGTCGTGATCGGGCTGGGCCTGACCGGCGTCTGCGGCGCCGTGGTCGGCGTCACGGGCTGGGTGATGGAGCTGGCCGGCGCCGTCGTCGGGGTGATCGGCGCTCCCGCCGCGCCCGACGGCGTCGCAGGGATGCCGCTCTTCAGCACCGCGAACCACGTGCCGCCCACGTCCTGCCCTTTGGCCTGACCCTTCTTGGTGTCGCCTGCGAAACGGTACAGAGCGACATGGTGGAACGCAACCTGCCAGTGCCCGTGGCCGACGTCGATGACCGACAGGCCCTTGACCCCTTTGGGCCCCGCCACGTGGTCACCCTTGGCGGCGGTGATCGGGGGCCAGAACGTGGCACAGGACCCGGTGCACACCGAGTGGCCCATCGGGTCCGACGTGGAGCGGTACAGCGTGAGGCCGGACTTGGTGGTGAGCACGGTCCCGACGTGCGCAATGCTGGCGCTCGACACGTGGATGGTCGTGACCTTGCCGTGGGCGTGCGAGCCGGTGGCCCCGGCGTCCCCTTCCGGCGCACCGATCCCCAGGGCCAGCGCGGCCAGCGCCGCCGCCCCGGCGACCAGGGCGCCCACTCCCGCCGGGCCGCCCCGGTGTGCCCGTCGCGCCGACGCCGTGGTGAACCCCATGCCCGGTCGTCCTTTCGTCCGTGACCTGCACCCGGTGATACGGACCGAGGCGAACCCGAGATTGCGGCCTAATGTGTGGTCCGATGATGCGACGGCACGGGGCGGGACCGGCTGTAGCGAGGGAGGCACGACGGACATGACAGGTGAGACGGGCGGATTCGAGCTGCGGGGCATCAACCACCTGGCGCTCGTCTGCCGCGACATGGAGCGCACCGTCGACTTCTACACGAACGTCCTGGGCCTGCCCCTGGTCAAGACGATCGAGTTGCCGGCCGGCATGGGCCAGCACTTCTTCTTCGACTGCGGCGGTGGCGACTGCCTGGCCTTCTTCTGGTTCCCCAACGCGCCCGACGGTGTTCCCGGCATCAGCGCACCGGCGTCGCGCCCCGACCAGGGTGACCTCACGAGCGCCATCGGCTCCATGAACCACGTCGCCTTCGACGTGGCACCCGAGAAGATCGAGGAGTACCGCGAGCGTCTGCTGGCCGCGGGCATCGACTGCACCGAAATCGCCAACCACGACGACTCCGAATGGGGTATCAGCGACGCCATGCACTCCGGTGTGTTCGTGCGCAGCATCTACTTCCAGGACCCCGATGGCATTTTGCTCGAGTTCGCCTGCTGGATGCGCGAGTTCGACCTCTCCGACGTCTCGCACACGCCGGCCCGGGCCGCCGACGCCGAGGCTCCCGCCTCCACCGCGCCCATTTCCGTCTAGCGGCGCCGAGCGTTCGAGCCTCATGCCCCGACTCCGGCAGGTCCCCAAGAGCGAGGCCACCGCGCCCATCGTCACCACCATGTACGAGTGGCTCTTCGAGGGCCGCGACCCGGTGGCCGAACCCGGGCGCTGGGACGGGACGACGGGCGACTGGTGGACCGTGTTCGCCAACAGCCCCGACATCCTCGACCACTGCGTGAAGGGCTTCGGCCTCTACCAGTCCCCCGACCGTGTGCTCGACCCCAAGCTGCGCGAGCTGGGCCAAATCCGCGCCGGTTGGGCCGCCGGCAGCCAGTTCGTGTTCTCCCAGCACGCCAAGTCCATGCGCGAGCTCGGCATGCCCGAGGAGCAGATCGCGCACATCCCCGCCTGGCCGGTCGCTCCCACCGGCACCTACGGCGAGGCCGAGCGGGCCGTCCTGGCCTACACCGACTGCCTCGTGTACGACCACGGCCGCGTCCCCGACGAGGTCTTCGCCGAGTTGCGGCGCCACCTCGACGAAGTAGCGGTGCTCGAGCTGACCTACATCACGACGCTCTACTTCATGCACGCCGTCATGTCGAAGGCACTGCGCACCGAGTTCGACGACCGTGACGATCCCATCGTCGAGGTACCGGGGCCACCGGGGGCCTCCGCCATGCACGCGGGCCAGGACCGGTGAGCGAGCACGTCGTCGACCCGGCCGACGAGGCGCGCCACGGCCCCGACGCCGAGGACCTGTGGAACGAGTCGTACTACTGCGACTTCGTGCAGGGCGACGGCTCCTTCGGCGGCTGGTTCCGCCTCGGCCTCTACCCCAACCTCGGCGTGGCCTGGTGGACGGCCTGGATCGTGCGCCCGGGTCAGCCCGGCCTCTGCTCGGTCGACTACCACATGCCCGTCCCGCCCGGCAGCGGCCTCAGCACCGCCTCGGATCAGGCCGAGGTGGAGATCGACCTGCGTCGCCCACTCCAGGAGTTCCGCCTCGCCGTGCCCCGCATGGCGGCGCGGCGCCTGGCCCGGCCCGAGGACGCCTACGACGACGACGTGGCGGCGGGGAGCCCGTCGAGGCCGCGTTCGACCTCACCTGGACCACCGACGGCGTGCCCTACCACTACGACCTGACGACCCGCTACGAAATCCCCTGCCTGGTCAACGGCACCGTCACCGTCGGCGGCGAGACCCTGGCCGTCGACGGGCACGGCCAGCGCGACCACTCCTGGGGCGTGCGCGACTGGTGGGCCTTCGGCTGGTGCTGGAACTCCATGCGCCTCGACGACGGCACGCGCGTCCACCTGGCCGACATCCGCATGCTGCCCGACGTCCCCGTGTTCTTCGGCTACGTGCAGACCCCGCCCACCGGAGTGCATCCGGCCACTGCGCTGACCGTGTCCGAGGAGCTGGGCGACCACGGCTTCCCGACCAGCGGGCGGATCGACATCGCTGCCGCGCCCGCCCACGACCTGGGCATCGACGTCACGCCCGTGGCCTTCGGGCCGGTGCTGTTGCGCAACGACGAGGACGGCCGGACCAGCCGGTTCCCGCGGGCCATGGTGCGCTGCCGGACCGACGACGGCCGTGCGGGCACCGGCTGGATCGAGTGGAACCAGCCCGAGCCGGCGCCGCCGGGCTGACCCTGCCCCGGCGAAGGATCAGCGCAACAGGTCGCCGATGATCTTGGCCCCGCCGATGCCGGCGGCCGCGCCCTCGACGGCGTGGTGGTCGTCACGGTCGCCCCGGGGCAGGTTCTCGTAGATCACACCGGCCAGGATGGGCGTCGGCATCGACTGCAGCCAAATGCGGCCCGGGCCCGTCAGCACGGCGAAGTGGTGCCCGTCGTCGCCCATGTAGCGGTTGACCATGCCCTTGACCTTCTGCGTGGTGAACTGCACCGAGGCCTGGAAGAGACCGGCGTGCCCGGGGTGCACCCGCATCGACTGCCCCGGCTGCAGGTCGTAGATGACCACCTCTCCCTGCAGGTCGATCCAGACCCGGCCCTGGCCGCCGATCTTCTGGAGGATGAAGCCCTCGCCACCGAAGACGCCGCCGCGGAACGACTGCTGGAAGCCCATGGAGATCTCGATCCCCGGCACGGCGGCCATGAACCCGTGGCGGTGCACCATGAACTCGTTCCCGGGCTCCACGTCGATCGGCAGAATATGGCCCGGCACCTTCGACGCGAAGGCGATGGAGCCCGGACCGCCCTGGGCCGTGTAGGTGGTCATGAGGAACGAGGCGCCCGAGACGGCGCGCTTGACCGCCCCCATGAGCCCCTTGCCCCCCATGCCGCCGCCGGTGTTGGTGGCGTACTGGATCGAGTCCGACATCCAGCTGAACTCGCCGACCTCGGACACGACCGACTCACCCGTGTCGAGCGAGAGCTCCAGCACCGGCATCGTCGTCCCGTGAATGGTCTCCTGCATGGTTGCCTCCTCGAAACTCCCGTGATCCGCTCGGTTGACTCCTGACCGGGAGCGTACGCCTTCACCATCGGTGGCGTGTGCCTCATGAGAGGCGGCCCCGGCGGCCGTCCGCCGAAGGGGACCGGGGCCGGCGCGCTAGGCCGGGAGCGAACCGTCGCCCACGAAGTCGAAGAGCCGGCCCTCGGGATCGAAGGGTCCCACCGGCCCGTCCAGGCGGTGCAGGCCCGCCGTCATGACCGTCCCCTCGGGCGCTTCGAAGGCCAGCTCGGTGAAGCCGGCTGCGGCGAAGGCGGCGCGGATGGCCGGCGTGGCGTCGGGCGGGCGGCGGTGGCGGGTCCAGACGACGTGGCCGCCCGGCGCGCAGAACCCGGGCATGGCCCGAATGGTGGCCTCGATGTCGCCGGCGCTGATGTTGCCGAACACGCCGCAGACCAGGACCAGGTCGGCGGGCACCATGGGCGCGTACCAGTGGGTGCGCGCCGCGTCGCCCTCCTGTATGCGCACGCGGTCGCCCACCCCGGCGGCAGCCGCCCGGTCGCGGGCGAAGGCGGCCAGGACCGGTTCGAGCTCGACCAGCAGGGCCGAGACGTCGTCGCGCCGCGGGTGCTCGGCCACCACGTCGATCACGTCGCGTCCCTGCCCGGCGCACAGGCTCACCATGCGGATCGGCGCGCCGGCCGGCGCCTGGTCGAGCACCCGGCGCACCATGGCCTGCACCGTGCGCAGCCGCAGCGACAGGTTCGAAGCCGGGTCCTCGTAGGGGTCGTGCCAGCGCACCCAGTGCGAGTCCCCCCGACCGTCGTCGCCGGGCGTTCCGGCCTCTCCATGGTCCCCGGTCGCCACCGCCGCCCATCGTAGGGTGGGCCCGGCATGGACCGGCGCCCCGAGTGATCAAGTACCTGGGCTCCAAACGCCGCCTCATTCCCGTCCTCGCCCGCATCGGCGCGGCCAGCGGCGCCCGCACCGCGCTCGACCTTTTCACCGGCACCACCCGGGTGGCCCAGGCCTTCAAGTCCCAGGGCATGCTGGTGACCGCCGTCGACACGGCGCGCTACGCGCACGCCTTCGCCCGCACTTACGTCGAGACGGACGCCGCGGCCGTCGAGGCCGGTGCGCTCGACGAGGCCGTCACCCGCCTCAACGCGCTCGGGGGCACCGACGGCTACGTCACCGAAATGTTCAGCCGCCAGGCCCGCTACTTCCAACCGGAGAACGCCAGGCGGATCGACGCCGCCCGGGACTGCATCGAGTCGGACTATGCGGGGTCGCCGCTGTACCCCTTGCTGCTGACGTCGCTCATCGAGGCGGCGGACCGGGTGGACTCGACGACCGGCGTGCAGATGGCCTACGTCAAGCAGTGGTCGGCGCGGTCGTCCAACCCGCTCGAGCTGCGGGTGCCCCACCTCCTCGAGGGCCCGGGCCGGGCCGTCCACGGCGACGCCGTCACGCTGGCGGCATCGCTCGGCCACTTCGACCTGGCCTACCTCGACCCCCCTTACAACCAGCACCGCTACTTCACCAACTACCACGTGTGGGAGACGCTGGTCGCCTGGGACGCACCCGAGGCCTACGGCGTGGCCCGCAAGCGCGTGGACGCCCGCGACCCCTCGACGCACTCGGCCTTCAACTCCAAGCGGACCATGCCGGACGCGCTGGCCTCCGCGGTGGCCGCCGTGGACTGCGACCTGCTGGTGCTGTCCTACAACGACGAGGCGTGGCTGGCGGTGGACGAGCTCGAGGCCATGTGCGCCGGCCCGGACCGCTCGGGCCGGCGCCGGCACGTGGCCACCCTGGCGTTCGACTCGGCGCGCTACGTCGGGGCCCGGATCGGCATCTTCGACCCCTCGGGGCGCAAGGTGGGCCGGGTCGGACACCTCTCCAACCGGGAGTTGCTGGTCATAGCCGGTGCGGAGGAGATGGTGCGCCACGTGGTCGCCGCCGTGGCGGGGGCGGGCGAGCGCGGGGAGGGCGCAACGCCCGTCGGTGCCCGCGCCGTCACGGCGGATCGGCTACAACAGGCAACGTGAGCAAGCACGATCACGGCGGCCACCACGAGGACGGCCACCACGAGGGCGGCCACCACGACGACGGCCACCACGACGACGGCAGCCACGGCAACGGCATCCGGGGGCGCCGACGTGGGCGGCCAGGTCGACTACGCCCGCCTCGAGGATGCCGACCTCTCGCTCCGCATCTCCAAGGACGAGGAGACCAAGCGCCTCGGCAAGGCGCAGCGCCGGCTGCTGCACCTGCGGCTGATCAACGGAGGGCAGCTCAACGAGGGCAGGCTCGGGCCGCCGGTCTGCATCGTGTTCGAGGGTTGGGACGCCGCCGGGAAGGGCGGCGCCATCAAGCGGCTGGTCGAGCCGCTCGACCCGCGCCACGTGCACGTGGCCCCCTTCGCCGCGCCGACGCCCGACGAGCTGCGCCACCACTTCCTGTGGCGCTTCTGGCCGCCGCTCCCCGGCTGGGGGGGCATGACCATCTTCGACCGCTCCTGGTACGGCCGCGTCCTGGTCGAGCGGGTCGAGAACCTGGCCACCGAAGTGCAGTGGCGCCGCGCCTACGACGAAATCAACGACTTCGAGCACACGCTGGCCGAGGAGGGCATGGTCGTCATCAAACTGTGGATGCACCTCTCCCACGAGGAGCAGCTCCGCCGCTTCGTACGGCGGCGCGACGACCCGCTCAAGTCATGGAAGCTGACCGACGAGGACTGGCGCAACCGCGAGAAGCGGGGCCAGTACGAAGAGGCGGTGTCCGACATGCTCCGGCTCACCTGCGGGCCCTTGGCCCACTGGGACGTGATCAGCGGAGAGAACAAACGCTACGGGCGGGTGCAGGTGATCGAGACGGTCATCCGCCGCATGGAACAGGGCATGCGGCGCTGGGGCGTGCCCGTGCCGTCCGGCGACGAAACCGACGAGCAGACCGAGCTGGCGCTGGTGGTCGACGACGCCGAGTTCCAACCCGATCCCGATCACCTGGCCCAGGCCCACCGGGCCGAAGAGCTGGCCGAGCAGGAGCGCCTGAAGGCATGAGCGCCGCTGCCGGCACGCCGCCGGCCCGCCCCGGCATCACCGTCCCCTTCGACGGCATTCCGCTGCACGCCCACCGCGAGTGGTTCGCCCGCCTACGCGAGCTGGGCTACACCGACATCTGGTCGGCCGAGGTGGACGGCGCCGACGGCTTCACGCCGCTCGCTCTGGCCGCGGCCTGGGAGCCGTCGCTCAACCTCGGCGTCGCCATCACGCCGGCCTACACGCGCGGCCCCGCCCTGCTGGCCCAGAGCCTGGCCGCCATGGCCGACGCCGCCCCGGGCCACTTCGCCGTGGGCCTGGGCGCCTCGTCCCAGGTGATCGTGGCCAACTGGAACGGCCTCGCGTTCGAGAACCAGTACCGGCGCGTGCGCGACACGCTGCGCTTCCTGCGCCTGGCCTTCAGCGGCGAGAAGGTGAGCGAGGACTACGAGACCTTCCGCGTCAAGGGGTTCCGCCTGAGCCGCCTTCCCGAGCAGTTGCCGCCCATCTACCTGGCGGCGCTCCGCCCCGGCATGCTGCACCTGGCCGGCCGGGAGGCCGACGGCGCCATTTTGAACTGGCTCAGCGCCACCGACGTGGCCACGTCCGTGGCCGAGGTGGAGAAGGCGGCCGAGGGCGCGCCCCGCGAAATCGTGGCCCGCATCTTCGTCATCGTCTGTGAGGACGCCGGCGTGGCCCGCACCATCGGGCGGCGCATGATCACGGCCTACCTCAACGTCGAGGCCTACGCGGAGTTCCACCGCTGGCTGGGCCGCGGCCCCGCCCTCCAGCCCATGTGGGACGCCTGGGCGGCCGGCGACCGCAAGGGAGCCCTCGAAGCCATTCCCGACTCCGTCGTGGACGAGCTCGTGGTGCACGGCTCAGTGGCCGAGTGCAAGGCGCACGTGCAGCGCTACGTCGACAACGGCATCACCATTCCGGCACCGATGATCATCCCCGTCGGCGTCGAGTTGGCCGACGCCGTGGCCGGCCTGTCGCCGTCCGCGCCGTAGTTGCGGCAGCATCCCGGGACCACGGCCCACCGAGGGAGGGGACCACAGTGAGCGACATCGACTTCCGCACCACCCCGCTGGCCGACCTGGTCCGCTCCGTGCGGGCCAAGGAGGTCAGCGCGCGGGAGCTGACCGAGGCGTCGCTGCATCGGATCGGGCGCCTCGATCCCACCTACAACGCGTTCGTCGCCGTCGACGGGGAGCGGGCGCGGGCCGACGCCGACGCGCTGGACGCCAAGATCGCCGCCGGCTCCGACCCCGGGCCGCTGGCCGGCCTGCCCCTCGGCGTCAAGGACCTGCAAGATGCCGCCGGTTACACCACCACCTACGGCTCGGCGCTCCACGCCGACGACCCCCCCGCCGCGGCCGACAGCCCCTTCGTGGCCCGGCTCCGCGCGGCCGGCTGCATTGTGGTGGGCAAGACCAACACGCCCGAGTTCGGCTGGATGGGCAACACGACCAACTCCGTCTTCGGCCCCTCGCGCAACCCGTTCGATCCGACCCGTGGCCCCGGTGGCTCCTCGGGCGGGGCCGCCGCCGCGCTGGCCGCCGGCATGGTCCCGCTGGCCACCGGCTCCGACGGCGGCGGTTCCATCCGCATCCCGTCGGCCTGCTGCGGTCTCTCGGGCATGAAGCCCTCGCTCGGCCGCGTGCCCGCCGGCGGCCCCACCCCGCCCGGCTGGGTCGATCTGTCGACCAACGGCCCCATGGCCCGCCGCATCGCCGACGTCGCCCTGGCCCTCGACGTGGCCGTCGGCCCCGACCCCACCGACCTGCGCTCGCTGCCCCGGCCCGAGGCATCGTGGCCGGCCGCGCTCGAGGACCCCCACGTCCCGGTGCAGATCGCCTATTCCCCCACGCTCGGCTACGCCAGCGTCGACGCCGAGGTGCGCCGCGCCTGCGACCGCGCCGTAGGCGTGCTCGAGTCGCTGGGAGCCGAGGTCACCGTCGTGGACTCCGTCTTCGAGGTCGACCCCGTCGGCGACTTCCTCACCATGACGGCGGCCTGCACCCTGCGCTCCCTTCAGCCCCTGATGGGCCATCCCCGCTGGGAGGAGGTCGATCCGCTGCTGCGCCACCTGCTGGCCTCGGCCGAGTCGACCACGGCCGTGCAACTGCTCGGGGTGTTCGACCGCTTCCACCTGATGAACCTGCGACTGGTCGAGCTGTTCCACACGGCGCGCCTGCTGGTCACGCCGACGTGCTCGGCCGTGGCCCCCGGCGCCGGCGCCATGACGAGCTCGGTCAACGGCGAGGAGACGGCCAACTGGGTCCAGTTCACCTACCCGTTCAACATGACGCGCTCGCCCGCCGCCACCGTCTGCTGCGGCACCAGCTCCGGCGGCCTGCCCATCGGCCTGCAGCTGGTCGGGCCCCAGCACGGCGACCTGGTCGTCCTGCGCGCCGCCGCCGCCCTCGAGGCCGCCCTCGACCTCGATACGCTCGCGGCGCTGCCCGCCTGACCACCCGGGAGGAACCACCATGGCGATCGACACCCCAGCCCACCCCGCCGACACCGTCCGGCTCGTCGGTGAGGACGACGCGCCGTGGGCGGACACCGGCATGGGCGTCCTGCTCAAGGTCGTCCGTTTCGACGCCCCGCGCGGCACCTGGGTCATCCTCAACCGCTTCAAGCCGGGGGTGCAGCTGCAGCGGCACCGCCACACCGGCTCGGTCGACGCCTTCACCTCCGCCGGCCGCTGGCACTACCTCGAGTACGACTTCTACATTTTGCCGGGCTCGTACCTCTTCGAGCCGGCCAACTCCGTCCACACCCTGCACGTGCCCGAGGACAACACCGAGGACACCGATGTGTGCTTCATCATCGAGGGAGCTCTTCTGAACCTGGCCGAGGACGGGTCGGTCGAGTCGGTCTCCGACGGGCCGAGCACCCTCGAGGCCTACTACGCGCTGCTCGAGGCGCAGGGCGACCCGCGTCCCAACGGCCTGATCGTCTGACCCGGGCCTGGTACGTCGCGTGACCCCGACGGCCGCGGCCGCGGACGCCGGCCGCCTCCTCGACCCGGCCCTGTACTCGGGCGGCGACCCGTTCGCGCTCTACGCCGAGCTGCGCCGGCACGCGCCCGTGTGCTGGATCGACCGCGACGGCGGCGGCTTCTGGGCCGTCATGACCCATCCCGAGGTCTCCTCCATCGGGGCCGATCCGATCGGCTTCTGCTCGTCCCGGGGCATTCTGGTCGACGAAATCGGCACGACCTACGACTCGCCGCCGACCATGATGCACACCGACCCGCCCCGGCACACCCGCTACCGGCGCCTGGTCCAGCCCGGGTTCAAGCCGTCCATGGTGCGGCTGATGGAGGCCGGCGTGACGGCCAAGGCCCAGGCGCTGCTCGGCTCGGTCCCACGGGGCGAGGCCTTCGACGTGGTGGCCACGCTGTCCATCCCCTTCCCGCTGCAGGTCATCTGCGAGCTGTTGGGAGTCGACGGCGAGCAGTGGCCGCGCTTCTTCGAGTGGTCCGAGGCGGTGATCCCCGGCGAGTCGGAGCGCTCCGAGGAGGAGCGGGCGCAGCTGCAGCTCGAGATGTGGGAGTACCTGATCGGCGTCGCCGAGGAGCGGCGCCGGGCGCCGGCGGACGACCTGGTCTCGGTTTTGGCCACGGTCGGGCACGACCCGGCGGCCGGGGGCGACGAGCTCAGCGAGGCCGAGCTGGCCATGTTCCTCATTCAGCTGCTGGTGGCCGGGAACGAGACGACGCGCAACCTGATTTCGGGCGGCCTGGTGGTCCTGGCCGAGAACCCGGACCAGTGGGCGGCACTGCGGGCCGACCGCTCGCTCCTCCCGGGCGCGGTGGAGGAGCTGTTGCGCTGGACCACGCCCGTCATCTCCTTCATGCGCACGGCCACCGCCGCCACCGCCATCCGGGGCGTGGCCGTGGCCGAAGGTGACCCGGTGCTGCTCGTCTACGCCTCGGCCAACCGCGACGAGGAGGTGTTCGGACCCGACGCCGCGCAGCTGCGGGTCGACCGCCACCCCAACCCGCACGTGAGCTTCGGCTTCGGGCCCCACTTCTGCCTCGGGGCGGCGCTGGCCCGCCTCGAGGGTCGGGTCGTGCTCTCCGAGCTGCTGGACCGCTTCGAGACCCTGGCCCTGGCCGGCCCGGTGGAGCGCACGCCGAGCCCGGTCATCGCCGGCGTCCGCCGGGCCGACCTGACCTTCTCCTAGGTTCGGCGCCGGCAGCGGGGGGAGAGCCCGGGCGCCCGCACCATCATGGTGCGATGGAACCCCGTCCCACCGATCAGACGGAGCACACCCGCGCCACCCGCGAGGCCTACGACCGGCTGGCCCCGGTGTGGTCGGAGACGACGGATGCCGGCCCGTTCAACGGGTACCTGGAGCGGCCGGCGCTGCGGTCGCTCGTCCCCCTGCCCCTGACCGGCCGGCGCGTCCTCGATGCCGGGTGCGGAGCCGGGGCGCAGTGCGCCTGGCTCCTCGACGAGGGGGCGGACGTCACCGGGGTGGACGTGAGCGCGGCCATGGTCGACGAGGCGCGGCGCCGGTGCGGCGGGCGGGGGCGGTTCTTCGTGGCCGACCTGGCCGAACCGTTGCCGCTCGACGCCGGGTCGCTCGACGGCATCACCTGCTCGCTGGTGCTGCACTACCTCGAAGACTGGGCGGTGCCCCTCGAGTCGTTCGCGCGGGCCCTGCGGCCCGCCGGTTGGGTCGTGCTCTCCCTCGATCATCCGTTCGGGTCTCCCCTGCCGGGCCAGAGCGGCGGCTACTTCGACACCGAGCTGGTGGCCGACACCTGGGAGAAGGCCGGGGTGGAGGTGACCCAGTTCTTCTGGCGCCGACCGCTGGGCGCCGTCGTGCGGCAGTTCGCCGCGGCCGGGTTCGTCATCGAGGACGTCGCCGAGGCGCGGCCGTCGCCCGAGGCGTTGGCGCGCTTCCCCGACGACCTGGCGGTCGTGGCCGACGGGCCCAGCTTCATCGCCTACCGCCTCCGGCCGGCTGCACGCCCGCGGCGCTAGCGGCCGGCGCGGCCGCGCCGCTGCGCGCTGCCGTGTCTTCTGCCTAGGCCCGGGCCAGCGCCGGCTCGCCGCAGGGATCGTCGGCCACGGTGAGGTCGGCCACGGTGAGGTCGCCCGGCGCCGGCGCCGCCGCCGGGCGCCCCGGCAGCAGAGCGCACACGGCCAGCGCCCCGACCACGGCCACGCCGGCCCCGGCCAGGCACGCGGTCTGCAACCCGCTGTGGAACGCCGTGAAGGCGACGTGCTCGAGGTAGGGCCGCACCGAGCGGGGCGCGTGCTTGACCACGGCCAGGGCGGCCGCCACGGACTGGTGCGCCTCGGACTTCGGCCCGGCCGGAATGGGCAGCGCCCTGAAGGCACTCAGCACGCGCGGCGCATAGGCGGAGGCGAAAATTGAACCGAAGACCGCCACGCCCAGCGTGCCGCCCAGCTCGCGCGTCGTGTTGTTGACGCCCGCGGCGGCGCCGCGCTGCTCGTCGGGCACCGAGCCCATGACCGCCTCGGTCGACGGGGCGGTGATGGACGACAGCCCGAGCGCCAGCAGCACCATGGCCAGAATGATCGGCCCCCAGTACGACGTGGTGGCGTCCGAGTTGAAGGCGGCCACGGCCAGTCCCCCCGCCATCAGCAGCAAGCCGGTCGTCACCACGACGCGCGTGCCGATCTTGAGCGCCAGCACCGCGGCCAGCGGCGTGGCCACCGCCGCCACCACGGCGAAGGGGAGCGTGTGCACGCCGGCCGACAGCGTCGAGTAGCCCTTGACGAACTGGAAGTACTGGGTGATGAGGAAGATGAACCCGAAGAGGCTGAAGAAGGCCACGGAAATCGACAGGGCGCCACCGGTGAAGCGCGGGATCCGGAACACCCGCACGTCGAGCAGCGGCCCGTCCGTCCGCAGCTCGAGCACCGTGAAGGCGGTGAGCAACCCCGCGGCCACCGCGAAGCAGGCCAGCGTCCCGCCGGACGCCCAGCCCCACTGCGGCCCCTCAATGATGGCCAGCACCAGGCTGGTCACCCCCACCGTCGACAGCAGCACGCCCCGCAGGTCGAAGCGGTGCGACGCCACCTTGGGCAGGCGGGGAATCAGCGCCTGGCCGGCCCCCAGGGTCACCACGACGATGGGCACGTTCACCAGGAAGATCGAGCCGTACCAGAAGTGCTCGAGCAACGCGCCGCCGACCACCGGCCCGAAGGCGACCGCAATGCCCGACGTGGCCCCCCAGATGCCCAGCGCCTTCTGCCGCTCGGACGGGTCCGGGAAGATGCTCGTGAGGATGGCCAGGCTGGCCGGGAAGATGAAGGCGGCGGCCACGCCCATCAGGGCCCGGGCGCTGATCAGCGTCCCCGTCGAGTGCGCCGCCGCGGCGGCGGCCGAGAACAGGCCGAAGAACACCAGGCCCACCTGCATGGTGCCCTTGCGCCCCAGGCGGTCGCCGATGCCGCCCCCGGCCAGGAGAAGGCCGGCGAAGGCCAGGCTGTAGGCGTCGACGATCCACTGCAGCGAGGTGATGGAGGCGCCCAGCTGGCGGTTGAGCGTGGGCAGCGCCACGTTGACGATGGTGTTGTCCACCACCACCAGGAAGACCGAGAGGCAGAGCACGGGCAGGACCAGCCAGCGGCGGTCCGTGCGGGCCGGCGGCGTCGGCCCGGCCGCAGCGAGGTCGAAGGTTGGTGCCGTCTTCATGGGGTCCTCCCGACGCAATAGAACACTGTGCTATTGTTCTAGCACAGTGTTCTTCAGTACGCTAGAGGCGGTGACGAAAACGCCTCGGACCAGCAGCAGGGCGCCCGGCCGCACCAGGACGGCCAGTGCCGACATGGTCGACGCCCTCCTCACCTCGGCGGCGGACATCCTCGAGACGGAGGGCCCCGACGCCCTGTCGGTCCGGCGCATTGCCGCGGCGGCCAAGGTCGCCCCCATGGGCGTCTACAACCACTTCGAGTCGAAGAACGGGATCATCGACGCCCTCTTCATGCAGGGCTTCGAGCGACTGGGCGAGGCGCTGGCCTCCATCGCCGGCATCGACGACCCCTACGAGGCCCTGGTCGAGGGCGGACGGCGCTACCGCGCCCTCGCGCTGGCCCACCCGATGGCCTACCAGCTCATGTTCCTGCGCACGGTGCCCGGCTACGAGCCGAGCGACGCCGCCCTGGAGGTGGCCACCCGCGCCTTCGACGCCCTGGTCGCCGCCGTGCAGCGGGCCATAGCGGCCGGGGTCCTGGCCGAGGGTCCGCCGACCGAGACGGCACAGCTCATCTGGTCCAGCATCCACGGCTGGGTCTCCCTCGAGCTCCTCGGGATCGGCTTCGTCGAGGACCAGGACGCCGGCTTCGCTCTGGTCTGCACGTCCATGCTGCGGGGCCTGCGCCCCTGACTCGGAACGGTTCGACCCTGCCCGGGCGGCTCCGCTCAGCGCGGATCGGGCCGGTCCAGGTTCCAGTGGCGCGACACCGAGGGATACCAGCGCGTCTCCTCCTCGCCCGGCCACGGAATCATGCCGAAGCGCGAGATGGTGCGCTGCCTCCCGTCGTGGTCGCCGTAGAGGATCTCGACGGTGAAGGGCTCGGACCCCTTAATGGCGCGGCCGAGCCACTCGTAGTCGGGGTCGTCGGCTTCCCGGATGGCCGCCTGCCAGAAGCCGAAGTCGGACGGGCCGACGTAGAGGTCGCGCAGCTGCGTGCGGAAGGCGTCGGGCTCGGCGTGGGCCACCTGCTGGGTGAGTGCCCCTGCCCGCACGGACCAGCCGAACGGCACGGCCAGACCCGAGCCGACGTTACGCAGCGAGATGGTCGAGATAGATGGACCCGTCGACGAACTCGACCGTCCCCTGCCCGCCTTCCAGGCGGGCCCAGTGGTTGTCCATCCAGCGGACCTTCTGCATGGGGTCCCCCGATCCGCGAGGTGACCAGCAGCGGCCGCAGGTTGACCTGGTACGACGCCTCGGCCACCCGGGCCGCCCGGTTGGCCGAGCGCACGGCGGCGAAGGTGGCGATGGCGAGCACCAGCGTCCCGAACGCGGTGGCCAGGGTGGCGACGGTCGCCCAGGCCAGCGTCGCGGTCGACTCGAGGCCCGCACCCATCGGTGCAGACTATTCGGCGACGCACCAGGCCCAGCCGGACCCGACCTGGCAGACTCGGGAGATGCTCGCCCACCTGTCGATCCAGTGCGCCGACCTGCCCCGCAGCGCCGCCTTCTACGACGCCGTCCTCGCTCCGCTCGGCGGGTCAGCGGGTGATGGAGGTCGACGACCACGCCATCGGCTACGGCGTCCCGCCCCTCGCCTCCTTCTGGATCGGCCGCCAGCAGACCGGCGACGGGTTCCGCGAGACCCACTTCGCCTTTGCCGCGCCGGACCGCGGGGGCGGTCCGGGCCTTCTACGATGCGGCCGTCCGCTCCGGCGCCGAGGTCCTGCACGAGCCCCAGCTCTGGCCCCAGTACGACCCGGACTACTACGGCGCCTTCGTGCGGGACCCCGACGGCAACAACGTCGAAGCGGTGTGCCACTCCCCCGCGTGACGCGCTCGAAAGGTCAGCTGCTGCTGTAACCCCACACGAAATTGTCGATCACGTACGTGCACACGTCCTGCTGGTCCGCCGGCAACGTGCACGTGGCCAGGTAGCCGGCGGACCGCCCCGGCCAGCTGGGGAGGTAGAGCATCACCCCGTAGGCCGGGTTCATTCCACCCGAGGGCATCCCCTCACCGGCCACTCCCGCCGGGTCCTCGAAGGCCGCCTGGGTCGACCCCAGGGGCGCCACGGATTCCGCCGTCGGGTGAGGCTTGCAGGCGTGCCCGAAGTTCTGCTTGTACGCCGCGGCCGCCGCGCTGAAAAGCGGGCAGGCGAGCGCCGACGCCTGCACCGTGCTGGCCCCCACCTCGTAGCCCACGATGGCCTGCGCCGTCGACGACGCCGGCAGGTGCCACCCGCCGTCGGGATCGGACGGGACGCTCTCGCCGGCAGGCGAAAGCAACAGGCCGCCGCTCCCGTCGGCCCCGTACGCGGCCTGGCACGTCCAGCCCTTGGGGCCGAGCATCATCATGATGCCGTTGTCGTCGCCGTAGACGACCAGGTTGGCCGCCGCCGCCACCGGCACTCTGACCGAGAGGGAGGCCGGCAACGTCGTCGTCGTGGTGACCGTGATGGCGTACTTGGTGGGACAGACGACGACGGGCAGCGTGGCCGTGGTCGTGGCGACGGGGGCCGTCGTCGTCGTGGCGACGGCGGTCGTCGTCGTCGTGGTCGACGGCGGTCGTCGTGGTCGACGTCGACGTCGACGCCCCGGAACCGGAGCCCGGGCTCGAGCTCGATGTCGTCCCGGCGCTCTCGGGCGACGCCGAGCCCCCGCACGCGGAGAGCGCCAGAGCCGCCGGCACCAACACCACCATCAACACCCGGGCCAGAGGCCAGCGCGGCCGCGCCCCGGGTTTCCATGCACCGCTAGGCATCAACCGTCAGCGTCTCCAGCAGGTCGGCGAAGCGGCGCTGTGCCTCGGCCCGGCGCGTCGGGATGTGCTCGGTCGGCACCTCGTGCGCCGAATACCCCTTCAGCACCTGGCGGGCCACCGTCTGGCGGTGCACCTCGTCGGGCCCGTCGTAGATGCGGGCGGCCCGGGCGGCCCGGTACATCGACTCGAGGGGCAGGTCGCAGGAGAACCCCAACGACCCGTGCACCTGAATGGACCGGTCGATCACGTCGTAGAGCACCTTGGCCCCGAAGTACTTGATCATGGCGATCTCCACCCGGGCGGCCGGCGCCCCCACCTGGTCCATCTTCCAGGCGGCTTGGAGCGTCATGAGCCGGGCGGCGGCCATCTCGGCCATGGAGTCGGCGATCCAGTTCTGAATCGTCTGCTTCTCGGCCAGCATGGAGCCGTGGGCGTAGCGCGACACGGCGCGCTCGCACAGCATGTCGAAGGCGCGGCGCGACTGGCCCAGCCAGCGCATGCAGTGGTGGATCCGGCCCGGGCCGAGGCGGTGCTGGGCCAGGGCGAAGCCGGAGCCCTCGTGGCCGATCAGGTTCCCCGCCGGCACGCGCACGTCGACGTAACGGATCTCGGCGTGGTTGCCGAAGCGGCCGTACTCGGTGTCGGGGTCCTCCATGGTGGCCACGTCACGCATGATCTCGACCCCGGGCGTGTCCACCGGGACGATGATCATCGACGACCCCGAGTACGGATGGACGTCGGGGTTGGTCACCGCCATGACGATCAGGAAGTCGGCCACCGACCCGTTGCTGGTGAACCACTTGTGCCCGTTGATGACCCACTCCTCGCCGTCGCGCACGGCCGACGTCGTCAGGAGTGTCGGGTCGGACCCCGCGGTGTTCGGCTCGGTCATGGAGAAGGCCGAGCGCAGGTCGCCGTCCAGCAGCGGTTGCAGCCACTTCGTGCGCTGGGACTCGTCGCCCGTCGCCTCAATGCCCACGGCCAGCAGCTCGGCGTTGCCCGAATCGGGAGCGTTGTTGCCGAAGACCACCGGGGCCAGCGGCGACTGTCCGAGGATCTCGTGCATCAGGCCGAGCTTGACCTGGCCGAACCCCATGCCCCCGAGCGCCGGCGGCAGGTGGGCCGCCCACAGGCCCTGGGCCTTGACCTGCTCCTGCAATGGCCGTATCACCACCCTGATCTGGTCGTAGGTCAGGTCCAGCGTCTCGAGCGGGAACACTTCCTCCCGCACGAAGCCGCGCATCCAGTCGAGCTTCGATTCGAACTCAGGCTCGGTCGAAAAGTCCCAGGCCATCCCATCCTCCCCATCGGTCGGCGCGCTCCGTCAGCTTCCGGCGCACCCCACCCTCCCACTACCGTAAGCGCCGTGACCACCTCGAGCCCCGTCGCCTTCCGCCCGGTCGCGCCTGCCGGCGGCCCGCCGCCTCCGCCCCAAGCCGCCCTCGGTGCGGCGGACCGGGCGGTGATCGCCGGCGCCGAGGCGGCCCTCCTCGACGAGCGCCGCCTGCTCGACGCCGGTGAGCTCGCTGCCCTGGCCGCCCTGCCCGACGGCGCCGTCATGAACCTGGCCGCCCTGGCCCACCAGGTCCGCCTGGCCTGGTGCGGCCCGGAGGTCGAGGTCGAGGGCATCCTGTCGGCCAAGACGGGGGGCTGCCCCGAGGACTGCCACTTCTGCTCGCAGTCGTCGCGCTTCGACACGCCGGTCAAGGCCACGCCCTTCCTCGATCCCGACGAGGTGCTGGCTGCGGCCAAGGAGACGGCCCAGCTCGGCGCCTCGGAGTTCTGCCTCGTCCTGGCCGTGCGAGGTCCCGACGAGCGCACCCTCCAGCGCATCCTCGACCTGGTCCCGCTCGTGCGCGAGGAGACCGGGCTCAACGTGGCCGTCAGCGCAGGCATCCTGAGCGAGGACCAGGCCCGCCGCCTGGCCGAGGGCGGCGTGCACCGCTACAACCACAACGTCGAGACGGCACGCTCGTACTTCGGCTCCGTCGTCACCACGCATACCTGGGACGAGCGGGCCGAGACGTGCCGCCTGGTCAAGGCGCACGGCATGGAGCTGTGTTGCGGCGCCCTGCTGAACATGGGGGAGACGGACGCCCAGCGGGTCGAGCTGCTCACCCAGCTCCAGGAGCTCGAGCCGACCGAGGTACCGCTCAACTTCCTCAACCCGCGCCCGGGCACTCCGCTCGGCGACCGCCCCATTCTCGGCGCCTGGGAGGCCGTCCGCTGGATCGCGCTGTTCCGCCTGGCGCTGCCCTCGGTCATTCTGCGCTACGCCGGCGGGCGCGAGGTCACGCTGCGCGACCTGCAGGCCATCGGCATGACGGCCGGCATCAACGCGCTGATCGTCGGCAACTACCTGACCACGCTCGGCCGCTCGGCCGACGAGGACCTCCAGATGCTCGAGGACCTGCGCATGCCCATCGGCGCCCTCACCGCCGCCATCTGAGCCCGACGGTGTTCGACGCCGGGCGCCACGGTCCCGATCCGGGCCGCCCCGCCCACTGCACCGGCTGTGGCCGAGCGAGCACCGAGTGCGCCGGCTGTACCCGCCCGCTCGACCCCCCGCGCTTCTGCCCCGAATGCGGACGCCGGCTGACGGTCACCGTCACCCCGACGGGCTGGTCGGCCCGCTGCCGCGACCACGCCGAGCTGCGCTCGGCCGGCGTGCTCACCGACGGGGCCGACCCGGACACCCTCTGAACGCTCGGGGTCGCTAAAAAAAAAAAAAAAAAAAAAAAGGGACGCGCCGCGTCGGCTACGCAGTCCCCTGGAGCACGGGCAATGAACCGGTCACCACGTCTCGCCAGAACGTAGGCTCCTTCTGATGTTCTCACTGGAAACACGGAGGGAAAGGCAAGGCTGAGCCGTGGACGGGTATGTGCTGCGGGACGCGCCGGGCTGGACGTGGAAGGCGAACGGTCGTCGACAACCGAAGGGCGGTTCGACTTCCTCGTTTCCGAAGTCGGGTACGGTGCCGGCCCGGACTCTGCGAACGCGGACGCGGACCGGCCATGCAGGGTGGTCAACCTCATGACACCGGGTATCGGTTTCGATCGTTACATCGATCAAATCGAAGAGGTCGCTGCGACCGGTGACCAAGACGCCCTGGAGCGGCATCACGCGCACTATGGCGTCACGGTCGTGGGCCCGAGGTTGGCCGCCCACTGCCGCGGCCGTGAGGCCCCCACTGCCCCCGGGTCACGGCGACCGGGAGTTCCCAACTGCTCAAGGCGCGGTTGACGACGGTGATTCGCCCTCGAGAGCCGAATGCATCACCACATTCCAGTTCTCGGTCCCCAGAGTCCGGAGCCGCCGCTCAGCGATGCGCCATCCGTCGGGAAGGCGGACAACGGAGTCGTGGTAATAGCCCCACAAGCGAGGTGTGACCCCGTCGGTCCGCTGATGCCAGGCGTACACGGATGAGCGCACGGAGGCACGGTCGGGGTCCTCGAACGTCACGAGGACGTTCGCATTGTGGTGGCTCGTCGCAGCAAATCCCCCTTCAGGATTTCCGAACATCCGCCGGAGATCAGCCTTGGATCGCACCGTGCGGTACTCCGGTCCGTAGTCGACCACGCAGTCCTCGGTGAACAGTTCCGCGACCTCGTCGTACAGCCTGTGATCGACACCGTAGGAATAGCGATGGACAAGATCGATGATCTCGTCTTTGGCGATCAGCCGCCCGATGGCAGCAGCGTCGTCACTGTCCATATGCCCTCCTCGACTTCACGCTTCGCTGGTACGCAAAACGGCATTATGGTCCCGCCGCTGGTCGCCGGTGCGCAGGATGCGCGACTTGCCGAAGATCGTCCCGTAGAGGAGCCGGCCCTCGTTGTCGAGCAGGACTCCGCCACCCAACGTGTTGAACGTCGAGTCGCCTACGACGTAGTGAAACGCCGATTCGCCCGTGGTCCAGTCCACCGCTTCGATCGTCCACAACCGGTCGCGGGTCCCGCATGTGTAGACCAGGTCCGACCCCTGCGACACGAAGGGAACCGAGTTGGGTGTGGACACCGCGGTGTTCACCCATGCTTCGTCGAGCGTCCGCGTGTGAGGGTTCCACTCGTACTTGTGCATGCCCAGCGGCCGGTAGGCGGGGTCGTGGCCCAGGTAGAAGCACAAGGACCGCACCGCCGCTTGTGGCAGTCCCTCGGGGATGGAGGCGGGCTCGTTGTTGACCGTCATGGCGCCGTAGCCGCTCACCGTGATGGATTGCTCCGTCTGGATGGCCCGCCGACCGGGATCACCCATGTCGGCCGGGCCGAGGCCGGCAATACGCCGGCTCGGTGCGCCCGGGAGCTGCTCCCAGTCATGGGGGACGTCGTCGCGCCAGAACAGCGTGATGTTGACGACCTCGTCGCCGTCGCCGATCACCACGAACCGGTCCTCGTCGGGGCCGAAGCCCATGAGCGACGGTGTGGTGCCCGAGCCCCAGCCGCCCCCATTGCGATAAGGGGCGGACCAGGCGCCGTCCGCTTCGTCAGTCGAGAGCCGCTGGCCGGTCCAGACCACCTTGTGCAGGTGATCCACCGAGGGCAGGTAGATGCCACCGTCCTCGTCGACGCAGAGGCTCTTGCGCACCCACCCGTAGGCGCCGCTGCGTCCGCACTCGAGCATCCGGGCCCAGTGGTCGGCCGCCTGCTCGCGTGCACCCGGGAGCTCCAGCGTGCAGAAGTCGGTGAAATCGCGGCGGAGACAGACGAGCCACCCGTGGTCGGTGGAGAGCAACAGGCGTCCGTCGAACGTGAGGTTGACCCCGACGAAGTCCCCCTCCACCTCGACAGGCTTGTGCCAACGCGCGGTCTCGGTGATGGGTGAGGCCGGGTCGGTCGGGTCGGCGTCCCGGTAGGCCACCACGCACGACTTCCTGGTCAGCAGCAACGTGTTGTCGCAGTCCACCAATGCGTACACGCCGTCGAGGCCCATCAGGTAGGTCATGGCGAGTGTCAGCGCGTGCGTGACGGCCGCCTCCCCGCGCAGTTCGTCCAACCCCCGGACGGCGGCTTCGAGTTCGGGGACAGGGGTCACGGGCTGGTCTCCGGTCGGGAGGACGGCCAGCGTTTCGAGCGTGTCGTAGTCCAACTTGGCAATGGTCTGGCGGCCGTTGCTCCAAATCACCCGTCTGCCGTCGGGGTACGGGCCCGACACCAGGGTCCCGAAGTGGCCGGGGCCGAGCCAGGTGTACTGGACGTCGTCGCCACCCAAGACCTCACTCGGCCCGGTCGGGCCGGCCAGTGGGCTGTTGTCCTGCTGGTCACAACGCCCGTGGGCGATGGGGTAGACGGAGTCCGCCAGGTACGGGTTACGCGGACCGCTACTCATCGCCCCAGTGTGGCAGGGGTCATCGTGTCGCCAGGTGTACTCGGCAAAGTCAATCGGGCCCAGCCGGGCGACCACTCGAGAGTCCGCGTGGAGACAGCACGGGGTCAGTCCTCGACCCTGCAGCGGGGCGTGGGATCACGCCGCGGTCGCATGGGCGTACACAGTGCCTGCACGGTCATGGACCCCACCCGTCTGCGGACGACCTTCGTCGACCTTCTCACGTGCCGGGCAGTGGCCTCCAGTTCTGCTCGACGACCCAACAGACTCCCGCCGGAGGCGACCCGACCGGACCGTGCTTGCAGAGGGTCGTCGGCGGGTGATTGTCATGGACCTCCACCACCCGGTACTCCGTCGGTCCATAGAACTTGTCCGGCCCGTAGGTCAGCACGGGTGAGTAGCCACCCGGGAAGTCCGTGACACGCGACATTGCCTCAACGAAGGTCCGTCGATTGAGGTCCTTGCCCGCCATGGTCGCCGCCTGGGCGAAGAGGCGGATCTCTTGACACCAGCCCTGGACCGGCCCTTGTTCCTCGATGTCGTCATTGATATTGCCCTTGGGAATCTGCGGGTAGGCCTTGTGCCAGACATCCCAGCAGCTCCGCACTCCGGGGTCGTAGCCCCCCTGTGACTCGGGAACCGGAAGGTCGATGCCACCGAGCGTCTCCGACGTGACACCCTCCTGGCCGTTGAGCGCCTTCTCGTATGGGACGGGGATGAGTCCGAGCGCAACCTCAATTTCGGACTGGTAGTCACTGAGGAGGAGCTTGGGAAAGTAGTTCTGCGAGGTCTCGGCGCCGATGTACGGGGTGAAGGCGTTCTCGGGCAACAAGGGAATGACCGATTGGACCCCCGCCGCCTTGAGCCGTTCGACCGCCAGCGTGGCGGTCGAGTCGGTACTGGCGGTCTCACCGATGTCCGCCGTGACGGTGACCACCTGAGGGACCACACCGATCTTCTTCAGGTCCGGCAGGAGGGAGGAGTCGAGCGCACCCTGGTCACTGGCCTGGTCCGAGACCACGACACCGACCTTCACGCCGTGGCCCAGGCGACCAGAACTCAGTCCCCAGCGCACAGTGGCCGCAAGCATGGGCGCGTCATCCGCCCCGGTCCACCACAAGTAGGGAGAGCCGAGGTCAGTCCAGTTCGTCGTCGTCGTCCACTGGGAGAGCATCGGCGTCTGGCCTTCTTGGGTGATGCAGAGCTGATTGGTTCCTTCGTAGGTGCCCAGCCCGTCGACGACGGCGAAGACGGGCGGATTGCCCTGGGTCCATTGCCGGCACAGCGCCAGCTCCTCGGCCTGGTTGGTCGGGTCGAAACTCACGATCATCGGGTTGATCTTCCGACCGTGTATCCCTCCGGCGTCATTGATCTGGTTCACGAAGAGGTGAATCGCCTGCGTCTGCTCGCCGTACTCGGCGTCCGACTCGATTTCGAACTTCCCCTCGATGCTGGCGAACGAAATGAGCGGGAAGACCACGTTGATGGCGGTCGACGTGACACCCCGTGCGCTTGTGCTCGCCTTGGTGACGGGGGTAGGCGCCGTGGTGGCACCCGACGGCACGGCGACGCCCAACGCCACCGTGCTCCCGAGGACGGCGAGGGCTCCCCCGGCTCTCAGCAGTCTTCGCCTTGTTCCCCAAATTCCGCAGCGTCGCATCGCCATCTCCCCTGGTGCACCTCGAACCGAGCAGCCCGGCAGAGAGTACCGCTGGTGGGATGGACTATTCCGGCAGTAGTTGCCTCCGGTCCCCACCAAACGAGACAGCCGTTGACGCCCAGTGGTGACCCCAGCCGGCGGCCGCCTCTGCCCGTGGAGCTCCTCTCGTCCGCGCTCGGTCGATCGTCTGCAAAATCCTGCCTTTCCGATAGGGTCCGGACCGTTCGGTCCCTCCGTACGCTCAATCGAATCGACTCCCGACAAATTGGGTATGGATCAAGGAGTAGACGGAGAGGAGAAAGACAGATGGCGCTTGAACTCTTGGATCTGTATGGACGGGCGAGCGGCTGGACCGGGACCAAGGTGCAGGGCGCCGTCTCAGACCTCGCTGCCCCCACGACCTGCGACGGGTGGAATGTCCGAACTCTCATGAACCACATGCTCGACACGCAGAGGTACTTCGTGGGAGCAGCACGCGGGGATGACGTTGCACTCTCCCAAGACCCTCCTGATCTCCTCAGCGACGATCCGTGCTCGGACTTCGCTCAGGCGCGTGCCGAGACGCTTCACACTTTTGGAGAGCCTGGCGTGATCGACAAGACGGGCCCGGCCCTTGGTATCGCATTCAGCGACCAGCTGCTCCACGGTTGGGACCTCGCGGTAGCCACAGGTCAGGACCCGAGGATGCCCGAGGATCTGCCAGAGGCGGCCTACGCAATGATCCATGGCCGGTTTACGGACGAGCAGCGACAGGGCGTGTTCAAGCCCGAAATAGCGGTCCCCGCGGATTCGTCAGCCCAGGAGAAACTCCTTGCGTACACCGGACGGGATCCGTCGCGAGGGACATGAACTCGGCCAGGACCCTCCGCCAACCGGCGCACTCAGGCAGTGGTGGCTCGGAGTTGTGGTTGACGAAGAAATCAATCGCCCTGTCGTAGTCGTCCACGACAAGGCCACGAGGTCCAAGCGCGTCGTCACCCGTTGACCAGGTCAGCGAGCACGATCGCGACCTCGTCCCCGTCCTGCAGGTCAAGAGCGTCCCGCAATCGAACGACTGCCGCAACCTCAAGGACGTGCGGCGGATGGTCACCCTCGCCCCGGTCGTTCTTGTCCGTACGGACAATGAAGGCGTCGAGGCCCTGGATGGTGCACGGCACGATGCTCAGACCGACTCCGTACTCGGGTGGCTCCAGGCGGACCCCCTCGGCCATGCACGTGCCAGGGGCGCTCGAGTGCGACGTTGAGGCTCCCTGGGTACAGGCGGACGCCGATCTTCGCTTCGTAGAGGTCGGCGTGAACGGTCATCCAGTGTGCAAGGCCGCCGATGCCACCGGTCACCCGCCCACGCAGCAACATGCCGCCAAGCTTGCCCGATCCCAGCGTCGCGCCGTGACGATTCAATATTGCCGGAGACATTGCCGGAGACCAAAGGGGACCGTATCGGCCAACGAGCCCGAGGGGGATCCGGGTGACCGGTCGGGAGCGACACCTATGTGCTGTCCGCCACCCGGCCCTGTTCCTGTGTGGAGTCCTCCGCTGAGGATTGTCCGTATCTCACCAAGAGGACGCCCGAACCCGCCGTCCGGCAGTCGAGGAGCGTCAGTTTTGTCGCTTGGGGCATCGTGGTCGGGAACAGACGCTTTCCCTGGCCGAGGACGATCGGAAACACCATCAGGCGAAATTCGTCCACAAGTCCGTGCTGGACGAGGCACTGGACAAGCTGGGCACTCCCCTCGACCAGCAGGTAACCCCCCGGCAGCGCCTTGAGGGCTTTGACCTCCGCAACAACGTCGCCCCGCAGGACGGTCGTTTCACCCCAGTCGGCGTCCGCCGTCTTGAGCGTGGATGAGACGACGTACTTGGGGATGCCGTTCATACGCCTTCCGAAGTCATCGGAGTTCATGGTCGGCCACGCCGCCGCGAATCCCTCGTAGGTAACACGTCCCAGTAGGAGAGCATCGGCATCGAACAACTCGTCCAACTTGAATTGGTCGCCGTCGTCGCCTCGATCGAACTCAAATGTCCAGCGGGGCTCTTCGATCACACCGTCGAGCGACACGAACTCTGTCACCACGATCCTCATGCTCTGTCCTCCATCGGGCCATCTCGGCCTGTCGACTTGACCTATCTACACCCTGTAGACGGCGGTGCGGTCGCAGAATCATCGTTCGCGGGCATAGCCCGCTCGACGCTGCCCGGTCGCTCGCCGCTGCGAAGTACAAGAGAAACAGCCGTCCTCCAAAGCGCTGATTTGAAGGCCGGTCCGGTTTGCCCACTCCGGCGTCTTGCCGCAGACCTCCCCATCGGCCTCCCGGCCCGTCCGTGCGGATCCGTCACCGCGTCATCGGCACACGCCCCCCTTGCAGACCTCAGGTCGCTCTTGTGCAGCGGTCGATGCCACCCGTGAATCACCTGCAATTGGTTAGGTGTCTTCACCGTATGGAAACACAACGACTTTACGAGCGCATGAAATGTCGAAGTCAGAGGGCATGTGGGCGCTCTCGAACATAGGAGGTGCATATCAACCATGCAGCTGAACAGAACAATGCGTATCGCGGGGATCACTTCCTCCGGCGTGGCGCTTGGGCTGCTCCCAGCAGCAGGTGTGGCAGCAGCGCACGACGCGGCGACGGGTGATCCAGGTCTCCAGGGGCACGTCATCTCAGTTGGTTCAGGGGACTTCGTCCTTCGGGCGGCCCAGGGCCACACTCAGACCGTGGAGACATCCGCGACAACCACTTATTCCGAGCTTGGTAACTCGGCCTCGCTCCCGGGTCTCCTCGACGGAGAGCGGGTCGCGGTCACCCTTGACCCGTCGGCTCCGTCCCCAACGGCACTCTCCGTCACTGTCCTCCCCGAAAGCGCGAGCGGAAAGGTCACCGACGTCTCCGGATCGATCGTCACGCTGGCGTCGCGCTGGGGCTCGCGCACACTGGTGTTGGGTCCGAGCACTACCTACACCGAGAAGGATGCAACGCCGAGCGGGGTGAGCGACGGCGAGTTCGTGGTCGCATGGGGGCTCCCCGACCCGAGCACGCCTTCGGCCATCGACGCGCAGAGTGTGCACATTGTGGCATCGCCCACTGCGCAGCCACAGACCACGGCGGCTCGCACGACAGCGGATGGGAAGGACTGTCATCCGCCGGCCCAGCCAGCCCAGCCGGCGGCTCAGCCTGCGAAACCTTCCGTTGCCGCGAGCGAGACCCCGGCTCCGGGACCCCGTCCTGGCGCGATCGGCTCCGGGCCTGCGGACGGTGCGGCTCCGGCGCACTACACCAGCGACGCTGGCGCCGCCAGGTTCCAAGGAGGGAACCACCAGCGCGGTCCCGGCGGGCGCGGCTTCGGCCATTGAGCATCTGACCCTCCATCCTGCCCCGGGTCACGCGCGCGACGCGTGACCCGGGGCGAGTGGGGGTATGCCCGCTCCACTGCAGCCACCTCTGGCTCGTGACGTGGCGACGATGATGACGTGGCGTTGCCGCCCTCTGAAGGCCACAACCAAATCCCGATGCGCACCAAGGGCCACAAGGCCCTGAGGACGACTGCATCACTCAGACGATCATCGATTCTCCTGCGAAGGTGACGATCGCCACCACGGCCGATTCAGGCTCGGGCCAGATCGACCAGCTCCGCCTCAGCACCCGGCATGGTGAGGACACGCAGCGCGTCGTGCGCACGCAACCACTCCGCGTTGCGGACGTGCACCGCATTCGCCCCGTCGAAGCGGTTCAGCACGACGACGATGGGCACGGACAACGGCCTCAGCGCGTCCGCGCTGAGGCGCACGGCGTTAATCGTGCCGAGCCCGGCGTCGGCGACGAGCACCACCAGGTCCGGCTCCAGGACGGCGCAGAACGCAAGGCAGTCGCCGTCCTCGGCCAGCGGGGAGCGCAGCCCGCCCGCAGTCTCCACCAACCCGACATCGGGCGGCGCCGCCGGCCAGCGCAGCTCCGCCGAGAGATCGGCGACCGAGAAGGAGGGTCGCCCGAGCGCGTCGGCCGCCATGGGCGGCGCCATGGCCACCTCGTACCACCGGTGGGGCGGGCAGACGAACTCGGGCGCCTCACCGCTGGCGGCGCCCAGGAGGGCGGCGTCGTAGTGGCCCGGGTCGTCGGCGGGGTCGAAGGACTGCGCCGGCTTGCGCGCCGAGGTGGTGGCGCCGGCGGCCCGCAGGCCGGCCAGCAGGCGGGCGCCGACCCAGGTCTTGCCGACGTCGGTGCCCGTGCCCACCACGGCGACGACCCGCCGCGGGCGCGGAGGTGGCGGAGGCACCCGGCTCAGCAGGTCGCGGAGGCCGAGACGGGCGGGCGGCAGGCGCCCGGGAGACGGACCAACGCGTCGACCAACCGGTTCACGTCCTCGTCGGTATGGGCGGCCGAGAGCGTGACGCGCAACCGGCTGGTGCCCTCCGGCACGGTGGGCGGCCGGATGGCCGGGACCCACAACCCCTCGTCGAGCAGGGCGGCGGACGCGTCGAGTGCCGCCTGCTCGGCGCCGAGGACCACGGCGACGATGGGGCTCGGGTGGCCCGGCGGCACGACGCCGGCCTCGGCCAGGCGGTCGATCAGGGTGGCGAGGCGGCCCGCCAGGGCAGCCCCCTCGCCGGAGCGCACGACGTGCAGGGCGGCCAGAGCGGCCGCGGCGTCGGCCGGCGGGAGCGCGGTCGAGAAGATATAGGGCCGGGCGCGGTTGACCACGAGGTCGACGACCTGGCGGCTGGCGGCGACGAAGCCCCCGAGCGCACCCAGGGTCTTGGACAGGGTGCCCACGCGCACGATGGTGCCGGGGTGGGCCGCCGGGAGGTCGGGGCCGAGGACGGCGTGGGCCTCATCGAGGACGAGGAGTGCACCATGGCGCGCGCACAGGGAAACGAGCTCGTCGAGCGGCGCCGCGTCCCCGTCCATGGAGAAGACGGTGTCGGTCACGACCAAGGTGGGCATGCCGGTCGGGTCGATCAGCAGCTCCGCCAAATGGGCGAGGTCGCAATGGCGGTAGACGGCCACGGCCGAACGGGAGAGCCGGCAGCCGTCGATGATGCTGGCGTGGTTCAGCTCGTCGGAGAGCACGCGCACGCCGGGGCCGCCCAGGGCGCCCAGTGTGCCCAGGTTGGCGGCGAAACCCGTCGGGAAGCAGACGGCCGCCTCGGTGCCTTTCCACTCGGCCAGCGCGCGCTCGAGCTCGGCGTGCACCGGTCGGCTGCCGGTGACCAGGCGCGAGGCGCCCGCGCCGGCGCCGTGGCGCTCCAGCGCTTCGTGGGCGGCCGCCACCACGGCCGGGTGCGTGCTGAGGCCGAGGTAGTCGTTGGACGCGAACGACACGACGCGGCGCCCCTCGAGTGTGCCCACCGGACCGCGGGTGTCGAAGGTGCGCGGGGCGCGCCAGCGACCCTCGTCGACCACCCGGGACAGCTCGGCCCGGATGCGCTCGGTCCAGGCGTCGTCGGCCGGGCTCGGCGCCGCGCCGTTCATGCCAATCCCGTTGATGCCGGTGCGCTCATGCGATGTCGTCGAGGCCGCCCTCGAGGGCCTCGACGATGCGCACGATTTCCGGCGCGGTCGTGGTCAGCGGCGGCATGAGCACCACCACGTCGCCCAGCGGCCGCAGCAGCACGCCCCGCGCCACGGCGCCGGCGCAGACCCGGCGGCCCCAGCGCAGCCCGGGCTGGGGCGGCGCCAGCTCAATGCCGACCATGAGGCCGCGCTGGCGCACGGCGCGCACCTCGGGCCGCGGGGCGACCCGGTCGGCCAGCAGCGACGCCAGCTGTGTGGCGCGCTCGTTGACGTTGGCCAGCACGTCGCCGGCGGTGACGAGGCGCAGGTGGGCCAGCGCCACGGCGGCGGCCAGTGCGTTCCCGCCGTAGGAGTGCCCGTGGTAGAAGGTCTCGGGACCGAGGTCGGCGCCGAGGAACGCGGCGAAGACGTCACCCGAGGCGACGGTGGCCGACAGGGGCAGGTACCCGCCGGTGATGCCCTTGCCCAGGCACAGCAGGTCGGGACGGAGGCCGCACTGCTCGGAGGCGAACAGGGTGCCGGTGCGGCCGAAGCCCGTCGCCACCTCGTCGCAGACCAGCAGGACGCCGGCGTCACGGCAGGCCCGGCCGAGGCGGCGCACGTCGTCCGGCTCGGCGCACAGCATGCCCGACGCGCCCTGGACGAGCGGTTCGAGGACGACGGCGGCCAGCTCGCCGGCGTGGGCCTGGACGGCGGCACAGGCCTTGGCGGCCCAGCCCGCCTCCGCGTAGCCCGGGGTGCGCACGACGGGGAAGCACAGGGGCTCGAACACCGCGCTGAACACTCCGCCGTCGCCGAGGGAGAGCGAACCGACGGTGTCGCCGTGGTAGGCGTCGCCCAGGGCGAGGAACCGGGTGCGCCCGGGCACGCCCCGGTTGACCCAGTACTGGAACGCGATCTTGAGCGCCTGTTCGACGGCGACGGCGCCGTCGGCCGCGAAGAGGAAATGCGGGTCGTCGACCGGCACCACGGCGGCCAGCGCCTCGGCCAGCTCGACCACGACGGTGTTGCCGTGGCCCAGCATGGTGGAGTGCGCCACCCGGCCCGCCTGGGCGGCCAGGGCCTCGTCGAGCTCGGGCACGCGGTGGCCGAGGGTGTTGACCCACAACGAGGAGATGGCATCGAGGTACCGGTTGCCGGCGGTGTCGACGAGCTCGCGGCCCTCGGCCCGCTCGACCACCAGCGGGGCGTTGCCGGCGTAGGCCGCCATCTGGGTGAAGCCGTGCCAGACCACGGCGGCGTCGCGCTCGACCCACGACGAGGTGGAGGTGGTCCCGCTCACGCCCCGATTCTGGACGCGGCGGGAGCGCCAGGGCCAATGCGCGAGAATGGGGCGATGGACCTGATCGGCGTGGTCGACACCATGTTCGCCCGCTACGACATGGGCGCCGAGGCCCTCGACGAGCTGGCCCAGTGCCCGGGCTACGGCACCCGCTTCACCACCGTCCGGCGCACCGTGCCCGGGTTCAAGGACCTGGCCGTGCAGGCCAAGAAGCTGATCGAGGAGGACGGCTGCCGCATTGTGGTGGCCCTCGGCATGCCGGGCCGGGAGAAGGTCGACAAGATGTGCGCCCACGAGGCGTCGACCGGGATCATGACGGCGCAGCTCATGACGAACACCCCCATCCTCGAGGTGTTCGTGCACGAGGACGAGTCGGACGACCCGGCGGAGCTGGCCCTGGTCTTCCGGAACCGGTCGCGGGACCACGCCCGCAACGCCTATCTGATGCTCTACGAGCCCGAGCAGCTGACGGCGCGAGCCGGGCAGGGCATCCGGCAGGGCTTCGCCCACGCCGGCCCGCTCGAGCTCTGAGCGACCGACCCGAACGCAGGGCCGACCCCTCAGCTGGCGGGCACCGGGCCGCTGTCCCCGGATGCTGCTGCTGCCCGCTCAGCTGAGGGTCGGATGCTGTGAGACCCGCGCGTCCGCCGCGCGGCTCGCGTCTACCGCGTCCTTACGAGTTGTTCCAGGTGACGGAGAAGTCCGCGCCGGCATCGCTGAGGCTGCTCGGGGTCGCCTCCGTCGTGCCGGTGCTGCTGGCCATGGTGATCTCGTCGGCCGGGAAGGCGGACAGGCCGCCGCTGGTCCCGGACGAGTCGGACACGGCCGAGCCGGTGAAGTTCACCTGCCCGAAGTCGGCCAGCGGGATCTCCGAGCAGAGGATCTCGGCGCACTCCGACGGCGCCTCGGCGATGACCTCGGCCGACGAGCGGGAGAAGTCGCCGGACTGCGTGGTCGAGTAGCTCCACCCCTTGGTGTTGTCCTTGATCGACAGCGTGTAGTCCGTCCCGTTGGTGACCACCGAAGACGTCAGGGAGTCACCGGGGCTCACCGGGTTGCTGAGGTCGACCGAGGGGTTGGGGTACATCTCGTACCAGGCGTAGTAGCTCGGGGTGCTGCCGTTGCAGTCCGAGTCCGTCCCGAGCTGCTCCACGCTGGACGAGTTGTAGCCGTCGAGGCCGACCCAGAAGGCCGCGGCCGCGCTGGGTCCACCGAGCAGGCTGGTCGCGACCCCGTTGAGCGACCCCGCGCTGAGCCCCCCGAGCAGGCCGCTGCCCAGGCTGCCCAGCAAGGTGCTGCTGCAGCTCACGGTCGGCTCGGTCCAGCTGGCGGACACGGAGTTGTAGGTCTCGCTCACGTCGGCGTAGCCCGACCAGTTGGAGGACGACACCGAAGTGGCGTGCCGCACGCTGTTGTCGCCCAGGCCCAGGTACGAGCCCAAGCCGGGCAGCACGTGCTTGCCGATCACGGGCACGTGGTAGAGCCCCGGGACGTAGTGGGCGTGGGCGGAGGTGGTGTGGCTGGCCGACGCCGACGCCGCCGGTGCCGCGGCGACCGAAGCCAGGACGGGGGCAGCGGTGGCCGCCAGGCCGAGCAACGCCAGGACACTCGAACGCAGCATCTTCCCCATGGAACCTCCCCGCTCTGTGGCTCCCGGTGGAGCCTGTTTCCCAGCACCGGGCGCGCCGAAGCCGGCGTGGCCCGTCGGGATGAGAACGGCGGTGGGTCAGGGATCTCGCGGCAGACCGAGAACTTTTTCGGCCACGATGTTCCGCTGCACCTCGGCCGTGCCGCCCCCGACGGTGAGGGCGGGGGCGTACAGGAAACCTCTTGACCAGGTGTGATCGCCCAGGACGGCCCCGTCGGGGCCCCAGCCGCCCACCGGGCTCGAGCCGGCCAGCATGGCGTGGGGGCCGGCCAGGTCGCGGCCCACGCCCATGACGTGTTGACCGTGGGCGTCGGCGATGGCCTTGCGGACCGAGGCCTCGGCCCCCGGCTGTTTACCGGCCAGGACGGCCGACACCATGCGCAGCCGCAGGACACGCAAAATTTGGCTCTCGATGTAGACGTCGACGAGGCGGTCCCGGATGGTCGGGTCGGGGGCTCCACCGGCCGCACGGACGAGGTCGACCAGGTCGTCGGCCGTCGGGCCCATCCCCCACAGCGCTCCCTCGCCCGAGAGCGACACCCGCTCGTTGCCCAGCGTGACCTTGGCCAGGTCCCAGCCGCCGTGCTCGGGGCCGACGAGGTGGTCGGCCGGGATGCGCACGTCGGTGAAGAAGACCTCGTTGAAGGCGTGCTCACCGGTCATGTCGACCAGGGGCCGGACGTCGATGCCGGGCGCGTCCATGGGGCAGACGAAGTAGCTGATGCCCAGGTGCTTGGAGGCCGACGGGTCGGTGCGAGCCAGCAGAATGCCCCATTTGGCGATGTGGGCGTAGCTGTTCCACACCTTCTGGCCGTTGACGACGTAGTGGTCGCCGTCGCGCGTCGCCCTGGTGGTGAGGGAGGCCAGGTCCGAGCCGGCGCCGGGCTCGGAGAAGAGCTGGCACCAGAACTCCTCGCCACTGAGCAGGGGCCACAGCCAGCGCTCCTTCTGCTCGTCGGTGCCGGCGTACATGAGGGTGGGGCCGGCCCAGCCGATGCCGATGGGGTTGATCGGGCGCCGCACGCCGGCGGCGCGCAGCTCCTCGTCGATCATCAGCTGGGTGAGCGGGTCGGCGTCGAGGCCGAAGGGGCGGGCCCAGTGGGGCACCACGTAGCCGGCCTCGGCCAGCTGGCGGCCAGTGGGGTGGCGGTGGCCGTCCAGCCAGGCCCGGACGGCCACACGGCGGGGGTCGTCGTCAGCGGGGAGGCCGAGGTCCACCGCGGGAGCGTATTCTCGCCGTCTCGCTTCACGCACTTCGGTCCGGAGGCGGGGGGGCCGGCGGCTGCCGGCGGACGACGAGTGGTACACGGGTGGTGGCCGGGTGGCCACCGGCGGCGAATGGAGCGACATGACCGATTGGAACTACGCAGACGTCTGGGAGGCGGTGGCCGACATCCAGCCCGATCACGTCGCCATCACCCAGGGTGAGCGCAACCTGGCCTGGGCCGACTTCGACGGCGGGGCGGACGGGATCGCGCAATTCCTGCTCGACCTGGGGGTGGCGCGGCAGGACAAGGTGGCGGTGTACCTGTACAACTGCCCCGAGTACATCCAGACCACGTACGCCGCCATGAAGATCGGGCTCGTCCCGGTCAACACCAACTACCGCTACGGCGACGACGAGCTCAGCTACCTGTGGGACAACGCCGACGCCGTGGCGGTCGCCTTCCACGGCACCTTCGCCGACCGGATTGAGCGGATCCTCGACCGGGTGCCCGGGGTCAAGGGCTGGCTGTGGGTGGACGACGGCTCCGGGCCCTTGCCCGGACTGGGCCACGCCCTACGAGGACGCGGTCAAGTCGGCCATCGGCCGGGTGCGCGGCGCCGTGGGGACGCAGCGGTGACGACCTCTACATGCTCTACACCGGCGGCACCACGGGCATGCCCAAGGGCGTCATGTGGCGCCAGGACGACCTCTTCGCCAAGCTCATCGACGGCGGCGTGCGCCACTACGACGTCAACGGTGGGGTCGAGGGGGTGCGGGCCGCGCTCACGGCGAGCCCCGGCGGCGCCGTCCTGATGCCCGCCTGCCCGCTCATGCACGGGACGGGCGCCTTCACGGCCAACACGATTTTGGCCGAGGGCGGGCGCATCTGCCTGCTCGAGTCGCACAAGTACGACCCGGTCGAGCTGCTCGACACCGTCCAGCGCGAGGGCGTCAACGGGTTGGTCATCGTGGGCGACCCGTTCTCGCGGCCGCTCTTGGCGGCGCTGGACGAGCACCCCGGCGCCTGGGACCTGAGCTCACTGGTCATGGTCATCTCTTCGGGGGCGATGTGGAGCGAGCCGGTCAAGCAGGCGCTGCTGGCCCACCACCCCGGCATGCTGCTGGTGGACGCCTTCAGCTCGTCCGAGGCGCTGGGCATGGGCATGTCCGTCTCGGGCGGCGGGGCGGCGGCCAAGACGGCGACCTTCACCCTCGGGCCCGACGTCAAGGTGCTGAGCGAGGACGGGCGCGAGGTGGCAGCGGGCTCCGACGAAATCGGCGTCCTGGCGCTGGGCGGGCGCAACCCGCTCGGCTACTACAAGGACCCGGAGAAGTCGGAACGGACGTTCAAGGAGATCGACGGGATCAGGTACTCCATCCCGGGCGACTACGCCCAGGTCGACGCCGACGGCACCATCCACCTGCTGGGCCGGGGCTCGGTCTGCATCAACTCGGGCGGCGAGAAGATCTTCCCCGAGGAGGTCGAGGAGGCATTGAAGACGCACTCGGCGGTGCGGGACGCCGTGGTGGTGGGCGTGCCCCATCCGACCTACGGCGAGCAGATCGTGGCTGTGGTCGAGCCGGACGACGGGGTACCGCAGCCCGACGAGGCCGAGCTGATCGGGCACGTCAAGGAGCGCCTGGCCTCCTACAAGGCGCCGCGCCGGGTGCGCTCCGTGGCCACCATCGGGCGGGCCCCGAACGGCAAGGTCGACTACAACCGCCACCGGGCCGAGTCGATCGAGGCCATGGAGCAGCCGGCCGATTGAGCCCGGGGCCGACGGGGTCGGCGGCCGCCCCGTCGGCCTGGGCCACACTGGGACATGTTCATCGCCCCGGTCGACGCCTCGCGGGGCGACGAGGAGTGGCGGGCCTTCGTGGCCGCCCACCCCTTCGGGCACCTGGTGGCGCGCGGCGGGCCGGACCGGGAGGTGCCCGTGGTGGTGCCCACCCAGTTCGTGCTGGCGGGGACCACGGTGTGGCTGCACCTGGTGCGGGCCAACCCGGTCTTCGAAGCGCTGGCCGAGAACCCGCTGGTCGTTCTGAGCGTGGCCGAGGACTGGGCCTTCATTCCGTCGGCCTGGAAGGCCATCGATGCAGAAGACCCTGCGTTGGGCATCCCGACCACCTACTACGGGGCGGTGCAGCTGGTCGGCACCGCGGTGGTGCACGACGAGGGCACGGCACCGGGGGCGGTGGCCGCAATTCTTCGGCGCCAGCTGGCCGTGTTCCAACCCGAACTCGAGGTGGCCGACCCTTCCGAAGCGCACGCGGCCAAGCTGCGCGGCATCCTCGGGATCGAAATACGGGTCGAGCGGGTGTCGGCCAAGTTCAAGTACGGCGGCAACGTCGACGAAGCACACCGGATGGCCGTCGTGGCTCGGCTGCGCGAGCGGGGCGGTCCGGGTGACGCGGCGGCGGCCGACCACGTGGAGCGGCGGCTGAAGAGCTGAGCACGTCGGCCCCGGGCGGGCGGACCGCCGTGGCCGCCCGGGAAGCCGGGCCTACTCGACCGCGGCAGCCAGGTTGGCCAGCGTGGCCTCCATCTCCTTTTCGGCGTGCTCCCCGCTGTGGTCGCCCATGGCGCGCGCCACGAAGGTGAACCAGGGCTTGCGCTGGTCCAGCCACGACTCGGTGACCCGGCAGCCGGAGCCGGAGCCGGAGTCCTCGAACTCGTAGCGCCACTGGGCGACCTGGAGTGGCCCGGCCGTGACGGCGAATTCGAACACCTGGCCGGGCTCGCAGGCGATGACCGTGACCGTGGTCGACCAGCGCCGGAGACCACTCCGGTTGTTGCCGCGGAACACGGCGCCCAGGGCGGGGCCGCTGGCCCCCTTGACCCAGCGGCCACCCTGGTTCTCCGGCGACCACTCCCCCATTCGGGGTAGGTCGGCGACGAGCGCCCAGACCTTTTCGGCGGGCGCGGCGATGTCGCGGGTGGCGGCGGTGGGGTGGGCCATGGCGGGGAGGTTAATTTGAGGTCATGGCCGATGTCATTTCAGAACCAGTATCAGAAGTCGAGAGCCGGCGCGACATGATCGTGCCGACCCCGCCCACCTTCGCCACCGTGGACGAGGAGCGTCTGCACCGGAAGCAGAAACTGGCCGGGGCGCTGCGACTCTTCGGCCGCTTCGGCTTCTCCGAGGGCGTGGCGGGCCACATTACGGCTCGCGACCCCGAGCTTTCGGACCACTTCTGGGTCAACCCCTTCGGCATGAGCTTCCGCCACATTCGGGTGTCGGACCTGATTCTGGTCAGCCACACCGGGGAGGTGGTCGAGGGCAACCGGCCCGTCAACCCGGCCGCGTTCGCCATCCACTCCGCCGTGCATGCGGCGCGGCCCGACGTCGTCGCCGCGGCGCACGCGCACTCCGTCTACGGCAAGGCGTGGTCGTCGCTCGGCCGCCTGCTCGACCCCATCACCCAGGATGCCTGCGTCTTCTTCGAGGACCACACGGTGTGCGAGGAGGGTGGCGGCATGATCGTCCTCGAGGAGGCAGCGGCCAAGGCGCTGGCGGCCTCGCTCGGTCCGCACAAAGCGACGATCCACCGCAACCACGGGCTTTTCACGGTCGGGCACTCCGTGGACGAAGCGGCCTGGTGGTTCCTCACCATGGAGCGTTCGTGCCAGGCCCAGCTCCTGGCCGAGGCGGCGGGGACTCCGCTCCTCATCGCCGACGAGGGAGCCCGCTACACCCGGGACCGCTCGGCGTCGCACGGGGCGGGGTGGTTCTCGTTCCAACCGCTCTGGGACGAGATCTCGCGCAGCGAGCCGGAGCTCTTCGACTAGGAGAGGGCGCTCCCGTCGCAGAGCCGGGGCGCAGCAGGAAACCCGGACATCGGTCCACCCGATGGCCGGGACGGGCCCGACGGCGGCGACGTCGCCCCCGTCGACGAACGACGTGCCCCGTACCACCGTCCGCCGCCGACCGGAGGATGGCCAAACGGGCTGGTCCGGGCCTGCCTGCGGCGGTTGCCGCGCAGAAAGAGAACGTGTTCTAATCTGCGGGCCGTGGAGTTCAACCTGGCCGACTTGTTCGAGGCGTCCGTCGACGCGTATCCCGACCGGGAGTACCTGGTGGCCAACGGCGAGCGACGCACCTACGCCGAAATGGAGGCCCGAGCGAACCGGCTCGCCCACTTCCTGCAGGGGCGGGGCATCGGTCCGGGGGACCACGTCGGGATTTACGCCTACAACTCTGTCGAATGGGTCGAGACGGCCTGGGCCGTCTTCAAGCTGCGGGCGGTTTGGATCAACATCAACTACCGCTACGTCCACGATGAGCTGCGGTACCTGCTGACCAACGCCGACCTGAAGGCGATTGTGCACCAGCGTGAGTTCTCCCCTCTCGTCGCCGCGTTGCTGCCGGAGCTGCCCGAGCTGCGCCACGTGGTGGTCGTCGAGGACGGCTCCGTGGTGGAGCCGACGCCCGGGGCCGTCGAGTACGAGGAGGCGCTCTTCGGCCAGTCCGACCAACGCGACTTCGAGCCGCGCTCGGGCGACGACCTCTACATCCTCTACACGGGCGGCACCACCGGCATGCCCAAGGGTGTCGTCTGGAGACACGAGGACGTCTTCTACGCGCTGGGCGGCGGCACTGACCCGGTGACCAACACGCGGGTGACCGATCCGGCAGTCATGGTGGCCAAGGGCGCGGGTAGTGCCATGACCCACCTGCCGGTGGCTCCCCTGATGCACGGGGCAACGCAGTGGTGCGTCATGGGGCAGAGCTTCGTCGGCTCCAAAATCGTGTTGATGGCCAAGTTCGACCCGCACGAGGTGTGGCGGCTGGTCGACGAGGAGAAGGTGAACTCGGTGATGATCACCGGCGACGCCATGGGCAAACCGCTGGTCGAATCGCTGGACGACCCGGGGACGAGCCACGACCTGTCGTCACTCTGGGCCGTCGTGTCGTCGGCCGCGCTATTCAGCGCTCCAGTGAAGGACGACTTCTTCGACCACCTGCCCAACATCCTCATCACCGACGCCGTCGGCTCGTCGGAAGGCGGCAACAACGGCATGACGGTGGTGACGAAGGGCAACACCGCCATGAAGAGCGGGCCGACAGTGCACCTGCTGGGCAGGACTGTCGTTTTCGACGAGCAGTTCGAGCTGGTCGAGCCCGGGTCGGGCGTCGTCGGCAAGATCGCCCGCGCGGGCGACATCCCGCAGGGCTACTACAACGACCCCAAGAAGACGGCCGAGGTCTTCATAGAGGTGCAGGGCACGCGCTACGTCATGCCCGGCGACTACGCCACGGTCGAGGCGGACGGGTCCATTACGCTCCTCGGACGCGGCTCCATCGTCATCAACTCGGGGGGCGAGAAGATCTTCCCCGAAGAGGTGGAGTCGGCCGTGCGCTCGCACCCCGACGTCATGGACGCCATCGTGTGCGGCGCGCCGGACGAGCGCTGGGGGCAGACGGTGGCGGCCATCGTGCAGCCCCGGGTGGGACACGAGGCGCCCACGCTCGAATCGCTCCAGGACTACTGCCGGGCCAGCATTGCCGGCTACAAGCTGCCGCGCCGGCTGCACGTGGTGGAGCAGATCGAGCGAGCGCCGAGCGGCAAGCCCGATTACCGCTGGGCGGCCGGCATTGTGGACGCGGAGGCCGGCGCGCTGCCCTGATCCGCACCCGACAGCGTCCGGCCCCCGGCGCGTCCCGGGCCGACGACGAACGGCGCGAACTCTGGCCTGTCGGCGTGGGGGTGGGGGGTGGGGGCGACGAGAGCAGAACGGCCCTGGTCGCGTCGACACAGCCGCAGGGAGGCGATACCGTTCGAGCACCGTGCCGACCTGCCCCAGGTTGCCGACCTCGCTGATGCGCCGTGCCGCGGGGATAGCGGCCCTCGCCGGGTGCCTGCTCGGTCTGGGCTTGGGCGCACGACTGGGCGGGGCCGCGAGCGCCGCGACACCCCCCGCGGTAGCGCACGTCGACGCGCTGTCCTCGTGGACGGTGTACCACGGCGACCCGCTCGGGTCGGGCGCGGACACCTCCGGGGTGACGTTCTCGCCGGCGAGCCCCGCCTGGCAGTCCCCGGTGCTGGACGGCCAGGTCTACGGTGAGCCGCTCGAGTCCGGCGGGCGCGTCTACGTCGCCACGGAGAACGACACCGTCTACACGCTGGCGGCCGACAGCGGCGCCATCCTGTGGTCCACCCACCTCGGGACCCCGGTGCCATCGGGCGACCTGCCCTGCGGGGACATCAGCCCTGACGTCGGTATCACCGGCACACCGGTGATCGACGCCCCGCGCGGGGAGATCTTCGCGGTGGCCGACGAGCTGGCCGGCGCGACGCCGGCCCACGTCCTCGTCGGACTCAACATGTACTCCGGCGTGGTGGAGCTGGACCAGGACGCCGATCCCCCCGGTCAGCTCACCTCGGCCATATTGCAGCGCACCGGGCTCAACCTGAGCGACGGCAACGTGGTCATGGGCTACGGCGGCAACGACGGCGACTGCTCGACCTACCACGGCTGGATCGTCTCGATACCCGAGGGCGGCGGCCCGCTCACGGCCTACGACGCGACGTCGGCCGGGACCCAAGGGGCCGTCTGGATGGGAGGGGCGGCTCCCGAGGTCGACTCGGCCGGCAACATCTGGGCGTCGACCGGAAACGGGTCGTCGTCGACTCCCTACGACGACAGTGATTCGGTCTTCGAACTGTCGCCGCGGCTCACGCTGGAGCAGCTCTTCGCGCCGAGCACGTGGCAATACGACAACTCGCACGACCAGGATCTCGGATCGACGGCGCCGGCGCTGCTGACGGACGGAACGGTGCTCCAAGTGGGCAAGTCGTCGACCGGGTACCTGCTGAGCCAGGCCGATCTCGGCGGGATCGGCACGCAGCTGGCGACGGCACCACTGTGCCCGGGCGCCGACGCCGACGGTGGCGACGCCGTCGCGGGCACCGTCGTGTACGTCCCGTGCGACAACGGGCTGCAGGCGGTCGAGACCGGGACGGCTCCTCCGTCGCTGAGCGTCCTCTGGACCGCGGCGGGCGGAGGCCCGGGGCCGCCGATCACGGCGGGCGGCCTGGTGTGGTCGATTGCGGGCAGCTCGCTCGAAGCTGTCAACCCGGCCAACGGCACGACGGTGCAGTCGCTGCCGTTGGGGAGCGAGGCCAACCACTTCCCGACTCCATCGGTCGGCGACGGCCTGCTGCTCGCCCCCAGCACGGACCAGGTCTACGCCTACTCGGGCTCGGCCGGCATTCCGGGTCCGCCCTCGCCGGCGCCGCCCGCGCCGCCGGACTCGTCGTACTGGCTCGCGGCCTCCGACGGGGGCATCTTCACGTTCGGGAACGCCGGCTTCTTCGGCTCGACGGGCAACATCCACCTGGACGCGCCGGTGGTCGCGATGGCGGCGACCGCATCGAGGCAGGGATACTGGCTGGGCGCCTCCGACGGCGGCGTCTTCAACTACGGCGACGCTGGGTTCTACGGATCGCAGGGAGGAAAGCCGCTCAACGCGCCGATCGTGGGCATGGCGGCGACACCCGACGGCGGCGGCTACTGGCTGGTGGCCTCCGACGGCGGCGTCTTCGGCTTCGGCGACGCCCACTTCCACGGGTCCGAGGGCGGCCAGCGCCTCGACAAGCCCATCGTCGGAATGGCCACCACGCCCGACGGGGGTGGCTATTGGCTGGTGGCGTCGGACGGCGGCGTCTTCGGCTTCGGCGACGCCGCCTTTCATGGCTCGGAAGGCGGCAAGCCGCTCAACCGACCAGTGGTCGGCATGGCGGCGACGCCCGACGGGCTCGGTTACTGGCTGGTGGCGTCGGATGGTGGCATCTTCAACTTCGGCGACGCCGCCTTCTTCGGCTCAGCGGGCGCCACGCCGCTGGTGCGGCCGGCGGTCGGCCTGGCGACGACGCCCGACGGCGGCGGCTATTGGATCGTGGCCTCCGACGGAGGCGTCTTCAACTACGGCGACGCGCGGTTCAACGGTTCGTTGGGCGGGGTGGTGCTGAACAAGCCTGTGGTCGAGGTGGCGTCCGCCAGCTGACACGGGAGCAGCCGTGCCACCGCGGTCACTGCATGGCCAGGATGGCGGCCACCTCCGCCACGGGGTCGCGCACCACGGGGCCGGTGGCAGACACCTCGGCCCGCACGATGGTGCCGTTGAAGGGGAACGGCGCCACGTAGTCTCGGCCGACCGCGGGTCCCCATTCGTACCCGCAGGTGAGGCCGATGCCGACCTCGTTGAAGGCCACAGGCGTGTACCGGTCGACGGTGCCGGTGCCGACCGTGCCGCCGTCCACCACGAGCGCGGCCTGGCCGCCGAGGCCCTCGTCCTTCTCGTAGCGGAACTCGACCACATGACGACCCGGTCCGAGCGGGGCAGCCCCCGTGACCTCGTACAGCTTCTGGCCGTGCAGGTTGTGGAGGTAGCGCAGCCTGCCTTCGAGCAAGTGCAGCGACCAGCCGCCGAGGGCGCAGCCGAGAGCGAGGAGCGTGCCCTCGGGAACGGTGCCGTCCGGCACGTCGACGGTCACCGCAATACGGTGGGAGCGATTGCGGACGTCGACCGCGACCCACTCGGGCACCTGGGCTCCGCCCTGGAAGTAGCGGTAGGTCTCCTGGGGCCGGCGGCGATCGTGTTTGTGCGCCATGGCCTCGAGGACCCGGTTGTCGAGTGGCAGCACGTCGTTGCGCCGCGCCTCGGCCCACCACAGGGCGACCAGCTCGGCCACCTTGTCGGGGAACTCGGCCGCGCGGTCACGGGCCTCCGAGACATCCTCGGCCACGTGGTAGAGCTCCCACCGGTCGTCCTCCCAGGGCGCGCTCACGCTCAGCCCGTCGCCGTAGATCGGCCCGACCGGGTGATAGGTCACCGCCTTCCACCCGTCGTGATAGATCGCCCGAGAGCCGAGCATCTCGAAGTGCTGAGTCAGGTGGCGGCCCGGCTCGTCCGCCCCTCCCCCGCCCAGCAGGTACGCGAAGCTCGTGCCGTCGAGATGCGACTGCTCTATCCCGTCGATCTCGTGGGGTGGGGCGATGCCGACAAGCTCCAGCACGGTGGGCGCGATGTCGACGGCATGGGCGTACTGCCGGCGCAGGCCGATTCCGCCACCCGAGCGACGGGCGGACGGGACCCGGACGATGCAGGGATCGGCCACGCCGCCCTCGTGCACCTCACGCTTCCAGCGCTTGAACGGCGTGTTGCCGGCCATCGTCCAGCCCCACGGGTAGTTGTTGTGGGCCAGCGGCCCGCCGATCTCGTTGATGCGGCTGTGCATTTCGTCGACGCCCGCACCCTCGAAGTTGGACAGGCGTCCCTCGTTGATGGTGCCCTCCTGGCCGCCCTCGGAGCTGGCGCCGTTGTCCGACACCAGCATGACGACGGTGTCGTCGGCGTCGCCCAGGTCCTCGACGAAATCGAGCACCCGACCGATCTGTTGGTCCGTGTAGGACAAGAAGGCGGCGAAACACTCCATGAACCGCTCGGCCAGGGCACGCTGCCGCTCGTCGAGCGCCTCCCAGGCCGGCACCCAGGGAGGCCGCGGCGTGAGGACGGTGCCATGGGGCACCACGCCCAGCGACAGCTGGCGGGCGAACGTCTCGGCGCGCCATTCGTCCCACCCATGGGCGAAGCGGCCCCGGTAATGCTCTATCCACTGCGCCGGCGCATGGTGGGGCGAATGGCAGGCGCCCGTGGCGAAATAGAGGAAGAACGGCATCTCCGCCGAGACGGCCCGCAGGTCACCCAGGTACTCGATGGCCCGGTCGGCCAAATCCCCGCTGAGGTGATAGCCCTCCTCGATCGTCCGCGGCGGCATGACGCTGTGGTTGTCGTGGTAGAGCGCGGGCACGAACTGGTGCGTCTCACCGCCGTGGAATCCGTACCAGCGGTCGAAGCCGCGCCCGAGCGGCCAGGTGGAGCGCGAGGCGGCCATGTTCGTCTCCTCCTCGGGGCTCAGGTGCCACTTGCCGACGGCGTAGGTGGCGTAGCCGGCCGTCCGCAGCATTTCGGACAGGAAGCCGTTCTCCCGCGGCGGCCGGCCCCAGTAGCCGGGAAAGCCGATGGCCAGGTCGGCCACACGGCCCATGCCGCTGCGGTGATGGTTCCGGCCGGTGAGCAGACAGGCCCGGGTGGGCGAGCACAAGGCTGTCGTGTGGAAGTTGGTCAGTCGGATCCCCTCGGCGGCCAGGCCGTCGATCCTCGGGGTCTCGATGTCGGACCCGTAGCAGCCCAGCTGGGCGAAGCCGACGTCGTCGAGGACGACGAGCACGATGTTCGGCGCGCCGTCAGGCGGGGTGGGCACCGGGGGCCACCACGGTTCCGAATCCCGCCAGTCGTGGCCGATCTTCCCCCCGAACTCCAAACTTGGCATGGCCTGACCCCCGAGCGCTCGACGTGCACCAGAGCATGACACCGCAGGACGACGGGGCACCGCGCCGCACTCCCGGACCTCCCGCTACCGTCGCATCCGTCGAGCGGTGTGGAGCCGCATGCAGCGGGCAGGCTGAAAAGGACGGGGCGCACCATGGAGATCGCGGTGATCGGGACGGGATTCATCGGCGGGACGCTCGGCCGCTCCCTGGCGGGAGCCGGCCACCACGTCACCTTCGGGTCGCGGCATCCGGCGGACGACGACGTGGCCCAGGGGACGGGGGCAACCACGGCCTCGGTCGCCGATGCGCTGGCCGCGGCCGACGTGGTCGTGCTCGCCCTGCCCGGCGCCGCGGTCTCCGAGCTGGTGGCCGATCACGCCGCGGCGCTGACCGACAAGCTGGTCATCGACGCCACGAACCGGATGGGCGCGCCGGTGGCCAACGCCAGGGCGGACCTCCCACCCGGGACGCGCTACGCCAGGGCATTCAACACGCTGGGTGGGGAGAACATGGCGTCGCCCGTCTTCGACGACGGGCCGGCGGACATGTTCTTCTCGAGCTCCGTCGCCGATCGGGAGACGGTCGAGACCGTCATCGCGGGCGTCGGACTGCGTCCTGTCTTCGTCGGACCCGATCAGGAGGACCTGGTGGACTCGTTGTTCCGGCTCTGGATCGCCCTCGCCATCACGCAGGGCCGTGGCCGGCGGCTGGCCTTCCGGCTCTTGGAAGGCACGAGCTGACATCGCCTGACAGGGCACCTTGCGGATACGCCACGGCGCACGACGGCGCGCGTCACGGGTTGGTAGCGGGCGAGTCACACTGCCCCCTCTGAAGCCGCCGGGAGGGTGCGGCAGATCCCACCACGCGGGAGGCACTCACCGTGGTCGAGCAGTGTCAGGGCGCCCGTAACCTTCTCATTAAGGAGGCGAACCATGGAAACCGTGACCGAGCTGATCTCAAAGGTAAGTCAGGAGTTAGGGCCCGACGCCTCAGACGAGGAGATCAGTCAGAAAGTGCTCGAGGTCATAGAGGCATTGCCGGAATCGAATCGGGCGCAGATGCTGGAACAATTGGTGAAGGGGGTTAGTTCAGGCCAGCTTCGCCATCTCGACAAGGAAGTGGATGCCGTCCCCCAGGCGGATGGCGGTAAGAGCATGCCGAACGCCGAGCCCGGCCCCTAGCCCGTTCGGTTCGCGTGACGCGTTGTTGGCGACTCTCGATTACTCCGCGTCCAGGTCCTGCGCGATCTCCCAAACATGACCAGAGGGGTCGGCGAAGCTGGCGGTACGCATCCCCCACGGCCGGTCCGACGGCCCATTGAGCAGCACCACGCCGCGCTGAGCAAGCTCGGTGCACGTAGCGTCGACATCATCGACGAACACGGCCAACACGAACCGTGACCCGTCCTCGGGGCTCCCGACTGCTGCCGGTGCGATGAGCTCGGGAACACCGGCGTCCCTCACCATGAGCATCATGTTCTCGCACTTGAACAAAGCGGACTTCTCGTCCTCGAAGACCAGCGGCAGTCCGAAGACGTCCCGGTAGAAGGTCCTGGTTCGAGCAAGGTCCTCGGCGAACAGGTTGATGACATTCACGCTGTTCAATGAAAGGTTCATGTCAGATTGGACAAGGCCCGAGAGAGACGACGTGGGCATCAACAGCCACCCTCCCAAACGACTGCAGTAAGCAGGTGTCTGGGCCAGCGGCGATGTTGCGGAGCCTACGCATGGCGTCCTCCTTGTCCCCCGGTTCTGTGCACATGGTGCCACATGGCTGCTCGCTCTTGAAAAGCTTCAACTCGCGGAACGGCGCTCAAGACGAGAACTCCGCGGACGCCGTGCCCCATAACGAGCTCCGCCAGTCGGGTCGAGGATGCCCGCCCCGCTCCATTTCTACCTCTCGCCGGGAGTGGGAGATGACGATCCGGCCTGAAGGTTCCGATGTTTCTTGAGTTTGGGCGGATCTGTGGCGAGCGCCGACGTCTTCACTGCGGATGGTCAAGAATGCAACATGGCTGCGGTCGACGATTCGGGGAACCATCCGGTTGACCAGTCAGCGACACCCGAACGAGACCGCTCCGGGGACCGAATGGCGTTGGCCCACGCCCCGAGCAGGCTGGAGCGTCTACGTACGAGGGCGCAGCACACACGGGCCGACCTCGAGGCCCGCCGTGCCGGCTCGGCCTCGATCGATTCGGCCTTTGAGGCGGTTGAACGCGATGCGCAGACAGGGGGAGGCGTGCTCGCAGCGGCAGTTGCCTTTCGACTCTTCATGTTCCTCGTGCCGTATGCGTTCGTGATGGTCACTGGCTTTGGATTGGCATCGACCGGTGCCGGCCAGGATCCGCAGGACGCCGCTCGCTCGGCCGGCATCGGTGGCCTTCTGGCGAGTGCCGTGGGAAGCACAAGCAGCATGTCGCTGGCGAACCGTACTGTGGCACTTTTGCTCGGAGGCATCGCGTTGGCTTTCACAGCCCGCTCGCTCGTCGGCGTGCTGTGGATCGTGCACCGATTGATTTGGGGGGTCCAACCTCCGCGGAAGCCGACACCATGGGCCCCCCTGATCTTGGTTGGGTGCACCACCGCACTCTTTGGCTTCGCAGATTTGGCGGCCTGGATGGGGTCGCAGTCGATACCACTGCGGTTACTTGCATTTGTTCTGACCATCGTTGGATCGGGCGCAGCATGGTTCCTGGCATCGCTGTGGCTGCCCCATGAGGAGTGCGATTGGACTGCTCTCCTCCCTGGGGCCGCCATCGTCGGTCTGGGCGTCGGACTTCTTCATCTGCTGACCATCAGCTACGTCGCCTACGAGGTGTCGAGGAAGTCCTCCCTCTATGGTGCAATCGGAATCGCCCTGGCCCTTCTGCTGTGGATGTACTTCGCGGGCAGGTTGCTCACGGCCGCCATTGCCGCAAACGCATCTCTCTGGAAGCGTCGAGAGGCCGAAGCAGCCGTACGCCAGAACGATGCCGTGCGCCCTCCGAGCTGATTCCAAGTGCTTGGTCGATGGGGCCACCGCTGGTGGTGTATCCCCCACGGCGCCAGAGTGCCCATTTCGTACCGAGCGAGCCGGCGACGGACCGGTTGATCTCGTCTGCGGGGCATGCACACGGGATTGGGCGCTAGTGCTGCGACGTGTCAGATCTCTCCTTGAGCATCCGCTGGCGGTCCTCGGCGCCGAGACGAGCGGGTTCGGTTGAGTCCACGAATTCGACCAGGGCAGTAACGAATTGTCCCGGCGCCTCGATCTGAGGAAAGTGGCCAACGCCCTCGACAATCACCAGTTGGCTTCCTGGAATGGCTTGATGTGCAGCATGCGCATGGTTCACAGGAATGATGTCGTCCCGGTCCCCCCAAATGATCAACGTCGGCATGGAAGAGGCCAGGTAGAGACGATCCATCGCGCTCACGGTCTGACCGCCGGGGTCGATGACAGATCTGATGGTGCGGGCGAACGCCTGACGGTTCTCCGCTTCTGCCAGCGACGCGTACGCGCTCCACATTTCGGTGAACCGGCCCAGACGGATGCCGCGGTCGTTGACCGACCGCAACAGGTTGTCGCCCCAGTCGCGAACGAATCCGGGGAAGATCAGGGGCATCAAGTACTCACTCCCGGGCAGCGTCATGAATCGAAGGATCCAGCTCACCTCTCGCCCGAGACCGCCGCTGTCCACCAGCACGAGACGATTGCAGAGCTCAGGATGCTGGTAGGCGAGCTGCATGGCCACCCCACCGCCAAACGACTGACCGACGACGGTTGCCCGGTCGATGTCGAGGACTTCGAGAAGATCGCGGATGCCGCTGGCGAACGCACCCAGTGAGTAATCCCCGACGGGCTTTTCGGACAGACCGTGACCGATGAAGTCCGGCGCGATGACGGTGAAGCGATCGGTCAGTAGGGGTATCACGTCCCGCCAGGTCCGAGAGCTCCCGGCGATGCCGTGGAGAAGGAGAAGCGCAGGCCCGCTACCTTCCAAGCGATATGCCATGTCGTGACCGTGGATCGAGACGTGCTGGATTTGGCCTTCCATGGCGACATCATCTCGCAAGGCGGGCGCATCCACGCCCAAGGCGGCGGCGGAGCCCCCTGACCACCTTCTACGGTCAGGATTTGGGCGCGACCACCTCGCCGAGCCGGCGGAAGCTGTTGCAATACATGATGCGTCCTCCCGATGGCCGGCAGTCGGCCCACTCGGCGTACGCGGCGCTGTCGATGCCGCCCAAGCGGGGCGCCACATGGTCGATCATGGTCGAGAACGTTGCTTCGGCATCGGTGTTGTCGAACTCGTAGAGATGCAGAAAGAGAGGGTCGGCACCCGAGACGTTCTCGTACACCGAGATCTGCGTGAACCCGGGTATGCCGGCTGCCGCGATGTGGCGAATGTGAACGAAGTCACCCCAGTCGCGCAGGCTGGAGGCCCGCGCGGGCTCCCTCGGGGTGATCCACACGACGAGGAGGCCGAGCGTCGGCTCGCCGGTGAGGACGCCCTGGCTCGGGCGAGGGTGACGACGGAAGCAGTGGGCCTCCGAGGTGCCGGGCATGGGCTCGGGAACAGCGAACCCGTCGCCGGCCTCGACCATCACGAGCGCCGGGCCGTCGCGGACGCGCATGGGCAGGTCCGTGCGCCCGAGCGCGCAATTCTGCCACCACGTCACCCGACTTACCCCCGGGAGCCCGACCAGCGCGTCAGACCTCGCCGCGCACGCGTCGGGCGTGGCGTCGACCAGCTCGAGGTGGACGAAGCCGCTGCAGCGGTCCTCCACCGCTAGCCCTCTTCCGGTTCCGGGGCCGACAGGGTCGTTTCCACCGACTCCGTCGCCATGAGGAGGTTTCGGGTGCCGAACGTGGCCGCAGGATACCTGAACGGCTCGGGCGTCTCCATCGGGTCACCACGCGCCGGCGTGCGCGGGCGGGGACGTACGCGATGATGCACCCATGGTGCCCGGGACCCTCCTGCTCCTCACGGGCTCACCGGGAAGCGGCAAGACCACCGTGGCCCCCTTGGTGGCCGACCGGCACGAGCCTTCGGCCTGTCTGGACCTCGACTGGTTCTTCGCCAAGCTGCGACGTGGTGCCCTCGAGCCGTGGAAGGCCGAGGCGCACCGGCAAAACCGGGTGGTGCTCACCGCGGCGGCCCAAGCCGTCTCCGCCTTCGCCCAGGGCGGCTACTTCACGGTGGCCGAAGGCATCCTCTACCCCTTCATGCTCGACCTCTTCGCCGCCGCGTGCGAGCCGCACCGCGTCACGCTGAACTACGCCGTGCTGCGCGCCCCGATCGGCATCGTCCAACAACGCGTGCAGGACCGGCGGGCCCAGCCGGCGCACGCGGGCGCCTTGGCCGACGCCGACGTGGTCGACGATCTGTGGGCCCAGTTCGAGGACCACGGGGTCGACGAGCGCCACCGGGTCGACGCGGGCACACGCCTCCCCACCGAGGTGGCCGAGGAGATCGACCGCCGCCTCGATGCCGGCGACCTCCGCCTCTGACGACCGTCGATGATCAGCCCGTCATGGCAATGCCCGTCCGCTCGTAGGCGCGGCCGAGGTCGGGTGTCCAGCCTGGTGCTGGTCCGCGCGTCTCGGCCGTCAGCGGCAGGTGCTAGTTGCCCCCTGCCGCCAGGCGCTGCTTCGTCGTGTTGTGGACCGGGTCCTTGTCGAAGTTCTTCAGCACGTGCTTGCCGAAGGTCTCCACGGCCTCCTCGCACGATTCGCGTGAAATGGAAGTCGACAGCATGCCGAACGACAGCTGGTCGGCTCCCGTCGCACTGAATGCCTCGACGACCTTGTTCACCTCGTCCGGATCGCCGACGGCGGTGGCTCCCGCCGCAATGGCCGCGTCCAGTTGGTCCGACGTGATCGGTGGGATGATCTCGGGCCACTCGGGGATCCCGGCCGGCCGCGGAAAGGTGTCGAGGTAGCGGAACAGGATGCTCATGAAGTAACTCGAGTCAGCCTCGAGGAAGGTCTTGCGCGCCTTGGCGCCGTCCTCCATGCACACCATCTGGGTCGTGATCATCACGTTGTTGTTCACGAAGCCGCCGACCGGGTTCGTGCAGTTGGCGATCTTCTCCTTGTAGCGGCTCACGAGCGGGGTGAGCTGATCCGGGGTGGAGAAGCCGAAACACAGAACGCCGACGCCCATCTCGGCCGCCAAATCGAAGGTGGAGGGTGATCCGGCCGCCATCCAGATGGGGGGGTGCGGCTTGGAGTAGGGCTTCGGAAGCACGTTGCGCTCCGGCATGGAGAAGAATTTGCCGTCGTAGCTGTAGTCCTCGTCCTTCCACATGCGCACGATCTGCGGGAGGGTCTCGGCCACCATCTCACGGGTCAGCTCGGAGTCTTCGATCCCGAAGCCCTTCTGCTCGGTGGTGGACGAGCCTCGGCCGGTGCCGAACTCGAAGCGGCCCCCGGAGAGGTGGTCGAGCATGGCCACCCGTTCGGCAATGCGGGCGGGGTGGTTCACCGGAGGCGTGATGTTGAAGATGCCCGAACCGAGATGGATGTTGTTGGTGCGGGCGGCCGCGTAGGCCAGAAAGGACTCGTTGGCCGAGAGGTGCGAGTACGTCGTGAGGAAGTGGTGCTCGGTGACCCAGGCGTACTTGAACCCCGCCTTGTCGGCGGCCTCGACGTAGGCGATCTCGTCCATGATGCGGTCGTGTTCGGCAGACGCACCGTGTTGCTCGACGTAGCGCGGCAGCACGCACACGCTGTTGAAGATCCCGAATTCCATGGGGTCTGCCCGTCCTCCCGTAGGGTGGCCGCGGTCCGTTCCGCAGGCGCTCCTGCGACGGTAACACGGCACCGGCTAAAATGCAACGTGTTCCAATAATGGGCCTTTAATCCCAGTTCAGAGACGTTTGGAGTTGCGGTGATTCCAGCTGAAGCGCAGTCGGAACCAGGCCCGGCGCCCGGGACCATCGCCGCGGGCGTCCTGGCCCGCGCGGCCGATGACCGTCTCGGCCTGGTGGCCGGCGACCTCCGCCTGAGCCACGCCGACGTGGTGGCCCGGGCGGCCCAGCGGGCGGCCTGGCTCCTGGCCCGGCGGGTCGACGGCCCGTTTCACGTCGCCGTCCTGCTCGACAATGTGCCCGAGTTCGTCTTTTGGCTCGAGGCAGCCGCGCTGGTCGGCGCGGTGGTCGTCGGAGCGAACCCGACGCACCGGGGCGACGAGCTCGTGCGCGACCTCACGCACACCGAGTGCCAGTTCCTGGTCACCGAGACCGCCAACCTGCCACTGGTCGAGGGGACGCGCATCGGCGCCAGTCTGGGCACCGTTTCGGCGGACAACCCGCGGGTGCTCGTGCTCGACACCGTCGAGGCCGCGGTCGCGCCTGGACCCGTTCGCCGGCATCGGGGCAGCGGAGGTGGCCGACCCGTCCGTGACGCCCGAGACGCTGGGCTATCTCCTCTTCACTTCGGGCACGTCGGGCGCCCCCAAGGCGTGCCTGTGCACGCAGGGACGGTTGGCGCGCATCGGCAGCATCGTGGCCCAGATGTACGCGCTGGTGCCCGAGGACGTCTGCTATCTGTCCATGCCGCTCTTCCACTCCAACGCGCTGATGGCGGGCTGGGGTCCGGCGCTCATGGCCGGCTCCGCCTTCGCCCTGCCCGCCGGCGGCCGCTTCTCCGCCTCGGGCTTCCTGCCCGACGTGCGCCGGGCGGGAGCCACGTACTTCAACTACGTGGGCAAACCGCTGGCGTACATTCTGGCCACACCCGAGCAGCCCGATGATGCCGACAACCCGCTCATCCGTGCCTTCGGCAACGAGGGGTCGCTGGACGACGTTGCTCGCTTCGCCGAGCGTTTCGGAGTGACCGTGACCGACTCCTACGGGTCGACCGAAGGCGGGGCCACCGTGGTGCGCACGCCCGACACGCCGCCGGGCGCCCTCGGCGTGGCGCCGGAGGGCACCGTCGTGCTGGACCCCGCCACGGGAGAGGAGTGCCCGCCGGCCCGCTTCGACGACAGGGGCCGGCTGCTCAACGCGGAGGAGGCCATCGGCGAGCTCGTGTCCAAGGTTGGCGGGGCGGGTTTCGAGGGGTACTGGCGCAACGACGAGGCGCAACGGGCCCGCCTGCGTGAGGGCTGGTACTGGTCGGGCGACCTGGCCTACCGCGACGAGGCCGGCTTCTTCTATTTCGCCGGCCGTGACCACGACTGGCTGCGCGTCGACGGCGAGAACTTCGCCTCGGCGCCCATCGAGCGCATTCTGCAGCGGCATCCCGACGTCACGTTGGCCGCCGTCTACGCCGTGCCCGACCCGGTCGTCGGTGACCAGGTCATGGCGGCCGTGCAGCTGCGGCCTGGCGTCGATTCGTTGGATCCCGCCGCCCTGCCCGCCTTTCTGGACGCCCAGGGCGACCTCGGCACCAAGTGGGCGCCGCGCTTCGTGCGCGTGAGCGCGTCGTTGCCGCTCACCGCCACCAACAAGGTGCTCAAGCGAGGGCTGCGAGCCGAACGCTGGAACTGTGCCGACGCCGTCCTCTGGCAGCCCGAGAGGGGCGGGGCCTACCGGCTGCTCGAGGCCGAAGTGGCGGCGGCCCTGGAGGAGTCGGTCGGGGGCCGGCCGCTCTGACCTACAGCCAGGGCATGCGCCAGCGCGGGTGCCCGGCCACCAGCTCGTCGCTCTCGCGGGGGCCCCACGACCCCTGGGCGTAGCTCACGACCGGCGGCGGCGAGTCGAGCAGGGGCTGCACGATCCGCCACGTCTCCTCCACGCTGTCCTCCCGGGTGAAGAGGCTGGCGTCCCCGCGCAGGGCATCGCCGAGCAGGCGTTCGTAAGGCTCCGGAGCCTCCCCCAGCTCGTCGGAGAAGATGAGCGACAGGTCGACGGTGCGCGTCGTCTGGGCACCCGGCTTCTTCGCCTGCACAATCAGGTCCGTGCCGGGTTTCGGGTCGATCCGCAGCACCAGTTCGTTGGTGTCGGGCGCGACGTTGGCGGCGAAGGCGACCCGGGGCGGCCGCTTGAAGATGATGCGCACCTCGGTGACCTTTTCGGCCATGGCCTTGCCGGCCCGGATGAAGAAGGGCACGCCGGACCAACGCCAGTTGTCGATCCAGAGCTTGAGGGCGGCGAAGGTCTCGGTACCCGAATCGGGCGCCACGCCGGAACGGACAGATAACCGTCGTACTGGCCGCGGACGTAGTGCGCGGGATCTGCATCGGGCATGGCCCGGAAGACGTCCACCCGCTTGTCGCGCAGGCCGTCCGCGTCGGGCGATGCCGGCGGCTCGGAGGCGACGAGCCCGATGATCTGCATCAAGTGGTTCTGCACCACGTCGCGCAGGGCGCCCACCGGGTCGTAGAAGCTCCCCCGGTCCTCCACGCCGAAGTTCTCGGCCATGGTGATCTGCACGCTGCTGATGCGGTCCCGGTTCCACAACGGCTCGAGCACGGAGTTGGTGAACCGGAGGAAGAGGATGTCCATCGCCGGCTCCTTGCCCAAGAAATGGTCGATGCGCATGATCTGCCACTCCTGGAGCACCTTGCTCAGCTCCGCGTTGAGCGCACGGGCCGAGGCCAGGTCGTGGCCGAAGGGCTTCTCCACCACGACCCGGGCCCGCTCGGTCAAACCCTCCGCGGCCAGGCCCTCGACGACCCGTCCGAACAGCGACGGCGGGTATCTCCAGGTAGAAGACCGGTTGCTGTCTGCCCGCGATCGCCTTGGCCACGGCCGCGTACGTGGCGCCGTCGGCGTAGTTGCCCGACACCATGGAAAGGCGGCCGCAGAAACGAGCGAACACCTCCTCGTCGAACCTCTCGCCGCTGTCCACAATGGCCTGGCGAGCGTGGTCGCACAGTTGGTCATGGGACCAGACGTCGAGCGCCACTCCGACAATCGGGCATTTGAGAAGCTTCCGGCGCTCCAGGCGGTAGAGGGCGCGGAACGTCATCTTCTTGGCCAGGTCTCCGGTGATCCCGAAGATCACCAGGACGTCGGCGTCGGTCATCGCACTCTTGCCCATCGTTCTCTTCGCTCCCTCTCAGCCCGGCAGGATGTAGCGCTCCACCGCGTTGGCGAAGCCTTCGTCTTCGTTCGAGGTCGTGACGCGCCGGGCGGCCCGGTGGACCTCGCTGCCGGACTGCCCCATGGCGATGCTCAACCCCGAGTGGGCGAACATCAGGACGTCGTTGGGCATGTCGCCGATCGTCGCGATCTCACTTTCGTCGATGCCGTACTTGGCCGACAGGTACTTGACCACCGCACCTTTGTTGGCGTCCGGATGGGTCACGTCGGCGTAGTACGGCTGCGACCGCGCCGCCGACACCTGGTCGCCGAGCCGCTGGCGCACGACATCCACCGCCAGCCTGCAGGCCATCGTGGTCGTCGCTCACCCCGACGATTTTGGCCACCCCGTCCGCCACCGTCGAGAAGTCGGCGATCGTCGTCGGCTCGAACCTGACCGTCTCCGCCTCGATGTCGACGTGAGGGGCCTTGGGGTCACGCACGTACCAGTCCGCGCCCCGGTAGACCCAGACATCGATGTTGCGCGCCAGGAACTCGGCGATCACGCGAGGCGTGACGTCGTCGGGCACGGTCCGCTGCTCAATCACCGTCATGTCGGGGTTGACGAAGATGCCGCCGTTGAACGCGGCGATGGGGGTGGTGAGCTCCAGCGGTTCGACGAGCATCGACATGCCCCGGGGCGGCCGACCGCTCGTGACGGCGAACATGATGCCCGCCTTCTTCAGCTGCTGCACCGCGGCGATGGCCCGGTCCGTGAGGATCTTGTGCGGGGTGACCAGCGTGCCGTCGACGTCGGAGAGGAAGAGTTTGATGGGGGTTGCCATAGGCCTCCTTGCCCTCAGGAACGTCCGGTGAAGCCGTTGAAGGTCTCGATGTAGCGCTGGGCGATCTGCTCGACGGTGGCGCCCCGCTCCATGGTGCCCGCGATGAAGGAGCGCAGGGCTTCCTCCCAGATCGTCCGGCCCACCGCGAAGCCGTCGAACCCCGGCACGGGAGCAGCCACGCGGAGCCACTCGATGACCTGAGCCTCGTCGGCGCCTCGACCGAGGACGATGCACACTACCCCGTCGCGCCCGCCGGCCCGGGCGGCGGCCACCACTTTGACGCAGGCATCGGCCCGGTCGAGTCCCTCGATCTTCCAGATGTCCGGCTCTACCCCGCCGGCCTGGAGCGCCTCGATCGCCCGGACCACCAGCCCGGGGCGGACCTCTACGTCGTAGCGCCGCTGGTCCCCACCGACCGACTGCAATTGCTCCGGCGTCGCCGGCACCAGCAGTTCGAAGAGGAAGAGCCGCCCCCGTTCGTGCAGCCAGCCGGTCAGGCGAGCCAGGCGCTCGGTCTGGCGCGCATTGAGCACCGCGTCGCCGCCGGGGTTGTAGCGCACCAGGACCTTTGTGAATGTCGGGTCGAAGGCCTCTATGTGGGCGCCGAAATCCTCGCCGTACTGGAATTCGAACTCGGCCTGGCCCGACTTCTCCACCGGCATGGCCAGGAGGTGGCCGTCGGCCCGCGCCCGCCGGGCCACCCCGGCGCCGTACTCCTCGTCGGTCAGGACGCCGGCGGCCTCGTTCGGCACGCCCCGCCGCACCGCCTCGATGAAGCCGTCGTAAATGATCTCCTTGGCCGCGATGATGCCGGAGCGCACCTCGTCGGAAACGGGCTCCGTGGCCCCGAAGAGGTCGCGCTCGAACGACCCGCGGTGGTCGAACGCCAGCAGGTACAAGGGCTTCGAGTAGCCGAGCGGCATGTGCTCTAACCTCCCATCCGTGTCTCACCCACGGCCGGCCCCGGCCACGCCATGAGCATCGATGCCGAGAAGCAGCTCGCCGCCGAAGCAGCGGCGCAGCTGGTCGAGGACGGCATGATCGTCGGCCTGGGCACCGGCTCGACCGTGGCCTTCCTTCTCCCTGCCCTGGCGGCGCGATCGTTGCACCTGCGCTGTGTGGCCACCTCCCCTCGCACCGAGGAGGCAGGCGCGCCGGTTGGGCCTGACCGTCGAGGCGTTCGACCACATCGACCGCTTGGACATGACCATCGACGGTGCCGACCAGGTCGCCCCGGACGGTTGGCTCGTCAAGGGGGGTGGGGCGGCCCACACGAGGGAGAAGATCGTGGCCGCCGCGGCCGATCGCTTCGTCGTGATCGCCGACTCCTCCAAACCGGTGGCGCACCTGCACCCGCCGATTCCGCTCGAGCTCCTGTCCTTCGGCCTCGCGGCCACGCTGCGCCATCTCGCAGTGGCGTCGCTGCGCGACGTGCCGCCCAGCCCCGACGGCGGCGTGATCGCCGACTTCGAGGGCGAGGTCGGCGACCCCGCCGTGCTGGCCGCGCGCCTGTCGGCCACCCCGGGCGTGGTGGCGCATGGCCTGTTCCCGCCGCAGCTGGTCGCGACGGTGCTCGTCGGCCGGGGCACGACGGTGGAACGGACGGATTTCCGGCGCTGAGCCGTCCACGTCGCCACCGGATCCCTCAGGTGCCGGCCGCGGCAGCGTCGGCGAGCACGAGTGATGCCTCGGCCTGTACCCGCCCCGCTGGGATGCTGGTGTCACCCGCCAGCAGCTGCGCGACCGGACCCGACTTGTCGGCCCCGGTGACCAGCCAGAGGATTTGGCGGGCCCGGGCCAGCGCGGGATAGGTCATCGTCATGCGGACCCGGTTCTGGTATGGCTGCGTGAGCGCCACCAGCCGGTCTTCCACCTCCAAGACGGGGTCACCCGGTACGAGCGACGCCGTGTGCCCGTCGGGGCCCAGCCCCAGGTGCACCAGGTCGAACTGCTGGGGCAGCGCACTGGCGTAGGACGCTGCCGCCGCCTCCAGGTCGTCGTCGTTGACCGGCATGGGCACGACGCGGGCCGGAGCCGAACCCAGCGCCTCGCGCAGGTGATGCAGGTTGCGGTCGGGGTCGTCGGGGGGCGCCACCCGCTCGTCCACCTGGTAGATCACGACGTCCTTCCACGGCACGGTCTCGGAGGCCAACTCGGCGAACATGGCCCAGGGCGTGTGCCCGCCGCTCACCGCGAAGTGGAACTGTCCCGACCTGTCGACCGCTTGGCGGGCCCGGGTGGCCACGAAGGCCGCGCCGACCCGGGCCACGGCCGCCGGGTCGGCCACCGCCTCCAGCTCGTGGTGCATTACGACGGCTTCTCGGCGTGGCCGCCGAACTCGCTGCGCATGGCCGAGAGGATTTTGTCGGCGAACTGACCCAGGCCGCGCGACTCGAAACGTTCGAAGAGCGAGGCCGTGATGACCGAGGCCGGCACGCCCTCGTCCACTGCGGCCAGGACGGTCCAGCGGCCCTCGCCCGAGTCCGACACCCGGCCGGTGAAGTCGTCCAGGTCCGGCGAGCGCGCGAAGGCGTCGGCGGTGAGGTCCATCAGCCAAGACCCGACCACCGATCCGCGCCGCCACACCTCGGCCACCTCGCCCACGTCGATGTCGTACTGGTAGGCCCACGGGTCGCGCAGCGGGGTCGTCTCGGCATCCTCCACCTGGGTCCCCAACCCGGCGTTGGCGTGCTTAATGATGCTCAGCCCCTCGGCGATGGAGGCCATCATGCCGTACTCAATGCCGTTGTGAACCATCTTCACGAAGTGGCCGGCGCCGTTCGGCCCGCAGTGCAGGTAGCCGTCCGGCGCCGTGCCGTCGGTGCGCGTCCGCCCCGGCGTCGGCTCGGCGCTGCCCTGCCCGGGCGCGATCGTCTTGAAAAGCGGGTCGAGGCGCTGGACCACGTCCGTCTCGCCGCCGATCATCAGGCAGTAGCCGCGGTCGAGCCCCCACACTCCGCCGCTGGTGCCGCAGTCGAGGTAGTGCAGCTGGTGCTCGGCCAGTTGCTTGGCCCTCGTGATGTCGTCCCGGTAGTACGAGTTGCCGCCGTCGATGACGGCATCGTCGGCTTCGAGCAGCGGAATGAGCTGATCCAGCGTCGACTGCACAATGGCGGCCGGCAGCATGAGCCAGAGCGCACGTGGCTTCTCGAGCTTGGCCACGAAGTCCTCCAGCGACGACGCGCCGGTGGCGCCCTCGCCCTCGAGAGCCTTCACCGCGCTCGCGTTCACGTCGTAGACGACGCAACGGTGACCGTCCCGCATCAGTCGCCGCACGAGGTTGGCCCCCATACGACCCAGCCCCACCATGCCCAGCTGCATGGGCTTGTCAGTCGGCATTGTGTCGCTCCTAGCCTTTGAGTGTCCGGTATTTGCGAATCAGTTCGTTGGTCGACGAGTCGTGGGCCAGCGCCGGCTCGGCCTCGCTCTCGAGCTCGGGGATGATGGCGACCGCCAGCACCTTGCCCAGCTCGACGCCCCACTGGTCGAACGAGTCGATCGACCACACGGTGCCCTGGGTGAACACGCTGTGCTCGTAGAGCGCCACCAGCGTGCCGAGCCTGAACGGCGTGAGCTTCTCGGCCAAGAGCACGGTGGTCGGACGGTTCCCTTGCATGACGCGGTGAGGCACCACCTCGGGGGGCGTGCCCTCGGCCCGCACCTCTGCCTCCGTCTTGCCGAAGGCAAGCGCCTGGGCCTGGGCGAAGACGTTGGAGGTCAGGATGTCGTGGTGCTCGCCGAGAGCGTTCAGCGTCTGGCCGAACCCGATGAGGTCGACCGGGATGAGCCGCGTCCCCTGATGGATCAGCTGGTAGAAGCTGTGCTGGCCGTTGGTCCCGGGCTCGCCCCAGTACACGGGCCCGGTGTCGTAGTCCACCAGCGTGCCGTCGAGGGTCACGTGCTTGCCGTTGGACTCCATGGTCAGCTGCTGCAGGTAGGCGGGGAACCGCTTGAGGTACTGCTCGTAGGGCATGACCCCGATCGTCTGCACCCCGAAGAAGTTCACGTACCACACGGCCAGCAGGCCCATGAGCACCGGCAGGTTTTCGGCCAGCGGCGCCGTGCGGAAGTGCTCGTCCATGGCGTGGAAACCCGCCAGCATTTCGGCGAACTGGTCCGGGCCGATGGCCAGCATGGTGGAGAGCCCGATGGCCGAGTCCATGGAGTAGCGACCGCCGACCCAGTCCCAGAAGCCGAACATGTTGTCGGTGTCGATGCCGAAGTCGGCCACGCGCTTCTCGTTGGTGGAGACGGCCACGAAGTGCTTGGCGACGGCCGACTCGTCCCCCAACTCTGCGACCACCCAGTCGCGGGCCGACTTGGCGTTGGTCAGCGTCTCGAGCGTCCCGAACGTCTTGGACGAGACGATGAAGAGCGTCTCGTCGGCCGACAGGTCCCGCGTCGCCTCGACGAAATCGGTCGCATCGACGTTCGAGACGAAGCGGAAGACCAGGTCGCGCCGGGAGTAGTGGCGCAGCGCCTCGTAGGCCATGACCGGTCCCAGGTCGGAGCCGCCGATGCCGATGTTGACCACGTTCCGGATCGGCCTGCCCGTGTGCCCCTTCCAGTCGCCCGAGCGGACCCGCTGGGCGAAAGCCGCCATGCGATCGAGCACCTCGTGCACCTCTGCCACCACGTCGACGCCGTCGACCACCAGCGTGGTCCCCTTGGGCATGCGCAACGCCACGTGGAGCACCGAACGGTTCTCGGACACGTTGATCCGCTCCCCTGCGAACATGGCGTCGCGGTGCTGCTCGAGCCCGGACTGTCGGGCCAGCTCCACCAACAGCTCCATGGTCTCGTCCGTCACCCGGTTCTTCGAGTAGTCCAGGTAGAGCCCGACGGCTTCCTCCTTCAGCCGCTCCCCTCGCGTGGCGTCCGCGTCGAAGAGCTCGCGCAGGGTGCGGCTCTCGATCGCGGCGTGGTGGTCGGCCAACGCGGCGAAGGCGGGGCGCTTCCTCAGCGGCAGCGGTGCATCAGGCATGGCACTCCTTCCTCCGTGGGGGCTCGGTGGCGAGGCGCTCTCAACCTAGTGCAGACCTCTGTGTCTTGATCCGGCCGGTGAGCTCGTGCCACGCATCGACGAAGGACGCGGCGCCGTCGCTCTGGAGCTTGGCGGCCAGCGCGCGCAGGTCGACCCCGGCGTCGGTGAAACGGCCGAGTTGGGCGTCGACGTCGGCCCCGTCGGCCGGCAGCGGGTCACCGACCTCACCGTGGTCGTAGAAGGCCTCGAGCGTCTCGTTGGGCATGGTGTTGACCGTGAAGGGAGCGGCCAGGCCGTGCACGTACAGCGTGTCGGACGCGGCCGGGTCCTTGGTACTGGTGCTGGCCCACAGCAGGCGCTGCATGCGGGCGCCGTCGTTCTCCAGCGCCAGGAAGCGGTCCGTGCCCATCAGCTGGCGGTAGGCGCGGTAGACGTCGAGCCCGACGGCCAGGGCCAGCTTGTCGGCCAGGTCCGCCGGCACCTCCTTGGCCACGGCGACGTCCCAGCGCGACATGAACACCGACGCCACCGAGCCGACCGCCGGGTCGAGGCCGGCGGCGACGCGGCGCTCCACCCCGGCCAGGTAGGCCTCGGCCGCCGCCCGGAAGTGGTCGGCCGAGAAGAGCAGGGTCACGTTGACGGGGATGCCGGCGGCGATGGCCTCGGTAATGGCGGGCAGACCCTGGGGCGTGCCCGGGATTTTGATGAAGAGGTTCTTGCGGTCCGCCCGGGCGTGCAGCGCCTTGACCGCCTCGGTCGTCTTGGCCGTGTCGTAGGCCAGCAGCGGCGAGACCTCGAGCGAGACCCAGCCGTCCACCCCGTCGGTCCGCTCGTGAATCGGCCCGAACAGGTCGGCCGCCCGCTGCAGGTCCTCGACGGCCAACTCGAAGAACAGATCCTCGTCCGACAGCCCCGGGCTCGCCTTGGCCCGGATGGCGTCGTCGTAGTCACCCGAGCCGATGGCCTTGTCGAAAATGGACGGGTTCGAGGTCAGCCCGGTCACCGAATAGGAGTCGATGAATCTCTTGATGGTGCCGTCGTCGAGCAGGCCGCGGGTGATGTTGTCGAGCCACAGGCTCTGACCCCGCTCGTGGAGTGTCTCGGTCGCCTTCACTGGTCTCCCTTCGGTCGGTGTGCTGCGTGGTTCCGGCGCCCCTCGCGGACACCTGCCGCAGTTCTCGCCCTGCGACCTCCACCATGCGGCCGGGCGTGCGGCCGGGCGTGGTCAGCACCTGCGTGAGCCGAGCCGATGTCCGTCCTCGTATCCGTCGTGCCCACGGCACCTCCCTCGTCAGCGCGTCGTCGGTGCTACTCCCCCGGGGCGAACAGAGCCGCGCCGACGATGCCGGCATCGTTCAAGAGCTTCGCCGGTACCACCGGCGTGCGCAGCACAATGTGAGGCAGGAACTTGTCGGATTTCTTGCTGACGCCGCCGCCGATGATGAACAACTGCGGCCAAAGGATGCGCTCGACCAGCTCGAGGTACTTCTGCAACCGCTCGGCGTACGTCTTCCAGGACAGCTCTTCGTTCTCGCGCACCGAGTCGGCCGCCCAGTCCTCGGCGTCGCCGTGGTGAAGCGGCAGGTGGCCGAGCTCGGTGTTGGGCACCAGGGTGCCGTCGATGATGAGCGCGCTGCCGATGCCGGTGCCGAGCGTGATCACGGCAACCACGCCGGTGGCGTCCTTGCCGGCGCCGAAACGTGCTTCGGCGATGCCAGCGGCGTCGGCGTCGTTGACCACCGCCACCGATCGGCCGGTCGCCTCCACGAACAACTTCACCGCATCGATCCCGATCCAGGCTTCGTCGATGTTGGACGCCGTCTCCACGGTGCCGTTGTGCACCACCGCCGGAATGGTCAACCCGACCGGCGCGTCCCCACCGATCTGCTCCAGGAGCTCGGCCACCACCCCGGCCACGGAATCGGGCGTGGCCGGATGCGGGGTGAGCAGGCGGATGCGCTCGCTGAGCAGGCTGCCCGCCGCCACGTCCACCGGGGCCCCTTTGATGCCGGTCCCGCCGATGTCGACGCCGATCTTCGGTGTGCCGGTCGGACTCATCGCCCTGACCTTAGACTTCGACGGCGCTGTTTTGGCCGGGAGCGCCGACCCGGTGGACTGTCCGGCGCTCTCGGGCGTCGAGCCGCTCAGACCCGGACCCGGATGCCGCCTCGAGCCATGGACCCGCGGGCTGCTCGGCACCAACCCGATCCCGGGTCGGCCTAAACCCACCCGTGAAGCGTTTTCGAAACGACGCTCCCCGTGCAGAGGGCGCTCCTCGCCTCGAACGCGGTGCCACCGCCACCAGAGTTCCGGCCACGAACCGACGCGGCGGCCCGGCCTGTCGCACCGGTCCGGTCGCGGGCAGAAGTGCAGTCCCGTCAGCGATCGACGCCCAGCACCAGCCCGCTGGTCGGCACGCCGGTGCCCGCCGTGACCACGACGTGCTCCAGGCCGGCCACCTGGTTGACCGAGGTGCCCCGCACCAGTCGCACGCCCTCGGCGATGCCGTTCATCCCGTGCAGGTAGGCCTCGCCCAACTGGCCTCCGTGGGTGTTGAGGGGGAGCGCGCCGCCGACCTCGATGCGCCCGTCGCGCACGAAGTCCTTGGCCTCGCCCTTGGCGCAGAAGCCGAGCTCCTCCAACTGGTAGAGCACGTAGGGCGTGAAGTGGTCGTAGAGGATGGCCGCCTGCATGTCGGACGGGCCCAGACCCGAGGTCTCCCACAGCTGGCGGGCCACGACGCCCATTTCGGGCAGCCCGAGCAGGTCGTCGCGGTAGTAGCTCGTCATCATGTCCTGGCCGGCCCCCGAGCCCTGGGCGGCGGCGCGCACCACCACCGGCCTCGTGGCGAGGTCGCGCGCCCGCTCCAGCGACGTCACCACCAGAGCCTGGCCGCCGTCGGTCTCCTGGCAGCAGTCGAGCAGGTGCAGCGGCTCGACGATGAAGCGACTGGCTTGATGCTCCTCGAGCGTGATCGGCTGCTCGTAGAACCAGGCCTTGGGGTTGGTCGCCGCGTGCCGGCGGTCGGCCACGGCCACCCGCCCCAGGTCCTCGCTGGTGGCCCCGGTCGCATGCAGATACCGCTGGGCCGCCATGGCCACCCACGAGGCCGGCGTCAGCAGCCCCACGGGGAGGTAGGACGCCATGTGCGCGTTCTCGGCGTTCGGAAGGGCCGCCCGTCCCTGCACACCGGCACCGAAGCGGTTACCCGACCGCTCGTTGAAGGCGCGGTAGCAGACCACCACGTCCGCCACGCCCGAGGCCACGGCCAGCGCCGCCTGTTGGACGGTGGCGCAGGCCGCGCCGCCGCCGTAGTGGATGCGGCTGAAGAAGCTCAGCTCTCCGATGCCGAGGCTGCGAGCAAGGTCGATGTCGGGGTTGGTGTCCGAGCTGAAGGTCACCATGCCCTGCACCTCGGCCGGCGCCAGGCCGGCCTCCTTCAGGGCCTGGTCCACCGCCTCCGCGGCCAGCCGGAGCTCGGAGCGGCCCGACGCCTTCGAGAATTCGGTGGCGCCGATGCCGGCGATGGCCACCGCGCCGGCGAACGTGTGCGGCATCAGGCGCCGTCCCCGTCGCCGAGCGGGAGGATCACGCTGACCGTGCCCGTGACGTGGTCGCCCAGGTCGTTGGCGCCGCGCACGGCCACCTTCACCATGCCCGAGGTGCCGTCGTCGCCCAGCGGCCCCTTCTCCAGGACCGAGCCGGTCAGCGTCATGGTGCAGTCGGGGTGGTTGGGCGCCCCGAGGCGGATGTCGATTTCGGCCAGCCGGCTGCGCGGACCCGACCAGTCGGTCACGTAGCGGCCGACCAGCCCGTTGGTGGTCAGGATGTTCATGAAGATGTCCTTTGACCCGCGGGCCCGGGCCAGCACCTGGTCATGGTGCACGTCCTGGTAGTCCCGGCTGGCCAGGGCACCCGACACAATCAGGGTGCGCGAAATCGGCAACTCGAGCACCGGCAGCTCGTCGCCCACCGACACGTCGAAGAAGGTCGGCCCCGCCGATGCCGGCCCGCCGCTCACGACTGCGCCTCCACCAGCGCCCGCTCCGCGATGGACGCACCCAGCTTCGACAGCTGCAGGCTGGCCCCGCCCAGCAAGAGCTCGATCTGCTTTCCCCACAGGAAGTAGCGGTGGATCGGGTACGTGATGTCGGCCCCCATGCCCCCGTGCAGGTGTTGGGTGGCCGCCACCGTGCGCTGCCCCCGCTCCGACGCCTGCCACTTGGCCACCCGCGCCGCGTCGGCCGCGTCGCGACCACTGTCGAAGCGCCAGGCGGCGTTCTGCCAGGTGACCCGCATGGCCTCGATGTCGATGGCGGCGTCGGCCGCCCGCAGCATGGTGCCCTGGAAGGTCGAGAGCGGCCGCCCGAACTGGTGCCGGGCGTTCAGGTAGGCCGCCGTCTGCGTCAGCGCGGCCTCGCACACGCCCACCTGCAACGCGCACAGCGCAATGGTCGAGGCCGTGACCATGAAATCGAGCACGGAGCGCCCCGACTGCGGGCCGGCCAGCACGTCGTCGGGCCCGACCCGCAGGCCGGACAGGTGCAGATGCGGGTGGATTTCACGGTTGGTGGTCACCGTGCGCTCCAGCGACACGCCGGGCGCCGCCGGGTCCACCAGCGCCACCACCACGGCGCCGCCCTCGGTCCGCGCCGGCAGCACCACCCGGGTCGCGACGTGGGCCTGCGGCACGACAAGCTCCGTCCCGTTCAGCACCCACCCCTCATCGTCGGCCTCTGCGCCCAGGGCCGGCGACGAGGTCGGGCTGGCCGCGCTCGAGGCCAGCGCCGCGGTCAGGAGTACCTCGCCGCTCACCACCCCGGGCAGCCAGCGCTCCCGCTGGGCCGCCGAGCCGAAGTGCGCGAGGGGCAGGGCGCCGAGGACCAGCGTGGCCCACAGGGGGATGGGCGCCACTGCGTTGCCCTGGGCCTCGAGCAGCAGGCACAGCTCGGTCAGCCCGTAGCCGCCACCTCCGTGCTCTTCGGGCACGGCCAGACCGAGCAGGTCGGCGCCGGCCAGCGCCTGCCACAGGTCCCGGTCGACGCGGTCCTCGGTGGACTCCACCGCGGTCACCCGCTCGGGGTCGACCAGGCCGGCCATAAGCCCCGACGCCGTCTCCGAGACGGCCAGTTGCTCTTCGCTGGGACCGAACTCCATCAGCCCTCCCCTCCAGACCCGGCCGGCACGAACACCGGCAGCGACAGCTCGTCGTCGTGGTCGACGAACTCGGCCCGCACCGCCATGCCGATCTCGATGTCGCCGACGGCCACGCCGTCGAGGTTGGCCACCACCCGGGTGCCCTCCTCCAGCTCGATCAGCCCGATGGGAAGCGGGTACTCGAAGGACGGCACCTGCGGATAGTGCACGACGACGTAGGAGTACAGCGTGCCCCGGCCCGAGGACTCCACCGTGTCCCATTCGAAAGAGCCGCATACGCCGCAGGCCGGGAGCGGAGGGTGGCGCAGCGTGCCGCAGGACGCGCAGCGCTGGATCAGGAGGAGATGCGACCGCGCCGCCTCGAACCAGAACGCGTTGTCCTGGGTCAGGGCCGGGTGCGGGCGCGGCGGCCGGGGCGCCGTGCGCTCCCCCGGCATGAACTTCAAAATCCGGAAGAGCATGGTGGCGACGGGCTCGCCGGCGTCGTAGAGGACCTGCACCTGCTCCTCCGACAGGGGACCGGACGGCACGGACGCATCGGGCACGGCCACGTAGTCCAGGCGCGTCGTCACGAAGCGCCCGGTCCCCAACATCGTCCGTTTGGGGTCCGAGATCGACTCAATGACCGAGCGCACCAGCACGCGATCCCCCACCACCAGGGGCCGCCCGTACTTCTGCGTGCAGTTGGTGGCCACCACCGAGGTCAGTCCCTCGTCGTCGAGCAGCGCCATCATGCGGTTGCTGGGCCCGTCCCCCTGCGAGTCGCTCGGCCTCACGGGCCGCCTCCACCTCGTTCGAGAGCTTCAGGCCGCGCATGATCCAGGCCTGCAACATGGAGGGCGGCGCGATCAGTGAGTCGTATCCGGCCGCCTGCGCCGCCTCGTCGGAGAGGTAGACCGGGTTCTCGTCGCCCATGGCCTCGACCCAGTGGCGGATCATGGGCACGTTCACTGCGTCCCACGACAGGTTGGGCGCGCCCGATACCTGGCCCACCAGCTCGGCCAGCTCGGCCGAGTGGTCGGGGAACCCGGCCAGCTCCTCGAGACGCGCCGGGCCCGACGGCGAACCCGCGCTCACCGCGCGCCCCGGGTCATGCCGAGCCCGGCCGTGGCCACGATTTCGCGCTGCACCTCGTTGACGCCCCCGCCGAAGGTGTTGACCTGGGCTTGGCGTTGCGATGCCTCAATGCGCCCCCGCACCAGCTCACCCGGCGAGCCCGGCGTCAGATAGCCCGCGGCGCCGATGACGCCGGCCAGCAACCGGAACACGTCGAGCGTGCGCTCCGTCCCGAACACCTTTATGGAGGAGGACTCCGCGGCCGTCAGCTCGCCTTCGGCCACGTGCACCGCCATGCGCCAATTGAGCAGCCACATGGCGTCGAGCTCGGCCTTGCAACGGGCCAGGTCCATCTGCACCCAGCCTTGCTCCACCAGCGTGCGCCCGTCGTCGGTCGGTTGTCGGGCCGCCCAGGCCACCACGTCCTCGTAGAGCGAAATGGACAGGCCGCTCCATGCCGCCAGCCCGACCCGCTCGTGGTTGAGCTGGGTGGTGATCATGCGCCAGCCCTCGTTCTCCTCCCCCACCCGGTTGGCCACGGGCACCCGCACGTTGTCGTAGAAGGTCTGCGTCGTGGTCAGGCCGCCGACGGTGTTGATGATGGACCACTCGAAGCCGGGCACGTCGGTCGGGACGCACAGGATCGAAATGCCCTTGTGCTTGGGCACGTCGGGATCGGTCCGCGTGGCCAGCCAGATGTAGTCGGCCATGTCCGCGCCCGAGGTGAAGATCTTGGCCCCGTTGACCACGTACTCCTCGCCGTCGCGTACCGCCCGCGTGCGCAGGGAGGCCAAATCGGTCCCGGCCTCGGGCTCGGTGTAGCCGATGGCGAAGTTGAGCTCACCCGCCAGAAATTCTGGACAGGAAGAAGGTCTTCTGCTCCTCGGTGCCGAAGCGCATGATCGTCGGCCCCACCGTGTTGATGGTGACGAAGGGGAACGGTGCCCCGGCCCGGCGCGTCTCGTCGAAGAAGATGAACTGGTCGGTCGCCGGCCGTCCCTGCCCGCCGTACTCGGTCGGCCAGCCGATACCGAGCCAACCGTCCTTCCCGATTTGGCGCACCACCTGGCGCCAGGCCTCGCCGCCCTCGCCCCCCTCGACCAGTCCCGCCCGCACCTCGTCGGTCAGCAGCTCGGCGTAGTAGCGACGCAGCTCGGCGCGCAGTTGCTGCTGGTCAGGACTCTCTTCGAGGAACATCGTGGGGCAGCCTCGCGCACCTTCGGGCGGTCCCCGCAAGTCAGGGCCGCACTCGGCAAAACTGTAACACGTTCTCGTTTCGGGGGGACCGGGGCCGGGCTACTCCCACGCCGGCGGAGCCGAGGCGAAGAGGTTGAGGCCCAAACCCTCCGACAGGTAGGTCGTGATGCGCTGGCCCCGCACGCTGTTCCCCGCCTCGTCGAGCGGCGGGGAGTACGTCCCGACCCCGCCCTTGCCCGGGGAAACGGTGACCAGCCCCCCGCTGACCCCGCTCTTGCCGGGCAGACCCACGTCATAGAGCCAGTCGCCCGAGCGTTCGTAGAGCCCGTTGGTGGCCAGGACCGCCAGCACCCGTCTGCAGGAGCCCGACGCGATGGCGCGTTCTCCCGTCATGGGGTTGACTCCGCCGTCGGCCAACGTGGCCCCCATCACGGCCAGGTCGCGGGCGCTGACGCGCAGGGCGCACTGGCGCGTGTAGACGTCTGTGGCGACATCGGGATCGCAGTACATGCGCTCGTAGCCGTAGAGCAGGTGGGCGATGCCCCGATTGCGGAAATTGGTCGCCGCCTCGGACTCGTAGACGGCGTCGTCCATCTCCAACGGCCGGCCGGCGAACCGCGACAGCGCGGCGACGATGTTCTCGAACTTCTCGGCGCCCGTCGCCCCCGGCACCAGGCTCGAGGCGGCCAGCGCGCCGGCATTGACCATGGGGTTCATGGTCCGGTCGGCGTTGAGCTCTATGCCCATCACCGAGTCGAAGGGCAGTCCTGTGCTGTTGACGCCGAGCTTGCGCCGCGCCTCGGCCGGCCCGAGGGCGTCGCACACCAGCGCGAAGACGAAGAGCTTGGAGATGCTCTGGATCGTGAACTCCTGTTCGGCGTCCCCGACGGCGAAGGCCCGGCCGTGCACACCGGCGATGCACACGCCGAACGCGTCGGGCGAGGCCGAGGCGAGGGCGGGGATGTAGCCGGGCACGCTCCCCTCGTCGAGAAGGCGGAAGCGCTCGTAGCCCGCCGTCACCAGTGCCTGCACCTCGGCGTCCGAAGGCAGGTTCCCGGTCGAGACCCGCTCGCGGAAGAGCTGCTCGGTGGCAATCTCGGCGTCGTCCATGGCAGGGTCAGACTCAGAACTCGATTTCGCCATGGTCGACGGAGCACCACAACCGAAGGGGCCCCGGCGTGGTCTGCTGCTCGAGGCGCCGGCCCGGCCGGCCCTCGATGCGTTCGGTGAGCTGCATCCTGAGTTGGCTTCCAATACCCATCATCCACATCCGATCGTTTCGGACGATCAGATTAGGCGCTCAGCGGCGTCATCCCTGGTGCTCGTGGTGCACAAAGAGAACTGCTGAACCTTTCTGATCGTGGCACTTCGGGCACGATCGCTCCCACGCCCCGCGCGGGACAAGTGTCCGCCGGAATCGGTTGGTGCCGTTTCGGTGATCACCGTGACGGAACCGTGATGTCACCGCGAACGTTCCACTACGGATGGCGCAGGACGCGAACAAGCCACTCTGTGACGACCACGACAACGACGCGAACGGGTGATGGACGGCCGTGTTGTGCCGGTGACGCGCCAACCGAACCGCGCGTTATCTCCTGCGCTCTCGTCTGCTGGCTCGCTCGAGTGACGACAGTGGTGCTGCCGCGACGCCACGATGAACTTTGTGCGACCCGAAGACGGAACGCCGTCAAGCTCACTGGTCGGTGATGTCGCGGATGGTTAGAACCGCACTGACCAACTTTTCTAAGAGGAGGGTAAGCGCATGCTTTCGAGGTGCCGCAGGAAGTCTCGTGTGAAGCGGCTCGCCGTCGCTATCGGCGCGGCGTTCGTGGTCGTCTTGGGCGCTCTCACCCCATTCGAGGTCGGTGTGGCGGGCGCCGGAGGCCCAACCAGCGTTGGCGGGCTGTCCGCCGGCGCCATTAAGCACGTCTGGCTGATCATCCTCGAGAACAAGTCCTACGACGAGACGTTCACGGGCCTCAACAACAACTCGTACCTGTGGCAGACCCTCCCCTCCGAGGGCGTCCTGTTGAAGAACTACTACGGGACCGGCCACACCAGCATGGACAACTACATCGCTCTGGCCTCCGGCCAGGCACCCGAGCAGGACTCCCAGAACGACTGCAGTTACGCCGCCACTCCGTTCGGCTCCAATTCGACCATCGTCACTATCGGCTCAGTCGGTTCCGATACCCCCAACTGGAACTACGGGCAGGTCGCGTCGGCTGAGGGGCCGAACTACCCGACCGGCACCGTGTACAACAACTCCACCAGTCCTCCCACGATTACCGCCTCCAACGGCTGCATCTACCCCACCGAAACGCCCACGCTCTTCGACCAGTTCAACGCGGCGGGGGTGAGCTGGAAGGGCTATGCCCAGGACCTCGGCGGCGCCCAGCCCATCGGCTCGACCTCGTTCGTGACCGACAGCGTGCCGGGACGTGAGGATGGTCTGTGCGGCGCTCCGGGGTCGTCCTCGAACAATCCGGTGACGAACCCGACCCTCATGAGCGACACCTCCACCTTCCCGGCCGACGTCAGCAACCTCACGTCGGCGTCGCTGGTCAAGGGGACGGGAACCACCAACGACCCCCAGTACTCGGACCAGTACGTGGCCAAGCACTTCCCCTTCTCGTGGTTCGCCTCGCTGACGGGCGGCGGGACGGGTGACCCGATCGGGACGCCGCTCACCGAGCCGCAGGCCTCTGCGGGTGGCGGCACCAACTGCGACAACAACCACATCGCCAACCTGGACGACCCGAACGAGGGCCTCGTTCACGATCTCAACGCCGACACCGTCCCGCAGTTCAGCTGGATCACCCCCGACAACTGCAGCGATGCCCACGACACCACGTGCAAGGGCAACAACCTGTCGGGAGCCTTCGGAACGTACGCGAGCGGACCTCACGCGGGCCAGGTCAACCTGAACGACCCGCTGTACACCAATGCCCAGCGGGTCGCCGCCGGGGAGCCCTCCGGGCTGCCCGACTACGACCCCGAGGTCACGACGCCACGGAACTTCACCGGTGGGCTGTACGCCTCGGACCTGTTCCTGGCCTACTACGTGCCGCTGATCGAGCAGTCGACCGCCTACGCCGACGGAGGTCTGATCGACATCACCTTCGACGAGGGGGAGCCCCAGTTCACCTACTCGGGCAACAGCTTCAACAATGTGCTGACCAACAGCAGCGTCGTGACCGGCTCGCCGGCGATGCCCCCCGGGCAGGGGACCTCGTCGCCGCAGTCCTCGCCCCCGGCCGACGCCCCCAGCTACGGGTCTGGCGGCACCTACCCGGGCGCCGACTCGATCTTCGGCGCCTACAGCATCGGCGCCGACTCGGCCGGCGAGAACATCAGTGGCACCAACGTCACCGTCGAGCCGACCGGCCCGAACTCGCCCCTGGCGACCGACGGCTCCGGGAACCAGCTCGACCCGGGTCCGGGCTTCAACCTCGACATCGACCGGCCGCCGACCTGCACGTCGACCTCGCCGAATGTGCCGTCCGACTGCGTCCCCAATATCGTCCGTGGCGACGCGGGCAGCAGTCCCGGGCCCCGCACCGACACCGTGACCGGGGGCGGTGGGTCGAGCATCATCTCGTACCCCGCGCCCGCCAGCGGCAACCCGGTCCTGGTCGGTGACGACACCGGGCGGGAGATCACCTCCATCACCATCAACGGCACGGCCGTCCCGATTACCGGCGCGCCGGGGCCGTACAGCACCGACTTCCCCAATGGGCTGTTCGTCGGTACGGTCTCGGACACGGGCGAGAGCTACCCGGCCAACAGCGGCGGACCGACGGTCACCGCCTCGTTCCAGGCCATTGACGACGCCGGCAACCCCGTGAGCATCGCCGGCAGCGTCACGAGCGTCACGCTCAGTGGCGAGGGCGACCCGGCCCTCCTCTCCAGCCTGTCCACGCCGACGTCGCCCGTCACCGCTGACCCGCTGTTCGACGCCACCGACCCGACCAACGGCGGCGGCGACACGGGCAGCGTCCTCATCAGTCCGTACATCAAGCCGGGCTCGGTGTCCACCACGTTCTACAACCACTACAGCTGGCTGCGGACGATCGAAGACATGTTCGACGTGTCCAGCTGCGTGGGAACTTCGACGGATGTCTCCCTCCCGACCGGGTCGGTGTGCGGTGGGCTCGACGGCGAAGGCCACATCGGTTACGCCGCCCAGAACGGACTCGAGCCTTTCGGGACCGACGTGTTCACCGCTCCGAGCGGGAACGGCTTTATGCCCCCCATCCCCACCAATCCCGGAGAAGGGCTCCCCGAGGCGCCACTGGCGGTCGCCTTCCCGGCTCTTGTCCTCCTCCTGCTGGGCGGGTACGTGGTGCTGCGTCGGCGTCGGAACCCGGCCATCTCAGGATGAGCACGGTCGTCGCGCCGACGGCCGACGCTCCGACGAACCGGGCCCGACGGCCCGGTTCGTCGAGCATTCGGCCGGCCTTGTTCCGGGTGGTCGTCGTCGTCCTGGTGGCCACGATGGCATGGGGCATCTACGGCGCTGACGACCACGCCGGGCCGAAACATCGGGGATCCGCAGTCGTGGCTCCCCGAGCAACAACTCGATCATCCGATCGACCAGACCGTGGTCGGCACGGTGGCCCACCCGGCTCTCACGGTGGAGGGTGATTCCGTGCGGGTCCAGACGCCGACGTTCTCGGCCCAGGCGGTCGTCAACGGTCCGGTCGTGCCCGGCGAGGGGCTGCCCGTGATCGAGAGTTTCACGACCTGCACATGGACGATCTCGATCAGCCACGTGCGGGGTACCGTTCCCATCAGCGCGGCAGACTTCGATTCCATCGACCATCAGCAGACGGTCTACAAGCCCGCCCTGGTGCCCGGACAGGCACCTCTGCCCGCCACCTTGCGCACCGGCCAGAGCGTCAGCTTCAAAATCCGGGCCGTCATGCCCACGGGCGAAGGGCTCATGCGTTGGGCGCCGGACGGCGATCACATCGTGGCCAAGTGGGACTACCAGGTCGAGAACGATTGAAGGTCGACCCCAGGGCCCCGAGGAGGTCCGGTTCCGCCCGTGGGATTGTCGTCCACCGTCAACCGGTCGATTCCCCGTGAGCGGATTGCGGCGACGGTGGGCCGCCCTCGTCTTCCTCGTCTCGTTGGTCGCCGGGAGCGCAGCCTGCGGCGGGACCGCCCAGGCCGCACCAGCCACGACCGTGCATCACGCCACCCCGCTGCGAGCCCCGAAGACGACCCCGGCTGAGGACGCCGGCTACCTCACCGGCGTGGCCGAGGCCGATGCCGACCTGGCTACCTACATGCAGCAGGACGGCAATGTCGCCCTCCGCGCCATGCTGACCGATGGAGCCGCCTTCTGCGCTTTCCTGCGCCGGGGTGGGGGGATCGACAACGCCCTCATGGAGGTGGCCGCGGGGGCACACAGCGTGGAGGACCAGACGCACCTGCCGACCAACGTCCACACCTTCAACACCCTCGAGTCGGTTGCACTGATCGACCTGTGCCCCGGAGAGCAACGCCTGGTCCCCGCGTCGGTCCGCGCTGAGCTGCACCGGCTCGCCGACACGCTCAAATCCTCGTCAGGCTCGCGGACCCCGTCGGGCTGAGCGGCGGCCCGGGCCGCCAGCTCTGACGCGCTCGTCGTTCGGGCCGGCCGTGGTGGGCCCTCGGATCACAGATAGGCCGCGCTCCCGGGACCCCGGAGCCCGCCCGCAGGCACCATCGGGCCGGCGCCCGTCGTGTCCGGGCCCCGGGAGCCGTGCCTATGATCGGGAGTGTGCGGGGTGACAAACCCCAGCAAAAAGGCGCGATTACTTGAGGGTTTTGCCTTCCTCGCCGGCTTCCCGCCGAACAGGCGGTGCCGCACGTCACCGCCTGCCAGTTACACGCTACGTCTGGAAGTGTGTCCGCACCGGGGATAGGTGGGGACTTCCATCCGTGTCTGGCCTGATACATGACTTTGGTCTCTATTGGCGGTCGCCACCAGCGGAGTACCTTGCCGATTGTGGCGATACGCGGCGTTCAAACGCCTACCGAGGGCGACACCACCTGGCACCTGATCGAAACACCCACCAGGTCGCGGTCGCTTTGTGGGAAGCGCATTAGGGACGGCGGAAATCCGCGGGCATGGACGGAGACACCCGAATTGGACCGCTGCGAGGCTTGCTCAGGACTGCTTGAGGCAGCGCCCTAATCAGCCTTCACTACTCCTGGTCGGCCTCTTCTTCGTCATCCTCTTCGGGGTGCTCCCCAGCTTCCATGACCCCGCGGATGAACTTCTCGGGCGGAACGTCAACCTTCACCCGCTCGTCCATCTCTTCGGGGGTGGGGTGGTGCTGGTTCCGGGGCATATCACCATCCTAGGAAAGGCGGTTAGGAAGTGCGTCCAACTCCTCGGTAGTCCCGAGCCAAAGAAGATCGACGATGTCCACGGGTTCGTCTACGCGAACCTGGTAGGCCACCACGACCTCGTCCCCATCCGATTGCAATAGAGCGGTCCGAAGATCCTTCTTAACCGGCTGACTCGGTGCTGCCCAGGAGGCCACTGTCAGTTCCGAAAGCCAGGACTCAACAAATCTCGCGAGCTCAATGGTTGGATTATTTCGCCCCACCCATTCCCAGAAGGCGGCAGTATCGCGCAGCACTTACCTAACGGTAACGCTCCTCAAGCTGGTCGGCCCGGAGCTGCAAGATCTTCACCAAGTCCGGATCGGCCAGGATCATGTCTCTGATGCGCTCAGATTTCGCGTTCATTTCGCGAATCTGTTCGTCGGTCAACTCCTGGTACGTCATAACCGCCAAGCTTAAGGGCATTCTTCCTGGTCACAGGGATATTCAGCTGAATAAATCCAACGCATACGACAACGTGTGATGAGTTGCAGATCCAACTCATGTATACTCACGGCCATGGCAAACATGAGTGCGCCCCGGTACGATCTGGACAGCTCGCTTGAGGTGGCACAGGCTATCTTCGATCACGGAGGCACCGTATCTGGTCAAACCCTCGCAGGTCTCCTTAAATACGGAGGCACGAACAACGGAGCTTATTTATCTCGCGTTGGTGCGGCCAAGGCGTTCGGGCTGATCGAGGGTTCATCTCAGGCGCTGCACGTTACGGACCTCGCTCAGAACATCTTGCAGCCGATCTACGCTGAAGCCTCCGATGCGTACAAGCTGGAAGCGTTTCTATTAGTTCCCCTGTTCAACGCTGTGTTCTCTGAGCTGGAGGGCAAGCCGCTGCCGGAGGCAGCGGGATTGCAGAACCTCCTGAAGAACCAATATGGAGTCGGGGACAAACAAGCTCCCATGGCGGCCGCCCGACTGCGCGAGTCGGCGGAGCAGGCTGGACTCTTCAAAGTCGTCCCCAACAGGATGATCCGCCCAGCTAGCGCCCCCCTTCCACGCTCTACTGGAGTCAATCTTCAAGATCAGGACACAACCGATGAGCCGAGACAAGCGGAGCGGAGCGCCGGGCCTGCTCCAACTCCTGAGAAGTACCCCAAACTGCTTGAGGGGGTCCTGGAGCAGTTGCCTCCTGCCTCTGCTGGGTGGGATGAGGATGGACTCAGCGACTGGCTGGACCTGGCAGAAATGGCGCTCCGCGTCATATACCGGCTCCCCAAACAGCGTCCTGGGGGTTCTACGTCATGAGGAGGTGAAAGGCCCCCGGACCCTTTAATGGGCCTGGACTCTTTGCGGATGACCTTGCCGCGGTCCGGGGGCGCTCCACCAGGGGCACGTCTTGGTCGACCACCGCTTCCTTGGACGTAGACGGTGTCGGGTCCGATCCCCGAGTGCTCCACCATTATAGCAGGTCAGAGCCAATTTCTCGACATTTCCTGCCTGCCCTTGTTTATATTGGCTGCCGTCCTAGTCTGGGTTGACAAACCCAAATACTAGGCACATACTGGGGTTATGAAGCTGAACTTGTCAGAAATCCGCAAGCGGGTAGACGGAGAGGCCAGCGCCTACTTGGTGCTCGAAGAGCTGCGCTGGCCGAACGGCCCGGTGTGCCCCCACTGCGGCAACCTCAAGGCGTACTTCCTCAAGCCTGCCAACGGCGTTTCGCGTGCGTCGGGCCCTAACCGCAAGCTCTCTCAGCGCCGGGTGTGGAAGTGCGCCAAGTGCCGCAAGCAGTTCAGCGTTCTCACCGGCACGATCTTCCACGGCACCAAGGTTTCAATCGAAACGTGGCTCATGGTCATGGTCCAGATGTGCTCGGCGAAGAACGGCATTTCGGCTCGCGAGATTGAGCGGATGCACGGCGTCACCCCGGAGACCGCGTGGTACATGCTCCACAGGCTCCGCGAGGCGATGAAGCGCGAGCCACTGGTCGGGATGCTGTCTGGCACCATCGTTGCCGACGAAACGTGGATCGGCGGCCAGCCGAAGAACCGCCACGCAAGCAAGAGGGGCGTCAGCCGCCAAGGGTCGACGGAAAAGACGCCGGTACTCTCACTTGTCGACGTTCAGACCGGCGAAATCCGCTCTCAGGTCATGCCATCGGTCACGGCCCGCTCTCTGCGCCGGACCATTTTGCAGCAGGTGAACACCGCCGGAAGCCATTTGCAGACCGACCAGGCGACCTACTACCTGTCGCTTGGCACCCTGTTCCAGTCGCACCGCTCGGTGAACCACTCCATCGGTGAGTACGTCAAAGAGGGCGTGAGCACCAACCGAGTGGAGGGCTACTTCGCGCAGCTCAAGCGGAGCATCAATGGCACCCACCACCACGTCAGCGTGGAGCACTTGCCCCGCTACCTGGCGGAGTTCGACTTCCGCTACACGACCTGCAAGATGGACGACAGCGCCCGCCTGGAGCGGATGGTCAGCCAGGCAGCCGGGCGGCGGCTCAGTTACAAGCCACTGACCGGCCGGGAGCAGGACTAGCCGGCTTGGCTACGGGCGCTCTCGACCAGCTGCTCGGCGGACGGGAGATCCTTCGCCTTTCGCATCGGTGGAATGGGAAGGATCTCCCCGTCTGGCTGCGGGCCAAGTTTGGTCAGGGGGTTACCAGGTCGTCGGATCATCAGTAAGAGTTCCTTGACCCGAATCAAGCGGATGTTCAACCCATCACTCTTTGCTCTGGCGACCTCTTCAAAGGCGCCGCGAGTGAAGCTGAACGCGATGACATAGCCAACCGAGAAGTTGGCGCGGCGCATCGCAGTCTCGAAAATTATCAATGACATTGCGCCCCACATGCTCCGACTGTTTCACTTGAATTGGGTCGCGGGTGAAGAACCAGTGGCCATCGATCCCCATGTCCCCCGTTCTGCGGAGTGAGTGAGTGCCGTTCAGTGTATTTATTACGTAGTTCTGGAACTCAAACGGTTTTAGAGCCCGGAGGGCTTCTTCTGTGTCCGGAATGTCAACGATGATGGGGTTGATGCGATGCTGGTTCCACAATCTGCGTCTCATAACGTCCATGGCTGTAGGTGAGATATCAATGCCGATCCACTCTCGGTTCAAACCCTGGGCGACCGCGATGGTCGTACCGCAGCCGCAGAATGGGTCAAGCACTACGTCGCCGGGATCGCTACTGGCTCCAATGATTTGTTCAAGAAGCGCCTCGGGCTTTTGCGTCGGATATCCGAGGCGTTCGGCGTCTCTCGTCGGGAGCCATCGAACGTCAGCATCTATGCCGTCTTCCGTTCCAAAAACTGTCCCCTCGGTGTAGGGCTGATATGCCCAAATGTCAGGTGCCGGAGGCCCGGAATCAGGACTGATGTAGTGCTGATACATCGGCCATGCTTGGCCTTTGATGATCTTGATGTATCCCAGTTCATATAGACGGTCTAGCTTCTGATGTTGACTCAGAGCGGATAGGTCCTCGTCGACTTCCTCAAGCAATGCGCCAAGGATCGCCCAGTGGCGATCCTTAGCGGTGGGATCGAATCCTCGCCAAGTCTGGCCAGACTCGCCCCCCGTCGTCCACTGCCGGTTAATACGTTGCCGTAGTAGTTCGTGCGCCAACCGGTCTCATCCTGGACCATGTACTGCTCAACGTGACCACGCATATAGCGGCGGCGAGGAGAATTCCAGGTGTATTGATTGCTCTTGGTATAGAAAGAATCACATCATGGATAGGTCCGAACCGACGCACTTTGCCGTGGGAACCAGTACGACGCCAGATGATCTCATTTCGGAAACTGTCCTGTCCCTCGAATACCCCATCCAGCATCACCTTGAGGTAGTGGCTCGCGTGTGGGTCGCAATGTAAGTACAGGGAACCAGTGGTTTTGAGGACTCGATACATCTCCACTACGCGCTTGTTCATCCAATCGACGTAATGCTGGATACCCCCGTCCCACCGATCTTCAAATGAACGGACCTCCGCCTCGTCGCCCCAAATGACTTCATAGACCCGATTAGAGAAAAAAGGAGGGTCCAGGTAGATGAGGTCCACCGAATCGGGGGGTAGCGCGGACAGCCGTTCAAGGTTGTCGTTGCAGTAAAGGACGCCTGTATCTAGACCCGCGCCAGGGCCCACTTCAGGGGCGTACTCCAGCCCCAAATTGTTGGGTCACATTCCCTCCCGACAGTAGGTAATGCAAGAGCCTGAAAGGCTATGCATCGACCATTCCCAGGTCAACGGGTAAAAGGGCGAACGCACGTTCGGCGGGACTGCGAGCGCTGGATTCGCCACCCCAGCCCCGGTACAAACCCTCAAGTAATCGCGCCTTTTTGCTGGGGTTTGTCACCCCGCACACTCCCCTATGATCACTGACACACGTTCTAGAAATTGCCCGTCCGGGCAGACACCGCCCTCGCCGTTGCGGTGCGTGAAAGGGGGGGCCTTGAGCCTCGAGGAGATCGACCTCATCGACGGCCGCAATTTCGTCGCCGGGGTGCCGCATCACTGGTTCGCCGAGCTCCGACGGGACGCACCCGTCTTCTGGCACACCGAAGACATCGCCCCCCGGGGTGGCTTCTGGGCCATCACCGGCTACGACGACTGCGTGCACGTGAACCGCGACTGGGAGCACTTCTCCTCGGCCCGGCGTGGTGCCCTCTTCCACGAGTCGGATGACGAGATGCTGGCCCAGCAGCAGCTGTTGATGCTCAACATGGACCCGACCATGCACACGCGCTACCGCCGACTGGTCAACAAGGGCTTCACGCCCAAAATGGTGCGCGACCTGGAGCAGCAGATCATCGGGTACGCCGACGGCATCATCGACGCTGTGTGCGAGCGCGGGACAGCCGACTTCGTCGAGCAGATCGCGGCCGAGCTCCCGCTCCTCGTCATAGCCGAATTGCTCGGCGTGCCCCAGGAGGACCGGCGCATGGTCTTCGACTGGTCCAACCGCATGATCGGCGCCGACGACCCCGAGTACCAGGTCCCCGGTTCCGCACCCGACGAAGCGCTGATGCAGGTCTACAGCTACGCCGAGGAGCTGGCGTCCGAACGCCGGCTCCGACCGAAGCAGGACCTCATCTCGGTGTTGATCGACGCGGAAGTCGACGGCGAGAAGCTCAACGAGCTCGAGCTCGACCTCTTCTTCCTCCTGCTCATCGTGGCCGGCAACGAGACGACCCGGAACCTCATGTCCGGCGCCATGACGGCCTTCTTCGAGCACCCCGACCAGTGGGAGATCCTGCGCCGGGACCGTTCGTTCCTGGCCAACGCGGTCGAGGAGATGCTCCGCTACGTCACGCCCGTCATGCACTTCCGCCGCACTGCCGCCATGGACACCGTCCTCAACGGGCAGGAGATCAAGGAAGGTGACAAGGTGGTCTTCTGGCACACCTCGGCCAACCGCGACGAGACGGCCTTCGACCTACCCGGACTCGTTCGACGTCACGCGGTCGCCCAACAACCACATCGCCTTCGGCGGCGGCGGCCCGCACTTCTGCCTCGGCGCCAACCTGGCCCGCATGGAGATCATGGTGATGTTCGACCGCCTGCTCGAGCGCATACCCGACATCCGCCTCGACGGCGAGGTGCAACGGCTGCAGTCCAACTTCATCAACGGCACCAAGCACGTCCCGGTCGCCTTCGCGCCCTCGGCGCCGGTCGGGGGCACTCCGCTGCCCGCCCGGGCCCGCTGAGGTGAGCGGCGTGGCCGACCGCAGCGTTCGCTTCCACCAGTCCGTCGCGTTCCTGCCGAGCAGCCAGATCGTCCCATTGACCCGCGCCAGCGACCAGCTCGGCTACGGCGGCATGTACGTCTCCGAGCACCTCTTCAACCCGCGGCAGCGCCTGTCGCGTTACACGTACTCGAAGGAAGAGGACGGTTCGCCACCCTGGGAAGCCGAGGAGACATCGTGGCCCGATCCCATGTGCCTGATTGCGGCTCTGGCCGGCTCGACGCAGAACCTGCTCTTCACCACGGGCGTCTACGTCGCCCCCATGCGGGACCTGATGACCGTGGCCAAGACCGTCGGCACGACCGCCTTCCTGTCGGACAACCGTCTGCGCCTCGGCGTCGGCGTCGGCTGGTGCCAGGAGGAGTTCGACCAGACCGGCCAGGACTTCGCCACCCGGGGCCCGCGCCTGAACGAAATGATCGTCGCCCTCCGTGCTCTGTGGCGCGGCGGCTGGGTTGAGTTCCACGGCGACTACTACGACGTGCCCGAGTGCCAAATGGAGCCCCATCCCAGCGAACCGGTGCCCATCATCGGTGGTGGCCACTCCCCGGTGGCCCTGCGCCGGGCCGCGACACTCTGCGACGGCTGGATCGCCGCCGGCGCCTACAGCGAGGAGGAGGCGTGGGCTCCATGTCGCCAACCTGCGCGAGGCGCTCAAGCGGGCTGATCGAGACGACGACGGGGACTTCACCATCTACCTGTCGATCAACGAGATGCCCAGCGTGGATCTCTACCGCCGCTTCGCCGACGCCGGCGTCTTCGACTTCGTGTGCGCGCCCTGGATGGGCGCCGTGCGCCCGGGCACGCCGGACGATCAGGCGCTCACGCCCCGCCTCGACGCGGTGCACCGTTTCGCCGACGACATCGTCGCCAAGTTCTGATCCGGAGGTTCCACGTGAAGACCATGAAGCTCGGCCTGCAGCTCGGCTACTGGGGCTCGGGCCCGCCCCCCCACGCGGTCGAGCTCGTCGAGGAAGCCGACCGCCTCGGCTTCGACTCCGTCTGGACCGCGGAGTCCTACGGCTCCGACGCCCTGACCCCGCTGGCCTGGTGGGGCAGCCGCACCACCAAGGTGCGCCTCGGCACGTCGCTGTGCCAACTCTCGGCGCGCACGCCGACGGCCATGGCCATGGCCGCGCAGACCATGGACCACCTCTCGGGCGGTCGCTTCGTCCTCGGCCTCGGCGTGTCGGGCCCCCAGGTGGTCGAGGGCTGGTACGGCCAGCCCTTCCCGGCGCCGCTGGCGCGCACCCGCGAGTACGTCGGCATCGTGCGCCAGGTGCTGGCCCGCCAGGAGCCGGTGACCAACGACGGCCCGCACTACCCGCTGCCCTACCCCGGCGGCACCGGCCTCGGGAAGCCCCTCAAGTCCATTGTCCATCCCTTGCGGGCCGACATCCCGATCATCCTGGGGGCCGAGGGCCCCAAGAACGTGGCACTGGCGGCCGAGATCGCCGATGGCTGGTTCCCGATCTTCTTCTCCCCCAGGGCCATGTCGTCGTTCGAGGCGTCCCTCGACGAGGGCTTCGCCCGCCCCGGGGCGCGCCGCTCGCAGGCCGACTTCGAGGTCCTCGCCTTCGCGCCGACCGTCATTGCCGACGACACCGAGGCGGCGGCCGACGGTTTCCGCCCCTATTTGGCCCTCTACATCGGCGGCATGGGGGCCAAGGAGATGAACTTCCACTTCGACGTCTTCGCCCGCATGGGCTACGAGGAGGCCGCCCACAAAATTCAGGACGCCTACCTCGACGGGCGCAAGGACGACGCGGCGGCGGCCGTCCCCACCTCCATGGTGGAGGACGTCGCCCTGATCGGCCCGGTCGAGAAGATCCGGGACGACCTCGAGGCCTGGCGCTCGTCCCGGGCCACCACCATGCTGATCAACGGCGACGTGGCCACCTTGCGCACCATGGCCGAGCTGGTGCTCGGCTGAACTGTCCTGGGGACTAGCCAGCCCCAAGGAATTCCGTGCCGTAAGAGAAGACCCCTCCGTCCGACCCGACCAACCAGTACCCATCAGTCGCCAGGTTGGGCGCCATCCCGACGATCGGGGCGTCGAGGACCAGGGAGCCTGCCGAACCATCGAAGGGTGCATCGCCGTAGTTGAAGATGCCCCCGTCAGACGCCACGGACCAGTAACCCAGCCCGTCGGGAGTTCCAGCCATTCCGTTGACGGGCTGGTTGAGATGCGTGCTCCCCGTCGAGCCGTAGAAGGGAACGTCGAACGCGAAGATGCCACCGTCTCTCGCCACGAGCCAGTAGCCACCTGTCGCCGAATCGGGCGCCATGCCGACCACTGGCTGGTTCAAGTGCAGATTCCCCGTCGAGCCGTCGAAGACGGCGTCACCGTAGGAGAAGATCCCACCGTCGGCCCCGACCAGCCAGTACCCGGCTCCATCGGGCGTGGGCGCCATGTCAACGATCGGCGCGTTGAGATGCATGCTGGCTGCGGAGCCGTAGAACTTTGCGTCGCCCTCGGCGAAGATTCCCCCGTCGGCGGCAACGAGCCAGAACCCGCGGCCATCTGGGGTCGCGACGATGTGGTCGATCGGCGCATTCAGGACAGTGTCGCCGAGAGTTCCATAGGTGCCTGCATCTCCATAGGGTGACACCGCCCCATTTGCGTAGGCGATCCAGTATCCGGCGCCATCAGCCGTCGCAGCGATACCGACCGCTGTTGACGGGACGGGGGGTGGTGGCGGAGCCGGTGACCCGGCCGAGGTGATCGTGATGGACCAGGGACACTCGGGCGTGAGTATGGAAATGCTGAAGACACCAGTGTCGGTGAATGTATCGGCACCGCTTCCGGCGTCCGCAACCTGGAACGGGCCGGCATCGGAGGCCGGGTCCCCTGGCGGCGCATGGATATCGGCCTCAAAGTTCGGGAAAGGGGGCCCAAAAGGATTGGGACCACCGCAGTCGTAGGACCATGACATCGTCCACGGTGACGTGACCCAGAACTGTTGGGTCTGGCCAGTCGTACCAGTTTGTGTGTTCGAATACGTGATGGGCGTTGGGAGAGGTCCATTCACCGAAGGTGCAACCGAGATGACCCAGTCGCAAAAGCTCTGGACGATGAGCTGGAAAGAGCCTGAGGCGTAGTAGCGGTCCGTGCCACTCCCGCTCGAACCCGGCTCATCTGGGGCACGGTCGAGGTCTGAGCTTCCCGACGGAATGATTTGGACTCCGAACCCTACGTTCCCGGTGTTGGAACAGTCGTAACGCCAAGACATGAGCCAGGGTCCGGTCTGTTCGAAGACCGGCGTCGTCGTCGTCCCGGTTCCGAGACTGGCGCTGGAGAAGGAGACAGTGTCTGCACCAACCGGGTTCTCGGCCGGTATTCCGATGAGAACACCGAGCATCACCGTTGTTCCCAGGAGGACGAGAAAACGCCGAGGAGCAATCACCCGCAACCGATCCGTCCTCCTTCGTCACCGTCCCCGGCGGGCGTGTCCGGCACCGGCAAGGCCGAACCTAGTACCCGATCGCCCTCGGCCCCCCGGCGGCCGGTCCCACGTAGCGCGACGAGCCGAAGCCGAGGATGGGCACGAAGATGGGGCTCAACAGGATCAGCCCGATGGCGAACCCGACACCCTTGCCGAAGGACTTGGCCAGGTCCAGGTTGATGATGATCCCGATGACCAACACCACGATCCAGCCGACCAACGGGATCAGGGCGATGAGGAACAGCAGCAGCCACCACCCGGGACGCCCGATCACCTTCAACAGGACCCAGACGTTGTAGATCGGGATGATGGCGGCCCACCCCGGTTGGCCCGCCTTGGTGAACACGTGCCACAGCGCGGCGATCTCGAAGACGATGACGGCGATGTAGACGACGACGAGGACCGCCACTCCGCTCGAAGCGATGAGCACACCTGGCATGACAACCCTCCTGCCCGCCGCGGGGGACGCGGACCGGCCTGATCGTAGGCGGGTGCACTCCCCGCTGCAGGGACCCTGAGCTGGCATTCGCGGCACCGTCACACGGCTGGGCCACAATGCGGCGGTGACCTTGTTCGATGTCTTCGACCTCACGGATGGTGGCTCCCCGGACGGCGACGATCCGATCGACGCGGCGGAGCCGGCCGAGACACCGCCCGAGGTCGAGGTCCGTGTCAGCACCCGGCGCAAGAAGACGTCCGAGGCCCGGTGGGTGGGTGGTCGCATCGTCGTGTCGTTGCCCGCCCATCTCCACGGCGAGGCGCGCCAGAAGACGATCGACTGGCTGGTCGAGCGCCTCTTGTCGCGCCAGCGGCTGCAGACCGACATGGGCGACGATGCGCTCCTGGACCGCGCCGTCGCGCTGAGCGACCGCTATCTCTTGGGCGCCCGCCCCCGGTCAGTGCGCTGGGTCACCAACCAATCGGCGCGCTGGGGCTCGTGCTCGTACTACTCGGGAGACATCCGCATCTCGCACCGGCTGCGCGTCGTTCCGGAGTGGGTGCTCGACTCGGTCCTCGTGCACGAGCTGGCGCACCTGACCCACCCCGACCACTCCCCGGCCTTCCACCGCCTGGCCGGCGCCTACCCGCGCCACGCCGAGGCGGGCGTGTTCCTGGCCGGCTACGGGCTGGGACTCTCGGCGCCCGCCGTCTGACGGGCGGGCGGCCCGAGCGGCGCGCTGAGACGGGCTCGTCGGCCAGCAGCCGTCCGAGACGGCGCAGGCTCTCGTTGGCCCCACCCAAGGTCAGCTCGATTTGGCGGGTGAGCAAGAAGTAGCGGTGCAGCGGGTAGTCACGGTCGACCCCCACGCCGCCGTGCAGATGCGATGCCGCGTGCACGACGCGCTGGCCGCCCTCGGCCGCCCAGTACTTGGCCACCGCCACCTCGGCCGAGGCGGGCAGCCCACCGGCCAGCCGCGACGCCGCCTGCCATGCGGTGAGCCGGATGCCCTCGGTGTCGACGTAGGCGTCGGCGGCCCGCTGGCCCACGGCCTGGAAGGTGGCGATGGGCTTCTCGAACTGCACCCTCGTCTTGGTGTACTCGGCCGTCAGCTCCAGCGCGGTGGCGCACGCGCCGGCCTCCTGCACGCACAACGCCGTAGTGGCGTGCTCGCTCATTGACGCGATGACCGCGGCGCCGTCGGTCGCGCCCTCCCCGAGGAGCCGGTCGGTTTCGACCCGCACGTCGGAGAGCTCGACGATCGCCTCGGGGCGCCCGGTCGTCGTCGTCTGCTTCGTCATCGAAAGGCCGTCGGCGTTCGCGTCCACGATGAACACGCCGACCCCGGTCGTCGTGCCGTCCGCGGCCGTGCAGGTGGCGGGCACCAGGAGGGCGTCAGCCACCAGGGCCGCCGGCACGCAGGCCTTGGTGCCGTTCAGCACCCAGCCCCCGTCGGGTCGCGCCGTGGCCGTGGTCGCCGGCTCGAGGCCGCCGGGGAGGATGACCTCGCCCACCAGTTCGGCCAGGGCGGCGGTCAGGATGGTCTCGCCGCCGGCCACGCCGGAAAGCCAGCTCTTGCGCTGGGCATCGGTGCCGAACTGCGCAATCGGGAGGGCGCCGTACACCATGGTCTCGACCACCGGCACGTAGGCCGCCGTGCGCCCCGCCGCCTCAATGACCAGACAGGCGGCCACGAAGTCGAGCCCCGCGCCGCCGACGTCCTCACCGAGGTGAATGCCGATCAGGCCGGCGCCCGCCAGCTCGCGCCAGAGCTCACGGTCGATCGGCCCCTCCTCGCCCGCCTCGGCCTCGACCTGCTTGAGCCGCTCGTGCGTGGCGCGCTCGCCGAAAATCTGCCCGGCCAGCTGGCGGACGGCCTCTTGTTCTTCGCTGTAGTTGAAGTCCATTGTGCTCCTGACTCGGACCGCTCAGCGCAGCGACCGCGGCATGCCGAGGCCGAAGATCGCAATGAGGTCGCGGTCGAATTTCGTTGGTGCCGCCGCCGAAGGTGAGGATGATCATGGAGCGGGCGTACATTTCGAGGCGCCCGGCGATCACCGCGGCCGGTGAGCCGCGGGTGAGATAGCCGGCCTGCCCGAGTATCTCCAAGAGCAAGCGGAAGGCGCGCAGGTAGAACTCGGTGCCGAACACCTTGATGCTCGACGCGTCGGCCACGTCGAGGTGCCCCTGGGTGCTCTGCCAGGCCACCTTCCAGTTGATGAGGCGGAGGAACTCGAGCTCGGCGTGCACGCGGGCCAGATGCTCCTGCACCCACTCCTGGTCGACGACCCGCCGTCCGTCGGGCAGCTTGGTGGCCTGGGCCCAGGCCCGCACGTCGGTCAGGACCCGCTCCACGATGCCCGGCGAGCACAGCGTCACCCGCTCGTGGTTGAGCTGATTGGTGATGAGGGTCCACCCGTTGTTCTCGCCCCCGACCAGCGTGGTGGCCGGGACGCGCACGTCCTCGTAGAAGGTGTAGTTGATGTTGTGGTCACCCAGCAGCTTCATCGGCACCACCCGGATGCCCGGCGTGTCCATGGGGACCACGAACATGGAGATGCCCTTGTGCTTCGACGCGTTGGGGTCGGTCCGGGTGGCCAACCAGACGTAGTCGGCGTCGCCGGCCAGGCTGGTGAAGACTTTGGAGCCGTTGATCACGTACTCGTCGCCGTCGCGCACGGCGCGCGTGGTCAACGAAGCCAGGTCGGTGCCCGAGTTCGGCTCGGTGTAGCCGATGCAGAAGGAGATGTCGCCCGCCAGGATTTTGGGCAGGAAGAACTCCTTCTGCTCCTGGGTGCCGAAGTTCATGATGGTCGGGCCGACCGTGTTGATGGTCAGCATGGGCACCGGGGCGCCGCTGCGCATGGACTCGTCGAAGAAGATGAACTGTTCAATGGCGGAGCGCCCCTGGCCGCCCCACTCGGTGGGCCAGCCGATGCCGAGCCAGCCGTCGCGGCCCATCTGCTTGACGACCTGGCGCACGGTCGGGCCGATGCCGCCGGCCTGGGCCAGCTCCGCCTCGATCTCGGGCGTGAGCAGGCTCTGGTAGTAGGCGCGCAGCTCACTCTTCAGCGCCTGCTGCTCCTCGGTGTACGCAATCTCCATGCTGGCCCTCCCGGGTGGCGGGGCCGCTGCGGCCCTCGGCCGCGCCACGTCGTCGCCGGCCCGGCCCCGGGCTCGGCGCGCTAGAACACGTTACAGTCCGGCTCGGGGACGCGGCCAATGGGCGGCCGTGGGCCGCCGCCCTACCGGCAAGTAACCTGCTTTCCGCCCCGGGCCCGCCCCTGGACCCAGATCGAAACGAGGAGCGCGTCACCATGCCAGAAGCCGTCATCGTCGCCACCGGCCGCACCCCAATCGGTCGGGCCAACAAGGGCTCGCTGGTGGACTGCCGGCCCGACGACCTGAGCGCCCTGGTGCTCAGGGCCGTGCTCGACAAGGTGCCCCAGCTCCCGCACGGAGAGGTCGAGGACGTCATCCTCGGCTGTGGGCAGCCGGGCGGCGAGGCGGGGTACAACGTGGCCCGCGTCGCCGCCATTCTGGCCGGGCTCGACGACGTCCCCGGCGTGACCGTCAACCGCTACTGCTCGTCCTCCCTGCAGACCATCCGCATGGCGGCCCATGCCATCCGTGCCGGGGAGGGTGACGTGTTCATTGCCGCCGGCGTCGAGACGGTCAGCCGCTACAAGAACGGCGCCTCCGACACCGGACCGCACAACCCTGACTTCGCCGACGCGGAGCAACGCACCAAGGTGCGTGCCCCGGCGGTCACCGAGCCGTGGAGCCCGCCCCAGGGGCTGCCCGACGTCTACATCGCCATGGGCCAGACGGCGGAGAACGTGGCGGAGTACGAAAAGGTCAGCCGCGAGGAGATGGACGAGTTCGCCCTGCTGTCGCAGACCCGCGCCGTCGAGTCCCAGGAGAACGGCTTCTTCGAGCGCGAAATCATTCCGGTCACGCTGCCCGACGGCACGGTGGTGACCAAGGACGACGGGCCCCGGGCCAACACCACGCTCGAGGGCCTGTCACAGCTCAAGCCGGTGTTCCGCGAGGGCGGGACGGTCACGGCCGGCAACGCCTGCCCGCTCAACGACGGGGCGGCCGCGGTCATCGTCATGAGCGACACCAAGGCCAAGCAGCTCGGCCTCACCCCGCTGGCCCGCATCGTGGCCAGCGGCGTCTCCGGCCTGAACCCCGAAATCATGGGCCTGGGCCCGATCGACGCCTGCCGCCAGGTGCTCAAGCGGGCCAACATGACCATCGAGGACATCGACCTGGTCGAGATCAACGAGGCCTTCGCGGCCCAGGTCATCCCGTCGGCCAAGCACCTCGGCATCAGCTGGGACAAGCTCAATGTCAAGGGCGGCGCCATCGCCCTCGGTCACCCCTTCGGACAGACCGGTGCCCGCATCATGACCACGCTGCTCAACGCGCTCGAGGACACCGGCAAGACCATCGGCCTCGAGTCGATGTGCGTCGGCGGCGGGCAGGGCATGGCGATGATCGTCGAGCGGCTCAACTGAGCGCTGCCCCCGCACCCGGAAGCCGCCGGCGGTAATGCCCGGCGCGACACCAGGCTGGCGGCAGGCGGTCGCACGGGTCCCCGCGGTCGACCGCGCGTTGCGCCGACTCCGTCGGAGCGACGAAATCGCCGCGCTGCAGCAGCAGTTGGCCGGGCGCGTCGAGGTGGACGAGGGCTGTCGCCCGTTCCTCACCTGGCGCCCGCCCGGTCACTTCTACTCACCCGTGCCCAACTTGCGCGACATCGACGAGCGGGCCGGCCGCATTTTCGGGCCGGCCGATCGGCTCGATGGGCTCGACCTCAACGCGGAGGCACAGCTCGAGCTCTTCAAGATGCTGGCGCCACTCGCCAACGACGTGGCTTTCAACGTGCAGGCCGCGCCGGATCAGCGCTACTACCTCGACAACCCGTCCTACGGCATCGGTGACGCGTCGATCGCTCAGGCCTTCCTGCGGCACCTGAACCCGGCCCACTACCTCGAGGTGGGGTCGGGGTGGACGACGGCCCTGGCGCTCGACACGAACGACCGCTGGCTGCAGGGGCGTATGCGCATCACCTGCGTCGAGCCGTACCCGCACGACCTGCGCAAGCTGTTGAGGACCGGGGACGACGTCGAAGTCCTTGAGCACGCGGTCCAGGACGTCCCGCTGCAACGGTTCACCGAACTCGAGCGGGACGACATCCTCTTCATCGACTGCTCCCACGTGGTGCGGACGGGAAGCGACGCCCATCATCTGATTACGCGGGTCCTCCCGGTCGTGCCCAGTGGCGTGTACGTGCACCTCCACGACATGTTCTGGCCCTTCGAGTACCCGCGGGTGTGGGTCGAGGAGGGCCGGGCCTGGAGCGAGGCGTACCTCCTCCACGCCTTCTTGCTGTACAACTCGGCGTTCGAAATCGCCCTGTTCAACGACTGGGTGGCCCACGAGCACCGCGACCTGATGGTCAGAGAGGTGCCGGCCATGTCAGAGAGCCCCGGTGGGGCCCTCTGGCTCCGTCGGCGCTAGACGGTCCCGGCCCACGCCTCGTCGAGCGCGGGTACCGGCCCCGGGTCGACGCCTTCGCGCCCGGCCAGGTGCAGCGACAGCAACTGGCCCACCAGCGCCAGGTCGAAGAATCTGCTGAAGTCGTCTTCGCCCTCCGCCCACACCTCCACCACGTCGGCCATCACCTCGTCGGTGGCGGCCGCCACGGCGTCGAAGAGCTGCCCGGTGCGCTCGTCTTCCCCGCCATGGCGCAGGAGCACGAGCGTGAGCACCTGCCGGGTGACGTCGCCACCCTGGCCCCACCCCGCCAGCTCGTCGCAGGCCAGCCCCGGCAGGGACGCCGCGAACGCCGGTGCCTTGGCGTTGAGGTTCACCTGTGCCTTCCACCAGCCCGCGGCCACGGCGCCGATGCCGGCCGACCCGTAGACGAGCGGGATGGTGCGACCGATGCGCCGGGCCAACTCGGCCGGCGCCCCCGACGGCGCCGCGCACGTGTCACGGCGGCGGGCCAGCGCGGCCGCGGCGCGGGGGACCGTCTCGTTGCACTCGGGGCCCAGCCCGCTCTGGGCCAACACGACCAGGATGGCGACGGTGGCCGCGCCGAGCGTGGCGCGTGCGGCCGGCCCGCTCGGCTCCACCGGACACCAGGGCACCCCGGCGTCGGCGGCCAGCCGCGCCAACGCGCCGGAGTCGTCACCCCCGACGGCCACGGCGCGCGCGCCGCGCGCCAGCGCCTCGCGCAGCGCGTCGAGCGTCTCGGGCGTACCGCCCGACGTCGAGACCGCCCCGACGAGCGTGCCCGGGCCGACGAAGGCGGGCACGTCGGGACCGGAACCGGCCCACAGCGGGACCGGCAGGTGGGGCGCCACCAGTGCCGCCGCGGCCCGGATGGCCGTTGCTGCCGTGCCCAGGCCGAACAGGGCGACGGCGCGGGTGGAGCCGGGCGCCGGCAAGGCGTCCTCGGGAAAGGCGCGGGCCGCCACCTCGAGCGTCTCGGTCAGCTGCTCGGGCAGGGCGGCCGCGGCCTCCCACATTCCGACCGTGTCGAGGTAGGGCGGCTCGTTCACCCCTCGGCGGGGCCGGTGGCCCGCACGTTCTCCTTGTGGGCTTTCGCCATCAGCCGCTCGTGCTCGCCCTCGCCGACGTCCGCCGCCTCGTCGACCAGCAGGACGGGCACGCCGTCGACCACGGCGTAGCTTTTGCGCAGTCGCGGGTTGTAGAGGACGTCCTCGTCCTCGAACCACAGCAGCGGCCCCTTGTCGACCGGGCAGGCCAGGACGTCGAGCAGGAGCGGGTCAAGGCTCATGAAGGCTTCTCCTTCTCAGTTCAGGCCGGCGCGGCGACCGGCGTTGGCGGCAATCAGCTCCTCCACCTCGGCCACGTGCTCGGCGCACAACTCGGGCGTCGTGGCCTCCACGTTGAGGCGGAGCAGGGGCTCGGTATTGGACGGCCGGACGTTGTACCACCAGTCGCGGTGCTGCACCGTCAGGCCGTCGAGCAGGTCGATCGAGGCGCCCCGCGCCCGTTCGGCCTCGGCGATGGCGGCGACGGTGGCGGCCGGACTGTCCACCTCGGTGTTGATCTCACCCGAGTCGGCGTAGCGCCGGTAGGGCTCGAGCATGGCCGAGAGTGGCTGCCCGCTCCGGCTCAGCAGCTCGAGCACGATCAGCGCGGTAATGATGCCCGAGTCGGCCCGGAAATTGTCGCGGTAGTAGTAGTGGCCCGAGTGCTCGCCGCCGAACACGGCGCCCGTGTCGGCCATGACCTTCTTAATGATGGAGTGGCCCACCTGGGTGCGCACGGCCGTGCCACCCATTTCGGTCACCACCTCGGGCACCACGTGCGAGCAGATGAGGTTGTAGAGGATGGTCTCGCCGGGGTGTTTGGTCAGCATGGAGACCGCGACCAGCGCCGTCGTGAGTGAGCCCGACACGGGCTCGGCTTTCTCGTCGACCAGGAACACGCGGTCGGCGTCGCCGTCGAAGGCCAGGCCGATGTCGGCCCCCTGGGCCAGGACGGCCTCTTGCAACGCCACCAGGTTCTCGGGCTGAATGGGGTCGGCCGGGTGATTGGGGAAGTTGCCGTCGAGCTCGCCGAACAGGACGTCCACGTCGAAGGGCAGGCGGTCGAAGACGATCGGCACGACCAGCCCGCCCATGCCGTTGGCGGTGTCGGCCACCACCTTGAGCGGGCGCAACGAGGCGACGTCCACGAAGGACAGGACGTGGTCGGCCCACTCGGGCAGGAGGTCGAGCTCGCGGCGGGTGCCGGTGGGCGGTCCGGCGGGCTCGCCGAGCAGTTTCTCGGCTTCCCTTTCGATGTCGCCCAGCCCGGTGTCGCGCCCGATGGGGCGCGCCCCGGACAGGCAGAGCTTGAGACCGTTGTAGCGGGCCGGGTTGTGCGAGGCCGTGAACATGGCTCCGGGCGCGTCGAGGTGGCCCGAGGCGAAATACAGAAAGTCGGTCGAGGCCAGACCCAGGTCGGTGACGTTCACGCCTTCGGAGCGCACGCCGTCGGAGAAGGCGGCGCTCAGTTCGAGGCCCGACTCGCGCATGTCACGGGCGACGAGGATTTCGGGGGCGTCGGCGAAGCGCGCCATGGCGCGCCCGATGGCCCGGCACATGTCGGCGTCGAGCTGGTCGGGCACCGTCCCGCGCACGTCGTACGCCTTGAAGACCTGGTCCATGCGGTTCATCGGCCACCACCATAGGGGCCCTCGGGACACCTTCTCGAAGGCCGCACCGCAACGTCAGTGCAGAATCACCCCGTTGCCCTGGCTGAGGATGGCGATGATCGCGACCAGGTTGAACGTGGCGTGGGCCACCATGTTCATACCCAGGCGACCGGTGCGGTACGAGACGGTGGCCAGGACCATGCCGAAGAAGGCCAGCCCGGCCAGCTGCACCCATTCGCCGTGGGCCAGGCCGAACAGGAGCCCGTCGATGATGACCGCCAGGACGACTCCGGCGGCCCGGGCCCGGCCGGCCGCCCCGAGCGGGGTGAGCACCCGGACCAGCCCCTTGAGCAGGAGGCCGCGGAAGAACAGCTCCTCCATGGCGGGGGCGAAGAGGACGGTGGCCAGGGCGATGACGATGAAGCCGCCGCCGTGCGAGCCCCCGGTCAGGCGCTGCGACGGCCCGTTGAAGTTGTGGATGTCGTGCTGGAACGGCGCGTACATGATGGCGACACAGATCTGCCCGCCCACGCCGATGGCGATGCCCACGAGGTCGACGAGACGGAAGCGCAGGCCGAGGTCGCGCACGAAATGGCGCGTGCCCTGCGTGCGGCTGGCCAACCAGGGCGCCCCGATGAAGCCGATCCAGAGGCCGAGCAGGGTCGACACGACGTACCACTCGGGCGGGACGGAGGCCGACGCGATCTGCTGCATCTGGTGGGCGTTCTTGCCGGCGATGGCGCCGGCGGCCAGGCCGAAAATGACGGCGCCGATCTGGCCGGCCACGAAGCCGGCGACGGCGTAGACGATCCACATCCAGCCCTGGTGCTTGGTCTGCGGGGGGACGCCGGGCGTATCGAGGAAGGGTGCGTTGCCCTCCTCGGCCGGTGCCGGCGCCAGGGCCTGGCCGTAGGCCGGCCAGGCGGGGCTGGGCGGGTACGGCGGGGGGGCGCCACCGGGCGGGTACGACGGGAGCGCCGTCGCGGTGACCCATGGCGGCGCGGGCGGTGGCGGCGGCACCTCGGCCCGGGCCTGGGCGGCCTGCGCGGCACGGGCGGCCTCGGCCCGCTCGATCCACTCCCTGGGTACGTACCCGGCCGGAGCGGGTCCCGGCGGGCGCGCCGGTGCGGGGACCGGCTTGCCGGGCTCGGTGTCGGACATCGCAAAAGACGTTACCGGCGCTCAGGGCCCGCCCAGCATGCAGGCAGGCCCGACGTCGCCGGTTACGGGGCGGTCACCGCTGAGCAGGGGCGGCGCCTAGGCTGGAGGGGTGACTCCGCAGCGTACGGACAAGCCTCCGAGCCGCCAGAACGCGCCCTCGGGGCCCGACGGGAGCCAGCCGCCGGGCACGCCGTCGGGCGGCCAGAGTTGGCGCTGGCTGTGGGGGGTGCTGGCCATCGGCATCGTGGCCATCCTGCTGGCCGTGGGGACGATCAAGACGTCGAACGCCAAGTCGATCACCTACACCCAGTTCATGCAGGAGGTGGCGGCCAAGAAGGTCGACACGGCCAAGATCTCCAACTCCACGGGCCAAATCACCGGGAATCTCAAGGACGGGGCCAGCTACACCGTCCAGGGCCCCAGCCCGTCCCTGCCCAACGACGTCTCCGAAATGCGCAGCGACGGCGTCGCCGTCAGCTTCCCGACCCCGTCCTCCAACCTGCTGGACGACCTTCTCCCGTACATCTTCATCATCGCCATCGGGGCCGCCTTCATCTACTTCATCGGTCGCCAGACCCGGGGGCAGATGTCGGGGATCATGTCGATCGGCCGTTCCAAGGCCAAGACCTTCAGCAGCGACCGGCCCACCACCACCTTCGACGACGTGGCTGGCTACACCGGGGTCAAGCAGGAGATCAGCGAGGTGGTCGACTTCCTCAAGACCCCGGCCCGCTTCAAGGAGATCGGTGCCAAAATCCCCAAGGGCGTCCTCCTGGTCGGCCCCCCGGGCACCGGCAAGACGCTGCTGGCCCGGGCCGTGGCCGGCGAGGCCGGCGTGCCCTTCATGTCGGTCAGCGGCTCGGACTTCATGGAGATGTTCGTGGGCGTCGGCGCCAGCCGGGTGCGCGACCTGTTCCAGACGGCGCGCAAGCAGGCGCCGGCCATCGTCTTCGTCGACGAAATCGACTCCATCGGCCGCAAGCGTGGCGCCGGCCTCGGGGGCGGCCACGACGAGCGCGAGCAGACGCTCAACCAAATGCTCTCCGAGATGGACGGCTTCGACACGTCCGAGGGCGTCGTGATGATCGCGGCGACTAACCGGCCGGACATTTTGGACCCGGCGTTGCTGCGGCCCGGGCGCTTCGACCGCCAGATCGTGGTGCCACTGCCCGACCTCGAGGAGCGGCTGCCCATTCTGCAGGTGCACTGCAAGGGCAAGCGCATGGCGAACGACGTCGATCTCGACGTGGTGTCGCGCGGCACCCCGGGCATGAGCGGCGCCGATTTGGCCAACCTGGTCAACGAGGCGGCGCTGCACGCCGTGCGCCGCGGCAGCCTCGACATCGCCATGGCCGACTTCGAGACGGCGCGCGACCGCGTGCTGCTCGGCCAGCGCCGGGACTCCATGGTGCTGTCGGAGGCCGAGAAGGAGCGCATCGCCTACCACGAGGGCGGCCACGCCGTCCTGGCCTATGTGCTCGAGCACGCCGACCCGGTGCACAAGGTCACCATTCTCCCCACCGGCATGGCGCTGGGTGTCACGCACCAGTTGCCGATGGAGGAACGGCACATCCACCCACGCCAGTACATAGAGGACATGTTGTGCGTGCGCATGGGTGGTCGCTGCGCCGAGCTCCTCGTCTACGGCGACCTGTCGACGGGCGCCGCCAACGACCTGGTGGGCAACACCGAGCTGGCCCGCAAAATGGTGCGCGAGTGGGGCATGAGCGACGCCATCGGACCCATGGCGTGGGGCTCGCAGGGACAGGTGTTCCTGGGCGAGGATCTCATGCACACGCGTGACTACTCCGAGGACACCTCAAAGGTCATTGACGACGAAGTCGAGCGCATCCTGCGCGTCGAGGAGCAGCGGGCCACCGAAATCCTGACCAAGCACCGCGGCGGCCTGAACGCCATCGCCCGCGCTCTGCTCGACAACGAAATCATCGACGGCGCCGAGGTGGCCCGCCTGGTCGACGAGGCCCACGGCTCGCCGGTGCACACCGAGGGCGCCAAGTCGGTCCCCCACTTCCACGAGGCCATCAGCCCGAACGGGGGCAACGGCGCCGGCGTCGGCTCCTCCGCCACGGGTGCGGCCAACGGCCATGGGCCGGCCGACGAAATCGACCCGGTCGCCGTCCCGGCCGCGCCCCCGCCGCCCGTCGGCGAGCCGGCGGCCTGGCCACCTCCGCCCTGGCCGCCTCCGGTGGACCCCACCGAGGGCCGCCCGCCGGAGGGCCCGGCCTCGCGCTGAACCTGACGCAGAGGCACCACCGGGCCGGGACTCGATTCCGAACCAAACCGCTCCCCGCTGCGTCGTGAAGGGGGATGGTGGAGCTGCAGCTCGAAGAGTGGCTCGAAGACGGGTACGTGGCCTCGTTCCGCACCGCGTGCCTGATCCTGGGCAATCGATCCGACGCCGAGGAGGCGGTGCAGGACGCCTACCTCCGCGCCTGGCGATTCCGCGACTCCCTCTCGGGCGTGTCGAGCATCAAGCCCTGGCTCTACCGGGTGGTCGTGAACTCGTGTTACTCCAAGCTGCGCCAGGAGATCCCCCACCGTGACCACCGGGCCGCCGACGACCCGCTGGCCTCCATGCCCGAGCCGGCGGCCGGGGCCGACCCGGCGACGCGGGTCGAGCAGGGCGAGGTGGCGGATGTGGTGCTGGCGGCGCTCGCCCGCCTGCCCCTTTCGCTGCGCGTGCCCGTGGTCCTGCGCTACTACGCCGACCTGAGTGAGCGCGACATAGCCCTGGCCATCGGCCGGCGGCAGGGCACGGTGAAGTCCCGCCTGCACGAGGCACGCCGCCGCCTGGCCGCCGACCCCGCCCTGTGCGCCCTGGCCGGCGCCGAGGACGTACCCGAGGCCGAGGAGACGACGGGCCCATGACCATGCTCGACGACGACAAGCTCGCTTCCCTCTTCGCCCGCGCCGGCGAGTCCTTCGACGTGCCCGCGTCGGGCGCGGCGGACATTGTGGCGCGGGCGGCCGCCGCCGCGGGGCCGGTGGCCCGGAGGGCCGACACCGAGGGTGGCGAGGACGCGCCGTCCGAGGCGACGGATGCGGAAGGAGAGGCGCCGGCCGAACTCGAGGCGGCCCGGGCGGGGCGGGCGCGCCGGCTGGCCGCCACGGTGGGCCGGCACCGGGTGCTGTCGGTGGCCGCCTGCCTGTTGCTGGTGCTCGTGGTGGCCGGCACGGTCGGGGCGCTGACCCGGTCCAGCTCGACGCCGTCGCTGAGCGCCAGCTCGGCGCACACCGGCCGCTCGCACGGGCTCGCCCCAGGGCTTCCCGTCGCCACGACGACGGTGCCGCCGAACGCGTCGGGGTCGGCCTCCCCCGAGTTCAAGGCGACCGCCCCGTCCGCCTCCGCCGCCAACGGATCCGACGCGCAGCTCGGGGCGGGTACGCCGGCGGTGACGGTGCCCACGTCCCCCACGGCACCGTCGCTGCCGAGCGGCACCGTCGGGCAGTCGTCGAAGATCGAGCAGACGGGCTCGCTCGGCCTGGCGGTGCGGAAGGGCGCGCTGGGGCGGACCATGACGCGGCTGACGGCGCTCGCCGGCTCGGTGGGCGGTTTCGTGGCCAGCTCGCAGACCCAGGCGGGCGCGAGTGCAGGCGGCGCGCCCTACGGCAGCATCACGCTGCAGGTCCCGGTGGACACCTTCGCCTCCGTGTTGAAGCAGGCTCAGTCCTTCGGCCACACGTCGAGCCTGACCACTCACGCCACCGACGTCACCGGCCAGTACGTCGACCTGCAGGCGCGGATCGTGGCCCTGCAGACGAGCGAGCAGCAGTACCTGACCATCATGTCGAGGGCGACCACCGTGGGCGACGTGCTCTCCGTGCAGGAGCAGATCGACACCATTCAGTCGCAGATCGAGCAGTTGCAGGGACAGCTCTCGGTGTTGACGAGCGAGACGTCGTACTCGACGCTGTCGGTCACCCTGAACGAGCCGACCGCGCCGGTGCCGCCCGGTCCCGTCCCCGAATCGGGCGTCGTGCGCGCCTGGCACAACAGCATCGGCGGCTTCCTCTCAGGCCTCGACGGCCTCATCCGCCTGGCTGGCCCGCTCCTGTTCGCGCTGCTCTGCCTGGCCGTGCTCGTGGTGGGCGGGAGAGCGGGTTGGCGGCGCTACCAGCGCCACAACCTTTAGGACGGCGGGCTCGGGACTCGGGCCGCCGTCGGGTCGGCGGGCCGCCCGTCAGCCGTGTCGTGTCGTGTTGAAAACCGGGTCGGGCCGACCAGCGAGAACGCCTAGCTCCCGCTCGACTGGGCCAGGGGGATGCCCGGCATGATGACGACGCCAACGGCGGCCGTGGGCCCCACGTCCTCGCTCACCCCCATGCGGCCCCCGGCGCGCACCATGATGGGGTCGAACCCGGCGGCGGACGAGCGTCGAGCCACTCACGATCGCCGTGACCCCGGTGCCGAGCACGCCCGACGCGAGCGGTTTGGTCCCCGACGCGGTGAGGGCGAAGGCGGCGAACCGCTCCCGCTGTACCGGACTCGTTCGCCAAGGCGAGGTATTCGGGTGCGGCGCTGCTGGAGGCCGGGTAGACCGAAGTGCCGGGCGGCGGGACGACCCATTCGCCCGAAGCCGCGGACGCGGCGAGGCCGTCCACCGCATTGCCCATTCCGGCCTGTGGCGTCTGGGACGACGACGGAACGGCCACCAGCCGCGCCACCACCACGCCGGGACCTCCCGGTGGCGTCGATCGACGTGGTGTAGGTGGCGTTGTCGGGAATGCGCGTCTGCGAGCTCGTCTCCAGGATCCACGTGCTTCCGGGCGCAATCCGGTCGGCCAGCGAGTGCAGCGGGCCCGACGCCAGCCGCAGGTGCACAGTCACCGATTCGGCCCGACTCCCCGGATTGAACACGTAGAGATCCCCAGACCCCGCCCGCCGTCTCCTGGCTCTGTGGGATGACCCACTGCGCCTGCGGGACGATGGCGCCCGGGAGGAGCGAGAGCCCGGTCGACGGACCTGAGAACGTCTGGAGCTCCGACGCCACGACGCGCCCGGTACGGGTGGCCACCGCGGTGCTCACCGACGACATGTTCTGCACCTCCGAGGCGACGTCCTCTACCACGAGCTGTCCGGGCGAAAGAACGATGCCCTGGTAGTTGAGGGGATGGAGCGTCCCGCTCGGCGTGACGAAGCTCATGTCCACCACGACCGGAATCGATGTCGGGTTCAGCAGCGCGAGGTTCAACCCGTCCGGGCTCTCGGTCGTACCCCCCGGCGAAGTACCACGTCGCCGACGTCGTGCTCTGGCACGGTGCCACCGACCAGCCCGATGTCCCGTCCACCGTCTGACTGACCGAGACGCCACCCCCCGCCAGCGTCACGATTTGCGCCTCCCAACTCCCCGACGAGGGTGGCGTCAGTGACGGGACCACCGTCTGGCGGGCCGGAACGGACACCGCGGTCTGCTCGGTGGCACCGGTGTCGGTCACCGTGTCGATGGTGGCCGCCACCGGCCGCGGCGTCGTATTGGCCAGCACGAGCTGGCCCGGGTCCACCCCCGACCCGGCGGAACCCGTGGACTGCCCGGTGCAGTACCAGGCCGAAGACTCGGCGTCCGCCCCTGCCACCTGCGCGCTCGGGAGCGCGAGCGCGCCCACTGGTTCGGGCGTGCCCCGGTTGCCGGCCAACCCGGCGACCAGGCCGATGACCAGGACGACGAGCACGAGCGCCAGCCAGCGCCGCTCCCGGGTGTGGTGGGCGGGGCTCACGCCGCAGGCTCCGGCACCCGCGCCTCCTCGGTCACCACCGCGTGCCGCGGGGCGCGCCTCGGCCGGCGGCCGATGACGGCGGCGACCAGCGCCACCCAGGCCACGACCTCGAGCAGCACGCCGATCGGAACCAACGGGAACTGGTCGAGCGCCAACTGCGCCGGCCCGGCTTTCGTCGCGTACTGGGCCGCCCACCCGAAGGCGGGGAGGCGGGGGGCCGTGCCGCCGGAGCCCGAGTAGGCGAAGCTGCCGGCGGGCGCGTAGCCGGCGTACACGGTTCCGGCCGCCACGACGCCCTTGGCCGCGGTGCCGGCCGCCAGAGCGCTCAGTGCCGGTTGCCAGCCCACGACGTCCGGCGCGGCCGGGTACGTCCACTCCGTGCCGGGCGGCAGCCCCGCGTCGCGGGTGCCCGTCACCGGCATGTACTCGCTGTTCTCGTACACCTGCACGCCGAGCACGCCCGGCACCACCTGCAGATCGTCCTGTGCGAGCAGGTCGCTCTGGAGACCGGGCGGTGGCGGCGCCGTGGCCGTCCCGGAGCCCGACGTCGCCGGGGCGATGCCGTCGACCACGACGATGTAGCGCACGCCGGCCGGCGCCAGCAGCCGGCCCAGATGCACCGTCCCTCCTGAGAAGGCCTGCCGCACGGCATCGCCCACCAGGCTGGCGGGGCCCGGTCCGGCCGGCGTGAAGACCTGCGTGGCGTCGGGCAGGCCCTCGGGCGTCAGCGCGTAGGCCAGGCCGGGTTCGAGCGACCAGCCGCCGACCGGCAGGGCGCGGGGGTCGCCGAGCCAGAGCACCCGCGCCACGCCGGTGGTCGACGGGCGGGCGAGGAAGCCCAGCGGCTGCTCCGCTCCGCTCGACGGGAGCCCCCAGCGTCCCCCGACCGCACCCGCCGCCACGGGGAGGAGACCCACGGCCACGAAGACGACCGCGACGGCGCTGACGACCTGACGCCAGCCGAACACGCGCCCGGTCAGGTCGTTCTCGAAGGCGGAGATCCCGAGGCCGATGCAGGCGGCGACGGCGAGGGCGGCCGGCGCCAGCACGACCGACTCCGACGGCGTGAACCGGCCCAGGTCGCTCCGCGATGCCGCCAGCGCCAGGCCCCACGAGCCCAGGGCCATGACCCACAACCGGGACGCCCACACCAGGCGGAGGGCGCGCCCGAGCACGAGCGGCATGGCCGCTCCGGCCACCAACAACCAGACCAGCGGCGACTGGGCGACGGGCCCGATGGCGAAGCGGATGACCTCACCCCACTCGGGTGCCGTGGCCCCGGCGATGGGCAGGCCGAAGATCTGGATCGAGGCCTTGCCGGCGAGTGCGGTGCCGATGATCCAGGGCGCGTCGAGCAGGAAGGCCACGGCGATCGCCTCGATCGCCACCACGATCACCCGCCAGCCGGCGGCGCGCCCGCCGACGACGAGCGCGCCGATCGGCCAGGCCACCGCGGCCAGGAGCACGAGCGGGACCACGGCCGGTGCGAACCCGGCGGCCGCCGCGATGATGGCGCCGAGCACGGACACTTGGCCCAGGTGCCCGGTGCGCCAGCGTGGGCCGGGGCCCACCTCGAAGGGGGACTGGCCCGAGGCGCGGGCCAGCCGCAGCGCTATGAACGGGAAGGCGGCGTAGGCCACCAGCCCGTCCCAGCGCCCACTCCCCAGCGCAGCGTACGGGAGAGGGAGGCCGAGGTAGCAGATCACGGCGACGGTGCGCGCCCGCGGCGAGACCAGCGGTCGCATGAAGCGCGCCACGCCGATGGCCCCGACGGGGATGCACCCGAGGAGAAGGACGTGTTGCAGTGTCCCCATGGCGCCGAAGAGCACGGTGCCGGCGATGCCGGCGATGCCGAACAGCGGCGCGGCCGGGGCCGTGGTGCCCACGCCGACCGACTGCCAGCCCGAGAAGAAGTGGTGCCACGTCGTGGACCACGACGGCAGCGGCGCCAGCTGGCCGACGAGAGGAAGGGTGCCGAAGAACAGGTCCCGGGACCCCAGGGCGACGACGAGGGCCGCGATGCCCACCGCCAGGGCGCGTTGGCGGCCGGTGCTGAGGGGCGAGGTGCGGACCCGGCGCCCGAAACGGTCCCGCCCCGCCCGCCGGCCCAGGTCGTCGAGTTCGTCGAAGTCGGCGTCCTCGCTGAAGGCCAGGCCCACGCTCCCGGTCAGCTGGGCCACCTCGGCGTGTTCACGTTCGCGCGAGACGGCCACCGCGTTGGCGGCCTCGAGCCCCTGGTGGGAGAGCCGGCTGAAGTAATCGGACAGGCGCGCGCTGCCGCGCAGCTGCATTTTGCGGACCTCGGAGTCGGGGAAGAGCCGGTGCTCCGCCAGCCGGCCCCGGAGCAGCGAGAGCTCGGTCAGGCGCCGGGCGTTCCACGTCCAGGCGCGGCGTACGGCGCGCACCCGGTCGCGGTCGCGGGCGAGGAAGGCGACGAGCATTTCGCCCAGGGCCAGGAGCGCCGCCTGGGGCAGGACCCGCACGAGAGTGAGCCTGGTGTAGCACTTGAGCACGGCACGCAGCTCGTGCCGGCGCTGCAGCATCTGCATGGTGACGCGGTGTTGCGCGTCGCCGTCGCCCGGCACCACCAGCGGCTCGAGGCCGCCGGCCACCGCCTCCCGGTGGCGCACCCGGGCGTCGGGCGCCACGACCACGCGTGAGCCGGCGACCTGGCAGCGCCAGGACAGGTCGAGGTCCTCGCCCATGGCCACGATGCCGGCGTCGAAGCCACCGAGCTCGGCGAAGAGGTCGGCCCGGACCAGGATGCAGCCGCCCGGGGCGACGAAGACGTCACGTACGGCGTCGTGCTGGCCGTGATCGACCTCCCCTTCGACGATGCGGTCGACCACGGCGCCCGTCTTGTCGCAGCCCAGGCCGACGTGCAGCAAAATGCTCGGGTCGTCCCAGTTGACGAACTTGGGCGACACGACGCCGGCGTTGGAGCGGAACGACTCCTCCACCAGCTTGTGCACGGCGTCGGGATCGAGAGCGACGTCGTCGTGGCAGAGCAGGAAGAACGCCGCCCCCTCGACCATGCCGAGGGCCTCGTTGGTCGACGCCCCGTACCCGGGCCGCCCCGGCAGGTGGCGCACGAAGGCGTCGGGGAGGAGGGCGGCCACCCGGTCGGTGACCTCGCTGCCGTCCTCGCCGTTGGCCAGGACGAGCACGGAGAGCTCCTCGTAGTCCTGGCCGGCCAGGGAGGAGAGCGCCTCTTCGAACCAGGGCCCGGGGTCGGTCGTGACCACGACCGCCACCACGGCGGGCACTTGGGCGTCCATCAGGGGCCAGAGGCTATCTGGTCGGAGAAGTGCCCCTCAGGCACGGATTACGGCCGTGCTGCTTGCAACTGTTTAACAAACGTGATACTGTAGTAACCGTTCGTAGAGGCTCGCCGGCAGCACTCTTCGTGCGGATCGACAGTGTGAAACGACCAGACAGGAGGCACCTATGCCTGACGTAACGAACAACATCAACACCCTTTCCAAGGGCGTCACAGACCTCGCCCGCGACGCCGCCTATGTCGCCGTCGGCCTCGGCGTGCTGGCCTTCCAGCGGGCCCAGGTGCAGCGGCTCGAGCTGCAGAACCGGCTGTCCCAGGACTTCTCGCTGGAGCAGGCCATCGGCGAGGTCCGCCAGGGCGTGGCCAAGGGCTACGCGCAGATCGACGACCTGGCCGAGCAAGCCGTCCAGTTCGTCGAGACCACCCTTCAGCCCCTGGAGGACCGGCTGCCGCCGGCGGTGACACAGCTGACCATCCGGGCCCGGGAGCAGGGCCGAGAGGTGCGCATCCAAATCCGCCACCTCGTCAACGCCTAAACCGAGGCGCGGCCCCCGCGCCTCGCCGACAACGCTCGCCGTCAGTCCGCCTCCCACGAGGAGAGGACGTCGGCGAGCGTTGTCGCGAGCGGGATGCACGGCTGCCACCCGGTGGCGGCGCGCAAGCGGGCCGCGTCGCCGCGCAGCACCGGCACGTCGACCGGGCGGACCAGTTCCGGGTCGGTCTCGAGTTCGAGGTCGACCCCGGCCAGCTCGAGGAGCTGGGCCACCACGTCGGCCATGGCCACGTCCTGGCCCGAGCACACGTTGTAGACGGACCCCGCCTCACCGCGCTCGACCAGGAGGCGGTAGGCGGCCACGACGTCGCGGACGTCGGTGAAGTCGCGCCGGGTGGTGAGGGTCCCCACGCGCAGGGACCGGAGGCCCGAGCGTTTGGCCTCGACGATGCGCTTGGCCATCGCCGGCACGAAGAAGTTGGGCGACTGGCCCGGACCGATGTGGTTGAAGGGCCGGACGACGACCACGGGCTGGCCGTAGCCCCTCCAGGCCTGCAGCGCCACCGACTCGGCCGCGAGCTTGCTGGCCGCATACGGGCTGGCCGGCTCCGTCGGGGTGTCCTCGTCCAGGGGCAACTGCTCGGGGCGCACCACGCCGTAGACCTCCGCCGAGCTCACGACGAGCACCCGGGGCGGGGCCGGGACGGTACGGGCGGCGGCGAGGATTTCGGCCGTACCCAGCACGTTGACCCGTAGGACCTGGCTCGGGTCGTCCCAGCTGTCACCCACGTGGGTCATGGCGGCCAGGTGGTAGATCGCGTCGGGAAGGACGTCCGACATCACCCGGCGCACGGCGGTGGCATCCGCCACGTCCGTTTCGATGTCGATGACCGCGACGTCGTCACCGTGGTCCTTGAGATGGGCCGCCAGCCACTGCCCCACGAACCCCTTGCCGCCGGTGATGAGCGCGCGCATCCGCCGAACCCTACTGCGAGGCCGCCAGCGCCACGTCATAGGCCTCGACGTGGGCGGTCACACTGGCCTCCCATGTCCGCTCACCGGCCACGGCCAGGCCGAGCGCCCGGCGCTCGGTCCCGCGGCCGGCGACCAGCCCCTCGGCCAGGGCGTCGGCCAGCGCGGCCACGTCGCCGGGCGGCACGAGGAGCGCGGCGGCGCCCGACATCTCCGCCATGGCCGTCCCCTCGGTGGTGACCAGTGGCGCCCCGCAAGCCAGCGCCTCGAGCGCCGGCAGCCCGAACCCCTCCTCGAGGGCCGGGTAGGCCACGACGGCCGCCTGCCGCAGGAGGGCCGGCACCGCCCGGTCGGGCACGTAGCCGGTCCGCACGATGCGGTCGGCGTGGCGGGCGGTCGCCAGTGCGCGCTCGGTCTCGGCCAGGCCCCACCCGGTCTGGCCGGCCAGCACCAGGACGGGGTCGGGATACCGCTGGGCGATCCGGTCGAAGGCGCGCACGAGAGGGGCGATGCCCTTGCGCGGCTCGAGCGTGCCGACATAGGCGACCAGCGGGCGATCGACCGGGACGCCGAGGGCCTCGAGATCGGCCCAGTCCTGCCCCGGGGCGGGCTCGACGGCCGAGAACCGGTCGTGGTCCACCCCGTGGGGAACCACCACGACCGGGGCCTGCACCTGACACGACGCCCGGAGCCGTTCGGCCGTCACCTGGCTGACACAGATGAGCACGCCGGCGTGCAGCGCAGCGCGGCGGATGGCTCGGCGGAAGAACACCGCCTTGGAGCGCACGTGCCACTCGGGATGGTCGAAGAACGTGCAGTCGTGGATGGTCACGGCGCACGGCACGGGCGAGCGCGCCGGCATGGTGTAGTGCGGGCCGTGGTGGAGGGCGACGCCGAGTGAGCGCAGCAGCGAAGGCAGGCCAACCTGCTCGAAGGAGAGACGCCCCGGGCGCGAGGCGGGGACCGCGGGGCGCACGGCTGCTCCCCCCGCCACATCGTGCCAGCGCACGTCGTCACCGCGTCGCGCCACCAGCGTGACGTCGACGTCGTCGCGGCGAGCCAGGCCGGCGGCGATGGCGATGGTGTAGTGGCCGGCACCGCCCGGACGTTCGGGCACCGCGGAGACGTCGAGCGTCAGGCGGCGGGGGCCGGTCACTGCAACGCCCGCCACAGCTCAATGTGCTGGCGTGCCACCGCGTGCCACGTCCGACCGAGTGCGTAGTCGGCACCACGCGCCGCCAGGTCGGCGCGCACGGCGTCGTCGGTGAGGACGGCGTCCAGTCCAGCAGCGATGTCGTCGAGGTCGAGCGGGTCGACGATGCGAGCCGGCGGGTCGCCGGTGGCGCCGAGGTCGTGCACGCTCGGCACCTCGTTGGCCACCACGCATGGCGTCCCCATCCGCATGGCCTCGAGCGGGGGCAACCCGTAGCCCTCGGTGAGCGGCACGTACGCGAAGGCCCGGGCCCTTTGGTACAGGCCGGCCAGCACGGGGTCCGACACGGCCCCGGTGAAGACGACGCCGGCGGGCTCGGGACTCCGGGTGGGCTCGTGGCCCCACCCTTCGGGCCCCACGATCACCAGCGGCCACGGGCCCGGGAGCGATCCGCGCATGCGTTCGAACGCCCGCACGAGCCGGTCCACGTTCTTACGCGGCTCGAGGGTCCCGACGGTGAGGAGGAATTCGCCGGTGATGCCGACCCGCCGCAGCAGGGCCGCCGTGGCGGCCACGTCGGGGGGAGCCAGGTGGTCGGCGCCGCCCGGCACGACGGTGACGCACCCGGGCTCGACACCGAACGCAGCCAGATCGGTCGCCACCAGCCGGGACGGCACGACGAACGCGGACGCCCGGGCGACGGCCCGGTGCAAGGCGGCCTCGTGCCAGCGCCTCCCGCGCCGCGTCGTGGCATCGGGCTGCCGGCGCCAGGCCACGTCGTGCACGGTGACGATCAGCGCACCCCGGCTCCCACGACGGAGCGGGGGCGCGGCCAGGGACACGGAGTGGACGACGTCGTAGCCCGCGGGTGCCCAGGACAGGCCGTGGTCCCAGGCGCGCGTCAGGAGCGGGCCCGGGAGCGACGAGGTGACGACCGGCCGGCCGAAGATCGGTCAGTGGATCGGTGGGGCCTGCCCCGAAGAGGCGGCCGGGCGGGCGGCTGGCCAGCAGCGTGACGTCGACGTCCTGACCGTCCCGTGCGCACCCGGCGAGGCCGGAGAGGAGTCCGCGCGCATAAATGCCGATGCCACCCGGTACCCGGCGCCGCAGCTGTTCGGCCGCGATGAGCACCTTGCGTCCCTGCTCAGTCACGGGCGCCCGCCGCGTCCCGGTAGAGGCGCTCGAGCCCGTCGCCGCAGCGCTCCCACGAGAAGCGAGCCGCTCGCCGCACCCCGGCCTCGATCAGCCGCGCCCGCAGCGCGTCGTCGCCCAGGCACTGGTCGAGCGCGGCCACCAGCGCGTCGTGGTCCCCGGGGTCGACCAGCAGCGCGCCGTCCCCGAGAACCTCGGGCAGCGATCCGGCCCGCGAGGCGACGACGGGCACACCGGCGCGCATGGCCTGCAGCGGCGGGAAGCCGAACCCCTCGTAGAGCGACGGGTAGACCAGGAGGGCAGCCCCGCCCAGCAGGGCAGCCAGGTCACCGGGTTCGACCCATCCGGTGCGCACGATGCGGTCGCGGCAGGGCGAGGCGGCCAGAGCCGACGCCAGGGCGTCGTCACCCCAGCCGGGTGGCCCCGCCAGGACCAACCGGACGCCGGGATGGCGCCGGGACGCCTCACCGAACGCCCGCACCAGCCCGGGCAGGTCCTTGCGGGGTTCGGCCGTCCCCACGGCCAGGCAGTAGCGATCGTTTCCCGCCGGCAGCAGCCGGCGCCGGGCGGCCCGGGCGTCGGCCTCTTCGATGTGAGGCAGGTGCGGAATGCCCGGGTGGACCGTCCGCACGCGCTCGGGCACCGCTCCGAAGGCCTCGACCACCTCGGCCGCCACGAACTCGGAATCCGTGTGCACCCAGGCGCCGCGGCGCAGGGCCCGGCGGATGAGACCCGGGTAGGCCAGGGTGGCGGAGTTGCACAGCTCGGGGTGGTGCAGCGGCGTGAGGTCGTGCACCGAGACGACGGCGGCGGCGCGCGCCGTCGGGGGCACGACGAAGTTGGTGCCGTGTACGACGTCGGCCGGGCCGATGAACCACTCCACCGGCGGCACGTTGGCCCGGGCCCAGGCGGCGTGCAGGGGGCGGGCCGGCATGGGCCTTTGGTACGCGCCGACACCAGCCGGCAGCTGGGCGTCGACCATGCCGCGCCGGCGCCAGCTCACGGCGTAAGCGCGGACGTCAATGGAGGTGCGGTGGGCCAGCGCGCCGAGCGCGCCCTGGCAGAAGACCCCGACGCCGGTGGGAAGCCCCAGCAGCGGCGTGGCGTCGAGCGCGACGCGAAGACGCGTGGGGCGTGCGGGGGCGTCGTGGCCGCTCAGGTCGTGATCGCCCCGTCGATGGAGAGGATGGCGCCGGTGACGTAGTCCGCCTCGTGCGAGCCCAAATAGGCGAATGCGCCCGCGATCTCGTGCGGGTAGGCGAAGCCGATCGGCGTCATGATCCGCTCAATCAGCTTCCAGTCGGCGTCGGGGGGCGGCCCGAAGTTGTGGATGATGGGGGTGTCCACACCACCGGGGGCCACGCCATTGACCCGCACGCCGCGGGCCATGTACTCGACGGCGAGCGCCTTGGTGAGCAGGTTCACGCCGCCCTTCGAGGCGCAGTACGCGGCCGAGTACGGCTGCCCGATGACGCCGGCCGTCGACACCGTGTTCACGATGGCACCGCCGTGCTCGATCATCCCCGGGAGCACGGCTCGGCACATCAGGAACGTCCCGGTCAGGTTGACCGCGATGATTTTGTCCCAGCCGCTCAGCGACTGCTCCGGGGTGTGCGCGAAGCCGCCGACGCCGGCGATGTTGCAGAGGTTGGTGATGTGGCCCAGCTCCTCACGAGCCTGCGACACGGCGGCGGCCACCGCGTCCTCGTCGGTCACATCGCAGCGCAGCGCGATGGCACGTCCCCCGGCGTCGGCCGACTCCTGGTTGATTTCGGCGGCCACGACCGCGATCGGGTCTTCGGCCACGTCGAGGCACGCCACCGCGGCACCCTCGGCGGCCAGGCGGCGGGCCGTGGCGCGCCCGATGCCCGAGCCGGCACCGGTGACGACGGCCACCTGCCCCCGGTAGCGCCCAGGGGTCACCATCTCGGGGGTCGTGCCGCGGGTGGGGTCCGACTCGCCGACTCTGGTGGTGGGGCTCATGCACGCTCCTTCTCGTCGCCCGCTGCGCTGGGGCCACTGCCTAGCACCTGGGGACCCGAACCACGACTCGGGCCGAGGCGGCGGCGGCGCTCGTCGGCCGCCGGCTCGGCCAGGGCGGCCAGGCGGCCCGGGTCGACCTTCATCATGGGAGTCAGCGGCAGCTCCTCGACGACGGCCAGAGCGTCCGGGGCCTTGTAGTCCGACAAGGCACGGGCGCAGTGCGCGCGCAGCTCCTGCAGGTCCGGGTCGGCTCCTGCCTCGGCCACCACGACCGCCACCCCGATTTCGCCGAGGACCTCGTCGGGTACGCCCACGACGGCGGCCCGGGCCACGCTCGGGTGCGAAGCCAGGACCTCCTCGACCTCGGCCGGGTAGACGTTGTAGCCGCCGCGGATGTAGCGCTCGTGGGCCCGGCCGGCGAGCTGCAGGTTGCCCTCCTCTGTGAGCAGCCCGAAGTCGCCCGTGGTGAGCCAGCCGTCGGGCGCCAGGACGGTGGCGGTGGCGGTGGCGTCGAGCAGCTCGTCGACGGCGCGCCCGGCCCCGGGCCCCCGCCCCCAGTAGCCGCGCATGACGGCGGCGGAGCGCAGGCGCACCCGGCCCACCGATCCGGGCGCGACGGGCCGCCCTTCGTCGTCGACGATGGACAGCTCGACACCGGGCACCGGGCGCCCCACCGTGAGGGCGACCTCCTCGTCGCTCGACTCCAGCGTGGTCCCCGTTCCGAGCGACGTCTCCGTGGAGGTGTAGCGCACCACGACCGGCACGCCCAGTCGGCGGCGGATCTCCCCCACCATGTCCGCGGTCGTGCGCGCCGGCGCCGGTGGCGGCAATGCGGAGCGCGCCGAGGTCGGCGGCCGGCAGCTCCGCGCTGGCCAGCATGAGCGCCCACTGCGTCGGCACGCCCTGGGCCACCGTCACGCGTTCGCGGGCCAGGATCCGCACGGCGTCGTCGGCCCGCCACGGCGTCGGCGTGATGACGGTGGTGATGCCATGGGCGATTTCGTCCCAGGCCCGCGTCATGTAGCCGACGTGGGCGAAGGGCAACGGCGAGAGCCGGCGGTCGCCCGGCTCGCTCAGCACGTCGGTCCCCTCGGCCACGGCGGCCAGGTTGGCGTGGTCGAAGACGGCACCCTTGGGGTGGCCCGTCGTGCCGCTGGTCCAGACCACCGCCACCGGGTCGTGCGGCGTGAGGTCGGGCCATGCCGCCGGGGGATCGCCCCCCCAGGCCGATGCCGCCTCCGCCCGCTCGACCACCGTGGCCAGGCCCATTTCGGGGCCAGGGGTGCCCGGGTCGACCACGGCCAGCACGGGCGAGGCGCGCTCCACAATGGAAGCCACCTCGGCCGCCCCCATGCGGGGGTTGATCCCCGATGTGATGGCACCCAGCCGCAGCAGGGCGGCGTACAGCACGGCGTAGTCGATCGACGAAGGCAGCATGAGGCACACGACGTCGCCCCGGCCGACGCCGCGTCGGGCCAGCCACCCGGCGACGCCGTCGGCGGCGCGGTCCCACTCGGCGAAGGTGAGACAGCGGCGGGGGCGTCCCGCAGCGGCCGGCTCGACGTAGGCCTCGACGTCGCCGTGTACGACGGCGGCCTCGCGCAGGACGGACACGACCGTGTCGTGCCGGTCCGTGGCGATGCGCGCTGACATGGAGGGCGGCGATGGTACCAGGGACCGCCGCACCGGCCGCCCGTTCGGCGCTCCTAAGCTCGCTCTGTGCTGGTGACCCTGTGCGGCGGCGTCGGGGCCGCCCGGATGCTCACGGGGCTCGTGCGCGTCGTGCCGCCCGAGGAGATTATGGCCGTCGTGAACGTCGGCGACGACATGGTCCTGCACGGCCTGCACATCAGCCCGGACCTCGATACCGTCACCTACACCCTGGCCGGCATGGACAACCGCGAGACGGGCTGGGGCGTGACCGGAGAGAGCTGGGCCGTCATGGACGAGCTGGCCCGCCTGGGCGGTGAGGACTGGTTCCGCCTGGGCGACCGTGACCTGGCCACCCACCTGTTCCGGACGGGCCGCCTGGCCGGGGGGGCTCCGCTGAGCGCGGTGACCGCCGAGTTGGCCGAGCGACGCGGCGTGCCCGTACGGATGGTGCCGGTCACCGACGACACTCTGCGCACCCGCGTCACCCTGGCCGAGACCAGCACGCTGGGGCCGGCAGGCACCGAGGTCGGCTTCCAGGACTACTTCGTCCGCCTGCGCCACGAGGTGGCGGTGAGCGGTATCCGCTTCGACGGCGCGCCCGCCGCCGTCCCGGCGCCGGGCGTCATGGATGCGCTCGAGCGCGCCGAGGTGATCGTCGTCTGCCCGTCGAATCCGGTCGTGTCCATTGGGCCCGTGCTCGCCGTACCGGGCGTGCGCGACGCGCTCGTGCGACGCCGGGACCGAGTGATTGCCGTCTCGCCCATCATCGCCGGCGCCGCCTTGAAGGGCCCGGCCGACCGCCTCATGGCCGAGCTCGGCACCGAGTCGTCCGTCGTGGGTGTGGCTCGCCTGTACGCGCCGTGGGTCAGCACGTTGGTGGTGGACGCCGCCGATGCAGCCCGCGCGTCCGACGTGGAGGCCGAGGGCGTCCGCTGCGTTGTGACAGAGACCGTCATGAGCTCGCCGGAGCGGGCGGCCGCCCTGGCCCGGGTGGTGGTCGATGCCGGACACTGAGGGCGGCGTGCTCGTGCTCCCGGTCACGGGGCTGGGCGAGGTGGCGCCGGGTGCCGACCTGGCCCGGCTCATCGCCGATGCACTCGCCCCGGCGCGCCCCGAGGGGACGGAACTGCGCGACGGCGACGTCGTCGTCGTCACCCAGAAGATCGTGTCCAAGTCGGAGGGCAGGCTGGTGGCCCTCGACCATGCCGATCCCGCGGCGAAGCTGGCGCTGGTGTCGGGTGAGTCGGTGCGGATCCTGCGCCGACGGGGCGAGCTGGTGATCAGCGAGACCCGCCACGGCTTCGTGTGCGCCAACGCGGGCGTCGATCTGTCCAACGTGGCGGACGGCACGGCGGCACTCCTGCCCGAGGACTCGGATCGCTCGGCCCGGCGCGTCAGGGCCGGCCTGCGGGCGTGCCTGGGGGTGGACGTCGGGGTCATCGTCTCGGACACGTTCGGCCGCGCCTGGCGCCGCGGCGTCACCGACGTCGCCATCGGCTGCGCCGGCGTGGCCGCCGTGGTCGACCTCAAGGGCACTCTCGACGCGGGCGGCCGCGAGCTGGTGGCCACCGAGGTCTGCGTGGCCGACGAGCTGGCCTCGGCGGCCGAGTTGGTCATGGGCAAGGACCGGGGCGTCCCGGTCGCCGTGGTACGGGGGGTGCCCGCCGAGTGGCTGCGCCCGGCCTCGGTCCGCGCCGAGGTGATCCGGCCGCCCGACGAGGATCTCTTCCGCTGAGGCGACGCCCTCGGGGCGGTCAGTCCATATGGGCCCGGACGTGTTCGAGCACGGCCCGGGTGCCGTCGGCCAGGTCCGTCCAAGGCCGCCAGCCGAGCTGAATGGCGGCCCGCTCTATGTCCAGGCTCGACCGCTGCAGCTCTCCCGGTCGCGGTGGCGCCAGCGTGGCGGTCACCTCGACGCCCGCCACGTCCGCCATGGTGGCCAGCAGGTGGTTCACCGACGTTTCGTGCCCGGTCGCCACGTTGCACACGAGTCCGCCGCCACGCGTGGCGGCACGCACGAAGGCGTCGACGACGTCGTCGACGTACACGAAGTCGCGCGTCTGCTCGCCGTTCCCGAAGATGGTCACCGGGAGGCCGCGCAGAATGCGTTCGGCGAAAATGCTGACGACACCCGCCTCCCCGTGGGGGTCCTGGCGGGGCCCGTAGACGTTGCCGAGCGCCAGCGCGCAGAACTCCAGCGCGTGCAGCGCGCGGTAGGCCACCAGGTAGTCGATGACCGACTTCTTGGCCACCCCGTAGGGAGAGAGCGGATGGTGGGGATGGGCCTCGCGCACCGGCAGGTCCTCGCCGTCGGGTTCGCCGTAGAGGGTGCCGCCGCTGGCGGCGAAGACGACGCGTTCGCTCTCCGCCTGGCGTGCGCCTTCGAGGATGTTGAGCGAACCCACCACGTTGACGGTGGCGTCGAAGGCGGGGCGCTGCACCGAGACCCTCACGTCGGCCTGGGCGGCCAGGTGGAACACGAGCTCGGGCCGGCGGCGCGCCATCAGCTCGACCACGGCAGGCACCGAAATGTCCAGGTGATGAATGGTGAGCGCCCGGCCGGCGCTGTTGCGGGCATCGGCCAGGTTGGACAGCGACCCGGTCGAGAAATCGTCGACCACGTCGACCTCGTGGCCCTCGACGAGCAGGCGATCCACGAGGTTGGACCCGATGAAGCCCGCCCCTCCCGTCACGAGCGTTCGCATGGCCCGGCCCGTTCTAGCCCGAGACCCGCTCGCCGTCGACCACCGTTCCGGAGGACACCACCGCGTCGGCCCCGAGAACCGACACCGGCCGGATGTCGGCCCGCTGGCCGACGACGGAACGAGGACCCATGACGGAACCGGCCACCTTGGCGTTGGCGGCGACGTGGCAGCCCTCCATGAGGACCGAGTCCGTCACGACCGCTCCCGACGTGATCACCGCGCCCGGACCCAGGATGCTGCGGGCCACCTGGGACCCGGGCTCGACCCGACAGCCGGCGAACACGACCGACGGGCCTACGACCTCGCCGCCCAGATCACTCTCTCCCTCGGTCAGCACCTGCCCATCGCGGCGCGACAGCCCGGGCGCGACCTCGGGGCCGCGTCGGCCGTTCACGTAGTCGAAATTCGCCTCGAGGTAGGCCGAGGGCGTGCCCGTGTCGAGCCAGTAGCCCCCGTCGGAGAGGGCGAAGAGGCCGCCGTCGCGCACCATGGCCGGGAAGGTCTCCCGCTCGATCGACACGCGGCCCGCCTCAGGAATTCGGCGGAGCACGGAGGCCTCGAGGACGTAGGTGCCGGCGTTGATTTCGTTCGTGGGCGCCTCGTCCCGGGGCGGCTTCTCCACGAAGGCCGTGACCCGCCCCTCCCGGTCGGTGGGGACGACGCCAAAGGCCGAGGGGTCGGCCACGGGGTGCAACGCGATGGTGCCCTCAGCCCCCCGGTCCCGGTGGAAGTCGACCAGCGCGGTGAGGTCGAGATCCGTGAGCACGTCTCCATTGACCACGACGAAGGTCTCGTCGACCCCGGCGAAGGTGGCGGCGAAGCGGACGGCGCCCGCGGTGTCGAGCGGCTCGGGCTCGACGGCGTAGGTCAGGCGCACGCCGGCGGCGTGCCCGTCCGGGTAGGCCTTCATGAAGGCGTCGGGCAGGTAGCCGAGCGACAGGACGGCCTCGTCGATCCCGTGGGACGCCAGGTGCCCGAGCACGCGCTCAATCATGGGTACCCCCACAATGGGGAGCATCTGCTTGGGCACCGACAGCGTCAGGGGACGGAGCCTCGTACCCTCGCCCCCCACGAGGACGACCGCTTTCATTACTTCGTCGTCGTGGTCGACGAGGGCTTCGTCGTCGTGGTCGACGGCGGCTTCGTGGTGGTGGTCGACGGCGGCAGCGTCGTCGTGGTCGACACCGCCGTGGACGACGTCGGCGTCGTGGCGGCCGCCGTCGGTGCGGTGGTGGTCGTGGTCGCCACCGGCTGGGTCCCGGCGAGGACCTGCAGCAGAGGGCTGATGACCGCGGTCGGCTTGGGCAGCTGCACGTTGTCGGGCACGAAGCCGACCGTGATGAGCTGGCGGTTGACGAACTTGAGGTCAGCCGGCTTGACCGTCGTGAGGCCGCCCGTCTGCACCTCCTGGTTGTTCACCGTCTTCGTCGTGATGACCCACCAGCGGGCCTTCACCTCGCCGACCTTGCCGGCATCGGGTGTCCCCTTCGCGCACTCCTGCCCGTTCTTGTAGAGGGGGACGCTGGCGGAGGGGTACTTCAATGTCGTGTTGGTCAGGGTAAGGCCGGTGTAGCCGTCGGCGAACTTGCCCAGGGTGGCGTTGTTGCCGGCCTCGCTGGCGTTCTTCGGGTGGATCAGGAGGACCCCGTCACCCGTCGTGGTCAGGCCGGTGGTGGCGGTCGCGGGCGAGGCGGGCAGCGCGGGCTGCGTGGTGCCGCAGATGTCGAAGGCCAGGCCGGCGTGCCATGTCGTGTTCGTCGTCGGCTCGACGACCACCGGGCTCTGGTTGTAGTGGTACTTGGCCAGCGCCACCGATGCGAGCCCGATCAGGACGATCACCACCAGGGCGACATACCAATTGACCGGCATTTGCCCGCGATAGGTGGTGCCACCACCCGTTGCGGCGGCGCGTGCGACCGATCTACCCGAGGAGCTTCTCGCCATGGCGGGTGGCAACCCTACAGCCTGGAGCGGCGCCCCCCGGGCGCAGGCAGCCCCCGCAGCAGGTCGTGGTAGAGGGCCGTCGTGCTGGGATGGAGGGATTCGACCAGGGCGCGGTCCGGGTGCCGCCCCGGCGCCGGCGAGGCGGCCACGGCGTCTCCGGCCAGCGTGAGCAACTGGCCCATGGTCGAGTGCAGCCCCACCCGGTTCCCCTGGACGGCGGCCAGCGCGCAACAGGGCGCGGTAGAGGCGCTCGTCGTAGGGGCACGCAGCCATGGCGCGCCGGACCACCCGCTCCGCGTCGTCACCGCGCCCGAGGCCGGCGAGCAGGTCGCTGGCGCGCACCGCCGTGCGCACGACCATCGATTCGACAGCCGCCTGCGTGCCGTCGAACACGGCCCAGTCGACGTGGCGCAACCCGCCGAACAGGGGACCGCGCACGAGGCGCATGGCATCGACGAGACGCCGCGGGTCGTCGGAGCGGCCGAGTGCGGCGAACCGCTCGACGTCGGTCGCCACGCCGGCACCGAGGCGAAGGATGGTTCCACGCGGCAGATGGATGCTGCCGTCCCCCGCTTCGCCGAGGGCGCGGCGCGCGTCGGACGCGGTCGAGTGCACGCTCGACGAGGCCACGGGCCGATCGGGCCACAGGGCGGCCGACCATTCGGCATGGCGCACGCCGCTGCGATGAAAGGCCAGGTACACCACGAGCTCGAGCGACGCCGAGCGCCGGAAGGGGTGCGCGGCCCCGCGCACCGTGACGGGACCCAGGACGGAGACATCGACCTCGGTGCGGGGCACGTCGGTGAACGGTCGGTGGGGGCGGAGGGAGTCGAACCCTCACTTGGGACGGTTTAAGCGCCCTGCCTCTGCCATTTGGGCTACGCCCCCGGAAGCCACCATCTTGACCCCGGTGGCCTCCCCCGTGAGGATGGCCCGATGTCCGGTGACCTGCGCGGGGTCGATCTGACCGACCTGGACACGTTCGCCCGGGGTTTCCCACACGACATCTTCCGGCCGCCACCGCGAGGCGGCTCCGGTGTGGTGGCACGAGCCCACCCGCCACACGCCGGACGGGGAGGGCTTCTGGTCGGTCGCCACCTACGACGAGGTGCTGGCCGTCCTGAACGATCCCGTGACCTATTCCTCTGAAACCGGGGGCGACCGGCCCTACGGCGGCACGATCATTCAGGACCTGCCTGTGGCGGGCGTCGTGCTCAACATGATGGACGACCCACGCCACGCCCGGATCCGCCGCCTGGTGACGCGTGGCCTCACCCCGGCCGCGGTACGTGCCCTCGAGGACGAGCTGCGCCGCCGCATGCGGGCCCTGCTCGACGGGGTGGGCGAGGAGTGCGACTTCCTGGTGGACGTAGCCGCCGAGCTGCCCATGCAGGCCATCTGCCTCCTGCTCGGCGTACCAGAGCAGGACCGCCACCTGCTCTTCCGGGCGGTCGAGCACATCTTCGACCTCCCCGACGAGAGCGACTTCCTCGCCATGAGCCCGGAGCGTCAGGCCGCGCTCGACCATATGTACGGCTACGGCGTGCGGTTGATAGAGGAGAAGCGGGCCTGCCCCCGCGAGGACATGCTCTCGGCCGTCATCCACGCCGAGCTGCCGGACACCGAGCCGGCGCGGCTGAGCGATGACGAACTCTCCGCCTTCTTCTCGCTCCTGTTCTCCGCCGGCGCCGAGACCACCCGCAACGCCATCGCCGGGGCCATGCTGGCCTTCGTCGACTGGCCGGACCAACTCGAGCAACTGCGGGCCGGACTGCTCAATTTGGACGTGGCGGTCGAGGAGATCCTCCGCTGGACGACACCGTCACCATCAAAACGGCGGACGGCGACCGTCCACTGCGACCTGGGCGGCCGGCACATTGAGCCGGGACAGAAGGTCGTCGTGTGGGAAGGGTCGGGCAACCGCGACCCGCGGCGCTTCCCCGACCCGGACCGCTTCGCCCTCGGCCGCGATCCCAATCCCCACCTCACCTTCGGGCACGGTGTCCACTTCTGCCTGGGGGCACACCTGGCCCGCCTGGAGATCCGGGTCGCGCTCGAAGAGATGCTCCGCACCGTGGCGTCGTTCGAACTGGCCGGTCCCCCGGTGTGGACCCGCAGCAATCGCCACACCGGCATCCGGCACCTGCCGCTGCGGCTCCAGCGGCGAGAGCAGCCCGATTGACCGCAGAGGTTTCGCCTTACCCGGGTACCCCCGCCACGAGCGGGCGGTGACGCTCGAGCACCGCCAGCTCCTCGTCGTGTGGCGCCGCCTCCACGTGGGATCGCGCGCCGAAGACCATCGTCGTGCGGTTGGCGGGATCCCAGCCGCCCCATGGGCCGACACCCTCGTGTGAGGGATCGCCGTACCGGGCAAAGGCGACCCACGAGTCCTGCATCTGGTGCGAGAGCCTCTCGGCCTCCGGGCCTCCGCCCGAGAGCATCTGCACGACCGGCTCGTCCACGGCCCCGAACACGAACGGCAGCTCGAGGGCGTGGCAGGCGCCGAGCAGGCCGCCGAAGGCGGGCGACTCCCACTCGAAGAGGTAGGCGAACGCCCGCGAACCCCGGGCGGCATGGGTGGCGGCGAGCTGCAGGCTGGGCCACCGGAAGACCACGTCGGATCCGATGGCAACCCACATGTCCCGGGCCTCGGTCGGTTCACTTCGCCCGGAACGGGCGGCCCGGTAGGCGTCGAGTACCTCACCGGCCGGCATGTCGGGAACTGCGTTGGCGACCCAGCGTTCGACGCCCTCGTCGTCCATCTCCATCAGGGCGGGGTTGCCCATGCCGAACAGCGTCAGCTCGTCACGGTTTGTTCCGATCAGCAGGTCGATCCCGACCGCCGAGCCAGTCGCCACCGCGGCCAGCGGGTGCTCGGGCAGGAACACACCGTCGACCACCGGCAGGTGCGGCAACGGCACCAGACCCGGATCGGGGCGCCGCCTCCCGAGCTCCTCGGTCGCGGCCACCAGCTCCCCGGCCGGCACGTCCGACAGCGAGTCACGGTCGCAGGTGGCCAGCCCGAGCAGCCCCACGAGCCGCTCGGCCGAGCGCTCCGCCTCGACCACCGTGTGCACATGCACGCCACCGCTTTGCACCACGGCACGACGGAAGAGCCCTGGTGCGCTCCGCGTGCCCAACAGGGTCGAAATGCTGAAGCCGCCGGCCGACTCCCCGAAGACGGTCACGTTCTGCGGATCCCCACCGAACGCCGCGATGTTGTCACGCACCCAGGCCAGGGCAGCCACCTGGTCGCGCAGCCCCCAGTTCCCGATGGCGCCGTCGGGGCCCGCCAGGCCGCGGTGACCGAGGAAGCCGAGAGCACCCAGTCGGTAGTTGAGCGTCACGACGACCACGTCGCCCCGCCGAACGAGCCGGCCACCCCGGTAGAGGAAGACCGAGCCGCTGCCCGAGGTGAACCCGCCTCCGTGGATCCACACCATGACCGGGCGGCCGGGCGCCGGCGTCCGTTGGTCGGATAGTGCGGACGTCCACACGTTCAGCGTCAGGCAGTCCTCGCTCTGCGGCTCCGACGACGCGGGGTCCGACGCGCTCGTGACGCCGGCGACCGCCGGAGGCTGGGGCGCAATGGGGCCGAACGCCGACGCATCGCGGATCCCGTCCCACGGCGCCGCCGCCTGGGGCGGACGCCAACGCAATTCGCCCACGGGTGGGCGCGGTAGGGAACTCCTGAGAATGACCAGTGATCGCCGCGCCGGACGCCCCTCAGGCGTCCCTGGGCCACCGAGACGACGCCATCCACGCACACGACCCTACGAACGGATGGCGGCGAGGTCAATCGTGCACGGGGGGTGAAATCCACGCGAACGAGGCGTGCAACCGGGCGGCGACGGTGGGATGCCGAAATTGCAACCGCCGAGCCGTTACGCTTTCGCAGGTGAGTGCAGTGGATTGTCGGAACACTGCGCGTGGGCCGACGCGGGTCGCCCGGGCGGCCATGATGGCTGGGCTCCTGGGCGCATGGATCGCTCCGGTCGCCGTGCCCGGAGCAGGCGCCACCACGTCGACGACGCACCCCGGCCCTGCACCGAACCAGTCACAGATCAACGCCACGGAGTCGAAGGTGTCGCAGATCGAGTCCACCTTGGCGCAGGAGGAGCAACAGACGTCCATCCTCGACGAGAAGTACGACACGGCCCAACAGGCGGAGCAGAGCGCGCAGGACACGCTGGCCTCGCTCAACGCCACCATGGTCCGGACCAAGTCGGCAGTCGACGTGGACAAGCGGCTGGTCGCCAACGACGCCGTCGCGGCCTACATCTACGGAACGCCCGAGTCGGGGATCGCCACGTACTTCAACTCGTCCGCGAGCGATCAGCTGGCGCGCACCCAGTACACGAATCAGATCGTCGGCAACCTTCAGAGCGACGAGGGCGCGCTGCAACAAATCGAGTCGAACCTGCAGACCCAAGAGGTGCAGCAGCAGCAGGTCGCCGCGCAGGCCCAGGCGGAGGCGTCGCAGGCCAAGTCGCTGGCGGCGGCCAACCAGCAGGAGGCGGCGACCACCCAGGCGACGCTCAACCAAATCCGAGGCCAGCTGGCCCAAGAGGTGGCGCAGGCCGCCATCGAGGAAGCGCAACAGGAGGCCGCCGCCGCCGCCGCCGCCCGCAGCGCCGCGGCGCGGCAGGCCGCCGCCGCCGCCGCGGCCACCGCAGCCACGGTGGCCGGTGCCGTGGGTGGGTCGACGGACGGCGCGGCGGCCACCGACGCGGCCAATCAAGCCGCCGGTCCCGCGGCGTACCAGGGACCGATCGCCGGCACCTCCCAGGGCAACTCGCAGCAGATGGCCGCCGTCCAGGCCGCCGTCTCCCAGCTGGGCACGCCCTACGTCTTCGGCGGGGAGGAGGCCGGTGTCGGGTTCGACTGCTCGGGACTGGTGCAATGGGCCTGGGGGCAGGCCGGCGTCACCATCCCGCGGACGACCGAGACGCAGTGGCCGGCGATCCCCCACGTGTCGCTCGATGCGCTCGAGCCGGGTGACCTGCTCTTTTATTACAACCTGGACGGTGACGACCAGGTCGACCATGTCGTCATGTACACGGGCTCGGGGCCATACGGGACCGACACCGTGATTCAGGCGCCCTACACGGGGTCCACCGTCTCCTACTCGCCCATCTTCACCGAAGGCCTCATAGGGGCCGCCCGACCCTGACGGCCCTGGCCGGGCCCGGCCAGGCCCGGCCAGGAAAAGCCTGGCGGCGGGGTCGGTACGATGGACCGATGGCCAGCGGGCGCGCGGTGGTGGGCGAGGACAACCGCTCGACGGCCATCGTCCCGATCCGTCTGCCGGCCGACGATCCCGAAGCGCTCGAAGACCCGCGCTTGTCGGACGTCGACGAATGGGGTCGGTCAGAGCGGACGCGCGCCCTGGTGCGCGCGTTGTACGACCCCGTCTACTCGCGGTGGTTCCGCACAGAGTGGGTGGGCCTCGAGAAGATCCCGACCGAGGGGGGCGCGCTCCTCGTGGCCAACCACGCCGGCGCCATCCCCTCCGACGCGCCCGTCATCATGCACGGAATTGAGAAGGAGCTCGAACGCCCCGTCTACGGACTGGCCGACTACTTCTTCAGGACCATTCCGGTGGTGGGCACACTGTGGGCCCGCGCCGGGGGTGTGTCGGCCCGGCCGGCTAATGCGTACCGGCTCCTGAGAGAGCAGAGCCAGCTGGCCCTCGTCTTCCCCGAGGGGACCAAGGGACCGTCGAAGTCGTACACCGACCGTTACCAATTGCGGCGCTTCGGGCGCGGCGGCTTCGTCGAAATCGCCATGCGGGCCGGCGTCCCCATCGTCCCGATCGCGGTCGTCGGCTCGGAGGAGGCCATGCCGGTCGTCTTCCGCCTGCCCTCGGTGGCCCGCGCCCTGGGCGTCCCCTATGCGCCGATTACGGCCAACCTGCTCGCCATGGGGCCGCTCGGCATCGTGATGCCCTTCCCGGCCAAGTTCAAGCTACGGGTGCTCGACCCCATCTCCTTCGACGTGCCGGCCGACCAGGACCGCTATTCGAAGAGCCGCATCATGGAGGAGTCCGAGGGCATCCGGAACCAACTCCAGGACGCTGTCTACGACATGCTGCGTGACCGGCGCAGCATCTGGTTCGGGTGACCGGCTGATGGCAAAGCGCGTGCTGGTCACCGGAGCCGACACATTCTGGGGCGGCCGCATGATCCAAGCCCTCGAGTCGGACCCCGACATCGACGTGATCCTCGGGATGGGGACGCGCGCCCCTTCGGTTCCTTTCGAGCGGGCCGAATTCGTGCGGGCGGACCAGCACTACTCCATCCTGAGCCGGATAGTGAAGGCGACGCAGGTCGACACCATCCTCCACACCTTCATGGTCACCAACTCCGTCACGGTGCCGCGACGCGTCCTGCACGAAATCAACGTCATCGGCACCATGAACCTGCTCGCCGCCGCCGGGGCGTCCGGCTCGCCCGTTCGGCACATCGTGGTCAAGTCGTCCACGCTGGTCTACGGTTCGGCTGCCAGCGACCCGAACACCTTCACCGAGGACACGCCACGCACCAGCCCGGTGAAGAACACGGTCGAGCGGGCCCTCATCGAGGCGGAGGGCTTCGTCCGGGACTTCTCGGAGGACAACCCCGGCACCAAGGTGACCGTGCTCCGCTTCGCCAACGTCCTGGGCAACCACCTGTCGACGCCGATCAGCCGCAACCTGTCCCGCCTCGTGTGCCCCGCCATCTTCGGCTTCGACCCGCTCCTGCAGTTCGTGGAAGAGGACGACGTCGTACGGGCCCTGGTCCACGTCACCATGGGCGGCATCCCAGGCCTCTACAACGTGGCCGCCGACGGGAGGTTGCCCTGGAGCGAGGTGGCGAGCATCTGCGGCACGCGGCTGGTGCCCGTCTCGCCCTACAGCCTGCTCAATATCCGCCCGATGGCGCGCCTGTTCGATCTCCCTCCCGAGCTCGAGGACCTGCTCCGCTACGGACGGGGCGTCGACACGCGCCGGTTGGCGGCGACGGGCTTCACCTACAACGCGACGAGTGCCGGCGCGGTGCGGACCTTCATCAGGGCACTGCGCCTCCGACGCCAGTCGGGGCGCCAACCCATGTCGTACACCTATGAGCACGACGTCGAGCAGTTCTTCCGCCACTCGCCCTCGGTCATGAGCTCCAGCGAACCCTGACTTCAGCTCCCCAGCCAGTCCGCCACGAGGCCCGGTTCGCGGACGGCCCATTCCTCCGACGTGATGGCGTAGCGCACATGGTCCTCCCACACGCCGTCGATCTCGAGGAAGCGCTGCGCAATGCCCTCTTCGCGAATGCCCAGCTTCTCGACCACCCGCCGGCTCGATACGTTGCGCGGGATGATGGAGATCTCGACCCGATGCAGGGAGATCGCCTCGAAGGCGAAGCGCAGCGTCACCACGACCGCCTCGGGTACCAGCCCGCGGCCGGCCAGGGCTTCGTCGATCCAATAGCCGATGAACCCGCTCTGGAACGGGCCACGCTGAATGGACGACAGCGTCACCTCGCCGGCGAAGCGCTCGCCGACGAAGATGCCGAAGCCGTAGCCCGTCCCGAGGTGCCGCTCGCGCTCACGGATGCCACAGCGGGCGGCGAAGCTGGGACGGTCCTCCGAGGGCACCGGGGCGCCCTTGGGTCGCGGCTCCCAGCGCAGCAGCCAGTCGGCGCAGCGGGTGCGCACCTCGTGCCATGCCGGGAAATCGTCCTCGGTCAGCGATCGCAGGAGGACCCGTCTTCCCCGCAGCTCGAGCGGTGCGTGACGCACGGCCCGCGCGTTCATCGCCCGAGCACCTCCCCCAGGGCGCCGAGCAGCGCGAAGACGTTGCGCCGCCGCGCCGTGTGCCCCATGCAGCCGATGCGCCAGACCTGCCCCGCCAGCCGGCCGGCGCCGGCACCGATTTCGATGCCGTAGGTCGACAGCAGCTGGCGGCGGCACGCTCCGTCGTCGACGCCGTCGGGAATCCGCACCGTGGTCAGCTGGGGCAGGCGGTGCTCGGCTGCGACCAGTAGCTCGAGCCCGAGCCCGACGAGCCCGTCCGCCAGGAGCTGGCCGCAGTCGGCATGGCGCTTCTGGACCGCGTCGAGTCCCTCGTCGAGCACCGTGCCCAGCCCGGCGTGCAACGCCGCCACCATCGCCACCGGCGCCGTGTGGTGGTACACCCGGCCGGTACCCGAAGGATCGTTGACATAGCGGGCCAGCAGGTTGAGGTCGAGGTACCAGCTCGAGGGCCGCTCGACCAGCCTCCCCAGCGCCCGGGCCGACACCGTCAAGGGGGCGAGGCCGGGTGGGACGCCGAGGCACTTCTGCGTCCCGCTGTACGCGATGTCGACGCCCCAGTCGTCGACCGCCACCTCTATTCCGCCCAGGGAGGTCACCGTGTCCACCAGCAGGAGAGCGTCGCCCTTGCCCGCGCCGACGGGTCCGACCTCGTTGCGCACGCCCGTCGACGTCTCGGCGTGCACCAGGGCGATGATGGACGGGGCCCGGTGAGCGGACAAGAGCTGCCGCGGGTCGATCGGCTCGCCCCAGGGTGCCTCCACCCGCACGACCTCGGCGCCGTGGCGGCTCGCCACCTCGCACATGCGCTCGCCGAAGACGCCGTTGACACCGACGACCACGGGGTCGCCCGGCCGCACGAAATTGACGAAGGCTGCCTCCATGCCGGCCGAGCCCGTACCGCTGATGGGCAGGGTCAGGTCGTTCGAGGTCGTGAATACCTGGCGCAGTCGGTCGTTGGTGTCGTCGAGCATCGAGAGAAACTCCGGATCGAGGTGCCCGAGAATCGGTGCGGCCAGTGCCATGGTGACCGCCGGGTACGGGTTCGAAGGTCCCGGGCCCATGAGGAGGCGGTCGGATGTCGGCACCGGCGCATCGTGGCAGGTCCACGCTCACCTGCGCCAACGCGCCCGGGGGCGAAATGGGCATCCGGTAGATTGCCGAGCGTGGAACGGGTGCTCTTTGCCCCCAGGGAGCTCCCCCCGCTTCCCCCGGACGTCTCGCAGGACCCCGGCGTGTACGCCACCTGGGTCCGGCGACGCGAGGTGGTGCGGGCCGGCCGCTCCCGGCGGGGTGGGCCGGGCCCCCTGGTGCTCGTCATGCTGGTCGGCGACGCGCCGGCGGCCTCGGTGGTCCGGTCCCTGCGTGGCCTGCGCGCCCAGACGACCTCCTCACTGGCTGCTCACGCTGATCACCACCGGACCGCGGCAGGCCGAGCTGGGGCCGCACGTCCGCTCGAGCCTGCCATGGCGGGCCCGCCGCCGCCTGCGCTGGGTCGTCGCCCCGGCGGGGACGCCATTGCCCGAACTCCTGCGGCAAGGCCTGAGATCCGAGGCGGGTGCACCGGCCGCGCTCCTCTTCCCCGGCGACGTCTGGGCACCCGACACCGTCGCCCTGCTCGGCGACGCGGTGACGCCACAAGGGGTGGTCTATGCCGACGAGGACACCCAGCGCGACGGCGGCTCCCCCGAATTGCCGCGCCTCAAACCCGACTATTCCCCCGACTTCCTCCTTTCCACCGGGTACGTCGGGCGGCCGCTGGCCATCGGCTCCGGCCTGCTGCCCGGCATCGGTGACTACGCGGCGATCGACCTGTCCTCCCTCGAATACGAGTGTGCGCTCGACGTGTGCGGACGGGCTGCGTCGGTGATCCATCTGCCCGAGGTGCTGTGCCATCGCGACGCGCCGGGGGAGATCACCGGGCGCGATCGGACGGCGAAGCCCGGGCGCGATCGGACGGCGAAGCCCGAGCGCGCCGCACCGCCGGGAAACGAAACGATTGCAGATCCGGGGGCACCCGGGCTCAAGCCACCCCCGGTGAGCATCCTCGTCCCATTCCGCGACGAGCCTCAGTTCCTCCGGGTCTGCGTCGACTCGGTCACCGCCACGACGGGTGACTGCGATGTCGAGTTCGTCCTCATCGACAACGGATCGTCCGACCCGGAGACCCTCACGTTGGTGCAGCAGCTCTCGGACCGGTCCGATGTCCGCGTCCTGCACGACCCACGCCCCTTCAATTGGGCCGCGCTGAACAACGCCGGCGCCCAGATGGCGCGAGGCGACCTCCTCCTCTTCTTGAACAACGACATCGAAGCCCAGCGTCCCGGGTGGCTCGGCGCGCTCTGCGCCCACGCGGTCCGGGACGACGTGGCCGCGGTCGGCGCCCGACTGCTCTACCCGGACCGCCGGCTCCAGCATTGCGGCATCGTGGTCGGGATGACGGGCGCCGCCGGCCATCCCCTGCTCGGGCTGGCCGAGGACCATCCGGGGTATCTCGGCCTGGCCACGGCGACCCGCGAATGCTCGGCGGTCACCGGGGCCTGCCTCGTCACGCGGCGGGAAGTGTTCGAGCAACTCGGGGGGTTTGACGAGACACTGGGCGTCGACCTCAACGACGTGGACTACTGCCTGCGCGCCATGACGGCAGGGTACCGGACCATCTACGAGCCACGGGCCGAGCTCATCCACCACGAGTCGCCGAGCCGGGGCACGGCCGGTGGCGTCGGCGACATCGTTCGATTCCTCGACCGGTGGAAGGGCTACATTGCGCGGGGCGACCGCTACTTCAACGCGCATCTCACGCGCGCCGACCAGTCATGTGGTTTGGCCGCGGACGACGAAGAGGAAGCTTGGGACCAATGGCACGAGACCGTCACGAAGACCTGAACGACGCCGACGCCGACGCCGACGCCGTACCTCCGCGCACCTTGCGGCAGCCGGCGGACGTCGCCCCGATCGGACACGTCGGCGATGTCCCCGCGCTGCAGACATTCCGTGCCGTCTGGACGGACCGCAGCGCTCGGCCAGCCGCGTCGATGCGGTCCTCCCTGCGCGCCTGGGCGGGCCGGGCGTCGGGGCGCACCGACCGCCACCTCCTGTTCGCGCTGGCGTGGGCCACCGATGCCCTGGCCACGCACTGCGACGTTCTGAGTGATCGGTTCTCCAACCAGGCCGCGATCACAGCCGACCTCGGCGACACGCTCGGCAGCGACGTCACGCAGCTGAGGGCCGAGGTCATCCGGCTCCGGCGACTGGTGGCCGAGCAGGCGCAGCCGGCAGATGGGTGACGGGGACCGTGCCACGGTCGTCATCAGCGCTCGCTGGCACGAGCGTACGAGTGAGGCGGCCTTCGTCATCCGGTCGCTGGCCGGCGCGGCGTCCCGCCGTGGCCCGGTGTCGGTCCTGGTCAGCGGCGACGCGGGCGGCCCGGACGGCGCATTCGACCTGGGATCGCTCGGCCGCCCGCCGACGTGGCCGGCGGAGCGGGCGGCGGACGGGGCGGTCATCGTCGACGAGCTGACACCCGAACTGGCACCGTTGTTGCGAAACGCCCGCCTACGGTCGGTGTGGTTCCTGGCCGCAGATGGTGGAGCGCCTGATCCGGGTTGGCATCCCCTGCCCGTCACGGGAGACCGGAGCGTGGGCGTCTACGTCCCCGTCAACCCCATGGCCGAACGGCACCGGCACCACGGCTTCGGGTTTACCGGCTATCAGCTCGTCCTGTCGGGACGGTCCGTGGCCGAGGACGAACCGCCCGCCGAGGTGGCCTGGCTGAGCGCGGCGTTCCCCGACGAGCACATCGTCCTCGTCGAGCAGGCGGTCGCGTCGGCATGGCGCGGGCGGGCCTTGCGGGGCCGGGTGTCGGTTGACACCCGGATGGACCTGTGGCGGCTCTTGGCGCACGCGGCCGTCTGTGTCGACCTGCGTCCCGGCTCGTTGGTGGCGCGTGAGTGCATCGAGGCACTGCGCCTGGGCACCCCGGTCATCGCCCTTGCCGGTGGAACCCCGGTCGCGGCGCTCGCCGCCGCTGGCGCCGCCGCCCCGTACGGCGATGCGGGCGAGCTGGTCGAGGCGGTCGACGCACTACGCGACGCTCCGACGCGCCAGGCCGCGTCCGAGCGCGGCCGACGCCACGCCGATGCGCAACACGGCGATCCGGCCCGGAGCGTCGAGTGGCTTCGGCAACTGCTCGACGGCATGTGAGCTGCCCTATCGCCCATGTGGTGTGCCGCGGCGCGGTCGAGCCGCGGACCCAGGAACGAAGTGCAGGGGCGGCTAACATGCAGCGGACGTGCCGTGACCACCCACGTCGGCCCGCAACGGTGCGGTGACCGAACGGCCTGGTCGGCGCCACGTTTCTCTTCGCCATGACCGACATCTCCCTGCGCCCGCGGTGGACGACCCCGTGACCTCCGTGGCACCGGGCGATCCGCCGCACGAGGTGGCCGTCATCGAGCAGCTGTTGCGGAACGAGGATCGCGCCGGTGGCGCGGAGGGGCGTCCCTTCTTCGCTCCGTTGGTGTCGTGGCTGGTGACGACCCTGCAGCCCGCGCTGACGGTCGAGCTGGTCCCGGGCGCCGCCGCCTCGCTCCCCTGGGCCGTCGAGGCCGCCTGCGAGGCCGCCTCCGACGGCGCGAGGCCTCGCCGTCCGGGTGGGGCGCCCCGGCGCGGGCGACGACGGCGCGTTCCGCGCGTGGGCGGAGCGCTGCACCGAGCGGTTCGGGCGACGCCTCGAGAGCCACGACGACGAGTCGGCTGCATTGGCCGCCCTGGCCGGCGGGCCGGGCATCGATCTGCTCCACGTCTCCCTGTTCGACCTGGCCCAGGGCGAGTCGCCCGACCTGGAGGCCTGGGCCGACCTCACCACGCCGGGCACGGCCATCGTCGTTACCTCCGCCGCAGCCGGCGCGTCGGCCGTCTTCACCCGGTCGGCTCAGCTCGTGGCCGACCGCTACCCGGCGGTCCGGATCCCCCTGGGGATCAATGGTGGGGCGTTGGTGGCCCAGGTTCCCCTCGACGGCGCCGCGCCCGCGGTCGACCTCCTGCGCAACGCTCCCGCCGCCATGGCGGGCCTGCTGGCGCTAGACCGGGTCGAGCCGGCCGAGTTGGTCGGCGAGGAGCCGCTCGCCTCGGCGGACGTGCGCGTGCTGGTGGGCCGGCTGCTCGAACACCAGCAGGTCGAACGCGAGGCCTTCCTGTCCGCCGTGCGCGCCTACCGGGAGCTCGCTTCGCACTTGTCGCTCGAGTTGGCCGGCGCCAGGCAAGAGCTCGAGTCGGTCCGCCTCGAACGGGAACAGCTCCTACGCGACTTCCTCGACCGGCTCGACGTGCTCTCGGCGAAAATCTCGACCTCGGCCACCAAGTACACCAAAGAGATCGAGGAGAAGGACCGGCTGCTCGAAGACCGGCACCAGCAGGTCTTGGCCTATGCCGGCCAGGCCGCTGACGCGCGGAGCGTCATCGACGACATGCGGTCGTCGAGCTCGTGGCGCCTCACGACCCCGTTCCGGCTCCTGTCGCGCCTCACGGCCCGTCGGCACCAGCCGGACTCCGCGCCCTAGTCCCGGCGGCTCCCTTGGCCACGACACCCGACCCCTTCCACGCCAACGTCTCGGTCATCGTCCTCAACTACAACCGGGCTGCCATCACCCTCGAGTGCCTCGATGCGCTGGCCCGCGCCGGCAGCAACCTCGTCAAGGACGTCATCGTGGTCGACAACGGCTCGGGGGAGGACGAGCTCGCGCTGCTGCGCCGACGCCACCAGAAGGGGGACTTCACGCTGGTAGAGGTCGGGGTGAACCGCTTCTTCGGAGAGGGCAACAACATCGGCGTCGATTTCGCCGACAGCGACTACATCATGTTCCTCAACAACGATGCCTTCGTGCAGCCCGGCTGCATCGACGTGCTGGCCGCCACCATGCGCGACGATCCGACCGTGGCGGCCGTCGGGCCGATGTTCCTCTACCCCGACGGCCGGGTGCAGGAGGTCGGCGGCGTCGTCCTGCCCACGGGGGATGCCGTGCAGGTCGGGAAGGGTTCGGTATGGGGGCCTGACCACTACGACACGCCCTGCCCGGTCGACTACTGCTCCGCCGCCTGTCTCATGCTGCGGAAATCCGACTTCCAGAAGGTGGGTGGGTTCGGTTACGAGTGGGAGCCCGCGTACTACGAGGACACCGACCTGTGCCTCAATCTGTGGACACACTGCGGCAAGGTCATGGTGAACCCCCTCGCCCGCGTCGTGCACGTCGAGAGCAAGACGACGTCCGACAGCAGCCTGCAGCTGCACGACATCTCGGAAATCAACCGGGCCCGGTTCGTGAAGAAATGGGGCCCGTGGCTCCTGGCTCGCCAGCTGGGCGCTCCAGGCACGCAGCAGCGTTCGACGCCTGCGGTGCCCATTGCGGCGCCCCGGCCGAGCGGCCGGCTCTCGCCGGGTGACAGGCTCGCCGTGTACTCGTCGTACCCTGTCGCTCCCGGGGGCGGAGAGCGCCTCCTCTTCGAGGTGGCCTCCCATTTCGCCGAGCTGGTCGGGCCGGCCAACGTGGTGTTCGCGACCGAGCACCGCTACAGCACGACGCGGATGCGCCAACTCGAAGCCACGTTCGGGCTGGGCCAGGTCGTCGGCGTCACCGCGCCGCTCGACGAGCTCGACACCGACAACGTCCGCTTCTCGCTGGTCATCGGCAACAACATCTTGCCGGCCATCCCGGCCTTCGGTGCCCACAGCGCGTACCACATCCAGTTTCCCTTCTGGGTGTCCGACCAGGTCATCGACGCTCGACGGGACTACATGAGCGGCTACGACGAAATCTGGGTCTACTCCGACTTCGTTCGCCGCAACGTCAACGGCCTGCTCCGGCACTACGACATCGACGCGCCGCCCATCCGGCTCATCTCGCCCCACGCCACCTGGCCGGGCGCCACGGCCGGGCTGCCCTGGCCCCAGCGTCGGACCGTCCTGAACGTGGGGCGGTTCTTCTCCGGCGGCCACAACAAGCGCCAGGACGTCGTCATCGAGGCCTTCCGGCGCCTCGTCGACCTGGGCGTGACCGGTGTCGACCTCGCAGTGGCGGGCGCCATCCACCCGAGCCCGGAGGGTCGGCGCCGCTTCCACGAACTGCAGGCGTCCGCCGAGGACCTCGAGTGCACCTTCTACCCCAATATCGGACGGGCCGACCTGGCGGCGCTCTACGAGCGTTCGGCCGTGCTCGTCCACGCCGCCGGGTTCGGCGTCGACGCCGACGAGTTCCCCGAAATGCTCGAGCACTTCGGGATCACGCCGATCGAGGCAGCCAGCTTCGGGTGCATCCCCGTGGTCTACGGCCAGGGTGGACCGCTCGATGTCGTGCGCCGCCTCGGATGCGCCACCGCCTTCGAATCCGTCGACGAGTGCGCGCGCATTGTGGCCGGCCTGCTGCGCGATCCGCGTGGCTCCTCGGAGCTGAGCGCGCACATCCGCCAGAGCAGCCAGGCCTGGTCCTCACAGGCCTACGTCGACGGGATCGACGCCGCCTTGCGCGACCTGGGGGTGCTCTAGCTCCGGCGGCGGAGGCGGCGTTCGAGCGCCGCCACGAAGTGGTTGGCCCGTACGCGAGCGACGACTCTCGACTCCAACGCTCGGCTCAAATTCGAGTACAGCCACCTCGACTGCACCGCGTCCAGTTCCTCCTCCAGGTGGTGCACCTGTGCCTGTGCACCGGCATGCGCCGCCTTTTCCCCCTCGAGGGCGGCGAGTGCGGCCGCCAGCGGATTCCTCTCGTAGTACTCGCCGCCGTGCTCTCGTGCCCGCTCTTCCCTCTGGGTCTCCTGCGCCGACCACTCTTCGAGCAGGTCGTGCTGGTCGAGCACCTCCTTCTTCGGCTGCCCGGCAAAATACGCAAAAAGCGTGGACTCGGGATGTTCGGCCAGAAAGAGATCGTCTGCTTCGAGAATCCGGTGGACCCACCGCGCCTGCTCCACATCGTCGACGGCGTTCCACATTTGCGCGTTGTGCGTCAACAACGGATACGCGATGGCGCCCCCCAACGCGGTGTACTCCGCCTCACTGAAGTACCGATGGAACGTCTCGAGGATCAGCTCGGAATGCACCGCCTCGGTCGGGTCGACGATGAGCATGGCGGCCAGGGGCGGGTACGTCAGCGTTTGCTGCAGGTGCTCGGGCAGCTGCCGGTTCAGTGAGGCGAGCGACTCCCAGGCGTCGAGCCGATATTGGTTGCGGTGCGGCCCGACGTAGTCCAGGTGCACGAACCACCCGTCCTCGGGCAGGACACGGCAGATCTGACGAAACACCCGGTCGAGCGCGGTGATGTGGTGGCCGGCGGCGTGATTGACGACGAGGTCGAACTCGCCCGGCGGCAGGGGATCCGCGTTGATGTTCCCCTGGTGGTAGGTCAGGGGCAAGTCATCGCGGCGGGCCGCGGTCGCCGCCTGATGGAGCAGGTCCCGTGAGTAGTCCGTTCCGACGGCCTCCTTTATGTGCCCACGGCCGACCAGATCTCGTTCCACCCACCCGTTCCCGCAGTTGAGGACGAGCGCGCGCGTGAACGTTCGGCCCGTCCGGGCCGCAAAATGCTCGAACCAGTCGCGACCGGCATCGCCCGATATCCGCTCGTTCCAGCGCCTGCGGGTGACTTCGTAGTCGTTCCAGTAGATGCCGGAGTAATAGACGTCGCTGTGCTCGTTCACATCGGAACGTTCAGCTTGTCCGTGCGGCTCCGGGCAGGAGGAGACACTCACCTTGCCGTGCGTCCTCACTGACCGAGGATCGACATGACGAGACCGTCCAGGATGTCGGATTCCGAGACGATGCAGTTCTCGAGCCCGAACTGGTCCATGACCTCGCGCAGCACCAGCGCCCCACCGAAGATCACGTCCTGCCGGCCCTCGGGCATGGCCGGTCGTGCGGCGCGCTGGGCGACGGTCTCCGCACCGAGGGCGTCGCACCACTGGCCGACCCTGGTGCGGGTCAGCACCGAGTGATGGATCCGCTCGCGGTCGTACTCGACCAGACCCAGCTCGAGTGACGCCAGGGTCGAGACGGTCCCCGCCAATCCGACCAGCCGCACGTCGCCGCTGAACCGGCGTAGTTCAGGCAGCTCGCCCTCGGCCCAGTCGAGCGCGGCACCGATGGCGGTCACGGCGCCCTTCACCTCTTCGGTCGTCGGTGGATCGCCCGGCAGGTAGCGCTCGGTCAGCCGGACGCAGCCGATATCCATGGACACCGAGCGGACGTCGCCGTGCACCGGGGTGACGAGCTCGGTGGAGCCTCCACCGATGTCGAGCACGAGCACCGGACCCCCTCCGGCCGGCAGTCCAACCGTGGCCCCCGCGTACGACAGGCGCCCCTCCTCCCGGCCGCTCAGCAGCTCCGACTCCACACCGGTCACGTCGGCGGCGGCCCGGAGGAAGTCCGCGCCGTTGGCCGCGTCCCGCACGGCCGAGGTGGCCGCGAGCCGGGCCCGCCCCACGTCGAGATCGTCCATGATGGCCCGGAATTCGCGCAAGACGCCCAGCGTCCGGTCGATGGCGTCGTGGTCCAGCCGGCGGCTGGCGTCAACGCCCTGTCCGAGGCGCGTGATGCGCATTTCGCGAACCAGGGCGCGGCCGGCCCGGTCGGCCACCAGCAGCCGGGTGGAGTTGGTGCCGCAGTCGAGGGCGGCGACCGCGGCGGGTTGGATCACGACTGTGGCCTAGCACACGGCGGAAGCGGTTCACCCAGCCGGGCGGGACAGCCCCAGGCGGGCGGCGGTCCAGGCCCCGACCGGGTCGTCGCCCCCCGCTAGCCACCAGGCCAGGTGGGCGTGCAGGCACTTGACGCCCCGGCGGGTGCCCCCGACCCCGCCGCTCGGCCGGGGACCCGTCCACCCGGGCGGGATCAGTGCGTCGCGCGCCGACGCGTACCGCGCGTGGCAGTCCGTCACGGCGGCCGGGTCGACCTCTGCCTCGGCCCTGCGCACGCCGCCGGACGCCTCCAGCCGTCCCACGTCGGTCCGCAGATCGGGGTCGACCAGCCAGTACCGGGTGGGCATGGGGGTCCCGTCGCGCAGGAAGGGCTCATTGGCGATCACCACCGGCGCGCCGTCGTCCCGGCGCACCACCACCCTGAACGCGCCCCCGGGATCGCGCCCGAGGAGCCGGGCGACCGCCGCCGCGTCGCCGGCCTGCGGCCGGCCGCCCTCCACCACCACGGGGATCAGCGCCAGAACTCGAGCGAGTGCAGCACGCGGGAGAAGAATCCCGGGTTCGACGGGGTCGGGGCGGCGGCGCGCTTGGCGTGTGCGACGGCCGGTGTCGTCGTCGTGGTGACGGCACCCGGTGGCAACTCGGAGGTCGCCGACGGCGCCACCGGGCTGGAGGTGCCCGGGTCGCCCGCGTAGGGCGTGCCAGAGGACGCGGAGCCCGTCGGCGGCAACACCTCGTACGCCTGCTGGCCGGGGCTCACCAGCTGGTACTGCTCACGCGCGATGCGCCCGATCTCGGAGTTGTCGCTGAGGTTCTTCTGTTCCTGGGCCAGCGCGGCGTCCTGCGCGTGCAGCGTGGCCAGCTGCTCGGCGGTCGCGGTCAGGCTCGAGCGCTGGCTCAGGAGCGAGCCGGCGGGAAACCAGGCGAAAAGGACCACGGCGGCCACGACGAGGGCACCGAGCAGCATCAGGCGCGAACGGCCCACGCCACCGACCGTCTTCGGTCTGACCGACCGCCTCGGCCGCGCCTTCCCGCTAGTCCGCGCCAACCCGGGATCCCCCCGCGCCCGACAGCGCGGCCCGACCGGGGAAGCTGGCCGACTGGCCCAGGTCCTCCTCAATGCGGAGGAGCTGGTTGTACTTGGCCACCCGGTCGGAACGGGCCGGTGCGCCGGCCTTCAGCTGCCCTCCGTTGACCGCCACCACCAGGTCGGCGATGGTCGTGTCCTCGGTCTCACCCGAGCGGTGCGAAATCACGGTGGCGTACGAGGAGCGGGTGGCCAGCGCGACCGTCTCCAGCGTCTCGGTCAGCGTGCCGATCTGGTTGAGCTTTATGAGGATGGCATTGGCCACACCCTCGCGGATGCCGCGCTCGAGGATCTCGGCGTTGGTGACGAATATGTCGTCGCCGACCAGCTGGATGCGCTGGCCCAACGACGCCGTGTGCGCCCGCCAGCCGTCCCAGTCCTCCTCGGCCATGCCGTCCTCGATGGACACGATCGGGTAGCGCGAGACCAGGTCGACCCAGTAGTCGGCCAGCTCGGCCGGCGACAGCTTGCGTCCCTCGCCGGCCAGCACGTAGGTGCCGTCGTCCCACAGCTCGCTCGTCGCCGGGTCGAGGGCCAGCGCCATCTCCTCGCCCGGCACGCGGCCGGTCAGCTCGATCGCCTCCACGAGCAGCTTCACCGCGTCCTCGTTCTCGGGCAGATCCGGTGCGAAGCCGCCCTCGTCGCCCACCGCCGTGGACAGCCCGCGGTCGGCCAGCACGGAGCGCAGCACCTGGTAGGTCTCGGCGCCCCAGCGCAGGGCCTCACCGAAGGACGCCGCCCCCACCGGCATCAGCATGAACTCCTGGAAGTCGATCGTGTTCTTGGCGTGCACGCCCCCGTTGAGCACGTTGAACATCGGTACCGGGAGCACATGGGCGTTGGCCCCGCCGAGCGAGCGGTAGAGCGGGAGCTCCAGGTCGTCCGCCAGCGCCTTGGCGCTGGCCAGCGACACCGCCAGGAGGGCGTTGGCTCCCAGGCGTCCCTTGTCGGGCGTCCCGTCCAGGTCGATCAGCGTGTGGTCGACCGCTCGCTGATCGAGCGCGTCGAGCCCGCGGACGGCGTCGGCGATCTCGCCGTTGACGTGCGCCACCGCCCGCAGCACGCCCTTGCCGCCGAAACGCTCTCCTCCGTCGCGCAGCTCGACCGCCTCGCGGATGCCGGTCGACGCTCCGGAGGGGACGATGGCGCGGCCACGGGCGCCCGAGTCGAGCAGCACCTCCGCCTCGACGGTCGGGTTGCCGCGGGAGTCGAGGACCTCGCGCCCGATCACGTGCTCAATGGTGCTCACGACATCACTCCTCGGGTGCCCGCCCTGGTGGGACACCGGGCCACAAGGTTAGCGGTTGCGTCTCTCGTCATTGGGGACGCCTTCCGCCGCGACGATCTCGTCACGCAGCGATCAATGCGCGGTCACGCAGCGCCTGTTCCGCGTCGACACCGAGTCGCTGCGCGAGCGACGCCACGACGAAGAGGCACTCCCCCACCTGCCGGCCCAGTTCGTCCGTGTCGGTGGCGAGGGGGTCGTCGGGACCGGGGTCGGTGCCCTCCGCCCCACGGGCCAGCGCCTCCAGCGCGGCCACCGTCGCCGCCACGTCGGGCCCGTGCGGATCGACGTCCACGCCCACCGAGCGTGCCTTGCGAGCCAACTTGTTCGCCAGCATGAGCGCCGGGAGCCCGGTGGGGATGCCCTCGGTCACGCTGCGTCTCCCCTTCTCGTCCTTCTTGATCGCCTCCCAGTTGGCCACGACCTGGTCGGCCCCGGTCACCTCGACGTCGGCGAACACATGGGGGTGGCGGTGGACGAGCTTGTCGTGCACGCCGCGGGCGACGTCGGCCAGGTCGAAGTGACCTCCCTCGTCGGCCAGCCGGGCATGGAAGACGATCTGGAACAGGAGGTCACCCAGCTCCTCCTCCACGTGCGCGTACGCACGCGTCGTCCGCGTCGTCGAGCGATGCCAGGGCGTCGAGGACCTCGTAGCACTCCTCCACCAGGTGCGGCATGAGCGATGCGTGTGTCTGCGCCCGGTCCCACGGGCAGCGTTCGCGCAGGGTGTCCATCAGCACGGCCAGGCGCGCCATCTCCTCGCCCACGGCGCGTCCGCCACCCGCCGGCACGTAGACCGACGTGAGATGGTCCGGCTCGAGCGTGCGGTCGAGCTCCCACCAGTCGACGGCCACGACCGATTCGTCGTCCAGCCCCAGGTGGTGCAGGAGCACCGGGCTCGGGCGCGGAACCTCGTCGCCCCCGGGCGCGCCCAGCTTCATGTCCGAGAGCAGGTGGCGCGACCAGGCCTGGGCGACCAGGAACGGGCCCGGCTCCCGGGCGGCCACCGCGGGGAACGCCGCGGCGTCGACCAGCCGCACACCGGCCGCCAGGGGATCGAGGCCCAGGGCGTTCCAGGCCAGGTCGAGGAAGGACAGGGCGGGCACCACCGTGACCTCGACGCGGTCGTCGGCCCGCAGCAGCTCCACGCTCCGCTCGGCCACGCTCGGCGACCCCGGCACGGCGTAGACGACCGGTCCGGCCGGCGTCGCCGCCGCCGCCGCCACCAGCTCCTCGACCATGGCGGCGTACACCTCGTCGAAGGTGACGCCCGACTCGTAGAGGTGGTCGAAGGTGGTCGCGTCGGGCCACGCTGCCGCAGCCGGGTGCCGCGCCGTGCGCAGGAACGCCCGCGCCGCACCGTCCAGGAGCTCGGCCTCCCGGGTGCCGACATGGTCGACGCCGGCCGGTCCGAGGCCCACCACCGTGATGTGGGGCCGGGGCGGCGGCACGGTTACCCGCCGAAGGGGTTGGCCGCGGAGGTGGCGAGCCCGACGGAGTTGGCCGTCGCGTTGGGCACGTCCGACGTCTCCGGGGTGAAGGGGGTGAGAATCTGTGCCACGTCCGAGACCCACTTCCCATAGCGCGGGTCGACGCTCACCTCCGAGCGCTTTTCCTTGGCCTGAATGGCCTTGGACGTGTCCGCCGAGCCGGCCGCCTCCACCGCCCCCTGGACGTAGGCCGCGACCTTGTCGAAGTCGTTGGGCGTCAGCTTGGTGATCTGGACCAGCAGATAATTCCCGTTGTAGGAGATCGGCTGCGAGACCGCGTTCACCGCCAGCGTGTCGAGGTGCGCGTCCGACCCGAGTTGGCTCGAGACGCCGTAGAGAACCTCGCACCCCTGCGGTCCGCCGCCGGTCGTGGCGGCGGCCAGGGTCGAGAACGACTGCCCGAACGCCACGGCGGCGGCCGCCTCCTGGGCCGCCTGCTCCGTGCTGTACACCCCCACCGTGAAGCAGGCGGTGTCGAATTCGCTCTCGTGTTCGGAGAAGTACCGCTGCAGGTCGGCGTTGCTGGCCCCGATTCCGGCCAGGTCCTCCTGCAACACTGCCGCGGTGGCGTACACGTGCACCTGCTGGTCGACAAAGGATGCCGGCATCGTCGCCAGCACCTGCGCGCCCGAGAGGCTCGAGCCTGTCAGCCCGCAACTGAACTTGGGGTTCTCGCCCTCGGCGGTCTGCCCCACCTCCTGCATGACCCCGGAAATGTGGGCCTCGAAGTTCTGACGCGCCGAGTCCAGGTCGGCCTGCGACACCGTCACGTGGTGTTCCGCACCGAGCTGGAGGATGATGGTGTCGCCGATGTCCGTGTCCAGATACGTGGACACGAACGCGGTGGTGGCGGTCAGGTTGGTCGAGTCGTCCTGCCCGGTGCCGGCCCCGGTCACCGGTGGGAGGGCCGACTCGCCGTTGGACTCGAGGTACTGCTGGGAGTTCAGGTAGCACTGGTAGTCGTCGCTGGCCGCGATGGCGCTGACGTCGGAGTTGAGCTGCTGCTGGCTGATGGTGGTGCCGTTGACGACCGCGGCATTGGTCGGGACGGCCAGCGCCGCCCAGGCGAGGCCGCCCGCCAGGAGCACCAGGAGGAGGATGAGCCGCTTCACGCGCCGCGCATGCTACAAGGTGCCACCCGGCATATCGGAATCGCCTGCCGGGATCAGGTCCTCCACAATGCGGCGCACGGCATCGGCCGCCGGCTCCCCGGACGGCACGGGAACGAGCAGCTGTCGCATGTCCTCGCGCCATGTCGCTCCTGGTGCGGTGCGGCGCAGGCGTACCTGCGCACTGGCGAGCAGGGCGACCGGCGCCAGCCGCACCACGGGCTGCTTTGTGCCGCCGGGGCGCACCGAGCTCATGGTGATCTCCGTGATCCCGCACGCCATCGCGCTCGGCGCGCAGGCGGGCCAGGGCCAGCAGACCGAGCGCCGGCCCGGGCAGGGGCCCGTAGCGGTCTGCCCACTCGACGCCGATGTCGTCCACCTCGGCGTTGGTCGTGGCACCCGCCAGACGGCGGTAGGCCTCGAGGCGCGCGTCCTCGGCCGCCACGTAGTCCTTGGGCAGGTGGGCGTCGCCCGGCACGTCGACCGACACCGTGGGAGGCGCAGGACGGGCTTCCCCCTTGGCCTCGGCCACTGCCTCGGCCACCAGTTGGACGTAGAGGTCGTAGCCCACCGCCGCGATGTGCCCCGACTGGTCCGACCCCAGCAGGTTGCCGGCGCCCCTTATCTCGAGGTCGCGCATGGCGATCTTGAAGCCCGAGCCGAGCTCGGTGTGCTCGCCGATGGTACGCAGGCGCTCGTAGGCCTGCTCGGAGAGGACCCGGTCGGCCGGGTGGAACAGGTAGGCGTAGGCCCGCTGCCCGGCCCGGCCCACCCGGCCCCGGATTTGGTGCAGCTGGCCCAGCCCCAACAGGTCGGCCCGGTCGACGATGAGCGTGTTGACCGACGGCATGTCGATGCCCGACTCAATGATGGTGGTGCACACCAGGACGTCGTAGCGCCGCTCCCAGAAGTCGAGCACCACCGTCTCCAGGCTGCCCTCGTCCATCTGTCCGTGCGCAATGGCCACCCGCGCCTCGGGAACCAGCTGGCGCAGTTCGCGGGCCACCCGGTCTATGTCGGACACCCGGTTGTGCACATAGAAGGCCTGGCCCTCGCGCAGCAGCTCACGGCGCAACGCCTCGCTGACCGCCGACGTGTCCTGCTCGCCGACGTACGTGAGGATGGGCCGGCGGTCGGCCGGCGGCGTGTTCACCATGGAGAGGTCCCGGATGCCGGTGAGCGCCATCTCCAGCGTGCGCGGAATGGGACTGGCCGTCAGCGTGAGCACGTCCACGCCGTCGGCGATGCGCTTCACCGCCTCCTTGTGCGACACGCCGAAGCGCTGCTCCTCGTCCACCACCAGCAGGCCGAGGCGCTTGAACTGCACGTCCTGGGCCAGGAGCCGGTGGGTGCCGATGACGACGTCGACGCTCCCGTCGGCCAGCCCCTGCACCACGTCTCGCTGCTGGGCCGGCGACAGGAACCGGCTGAGCATCTCGACGCGCACCGGATACGGCGCGTAGCGATCGGCGAACGTCTGCGCGTGCTGGCTGGCCAGCAGCGTGGTGGGCGCCAGCACGGCGGCCTGCGTCCCGTCCTGCACCGCCTTGAACGCGGCGCGCACCGCCACCTCGGTCTTGCCGAACCCGACGTCGCCGCAGACCAGCCGGTCCATCGGCCGCGCCTCTTCCATGTCAGCCTTGACGTCGGCGATCGCCTTCAACTGGTCGTCGGTCTCGACGTAGGGGAAGGACGACTCCATCTCGGCCTGCCAGGGGGTGTCGGGTCCGAAGGCGCGCCCGGTCACGGCCAGCCGGCGCCGGTACAGGTCGACCAGGTCGGCCGCCACCTCCGCCGCCGCGGCGCGTGCCTTGGCCCGCGTGCGCTGCCAGTCGGCACCGCCCATCTTCGACAGCGTGGGCGACTCGCCACCCGAGTACGGCGTAATCGCCTCGATCTGCTCCACCGGGAGATAGAGACGGTCGCTCCCCCGGTACTGCAGAATCAGGTAGTCGCGTGTCGTCCCGCCCATGGTCCGCGTGGTCACACCCTCGAACCGGGCCACGCCGTGCTGGCGGTGCACCACGAAGCTCCCGGCCTCGAGATCGTCGAAGAACCCGTCCGCCGCCCGGGCCCGCGGGCGGGCCCGGCGGTGCGAAATGCGCCGGCCGGTGACGTCGGTCTCGGAGAGGACGGCCACCTTGGCCTCCGGCAGGATGAAGCCGCTGGCGACGGGCGCCACCACGACGGCGACGCCGGGCGAGCCGCTGGCCGCCGGCAGCACCGGCGCGTGCACGCCCTCCTCGGCCAGGGTCGCCGACAGCCGCTGGGCCCCCGACCCGGTGGCGGCGCACAGCGTCACGGCGTAGCCCTCGCCGGCCAGCCGGGTCACCCCGCCGGCGAGCCGCGCCGGGTCCCCCGCCACGGGGTCGAAACGCCGCACCGTCAGCGCCGCGGTCGACGGGCCCTCGGCCACCGGGGGGAGCGACACCACGCCGGCCGCCGTCTGGCGCAGGAGGCGGTCGAACGGGACGTGCAGGCGGGGGAACGGGTCCTCCTCGCCCTCCTTCGCCCCCCAGGTGGCGGCGAGCGTCTCGGCCAGCGCCGCCTCCTCGTCGAGCAGCTGGGACCCCCGGTCCCTGATGCGGCGGGGTTCGACCAGCACGACCTGTGCGCCCGCCGGCAGCAGGTCCGGCAGCACGCGCTCGGCGGGCTCCAAGAAGGGCAGCCACGACTCCATGCCGTCGAACTGGTCCCCGCGGGCCAGGCGCTCCCACAACGAGGCGCCCCAGGGCCGGCGAGCGATCAGGCGCTCGGCCGCCGCCTGCACCGCGGCCGTGGGCACCAGCTCCCGGCAGCCGTAGAGGACCACCGACGCCAGGTCGTACGACGAGCGCTGGTCGCTGACGGCGAACGCGGTCAACCGGTCGACCTCGTCGCCCCACAGGTCGATGCGCACCGGGACGTCGGAGGTGGAGGGGAACACGTCGACGATCCCCCCACGCACGGCGAACTCGCCGCGGTATTCCACCTGGTGCTCGCGCCGGTACCCCTCGGCCACCAATTGGTGCAGCAGCGCGTCGAGGTCGACCTGATCACCGCGCCCGACGACCATGGGCGCGTGCCCGCCGGGCGGGGCCAGGCGCTGCAACAAGGCCCGCACCGGGGCGACGATCACGCGCGGCGGGGGTGGCAACACGCCGTCGCCCCCCGGCGTGGTCAGCGCGTGCAGCACGGCCAGGCGCCGGCCCATCGTCTCGGTCTCGGGGCTGACCCGCTCGAAGGGCAGCGTCTCCCACGCCGGCAGCACGGCCACCGCGCCGCTCAGCGCGCCGGCGACCGGTCCGGACCCGCCCTCGTCGGCCGGCGCCAGCAGACAGGCCAGGTCGTCGCCCACCCGCTCGGCGTCGAGGCCGGTGGCGGTGACCACCAGCAGGGTCCGTTCGCTGAAGGCCGCCAACGCGGCGATGGCCACCGCCTGGGCCACCTCCGGGACCGCCACCGTGGCGTCGGCCGCCCCGAGCAGGGTGCCCACGGCCGGGTCGCCGCGCAGCAGGCGCGGCAGGGCGGCCAGGCTGCCCGCGGTGGGCGGGAGCGTCGGCGTCGCTGCGATCTCTCCGGGCGTCGTCGTCATCGGGTCAGCCCGGCTGCGGCAGCGAATGGCACCAGAGCATGGCGGCGTCGAGTCCGTCCGCCGCCAGGCGCTCCACCGCGTCGGCCGCCACCTCCACCGACGTGCCCAGTGTCTCGCGCGTCGCCTTGGGCGGCCGCCGCAGCACGTGCGACGCCCCCTGCGCCGCGCTGGGCGGCTTGCCCACGCCGATGCGCACCCGGAGGAAGTCGGTGCTGTGCAGGTGCGACTCTATGGAGCGCAGCCCGTTGTGCCCGGCCAGGCCGCCGCCCGCCTTGAGGCGCACCGCGCCGGGGGGCAGGTCCAACTCGTCGTGCACGATCACGATGGAAGCGGGGTCCACAATCCCGAACCGCTTGGCCAGGGCGCGCACGGCCACGCCCGACTCGTTCATGTAGGTGGTCGGGACGGCCAGGGCCACCCGCCGGCCGCCCAGGGAGACCACGCCCGCCCGCGCCGCCACGCCCTTCTCCGCCCGCAGCGTCGCACCGTGGCGCGCCGCCAGCAGCTCGACCGCGTCGGAGCCGGCGTTGTGCAGGCTGCCGGCGAACTCCGGGCCGGGGTTGCCCAGCCCCACGACGAGCAGGTCCGCCGGCGTGCCCCGGCGCTCCGACCGGGCGAAGGGGCGGTGCAGGGCCTAGCCCTCGTCGCCCGTGGCCTCGGGTGCCTCCCCGCTCGGCTCGGCGGCGCCCTCCGCGGTCGCCCCCTCTTCCAGCTCGCCCTCGGCCCCCTCTTCGGCCTCGAGCGCCACCACCCGCGGCGGCTGGCCGATGGCGATCGCCGTCTCGGGGTCCACGTCGGTCGTGACGCCCTCGGGCAGGGTGAGGTCGGACACGCGCAGCTGGCCACCGATGGTCAGCTCGCTGACGTCGACTTCGAGGGAGGAGGGGATGGCGGTCGGCAACGCGTTGATGGCCAGGGTGAACATCTGCTGGTCCACCAGGCCGTCGCCGTGATGCACCTCGAGCGCCTCGCCCACCAGCACGATCGGCACGTCGGCGCTGATGACCTCGTCCCGGCGCACGATGACGAAGTCGACATGGGTCACCGTCTGGGCCACCGGATGGCGCTGCATTTCGCGGGCGAGGGCCAAATAGGTGCCCGAACCGGTGTCGAGGGAGAGCAGCTGGTTGGCCCCGGCCTCGCTGTTGAGCGCCACCCGGAGCTCGCGGGCGACCACGGCCACGGGCAGCGGTTCGGTCCCGTGCCCGTAGATGACCGCGGGGATCTTCCCTTCTCGGCGCAGGCGGCGCACGGCACGGGAGCCCAGGGGGCGCCCAACCTCGGCGGCAAGAACGACTTCGGCCATAACGGCATCTCCTCGGGGTGGCGAGAGCGGCGCTCACGGACGGCAGCTGGGCCTCCGGCGAACGGCCTACCAGCGTAGCCGCCCGGTCGGGCCCCCGACCAGCGGCCCGGCGGCCCGGCGGCCCGGCGGCCTAAACCAGGTTGTCCCCGCCGAAGAGCTCCGACACCGAGGTGTCCTCGAACACGGCGTCGATGGCGTCGGCGATGATCTTGGCCACCGAGAGCACCTCGAGCTTGTCGAACGTGCGGTCCTCGGCCACCGGCAGCGTGTCGGTCACCACCACCCGCGAAATCGGGGCGGCCTTCAGGCGGTCGACGGCGGGGTCCGAGAGCACGGCGTGGGTGGCCATGGCGCAGATGTCCGAGGCACCGGCGTCGGCCAGCAGCTCGGCGGCGGCGCAGATCGTCCCGGCGGTGTCGATCATGTCGTCGATCAGGACGCAGTGGCGGCCCTCGACGTCACCGATGACGTGCCGGGCCTTCACCTCGTTGTAGGTGCCGTACGGACGGGTCTTGTAGATGAGGGCCAGCTCGCACCCCAGATGCTGGCTGTAGCGCTCGGCCACCTTCACCCGGCCGGCGTCGGGCGCGACCACCACGACGTTCTCCCCGAAGTGCTCGCGCATGTAGCTCTCGAGGACGGGGGCGGCGACCAGGTGGTCGAAGGGCGTGTCGAAGAACCCTTGGATCTGGCCGGAGTGCAGGTCGACACTCACCACGCGATCGGCCCCCGCTGCGGAGAGCATGTCCGCCACCAGCTTGGCCGTGATCGGCTCGCGCCCCGTGGACTTGCGGTCCTGGCGCGAGTAGCCGTAGTACGGACACACCGCGGTGATGCGCTTGGCCGACGCCCGCTTGGCCGCGTCGATCATGATGAGCTGCTCCATCAGCGAGTCGTTCACGGGGCTGGCGTGCGTCTGGATGATGAAGACGTCGCAGCCGCGGATGGAGATGTCGTACTTGCAGTAGATCTCCCCGTTGGCGAACTCGCGCAGGTTGGCCTGACCCAGCTCGACCCCCAGATGCGCAGCGATGTCGCGGGCGAGGCTCGGGTGGGCGCGCCCGGACACCATTTCGAGGCGACGCCGCGGGATCAGCTCCACGCCGGCCACGCTACTGCGCCCCGGAGCGGTGGCGTCGCCCGTCCGCGGACAATGGCTAATGGCTAAATGGCTGGGTTTAGCCTTTGGCCTGGCGGCCCGGCGGCCCGGCGCCTGCCTCACGTCGGGCCTGCCGCGTCGGGTCCGGGCCCGGCCAGCACCGTGTGCGGCTCCAGCTCGACCCCGTCGGCCACTTCGGCGCCCGGCTCGAGCACGCTGAAGGGGCCGATGCGCGCGCCCTCGCCGATCACGGCCAGGGTGCACACGCTCTCGGGCACGACGGCGGCCGCCCCGACGGTGGTGTCGGTCAGCACGCTGTTGGGCCCGATTTCCGCCCCGGCCCCGACGCTGCAGCGACCCCGCAGGATCACGCCCGGCAGCAGCGAGACGTCGGCCTCCAGGTGGACCGACGCGTCCACGTAGGTGCGCTCGGGGTCCCACATGGTCACGCCCCGGCGCATCCAGCGCTCGTTGATGCGGTCGCGCAACTCGGCTTCGGCCACGGCCAGCTGGGCCCGGTCGTTCACCCCGGCCGCCTCCATGGAGTCGGGCAGCACCAGGGAGCGCACCGTGTAGCCGGCGCTGCTCAGCACGGCGACGGCGTCGGTCAGGTAGTACTCGCCCTGGGCGTTGGCCGGCGTGAGGCGGCGCAGGGTCGGCGCCAGTATGGAGCGCCGGAAGCAGTAAATGGAGGTGTTGACCTCGTCGATCTCCTTCTCCTCCTCGGTGGCGTCGCTCTCCTCCACCACCCGCACCACGTCGCCGTCCTTGCCGTGCACCACCCGCCCGTAGCCCGACGGGTTCTCGACCACGGCCGTGAGCAGGGTGGCCCCGGCGTCCTCGGCCCGATGGGCCCGGACGAGAAGGGCCAGCGTCTGGGGCCGCAGCAGCGGGGTGTCGCCCGGCAGCACCACGACGTCCTCCACCTCGTCGTCGTCGTCGGGCAGGCCGGTCAGCCCCACGGCCAGCGCGTCGCCCGTGCCGGCCTGGGTCAGCTGCTCCACGAACTCGATCTCCATGGCCGGCGGGGCCAGCTGCACCAGGGTCTTGGTCACCCACTCGGCCCGGTGGCCGACCACGACCACCACCCGGTGCACGTCGATCTCGGCCATGGCATCGAGCACGTGCAGGACCATGGGGCGCCCGCACAGGAGGTGCAGCGGCTTGGGCCGCTCCGAGCGCATGCGCGTGCCCTCGCCGGCGGCCAGGACCACGGCGGAGAGGCGGCGCTCGTACACCGCCGCATTCTTAGCCCGCGGGGACGGCCGGCGTGCGTATGGGAAACTCCTGGCGTGCCGGAGCTGATCTTCTACGACGAGTTCGGCCTGTTCCACGAGAACGCGGCCGAGTACGGACTCCCCTTCCCGGGCCCGCCCGACGTGCGCCGTGTCGACCTCGAGCTGGAGCCGGGCCGCCGGGTGTCGAGCCTGGTCTGGGGGGCCGACACCGGCCCGCCCGAGCTGGTGCTGGTGCACGGTGGCGCGCCAGAACGCGCACACCTGGGACACCGTGGCCCTGGCGCTGGGCCGCCCGCTCCTCGCCGTCGACCTGCCCGGCCACGGCCACTCCGACGCCGGGCCGGAGGGCTCCGTCTCCGCCGGCAGCAACGGGCGCGACCTGGCCGCGGTGGTGGCCGCGCTGGCGCCGGACGCGCGGGGCGTCGTGGGCATGTCGCTCGGCGGCGTGTCCTCCATCGCACTGGCCGCCCACGCGCCCGAGTTGGTGCGCGCCCTCGTGCTGGTCGACATCACGCCCGGCGTCAACGCGGAGAAGGCGGCGCCCATCACGAACTTCGTCAACGGCCCGGCCAGCTTCGACAGCTTCGACGACCTCCTGGCCCGCACGATTGAGCACAACCCCGGGCGCTCGGAGTCGTCGCTGCGCCGCGGCATCCTGCACAACGCCGTCCAGCGCGAGGACGGAAGTTGGGTCTGGCGCTACGCCCGCTTCCGCACCGAAAGCTCCGGCGCCGTCAGCCCACCCCGAATTCGGCGCCCTGTGGGACGCCGTCTCGGCCATCGACGTCCCCGTCATGCTGGTGCAGGGGCTGGCCTGGTCGGTGGTCGACGACGCCGACATCGCCGAGCTGCGCCGCCGCCAGCCCGGCGTGCGGGTCGAGGGGGTCGAGGGCGCCGGCCACAGCATCCAGGGGGACCGCCCGCTCGAGCTGGCCGCGCTGATCGACGACTTCGTCTTCGGCGGCGGCGGCGCGTTGATGGACAAGAAGGTCTGGTTCTCGCGGCGCGCCCTCAAGCTGCACGCGGTCATCCTGATCGTGGTGCCGTCCTTCCTCGCCCTGTGCGTCTGGCAGGTCTACCGGGCCACGGACGGCAACGAGCTGAGTTGGGCCTACGTCTTCGAGTGGCCGTTCTTCGCCGCCTATGCCGTGTACATGTGGTGGCGGCTGCTCCACGCCGCCCCGGACGGCACACCGGCGGGCCCCGACGCTTCCGCATCCTCGGCCAACGGTTCCGGTCCGGGCGACGAGCGGCCGGAGCTGGCCGGAGCAGGCCGAGCAGGCCGAGCAGGAGGAAGAGGAGGACGCCGACCTCGCCGCCTACAACGCCTATCTGGCGCAGCTGGCCGCCCGCGACCGGGCCGCCGGCCGCTGACGCTCCGGGGGGAGGGCTCGAACCTCCAACATCCGGCTCCAAAGGCCGACGTTCTGCCGATTGAACTACCCCGGAATGGGTCGATCGCCCGCTAAAGGTTACGCACGCCACCCGGCCGTGCCGGGACGAGGCGCAGCGGTAGGTTCGCGTCGTGCGCATCCTGGTAGTGGACGACGATCAGGCGGTCCGCCGCTCCATCGACCGGGCCCTGCGTCTGGAGGGCTACGACGTGGCCACCGTCCCCACGGGTGGCGAGGCGCTCGAGTCGCTGGCACAGACGCCGCCGGACGCGCTCATCCTCGACCTCGGCCTGCCCGACATCGACGGCCTGACCGTATGCCGGCGCATGCGCAGCGTCGGCGACGACACACCGGTCCTCATGCTCACCGCCCGCGATGCCGTGGACGACCGCGTCCAGGGCCTCGACGCGGGGGCGGACGACTACCTGGTCAAGCCCTTCGCTCTGGCCGAGCTGCTGGCCCGCCTGCGCGCCTTGCTGCGGCGTCGCTTCGAGGGTGACGGCGGCCTCCTGCGCGTCGGCGACCTGCTCCTCGACCTGTCCACCCGCGAGGGCCAGCGCGGCGATCGCACCTTCACGCTCACCCGCATCGAGTTCGACCTCCTCGAGATGTTCCTGCGGCACCCGCGCCAGGTGCTCACCCGCGAGGTGCTGCTCAACCGTGTCTGGGGGTTCGACTTCGACTCGGGCACGAACTCGCTCGCCGTCTACGTCGGATACCTGCGCCGCAAGCTCGAGGAGGGCGGCGAGGCCCGATGCATCCAGACCGTGCGCGGGGTGGGCTACGTACTGCGGGACATGTGACCTTTCGCGCCCGCCTGGTCCTGGCCACGACCGTCGCTGTCGTGCTGGCGGTGGTGATCTCGTGCAGCGCCGCCTTCGTCGTCGCGCGCAACACGTTGCTCGATGCGGCCGACAACTCGCTGACCACGGCCGCCCAGCGGCTCCTGGCGGGCGAGGAGATCGGGTCCACCACAGCCACCCTCGGCCAGGTGATCAACACCACCGGCGCCGTCATCTCCGGGACCGGCGGCCTGCCTGTCACCGGCGACGTGCGCCTGGTTGCCGTCGGGTTGGCTCCCGCGTTCTACACCACGGTCAATGTCGAGGGGAACCAGATGCGCGAGCTCGTCGAGCATCTGCCCGCCGGCACGACCGTCGGCCCGGGCATCCTGGTCAACGGCGGCGCGCTCCAGATCGCCACCCTGCTCAATGCCGACTCCGAGCTCGAGAAGCTGGCCGGTTTCCTCGGCGCCGTCGCCTTAGGCGGCATCCTGCTGGCGGTGGTGCTCGGCTGGCTGGTGGCGCGCACCGCTCTGGTGCCGTTGAACTCGCTCACCGACACGGTCGAGGACGTGGCGGAGACCACCGACGTCTCGCGCCGCCTCTCCCCCGGCGGCCAGGACGAGCTCGGTCGTCTGCGCCGCACGTTCAACCGGCTGCTCGAAGCGCTCGACTCCTCCCGCAAGGCCCAGAGCCAACTGGTGCTCGACGCCTCCCACGAACTGCGCACACCGTTGACCAGCCTGCGCACCAACCTCGAGGTGATCCGGCGCATCGACGAGCTCAGTGACGAGGACCGTTCCATCCTCGTCGACGACGTGCTCGTGCAGCTCCAGGAACTGACCGACATCGTCGGAGACCTGGCTGAGCTGGCACGCGGTGACCAGCTGCCCTCCGCCAGCGAGCCGCTCCGGCTCGACCTCCTCGTCGCCGACGCCGTGGCGGTGCAGAACACGCACGGTCGCGCCCGGGACGTGACGTTCGAGTTCGTGGCCGAGCCCTGCTGGGTGCAGGGCCACGCCGATCGCCTCGGACGCGCCGTCGGCAACCTCCTGGACAACGCACGTAAGTGGAGCCCGCCGGGCCAGCCGGTGTCGGTCGAATGTCGCAACGGCACCGTTGTCGTGCACGACCGCGGCCCGGGGATCGCCGAGGCCGACCTGCCCCACATCTTCGACCGCTTCTATCGCTCCCCGTCGGCGCGTGGACTGCCCGGCTCGGGCCTCGGGCTGGCCATCGTGGCGCAGGTGGTCAAGGCCGAAGGTGGGTCCGTCGTGGCCGAGAACGACCCCGCCGGCGGCGCCCGCCTGTCCATGCGCCTGCCCACGGTCGCCGCGCCCGACGCCGACGGCGACGCCGACGTTGACGCCGACGAGCAGACCTGACGTCCGGCCGGAGCCTTCTAGCCCGCCGCCATGAACTCGATGCGGTTGCCGAAGGGGTCGTCCACGTAGGCGCCTTGCCCGGCCTCCCGGTCAGGGTTGGGCCGGACCTGCACCCCCGCCGCCCCGAGCGCCGCCTCCAGGTCGGCCAGGTCGCGCACCACGAAGGCGGGGTGGGCCTTGCGAGCGGGGCGGAAATCCTCCTCCACACCGAGATGCACGGCCGTAGTGCCCCGGGCGAACCAGCAGCCGCCCCGCGCGGCCAAGGGGGCCGGCTTGGGCAGGCGTTCGAACCCCAGCAGCCCGGCGTAGAAGGCCTCCGCCTCGTCCTCGCGGCCCGGCGGCATGGCCAGCTGCACGTGGTCGAGGCCCACGATCTCGAAGCCCATGCCCTGCCTCCTGCGTACGGGCCGACCTGGCAGTCGGGCCCTGGGACCGCTAGCCTGCCGCCAGACATGGGATCACTGATAAAGAAGCGCCGCAAGCGGATGCGCAAGAAGAAGCACAAGAAGATGCTGAAGGCCACCCGCTGGCAGCGCCGAGCCGGCAAGTAGCCGCGCCACCGGCCGCTCTATCTCTCCCGTCGTCCTTCGCTGGTCATCTCTCCCGTCGTCCTTCGCTAGTCGCCCTCCCAGCCCGCAGGCACGGTGCGCGTTCGCACCAGCCGGGCTGATTCGTCCCCCACCCGCATCTCGGGCCAGGCCGCCGTGCCGGCCTCCGCCGGGCCGCCCTCGACGAACCAGGCGGACCCGCTGCCGGCCAGTACCGGCTCCGCACCCACCGCCTGGCTCAGGGCGTCGCGCCATCGGGCCAGGCGCGGCTCGGTAGCCAGCGCCGCCGCAGTGAGCGCGTTGGGGCCCTCGTTACCGGGCCGGCTGTCCCAGGCCCGGTAGACGGCGGCGGTGTCGACGCCGAACGGAGGCAGGAGCAAGAGGTAGTCGCGGGCCACGAAGGGCAGCGGCTGCACCCGCTCACCGGTTCCCGTGACGCGGGCTCGGCCGCCGGCCAGGCAGAACGGAACGTCCGAACCCAGGCGGGCTGCCACGGCGGCGTCGTCGCAGCCGGCCCAGCGCAGCACGGCGGCGGCGTCGGCCGAGCCGCCGCCCAGGCCGCCACCGAGGGGGATGCGCTTGGTCAGGCGCACGGCGGCGCGCCGGCCGCAGGCCTCGAGCGCCCGCGTGACGAGGTTGCCCTCCGGCACCGGCAAACGCTCGGCCCGGGCTCCGGCCACCGCCTCGACGACCAGGCCCGTCCCGCCCTCGTCGATCACGAGCTCGTCGGCCAAGCTCAGGGTGACCATTTCGGCGTCCAGCTCGTGGTAGCCATCGGAGCGCACCCCGGTCACCCGGAGCGTCACCGTGAGCTTGGCGGGCGCCAGCACTCTGGTCACAGCGCGGCCAAGCGGCCAAAGGCCGCCACGTCGAGCTCCTCGGCCCGGGCGTCGGGCCGGACGCCGGCGCGGTCGAAGGCCTCCGGCGCCACCACGCCGGCCAGCGACCGGCGCAGCATCTTGCGCCGCTGGGCGAAGCCGGCCCGCACGACGGCGGCCAGCCGGTCGTAGGAGACCAGGGCCGGGTCCACCGCCGGCTGGGGTCGCCGCTCGAGGCGCACCAGCACCGACTCGACCCGTGGGCGCGGAATGAACACCGAGGCGGGCACCCGCCCCACCACCTCGGCCCGGGCGAAATAGGCGATCCGCACCGAGACGGACCCATAGGCGTCGTCGCCCGGGACGGCGGCCATGCGCTCGCCCACCTCCCGTTGCACCATGACGAGCAGCTGGGACACCGCCGGCACCTCGACCAGCGTCCGCAGCACCAGCGGGGTGGCGACGTTGTAGGGCAGGTTGGCCACCAGCGACCACGTCCCCCCGCCCCGCGCCGCCAGCAGCGCGGCCAGGTCGAGGGTCATGGCGTCGCCCTCGATCACCTCGGCGCCGGCGGGCTCGGCCACCGAGCGCAGCACCGGCACGATGTGGCGGTCCGTCTCGACCGCCACCACGCGGGCCCCGGTCTCGGCCAGGGCCAGCGTCAGGGAGCCCAGTCCGGCGCCGATCTCGAGCACCTGCGAGCCGGCGCCCACGCCGGCCAGACGGGCGATACGCCGGACCGTGTTGGGGTCAGCGACGAAGTTCTGGCCGAGGGCCCGGCTGGGACGCAGTCCGTGCGCCGCCAGCAGCTGGGCGATGTCGGCGCCGGAATGGGTCACCAGGCAATTGTGACGCTCACAACTCCTTGACCGGTGGGCGCCAGCTGCGAGAAGCCCTCGGGGGACATGTCGACCACATGCGGGTAGCCCGCGGCCTCCCGGTCGTCGACCGTGCACGTGGTCGACGCGCCGGTCTCGTTGTCGGTGACGGTGAGCACCGTGCCGAACGGGAGCGTCGGGCTGGCGCAGTAGCCGTCCGGGGCCTCCGCGTACCACGTCGCGTCACCCGCCTCCGAGTTCGTGTCGACCGGCGGCGGCGCGGTCGTCGTGGTCGTGGTGGGAGGCGGCGGCAGTGTCGTGGTCGTCGTCGGCGGCAGCGTGGTCGTGGTGGTCGGTGCCACGGTGGCCGGCGTGGTCGTCGGTGCCACGGTGGTCGTCGTGGTGGTCGCCACCTCCTGGTACGCGAGCAAATGCGACTTCAGCTCCACGCCGTCGAGATGCGACGACGGGTACACCTTCGTACCGTGGTGCACGGCCGGTGCCGCGGTCGTCACGCGCGCCGCGTGCGCCGTCGTGTTCTGCAACAGAAGGAGAGGCAAACCGAACAACGCGCCGCACATGATCACGGCTACGCCGAAGCGCCTCCCCCCAGTGCTCTGGTTCCGCAGGGCTCCACCCTTCTCCGGGGACACAGTGCACCCGCGCCGACGTACGGGTGGCGAGGGATTTCACGAGAACCTAGGAGACGAATTGCGAAACGCGCAAACCGCAGATGGGAGGCGACCTCACGTGGCGTTATTTCCGCAGGTCACAAAGGGTACCGACAGTTATATTTAGGTGAAGTTCCAGGTCAGATGCCATTTTCAGCGGAATTCAAGCCTAAACACCCAGGTCACGAGGTTCTTGTATTACGCCCAGCAGCGCGTCAAACACCCTCGATGGAAAACACCAAGGAAGCCGCGGCGGCCGACCGTTCCATGACGTCGTCGGGCCGGCACCCCTTCACTTCGGCAACGGCGGCACCGACCAGCGGGAGGTACGCCGGCTCGTTGGTCCGGCCGCGGTGCGGCACCGGTGCGAGGAAGGGGCTGTCCGTCTCGACGAGCAAACGGTCGAGCGGACAGCGCGCCGCGGCGGCGCGCACGTCGGCCGCGTTCTTGAACGTCACGATGCCGCTGAACGAGATGTACATGCCCGCGCGCAGGCACCGCTCGACTTCTGCCACACCGCCGGTGAAGCAGTGCAACACGGTGCGCTCCGGCACACCCTCCGCTTCGAGCACGTCGAACAGGTCGCCCCACGCGTCGCGCGCGTGGATGACGAGGGCCAGGCCGTGCGCGTGCGCCAGCGCGATCTGCGCGGCGAAGGCGCGCCGTTGCGCATCACGGGGCGAATGCTCGTAGTAGTAGTCGAGCCCGCACTCGCCCACCGCCACCACCGCGCCGTCGCCGGCGGCCAACTCGCGCTCGAGCAGCGCGGCCACCTCGTCGACGCCCTCGCTGGCCTCGTGCGGGTGCAGGCCGACGGAGGCCCAGGCCCTTGGACTGTCGCGGCCGCCGCCGGCGGCGGCGGCAGTCGAGCGGGCCACGGCCAGCGCCTGGGCCGAGGTGGTCGGGTCGGTCCCGATGCAGACAAGGCGGTCGACCCCCGCCGCCTCCGCCCGGGCCAGCACCGCCACGCCCGCCTCCACGGCCCCCTCCTCGCCCAGGAATTCATCCTGGACGTGGCAGTGGGAGTCGAACCAGCCCGCCACGCTCAGGCCTTACGGCGGGGAAACAGGGGTTCACCCTTGATCACGGCCGCTCCGCCGCCATAGCCGCCCCAAGCGGCGGCGCCAGGCAGGCGGGCCGCCGTCGGGTCACCCGGCACCCCGATGCGGCGCCACACCTCGGCCGCGGTCGAGGGCATGGCCGGCGACGTCAGAACAGCCACGATCCGCAGCACCTCGAGCGCGTCGCCCAGGACCGCGTCCACCTCGGGACCGGGATCCATCTTCCAGGGCTCGGCCGCCTCCAACTCGGCGTTGGCCGCCCCGATGAGACGCCAGGTCTCCTCGAGCGCCTCGTGGGGTGCCCAGCGCGCCCAGGCGGCCGAGGCTGCCTCCAGCACGCTTGCCGCCATGTCGGCCAGATCGCTCGACGGGTCGCAGGCGGGGCCGACCCCGCCGCACTTCGAGTGCACCACCGTGGTCACCCTCGACACCAGGTTGCCGAGGTTGTTGGCCAGGTCCGAGTTGTAACGGGCCACGATGCCGTCGAAGGAAAAGTCGCCGTCGGCGCCCAGCGGCACGTCGCGCAGCAGGTGATAGCGCAGCGGGTCGACGCCGACCTCCTCGGCCAGCGCAACCGGCGACACCTCGGTGACGTTGACCGGGCGTTCCCCGTCCGCGTCACTCATGATCGCCTTGGCGATCATGGTCTTGCTCACCCTCTGCCCGCCCATGAGGAGAAAGCCGTGCACCATGATCTCCGCCGGTGGGTCGATGCCGGCGGCCAGACACATGGCCGGCCACCACACGCAGTGGAACTTCAGAATGTCCTTGCCGATGAGGTGGTGGGCGGCGGCCCACCACGACGAGAAGTCGTCGCGGTCGTCCCCGTAGCCGGCCACCGTGAGGTAGTTGATGAGCGCGTCGTACCACACGTAGAAGACGTGGCCGCTGTCCCAGGGCACGGGCACGCCCCACGAGAACGACGTCCGCGTGATCGACACGTCGCGCAACCCTCCCCTGATGAAGCCCAGGGCCTCGTTGCGCTTGGACACCGGGCGCACGAAGTCCGGGTGTTCGTCGTAGTAGTCGAGCAGGCGCTGCTCGAAGGCGCTGAGCTTGAAGAAGTAGTTGTCCTCCTGCATCTCGACCACCGGTCGGCCGTGCACCGGGCACTTCCCGTCTACCAGCTGGTCCTCGGTGTAGTAGTCCTCGCACGAAATGCAGTACAGGCCCGAGTAGGTCCCCAGCTCAATGAAGCCATTGTCGTAAATGCGCTGCAGGAACTCCTGCACCACGGCATAGTGGCGCGGCTCGGTGGTCCGGATGAAGTCGTCGTAGGAGATATCGAGGGCCCGCCACGTCTCGACGAAGCGCGCCGACGTGAGGTCGGTCCACTCCTTCGGTGTGGTGCCGTTCGCCTCGGCCGCCTCGACAATTTTCGCACCGTGCTCGTCGGTGCCGGTCATGAAGCGCACCTCGTCGCCGAGCAGCCGGTGCCAGCGCGCCAGGGCGTCGGCGTTGACCGTCGTGTACGCCGTGCCGACGTGGGGGGCGTCGTTGACGTAGTAGATGGGTGTGGTCAGGTAGTAGCGCGGCACCGCGGGTAGCGTACCGGCGCGCTCAGGGCGGCCCGGACCCAGGGTCGTCGCCCTTCCCCGACCCGTCGCGCAGACGCAACGCCGTCTCGTAGGCGCGCCGGCGCGGCACACCCAGGGTGGCCGCCACGCGGTCGGCCACCTGCCGTGGCCCCGCCCCGGGCTCGCTCGCCAGCGCGTCCCGCACCGCCGCCTCCACGTCGCCGTCTCCCGGCGGTTCCGCCGGCGGCGCGCCGCCGACCACCAGCACCACCTCGCCCCGCACCTCCCGCTCGGAGAATGCGGCCGCCGCCGCGGCCAGCGTGCCGCGCCACACCTCCTCGTGGAGCTTGGTCAGTTCACGCACCACGGCCACCGGACGGCCGGCGTCGACCCCCGCCAGCTCCGCCAGCGTCGCGCCCACGCGGCCCGGCGCCTCCAGCACCACCGTCGTGCGCGCGTCGGCCATGAGGGCGCCGACGCGCCGCCGCCGCTCCGCCCCCTTGCGCGGCAGGAAGCCCTCCACACAGAACCGGTCGGTCGGTAGCCCGCTGACGACCAGCGCGCCCACCACCGACGAGGGGCCCGGCACCGTGCTGACCGTCTCGCCCGCGGCGGCCAACTGGGCCGCCAACCAGGCGCCCGGGTCCGAAATGCCGGGCGTCCCGGCGTCGCTCACCACCGCCACCGTCGCCCCACCGGCCACCGCAGCGGCGACCCGGGCCAGGCGCTGCGCCTCGTTGTGCCCGTGCAGCGAGAGCAGGCGGTCCCCGCCGGCGAGGCCGAGGGCCGACAACAGGGCCCGGGTGCGCCGGGTGTCCTCGCAGCAGATGAGGTCGGCCTCCGCCAGCACCTCGCGGGCCCGGGGCGCCAGATCGCCCAGGTTGCCGATCGGAGTGGCCACCAGCACCAGCCGGCCCCGCCCCGGGTTCAAGAGCCGTTGCCCGACGGGCGCGCCTCGACCTCGCGGACCTCGAGCTGGTCACCCACCCGCACGCCCCAGCGCTCGAGCGACCCGGCCTCGGTCTCGACCGTGCTGCACACGCCGCGCCCGCCCACCGCCACCCGCCAGGGCTTGAGCTGGGTCACCCGCAGCACCGTCAGATCGCCGGACAGGAAGGCCACGTCGATGGGGAAGCGGATGCCGGCCGTGTGCACGGTGCGGGCACCCGCCACGTGCAGGGCGCCATCCCAGCCCGAGCGGCCCCGGAGTGCGCCCCGGCGCTCGGCCGGCGAACCGGCCATTTCCAACGCGCACACCACGTCGCCGTCACGCAGCAGCCAACCGGACCGCATCAGCCTGAGGCTACCGGACGGCTCCGGAGGGACCGCACGGGCCGAATGGCGGTGGGCTCACACCGAGTGCCGGCGTCCTCCCTGGGCGGCCATCACGCGGACGAGGACGGCACGTTTCGCGTTCCCCAACGACCGGCGCAGGGGGCTCGGCACCACGGGCTTGCGGGCCACGAGGACGGTGTCGGCCCATCTCTCAGAATTGTCGGGATAGGTCGCCGTCCCGGGCCACGCCGTGGTGGCACTCAGCGGCTCCAGATCGCCCCAACGGGCGAGTGCGGCCACCCCGTTGGGATAGAAACGCCAGCAGTCGACGGGGTAACGGTGCTCCTCACCACCCGAAGGAACGATCATGCAGAGCAGGCCGCCCGGGACCAAGGCGCGGGTGACGTGGAGCACCGTGATCCACGGAAACTCGATGTGTTCGAAGGCCTGACCGGTGATGACCACGTCATAGGAATTCGAGCGCACATTGCGCCAGGTATACGGCGAAGCAAGCACGCGGTCGACGCCCGACCCCGGCTCCAGATCGAGCCCGGTGTAGGTCCACGCGGGCTGGTCGAACAGGGTGCGGTACGTGCCGTTCACATTCATGGAGCCCACGTCGAGTACCCGAAGAGGCTCCCCCGTGCGATCAGCCAGGTGGTGGTCCACGAACCCCTGCATGGCCTCCATCGAACTCAGGTGCATGGTGGGCACCTCGCGTCGTCGGTCAGGCAGGAAGAAGCTAACGTGTGCAACCCATGTCGAAACGAACGGTCAAGCGCAAGCTCAGGACGAAGAAGAAGGCCAACCACGGCAAGAAGCCGAACTGCGGCCGCGGCTGAGGCCGCGCCCGGCGGTGGCAGACCTGACCGTCTGAGGACTCACATCCCGTCCCAGGCCACCCGGGCCGACCTCAGCACCGAGCACAGCGAGGTCGGCACGTCCGAAATGATGCCGTCGACCCCCAGGCGGACGAGCCGCTGCATGGACTCGGTGTCGTTGACCGTCCACACGTGCACGGCCTTACCGGCCGCGTGCGCCGCCGCCACGAAGGGCTCGTCCACCACGACGAGGTCGCCCTGGCGCTCGGGCACCTGGAAGGCCACGGCCGGGCTGTCGGGCACGGGCTGGCCGGCCTGCACGGCCCGCCACGCCTCGGCCGTCGCCATCGTCCCCGCCGAAGTCGGCACGCCCGGGGCGACGGCCCGGAAGACATCGGTGGCCGGGTCGAGGAACGACGCCACAATGACGTCGTCGGCCCGCTCGTACTCGGCCAGCAGCCGGGCCAGCGCCTCCTCATAGGGCGCCACCACCGGCGCCGTCTGCTTGATGTCGAGGTTGAGCACCACGCCGGGAAACCCTTCGAGCACCTCGCGCAGCGTGGCGATCCCGAAGCTCGGGTCCTCCGGCGCCCGGCCGCGGTAGGGGTAGTCCGCGTCGGGGCGCCCGGGCGTCACGTCGGCGCCGGGAATCCACCAATACGAGAAGTCCATTTGGCGCAGCTGGGCCAGCGTGAACGACGAGATGGCGCCGCGACCCGCCGTGGTGCGGTCGACCGTGGCGTCGTGGCACACCACCAGCTCGCCGTCGGCCGTCGCGTGCACGTCGAGCTCTATGCCCGTCGCCCCGGCGTCGAGGGCGTGCCGGATGGCGTGCAGGGTGGACGACGGCGACTCCCACGCGCCGCCCTGGTGTGCGTAGGCGATCACGCGCCGTTCCAGCCACACCCACCCTTCGCTCATCCGCGGAACGGTAACAGCCGCCGCTGGCCTATCCTCGTGCGAAGTGCTCGACCATGTGCTCGTCGACGTCATCGGCACCATCCGCGCCTCGTTCGACCGGGCGCTCCTGCAACGCCAGGCGGTCGAGGAGCGCTTCCAGGTCGACGTCTTCCTGGGCGACGTGTCCTGGGAGACCTCCTACAGCCTGCCGGGCGAGGAGCAGCCGCCCCGGGTGCGGGCCGACGTGTCGGTCGACTGGCCCACCTGGAGCCAGACCTCGTACCGCAGCTGGTCGATCGGCGAGCCGCCCGACGAAATGCCCGAGGCCGTCATAGAAGTGGCCCTGCGCGTCCAGCGCATGGCCGAGGCCCCCGACACCGAGAAGGTGATGGCCGCCCTGCCCGCCCACGGGCCCCTGGCCGACCCCGCCGACCTGGTGCGGACCGCCACCACCATTGAGCAGGTGCATCCCGAGACCGACGCCGGCGGGACGGCCGACGGTCTGCGCTGGGCCGTCGAGGCCACCTACGAGGGCTCGCTCCGCTTCTCCGAGCAGCAGCTCGAGGACCCCTCGACCGTCACCCCCGTCTTCGACGGCCTCACCCGCTGGATCGCCTCCACGCTCATCACCCTGGCCGACCTGCCGTTCACCTTCCTGCCCCCGGGCGAAGACGACGACTGAGGGACCCGGAGGGCCCGTCCCCGGCTCTCCGGCGGGCGCGAACTCCCAGCACAGCGAGGCCCTGACTGGCATGCGTGCCCACCCGCCCACTAGGGATGGGGGCGTACCTATGAGTCCCCCCCGCCCCCGCCCCCGCCGCCGCTCGGGCGCCGGCCGTCACCGCCCTGGCCGTCCTGAGCGTGCTCGTGGCCGCCTGCGGCTCTCCGGCCCCTGCCGCGCCCCCGCCCAGCCAGGGCCTGACCCTGAACCGGCCCACGCCCCAGGACGTGACGCTGACCAACCAGGACGGCCGGACCGTCTCGCTGGCCGCGCTGCGCGGCAAGGTGGTCGTGCTGGCGCCCTTCCTGACCCTGTGCCAGGACGAGTGCCCGCTGGTCACCGGCGCCTTCATCGAGCTGCAGCGCGCCGTGCGCGCCGCCGGCGACGCCGACCGGGTGGTCTTCGTCGAGGCCACCGTCGACCCCGGCCGCGACACCGTGGCCCGCCTGGCCGCCTACCAGAAGGAGTTCGGAGCCGACTGGGACCTGTGGACCGGCACGCCGGCGCAGGTCGCCGCCTTCTGGAAGCCCTTCGGCGTCGGCTACCAGATAGTGCCCGAGGAGCAGCCACCACACCTCGACTGGTGGACGGGCCAGCCGCTCACCTACGACGTCGACCACACCGACGGCTACATCATCGTCGACCGCGCCGGACGCGAGCGCTTCGTCGACGTGAGCGCGCCCGACATGGCCGGCCGGCTGAATCCCAGGCTCACCACGCTCCTCGACGCCGGTGGCGTCTATGGCCTGCACCACCCCGAGGAGCCCGACTGGACCGTGGCCGACGCGCTCTCGTCCATCAGTTGGGTGCTCGGCTCCAGCGTCCCCGGCCGCATCGTGAGGCGGATACCGCTGCGCCGCCCTGCCCTCGTCGTCCCCGCAGCCTGCCTCGTCGCCGCCCTGGCCTTCGCCGCCTGCGGCAACAGCTCGAACGTGACGACGTTGAAATCGCCGCCGACGACCGACACCTCCCTGACGCTCACGCTGCAGCGTTCGCCTGAAGGGCTCATTTTGGCCACGGGGGGCGGCAACACGCTCTACGACTTCGTCCCGGACACGCCGATGCACTCGGCCTGCGTCGATACCGCCTGCGTCTTCCAGTGGCCGCCGCTCGTGAAGTCCGGCCCCATCGAGGTCGGCAAGGGCCTCGACACCGCGCTGGTCGGGACGCTGGCCCGCCCCGACGGCTCCACCCAGATCTCCTACGGCGGGCACCCGCTCTACACCTACAACATGGACGTCACGCCGGGCATGGTCACCGGCCAGGCCGTCGACCAGGACGGTGGCCTGTGGTACGTCATCAACGCCCAGGGCAAGCAGATCACGACGTCGTTCGCAGTCACCAACCCCAACCTGAACGTCAACCCGAACACCTGACGATCGGGCCGACGATCGTGAGTCAGGAGCTCTTCGCGCTGGACCGGGCGATGCCCATTTTCAGGTGTTGAATCGGAACTCCACCACGTCACCGTCGCGCATGACGTACTCCTTGCCCTCCATGCGGGCCTTGCCGACGTTGCGCGCCGCGGCCACCGAGCCCGCCTCCATCAGTTCGTCGAAGCTGATCACCTCGGCCTTGATGAAGCCCCGCTCGAAGTCGGTGTGGATCACGCCGGCCGCCCTGGGCGCGGTGTCACCGATGTGGATGGTCCACGCCCGGGCCTCCTTGGGCCCGGCCGTCAGGAAGGTCTGCAGGCCGAGCGTGGCGAATCCGACGTGGACCAGCTGCTCCAAACCCGATTCGGCCTGCCCGTAGCTGGCCAGCAACTCCTTGGCGTCGTCGGGGTCGAGCGCCGCCACCTCGGCCTCGATCTGCGCGCACAGCACGACGGCGGCGGCCGGCGCCACACTGGCGGCCAGTTCGGCCGCCACCGCCCCGTCGCCCAGCGCCGCCTCGTCCACGTTGAAGACGTAAATGAAGGGCTTGGCCGTGAGCAGGTGCAGGTCACGCAGCAGCACCAGGTCCACCTCACCTGCCGCAGCCGCGCTCGAAATGGTGCGGCCCTCACCGAGGATGGCCGCCGCCGCCTCCACCGCAGCCAGGACCGGTCTCTGCGCCGGCGCCGCCTTGGCCTCCTTGGCCAGCTTGGGCAGGCGGTTCTCCACCGTCTGCAGGTCGGCCAGGATCAGTTCGGTGTTCACCGTCTCCATGTCGCCCGCCGGGTCGATGCGCGCGTCGACGTGCACGACGTCGTCGTCGTGGAAGGCGCGCACCACCTGGCAGATGGCGTCGGTCTCGCGGATGGCGGCCAGGAACTTGTTGCCCAGCCCCTCGCCCTGTGATGCCCCGCGCACCAGCCCGGCGATGTCGACGAAGGTCACCGTGGCCGGCACCACGGGCGCACCGTCGTAGAGCGACGCCAGCATTTCGAGGCGGGGGTCGGGAACGGCGACGACGCCGACGTTGGGCTCAATGGTGGCGAAGGGGTAGTTCGCCGCCAGGACGTTGTTGTGCGTCAACGCGTTGAAGAGGGTCGACTTGCCCACGTTGGGCAGCCCGACGATGCCGATCGACAGGCTCACGATGCGCCGGTCAACGGGTCAACAGGCCGGCGCCGGCGGCCAGCGCCTTCAGGTCGGCCTCGGGCCGGGCACCCGTGTGAGAGATGACCTCGGCGGCGCACAGGCCGCCCAGCCGTGTGCTCTCCTCCGGGCCCATGCCGTGCGTGAGGCCGAACAGGAACCCGGCCGCGAACAGGTCGCCGGCGCCCGTGGTGTCGACCACCCGCTCGACCTCCCCGGCCGGCACCTCCTGGGGCCCCCGGGGCGTCAGGACGGTGGCCCCGTGCGCACCACGGGTCATCACGACCAGCAGCCCGGTCTCCTCGGCTGCGGCCAGCGCGCTCTGATAGGACGCCGCGGCGAACAGCATGGTCACCTCCTCCTCGTTGCCGAGCAGGATGTCGACGTCGTCGAGCAGCAGGTCCAGGAACTCCCTCTGATGCCGTTCCACGCAGAAGGGATCGGACAGGGACAGCGCGACGGAACCGTCGGCGGCATGGGCGGTGGCCGCGGCGTGCCGCATGGCCTCCTTGGCCGCCGGGACGTCCCACAGATAGCCCTCGAGCAGCAAGATAGACGCCCGGCCGACGAAGTCCTCCGGCACACCGGCCGGCGACATGGTGGAGGCCGCCCCCAGATACGTCCCCATGGTGCGGTCGGCGTCGCCGGTGATCAGGACGATGCAGCGCCCGGTGCCCAAGCCGTCGCCGGCCGCCGACTCGCTCAGGTGCGGCTCGAACTCGACGCCGGCGGCGCGCAGGTTCTGGGCGTATGTGCGGCCGACCTCGTCGTCGGCCACGGCGCCGACGAACCCGGCCGTTCCACCGAGCTCCGCGATGCCTGCCGTCGTGTTGGCCACCGAACCACCGGAGACGAACCGGGGCGCCGCCATGGACGCCTGCACGGCGTTGGCGGTGGCCAGATCGACGAGCGTCATCGATCCCTTGTCAAGACCCACCTGTGTCAGTTGCTCGTCACTCACCATGGCGATGACGTCGAGCAGCGGCGATCCGATGGCCACCACATCGAGGGGTTGCGTCGGTTCGCCCTGCCCCGCGACAGGCGGGGCGGACGGGGTTTGGGGCGTCACATCGTCGAACGGCACGGAGCGAACCTAGTCGGGCGCTGCGAGTAGCCTGCCCGGATGGCTTCTACGACTGCCACCCCGGGCGGACAGGGTTCACAGGCGTTCCGGCTGCCCCGCACGGTCGAGCCCGTGACGTACCGGATGGAGATCGAGCCCAACGTGGCGTCGGCCACCTTCACGGGCACCCTGACCATAGAGGCCGTCGTGCACGAGGTCGTCGGGGAGATCGTGCTCAATGCGGCCGAGCTCGTGATCAGCGACGTGGAGGTCGTCACGGCGGACGGCGCCGCGCTCCCCTGCGGGGTCGAGTTCCACGACGACCTCGAGCAGGTGCTCTTCCGCCCGTCGTCGGAAATCGTGGCCGGACCGTGCACGGTGAGTTGCCGCTTCTCGGGGACGCTCAACGACAAGCTGCGCGGCTTCTACCGCTCCACCTACACCGCACCCGACGGCGAGACCCAGACCATCGCCACCACCCAGTTCGAGTCCGTCGACGCCCGGCGCTGCTTCCCCTGCTTCGATGAGCCCGACCGCAAGGCCGTCTTCGACATCACCGTGGTGGTCGACCCGGAGGTCGACGCCCTTTCGAACTCGCCCGTCGTCGCCTCTGAGCAGGTCGGGGACAAGCGGCGGGTGCGGTTCTCGCCGACCATGAAGATGTCGACCTATTTGGTCGCCCTCGTGGTGGGCAAGTTCGAGGCCACCGAGACGGTGGACGTCGACGGCGTTCCCCTGCGCGTCGTCACGATGCCCGGCAAGTCCGTCCTCGGCCGCTACGCCCTGGAGGTGGGCGCCTTCGCACTCCGGTTCTTCACCGAGTATTTCAACATCCCGTACCCGGGCGAGAAGGTGGACCTGGTCGCCATACCCGATTTCGCCGCCGGGGCGATGGAGAACCTGGGCTGCATCACTTTTCGTGACACCGCGCTGCTGGTCGATCCGGCCGACGCGGCACGCACGGAGCTCGAGCGGGTGGCCGACGTCATTTCGCACGAACTGGCCCACATGTGGTTCGGCGATCTGGTCACCATGGGCTGGTGGGAGGGCATCTGGCTCAACGAGGCCTTCGCCACCTTCATGGAGATGCTGTGCGTCGACGCCTTCCGGCCGTCCTGGGAGCGCTGGGTCAGCTTCGCCCCCTCGCGCGAGGCGGCGCTGGCCATCGACGCCGTGCACTCGACGCGGCCCATCGAGTACCCGGTCGGACCGCCCAAGGAGGCGGAAGGCATGTTCGACCTGCTCACCTACGAGAAGGGCGCCAGCGTGCTGCGCATGCTCGAGCAGCACATCGGGCCCGACGTGTTCCGCGACGGGGTGCGCTCGTACCTGAAGGCGCACGCCTACGGAAACACCGTGACGACGGACCTGTGGGACGCGCTGGAGGACGCCAGTGGGGCGCCGGTGCGCGACGTCATGAACACGTTCATCCTCCAGGGCGGGCATCCCCTGGTCACGCTGCACGGCGACACTCTGAGCCAGCGGCCGTTCGAGCTGGGCCCGGTGCCGCCGGGTACCACGTCCTCCATCGGGACCTCGTGGAACGTACCCGTCGCGGTGCGCGCCCTGCCGGCCGAGGGCAAACCGGGCGCGCCGACGGCCCACCTGGTGCTCGGGACCGAGCCGGTGCGGGTGCCCGAGGCGGACGAGGGGTTGGCCGTGGTCAACGCCGGGGGCTGGGGCGCGTTCCGCGTCGGCTACGAGCCCGAGCACCGCCTGGCCCTGGCCGCGCACCTGCCCGAGCTGACATCGCTCGAGCGGGCCGACCTGCTCGCCGACTCCTGGGCCACCACGCTGGCCGGCCAGTCGGCGCTGCGCGAGTTCCTGGGGCTGGCGTCGTATCTCGGCCTCGAGTCCGACCCCACCCCGTGGTCGTCCGTGGCGGCGGCGCTGAACCTGTGCAACCGGGTCGCGCTGCCCGAGGACCGCGGCGCGCTCCACCGGGCGGTCGCGGCGCTGATCGGCCCCGTCCACCGACATCTGGGATTCGACGCCCAGCCGGGCGAGGGCGAGCGCACGCCGGCCTTGCGCGCCCTGGCCATCAGCCTCCTGGGCACCGTGGGCACCGACGACGCGGTGCGCACCGAGGCGGCCCGCCGTTTCGACGCCTCGCCCATCGGCGGAGGATCGGGCGAGCCGATCTCGCCCGACATCGAGACGGCGACGCTGGCGGCGGTGACGCAGCTGGTGCGCCCCGGCGACTACGACGCCCTGCTCGGGCGTTACCGGGCCGCCCTGACGCCCCAGGAAGAGTTGCGCTCGCTCGGGGCACTGACCACCTTCCCCGACGTCGACCTGTGCCTGCGCACCTTCGACCTGGCCATGACCGAGGTGCGCAGCCAGAACGGATTCAGCGTGATCGGGTCGCTCCTGGCCAACCCGGTGGCCTGCCAGGCGGTGTGGGTGCGCATGACCGAGACCTGGGACGCCATGCTCGAGCGCTTCCCCAAGAACGCGCCGCCCCGCATGCTCGACTCGCTGCCGGCCCTGTGCGCCGACACCGACTTCGCCGACGGGGCCGCCGTCTTCCTGCGCGACCACCCGCTGGCGTCGGGGCCCCGACGCGTGGCGCAGTCGCTCGAGCGCCTGCAGGTGAACGTGGCCTTCGCGGCGCGCGAGCGGCCCGCGCTGGCCGAGTCGCTCCAGGCGGCCACCTCCTCGCCCGGCTCCTGATGGCGCGGGCGGTACCCGACGCCTCCGAACGCGTGGAGGCGCTCCTCGACCTGGCCCGGCGCACGCGGGGCTTCATGCCCGACGACGAGGGGGAGGCCCTCTACCGGGCGGCCCGGCGGGCCGGGAGCGAGTCCATCCCCACTGCCGTCCCGCCCACCTTCGTGGAGATCGGAGCCTGGTGCGGCAAGTCGACCGTCTACCTCGGGGCCGCGGCGGAGGCCTCCGGCTCGGTCGTCTTCTCCATCGACCACCACCGCGGCTCGGAGGAGAACCAGCCGGGATGGGAGTACCACGAATCGGACCTGGTCGACGCCGAGGCCGGCCGCATCGACACGCTGCTGCACTGGCGGCGCACCATCACGAGCGCCGGCCTGGAGGCATCGGTCGTCGGCGTGGTCGGCGACTCGCCGACGGTGGCGGCGCGCTGGGACCGGCCGCTGGCGCTGTGCTTCATCGATGGCGGCCACGGCGAGGAGCCGGCGTGGGCGGACTTCAGGGGCTGGGCGCCCCACGTGGCGCTCGGCGGGTGGCTGGCCATCCACGACGTCTTTCCCGATCCGGCCGACGGTGGACGCCCGCCCTACGAGCTCTACTGCGCCGCGCTCGACTCCGGTGAGTTCGTCGACGACGGCGAGTGCGGGAGCCTGCGCGTCCTGCGCCGCGTCGGCCCGCCCGCCGGCTGAGCCGCGCCCCGGGCCCTCAGCTCCGGGGTGCGCCCCGGGCCGTCAGTTCCGGGTTGACCGTCGGGGCGGGTCGGAGACGGTGCAGCCGTCGGTGGCGTCGCCGCAGTGCGGCTCGGCCAGGTCGAGGGCGGCCGGCAGACACTCGCCCCGGAACAGTCCGGCGGCGGGGGTCGTATTCGAGAGCGCGTCGGCGGCCAGCACCATGGCGGCGAACGTGTAGGTGGTGCGCTCGTTGTTGGGAAAGGTCTCCTCCTCGGGGTAGACCATCCCGGTCCAGTACGACCCGTCGGCCAGACGCAGGTTCTGCCCGGCCGCGAAGAGATCGAGCGCGGGGCCGTCCATGCCCAGCGCGTCCAGGGTGAGCACACACTCGGCCGTCTCGGCGGCCGTGACCCAGTCCCCCGTCGACACGCAGCGCACGCCCAGGCCCTCCATGACGAAGGTGGACCACCCCTCGGCGAGGCGCCGGCGACCCGCCTCCCCCTCGAGCGCCCCCGAGAGCATGGGGTAGTACCAGTCCATGGCGAACTCGACCTTGGGGGCGAACGCGCCCGGGTGATGGGCGACGGCGTGGCCGAGTCGCCCCGCCGCCAGCTCCCAGTCCGGCCGGTCCTTGGCCAGGCACTCGGCCACGGCCACGGCACAGCGCATGGAGTGGTAGATGGAGGAGGACCCCGTGAGGAGCGCGTACCCCTCTTGGCGTCCGGCCGAGTCGAGCGACCACCGCACCGAGCCGTCCGGTTGCTGCCAGCGCAGTATGAAGTCGATCCCCGCCTCAATGGTCGGCCAGAGCTCGCCGAGGAACTCGACGTCGCCGGTGATCAGGTGGTGGTGCCAGGCGCCCGCGGCCAGATAGGCGCAGACGTTGGTATCGAGACGGGGGTCCTTGACCGTGTCGCCCTGGTAGTAGTTGAACCAGCTGCCGTCGGGCAACTGGCGGCGGGCCAGCCAGCGGTAGGCCTCGACCGCCTCGTCGACGAGACCGCACACGGTCAGGGCCATGGCCGCCTCGACGTGGTTCCACGGGTCGCAGTGCCCCCCCTCGAACCACGGGATCATGCCGTCGTGCCGCTGCACCGCGGCGATGGCGTGGCCCGTGGCGAGGACCTCGGCATTCGAGAGGATGCCCGGTACCTCGGGCAGGGTGGTGGCGATCGAACGGATGTCCTCGGTAGTCATGCGGCCGCTCCCTGGGTCGGTGTGGTCGGACCGCGCCGGCCCGGCACCCCGCGAGGGAGATTGGGCTTGGCGTCGGGCACACCCGACACCGCCACGGCCGGCTTGGTCAGGTAGACCACCAGGCTCTTGCCGATGAGGGGGCTGAGCACCCGGTCCGCCGAGCGGGTGACAAACGGGCCTTTGACGATGTCCCACACGAGGATCTGGTGGTAGGCCTTCACGGCCGGATGCGCGTCGTTGCTCGGACCGACCAGGCAGCGCAGCCACCAGTACGGCGAGTGCAGGCCGTGCGCGTGGTGGTGGCCCGTGGCCACGAGCCCGGCCGAGCCGAGCCGCCGTTCCAGCGTCGAGCGCCGGTAGATGCGCACGTGGCCGCCCGGCGTGTCGTGGTACTCGTCGGAGAGCACCCAGTTGACCGCCTCGGGGGCGCAGCGCGGCACCGTCACCGCCATGGCCCCGCCCGGCTTGAGCACCCGGGCCAGCTCGCGCATGGCGGCGACGTCGTCGGGAATGTGTTCGAGCACCTCCGAAGCGATGACGCGGTCGAAGGTGGCGTCGGCGAAGGGCAGGGCCAGCGCGTCCCCCTGTACGGCCGTCGCCGGGTGATCGGAGGCCAGCTCGCCGGCGTCGACCATGGCGCCCAGGGTCGCCCGCACCTGGGCCACCTCGTCGGGACCGGCGTCGAGCGCGACGACTGAAGCGCCGCGCCGTGCCGCCTCGAAGGCGTGCCGGCCGAACCCGCAGCCGAGGTCGAGCACGAGGTCGCCGGGACCGACGCCGAGGCGGTCGTAGTCGACGGTCAACATCAGGCCGCCCCCCGCTCGGGGGGGACGAAGGCGTTCGGCGGTCCGACGGACGGGGCGCCGGGGAGAGGCCGGCCCTCGAGCAGCGCCTGGTAACAGGCGGCCGTGCCCGCGGCCGTCACCTGCCAGGTGAAACGGCGCACGACCCGCACCCGCCCGGCGGCGCCCAGGCGGGCGCGTAGGTCCGAATCGTCGAGCAGACGGCCGATGGCGCCGGCCAGAGCACCGGGGTCGTCGGGCGGGACGAGCAGCCCCGTGTCCCCGTCGGTGCCGACGACCTCGGGCAACGCGCCGCCGGTGGTGGCCACCACGGCCACGCCGCACGACATGGCCTCGATCGCCGGCAGCGAGAACCCCTCGTAGAGCGAGGGCACCACCGCCACCTGGGCCTGCCCGTAGAGACGGGCCAGCTCGTGGTCGCTGATGCCGCTCACGCACCGCACAATGTCGGACAGTCCGAGCCGGGCGATGGCCCGGTCGACGCGCCCGCCTTCGGTGGGCCGCCCGATGACCGTCAGCTCGACGTCGCGCTCGGTGCGCAGCTTGGCCACGGCCTCGAGCAGCGGGACCAGACCCTTCATGGGGACGTCACTGCTCGAGGTGACCATGATGCGCCCGGGCACCGGCGTCACGTCGCTCATGGGCCGGAACACCGTATGGTCGACCCCGACCGGAACGACGGTCATGCGCTCCGGGGCCACGTCCATCTGCGCCGCGATGTCGAGGCGGGAGTTCTCGGAGACCGTCACCACCGCGGGCAGCGCACGGGCCACCCGGACCTGCATGCCGAGAAACCCGAACCAGCGCTGCGTGGTGAAGCGCTGCCAGGGGTTCGTCGTGTGCAAGAGAGCCAGCTGGCGGTCGACCGTGATGGGGTGGTGCAAGGTGGTCAGCAGGGGCCACCCGTCCTCGACCATGCCCAGCATGCCGTTGCCCAGGCACTGGTTGTCGTGGACGACGTCGAATTCGTGCCGGCGGTCGGCCAGGAGCTGGCGGGCCCGCAGCGAGTAGGCCAGCGGCTCGCCGAACCCCGCCGTGCACATGATGCCGAACTCGATCCAGTCCTCCCGGGAGTTGAACTCGCGCCGGTGCGGCACCCGGAACGGGTCGGGGTCCCGGTACAGGTCGAGCCCGGGCACCGGCGTGAAGCCGACGCCTTCGTCGAGTTCGGGCCAGGGCGGACCGGAGAAGACCTCGACCGAATGGCCCAGGGCCAGCAGCTCCCGGGTCAGGTGGCGGGTGTAGACCCCCTGGCCCCCACAGCGCGGATTGCCCCGGTAGGTCAGGTAGGCGACGCGCACGCCGCCTGGGCGGGGTGGGGCGGCGGGAATCGGGGCGGGCACCTCAATATGGCGCGAGCGCTCCCAGGACTCCTTGGTCTCGATCCATTTCTGACGGGGGGTTTTTGGCAAGGGGACGTCCCGGACTCGGCGCTCGGTGGCCGCCTAGCCTCCCCGAACGCCCTGGTCCTGCGCAAACGACACTGGCTGCGAGCCGTTCAGCCGGCCCCGAACCAGCTGAGGACGGTCAAGACCACGTAGACGGAGGCCACCGCCGCTACGGCGACGATGCACAGACCGCCCAACCAGCGGGCCAGCGGGCCGTTGGCGGCCGAGCCCAGGAGTGAGCGGCGGTTGGCCAGCACCAGAATGAGGATCAGGGTCATCGGGGTGATCACGCCTTCGAGGACCTGGGTGTTCAGAATCAGGGTGATCAGGTTGCCCGGGACGAGGACGACGGCCGCCCCCACCAGGATCTGGAAGGTGAAGATGCCGAGGAAGATCGGGGCCTGGCGGAAGCTCGAGGAGACCGAGCGCTCGACCCCGATGGCCTCGGCCACGGCGTAGGAGGTCGACAGGGGGACCACGGCGGCGGCCAGGGCGGACGCGCCGAGCAGGCCCAGGCCGAACAGTGTCTCGGCCGCGGCGCCGGCCACCGGTTTGAGCGCCTCGGCCGCGCTGGAGGCCGAGGTCAGCACACCGGTCCCGCCGATGGTGGCCCCGGTGGCGACGATGATCGACATGGCGACGAAGGCGGCCAGCAGGGCGCCGGTGATGGCGTCGACCCGCTGCAAGGGGTACTCATTGGGCTTGACGCCCTTGTCGACGACGGCGCCCGCCTCGTAGAGCTGGATGTAGGGGGTGATGGTGGTGCCGATGAGCGCCACCGACAGCAGCAGGAACGACTTCGAGGCCTCGAAGTGGGGCCACACCGTGTTGATCGCCACCATGTGCCAGTCCGGGTTCGCCAGCACCGCCGCGATCGGGTAGGCGATGAAGACCAGTGTGAGGAGGAGGAAGACCCGCTCGGCGTAGCGGTAGGTGCCGAAGAGCACGAGCGCCCAGATGGCCACCGCGGCAATGGGGACGGACAGGTAGCGCGACACGCCGAAGAGCTCGAAGGCCGTGGCGATGCCACCGAACTCGGTCACCATCAGACCGACGTTGGCGACGGCGAACGCGGTAATGGCGAAGGCGGTCAGGCGGAGTGGGAACTCCTCGCGGATGAGGGCGGCCAGGCCCTTTCCCGTGTGCACGGCGAGGCGGGCGACCATCTCCTGGACGACCACGTAGGCCACGGTGATGAGAACCATGAGGAACAGGGTCCGGTAGACGAACTGCGCCCCGGCCGACGAGTAGGTGACGATGCCACCGGCATCGTTCCCCGCCGCCGCGGCGATGAGCCCCGGCCCGGCCGCGGCCACGTAGATGAGCCACCCCCGGGGGGCCCGCAATCTCACGAAAGCAGGCGTGGGAAGTGGAAGCGTCCTTTCGTGGGCACGAGCGCATCGAGGACGTCGTCCGCCAGGATGCGGCCGATGGGCCGGCCGTCGTCGTCGACGACGACCAAGGAGTGACGGCGGGTCTCGACCAGCTGGTTCGCCACCTCCCTCACCGGCGTCTTCGGGTGGACGGTCACCACTTCCTCCTCGTCGAGGATGGCGGACATGCGGGTGTCCGACGAGGCCCGGAGGGCGAACAGGATTTCGAGCACGTCGACGTCGCCGAGGAGGCGGCCGTCACTGTCGACGACGGCGACGGCGTCGAGGTCGACATCGTGCTCGCGTGCCTCGGACAGGCGGTCGGTGACCTTCTTGACCTTGTCCCCCGACTTGGCCGTGACGAGAGCGGTGGTCATGATGCCACCGGCCTCGTCCTCGCCGTAGCCCAGCAGCTGCCTCAGGGCGAGCGCAGTGGTCGACGGGATGTGGCGCAGCACCTCGCCGCGCAACGCCAGCGGCAGGTCGCGCAGCGCCTCGACCGCCTCGTCGGGCTCCATGGCGGCGACGAGGCGGGCCGCCTCGACGGGATCCGACTCGCGCAACAGCTGCACGAGGTCCGCCGGCTGCATCTCCTCGAGGGCGTCGGCCGCCTCGTCGGGCCCGAGGGCAGCCAGCAGCTCACGCCGCTCGTCCCGTCGCAGGTCCTCGAGCAAGTCGGCCAGCTCGCCGGGACGAAGCCGGTGCAGACCCTCGTTGGTCGTGTTGAGGTGCACGTTGGTGGCCGCCTGCACCTCGCCGGTCCGCTCGGCAAACGGCTGGATGGCGGCCCAGTCGATGACACGATCCGGCGTCGGGCGCGGGCGCCATCGGCGCGGGCCGAGACGTCGCAACAGCGTGGCCGAAGAGACGTCGGCGCCCACGAGACGGATGCGGCCGATGACCTCTGCCAGGTACAAGTCTGCGGCACGGATGACCTGGACGCCTTCGACGTCGACCAGCTGGTGGTCCAGGACGTCCTTGGCCAGGAGGACCTCACCGGTGCGACGCTCGACGTCGCGCAGGTCGAGGCGGGACGACCGCAGCAGCACCTCGGTGTGGCCGATGCGGTCGATGGCCGACGCGGGCACGAAGGCCTCGCGACGTCCCACGTGGATGACGAGACCGCTGACGGGCGGGTACATCTGGCCGTCGGACCAACGCGCCACAATGTCGACCAGCCGGCCGATCTCCTGGCCCCGCTGGTTGCGCACGGGGCGGCCGAGGAGGCCGGCGAGCGACACGATCGAGTCGAACACGCCTTCGGACGCGAGGATGCGGCGGGTGCGGCGGCGGCGCTGGTGGGGGCCGCGCCCGGGGACGCGGGGACGGCCGTTGAAGAGACCGGTGCGGGCGGGTGCGCTCGTCGGCGGTGGCGTGGCCATGGAGTCACCTCCTGTGCTGTGTGGGCGCCCTCGAGAGGGGGACGGGTCGGATCGGGGTCGGACTCTCCGGCGGGCGCGCCATGGCCCGTCGGGTTCAGCGACCGGCGCCTGCTTCCGTGCAAAACCTCGGTGCGAGGGTCAAGGCACGCTCGGGACGAGCGTCAGCGGCACCACGGAGAGAGGCACGCGCCGGTTGTTCTACTGGGGGGTTCGCCCTTGTTCGACATCGCCTCACCTCCTCGGTCTCGTTCCCATCAGGGGCGATCCGAAATCTGCCCGGGCGACATCTTACCGGCGTGCCCCGGACCGGGCCGGGTGGGGACGCAGCGGTTTCGTCCTGCTCACGGGGCCGGGTACCGTCGGGACCATGGACCTCACCTATCCCCCCGCCGCCGAGGAGTTCCGGGCCGAGATCGCCGGGTGGCTCAAGGAGAACCTGCCCGAGGGCTGGAGCGAGGAGGGTCATTCCATGAGCCCCGAGGAGCGCAAGGCGTTCAACGAGGAGTGGACGGCCAAGCTCTTCGCCGGCGGGTGGATCTGCGCCAGCTGGCCGGCCGAGTACGGGGGCAAGGGACTGACCCTGTTGCAGCAGGTCGTGCTCAACGAGGAGTTCGCCCGGGTCGGCGCCCCGCTCCGGGGCGACTTCTTCGGCGACACGCTCGTCGGCCCCACCATTCTGCAGTGGGGCACCGAGGAGCAGAAGCAGCACTTCATCCCCGGGATCCTGAAGGGTGAGATCGCGTGGTGCCAGGGCTTCAGCGAGCCCGACGCCGGGTCCGACCTGGCCGGCCTGAAGACGCGGGCCGAGCTGGACGGGGACGAATGGGTGATCAACGGCCAGAAGGTATGGACCACCCAGGCTCACTACGCCGACTACATCTTCCTGCTGGCCCGCACAGACGCCGACGTACCCAAGCACGCCGGCATCTCCTACCTCCTCGTGCCCATGAAGCAGCCCGGGGTCGAAGTGCGGCCGATCGAGCAGATCGACGGGTCGGCCGAGTTCAACGAGGTCTTCTTCACCAACGTGCGCTGCCCCAAGGACAACGTGGTCGGCGGCGTCAACAACGGCTGGAAGGTCGCCATGACCACGCTCGGATTCGAACGGGGCACGTCGGCCACGACCGGTCACCGCCGCTTCCAGAAGGAGTTCGACCAGATTCTGGAACTGGCGCGCCAAAAGGGACGCTCCGGCGACCCGCTGATGCGCCAACGCCTGGCTCGGTCGTGGTCGAACATCAAGATCATGCAGATCAACGGCTGGCGAACGCTGACCGACGCGCTCAACGGCACCCACACCACGGCCAAGCTCGGGGCGTGCAACAAAATGTTCTGGTCCGAGGCACACCAGGAGACGCTGCTCCTGGCCATGGACCTCTACGGCCCGGAGGGACAGATCCTGCTGGGCGACGACGGCGAGGACACGTTGCTGCCGGGGGCGCGGCGCGCCAAGGCGAGCTATCCGGTGAACAACCTGCAGTCGTTGTTCTTCTTTTCGCGGTCGGAGACGATCTGGGGCGGGACGGCCGAGATCCAACGCAACATCGTCGGTGAGCGTGCCCTTGGCCTGCCCAAGGAGCCAAAACCGGCGTAACCCGGCGCCGCCCGGCCTGCGGACGACGCCGACCATCTCGGCATACCTGTGTGGTTTCTGGGAATAAAGCAGGGGTGGCGTGGCGGGCAGCAGACTCCGATTCCGATTCGACGCGGCTCGACGACAGGTCGGGCCCGGGCCGTGCCGCCGAGCCCATGAGCGGCGAGGCGACCCGGGTCCTGGTCCTGGCCGACCAGCCGGTATTCGCCGAAGCACTGGCTCTGGCTATCGACGCGTCGCCGCCGCTGGCGTGCATCGGCGTCGCGTCCGACGTCGAGGGCGCCCTGCGCGTGTGCGCGGAGACGGCGACCGACGTCATCGTCATGGATGCGCAACTGAGCGGCGGGGACGGGATCGACACGGCACGGTCCTGCCTGGAGGTCGTCCCCGACGCCCGGGTTCTCATGCTCTCCGAGAACTTGCCGACGGCGGCGCTCGTGCGGGCGGCGGTCGACGCCGGCGCATCTGCCCTCCTGTCCAAGACGGCCAACCTGGCCAGCGTGGTCGAGGCCATCCCGTCGCTCACCGTCGACGGCTTCACCATCGACAAGGACACCGTCCGGATGCTCTGCGGCCCGGCCAGCACCGGCTCGCCGGGCCGGAGACAGCACGAACCGGGCGCCCTGACCCGTCGCGAGCGCGACATCCTGTGGCTGCTGGTCAACGGCATCGACCTGCAGACCGCCTCGGTCCGCCTGGGCATTTCCGTCAACACGTCGCGCGGCTACGTGAAGAACCTCTACCGGAAGCTGGGCGTCCACAACCAGCTGGAGCTGGTGGCGGTGGCGCGGCGGCGCGGCCTACTCGAGGAGTAGGGCCGACTTTCGCCTTTCAGGCCGTTCAGCCTTTCAAAGCCTTCCCGGAGGTTTCGAGCGGTTCGGCTTCGGCCCCGTCACTCTGGTCCACAAGGGCGACGGGCGCGAGGTCATGACGCGGGCGCTCGGGCCGACGAAAGTGAGCTCGGCATTGGCATCGCCTCGGAGAGTCCAGCCCTTGGTGTGCACCAGGGCATGGTGGTGCAGGCACAGGCAGCACAGGTTTTCGAGATCGGTCGGGCCCTCGTCGGCCGCCCAGCTTTTGATGTGGTGGGGAATCCAAAATGCCACATGACCACACCCCGGGAAGCGACAGTGCCGGTCCCGGCGCAGGATCTCGCGGCGCTGGCTGTGCGTGGCCAGCCGGACCTGACGGCCTTCGTACATGGTGTGGCCCTCGTCGTCGTCGACGCCGATCACGATGGTGGCGTCACAGGACAGGCGGGCCAGGGTCGCCGCGGTGATCAGGCCGCCGCGCTCGAGCTCGGCCACCAAGGCGTCGCCCTCCGCCCCGCCTTCGAAAAGCTCTGAGAGCCGCACGTGGGCCACGACCAGGTAGGGATCTGCCGTGCTCGGACTCGGGCTCGTCCGTGACCACCCGCCGCGTAGCGCCTCGACCAAGGCGTCGGCCAGGCGCTCGTCGAGGGGCGTCTCGCCGTCGCCCAGCTGGGCGGCCCGGGCTTCGAGCCCGGCGCGCACCTCGGAGAAGACCTCGGGCGCCAGCTGGGCCACCATGGTGCGACAGGGCTCGTTGAAGCGGAGCCAGCGCCGGCTCTCCTGGGAAGGGCGTCCGGCGTCGGCCCGCGCCGCCTGGACCGCCTCGGACAGCTCCTGCACGGTGCGGGTACGGACCAGCTCGGCCCATCTGGCGTCGTTTTCGGGGCGGGCCACGGCCGCAACGATGCGCACCTGATCGAAAGAGGCCGCTCCGGCGCTGAGCACCCCAGCCAGGGCGGGCAGGTCGAAGAGGCGGTCGGCCACCTTGGCCTGAACCCGCGCCGTAGCCGGAGCGGCCCCGGTGGCCTCAACGATCCACTCGGACAGCGAGGTCGCTCCCTCCTCGCGCCAACCCTGGCGCCGGTCCAACTCGCCCACCAAGGCCACGAAGCGGCCCTGGTGCGCTGCTACCTGGCGCGCCTCGGCGTTGGCCCACTGGCGGAGCTCGGCGTTGGAGAGCGCGGCCAGCGTACGCGACGTCAAATCGGGGGTGGCACCGGTGTCCGTGCCCGGCTGGTTGTCCTCGGCGGTGAGTGTGTCGGTGCCGTCCATCAACGGTGAATGGTCGCACCGGGCGCGGAAGTCAGAACAAAATCTGCGAGGTCGGGATGTCGGATGTCGGATGTCGGATGTCGATCAAGTCGACAGAATCTGCCGCCGGGTCGATCCAGCCGGCCGCGGTCAGCCCAGCCCTTCGTCCCGTCCGATCCAGGTGACGACCAGGCTCTACAACGAGCGCCCGTAGCGCGTCTCGGCGAGGGTGGCCGGCCCGAAGGGTTCGGACTTCTCCGTCCCGTCGCACGACCAGCCGGCGATCTCGTAGAAGCGCCGGGCCCGCTCGTTGGTGACGAGCACCCACAGCACGGCCGAGCCGTATCCGGCCTCGCGCATGTCGTCGACCGCCCTCGCCATCAGGGCGCGCCCGGCTCCCCGGCCCCAGGCCTCCGGGAGGAGGTAGAGGGAGGTGAGCTCGGCCGTCTCCGGGCCTAGGTCGGCGTCGCGTGCCGGACAGACGTGCACGAAACCGCACAGGGCATTGCCGTCCCGACCCTCCCCTTCGCCCGCTTCGGCCACGAGGAAGATGTGGCCGGCGGCGGCCGGCCCGGGCTCGAGGATGGCACGCCACATGTCGGCGCGCCGCTCCACCGAGAGGCCGTCGAGGACCTCATCGGGCATGAGGCCGCGATAGGCCATCTGCCAGCTGCGCACGTGGACGGTGGCCATCGCGGTCTCGTCGCCGGGTGTCGCCCGTCGGATCAGCACCGGTCCATTGTGGGTCGGCCGGACGCGTGACTCAGCTCGTCCGGCGCACTGCCGGCGGATCCACCACCTGTGTCATCGGCAGAGGCACCACCGGGGCCATCCCATCGAGGACGACGGCGCCCAAATCCGGATCACCCGACGGGCGCTCGTCAGACAGCGACCGCTGGTGCCGCGCCGCCAGGGCGAAGAGCGGGATGCTGGCCAGCAAGGTCGCCACGCCGCCGAGGGCCAGCGCCACGCGGGGATTGCTGGCGTCGCTGATCCACCCGAGCAAGGGAGCCCCGATGGGCGTGCTGCCCAAGAACGCGATGGCGTTGAGCGACATGACCCTGCCGCGCATGGCCGGATCGGCCCGCAGCTGCAGCGAGGCATTGTTGGTGGCCACGAAGGAGATGGACGCCGCACCCATCACCACGAGGAGCACGAGCGCGACCGTCTCGGTCGGCGCCAGCGCCACCGCCAGGATGGCCACGCCGAAGACCACGGCGATGAAGGACAGCATCCGGATGGAGGGGCGGCTGCGGTGTGCCGTGAACAAGCCCCCGAGGACGGCCCCCGCTCCCATGGCCACCAAGAACTCGCTGTACAGCGCGCCGCTGCCGTGGAAGGTGAATTTTGCCAGCAGCGGCAACGTCACCGTGAAGTTGAACGCAAAGACGCCGACGATGGCCATGGAGGACAGCAGGACCCGCAGGTCGGGCGAGCTCCAGACATAGCGGAACCCCTCCCGGACCTGCCCCTTGGCGCGGACCACGCCGGGACGACGGTTCAACTCGGACGTCCGCATCATCGACAACGCCACGATCACGGCCACGTACGACAAGGCGTTGACCATGAAGCAGGTAGCCACGCCCAGCGTGAGGATCAGGAGCCCGCCGATGGCCGGGCCGATCACCCGGGCCGAGTTCATGAGCACGCTGTTGAGGCTCACCGCGTTCGGCAGCAGGTCACCGCCGACCATTTCGAACACGAACGTCTGTCGCGCCGGGTTGTCGAACAGGTTGACGAAGCCGAGCCCGGTGGCGAGTGCGTAAATCTCCCACAGCTGGGCCGAATGGCTCACCACGAGGAGTCCGAGGATCAGGGCCAGGACACCCGCCGCGGCCTGGGTGCAATAGAGCACCTTGCGCTTGTCGAGTCGGTCGGCGATGAGGCCGCCGAACGGGCCGAGTAACAGCATGGGCAGGAACTGCAGGCTCGTGGCGATGGCGACGTCGAGGCCCGTCCCGTGCAAGGGGAACAAAATCAGGTAGGCCTGAGCCACCGTCTGCATCCAGGTACCGGATACCGAAATGACCTGTCCGGTGAAGTACAGCCGGAAGTTGCGGACGGAGAGGGCGCGGAAGGTGCGCCGGCCGGCCTCGCGGACCCGGCGCCTCACGGTTCGACCAGCAGGTGCTCGAGGAGGGCGACCAACTCGGCCGCATGCACCCGCTCGTCGGGACTGAGCTCCGCCAGCCGACGTTGGAGGAAGGCGTTCTTGGCCGTGCGCATGCGCTCGAGGGCCCGCTCACCCGCCGGCGTGATGCGCACCCGGGCGCTGCGGCGGTCGGTGGGGTCGGCCTCGCGCCGGACCATGCCGGCGTCACCGAGCGCCGCCACGATCCGCGTCATCGACGGCGGTTGCACCTGCTCCACCGCGGCCAGCTCACCCAGGGTGGGCTGGCCCAGGCGCCGCACCGATCCGAGGGCGGAGGCCTGCCCCGGGGAGAGGCCCCCGAGGGCTTCCTGCCGTAGCCGTCGCTGCAGCCGGTTGACGGCGCTGCGCAGGCGGCTGGCCACCTCTTCGTCCTCGTAATGGCGAACCCCGGAAGGGGCGACGACAGGCGGGGCGGTGTCATGCCACCATTATAGTTAGTTGTGTTAACTAATCATCCGGGATCGCGCCGCTGCCCCGAGGACGATGGAAGGTGGCGGCGGCTGCTCTGCCTGCTCAGAGGCTGGGGACGTACCCGCCCGAGCCGAGCACCGAGCTCTCCTCGAAGCTGAGCGCGTCGTCGACGTCGCCGATGACCTCGGTCACCCAGTCCAGGCGCTCGCGCAATATCCGCTCGACGCCGCCCTGGAGGGTGGCCCCGCTGATGGCGCAGGAGCTGCAGGCGCCCTGGAGCTGCACCTCAACGACGCCGGTCTCGACGTCGGCCCGTACGAGCACCAGGTCTCCCCCGTCAGCCTGCACGGCCGGGCGCATCAGATCCATGATCCCCTGCAGCTTGCTCAAGCGGTCGCCCCGCTCGGCGTCGGATAGTTCGGGCGCGGTGTCTGGCACCCCTCCATTCTGCCGTGCCGGGCTACCGGCGTGACCCCCGCCGGTGCAGAAAGGTTCACCTGCTGTTCGCGGAGTCCCTGGCTAGGATGCCACTGACCAGGTAGAACCTGGCTGATGTGCGAGCGGGGGAGGCGAGCCCGTGAAGGTTCTCGGAGTGTTCAAGGCGTCCAAGGAGACCAGGGAGGTGCCCGCGGGAGCGGTCATCTTCGAAGAGGGTGCCGTGGGCGAGGAGATGTTCGGCGTCATCGAGGGCAAGGTGGAGCTGAAGCTGGCCAACGGCCGCAGTGTCACCCTCGGCCCCGACGAGACGTTCGGCGAAATGGCGCTGGTCGACCGGTCACCTCGGAGCGCGACGGCGGTGGCGGCCGAGGACACCAAGCTGGCCGTGATCGACAACATCGCGCTTCCTCTTCCTGATCGGAGAGACGCCGCAGTTCGCGCTGCAGGTGATGGCCAACCTCGCCGACCACCTGCGCCAGCTGCAGCAGCTGCAGCAGGGCTCCTGAGAGCCCGGCCGAACCGTAGATCGACTGGTCCGCCGGCCGGACCGTTCAGTCCAAGCCGACGGGCTCCGGCCGCCCTCCCTGCACGACCGGGTTGGTGAGCTCGCCGATCCCCTCAATGGCGATGCGCACGGTGTCACCGTCGGCCAGGAAGCGTGGCGGGTCGAACCCGGCGCCCACCCCAGCCGGCGTGCCGGTGGCGATGACCGTTCCCGGGCTCGAGCGGGAACGCGGAAGTCAGGTACTCGATCATGTCGCGGCAGCCGAAGATGAGGTCGGCCGTGGTCGAGTCCTGGCGAAGCTCGTCGTTCACCCAGGTGCGGATGGAGAGAGCACCCGGGTCGCCCAGCTCGTCGAGCGTGACCAGTTCGGGGCCGCACGGCGCGTGGGTGTCGAAGGACTTGCCCATGGTGAAGGTGGGCGTTCGCCACTGCCAGTCGCGCGCGCTGACGTCGTTGATGACCGTGAAGCCGGCCACCACCTCGAGCGCACGCGCCGCGGGCACGTGCTGGCAGCGCGGGCCGATCACCATGGCCAGTTCTCCCTCGTAGTCGACCATGTCCGAGACCGCGGGCAGCACGATCGGGTCACCGGGGCCGGTGACGGCGGTGCGCTGCTTGTTGAACCAGTACTGCCACTCGGGCGGCTCGCGCCCCATTTCGGCCACGTGGGCCCGGTAGTTCATGCCGATGGCGAGGATGGCCGGCGGGTCGGGGACCGGGGCGTGCCGGCGGACCTCGGCCAACGGGTGACGGGTGGCCCCGCTCGCCGGCGCAGCACGAGCTCGCTCGGACGCAGCGGGCCCGAGGGCCAGCAGCTCACGCATGGTGGGCGTCAGCCCGTAGCGCTCGTCAGCCAGGTCGACTATTTCGTCGTCGACGATGAGTCCCGGGCGCACGGCGCCCCCGGCAATGGAAAAGCTCGCAAGCCGCACCGACGCGACGCTATGCGACGGCGACGGACGGCGACGGTCGACAGGCGCGGCCGGCGACGCCACGGGCCGGGCGGGCCCCGCCCCGCCCGGCCTCGCCTACAGGGTCGGCTGCTGACTCTTGACTGCGTCCCAGTACTTGGTGGCGTGCCGGGCCGAGAAGGCACCGAAGATTTCGACCACGCCGAAGAGGATGGCCAAAAGGCCGATCATCACCATCACGACCTCGAGGGTGCCGGTGGGATGACGGATACACAGGAGGCCCAGGCCGATGGCCACGATGCCCCGGATGAGATAGACCCACCAGAAGGGCAAGTGGTGGTTCTGCAGCGATGACACGATGTCGAAGACACCGAGCACGAGGAAGGACCAGCCGATGATCACGGCGGCGACGAAGACCGTGATGTGCGGCCACACGAAGCCGACGATGCCGGCACCGACCCAGAACACGCCGAACACCAGATGGAGCCAGCGCTGGCGGGCGATGCGGACGGACCCCACGATCTCGAAGAGGCCACCCACTATGAAGAACGCGCTGGCGAAGTAGATGACGGCGAACACGGTGGCGTGGCGCCAGCTGATCACGAAGAACCCGAAGATCACGGAGAGGATGCCGAAGGCCAGGTACCACCCCCACATCTTCTCGATCACTGTGGTGACGGCATCACCGACCGCGATGTCGTCATCGGTCAACACATAGGTCATCACGTCCTCCTTGGCGAGTAGGAGTGCACACGGCGCACGGTTTCCGCCGCAGCGTACCGCCGCGACCACCCGATTTAGGGGATGCAGGCACGCAGGGCGATCCAGCGCTCGGCTGCCCCACGACGCGCCGGTCGCCCCCCAGCGGTCCGGCTCCCCGAAGACGTCGTCGGCGTCGGCCCACAGCTCGTCCTCGACCGGCTGCAGGGTGGCGCGCACCTCGGCCAGCACGTCGGGATCGGGGTCGTCCTCGACACGCCGGCGCACCGCGTCCGCCGCGTGCCACAGCTCCTGCCCCGACAGCTCGAGCGGCACGTAGGGCGGCGGGCCGTGGGCCGTGCGCGGGAAGGCCGGCACGAAGATGCTGGCGCACGGGCTGCCCGCCGCCACGAAGACCCGCATCGGCGCACCGTCGTCCAGTGCGGCGGGGAGCTCGGCGATCATGGAGGCCGCGGTCACACACAGCTGGCGCACGTGCATGCAGACGGTGACCCCGCTGGAGTCGTCGCCGACGCGCGCCGGAGTCGGCACGACCGGCCCGCCGTCCCCGCCCCCACCGGCGCCGGGCGCCCCCCAGGGGCCGGTCCCGTGGTCGCGCAGGTGGGCCGCCACGGCGGCGGCCGTGAACCCGCCGGGCGGAGCCGAGTCGAGAAAGAGCCGGCTGGCCGCCAGGCGCACATCGGCGTACGCCGTGTCCTCGGTGGCGTCGCGGAAGCGCCGGCCGAAGTCGTCGCCCGGGCGCAGGGCCCGAGAGGCCCGTGTCCAGCCGGTCCCGAGCGAAATCCGGTTGGAGACGGCCGTGCCGCCGGGGAACGGGGCAACGGCATAGTCGGAGCCGGCCGTGTCGAGGATGTAGGCCCCGTGCGGGTCGGCGATCAGGAAGGAGGAGTCGTAGGCCTCCTGGTGGGCGGCGTCGGCGACCCCACCCTGCCCGCACACGTCCAGGAGACCGGTGATCACCTCGACGGCCTCGGCGGCGCTGCGGGCGCGCTCGAGGCCCAGGCGGACCAGGTCCATGCCGGTCAGCGCCGGGGCGGCCGCCGCGGCGTCGTGGGTGGTGGCGACCCGCTCGTTGCCGATGGCGACGCCGTGCTCGTTGACGCCGTGCTCGGCCCCCCACATCCAGGTCGGGCACGACAGGAAGGTGGCGTGGGCGCCGGTGTCACCGATGCTGAGGTACTGGGTGCGGAGCGTGCAACCGGCGGAGGACCGGCGGCCGAAGGGCCACGCCACCTGCACCTCACCGGGCGGCCGGTCCGAGTTCTTGGCGAACACCATGCCGGAGGGGCCCGGGGCGCACAGCGTGTCGCACATGATCGAAGCCTACGGTGGTGGGTAGGGTTGCCCGCATGGAACCACGTGCCGTCCTGGCGGTCGACGACATCAACCTTTCGGACATGGAGTTCTGGGCCCGGCCCTGGGAGGAGCGGGAGGGCGCCTTCGCGACGCTGCGGCGTGAGCGGCCCATCCCCCACTTCGACGAGCCGGAGATCCCCGAGGCCCTGGCCTACGTCATCACCAAGGGAAACGGCTTCTACGCGCTGACCAAGCACGCCCACATTTCCGAGGCGAGCCGTCACCCCGAGATCTTCCAGTCGGGCAAGGGCGCCACCTCCGTCATCGACCTGCCCGAAGAGATGAACGAGTTCTTCGGCTCCATGATCAACATGGACAACCCGCGGCACGCCCGGCTGCGCCGCATCGTGTCGTCCGCCTTCAACCCGCGCATGATCAAGTCGATCGAGGATCGCATCGACTTCATCGCCAACGACGTCATCGACCGGGTGGCCGAGCAAGGCGGATGCGACTTCACCGTCGAGGTGGCGGCCCGCCTCCCCCTCGAGATCATCTGCGACATGATGGGCATCGGCCCGTCGGACTACGACACCGTGTTCAACGCCTCGAACGTGATCCTCTCGAACGGCGACCCCGAGTACGTCCCCGAGGGGGGCGATCCCATGGTCGCCTTCATGACGGCGGCCCAGCAGCTCAACATGCTCATGCTCGACCTGGCCCAGTTCCGCAAGGAGCACCCGACCGAGGACGTGACCTCGGCCCTGGTCAACACGAACGTGGACGGCGAGCAGCTGACCGACGCCGAGGTGGCGTCGTTCTTCATTCTGCTCGTCGTGGCCGGCAACGAGACCACGCGCAACGCCATCAGCCACGGCCTGTTGGCCCTCACCCAGCACCCCGAACAGCGGGCGCTGTGGCAGGCCGACCCGGCCGGGCTGGCGCCGACCGCCATCGACGAAATCGTGCGCTGGGCCTCGCCCGTGATCTGGATGCGGCGCACGGTCGCCGAGGACACGGTGCTCGGCGAGCAGAAGATGTCCGCCGGTGACCGGGTGATCATGTACTACAACTCGGCCAACCGGGACGAGGACGTCTTCGAGGACCCCTACACGTTCGACGTGCGGCGCACCCCCAACCCCCACATCGGCTTCGGCGCCGCCGGACCGCACTTCTGCCTGGGCGCGCACCTGGCCCGTCAGGAGATCGACGTCATGTACCGGCGCCTCTTCGAGCGCCTGCCCGACATCGAGGCGTCGAGCGAGCCCGACCGGCTGCTCTCCCCCTTCATCAACGGGATCAAGCACCTGGAGTGCACCTTCACTCCGGTGCCCGTCTGACGGGACTCTGGCGGAAGCTCCTCCGCCGGCATCGACGAGGCGCAGCGGCGCCGGGCGGTCACCGCGGTGCCGGTGGCGGTGTTCAAGAAGCACGGCGACGACCGCGGCGGGTCGCTCTCGGCCCTGGTCACGTTCTACGGCTTCCTGGCCGTGTTCCCGCTCCTGTTGCTCTTCGTCACCATCGCCGGGCTGGTCCTGCGCAACAACCCCGACGCCGAACAGCGCGTGATCCACTCGGCCCTGGCCGAGTTCCCGGTCATCGGCGACAAGCTGGCGTCGAACATCTCGGCGCTGCACCGGGCCACGCCACTCGCCTTCGTCGTCAGCTTCATCGGGCTGCTGTGGGGTTCGCTGGGGGTGACCAACACCCTGCAGCAGGCCAGCGCCACCATGTGGGACGTGCCGCGCGACAAGCAGGCCGGCCTGGGGCGGCGCGTGCCTGCGCGGGCTGTTCCTGCTCGGCACCATCGCGGCGGCGGTGGTGGGCAGCGCGTTCCTGGCCGGGCTCTCGACCATCGGCGGCGTGCACCACGACTCGGTGGCGTACTGGGTCATGACGCTGGTCGGGGCGGCCGCGGTGAACCTGGGCGCCTACGTGGTGGCGTTGCACATCCTGGCTCCCGACGGCACCGGGTGGACGGCGCTGCTCCCGGGCACGATCATCGGCGGCATCGGCTGGACGCTGCTCGAGGCCGTGGGCGGGCTGCTGGTCGGCCACGCCCTGCGCCACGCCACCGCGCTCTACGGGTTCTTCGCCACCGTGCTCGGGCTGGTGTTCTGGTTGTCGCTCGGCTCGCAGCTGTTCATCTACGCCGGCGAGGCCAACGTCGTGCTGGCCCGCCACCTGTGGCCGCGCCACCTCGACGACCCGCCGCCACGCGTCGTCCGGCTGCCGGCCGAACCGCGCCAGGGCGGCAAGGATCAGGAGCCGGCGCTGAACTCGTGATAGGCGGCGAAGGCCCGCGGCCCCCAGACGGTGGCCGGGCCGCCGTTCATCTGGATGGCGACTCCGATCATTTCCGCCACCTCCTCGCTGGAGGCCCCGGCTCGGCCGGCCCCACGGGCGTGCGCCACCACGCAGCCGTCACACTCGCGGGTGATGGAGATGGCCAACGCAATGAGCTCCTTGGTCTTGGCCGACAGCGCGCCCTCGGCCATGACCACCGAGCCCATGGCGCTGTAGGCGGCCATGACCTCGGGGATGGCCTCGCGGAGCTGGCGGTAGGGCTGGCGTAGATCTTCCTGCACCTGGTGGTAATGGTCCATGCCGCATGGTGGCACGCCCGGCGATGTGGCCGTTAGTCGGCGTCGCCGCCCCGAGGCCCGCGGTTGCGCACCTCTTCGACCTTGGACATGGCCTGGCGCAGCTCACCGATCCAGTCGGCCTCGTGCTGGGCCACCAGGCGCACGCACCAGGCCAGGGCCTGGCTCCGGCTGCCGGCCACGCCGGCGTCTATCAGCGTGTCGAGGACGCGCCGGTCGCGCATGCCGAGGCGCGTCATGGCGGGCACGCCCGCCGTGGTGAAGAGGACCTTGGAACCGCCGCACTCGGCGCCCCAGGACACGGACCGGCGGAAGGCCGGCTGGGCCTCCTCGGCGATGCGGACCCGGGCGCCGCGGGTCTCCTCGCGGAAGCCGCTGATGCGTGCCTGTTCGGCCACCCGCACCTCGTCCTCGCCGGCCCCTTCGGGCAGCTGGGGCGCCGGCAAGCTGCCGATCACCTGAATTTCGTCGCCATCGATCTCGATGGTGGGGCTGCCCTCGTACCAGGTCTCGGGCACCCGCCCGCTGAACCAGGCCCCGATCAGGCGCTCCTGCTCCGGTCCCGACGGCGGGGGGCTCTCGGCCCGCCGGCGCCCTCTCGGTCCTCTGAACCCTGCTGTTCCATTAGTCATATTACTAGATTACATGATTACCCGAAGGAAGCAACCGGATGACGAGCGGGGGCCGGGGAGCCGGGGGGCCGGGGGGCCGGGGAGGCCGGGGGCCGGGGGGCCGGGGGGCCGGGGAGCCGGCGGGCCGGCGAGCCGGGGAGCAAACTCACCCCGGGCGGCCCGAAGCCCCCACGGATCGGGCGTCAGCCGAGGGGCAGCTTGAATCCCACGTGGGAGGGGACGAAGCCGAGACGCTCGTAGAAGCGGTGGGCGTCCTGGCGCGCCGCGTTGGAGGTGAGCTGGACCCGGTAGCAGCCGAGCGCCCGGGCCTGCTCGATGGCGTGGCCCATGAGGGCAGCGCCCACACCGGTCCCCCGCTGGTCGGGGTGCACGTGGACGGACTCGATCTCGGCGCAGCGCCCTCCCCGGGCCTGGACATGGCGGAACACGATCAGCTGGCAGACGCCGACGACCGAACCGTCGAGCTCGGCCACGAGAAGGGCGCCGTCGCCCGCCTCGATCTCGCGCAGGGCCCGGCGGTAGGGCGCCAGGTCGACCGGGATCCTCGTCGAGCGGCCGGCCACCGGGCGGGGCACCCAGGGTGAGCAGCTCGACGACCCGTCCCAGGTCGGCTTCGGTCGCCGGGCGGATCACCAGGCCGGCCGGGGCGGCGTGCGCGCTCACCCGGCCATTGTGGCCGGATGAGGGTCGCTCAATGACCGCCGCGCCGCACCTGCAAGGTGATGGCCCGCCGGGGGCAGTCGCGGGCGGCCCGCCGGGCCGCGTCGGCCAGCTCGGGCGCGATCGGCCGGCCGTCGACGATCGGGTAGCCCCACTCGTCGAGGGAGATGGCCTCGGGCAGCAGCTCGGCACAGAAGCCGTAGGCGTCGCAGGCGACGGGGTCGATGAGGATGCGCAGCACGTCACGGCCTCCGGGACGGATCGGGGAACCGCAGCTGCGACGGGCGGTTCCAGTGCACGCAGACCGCGCCATCGGCGTGCGCGGCCACGTCGGCGGCGAAGACGCCCAGCGCGCTGCGCACCAGGTTGACGGCCCCGTCGGGATGGCGGCAGGCGCCGCGCCCGTCGACCTGATCGAGGCGACGGTGCAACCGCACGAGCAGGCCCGGGTCGGCCTGGCCCCGGGCCAGCCGGGCCATGTCGTCCGCGATGGCCGGCAGGCCGTAGACGCACGGGCCGCACTGGCCGGCGCTCTGCTGGGCCAGGTAGTGCGCCACGCGGGCCGACTCGGTGACGCCGCAGGCGTCCGGGCCGAGCACCACGACGATGCCGACGCCCGCGGTGGCGCCGACGGCGCGCAGCGAGAGCGATGCGTACGGCGTGTCGAAGTGCTCCGGGCCGACCCAGGCACCCCCGTAGCCACCGACCAACAGGGCCTGCGGCGGGCCCACCATCGTGGCTCGGGCGGCGATGTCGGCGAGCGGGGTGCCGCGCGCGATCTCCACCACGCCCGGGTGCTCCACGGCACCCGAAATCGTGACGAGCGAGGTGCCCGGATCCTCCACCAACCCGTGGGCCCGGAACGCGTCCGGGCCGGTGCGGGCGATGAGGGCGACGTGGGCCAGTGTCTCCGCGTTGTGCACCAGCGCGACCCGGCGCCCGATGCGCAGGGCGATGCCCTTGTCGGGCCGGAACGTGGGCAGGGAACGGTCGCTGTCGATCCAGGTGGTCAGGGCGGACTCCTCCCCCGCCACGTAGCGGTCGGGCGGGCGGAGCACGACCTCGGGGACGGGCGAGCAGCCGGCCCGGACGCGCTCGGCCAGGGCCAGCGAGACGGCGGACGCCACCTGCTGGCGGCCCTCGGGCACGCACACGGCGATCCGGCCGGCCCCGCAGGCCGCGGCCATCAGCTGGGCGCCGTCGAGCACCAGGTGCGGGGACCGGAGGAGCAGCAGCTTGTCCTTGTCGCTGGCCGGTTCGCTCTCCATGGCGTTGACGACGACGGTCCCGCCGCGGCCGGCGGCGTGGGCCACGGCGAGCTTGATGGCGGCCGGGAAGCCCGCCCCGCCCCGGCCCGCCAGCCCGGACGCCTCGAGAGAGGAGACGAAGGCCTCGCGCCAGGTCCGCCCGGCCGAGGTCGGGAGCGGCACGGGGCCCAAGGCTGGCCACGTGGCCGGCCAGGTCGGAGGGGTGACCGAGGAGGTGGTAGGGCGCCGTCGTAGGGAGAGCTTCGTTCACGCTAGGAGCCATCGGAGCCTGCCCTGCCACGTGGGCTGAGCACCAGGTGCTTGGGCGGCGCCACCGGGACCGAGCTGTGCGCCTGGCGCACCGCCGCCTGCCGGGACGCCTGGCGGAGGCGCCAGGCGAGGGCGACGGCCACCGAGACGACGCACAGCACGCCCAGCGCGATGACCCAGGCCTGGCGCGAGTCGGTGCCCATGCCGAAGGTGTGGGCGAGCGCGATCGGCCAGCTCAGGTAGGCCAGCCAGTGGATGGCCCGCCAGGTGCCCGGCCTCAGCCGGGCGCGCAACAGAGAGGACACGAACACGGCGAGCATGAGGTCGACTGCGATGGCGCCGACGCCGACCCAGAACCGGGCGTACTCAGACGTGAACGGGACGACGATGGCCGCCCACGAGATGTGCACGAAGGTATCGAGCACGCTGGTCAGGACGTGGAGGGCCACGAAGACGACGGCCAGGATCGAGATGCGGCGGTGCAGCTCCTGCTGGGCGAACCCGGGCCAGTTGCGGGCCCGGGCCCGGGTGGTCGTGGTGAGCCCCAGGACCATGGTCGCCGTCAGCAACACCAGGGCCATCAGGCCGGTGGCCCGGGTGGCGTACCAGAGGATGGTCGAGCTGCTCATGCCGTCTCCTCCACCGGCCAGCCGCCGAGGTGGAAGACGCGGCCGTCGGCGCGGACCAGGCGGGCGGCCTGGCCCAGAGGGCGCACGAGGTCGAGGGCCGAGGCGCCCCACACCAGGGAGGCCGTCGACACCAGGTTCGCCTCGACACAGGAGCTTCCGGTGGCGGACACCAACGACCAGTAGGGCTCGACGCAGTCCCCTGTCCGGGGGTCGACGATGTGGTGGACCCGCCGCGCCGAGGTGGACCAGGTGCGGGCGGCGGCGGCCGAGCTGGCGAGGCCGCCCCCGCGGATGGCCACGACCTGGTCGACCCGGTCGGCCGGGGTCGAGGACTCCGGGGCGATGCCCACGGCCCATCCGCCCGACCGGCGGCGGGCCGGCGACGGCGACGTCACCACCGAGGCTCACCAGCACCCCGCCCCCGACGACGTCGGCGATGCGGCGCGGCGGCGCGGTCGGCGGCCAGCGCCTTGGCCGTGGAGCCGAGGTCGAGGAGGACACCGCGGGGGATACGGACCGAACGGGTGCGCGGATGGAGCTGGACGTGCTGGTAGCCGACGACCCGGCCGAGGGCGGCCGGCGGCGCGGGCGGGCGGCGGCGCACCTCGTCGAGGTCGGCGTCGTAACCGAGGGCGGCCAGGGCGTTGCCGACCGTGGGGTCGACGGCGCCACCGGTGCGGCGGGCCACGTCGCAGGCCACCTCGAGCGCCTCGAAGAGCAGCGCGCCGACGGGCACGGTGCGGCCGGCGCCGGCGTGCAGCATGGCCAGCTCGGAGTCGTCGCGGAAGCGGCTGCAGGCGAGGTCGATCTCCTCGAGCTGGCGGGCGAGGACGCACTCGGCCGCGCCGGCCAGCGCGGGATCCTGCACCACCACGGTCGCCGTCGTGCCGATGGCACGGAACGAGCGCGCCGTGAGCGCCGGTTCGGAAATGTCGGTGGCCGTCACGACGTGCCCCCCGACGTCACGGTGGGCCGGTTGAAGGTGGACGTGGGCGCCGACCCGTTCGAGTTCGAGTTGCCCGACGAACCTCCGTTGTCGTTCGAGGAGCTCGACCCACCCGACGTCGTCGTGGTCGTGGTGTCGGAGGTCGAGCCGGAACCGGAGCTGCCGGTGTTGCGAGCCGGAGCCGGAGCCGGAGCTGCCGGAGTTCGAGCCGGTGGACGTGGAACTCGAGTTGCCCGACTCCTCGGGCGCACTGCTCGAGCCGGGATGCTCCTTGGCCACGACCACGCCGATGAGCGCCGTGAGCCCGGTGGCGGCGAGGACGACGCCCCGGGTGAGGTGGCTGACTCTCGACTGCGCCTTGACCCGGGTCTCGGGAGTGCTCGGCTCGCTGGGGGATGCCATGGAGTAGGGACCTCTGCTCTCGGGAACGCCCACATCGCACCATGCCCGTATCGACCCCGTCGCATGGCCCGCTGTGGGCCTCCTGTGACATTGTGCCGCACGACCCCGGCCCGGAATCGGCGACCACCGCTACGATCGGTCGGCGCCCGGCCCGGTCGGCAAGGGGGGATGATGTCCCAGGTCAACACGGTACAGGGCCCCGTCGACGGCGGCGCCCTGGGCGCCACCCTCATGCACGAGCACATCTTCGTGCTGAGCCCCGAAATCGAGAAGACCTCGGCCGAGTGGGACGAGTCGGCGCAGCGGGCGCGGGCGGTGGACAAGCTGCGCGAGCTGAAGCAGCGCGGCATCGACACGCTGGTCGACCTGACCGTGATCGGCCTGGGCCGCTCCATTCCGCGGGTGGCGGCCATCGCGGCGGAGGTGCCCGACATCAACGTGGTCGTGGCGACGGGCGTCTACACCTACAACGAGGTGCCCATGTACTTCCACTTCCGGGGGCCCGGGACCGTGCTGGGCGGACCCGAGCCGATGGTGGACCTCTTCGTCCGCGAGATCACCGACGGGATCGGCGATACCGGCGTGCGGGCCGGGATCCTCAAGTGCGCGTCGGACCGGGCCGGGATCACACCCGGGGTCGAGCGCGTGCTGCGCGCCGTGGCCCGGGCCCACCGGGTCACCGGAGTGCCCATCACGACGCACACGCCGACGCCGCCCGAGCCCTGGGGCCTCGAGCAGCAGCGCATCTTCCGCGACGAAGGGGTGGACCTGGCCCGGGTCGTGATCGGCCACAGCGGGGGGACGGTCGACACCGACTACCACCTGGCGCTGATCGACGGCGGGTCGTATCTCGGCTTCGACCACTTCGGGCTGCCGGGCATCACCCTCGAGGCACGGGTCGACGCGGTGGCCCGTCTGTGCGAGCGCGGCTACGCCGAGCGCCTCGTCCTGTCGCACGACGCCATGTGCTTCGTCGACTGGTTCCCCCAGCAGGTGATGGATGCATCGGCCAGCTGGCGCTGGACCTACATAGCCGACGAGGTGCTGCCGGCCATGCGCGTCCGCGGCATCAGCGACGCCGACATCACCGCCATGCTGGTCGACAACCCGCGGCGGATCCTCGAGGGCGGGGACGCCTACTGATGCCGATGTCGATACCGATGCCGATGCCGATCGGGCGGTGACGCTTCTCCAGACCGAGCTGCTGGCGCGCCTGGCCCGGCAGTGGCCCGACGGCGTGGCCTGGCGGAACCTGGCCGACGGCTCGGCGCTCACCCTCGGCGCGTGGCACCGCGACTCCAACCGCCTGGCCCGCGGGCTGGCCGGGCGCGGGATGCGCCCCGGCGACCGGGTGGCCCTCGTGATCGGCACCGACGAGCCGCTCGAGTGGCTGGTGTCCTACGTCGCCATCCACAAGGCGCGCGCCGTGGCCGTGCCGCTCCACGCCCGCCTCGGGCCGGGCGAGCTGGCGCGGATTGTGCGGCACGCGGCACCCGCCGCCCTGTTGTGCAGTGAGGCCGGCGCGGTGTCGGGGTCGTCGGGCGTCGGGCTGGTCGCCGCGGTCAACGGCGAGGGCGCCGAGCGTTGGGGCGACCTGTTCTCGGACGACGAGGCCGACCTTCAGCCGGGCCCGGCGGCAGACGACGTGGCCGACATTCTGTACACGTCGGGCACCACCGGAGAGCCCAAGGGGGTGGCGGTGACGCACGGCGGACTGTCGTCGACCGAGCGCGTCCCGTCGTCCTGGCTCGGCCTCGGCTTCCTCTCGTCGTCGCCCTTCGCCACGACCAGCGGCTCGCTCCTGGTCTGCGGGCCGCTGCGCGGCGGGTTGAGCGGGTGGTTCCTGCCGCGTTTCGACCCGGACCGCTGGCTGGCCGTGGTGGAGGAAGAGCGCCCGGTGGCGGCGTTCCTGGTGCCGGCCATGGTGGAGCTGATTGTGGCCCGGCCCCGCTTCGAGACGGCCGACCTGTCCAGCCTGGCCGTGGTGAACGTCGGCAGCGCGCCCATCGCCACGGCCACGCTGCGGCGGTTCGGCGCCCGCCTGCCGGCGGCCGAGGTCCTCTGCGGCTACGGCATGACCGAGTTCGGCGCCGTGACCGCGGTGCCGCCGGGCGACGGCGGGCGCCACCTGGGCTCGGTCGGGGTCCCGCTGCCGGGCGTGGAGGTGCGGATACTCGACGCCGACGGCGCTCCGCTGGGGCCGGGGGAGGTCGGCCAGGTGGCCGTCGGCGGCACGCGCCGGCCGAGGGCGTACCACTGGGACCGCGAGGCCACGGCGCGCACCTGGGTCGACGGGTGGCTGCTGAGCGGCGACCTGGGCTCGCTCGACGCCGACGGCCATCTGTGGATCACGGGGCGCCAGAAGGAGATGGTCATCCGGGGCGGCCTCAACGTCGTGCCGGGCGAGGTCGAGGCGGCGCTCTTCGAGCACCCCGAGGTGACGGAGGCCGCGGTGGCCGGCGTGCCCCACCCGGTGCTGGGCGAGGACGTCGCGGCCTGGGTGGTGTTGCGGCGGCCCGTGGCGCCCGAGGAGCTGCGTGCGTTCCTGCTGGCCCGACTGGCCGACTACAAGGTGCCGCGCCGCATTACCGTGACCGACGCGCTCCCGCGCAATGAGAGCGGCAAGGTGCTCAAGTCCGATCTCGTGCGGGACACCGAGCAGAGGAGCGGACCGTGACCACCGACTTCACGACGTTGGGCCTCGAGCAGATCGGTCGCGTGCGGCGCCTGACCCTGGACCGGCCCGCGCAGCACAACCCGCTGACCCCCCGCTGCGTGAGGGAGCTCCTGCGGGCGGTCGACGAGGCCGAGGCGGATGCGGGGACGAGCGTGCTCGTCATTCGGAGCACGGGGCGTTCGTTCTCCTCCGGGTACGGCTTCATCGCCGAGGACACCGACCCCGGGGACTTCGAGCCGCACGACACTCTGGAGGGGGACGTGACGGCCATGCTGGCGCTGGCCCGGGGCTGGGGGCGCCTGTGGGACTGCGCCATCCCGGTCATCGCCCAGGTGCAGGGCAACTGCCTGGCGGGCGGGACGGACCTGGCCCTGCACTGCGACCTGGTGGTGGCGGCCGAGGACGCGCGCATCGGGTTCCCGCCGGTGCGGTCGATGGGCGTGCCGCCGACGAACATGTGGTTGTACCACCTCGGCCCGCAGTGGACGAAGCGCCTGCTCTTCACGGGCGACACGATTTCGGGTGAGGAGGCGCGGGAGCTGGGGCTGGTGGTGGCGACAGCGCCGGCCGACGAGCTCGACGGGCGCGTGCTCGAGCTGGCCGAACGGATGGCGCTGATCGGCCGGGACCTGCTGGTGGCCAACAAGCGGGTGGTCAACGCGGGCGTCGAGCTGATGGGACGGTCGCAGCTGCAGCGCTACGCCGCGCTGAACGACGCCATCGGCCACCGGGCACCGGAAGCGCTGGCCTTCTCGGACCGCATCGGCGAGGTCGGACTGCGCCAGGCCGTCCGCGAGCGCGACGCGCCGTTCGACGCGTCCGACTGACTGACTGACTGACTGACTGACTGGACTGACTGACTGACTGACTGACTGCGGCTAGACGTCCGTCAGCGACGTCTCGGTGATGCCGAGCACGCGCAGGGTGCGCCCGAGGCCGAGGAAAGCCGATACGCAGACGGTCAGGTCGAAGACCTCGGGGTCGCTGAACACGCCGCGCAAACGCTGCACGAACGCGTCGTCGATGCTGGCGTGGTCGAGGGCGAAGCGCTCGGCGAACTCGATGGCCAGGCGTTCCTGCTCGGAGAAGCTGCTCGTCGCCGCCCGAGCCCACCGCCCCGTAGAAGCCCTCATGGAGTCCCTGGGCCCGCACCGAGTCGGCCCGGAAGGCCAAACAGACGGTGCAGTCGTTCAGCTGGGCGATGCGCATGCGGGCCGCCTCGCGGACCCGGACGGGCAGGATGCTCTTGTTGTAGGCGGCGTCGACGAGCAGGGTGGCCGCCCGCCCGAGCTCGGGCTGCAGCGACCAGACCTGGACGGCGTCACCGCCGTCGCCCGGCGGTATGTCGAGACGGGCCACGACGGGACTTTATGCCAGTATTCGGGTCCTGGCGACGGTGGAGCCGGCGCAGGCGGGGCCATGGGAACGGAAGGTCGCAATGGTTCGCTACACGCTCGATTCGGTGCGCTCGTGTGTCTGGGTCAGCGCTCGATCGAGCCTGCACCCGATCAACACCGAGACCCGCGGGATCACCGGCTGGTTCGAGGCCGCCACCCGGGCCGACGGATCGCTGGACCTCGACCAGCGCGTGTCGGGCGAACTGCAGCTGGCGGTGGAGCGACTGACATCGGGCAACGTCCTCTACGACCGCGAGCTCCGACGGCGCATTGACGCGCGGCGCTACCCGACGATCGGCGGCCGGGTGGTGCGGGTGGAAGCCGGCGGCGAGCATCCCGACTACGTGATGACCGGGGACATCTCGTTCCACGGCAAGACGCTGTCCTTCAAGCACGACATGGACATCGTGGTCGACGGCGAGACCATCATCCTCTCGGGTGAGGACGACTTCGACATCCGCGAGTTCGGCATGAAGCCCCCCAGCATGCTCATGGTCCGCGTCTACCCCGAGGTCAACGTGCGCGTCGAGCTGCACGGCACCGCCGAAGCGGCTGCCCCCTGAGGTCCGCCGAGCGCCGAGCTGATTCTCGCGTCTACGAAGTGGCAGGGGCGCCTCGGCAGGGCGCGCCTCGGCCTGGGGTCACGTCTTGGCCAGGTTCTCTCGAATCATGGAGAGAATGCCCTCCTGCAGGGCCATTCCGCAGCGGGTCTGGACGTAACCGAAGGTGCCGGGGGGACCGTAGTAGAGGTGGACACCATCCGTACTGGCCCGACATACCCCACCATCGACGTCCGTCTGGTAATACCCCGAGGGAGTTATGTAGGGCGACACGTCGACGAAGTGAACGCCCTTCGTGGACTTCGAAGCGGACTTGATGAGATCGTTGATCTCGTCGTGGTACGCCGCTGCGACGCCGGGTTCGTGCTGTCCATTCGCCAGTGCGGGAGGGTCCATCCAGGGGACCGACAGGAAGTAAACGGGTGCCGCAGACGTGGATCGGATGCCACGGAGCAGGGCCACCATGTGCTGCTCGACCATGGAGTCGTAGTGCGGCTCCGTGAGTGACTCGGGGTGGCCGTCGATCAAATGCTCGAGTGAGTCCCACCAGCCCATTTCGACGACGACCGCCTGTGGCTCGAATCGGCGAATGTCGGCTGTCCAGGTTGCCACTTCGTCGTCGCAATGGGCGTTCATGGGAATGAACGCCCCCTGGTCGTCGACGGTGTGCCCCGTGATAAATCCGCACCCGATCAACGACCCATCGTCGACGATCGTCCCCCAGTCCTCTTGGTTGATGCTCATCTGAATGGCCATGGTCAGGCCAACCGAATCACCGATGAGCAGCACACGCTTCGGAGGGCAGGTGGTGAATTCTCCGTAGCTGGTGATGCTGCTGGAGGGGAGTTGGACACGGCAGGGAGAATGGTCACCCTTCCACGGAAAGGTGGATGGCGCGGCGGCAGACGCCGAGTGAGACGACGAAGCAAAGGCAGCGGAGGCGTCAGGACCGGCAACGAGGAGGGCGGTCGCGCCGGTGACGACCGTCAGAAGGGAGCGCCCGACCAGGCGACGGATTTTCACGCAAGGAGCATCGCGCAGCCGGTGGACGATTGACCCTCGCGCCGGGACTCGCCGGTGTCGAGGTGGTCCGCTCATTTGCTGCTGGTCCAGCGATCCGCATAGCACGTAGCACACCAGATCCTGATCGCCCACCGACCAGGCCCGCGAGGACAGACATTCGCGACAACACTACGATCCGGCGATGGGTGAGCCCACCATCTCCCCAGACGCTCCGCGGAAGGGCACGACACTCTCCTACCTGCCGGCACTTGACGGAGTCAGGGGCGTTGGGATGCTCTGTATTCTGGGCGTTCACGCAGGTGTCTTCCTGACCGGCGGTGGCTTCTTCCTCCTTGACAGTTTTTTCGCCCTGTCCGGGTTCCTCATCACCTCGTTGTTGATCGTCGAGTGGCGAAAGAGCGGGACCATCAAACTTGGAGCCTTTTGGGCTCGCCGGGCTCGACGGCTGCTTCCCGGCCTCTTTGTCATGCTCATCGGCGTCGCCATCATTTTCGGCCTCTTCGTTCCTGCCGGCACCTATCCGACCCTGCGAGGTGATGCACTCGCCGCTCTTTTCTATTTCGCCAACTGGCACTTCATCTTCGCCGGTTCCAACTACTTCCACATGACCGGTCTCACCTCACCGTTGATCCACACCTGGTCCCTCGCCGTGGAAGAGCAGTTCTACCTGGTCTGGCCGCTGGTCTTTCTCGGCGTGTGCAAGGTCTGGCGGTCATTGCGAGCGCTTCTGGTCGTGACCATCGCGGGGGCGCTTCTTTCTGCTCTCGAGATGGCGCTTCTCTACAACCCCGAAGACATCAATCGCCTTTACTTCGGTACCGACACCCACGCCCAGTCCGTGCTGGTGGGGGCGTCCTTGGCGGTGGGCCTCGCCATGTGGGCCGAACGTCGGAGGAAGGGTGCAGAACAGGACTGGCAGGTCCGCACGGCCTGGGCCCGTCACGTGCTCACGGCTATCGGAGTCGCCGGCATTGTCGTGAAGCGCCCTTTTGTACACCAGGGTGCAGAGTGACGACGCCTTCGCCTATCGCGGTGGGTTTCTGCTGGCCGCGATCGCCGCGTCTGCCGTCCTCCTCAGCGTCTCGTGTGCCCAGTACTCGCCCGTGGCCAGGTTGCTCTCGTTCCCCGTCTTCACCTTTGTCGGACGAATCTCCTACGGGATGTACCTGTGGCACTTCCCGCTCTTCACCTTCATCAACCACGAGCGGACGGGGCTCAGCGGATGGACCTTGTTTGTCGTTCGGGTCATCCCAACGGTCGCCGTGGCGACGCTGTCCTTCTTCCTGGTGGAGCGGCCCATTCGAAGAGGCACGTTCTTCACTACATTCAGGGCTCGGGTCTCCGTGGTCCCGGCTGTTGCCGTCGTCGTCCTTGGCCATCGTCCTGGCCACCATGCCGGCGACGGATATCGTCCCGGTTGGGGCGGCCGCCACGGGAGAACTGTCGGCCACTTCGATCACATCCACTGTCCCGGATGCCTACCGCACCACGCCGACCCGGGTCCTCCTCGTCGGCGATTCCCAGGCCCTGACGCTCGGGATCGGCCTCCAGGCTGCCTTGACCGCGAATCCGACGAGGTACCACCACCTGCGTCTGCTCAACGAGGGGATCCTCGGCTGCGGTGTAGCCGAGGGGACGACTGCTGTTCAATCTGGCGGGACGTTCATCGTCGGTCTGCCGTGTACGCCGCACCCTCAGAGCGGCAACTGCCCTCCGGGCGGCGTCTTCGGACCCCAACAGAACGTTCCATGTCAGGCGTGGACTTCGGCCTGGACCGACTGGGTGCGCCAGTTCAAGCCGAACGTTGTGGTACTCCTCGCCGGAGGTGGGGAGGTGCTCGACCGTGAGTACCGCGGGCAGATGACCAACATCTTGAACCCCACATTCGCCGCGTACGTGGAGAGCCAATTGGAGAAGGCCGTCCGCATTGGGACGTCGGGAGGCGCTGACATGGTATTGATGACCAAGCCGTGCCAGAGCACCGGCGAACAGCCCGACGGTGTCCCCTGGCCACAAGACAGCTCCGCCCGACAGGCTGTCTACAACTCGTTGCTGCACAAAGTCGCCGCCATGCATCCGAATCAGGTTTACGTACAGGACCTCAATTCCTACGTGTGTCCGGGCGGCAAGTACACCGAGGACCTGGACGGCGTCCCGATTCGCCAGACGGACGGCATCCACTTCGATATGCAGCCCGGAGGTGGCGGCGACTACCTCGCACCGGCCGTCCTCCCCTACTGGATGGAGCTCGGTCATCTTCAGGAGGCACACACCGGTGGAGCCAGCGTCCCGGTCTGGAACACTTCCGCGTTTCTTCGCCCCTCAGTGATCGTGATAGACGAAGGGCTACGGAGAAGACTCGCCTTCAGGATGGAGACGCAGCTGTGAGGACTTCTCCGACGCCAACCGGCACATCATCCTCACCGTTCCGCCCTTCGCGATGCGCGTCGCCGCCGCCGTGGTCGTCGCGACGGGATCCTTCTGGGGGAATCGAGGCACCGATCCGGTCGGGCACCCTCCGGACCGGCTGGCGCACGTGGGCCATCACCCCGCTGGCGGTGCTGGGGACCGCGGCCGCTCTGGTGGCGGTGGCGTCGGCCCCACGGTGGCGGCGAAAGCGCCGCCACCCCGGCTGCCGCGCCTGATACCGCACCACCGGTCAGGGCCCTGGTGGTTGGGGACTCGACCGCCCTGACGCTCGACATCGGCCTCAACGAACATGCACGGGACTACGACATCCAGCCCTTCAACGGCGGAATCTTCGGTTGCGGCGTGACGAACGGCGCCGACTACCAGGAAAAGGGTGTGGTCGCTGCCATGGCGGTCCAATGCCGGGGAGCGCCGGCGCAATCGCAGTGGCCGGTGCTGTGGAAGGCGGACATCGCCAAGGACCACCCGAACGTGGTGATGATCCTGGCCGGTCGGTGGGAGGTCACGAATCGCACCTACGACGGCCACTGGACCAACATCGAGAACCCGACCTATGCCGACTACGTCGAGCGACAGCTCAGGTACGCCGTGCACGTGGCCGGATCCGGTGGAGCCACGGTCGTCCTGATGACGGCGCCGTGCTACGACACCGGTGAGCAACCAGACGGCCAACCCTGGCCCGAGGACTCCCGAACCCGCCTGGCCGTCTACAACGGCCTGGTGCGCCGGGTCGCCGCCACCACACCGGGCACGTCGCTCCTGAACTTCAACGCCATGGCTTGCCCGGGTGGGCGATACGAGGAATTCATCGACGGCCAGCAGGTGCGCCTCGCCGACGGCATCCACTTCACCTTCACGGGCGGGAATGTCTTCGCGCGCCGGATTTGGCCCTTCATCGTCAGGCCTCGGGCGCCGGCAGATGAATCGCTGATCACGTGGTCCGATCGGGTCCAACGGCAGGGCGCGACGGCCTTTCCATGCGCACCGACTCGGCGGCCAGGGTCGCCAGTTCGACCAACACGGCGACCACGTCCTCGACGATCCCGTCGGGCCGGGGAACCAGGATTTCGCCGAAATCGCCGATGCCGCGCAATCCTGGGGGTAGCTCGACCTGGACCCCGTGAGCCGACGGCAGGTTGACCGGGTTGTCAGGATGAAATCCGAGTCGTACGCGCTCGTCGGCGACGTGGTAACCGGCGAAGCGCCCCTGGAAAAGCTGGCGCGCCGCGTCGAGCAGTGGCACGTTCAGCCCTCCCACGATGATCCCGCGCAACGGTCCGCGTCTGTCGCCCTCGCACAGCGGGACCGTACGGTTCGATGATGGGGCCCCTCCCCGGATCGATCCAGAGCGAGAACCCGTCGCGCCCGAACCCGTGTACTGAAATGGCAACGTCCACGTGCCCCAGGAAAGCTCGCAGATGCACCGAGTGGTCGGGGTCGTGCAAACGCGATGTGAGGTGGACCCGAAGCTCCAGGTGGATGCAAAATGCCGTAGAAGGACGCGCCGGCCTGTTCGGCGGCCCGCTGGGCGATCTGCTCGGTACCCCGGTCCTGTGATCCGCCGTGAAGCGCCATGAAGCCGACGCATGGAGCGCAGGATGTACTCCTCCCTCATCCCGGGGATGGCGAGGAGCTCGGTCAGATCCATCGCCTCAGGTTCGCACGCATTCCGTTTCGCCACGGTGACGGATGGACGCTTCTCGAACCGTCTCCTCCGCCGAGAAACCCGCGCGCGTCCGACCTCGGCGTCGCGTCGACGTCCGGCCCTTACGCCCAGATGCCCACCACCGGCCGCTTGAGCCGCCTCATGGATCCTCCGGGTCGAATGCCGAGCTGCGGGGCGGCTGAATGCCGCCCCGCAGCTCGATCAGATGGAGCGGTTAATCCCCGTTGCCGAGGCCCGGTAGGACTTGCGTGCCCTCGAGCTGGACGGCCTGAAGCGACCCCGGCGAGAGCCCCAGCAGCTTCAAGATCGTCGGAGCGACCTGGGTCGTTTCCACCCCGTTGCTCGACTGGCCAGGCTGGACGGTGCCCGGCGCATAGACGACGAGCGGAACGTCCCGATCACCCGGGTTGTCTCCGCCGTGTTCGGCGATCTTCGAGCCGGTCGTATAGATCGTGCCGACCTGCGCGATCGCGAACACGTCCGGGTGGTGCGGGTCGGCGTTGGAGACGCCGAAGAACTGCGCCGACTGTTGGCCGGCGAAGATCTGCTGCAGACCGGAGTGCTGGACGGTGATCGTCTGTCCGGCGTAGTTGACCGCCGGAGCCGTATGCGTCCACAGGTAATTCTTGACGAAGTCAGCCGCCGCCTGCGAGCGGTCCGACAGCCACCACAGCAGCCCGTCGTCATCGGCCTCTTGGACGACCAGCGTCTGGTTGCCCGGATGCAGAGCGGCCCACGCGGCATTGACGCCGGCAATGATCGGACCGTCGTCGATCCGCTGCAGTCGGTCGTTGTTCAGCGGCGACTGGCCGTGCTTGGCCGTCAAGATGATCGCCGTCGAGTCTGCCTCCCCGTCGGCTTTGATTGTGTCCACCATCAGCTGCAGGGCGCCGTTGACGTAGTCGAGCGCGCTCTGGAGCAGCGGGCCCGGTACCTGTTGGCCGTCCACCGTCACGTATCCGCCGGTCAGCGACAGGCCCTCGGTGTAGTTGCCGTGCGCGTCTGGCCCAATCAGCACCGCCGGGGAGCTCTTCAGTTTCTCGGCAGTCGAGACCGTCTGGAAGTTCATTCCGTATATCGCGGGTGTGCCGACCTTCGGCCCGGTGCCGGAGTGCTCATAGCCGTTGATCCAATTGACGACGGCCTGGACTTTGTAGGAGTCGTACTGCTTGGTCGCGGCGTTGTCGGCAGTCCAGGCGCCGTCGACCGGGTACGGCACACCGTTCGGCTCGACCGCCTGTGAGTCGATCTCCGGCCCGAAGAAATCGTCGATGCTCGAGCCGCCGGAGCCCGGACCGTTGAACGACGTGTAGATCGCGTGCTTGTCAGACCACGCCGTTCGCATGCCGGCGTTGTGGATCACCTGGAAGATGGTATTGACCCCCAGGAAGTCCCACGGCTGAATCGGCTTGCAGGTCTTCGGGTTGACCGGGTACGTCGCCGGGTTCAGACCCGACTGCGGATGCGGACTCAGGTTCATGATGAGGCCCGGGTTCTTGTCAATGCCGCTCGGGTAGATCGAGCCGCCCTCATCGAACGACGGGAAGGTATTGCCACTGCCGTTGTCCAGGAGGTCCGATACGGCGGGCAGGTTGTCGTCCGGCGAGTCGTAGATCACGTCGCCGCCCGGGACCGGCCCGGAGCAGTTCGTCGTTCCCGGAGGGAAGACGCCGTGGCTGTACTCGTCGTCGTAATAGATGCCGGTGACCTTCGGGTCGCCGCCGGTCATCAGCGCCGTGCCGCCCGGGTCGGAGTCCGATGGGTCGGGGGTCTGCGCGTCGGTGTATTCGGCGCCCCCTGTGGCCAGTCGCGCCAGCTCCGAGTCGGGATGGTTGGCGATGTACCAGTCCAGGTCGGATTGGTGCATGCCGTCCACCGAGATCAGGAGCACATGCTTGATCTGGTCGTGGCCCGCAGCGATGGCACTGGAAGACGACGCCGCCAACGACGACACCATCGCCAACGTCAACGCAGCGACGCCCGCCGTCGCGAGTTTTCTTCCGGATTTCATGTTCGCTCCTTTTGTTGGACTCGGTCCCCGCCTCGATCCGCCGGAGCGTAACCACCGCGTTCAAACAACCCGTTACCACTTCGTGACCCGCATGTGTCCTGCAGATGAACCTCAGCGAACGACGAGACCATGTTCAAAGTGCAATGGGAGAGGTATTCACACCACACCTACAGATATGGCCGAAGCGATTCGATCGGACCGCCGTTGCACCATGGATGGAAGGTCAATCGTTCCTCCGCACGGTTCATGTCCGCCATCGAAGCCTGCTTCCTGGACGCAACTGGGGCGCAGGCGGAAGTCGCGATCATCGGCGGCCGCCCGACCTCAGCGACGACCAGCTGGTGGACCTTGGGCTCCGCCGATCCGCTATCGGTGCCTTCTTCAGGCCTCGCCTGACGGCGCCGCCGGGTCCGTTCATGACCCCCGCAACATGTTACCGCCCAGGGGCGTCCGCCGAGATTGTGGAGCCGTTGCCATCCGCACGATCGCGCCGAGCGACACCGTTCATCCCAGAGCATGCGCATTCTGTATTCCGCTTTTCGCTCAGCCGGTCGGTCCCAGCGAGGAGCCGTTCGAGGGTGCGAGCACGCTTGTAGTCGATGCTGTGTTGTCCACCGTCACCGCCACGGGTGGACTGGCGCTCGTGTCCCCAGATGAGTCATACGCCACGCTTTGGAGTATGTAGGTACCGTTGGGGACGCTACTCGGGTTCCAAGCGGCAAGCCATCCATAATACGTCGCCGTCGCGGTGGCGATCAGCGCATCACTGAGGCTGCCTCCGCTGAGCTCGAACTCGACGCGGGTGGCGTTGGTCGATGCGCTGGCATCGAGTTCCGTGCTATCGCCTGAGAGTGAAACGTCATTCGACGGAAGAACCACCCGCGTGGTGAGATCGCTCGGTTGGTACGCCCAGATGCCCTGTCCCGCCGTGGCGACGAAGAGGTAGCCGTCGTCGAAGACCGGCTGGGCGAAGACTTGGCTGTCAGCGGTGCTGATGGTCGCCAGGATCTGACCGTTCGACGCGTCGAGGAGATAGACGGCGTCGGGAGCACCCGTGTAGTCGAAGGTTCCGACGGCCAGAACTCCGGCCCCGTCCAACATTGGCGTGCCCATGACTGCGCCAGGCAGTCCGGTTTGCCAGATCGGAGCGCCGGTCGCCGGGTTCACCTCCTCGACCGACCCGTTGTACGCAGTGCCGCTGATGGTGGTGTCGTTTCCGGAGAGAAAGAGGCGGCTGTTTGCTTGGTCCCAGACGGCGGCCGCAAGGCAGTTGGTGTTGTCACCGGTCACCGAACCGACCTGGTCTTCCCAGACTGCTCCGACGGCCAGGTTCGAGGCGTTCAGGGCGTAGTAGTAGCCGTTCTTGTTGCATGCCCCGACCATCTGGGTCGATACCCCCCCAAGAGTGGCCGTCCAGGCTGTCGCAGACCCACCGAAGTCGCTGTCGAAGACCTGTTGCGAGGCCGGAACGGTAAAGCTGTCCTCTGGTTGCAAGGTTTGAGGGTTGAGTCTGACGATCGACTCTGAATATCCGGGTGCTCCTCCGACGAAATTCCCGTTGCCGGTGGTGACGTAGACCGATCCGTCACTCACCAAGGCGCTGCTCCAGATACTCCCGCCTACGTCATCGGCGGGAGTGGTGTTGAACGTAGCGAGCGAGCTGGCCGGTGGCTTGGTCGTAAGCCCTCTCGCCTCCTTGCACAAGGGGGGTGTCACAAGCAGATGCAACGCCCACGTAGATCATGCCGTTGGCGACCGTTGGAGACGACCAGTTGAAGTAATCGTTGACCGTGGTGGACGGCACTGCGACGACGCTGCGCCAGAGCAGGCTCCCAGTACTGGCATTCCAGGCGTACAGGTATCCATCGGGGGCGGCGACGTAAACGGTGGGTGCTCCCGTGGTCGGATCGGCGGCAACCGTGGCGGTCGAGGCAAAGCCTTGCGCTGTCGAGTCCGGTTCTGCGCAGGTCGTTCCGGCTAACTGGGTGGTGTATTGGCTCCAGACGACCGCACCCGTAGCTTCGTCGACGTCATAAAAAGTGCCGTTCTCAGACCCAAAGTAGACGCCACCGCCGTAGACGGTTGGGCTGGAATAGATTTCGCCACCCCGATTGCCAGGAGGCGTGTAGTTCCACATAGGGCTCAGCGAAGAGGCATTGGATGTGTTGATCGCCTGGGCAAAAGAGTTGTCAGAACTGTGCTCGGGCCCCCCGAGGTAGGCAGACCAGTTGCATCCGGTCGCCACCAGCAGAACTCCGATAAGAGACCCTGCCAACCGCGTGCGAGAGTTCCTGGCCCCGGCCACGAGTGCGGACTTGGCTTTTGCCGGACCGATCAAGTGTCGCATGACGTCACGGCGTCCCTCCAAGCACTTGAGCCTTTCCCCTCGGCCGATCAACAAAGTCAGTATCGGGCAGACAACCATGGTTCCGTCAAGGCGCTACCGGTCCGGGAGGAACTTGTTATAGGGTCAGGGAACCCACGTACGGGCGACCGTGCCCATGTCTCGGGAACCTGGCTCCTCTTCCTTGAGCGAGACGTGACGCTGGGACGGATGAGTTGCTCCCCGAGAACGCACGAACCTGTTTGGAGGCTAGCCCGAAAGCGCCGGTCCCCCAATCGGGCCGTTCCGGGGTAGTAGCTGCGATGTGCCGTACGTGGCAGTCGACTCTCGGAGCGTCAAGGTGAGCACCTCCGTGTGCGGGCTTGGCAATTCAATTTGGCAATCAAATCGGTGTTACCGAGCACAAATCGGTGTTACCGAGCAGACGATGGTGAACCGCTTGGACGGGGAGGGCCTGTTCGGGAGCACTGGGGCGAACGGACAAGACCTGCTGGAAAACCGAGAGCGGCCTCCGGAGCCGGATGCGCTCTTTCCTCGTCAGCTTGCGACCTTCTCCTTCAGGCAGATGCCTGCTGGCCCTGAGTCGTCCGCTCTTCGAGCACTGGCTCCGATGCGAGCACCCCAGTGATCCGAGTGCTGTCCATACCGAAGAAGGCAATGAGGCAGCCGATTCCAGCAAAGACCGCGCCGAACCAGAAGGCGACGGAGAAGCCGTGGTTGAGCGCGGTTGTCATCACGTCCGGCGCATGGCCGCGTGCGCCGATGAATCTCGTCGTTGCTGACACCGCGATCGTGGACAGGACTGCGACCCCGAGGGCCCCACCAATCTGTTGCGTCGTCGTTATCAGTCCTGACGCGACACCCGCCTCATCATGGCCAACACCGGTCATTGCACCGATGGTCACCGGTACGAACGAGAGGCCGAGGCCGACGCCGGCCAAAAGGAATCCGGGTAGCAATGTGCCCAGGTACGTCCCGTGCGGCGTGATCTGGGCGAAGTAGATGAGCCCGCCGGCAGCCAGCCCCATGCCCACCGTCATCACGACTCGGACGCCGAACTTGGCCACCAGTGCTTGCGCTGCTCCGGCCGCAACGATGATCGAGCCCGCGATCGCCAGGTAGCCGAGTCCAGTCTTGAGGGCTGAATACCCCAAAACCTCTTGCATGTAGAGCGACAGGAAATAGAACATGGAGAAGATCGACGCGCCCAAAGCCAGCGAGACCATATTGGACACGCTGAGGCTCCGATTGCGAAAGATTGAGAGGGGGACGAGGGCGGATTTCGTCCGGCGCTCGATGACGACGAACAGGGCGATGAGGACGAAGGCCACCGCCAAAGTCCCCAGCGTCTTGGCGGAAGCCCAACCCCAACTCGTGCTCTTGACCAGTGCGAACACCATCAAAACCAGGCCGGCGGTCAGAGTGACGGCACCCGGGATGTCGAAGCCCCGGTTCTCGTCCTCCGCCAAGGAATGCGTGAGAATGAAGAGGCTCGCCAGTACAACCACCGAACCTATGGGCACATTCACGTAGAAGATCCATTGCCAGCCGAACTCTTGGGTGAGGATCCCACCGAGCAGGACGCCGAACGCGCCGCCTGCGCCAGCGATTGCCCCCCAAATGCTCAACGCCGTGTTCCGCTCCCGACCCTCTTCGAAGGTGACCGTCAGGATGGAGAGGGCGGCGGGAGACAGGATCGCGGCTCCGAGGCCCTGCACGGCCCGAGCTGCAACCAACCAGCCGCTTGATGTCGCCAACCCACAGAACAGGGAGGCCGTGGTGAAGACGACGACGCCTGTTATGAACACACGGCGCCGTCCCAGCTTGTCCGCGACGCGGCCGCCGAGCATGAGGAAGCCACCGAACATCAGGGCGTAGGCGTTCAAGACCCATAGCAGGTTCTGCTCGGAGAAGTGCAGCCCGTGCTGAATCGAGGGCAGCGCCACATTCACGATGGAGACATCGAGAACGACCATGAACTGGGCGACACAGACGACCGCCAGAGTGAGCCATTTGCGCGAATCAGCTGTCATCGTTCCTCCAGTTGGAACTAATGGGTTCCGTGTGAGTGCTCTCTGTTCGCACGCCGGTCAGGTGACCCAAGGGACAGGCTAAGGAACGTCGGCCATCGTCGAAACTGGTTGAGAGTCAGCTCGGTGACGACAGTAGGTTCACCCTGTGACGGACCGTTGAAACGCGGCGAAAGAAGGGGCGCCGATCTAGCCTCTGGTCTGGACTTTTATAAAGCGCCCCCGGAAGGATTCGAACCTTCGCACACGGTTTAGGAATCTGATTGACCCGGTCCACACGGATCGGTGCCGTCGCATTGTGGCTGCTCAGAGCGGGGCGAAGTCCATCCCGTATCCCCAGATCCTTACGATTCGCGGCGTTTGATTCCCAAGGGATTCCCAAATCGCCTCCGGGGTCCACTGACTGCGTGGTGAGACGTCGGTTGGGCCGACCGAAGACAGACCGGCCGGGACGGGACTCGAGCGATGGGTACGACGTCGCCAAAGTCGGTGACCACCCAGCCCGCGGCGGATGCTGGTTCACCTCGATTCAGTTCATCGATCCTTCTCCGTCACTACCGCGAAGAGCCGGATGATTGGGCGCGCTGGCCTCTTGCGCATTCAAAGCAGGTACGACCGGCAGGGAGTGCCGCCAGCCTTTCGGGAGAAATCCGTCCGCCGCACCCCTCACACACCGAATAGCAACCTGCGGAGAGCCGAACAAGTGCGCGGTCCAGGTCTTCCAGGGTCGACTGCGCCCCGGCGATGAGTGCGGCTACCCATGCCCTCTCATAGGCGATGGTCGATCCCTCCGGGTCGTGCTCGTCATCCGCGTTCGCGTGCTGCGAGTCCGCGACGATGCCGTCAAACTCGGACGTGATCGCCGTCACGCGAAGCACTGCCGCCACGCGCTCCGCTCTCAGAGTTTCGCGAATTGCCGATTTGTCCATGTCCAATCACTCGCTTGCGCATCACTGTGTCCGCCGTCTCGCCGCAGCGAGGGGCCAACGGGCTCAGGACGCTAGCTCGCCAGGTCCTTGAACACAGACGTACTGGTCGGGGTCTCCGCGGCCACCGGAAAGTGGAATCCGCAGACGGGGCAGGGCTCCGACAGGGTCTTCTGCTCGTATTCCAACTCATACGCGCGGTCTTCGAACTTGCCACATGTCGGGCAGATGCGCAGCAGCCTCGTGCTCACGAGTTCGAAGTTGTTGATGATGTCCTCCATGATGGCTCCGTTGGCCGCCCATGCCTTGGCGTGCTTGTGGTACGTGTCCATGTGCCAGTCGTTGAGCGCTTCCTTGCTCGCCCACATGCTCACCTCGTTGAACCAGCCGGGCTCGTCGGGGTGCTCCCACCACGTGAGATGGAGAAATCCTGGTTTGGTCATCAAGTGGTGCCGCACGTCGTTGAAGACGGTGCGGAATTTGTCGTAGGCATCGGTGCTCGAAAAGCGAACTCTCTGCATGCTGAGGTAGACGGCCATGGTGTTGCTCTGCTCCTTTCGACTCGTAGTCGCTCTTGTATCGGGCCGGATCGGCGACCGGCAGTATTGGACTGGGCACGGCTGGGCTTCAGACCGTCACGCCCTCCACTGCCATCTCCTTGCCAACGCGGCGCCGGACGTCGCGAGCCGTGTCGCCTTCCATTAGCCGCCGCCATCGCGGCACGTCGGGGGTGACGACCAGCACGTGGGACACACCGCGGGCCCGCCCGGCCTGGGCGATGGTCCCGGCGTAGCGGCGGGTGGCGGCGACCTGGCCCCAGGCTTCGACGCCGGCCCTCTCCAAACCCACGATGGCCTTGTTCACGAGGGCCAGTTGCTCGTCCATTTCCTTCCTGGTCGGCATCAGTCCCGGGCTGGGGAGACCAAACGACGATCCGTAAATCCGGGCGATGGCGACGATGGCGACCGGTTGACCCTCGCTGAGCTGGACGGCTCGCCGGATCACCGCCGTCGGGATGGGAATGCCCACAGTGGCGATGAGGACGGCGGAGGACTGGGCCGGCTGTCTGTCCCACTTCGCCCTCTTGAAGAGGCGTCGACGCGGCCGGGAGAGCGGCCCTTCGCCCACGCTGGCCGAGCGGGCCCGCACCGGCGCCTCAGCCGGCATCGGGTGCGCCACTCTGCGCAGGACTGATACCGGCGGCCTCCATATCGACGGCATCCATGTGGGCCGGGTCCAGGACGTGCGGCTCCTTCATCTCGCCGAGGTCGATGCCGCCGGGTGACCCAACCACGATGGGCAGTCTGCTCAGTGGCGCCACACCATCGCGCCGGTCGGTCATCCTGCGCCACAGGTGCAAGGGCACGTAGAGCGCGACTACGGCGAAGCCCAGGAGGTAGAGGGTGTGCCCCTGCCCCGGGCCGACCACGATGTCAGGCGATCCCCACCCGCCCACGAAGTAGACGAAGGTGAGGAAGAGGCCCATGGCCAAGGCGATCCATCGGACGTAGCCGGGGAGCCGGAACGGGCTGACCTTGTCCTGTTGGAACTGGCGCACCATGAAGTATCCGACGAGCGCCGCCACGATGGCAATGAGGTAGCCCACGTTGGAGAAGATGTAGATGCGCACCGGCGACCCGAACAGGCCCACGACCAGGGCACAACCCAGGTTGAAGAACATGGCGTGATCCGGAGAGTTGTGCTTGTTTTTGTGGGAGAAGAATTTGGGAATCAGGCGGTCTTCGGAGGCCTGGAACAGCGAGCGACCTACACCCATGATGGCGTTGAGCACCGACAACATCAGGGCGAAGATCAGCGGGATGCCGATCAGGTACTTCACCCAGCCGGCCGAGCCGAAAATATGGTCGGCGAAGTCGGTGTACGCGGTCAACGGGTCGGAAGACGTCAGCGACGCCCCGAGCACGGCCACGAACACGATGGCGGTGCCAGCGTAAACGAACAGACCGTACAGACCCTCGGCGGTCATGGCGATCTTGGCGTCCCGATGTGGGTCACGGCACTCGGCGACATAGCACGCGGCACCCTCGACGCCGATGCCGTTCCAACTCATGACGAAGAGCCAACTCATGACGAAGAGGAAACCCGCCGTCTTCGGATCGGCAAAGTGGAAGCCCGAGACGTTGGACCAGTGGAAGGAGCTGGGCTTGAACACCGGCAGGATGATCAGCAGGGTGATCGGCACCATAGAGACAATGCCGAGGAGGGTGGCGAAGCCGGTCCCGAGGCGGACACCCAAGTAGCAAGGAATAAACAGACCGACCAGTCCGACCAGCGTGATGATGAGCACGCCGATGCCTTCGGGCGAGCCGAGACCCCCGAGGGGGTCCACGGTCCTTCCCAGTGGCACGTGGAACAGCACGGCGATGTAGCTGGCGGCCAGGATCATGTTGATCGGCGCCACGGGGAACCACCCCAGCCAGTAGCTCCACCCGGCCACGCCACCGATATGACGCGCCGTGGACTCGCCCATAGGCCGGAAGGCCTCGTAGGCGTACGAGGGCGTCCCTCCCGTGCGGTGCGGCCACAAGGCGGCCAACTCCCCCATGCACAGGCAGACCACCAGGGCGATGACCTGGATCCCGATGAGACAGGGAATGGCGGCCGCCCCCATGGCCTGGACGGCAAAGGGGACAATGCCGGTGACCAGGATCACCCCGGCCAGCCCCATCACGAAGGCGCCACGCCAGTTGATACTTCGCTCGAGGGACGTGGCCACCTCTCCGGGTGGTCCTGCGCTGACGCTCGTTTCGGTGGTCATGGGTTCCTCTCTCGTGAACGGTTGGGGGTGGGGGACTGCAGCAGCGGTGTGGGGTGCTTCGATGCGGTTGAACAGGGGACATAAAAGGGTCAGATGGCAGTCAGGTAGCGGTCGAGCTCCCAGGGCGTGACCTCGGCGTGGGAGGACCGGACCTCCGACCGCTTGGTGGCAACGAAGTAGTCGACGTAGTCGCCGTCGGAGGTCTTGCCGAGGCCCTCGCGCAACACGGAGTCGATCTCAAGGTGCTCGAGCGTGTGCCACAAGGTCATCGGCATAGTACGGAGGCCGAGCGCCGACGCCTCGGCCTCATCGAGCTCGAGCAAGTTCAACTCGCACGGATCCCCCGGATCGGCGTCGCGGGACATGCCGTCGAGGCCGGCGGCGATCAACGCGCTGATGGCGAGATAGGGGTTGGCCGAGCCGTCGATGCAACGGTCCTCGACCCGGCCCGGCTCAGGCACCCGCAACATATGCGTGCGGTCGTTGCCTCCGTAGGTGGCGTAGACCGGGGACCAGGCCGCCCCCGAATTCGGTGGCGCACTGGCCAGGCGCTTGTACGAGTTCACCGTGGGGCACGCCACGGCCGCTAGTGCCTCCGCGTGGTCGAACAGACCGGCGATGAACGAATAGCCCATGACCGACACGCCGAGCCCCCTGGCGTCGGCCGTGTCGGCAAAGAGTTCAGTGCCGTCCTCGCCCCAGAGGCTCAAGTGCATGTGCAACCCGTTCCCCGTGAGATGAGAGAACGGCTTCGGCATGAAGGTCGCGACCATGCCCGCCTCGGCCGCCATCGAGTGCACCAGGTAGCGGAAGACGATGATCCGGTCAGCGGTGGTGAGCGGGTCGGCGTAGCGGAAGTTCTGCTCGAATTGCCCGTTGGCGTCCTCGTGGTCGTTGGCGTAGTTCGCCCAGCCGAGCGCGTTCATGTGCCGCGAGACGGCTGTCAAGTGGTCGTACATCCGGGTCAGAGCGCGGGCGTCGTAACACGGCGCCGCCGCACTGTCCTGGGCGTCCGCCACGGCGATCGACCCGTCCGGCTCCCGGCGGACGAGGAAGTACTCCACCTCGGCGCCGACGCCGAGCGTGCAACCCGCCGCCGCGAGGCGCTCGATCTGACGGCGCAGGATCACACGCGGCGCATACGGCCAGGGCTCGCTTTCGACGCACGGGTCGCACTGGATGATGCCCAGTCCCGGTCGCCACGGCGCCGGCATGTACGAGGCCAGGTCGGGCATGGCCAGGATGTCGGGTGACGACGGGGACTGTCCCATCGCCCCGGCGGCGAACCCGGCGAAGCCGGCGCCACCCTCGACGAGGGCGTCGATCGCGCTGACCGGCACCATCTTGGCGCAGGGCTTGCCGTGCATGTCCACGAACATGGCGAAGAGGAATTCGACGCCGTCCGCGGCCACGGCCTCCTTCAGCTCCGCCGCGCTCGTGACGCGCGTTCGCCCGGCTCCGTCGCTCATAGGGGTGGTGCCACCTCCCGCTGTGTGGGTTCGTGTTGTATGCAACGATGTTGCCCTGTGGGAAACAGCCGATGGTTACCGGACTATTGCGAAGTGTTGCGTGCTCGTTAACTGAAACCTTCGTCAGCAGGCACAGATGACGGGCGTGTGAACGCTGAACCTGTGAGGGCGACAGATGTCCTGGTCGTTGCATTTTGTTCTACATCGTTTCTTGACAGGCAACAGCCCGGGGTCATAATGAGAGACCACATGAGCGATCCGGTCTCCGAGCGCACCACCTTGCACCGCTACGCGCACCGCGCTGCCTACGATCGCGCCACGATCGAGGCCATCCTCGACGAGGGCTTCTTGTGCCACGTCGGGCTCACCACCGCGGACGGCTTCCCGGTGGTGATCCCCCTCGCCTACGGCCGTGACGGCGACACCGTCTACCTGCACGGGTCGACGGCCAGCCGCCTGTTCCGCGGCGCCCGCACGCCCGAAGTCGAGATCTGCATGACGGTGACATTTGTCGACGGTCTCGTGGTGGCCCGCTCCACCTACAACACCGACATCAACTATCGCTCGGTCGTGGTCATCGGCACGGCCAGCGAGGTAAAGGATCTCGACGAGAAGCGGGCCGGGCTCGATCTGATGGTGGACCACATCATCCCCGGGCGCAGCCGCGACGCGCGCGCCCCAACCGAGAAGGAGTTGCGCAGCACCATGCTGCTGCGTCTGCCGCTCGGGGAATGCTCGGCCAAGGTCCGCACTGGTTGGCCGCTTGACGACCAGGCGGACTACGACCTCCCCATCTGGGCCGGCGTCATCCCCTTTCGCACCGTGACCGAACCCGCAGAAGTCGACCCCGGCCTGCGCGTCGACGCCGTGCTGCCGGAGTACGTGGCGCACTACCGGCGCCCGGTTGCTCGAGCCGCGGCGTCCGTCGCATCCAACGGAAGGAATGACTGAACATGTGCGGCGTCGTCGGCCTCCTCCTCCACGACCCCGATCTCGAGCCACAGCTGGGCGAGCTCCTCGTGCCGATGATCGAAGCGCTCGATGAGCGTGGCCCGGACTCGTCGGGCATCGCCGTCTATGCCGAGCCTGCGGGCGATAGCGATCAGGCTGATGGCGCCCCGGTGATGCTCCGGCTCTCCCTCGGGGCCGACTTCGATGTGGACTGGATGGCCGTCGGCTGCGGGTTACTCGACCTGTGCGGGACCGCCGCCGATCTCCAGCGTTTCGGCGCCGGGCTCGTCGTCGATGTGCCCGAGGACACGCTGCCTGACGCGCACACCCTGCTCGCCACCGAGTGGCCTCAGGTGCGCGTGCTCGGCACGGGCACCAACGTGCGCGTCCTGAAGGACACTGGTCGCCCCACCGACACGTGCGCCCGTTACGGCATCCGTCGCTGGGAGGGCTACCAGGCCGTGGCCCACACACGGATGGCGACCGAGTCGGCGGTGACCCTGCTGCATTCGCACCCCTTCGTCCCGGCACGCGACCTGTGCGTGGTGCACAACGGGTCCTTCTCCAACTATGCGACGGTGCGCCGGCGCCTCGAGGACGACGGCGTGTCCTTCGACTCCGACAACGACTCCGAGGTGGCGGCCCGTTTCCTGGCGTCGAGGCTCGAGTTCGGCGACGATCTCGAAGAGGCGACGCGCTGGGTCATGAAGGAGATGGACGGCTTCTTCACGTTGGTGATCACAGGTACCGAAGGCATGTCGGTCGCCCGCGACGCCTTCGCCTGCAAACCGGCCGTGGTGGCCGAGACGGCCGCCTACGTCGCCGTGGCCTCGGAGTACCGCGCGCTGGCCGAGCTACCGGGCATCGCTGACGCCATCGTATTCGAGCCCAATCCCGAGGAGGTCTACTCATGGAGCCGCTGACCATGGACCCCGAGACGCACAGGCACATCTCGCTCCACATCTTCGACTGCGACGAGCTCGGGACACGCGAGGTCAACACCGCACTGAGCGCCCTGCCCGACAGCGCCCACGCGACCGTTGTCAGCCCGCGCGGCCGCCACAACCTGGCTGTCGGACTCCCGCACGCGCTGTCCGTCGCCATCGACGGCAACGCCGGCTACTTCGTCGGCGGCCTCTGCGGCGAGCGTGACGGCACCGGGCCCGACATCGTCGTGAAGGGCTTCGTCGGCTGGTCGGTCGGCGAGAACTTGATGGGCGGCACGATTCGAGTGAAAGGCAGCGCGTCACAGAGCGCCGGCTCGAGCGCCCGGGGCGGCAAGATCTTCGTCGAGGGCCACGCGTCCCTGCGGGCCGGGATCTCGCTGAAGGGTGGCACGGTGGCCATTGCGGGCAACGCCGGCGCCATGACCGGCTTCATGGCGCAGGCCGGCACCATTCTCATCGGCGGCGACGCCGGCCACGCCCTGGGCGACTCCCTCTACGAGGCGGTCATCTACGTCCAGGGCACCATCGCCTCGCTCGGGGCCGACGCGGTGGTCGAAGACATGACCGAGGAGGACGTCCTCGCGGTCAAGCGCCTGGTCGAGCAGAGCGGTTTCGACCACGTCGACCCCGACCGCGTGACCAAGGTGGTCTCGGGCCGCCAGCTCTACCACTTCTCCACCCACCACCAGGGCGCGTACTGAGCCCGCGTGCCACCCACTTCCGACGACGCCGCCGAGAACCACACTTTCCCGCTTGACGCGATCGCCCGCGTCCACGAGATGGCCGAGACGGGTCATTACCCGATCCGCGGCCTCGGCGCGCGGCGGAAGCTCCCTTCCTTCGACGACCTCGTCTTCCTGACCGCGTCGGCGTCGCGCTACCCCCTCGAGGGGTACCGCGAGCGCTGCGACACCGCCACCGTCCTCGGCACGCGTCACGCCGCCAAACCGCTGCACCTCGATATCCCCATCACGATCGCCGGCATGTCGTTCGGCGCGCTCTCCGCCAGCGCGAAGGAGGCGCTCGGCCGCGCCGCGACCGAGGTCGGCACGTCGACCACGACCGGCGACGGTGGGATGACGCCCGAGGAGCGCAAGGCCTCCTCGCTGCTCGTCTACCAGGTGCTCCCGTCGCGCTACGGCTTCGACCCTGCTGACCTGCGCCAGGCCGACGCCGTCGAGATCGTGATCGGCCAGGGCGCCAAGCCTGGAGGCGGCGGTCTCCTGCTCGGGCAGAAGGTCAACGAGCGCGTCGCCGCCATGCGCACCCTTCCACCCGGCATCGACCAGCGCTCGGCCAGTCGGCACCCCGACTGGATAGGCCCCGACGACCTGCGCATCAAGATCGAAGAGCTGCGCGAGGCCACCGCCTGGCAGATCCCGGTCTACGTGAAGGTCGGCGCCACTCGCGTCGACCACGATGTGCAGCTGGCCGTCGCCGCCGGCGCCGACGTGATCGTGGTCGACGGCATGCAGGGCGGCACGGCGGCGACTCAGGACGTGTTCATCGAGCATGCCGGCATCCCCACCCTGCCGGCGGTGCGCATGGCGGCCGAGGCACTCCGCGCCGTCGGGGCGCGCGAGGAGGTGCAGCTGATCGTGTCCGGCGGGATCCGCTCGGGAGCCGACGTGGCGAAGGCGCTGGCGCTCGGGGCGGACGCCGTGTCCATCGGGGTCGCCGCCCTCCTCGCCCTCGGCTGCAACCGCCCCACCTTTCGCGACGCCAACGACGTCACTCATGACGCGGGTCCGGACTACGCCGCGCTCGGCACGGCCGCGGGCCACTGCGCCCACTGCCACACCGGCCGCTGTCCCGTCGGCATCGCGACCCAGGACGCCGCGCTCGAGACGCGGCTCGATCCCGTCTACGCCGCCACCGCGGTGGCCAACTACCTGCGCGCCGTGACCATGGAGGTGACGGCCTTGGCCCGGGCCTGCGGGAAATCCAGTGTGCATCACCTGGAGCCCGAAGACCTGGCCGCTCTCACGGTGGAGGCCGCCGCCATGGCCCGGGTCCCTCTGGCCGGCACCGGCTGGATCCCGGGTTGGCCCACCTGACCGCCGTGCCCGCTCTCCGCTCGGCGGAGGTTGTGGTGATCGGTGGCGGCGTGGCCGGACTTTCGACGACCCGCGCGCTCGTCGAGCTCGGGGTGACCGACGTGCTCGTCCTCGAACGCGCCACCGTCGGCTCGGGCGGCACCGGCAAGTCCAGCGGCATCGTGCGCTGCCACTACGGCATCCGTTCGCTGGCCGCCATGGCGTGGCATGCGCTGCCCATGCTCGAGCAGGCGGAGGAACTTCTCGGCGCTCCGTCCGGCTATACCAACACCGGCTACCTGGTCGGCGTCGGCCCCGAAAACCTCGGGGCGCTCCGGGCCAACGTCGCCATGCAGCGGGCGCTCGGCATCGAGGTCGAGCTGGTCGGCCACGACGAGGCCCAGCTCTTGTGGCCGGCGGCGCGGCTCGAGGATTTCGCGGAGTTCGCCTACGAACCCCGCGGCGGCTATGGCGACGGGCACCAGACCGCCATGGCCTTTGCGGTCGCTGCCCGCCACGGCGGCGCGCAGCTGCGCCAGCACCACGGGGTCGCCACCATCGAAACGGCGGGCGACCGCGTGAGCGGCGTCCGCCTGGTGGACGGGAACCGGGTCGGTGCCGCCCACGTCGTCCTGGCGGCCGGCCCGTGGTCCCCTGCCCTGGCTGAACCACTCGGCCTCGATATCCCCGTGCGCGCCCAGCGCGCGCAGATCCTCCACGTCGACGTGGGCCGCCCGCCCGGACCACTTCCGGTGTTCTCCGACCTGGCGTCACTCCAGTACGTGCGCACCGAGGGCGCGGCCACTCTGCTGCTCGGCGACAGCGACCACTCAATGCCCGAATGGGCCGATCCGGACGACTACCGCGAGCGCGCCGGCGATGAGGAGCTGGCTGCGCTGGTCCCCAAGTTCAGCCACCGCTTCCCTGGCTTTGACGGCGCGGCGCTCTCCTCCTCCTACGCAGGGTGCTACGACGTCACACCCGACTACAACCCGATCATCTCGTCCACTCCGATCGAAGGGCTCTGGCTCTGCACCGGTTTCTCCGGGCACGGTTACAAGATCTCGCCCTCGGTGGGCGAACTCGTCGCCGACCTGATCGTCCACGGCCAGAGCCGCCACGCCGACGTCGACCATCGCGACTTCCGCTGGGAGCGTTTCGGCGAGGAGGACCTCCTGGTCAGCGAGCACCCCTACGCGGGCGCCGGCCAGATGCGCTGAGCCGTGGCCTCTCACTGCAACCTACGGGGCTGGCCTAGGCTGAACGACCGTGGCCACTCGCCGGACCGCAGCCGCCCCGGCTGGACATGGGGGATCTCAGTCCAAGGGGACTGCGAAGCGTTCCGCCCCGACGCGCAACACCAAGCAGACGCGGCCGCGCCCGCGCCCCCAAGCCGGCACAAACCAAGTCAGCGGACGCCGTGGCCATCGATAACACACCGGGTCCCGACGGTGACGGCACGCTCGGGCAGGTCATCGCCAACCACGTGCGGTCCCGGCGCCTCGAGATCGGGCTCAATGTCGGCCAGTTGGCCGAACGCACCGGCATCTCGAAGGGGATGCTGTCCAAGATAGAGAATGCGCAGACCTCCCCGAGCCTGACCACGCTCGAACGGCTGGCCGGCGCCCTCGACATGCCGGTCACCTCGCTCTTCCGCGGCCTGGCCGAAGAACGCGACGCTGTGTTCGTCAGGGCGGGCAGCGGACCCGAGATCGTGCGCAAGGGCACGCGGTCCGGGCACACCTACGAGTTGCTCGGCAGCCTTCGTGGCCCCTACAAGCGCGTCGAGCCGCTCCTTGTCTCGCTCGACGAGGAGACCGAGGTGTTCCCGCTCTTCCAGCACAGCGGTATCGAGGTCCTCTACATGCTGAGCGGGGTGATGGAGTACGGCTACGGGCGCCAGCGCTACAAGATGACGCGCGGCGACACGCTGCAGTTCGAAGGCGACATCCCGCACGGCCCGACCATGCTGATCAAGCTGCCCATCCGGTTCCTTTCCATCACGATCTACGCGGGGGACCACGCCTGACGAGGTCTCACCCGGAGAGATCGGTTGAGCCAGCGCGCTGGCTGCCGCGTGGCCGCCTGAGTAATCAGCGGCCGGCGGACGCGGCCACGACCTGAGCTAGCTCACGCTCGAGCGAATCGCCGTGCACCCCCCGCGCCACCTTCAGCGGGGCGGGCGCGGTAAGTACCGGCAAGCCCGTGAGGGCGGTCACCCGCTCACGCAGGCCGGCGCCACCCAGACGGCTCCAGCGCCGGCGCCGCCTCGAGCCGAAGATGATCGCGTCGGCGCCCCAATCCCCGGCTGCATCCGCAATCCGTTCGCCGACGGTAAAGCAGTTGGCCAAATAGTGCACGCCGTCGGCGCCGACACCAGCGCCGCGGAGCGCCGCGACGACCCGATCAACGATCTCTTTGGCCTCGGATTCACTCTCATAGGCGACGCCCCGGCCCCCGACGATCCGCTCGTTCACGTGTACGACGCGGACGGTGGCGCCCAGGTCGCGGGCCATTGCGGAGGCGAAGTCGGCCGCCACGTCTCCGGATTCTGTGCCGTCTATAGCCAGAAGGACTCGGCGAAACATCGCGGGCCTCCTTCCCTGCCGCATTACGCGACATCGAGCATTTGTTTCCTGCATGTTAACAGATCTTACTTCTAGGAAAACCTGTTTCCTGTTAATAAACAGTCAACGGTCGGCATCGGTGCTGACCAGGGAGGACGATTGAGCGGGGGCTGTCCGGACTAGGACCCAGCGGCGGCGAGCAGCCTGTGACCCCGTGACGATCGGTCATTGTGTCGATGACATTCTTGTTGGCGCGGCAAAGGGTGGACTGAACGTTGCTACCTCTGGTCGGCTGGACACCTTTGGTGCCTGACCGCGCCATCACTCCGGCCGGTCGGCCCCTGGGCGGCAACGTCGGGTACGAGCCCGTCTTGGAAGTCGGCTGACGTGGGTCGGCCTGCACCCCGACTTCGCAGGCTGCTCAGCGCCTATCTGGAGCTGATCTGTGTGCTCGTCGCCTCAATCTTCGGCCTCACCATCCAATCGCCTCTGGCGTGGCTCGACACACGCAACGGCATCGACGTCCTGCTGGCCGTTTTGGTCTTCGCCACTGCGCTCACGATTGAGCCGACCGCTCTACGCCGACTTGGACGAATGTGGCGACCGTTGTTGGCCGCTGTGACCGTCGGAATCTTGGTGCTGCCAGCCTTGTCATGGTCGGTGTCGCGATTGGTCGCGGCAGGTTCGCTCCGCGACGGCGTGATGGTGGCCGGGCTCGCGCCCTGTGAGATCGCTTCGGTCGCCACCACCGCAATGGCGGACGGAGAGCCTGCCTTCTCAACTGGAGTCCTCATCGGCTCGACCCTGGCGACCGTTGCTTTGGCCGCGCCCATCCTTAGTCTTGAGGCGGGGCCTGTCAGCGTGCATCCAGCGAGCATCGTCGTGAACTTGGCCCTCGTCGTGGTGCTCCCGCTCGTCGCAGGAATCCTGCTTGGACGCGTCGCCCCCCTCGATAGTCGAGCCGAACGAGCCGCCAATGTCACTGCAATCGCGGCGGTAGCAGGTCTCGTTGCGCTGATCGCGGCGGAGGTCCATTTCTCGCATCCCTACTTTGCCGTCACGCTCGCGCTCGCCGCGTTTCTGGTCGCTTCTGCGCTTGTTGGTGGTCTCCTCGGTGCGCCAACCGATCGACGAGTGAGGCGGGCCATCTTGCTCACGACCTCCATGCGCGACTTTGCCATCGCGGCCGACCTGGCCACCTCAGCCTTTGGTCCTGCCGCTGCGGCGCCACTCGGTCTTTACGGCATCCTTGTGCTGGTTTGGGGAACCGCCGCCGCTGGCGTCCTTCGACAACGCAAACCAGAATGACTTGGGGATGGGCAGAGTGGAATCGAGCTACCCGCTGTAGTTCTCTGGCCTGTAGTTCTCTGGCCAGCTGGCCACTGGG
>CAWKJX010000004.1:0-790804 GCA_963850095.1 uncultured Acidimicrobiaceae bacterium | reverse complement strand
GGCTCGATCCCCGACGCACCGGGCTCGTACCAGTTCTACGACGCCAAAGGGCCACATGCTGTGCGTGGGCAAGGCCAAGTCCCTGCGCCACCGCCTGCCCAATTACTGGCAGGACTCGGCCAAACTGCTGCCCCGCACGGCGCAGATGGTGGCCCAGGCCGACCACGTGGAGTGGGTGGTGGTGGACAGCGAGGTGGACGCGCTCATCCTCGAGCACTCGCTGATCCAGGCCCACCTGCCCCGCTACAACGTCCGGCTCAAGGACGACAAGAGCTCTCCGTGGCTGGCGGTCACCCTGAACGAGGAGTGGCCGCGCCCGGCCGTGGTCCGCGGGCGCAAACGCAAGGGGGTGCGCTACTTCGGGCCCTACGGGCACGCCTACGCCATCCGCCAGACGCTCGACCTCCTCCTGCGCAGCTTCCCCGTGCGCACGTGCTCGGACACCGAGACCGCACGCGCCACGAGCGCCTGGGCCGCCCCTGCCTGCTCTACGACATTGAGCGCTGCTCGGGACCCTGTGTCGGCGCCGTCGACCACGAGGCGTACAACGGCTACGTCGAGGACCTGATGCGCTTCCTCTCAGGTGACACCGAGCCGGTGCTGGCCAGCCTGGAGGCCGAGATGCTCGACGCGTCCGAGGCCCTCCAGTTCGAGCGGGCCGCCCGGCTACGCGACCGCATCACGGCGGTGCGCAAGGCCGCGGACACCCAGCAGATGGTGTCGGACCGGTCCGAGGACTTCGACGTCGTCGGGCTGGCGAGGACCCGCTGGAGGCGTCCGTGCAGATCTTCCACGTGCGCCGGGGACGGGTGGTCGGACACCGGGGCTTCGTGGCCGAGAAGGTGGAGGACCTCTCGGGCCCCGAGTTCATGTCGACCGTCGTGTCGCAGGTCTACGGCGCCGAGGGGACCGAGGTGCCCCGCCGGGTGCTGGTGCCCGAGGAACCGGCGGACAAGGAACTGCTGGAGATCTGGCTGCGCAGCGTGCGCCAGGGGCCGGTCGACATCGCCGTCCCGCTGCGGGGGGACAGCGCCCTGCAGGAGACGGTGACGCGCTCGGCCGGCGAGGACCTGGCCCGGCACCGGCTGCGCCGGGCTTGGACGACAACGCCCGTTCGAAGGCGCTGACCGAGCTGCAGGTGGCGCTCGGCCTGCACCAGGCGCCGTTGCGCATTGAGTGCTACGACATGAGCCACCTGCAGGGCACCGACTACGTGGGCTCCATGGTGGTGGTCGAGGACGGATTGGCCAAGCGCTCGGACTACCGGCGCTTCAAGGTCAAGTCGGTGCCGGAAATGACGACTACGCGGCTGAGGAAGAGGTCCTGACCCGGCGATTGGGCGGCTGGCGGCCGTGGCCGAGGTCCCGGTGGGGGAGCGGCCCAAGCGGTTCGCCTACCGCCCCAACCTCCTGCTGGTCGACGGCGGCAAGGGCCAGCTGCACGTGGCCGAGCGTGTGGTGCGGTCCCTGGGGCTCGAGGGGGAGATAGAGCTGGCGGCGCTGGCCAAGCAGTTCGAGGACGTCTACCGGCCCGGGCAGCCCGATCCGATCCGCCTCCGCCGGGGCTCCGATGCCCTCTACCTGCTGCAGCGCATCCGTGACGAGGCCCACCGCTTCGCCATTACGTTCCACCGGGAGCGGCGGGGAAAGCGGATGACCAAGAGCCTGCCCGACGACATCGCCGGGCTGGGCCCGACCCGCAAGGCGCGCCTCGTCAAGGAGCTGGGCGGGGTCAACGCCGTGCGGGGGGCCACACTGGAGCAGCTGCAGGCCCTGTCCTGGCTGCCGGACAAGGTCGGTCCGCGGTCTACGAGGGAGTGCGCAAGGCTGGAGGACGATGAGCGAGTTCGTGGTGGTGACGGGGATGTCGGGAGCGGGACGCTCCACCGCGGCCGCGGCGCTGGAGGACGTGGGCTGGTTCGTCATCGACAACCTGCCGGCGGAGCTGATCCTGAAGATGGTCGAAATGGCCGATCGGCCCCGGTCGGGCATCGAGCGGGTCGCCCTGGTATTGGGCGGGGCGGCAGCAACACCGGGCCCGAGTACTTCGACGCCCTGGCCGACTGCTCGACGAGCTGCGCGGCACCCGGCGGCCGTGCGGGTGGTCTTCCTCGACGCCACCGACGAGGTGCTGGTGCGCCGCTACGAGGGCACACGGCGACGGCACCCACTGGCGGCGCGCGGCGTGGAGGAGTCCATCGCCGACGAACGCCGCCTACTGGCGCCGCTGCGCGAGCGGGCCGACCTCATCATCGAAACCGGGGACCTGAACTCGAACCAGCTCCGCATGCGCATCCTCGAGTCCTTCGGCGACGACGAGGCACCGCACATGCAGACGTCGGTGATCTCCTTCGGCTACAAGCACGGCATCCCGCTCGACGTCGACCTGGTCTTCGACTGCCGCTTCCTGCCCAACCCGTACTGGGTGGAGTAGCTGAGGCCCTACAGCGGGCTCGACGACCCGGTGCGCGAATACGTGCTCGGCCAGCCCGAGTCCGTGGACTTCCTCGAGAAGGTGGACGACCTGCTGGTCAGCATCCTCCCGGCCTTCGCCCGCGAGGGCAAGTCGTACCTGACCATTGCCATGGGCTGCACGGGGGGCCGGCACCGCTCGGTCGTCCTGGCGGAGTCGCTGGCGGCACGGCTGGGCACGCACGGGGCGTCGGCGTCCGTCTTCCACCGGGACATCGACCGATGAGCGGACGCGTCCCGCCGTCGTGGCCATCGGCGGCGGTCACGGGACGGCCGTGACCCTGGCGGCGGCGCGGCGCTACGCCAGCCCGCTGACCGGGATCGTCTCGGTGGCCGACGACGGCGGGAGCAGTGGCCGCCTGCGCGAGCTGCTCAACGTGGTGGCGCTCGGCGACATCCGCACCTGCCTGGTCGCCCTGGCCGAGGAGGACTCGGCGCTGGCCATCGCCTTCGGGCGCCGCTACGAAGAGGGTGAGCTGGCGGGCCACGTGCTGGGCAACCTGATTCTGGCCGGGCTGGTCGACGCCACGGGCGACCTCCTGGCCGGGGTGGGCGAGGCGGCCCGCCTGCTCGGCGCCCAGGGCGACGTGGTGCCGGCCACCATCGAACGCGTGGTGCTCAAGGCCGAGGCGGCCCACGGCACCGTGGCCGGGCAGGTGGCCGTCAAGTCGACGAGCGACATCCGCACGGTCTCGCTGGTGCCCACCGACGCGCAGCCGCCGCCGCTGGCCCTCGAGCGCATCGCCGAGGCCGACCAGATCGTCATAGGGCCCGGATCCTTGTTCACCAGCGTCCTGGCCGCCGTGGCGGTGCAGGGGATCGCCGAGGCGGTGGCCGCCGCCACGGCGCAGGTGGTCTACGTCTGCAACCTGCGCCCGGAGTTGAAGGAGACCGAAGGCTACGACGTGGCGGCCCATGTGGCCGCCCTGGCCAGGCACGATGTTGAAGTTGACGTTGTGTTGTGTGACAGCATCGCGGGCATGGACATCGGAGTGACAGATGTCACCGTGCACGACGTTCCCCTCACGGGAGAGAACACCTTGGTGCACAGCCCGGCCAGATTGGCGCAGGCCCTCTCCGGTCTGCTGGCATAGTCCGGCCGTGGGGCAAGAGAGAGGGACCAGATGACGGTGCGGGTCGGGATCAATGGCTTCGGTCGTATCGGTCGCAACTTCTTGCGGGCCGCGCTGGACACCGGGGCCGACGTCGAGATCGTCGGCGTCAACGACCTCACCTCGCCCGAGACGCTAGCCCATCTGCTGCGCTACGACTCGACCCAGGGCCGCCTGCCCGTGTCGGTCGACGTCGAGGGGAACGACCTGCTGGTGGGGGAGCAGCGCATCCGGGTCATGGCCGAGCGCGAGCCGGAGCAGCTGCCCTGGGCGGCGCTGCGGCGCCGACATCGTGATCGAGTCGACGGGGCGCTTCACCAGCCGGGCCGACGCCGCCGGCCACCTCGGAGAGACGGTCAAGCGGGTCATCATTTCGGCGCCGTCCCGCGACGCCGACGCCACGTTCGTCATCGGTGTCAACGACGCCGACTTCGATCCCGAGAAGCACATCGTCGTCTCCAACGCAAGCTGCACGACCAACTGCTTCGTGCCCATGGTCAAGGTGGTCGACGACGCCTTCGAGATCGTCAGTGGGCTCATGACGACGGTGCACGCCTACACGAACGACCAGAACCTGCTCGACCTGACCCACAGCGACCTGCGCCGCGCCCGGGCCGGCGCGGCCAACATCGTCCCCACCTCGACCGGCGCCGCCCGGGCCACCAGCTTGGTGCTCGAGGCCATGAAGGGGCGCCTGGACGGGGCCTCGCTGCGGGTGCCGCTGGCGGTGGGCTCGATCACCGACTTCACCGCGGTAGTGCACGGCCACCCCGCGGTGGGCGAGGTCAACGCGGCCTTCGCCGAGGCGGCGGCCAAACCCCCGCTCGAACGGGTGCTCGACTACACCGAGGACCCCATCGTGTCGAGCGACATCGTGGGCTCGCCCGCCTCGTGCACTTTCGACGCCGACCTGACCATCGTCATGCCGGTCAACGACGAGCTCTCGCTGGTCAAGGTCTTCGGTTGGTACGACAACGAGTGGGGCTACTCGAACCGCCTGGTGGACCTGGCCGTGCTGGTCGGGAGCTGAGGCGGCGCACGTGGACCCGCTCCGGGGCCTCCCGCTCCTCGAGGACCTGCCCGACGTGGACGGCCAGCGGGTCCTGGTGCGGGTCGATTTCAACGTGCCCCTCCACATAGGGGTCCGCGGGCAGGCCACGGTGGCCGACGATTTCCGGATCACCGCCGCCCTGCCGACGCTGCGCCGGCTCCAGGACGCGGGCGCCGAGGTCGTGGCGGCGTCGCATCTGGGGCGGCCGGCGGGGGCGCCCGACCCGCGCTGGGACATGGAGCCGGTGCGCAAGCGCCTCGCACACGCTGTGCCCGGGCATTGAGCTGATGGAGAACCTGCGCTTCGACCCCGGCGAGAAGGCGAACGACCCGGCCTTCGTGCAACGGCTGATCGAGGGCTTCGACGCCTACGTCGACGAGGCCTTCGGCGCCGCCCACCGCGCCCACGCCTCCATCGTGGGCCCGCCGCAGTTCCTGCCCAGCGCGGCCGGACTGCGATTCGCCCGGGAGGTCGAGGTGCTCGGTGGCCTGCTCGAGGCGCCGGCCCGGCCCTTCGTCGCCGTCGTGGGCGGGGCCAAGGTGGCCGACAAAATAGAGGTGCTCAGGGTGCTGGCCACCAAAGTGGACACCCTGGTGGTCGGTGGCGGCATGGCGTTCACGTTCATGGCCGCCCGGGGCCAGCACGTCGGCGCCTCCCTGCTCGACGAGACCCACCTCGAGGCCTGCCGTGAGCTGCTGGCCTCCGACACGCAGATCCTGTTGCCGACCGACACCTGGGCGCTCGAGCCCGGCGGGACCTTCGGGCCGCCCTCGGAGGGACACGGGCCGCGGGGCAGCGTGAAGCTGATAGAGGGTGACCTGCCCGACGGCTGGACGGGGCTCGACATCGGGCCGGAGACGGCGGCGGCGTTCGCCGAGGCGGTGGCCGGGGCGGGCACCGTGCTGTGGAACGGGCCGCTCGGCGCCTTCGAGGACCGGCGCTTCGCCCAGGGCACAAAAATCGTGGCCCAGGCCGTGGCCGACTGCCCGGGCTTCTCGGTGGTCGGCGGCGGCGACAGCGCCAGCGCGCTGGACGAGCTCGGGCTGTCCGACCGGATCGACTACCTCTCGACCGGTGGCGGGGCCTCGCTCTGCTTCATTGAGACGGAGGGGCACCTCCCGGGGATCGACGCCCTGCGCCAGGCCCCGAACGCCCCCCAGGGGTGAGCGCGCGCCGCCCGCTGGTCAGCGGGAACTGGAAGATGCACCACGACCACATTGAGGCGCTGCACACCGTGCGCGACCTCGGGCTGCGGCTCAAAGCCGACGACGTGGCGCGTGTCGACGTCTCGGTGCACCCGCCGTTCACCGATCTGCGCACCGTGCAGACCCTGGTCGAGAAGGAGCACATCCCGGTGTCGCTCGGGGCCCAGCACTGCTCGGACGAGGACGCCGGGGCGCGCACGGGCGAGGTCAGCCCGCGCTTCCTGGCCCGCCTGGGCACGGCCTACGTGATCGTCGGGCACTCGGAGCGCCGGACCCTCTTCGGCATGGACGACGCCACGGTGGCGGCCACGCTCCGGGCCGTCCTGCGCCAGGGCATGACCCCCATAGTGTGCGTCGGCGAGACGGAAGAGCAGCGCGACGCCGGGCGCACCGAGGGGGTGCTGGAGGAGCAGGTGCTGGCTGCGCTCACGGGACTCTCGGCCGAGGTGCTCGGCTCCCTGGTGGTGGCCTACGAGCCCATCTGGGCCATCGGGACCGGGCGGGCGGCGACGGCCGTCGACGCCGAGGACGCCTGTGTCTTCATCCGCACCCTGGTGGCCAAGCTGGGGGGTGACCAAGCCGGGGGGAGCGTGCGCATCCAGTACGGGGGCTCGGCCAACGGGGAGAACGCGGCGGACCTGATGTCCGAGCCGGACGTGGACGGGCTCCTGGTCGGCGGGGCCAGCCTGGAGGCCGGCAGCTTCACTGACATCATCCGGGCCACGGCCGCCTGCTACCGTTCCTAGGCCGAGCAGGCGCACGTCGCCGCGAGTTGGAGGCTCCCCCGTGTTGTTGGCAACCATATCCGTGGCTACCTGGGTGTACATCGTCATCGAGGTGATGGCCGCGCTCGGGCTGATCTTCCTCATTTTGATGCACAGCGGCAAGGGGGGAGGGCTGTCCGACATGTTCGGCGGCAGCGTGGGGGCCGCGGCGCAGGGTTCGACGGTGGTGGAGCGCAACCTCGACCGCATTACGGTCACGGTGGCCATCATTTTCGCCTTCGCCACCATCACCCTGGATCTACGGCTGCAGTGAAGCGCCGGGGCCGACGCCCCCGGCGCTGGCACGGCCTGGTCGGGATCGTCCTCGGCCTGGGGTTGCTCGCCTCCGCCTGCGGTGGGGGTGGGGGCGCCAGCACGACGGTCACGTTCGTGGCGGTGGCGGGAGGAGCGATTTCCTTCGGCACGACCGCCGCGCCCACCGGCTGCAACCCGAACACGCCGATCGGCGACTCGCCGGGGACGCAGACGCTCCTGGCCGCGGTGCTGCCCAGCCCGTTCGTGCCGTTCGAGGTCGGCGCCGCCGGAACGCCCACGCCCAACTCGGCGCTGATCGAGGCCGCCGAGCCGATCAGCCTCAATCCCGAGACGATCGTCTACACCCTGAACCCCAAGGCGGTGTGGTCGGACGGCGTGCCCATCACGGCGGCCGACTTCAAGTACGCCTGGCAGCAGCAGCGGGGGGACCCCGAGACGTCGTCGCCCGACGTGACGAGCATTGCGGGTTACCGGGACATCGCCTCGGTGACGGGATCGAACGGTGGCCACACGGTCACGGTCAAGTTCAAGAGCCCCTTCGCCGACTGGAAGGGCCTGTTCGACTACCTGGTGCCGGCACACGTGTTCGCGAAGATCGGGTGGAACCCGATCTGCTCGACGGTGGTGGCGAGCGTCGGACCTGTCGGGCGGACCCTTCAAGATCGGTTCGGTCTCACCGTCGACGATCACGCTGGTGCAGAACCCGAAGTGGTGGGGCATGCCGGCCAACGCGCGCTCCATCACGGTGCACATCGCATCCTCGACCCAGCAGCTGGCGCAGTGGATGAGCTCCGGCTACGTCCAGGTGGCGGAGCCGTCGACGGTGACGCAGGACTTCCTGACGCAGATGACGGGGCTGCCGGCGGTGAACAGCCAGGTGAACACGTCGAACACGATGCTGCAGCTCGACATGGACAGCTCCCTGGAGTCCCCGATCGGGCCGGACCTGCGCGAAGCCGTGGCGCTGACCATCAACCGCCAGGCCCTGGTCAACCAACAGGCGAGCTGGGCCGTGCCGGGGCTCGAGGTGGCCGACAGCCACGTCTACGTGCAGGGGCAGTCGAACTACTCGCCCGCTCCGACGTCCGGCGTCCCGACCACGACCATTCCGGTGAAGACCTCATCCACCTCGACCACCCTGATCGGCGCGGGCGGGAGTGTGAACTTCCCGGTGACGCCGGTGCCGGCGCAGGCGGCGGCGCTCATCCAGACGACGGGTCTCGTCAGGACCGAGGACCCCAACGACCCGTACTACCACTACGCCTTCGGGATCCCGTTCACCTTGCACATGGTCTACGACGCGAGCGACCCGTGGGCCACGTCGGCGGCACCCGTCATCCGCGACGAGCTCGAGGCGGCGGGGCTGCAGACCACGCTGAGCCCGGCCCCGAACGCCCAGGGGGCGGGGGAGGCGCTGGTGGCGGGAATGGCCAACCTGTCCGTGGTGCCGGTCACGTTCAGCCCGTACCCCAGCCAGACGCTGGCCTGGTACACCATGCTCCTGGGCCCGCCGGGAAAGAACGGCTCCCTGGACTGGACGGGTTACTCGGACCCCGCCTTCGACCAGCTGGTGCAGACGGCCGGGCAGCAGCTGAACCCGGACACCGCGGCGACCTACTACGCCAAGGCCGACACCCAGTTGTGGGACAACATGGTCTCGCTGCCTCTGTTCGCCGAGCCGACCGCCCTGGCCTGGAGCCGCACCATCGGGGGCGTGACCCCCACGCCGCAGAGCAACAGCCTCCTGTGGTTCGCCCAACTATGGGCGGTGAAGGTGGCGGAGTCCACCAGCAACACCACGCCTTCGCTGCCCGGCCAATAACAGCGCCACTGCGGCCCGGTGCGGGCCCCGGCGGGGTGACGGGGGCGCGCTACGATCTCCGGACGCTTGATTTCGAAGCGTTCGCCCGTCGGAGTGGCGGAATAGGCAGACGCGCCAGCTTGAGGGGCTGGTGCCCGCAAGGGCGTGGGGGTTCAAGTCCCCCCTCCGACACGCGACAACCCCACGCGGAGGGATGCGATGACCTTTTCGCCCTCCTCGCTGCGGTGATAGCGAAGACACACACCGGCGGCGCGGTACACGCGCTGCCGTTCTGTGGTGTCTGAGTGGGCCAAGAGGGCGGTCAGGCCGCCGACCCCTTGGAGGAGCTCGTGCACCTCCTGTCCGGTCAACAGATGTGGCTCAGAGCCCTTGTAGGTGTCGATCACGGCGGTGGCTGCAGCGAGTTCAATCTGTGCGGCCCGGGTGCGCTCAGTGACGAGAACCGGATCCAGGCCGGCGTCCAGCGCGGCCAGGTACTGGTCGAGCTTCTTTCGCGCTTCTTGGGCCTGACGGCGCGCCAGGCGTAGTTCAGCGGGCTCGCTGGATTGATGGTTGTCGGCATCGAGAATGGCCGCCACCGTGGCATCGAGGCGTTCGGGTGAGGACAGGTCCGCCAGCCACTCGTCGACGGCTGGCAGGACCCGGTGCTCGGCCACGAAGAGGGTCTTGGGATGGCTGTCGTCGCCCGGGTAGTCGTTCCGGTAGGTGCACTGGTAGCCGACGCGTTCCGAACTGCCTCGGCGCTTGACGGTGTGGCCTTGCATCCTTCGCCCACAGCAGGCACAGATCAGGAGGCCGCGCAGAGCGTAGTGGGTGTGTTGGGGCCGATCGGGGCGTGGCCCGGGCGTCGCCGGGGCCCGGTCGTGTCTGCGCTTGACGCCAGACCGACTCGCTCACGATTGCGGGCACGGTGCCCTCCGTCTCGACCACCTCGGAGGCCGGGGCCGGGGTCATCCGGGTGACGTTGCCGGCGGCGGGGTCGTTGACGTCGTAGAGGCGTTCGACCTTGCGGTAGCGCCCGTAAACGCCCTGCCCTTTGTACTTCGGGTTCATGACGATGGCTCGGACCGCGCCGAGCGACCAGGCCCGGCCGAGACGGTGCGGGTTCCGCTCCCGGTCGGCCGCCGAGGGGCAGGGGAACCCTTGCTCGCTCAGCCGAGCGGCGATGGTCCGAAAGCCGACGCCCTCGACCCGCCACGCGAAGATCTGCTGCACCACCTTGGAGGTCTCAGGATCCACGGCCAGATTGGTCAGCTGGATGCCCTGGCGGGCCTTCTCCGGGTTGGGGTGCGCCACGCCGGTACGCACGAGCTGGTAGCCGTAGGGCGGTCGTCCACCGAGGTAACGCCCCTCGGGGGCCATGGCCTTCATGGAGGTCCGCACCCGTACCCGGAGGCGGTTGCGCTCCGCCTTGCTCAGGCCGCCGAACAACGACATGAGGAGATCGTGCGCTTCGGACTCGGGATCGACGGGACCGCCGACTTCGGGCACCCAGAGCTGGACGCCCCAGTGCGCGAGCTGCGGCAGGATGTTCTGCACCTGGCCCGCTGACCCGAAGGCTCGCTGCGGTTCTCCGACGACGATTCCAGTCCAGCCCCGAGACGGGTTGGGAAGCTGTGCGATGAGCCGGGCCGCTTCGGGACGCCGCGGCCAGGGAACGGACCGAGAGACGTCGGTGTCGTGGGTGACCGACACGATCTGCGCCCGCCCGACGATCAGGGCGCTGGCGCGGGAGATCTGCCAGCGCAAGCTTTCCTCCGGGTTCTGCTGGTCGTCGGTGGAGGTCCGGCAATACGCGGTGAGTGGGATGAGCGGTTCCGAGGACGTCATGCGGCCTTCTCGGGACGTTCGGCCCGCCGGGCGAGAGCCGCCCGGACAAGCTGGGCCAAGGCGGCGGCCAGATCGGTGGTGAGGGATGGCGGGTCGTTCGCCTCGAAGACGATCTCCTCCTCGTCGCTCACGGGAGCCACCCGGTAGAGCTGCAGCATGACTTCGGAGGATATCTCCGCCCTGCGCGCGAGGTAGGTGACGCCATGGAGTGCGTTCCATGCGCCGGGACAACGTCGACGAATGACCAATCCTGCGTGGCAGCCGACGCTCAACCTCCCTGGACCGATGTCGGCCTTCTCCTTGCCCGGCCGGCGAGCGGCCACGATCGGCCCAGAGCGAGGAAGGAGCTCCAGTTGAGTCATGCCAAGAACCACCCGCGCTCCACGGCGTCAAGTCGCCGGCTCAGCTCGCAACAAGTTCTGGCGGCCTCGTGTTCGTCCACGATCGCCCATCGGCGAACCGCCAGAACTTCTCGCTCGGCCCGGGGGCTACCCTCGCCGGGACTGGACCCCGCTCGTTGCCGGTGGTCGTCGCCGGGTATGCGAACGACGCAGAGGACCGTCGTTCGCAAGGAATGAGGCGAATTCCGTTCAGGCCAGACCGACCGAGCCCCGACGCCAACGCCACGTCCCGGCCGGCCTCAACACTCACTACACCACCTCACAGACCATCGGCTCCCGAACTTCCCGCACCTCACCATCACCAGCAGTCCATCAACACCACCATCAGATTGCTCCACACGTGTGGCATTAGAGGCAAGAAGGCCGCATATAGACGGAAAGGCGACATGTGACCACTGCGCTGGGGGACGTATTGATGGAGCCGAGCGAATGCGCCGATGTCACAACCAGGACCGTTCTCGGTGATGGTAACGTAAAGGTGACAATGTCGACCTCAAATAGTTGACAGGAAAAGGATCGCGTTGGCAGAGGTTCCGGGGTCCGCTCGGCTGGCTCATGGTCGGCGGTGTCGTCCACCTCGACGAAGAAGCAGCCGTCTTCGGGGCGATGCTGACGGGCTGGGCTCGTCCAGCAGCGCTCACGACTGTTGGCGGACGCAACCGTGGCCCCGCGGCTCGCCCTGCTGCGCCGTTTCCGCGAGTACGCCGATTCCTATCCGTGGGCCTGGGGTCCCGGCGACGTCGAGGACTTCACCGTCGCCTTGATGTCGGGTGAACAGCGGCTTGGCCCCCTCGACTATCCGGGGTTACCACCTCACGTTGCGCATGTTCTGCGACTACCTCTGCGACCCCCGCTACGGGTGGGTCCAAGCAGTGCCGCAGACCGCTTCGCCCAGGTGCCCTCCCAGCCCTGCCACGAGTGGAACACGGTCGCGCATCTCAACGACTACGAGGGCAACCCGGCCCGGCGACCCTTCAGCTACGACGAGCTCGAGGTCCTCTTCGACTACCTCGACGACCGGGTCGAACGGGTGGCTGCGTTCGGGCCGCAAGGGAGCGCTCGCCGGCGCTGCGCGACGCCCAGATGATCAAGACCGCCTATGCCTTCGGGTTCCGGCGCAACGAACTGTGCCGGCTCGACGTGGCCGACCTGCGGCCCAACCCCCACGTCCCCGACTGGGGCACCTATGGCTCGATCCACGTCCGCTACGGCAAGGCCGTCCGCGGTGGCGTGCCGCGCCGGCGCACCGTGCTCGCCGTTCCCGAATTCGACTGGGCCATCGACGGTCTGAGCCAATGGGTCGAAGAGGCTCGACCGGTTGCTCAACCCCGGTGAGCATCCCGCCCTGTGGCTCAGCGAACGGCTGCGGCAGGATCTCGCTCAAGCACATCGGACAAGCGCTTCGCCGCGCTGCGCGACGAGGCCGGCCTCGACCCCGCGCTCACGCTTGCACTGCCTGCGCCACAGCTACGTGACGCACCTGATCGAGTTCGGCTACCCCGAACGATTCGTGTCCGAACAGGTCGGGCACACCTACGCCTCGACCACCGCCATCTATGCCTCGGTCAGCAACGACTTCAAGCACAAGACCCTGCGCGCCGCCCTGGCCCGGGTGTACGCACGGAGCACGAAGGAGGCTCAACTATGACGACGCGACGACTGGTGCTGCGCTGGAACCTGCGCCAGGTCATGGCCACACGCGGCTTCGTTCCAGACCAGCGATCTGTTGCCGCTGCTGGCCGAACGAGACGTCCATCTCAGCCGCCAATACGTGCACAAGCTGGTGACCACCGCCCCCCAGCGGGTGAACACTCGATCTGCTGGCCGCCCTCTGCGACGCCTTGGACTGCACCCCGAGCGACCTGCTCGAACTCGAGGTGCAAGAGTCGAGAAGAAGGCAGCGACGGGCGGCTCGCGCAGTCGCGGGCATCGGCGACCTGCGTCCGATCCGGGCCAAGATCCGCCGACCGAATGATGGCGCGTGAGGCCCGTCGAGCGCTCAGCACCTGTGCCCACTGTGGGCAGGAACGAAAGTGCCCGCGCGTCATCCTCGGCGAGGCCGTGTGCAACACCTGCGACCTTCGTTTCGCCCGCTCCCCCAAGACCTGCCCGGGGTGCGACGAGATGAAGGTCCTGGCCTTCTGCGACGGGGCCGGACGGGCCGCCTGTGCAACCTGTTGTGGGGTCGACCCGGTCTATGCCTGCGTCACCTGCGGCCGAGAGGACAGCCCCTACGGGCGCCAATGTGGACCCTGCACGCTGCGAGAACGCGCGCAGCATCTTGCTGGCCGATCCGAGCGGAGAGATCCACCCCCAGCTGGTCCCGGTCTTCGATGCGCTGATGGCGGCGCGACGGCCCCAGAGCACCTTGTACTGGCTGTCGAGGTCGGTTGGTTCGGGCATCTTGGCGGTCATGGCCAAGGGTGACATCGAGATCTCCCATGACGCACTCGACCAGTTCCCGGCCTCCAAAGCACTGCAGCTATCTCCGCGACCTGCTCAGTGCACTCGAGGTCCTGCCGCCGCATCACTCCAGGCTCGAATCCGTCACCCCGTGGCTGGCCGACACCCTCGCCGCATTGCCCCGCGAGCAGGCGGAGATCGTCGGTCGCTTCGCCAACTGGCAGATCCTGCGCACGATGCGCGCGAAGGCGCGACGCGGCGTGCTGACAACAAGCAGCGTGGAGAACGGTCGGGCCTTCATCCTCGCGGCCATCACGTTCTTGGCCTGGCTCGCCGAGCGTGAGACGACCCTCGGTGCGCTCACCCAAGGCGATCTCGACGCCTACCTGGGCGAGCGTCGCGGGCGGAGTGGAATGGTCGTTCCCTTCTTTCGTTGGACCAACCAGACCAAGCTCACCTCAGACCTCGAACTGCCCACCACCTGGCGACGATGGTCACCCCAAGTCGTCGTCTCGGACGAGCAGCGCTGGGCCCAGGTCGAGCTCCTCCTTCACGACGAGGACATCCGTCTCTACGTGCGGATCGCCGGGCTCTTCGTGCTCCTCTTCGCCCAACCGCTGACCAGGATCTGTCGCATGCAGGCCAGCCAGATCAGCCAACATGGCGACGGTCGGGTGAGCGTCACCTTCGACTCACTCGACATCGAGCTGCCCGAACCCCTCGATCGACTGGTCGTCGAACAACTCTCTCGCCCCGGCCAGTCCTCCTTCGTCAGCCAGCCCGACCGCTGGCTGTTCCCGGGCGGCATACCCGGGCGGCACCTCGACACCGAGATCGTCCGCAAGCAGTTGGTCGCTCGTGGCATCCAGCCGACCAGCGCCCGCAAGGCCGCCATGTTCCAGCTCGCCGGAGAGATCCCCACCCCAATCCTCTCCGACATCCTCGGGCTGGCTGCCAACACGACCGTCAGATGGGCCACCCTCGCGGCACGAGACTGGAGTGCATACGCGGCCCAACGACGCGACGCACAGGGTCGATGATGGTCGCTTCATAGCGGGAATACGACCCACTTCGAATACGACCCTCCACCAACAAACCGGCGTCGGCGATGGACACAAGCGTGGTCCCGACTGCCGTTCGCGCCGGGAGCCCAGAGTCAACAGCCAAGCGAACCGTGGGGGAGTGCAGCGGCAGTAGCGGACGGTACAATGGGGCATGGCGAACCGACCTCATGATCTGCCGCCTGGTTCAGCGGTGGTGGTGGTTACAAACCCCGACGAGGACTGTTCGCCCGCAGCCTTCCATGCCTTTCTCGACGACCTTCTGGCCGGTCCGGAACCCGAACTCGAGAGCCTGGGCGCGGCCGAAGCTCTACAGGAGTTGCGCGTCGACCCTGAGGCGTGACAGCTGTCGTCATAGATATCTTTGGTGGAGTTGAGATTGTCGCTAACACGGGCCGAGACGGCCCTGGCAAGTAAAATCCACGACTCGACTTGAGGGGTTCAGCATCGCGCCGTTCTCGGGCCGATTGCTAACAGCGAGCTAACCCCAATACCGTTCAGTTAAGCCACAACCGTGTAGTTTGGGGGTGCCCCCCACGGTTGGAGGAAGCCGGTCTCGGACCGGCGGTTCTCGGACCTGGTGTCGGTCGGGGTGTTGACCCGGACGTTCCCGCCGACGTTGGTCGACGAGGTCGTCGCCGATTGCGGGCGGACCGAGCAACGAAGCCGGTCCCTGCCTGCTCGGTCAATGACCTACTTCTCCATCGGGATGGCCCTTCACGCGGAGGGCTCCTATGAAGATGTGCTGGGGCTGCTGAGCGACGGCTTGTCGTGGACCTTGGGCGAAGAACCGATCGTCTTGCCGTCCAAGTCGGCCATCTTCCAGGCTCGCTCACGCCTGGGTTCGGAGCCCCTCGAGGTGCTGTTCTCCAGAGTGGCGGTCCCGTTGGCGACAAAGCAGACACCTGGTGCGTTCTTGGGCGGCCGACGGGTGGTGGCCATCGATGGGACATGTCTTGACATCGCCGATACCCCTGACAACGACGCCCACTTCGGACGTCCAGGTGTCAACAAGGGCGAGCAGGCAGCGTTCCCCCAAGCTCGGGTGGTGGCGCTGGCCGAGTGCGCGACCCACGCCATCTTCGACGCCTGCGTGGGGAAGTACACGACACCGGAGAACACACTCGCTCGTGAGCTGATCGAGCGCTTGGAGCCCGGGATGCTGGTGCTGGCCGATCGGGGGTTCTGCGGGTTTCCCCTGTGGTCACGGGCCGTGGCCAGCGGTGCTGACCTGCTGTGGCGGGCCAACAGCACCATGAAGCCTCGTTTCGTCGAGGCCCTCGACGACGGCTCGTGGTTGGCCGAGCTACGCCCCTCGGGCAATGCCGGCCGACGGGCCGAGCCGCTGTCCATCCGGGTCATCGACTACCGAATCGACGACGGGCGGGTCAACGACGAGCACTACCGGCTCTTCACTACCATCCTCGATCCGAACGACGTCTCGGCCCTCGATCTCGCTGCTGCGTACGCGCAGCGCTGGGAGATCGAGAGTGCCTTCGACGAGCTCAAGACACACCAACGCGGTCCGCGGACCGTGTTGCGATCCAAATCGCCCGATCTCGTGCTCCAAGAAATCTGGGGACACCTCTGTTGTCACTACGCCATCCGCACGTTGATGTGGGAAGCGGCGGACAACGTCGGCGTGGATCCCGACCGGGTCAGCTTCGTTACAGCTCTTCGCATCGCTCGCCGCTCGATTGCACTGGCGCGCGATTTTTCCCCCTCGGGGCGCTGAGCGAAGCTGGCGACACGCCGTCGCCCTTTTGGTTCGACGGCTCAATCCGGCCCGGCGCCTGCGCACGAACCCGAGGGTCGTCAAACGCAAGTACGTCAAGTGGCATGTGAAACGGGCCAGACACCGATCATGGCCCCAGCCGACCGGACCACCCCGAGCCAGCGTTCCTGGCGCGCCCAGTCCCTAACTGAACGGCATTGCCGCTAACCCGCGCACATCGCACTTAGGGACGCTCTTTTGTCCTCCTGCGGTGGACCTCCTATGCCACCTGACGACGTTCCAACTGGGCCAGCGCGTACCGAGCTGACAGGCGTACCTCCAGACTCTCATCGTCGGTGGCGCTCCTCTCAAGCACGGGTCTCACAACTGCCAAAGGCGCGCACGGAGCGAAAGCAAGTCCTCGTGCGGCTCGCGAGCGATCGTTCGAGTTGGTTTCGTTCTGCAGCACACTGACGAGAGCAGGGACCACGTGGGAATTCTCCAGGGTCTCCACGGTACAGGTGCCAAAGCATCGCCCCCCGAACCCGTGCGTCCCGGTCCGACAACAGCTCCACTGCCTCCTCAGGCGATGCAGGCCGCCGAGTCAGGCGTAGATGGTCAAGCATGGACGCACGTCTGACATCGTGAAGCTCCGGGGGATCGAAATGCAACGGCCACCGTCGCTCGGGATCAGCAGGAAACTCGCGCTCGTTGGAGGCCACCTCGAAGAACACCGCTGCGTAGTCGCGAACTGCGCCGACCACGTCCATCTGCAGGGCATCGAGCGCGGCCGCTGCGGGTATTCGCCACCAAAAGTCCATCGCCTCGGGCATGATGGAACCGATCCGATCACCCCAGAAGGTCTGCTCGGTTGGCAGATGCCTCACCCATAGATTGATCGTGAAATCCACCGCGGCACGGTTGGAATACTTCGACTTCTGGAAGCTCAGTCCACCCTGAAACGGCTGTCGATCAAGGCGGTAGCGCGAGCCCGACCCCTTGAACCCGAGGTCTCTAAGTGGCGGGCCGAACCGTTCTTTGAGGAACCGGGCGAACGTAACCTGAGCCGTCTCGTCCGCTCCCTTTACTGCAGCCGGGTCGAGCTGGAATGCCTCCCATTCCAACTTCCAACGCTCGTGCGCCGCCTGCTCACTCTCTCCTGGCCGTGGCCAAGGTGAAGGGCTCCACCCACGACCGGCCTCACATCGGTTCGGAGGCGGCACTTCAGGGATCCAGGGCATACTCGGAACCTACGTCAATCCGAACCGGCTGGATCTTAACCCCCCGTGCGGCCCGCCCAACGGGTAGCCCACTACACCGGCTACGGGCGAGACCGATCCACCCGCGTCGTGGATCAACTATGCCGTTTTGCGACCCCGCTTGGAGGATGCCGCCCTGCTCGCGCCCGCGTGCTTGGCCTTCGATTCCTTCTTCGCCGCCGCTGCCGTAACGGTCCTGGGATTGGTCTTGCGAGAGGTAGCCGCCCATTGGCGATCTACCTTGGACTTCTTCGTAACGTCTGAAGTCGTCCCATAGCGCTGGCGGGCCGCCTGCCGGGACACGTTGAGTGCCACCGCGAGCTCATTCCAAGAACGACCATGGGCCCGAGAGATCTCAACTGCTTTCACCAGACTGGCTTGCGCTGACTGCACTGCGGAGGCTGCTGAGGCGACCGACTTGAGATCGGCAAGGTGTTCGACCTCGGCAGTGTCAGGGTTGCGCTCAATCGCATCGGCAAGCCGCTCGAACCGGCTAGCCGCTTGCTTGATCTCTTCATCGCTGTGTCTCATTCGCTCACCTCTCAGGCAGGAATCTGAAAAACGTTGGCCGGAGTTCCATCGCATGGATGATCACCGGATCGTCTCCGCCATAACCGAGCACGCCCACCGCCAGCAGCGTCCCGCTTTCAGATGACCCAATCATCATGATGAGGTCGTCATCCATCTCGATCCGGCTGATCGCGTTACGGACGGCGTGTTGCATGTCTGCGTCGGCGATTCCATGGCTACGGGCGGGCTCGCCGATCCGCACTTCGACAATTTAACTTGTCTGAGGACGTACTGCAAGGAAAGACTGGCCCATTCCGCCGGCCTGGGGTCGAGAATTATCGGTTTGAAATTCCCGCCTGCTCATTTTCGCAAGTAGCTACAAATTCTGGTCCGCGGCGTGCGCCTGCGCACTGGAGTTAAGCAGCCGGTAGCCAAAGCTCAGTGGTTCCGACCTCGCGTACCGGATTGCCATCGATTCTCCCTGCAATATGGGATGATCCCCAAGCGAGGGAGGCATCAAAAAGGCCCACGGTATTGATTCGGATCCCCCCTCCGACACGATCAAAACCCGACTCCTTGAGTCCAACCTCCTGGTAGAGGACGTGCACGGAAGGCGCTCCGTGCACTTTCACGTCGAGGTAATCCGGTAACACCGAAATTTCCTCGATGAACTCGTCGATCAGGACGCGTCGCTCGACCTCCGTCGCGGCCTTCCACGTCTTGTCGATGTCCAGGCTTGCGAGCATGCGGGCTACGGCGTCGAAGTGCTGTGCGACATCGTCAGAGCGAGCCGTCTCACCCGCGCGTCCTCCACCTCACGCTGAGCCTCCCGGATGGCTCCGGACAAGCGGGCCTCCTCCTCGGCGAACAGATCGGCGCCGACCTTGTCGTCGTAATAGAGGCGCAGCAACTTGCGACGCTGGGCAACCAGGTCCTCGACACCATGACGGGACCGGCGAGTGCGGGGCCCTCCGCCGGCCTCGGGGGCCGGCGTTCGGGCCCGCTCGAGCTCCCGGCGGATGGCGGCCTGCAGTTCCACGTCGTCCCCGATGAGCCGCAACCCCAACACGGCTGCCCGATGCAATCCGATGTTCGTCCGGCGAGGCTGCGCGCAGCCCTGGCCCCGGTGGTGGCAGCGGTACAGCCTGCGACCGTCGCCGTTCTTGTCGATGGCCATGAGGCGTCGGCACAGCCCACAGCGAACCCTGCCCGACAGGAGGTCGGTGCCCCGCGCCCGGCCCTTGACTCGGCCTCGGTGGGCGGCGGCGAAGACCTCAGGAGTGACGATCGCCTCGTGGTGGCCCGGGAACCACTCGCCGTTCATCTGCACCTCACCGAGGTAGATGCGAGATCCGAGGATGCTGAGCACGGTGGAGTACTTGATCCCCGTGGCGTCGGCGATCTTGCCCTGACTCTGCCCCTCGGCTCGGAGGGTGAAGATGCGGCGCACGACCGGCGCCATCTCGTTCGGTACGAGCTCGCCGTCGACGAGGTCGTAACCCGTCTTGGGTCGATTGACCCACTTGCGCTGGCGCACGGCTTGCTGCATGCCCATGCGGACGTTCTCGGCCAGCTGCTCTCGGTAGAACTGCGCGAAGGAGCCGAGGATGTTGTAGAACATCCGGCCCGTCGCCGTCGACAGGTCGATCTTCTCGGTGAACGAGTGCAGGGCGACGTTGGCCTGCCCGAAACGGTCGGCCAGCAGAATGAGGTCGCTGAGGTTTCTCGACAGCCGGTCGAGCCGCCAGGTGATGACGTTGGCGACGTGACCCTCGTCGACCATGTGCAGCAATTGTTGCAGCCCGGGCCGCTCGAGGTTCTTGCCCGACAATCCCGGGTCGGCGATGACCGTCACCTCGCCGAGGTCGTGCAACTCGGCGTAGACGCGGAGCTTGTCAGCTTGCCCGGCGATCGAGAAGCCCTCCGCCGCTTGTTCCTCTGTCGACACCCGGCAGTAGGCCACCGTCAGCATCGCTGCCCTCCTGTTCCACCTTGTCTTCGTTCACCATGCGCAGCCCGATCCGCACGAGCACGGCAGCCACCCGCTCGTAGTCGGGCCCGGCCGTGCTCACCGCAGCTCCAACTCGCTGCGGCGGCGGGCAACCCGATCGGCGAACGGCGTGTGGCTGACGATCTCGTAGGTGTGGAGATGATGCCCGACGGCCCGGACGGTGTCTTCGATGCCCTCGGTGCCGATGAGGGCGCCCAGCGAGGCCAGGTAGTCGGTGAGGCCCGGGAGCAGCTTGGCCACAGACGTGGCCCGGCGGGAGAGACGGAGCCGTTCCAGGCCGAGGACTTGGTGCCTGAGCGTGGCCCGCTGCACCTGGCGCCACTCGGGGGCGAGCGGCCAACGGGAGCGGGTCTGGTCGGTCGTGGGGGAGCGGTAGGTCAGCCACTCCCCGGTGGCGTAGGCCCACAGGTCGCCGGCAGCGGACAGGACCTGGGCGGGCGTGTTGAGGTCGAACTCGACCAGTCCCTGGCGCCCGATCTCGAACTCCAGCCGGTGGACGGGCGGGCCGGGCACGTACTGCTCGCCCCACACCTCGAGCCACCAGCCGTTGTCCTTGGCGGCCATGTCGGCCGTCTTGTCGTAGAGGCGGGCCAGAATGTCTTCGTCGTGCGGCTGCCGAACTCGAAGCCGGTCAGGGTGCCGGCCGACCTCGTAGGTGCGTCGGGCGTCGGCCCGGCAGACGAAACGCTGGGCGTCGTCGAGTCCGAGGGACCACCCCTGCCAGTCGGCGAAGAGGTCGACCCGGTTGACCCAGAAGCGCAAATGGCCCAGCTCGGCCGCGAGCAATTCGTGCACGGCCCTCACCGCTGCCTCGGGTCCGACGGCGTGGAGGAACTGGGAACGGGGCTGGACCCGCACGGTCGGGAGGTGGCGGCTGGTGGAGAAGCCGATGCGGGCCATCTCGTGGTCGAGGCAGAAGCGGTACTTGCCCCATCCGTGGGGAGCGATCCCGAACGTCAGATCGCCGATCTCGCAGGGCGCCGGCCGCTTGGCCTCGCCCGCCCAGCGCCGGCCGTCCTCGAGGCGGGCCAGGAAACGCTTGGGCAGTTCGGCCCGGCCCGAGAGGTAGAGGGCGTCGACACCGGACGCCAGCTCCCGCAGCCCTGTCTCGGGAAGATGCGTATTTGCGACTAGCTGTTCACAGGGGTGCACGAGAGCCATTTCGATGCTGGATCAGCCGAGCCCTCGACCGCGGGTGGCCTGGATCTGGCGGGAGATCTGCTCGGACCAGGCCGTGTCGAGGTCGAGTTCGATCCAGGGGAAGACGAACTCGTCGGGGTGGGTGCTGTAGGTGGCCCGGAAGCGGCGGACATTGCGGAAGATGGTGGCTCGGTGCCAGCCGCCCCGCTCGAGGTTGTCGAAGCCGCCGGCCAGATGCCAGGCCACCCAGAAGCCGATGAGCTCAGAGCGCTCGAGGGCATCCTCGGCGATGGCGTCACGGATCTCCGCATGGAAGTCCTCCATGCTCCGGGCGGGCGTCGAGAACGCCTCGGCGATGACGTCCTCATCGAGGTCGTGGTGGTACCCGGCCTAGCGGTTCACGGCGACCCGGCCACCCTCGGCGCTCTCGCTCTTGTCGCTGCGGAAATCAAGGTCTTCGGTCATGGCCGGGGGTATGTCGCATGGTTGCGACAAGCCCTTCCCCAGAAGGCAAAGCCGCAGGTAGGCCGCCCATCGGGCGGCCACGGCCATGGTGACCACCCGCATCCGCCCGGGTCCGTCAAGGCTTCTCCTGTCGGCGGCTGCGCCGGCCTTGACCGACCCTGACCGTCCGGACCTGGGTCCAGGGGGATGACGATGTACGTCATATGGCGTACACTTGGTGTATGGCATCCAAGACCGAGCGATTGAGCCTGAGGCTGACCCCAGAACAGGACGCCGTCTTGCGCCGGGCCGCCGAGGGACGGGGCGAATCGGCGAACGACTTCGTCCTACGCCATGCAGTCGAGGCGGCCGAGATGGAGCTCGCCGATCGACGGGTCTTCGTCGTTGACGATGCCGCTTGGGTCCAACTGCAAGATCTGCTTTCCGCCCCGCCGGCACTTCCTGAAGCGATCGTCAAGCTTCTCTCGAATCCCTCGGTCCTCGAGCGCCCCGCTTAGTGGCGTACGCCGGTCCGGAGCTGTTGTCCGGCGAGCATCTCCTCGGCGGGTTCGACTGCGGCAAACCGGCTCTCAACGAGTGGTTGATCCGTCACGCACTGAACAACCAGGCGAGCGGTACGAGCCGCACGTGGGTCGTGATCGAGGCTGGCTCCAGTGAAGTCGTCTCCTTCTACGCGTCGGCGACGGCATCGGTTCTCAGATCGTCGGCACCGAAGAGGATGCAACGGAACCAACCCGAAGAGATGCCGGCCATCCTCCTGGCCCGCATGGCGGTCGATGCACGACACGCGGGTCATGGGCTCGGTGCTGCTGTCCTGAAGCACTTCATGCTCAAGGCCCTCGAGATCGCCCAATCCGTAGGAGTCCGGATTCTCCTTATCCACGCCAAGGACGACGAGGCGAAGAGTTTCTACATGCACTACGGATTCGTCGAATCTCCGTTTGATCCGCTCGTCCTGATGATGCTCTTGCGAGATCTCTGACGGACGCCCAGGCATTGGCTTTCACTGCTAGCGGCAGCAAGCGTCAGCCCAGTTTCGACGCAGAGTTCGTGGCCCCAGGCCGGCGAAGTCGGTGGCGCCCCGGCTACGTTCATAGGCTCCGATGACGACGGGCAACGACGACACCTGGGAAATGATTCGGAGCGAACGAGCGGCTCTCGTCGGCGCCCTGGGCGAGCTTGAGCCCGACGACTGGGAAAAGTCCTCGTTGTGCGTGGGCTGGAGCAATCAGGAGGTCCTTGCCCATCTCGTCTTCGCCGCCTCCGTGACGCCCATTCGCTACGTCGGCAACTTCTGCCGCGACTTCGTAGCCAGCGGATTCCGCCCACAACTCGCCGTCGGTCGGCACGTTCACAGGATCACGGCTTCCAATACACCCCAGCAGCTGATCGCGGCCCTTCGTTCGCGGGTCAATGCGCACACGCACCCACCCCCGCCCATCATCGCCCTTCTCGGTGAGACGATCGTCCACTGCGAGGACATCTTCACTGCACTTGGTCGAACGCGTGAGCACCCGAGTCGCCACCTCATGGCGGTCGCGGACTTCTATGCTACGAACAACTACATCGCGGGGACGAAACGACGCATGCGAGGCGTCGACCTCTCGGCGACCGATGTGCAATGGAGCAGCGGAAGCGGCCCGCAGGTCACGGGACCCCTTTTGATGCTCATCCTTGCGCAAGCAGGTCGACCGGTGGCGCTCGACCATCTCGGTGGGCCCGGACTCGACACCCTCCGCCATGCGACCTAGCCATTCGCTTGCCTAGCCCCGAAGGGCCTGAGGCGCATGCAACTCTGGCAAGCGCGCATGGACATTTGAGTTGAGAGACTGTGCGGGCGGCGCCTGCGGTACGCCGTCAGCTTCGGGATTGTGTTTCGCGAAAGTGGGGTGCGCCGACGGGCTCAAAGTCGCCGTGGAGTACGGCGGGATCGAGATCAAGGCCGTTGGGCCATGTCACTGTGCGCGATTCGGCATCGACCGTGACCTGAGCGAAGAACTGCGGATCGTCAAGGGGAGCAAAGACCGTTCCCTCATTCGATCCAGCTAGGAACTCGAGTTCTCTCGTGACGCCGTCGTCGAAAGTGAGCCGCATGACGTGGTCTCGCGGCACTTCGACGGACTCGACATGGGGGATCTTGTACCTGGTCTTCATGGCAGTGGATCTATCGTATCCGGAGCTTGGTTGGTCTTGGCTCTCTCCCAGGCCGCCTCGATCTCGGGCTGGTGAAGATGGTGCCAGTTGCGCACCAGGCGGAGCGCTCTGTTGGGGAGCGAGCCGTGAAGGACAGCTGCGTCCACGATCGCGATCCAGGCCTCGTGCTCACCATAGACGGCGTGATAGTGCGGTGGGTTGTGGTCGTCCCAGTACATATAGATCGCAATGCCGTAGAAGGTTGACAGGCGAGACATCCCTCGGACGCTATGCCCATGGTGTGACGCTCACTCCGAGGTGATCCACCAGATAGCGCCAGCCGCACCTTCAGAATTCTGTTTCGGGCGCAGGCAACATTCTGATGCTGTTTGAGGGTGCTGTGTTACAGGGATCGCACCCTCAGGAACGGTCCGGCCCTCATTCCCCCTGGCCCCAGGGTTGTAGCCGCCAGTCGGGTTTTGCGTCTTTAGCCCTCCGACACGATCAAAACCCGAGTCCTTCATCCCGACTTCCTGGTAAAGGACGTGCACGGAAGGCGCTCCGTGCACTTTCACGTCGAGGTATTCCGGTAACACCGAAACTTCCTCGATGGACTCGTCGATCAGGACACGTCGCTCGACCTCTGTCGCGGCGTTCCATGTCTTGTCGACGTCGAGGGTGGCGAGGCTGCGTGTTCGGCTCGGTGCAGCTCTCCTGAAGCACTTCATGCTCAAGGCCCTCGAGATCGCCCAATCCGTACGATTCCGGATTCTCCTCATCCACGCCAAGGACAACGAGGCGAAGAGCTTCTACATGCACTACGGATTCGTCGAATCTCCGTTTGATCCGCTCGTCCTGATGATGCTCTTGCGAGATCTCTGACGGACGCCCAGGCATTGGCTTTCACTGCTAGCGGCAGCAAGCGTCAGCCCAGTTTCGACGCAGAATTCGTGGCCCCAGGCGGGGGCACTCCTGGCCACGTTTGGTGGCTGAACCTTTTAAGGAGGAAGTGGCGTTCCCCCTGGGCAACCGGTGATTGCTCGCGAGAGACCCTCGGACCGTATCGCTTGAAGCCCGAAGACAAACTGAGGATTGCTCAATGACCATGCACGGGCAGGGTCGCTGTCCACGCTTGCGACGGTAGCGGTCTTTAGATTCCAGCAGATCGACGAACGCAGCACACCGCCCTGCGCATTGACGAGCACACTGAACAACAAAGCCGCGACCGAACACATCACGGCAATTCGGTAGACCAATGGGCGAACTACTGGTTTCTCCGCTCGCCAGGCCATGATCCAGTCGATAAAGGGGATGGCCAGAACGAAGAAGAAGGGTAGGGTCTCGGTCATGAACCTCGGCCCGAAACTCGTCCCGGCCCACCAGACGGGAAAGAGCGCTATCGCGACGAGGTAGCAAGGGATAGCCGCGGCGCTGAGAGCCTCGAGTGGCGAGATCTGCCTCCGTCTCTTGGCGACGGCCAGACCCGCCACGCCCACGAGAACAATCGGGCTGAAGATGAACAGCCCTCGCGAAGGGCTGATCAACTGCGCCGCCACGGACTCGAAGAAGGTCGAAGGGAGCCCAAGCTTGCTCGCCTGATCGTACGGCTGCAGCAGGGATCCGTAGTAGTGATACGTGATCAGAGTCCAGGGAATGAAGACAGCCGCGACCCCGATGGCGTAGACGGCAGCCGACCGTCTGTGCGCTTTCCAGAAGACCAGGATGGTGACGAGTGCCAGAGCGACTGCGTTGGTCGGTCGCATCGTCACCGCCCCAGCTATGCACACTCCAGCGAAAAGGGGCGGCCAGATCGAATCGACCCGAGTACCTTTGTCGTCGGTGTTGCGTGGGAAGAGCCGTTCAAGGGCCACGAGAGCCATCGCCAGGAACAGGATCGAAGGTCCATGCTGCCAGAGCGCCCGCGACGCAGTGGACCAGGCGCTGGTTGCGAAGGCGAAGGCCAGCCCACAGAGCAGGGCCCAGTTACGGCGTTTCTCAGCTGGTCCCCGCAAGCGCCGGTAGGCAAGAAGCGCCAAAGTGGCACAGGCCAGCCCTGTCACGACCGAGGCGCTGAAGAGCTGAACCAAGTTCTGAATTTGTGCTTGATGAGCAACTATCGAGTCGGCTGAGGGACCACCAAGCGCATGGGCCAGATCGATAACAATGACGGCGGGGATCGCAAAGAGTCCGACGGCCCACGGATAGGAGGACACAAGGTGGCCGTGCGCGTGGCTCACGGTGTAGCTCTTGGTCAGGATCTGTCGATACGCGTCGAGTGACAGCGTGTGATGATTGACGATGCTGACGGCCGTCGGGAATGTTGCGAACGAGTCATAGTTCGTGACGACGGGTGAGAGTGCAAAGACGGCCGTGGTGAGGAAGAAGACGGCGAAAAACAACTCCCACTGCGGCGTGGCCTCTCGGCGAAGCGCTAGATCACCTGACGACTCATTCAGGTCAGTTGCTCGCTGCCCCTCAAGAAGCTGCATTCCCACGGAACTCCCGGTCTGGGTGGATGACCCGGTGGCGTTTCAGCTCGACCGTCGCAGTGAGACGCTCTGACGGCGTCACACCCGGGCTAGCCGTAACCAGTCGCACGATCTGGTTTATCGACGCCCGCAGTCTCTCGCATGAGGAATTTCCCGGTGCCGGCGGGTCCGCGGCGCCTAGCCCATAGTGCCGAAGTGCAGCAGGCAACGACAGCAAGCAGTCCTGGTGGCAGGAGACCAGGGCCTTCTGGCGGCCGCCCGGACATCAGTGCATGAGGCCTTTGGCGAGCAGTGTCACGCACTCCGTCTGGATCGCGGTGAACCGGTCGTCAGTCAGTTTGCCGTTCTGCGCCCATTTGCCCGACTGCCCGACCTCCGTCAAGAACGTCGAGATGTCCGCCCCGAGTCGGTGGTAGGCGGTGTTCGCTCGGTCAGCCGCGGCGGCCTCGTTGAACCACGACTGAATAGCCCGGACCGCCTGTCCCGGATTGTGGAGGTAGGTCGGAAAGAGAGCCGAGAAGTTCGAGTATTCGTTGCACGCGAGTTGGGCGTCGCCCTCCGCGGACTGGTTTGGCGGGACGGGAGCCGGGATCGGTAGAGCGGAGGTCGCAATTGTGGTTGACGCCTGAGGGCTTGGCGAGGAGCTATACGCCCCGAGGGAGAAGCCAGCCAGGATCATCAGACCCAAGACCAAGAAGCTCGGGAATCTTGGCATGGTCGCATTGTGCCACCGGACCAGCGGACGGCGGCACCCTGACCAAGTCCCGTAGCCTTTTTCCGTGATCCAAGAACTTCTCTCGCCTAGGTAAGCGTTTGACTTCGCAGGCGGGTTAAAAGGTGTGAGCAAAGACGAAGCCGCGTTCGCCGAGTTCTTCGAGGCAGGTTGGGACCCCTGCCTGCGGGCGGTGGCGGCCAGCATCGGCGACATGGCGCTCGCCGAGGACCAGACCGCCGAGGCTTTTGCCCGGGCGTGGGCGTCTTGGTACCAGGTCAGCCGCCATCCAGCCCCGAGGGCCTGGGTAGTCCGCACTGCAATCAATGCCGGGGCGAACTGGTGGCGGCGGCGCAGCAGGGAGACATCGCTGAGCAGCCATGACGTCGCCGCAACTGAGAGCCCGGGGACCGGTCTGAACAGCGACGTGCTCACCGCGCTGCGTCGCCTGCCAACCCGCCAGCGCGAAGTGATAGTGCTGCGCGTCTTCCTCGACTTTGACATCGAGACGACCGCAAGACACCTCGGCGTAGCGCCGGGCACCGTCCGGGCTCACCAATCAAGGGCCATGACAGCACTTCGCGGCGAACTCGCCTCCGAAGCGACCTCACCAAGACAGCAACCGACGACCCCAGAGGAGATCAAGCGATGAACCACGACGAGAGCTCCGACGACAGCGTCCTGACCCGCGAACTGCGCCGTAGCGTGTCCGAACTGGCCACGCCCATGCCGCCACCGCTGGCAGCTATAACCGCCAAGGGCAACGCACGACACCGTCGAACGCTTGCAAATCTTGCCGGAATGGCCGTAGCCGTCGCCGCGGCGTGCACCGCACTGGCGCTTGGCTTGACCGGCGCCCTCGGTGCAACCCCGGCCCGGACCTCGAATGCGCTCGGATCCGCGGGCCCCTCCGGGGGTCGGACGATAGTCCGCACCGCGGCCTTCATCCTCACCAGCAACGTGAAGGGCACTGACGCCCTGACACTCACGATGGATCGGTTCTTCGATGCCGCCGCTCTCCAGCAGGCATTCACGGACCATGGCATCCCCGCACTCGTCAAGAGCGGCAGCGTCTGCACGTCCAGCCCCGCACCCAGCGCCGGTGCTGGAGTGCTCTCTATGCAAACTCGTACGGCTCGCACCGTGACGGTGTTCGATCCGGCGGCGTTTCCTTCTGGCGTTGAGCTGTTCGTCGGTTACTCCACCACAGGCCGCTCGGCCTTCACCACCCTCATCTACGCCAACTCCCACACCTGCAGCAAGGCTCCGTAACCGTCGAGCTTGCCGCGGTGAGTTACGGCCTCCCCGCCACCCGCCTGCCTTAGCTCGTAAGTGCCGAAGGGTGGGCGCCCCGAACCCAGCGTTTGGGCACCTTCCCGGACGGCAGATCTCCCATGTAACAGAGGGTTCAGGACACCGTCTCAGAGGCGCATCAACCCGTATAACCGCCCACATCGTACGGGGACGTCTGCGCTGCGCATGTGAACATCTGGGGGCACCGTTCCTGCCGAATTCGAAAGTTCCGCAAGCGGCACACTTTTTCGGCTGCAAGATCAGCTGTCCTTGAGACTATGCACGACAGCTCGTTCGAAGTTGTCAGCGATATTGGCCGGCAGCGGGGTCGAAAAGTCGCTCTCGTCGAGTTCTGCCTCGTACTTGCCGACTGCGATGGCCACGTAGTCGTAGTCGTAGTCAACGGTGGTGCCCTCGTAAGTAATAGGGATGACGAGTCGGATCTCTGCACTCTGTTGGCCGTACTTGGCGATCGGTATCGGTTCCATTGTGATCGTCCCCACGGTGGCGCCCTTGCCGACGCCAGCGACGATAGAACTCTTGCGCTGTGTGAAGAGACTCAAATAACAGGATTGGAAAGCCGAGGTGGAGGTGAACCGGACGTCCTTGGTGGCCTGCTCAGAATTGGGGTAGACGTCGATCTCTTCCTGGATCTCTGCATTGGTCCCCTTCCGATCGAAGTAGTCGCCTTCGACGAAGTACGGGTTTTGGTCGACGCCTGGCTCGCTGACGTTGCTGCACTGCGAGACGGCGATCGAGTTTCCGGACCCCCCACTGGAACCCGAACCGCCCCCACTAGAGCCCGAACCGCCCCCGGAGCTTCCAGCCCCATACGAAGACGCGGTCCAGTGGCCGGCGAGTTGGGACTCGTTGATCGATCGAGCTCGCGCCGCGGCAAAGATGGTCTTGGCGCTTTGCCTGCTGGACGCTTCGGCCGCAGGAAAACCGAGCGCCATGGTGACTGCGATGGAAAACGTCACCGACGCGACAATGAACACCATGCGGCCTCGGCCGTGCAGTGGGTCGTGGTCTGTCATTGGTTGCTCCGTTCGTCCCCGAGCCGCGAAGGACACATGTCTACCTTGCGACGACCCCGCTTAACGCAAGCCTCCGCTGACACGGTGGGCTCATAGTTGCCCAACCGCCACTGTCCCGGCGGTCGGGTCGCCTTCAGTCGCAGTCGTCGCTACACGATCTGGGACAGTTTCCCGATTCCCGAACCGTTGTTCTGCGCTTGGCCCCGCCGACGAGGCACAAGCGCGCCGAGCGCAGACCGGGCATTTTGTGCGTTGGCTGGCTGGAACTCACTCGATTATTGCGAGGCGGATGTATCCCATCTGTGTCATGCTCGCCTTGCGTTCGGAGGGAACGCACTTACGGCGATCCGTCGCCGCCGAACCGGGAGGGGGACTGACGATGCGTTTCTTTCGCTCATGTGTTCTATTCGTTGCGGCCACTGCGAGTCTGATGGCGGGCGGTTCTCTGGCCGTTTCGGGTGCGGTCCCCGCAGGCGCGAGCCCCGCCGGGATCACGGTGAACTGCCCGGCCGACAACTTGCAGGATGCGATCTACGCCGCGGCGGCCGGCTCGACGCTCCTGGTCGACGGAACCTGCACGGGGAACTTCTACATCAACAAGGACTTGACGCTGTCGCGGCCCCGCGACTCTCGACGGTGGCGGCGGTCCGACACCAGTACGGGGCGACGCTCAACGTCATGGCTGGAACCGTGGTCTTGAACAACCTGGTTATCCAGGACGGCGTTGGTATCGACGGCCTTGGCGGTGGCCTCTGGAACGGCGGTCAGTTGACCCTGAACCACTCGACCGTGACGCACAACACCGCGTCTGCGGCGCAGGCGGCGGCTGTTCAACATGGGTCAGTTGACCCTGAACAATTCGACAGTGTCGAACAACACCGCCGCAAATGGCGACGGCGGCGGCATCTTCAATTGCGGCGCCAGTCTCCATGCCTTCGGTCTCTGTACAGGTGCTCCCGGCAGCCTGACCCTCAACTATTCCGTCGTGTCGAACAACGTCGGGGGGTCCTTTGACGGCGGTGGCATCCCGAACGACGGACAAGCGGTCATGACGCTCAACGTTTCGATCGTGTCGGGCAACACCACTGTCAACAACGGTGGCGGGATCGAGAATAAAGGCACGGCGACGCTCAACTTTTCGACCGTGTTGGGTAACACCAGCTCAAGCGGCGGCGGGATCGAAAACAACGGCACGGCGACGCTCAACGTGTCCGTGGTCTCGAATAACTCTTCAACGGGCGGGTCGGAGTTCTTCGCGCGGCGGTGGGGGGCTGTCCAACGGGCTGTCCAACACGGGTCCGACGACACTCAACTATTCCATTGTGCGAGCCAACAGTGCGGCATTCGTTGGCGGAGGCATCTTTGCTGGGGGGGGTCCGATGCAGATCAACCACAGCATCGTGACGGGTAACTCCGCGGCCGCCACGGGTGGCGGAATGCTCGTGTGGGACGGACCAACGACAGTCGCCAACAGCGCATTTTCCAACAACTCCGACCCAGGCCTCCTTGTCCCCGACAACCCGGCAGGCGTCTCGGTCGCCCCACCCAACTACTTGGGCTTCGGCAATAACCCGACCTTTACAACGACGCACTCCACGTACAGCTAAGGCGGCCGACAGGGCAATCGGGGGTGGCGGCGCACGCCACCCCCGATTCGCACTTCGGATTTGGCAGTAAGGAGCCGGCGCCCTCCGGTACATATCTGGGCATTCGGACCGTCTGGGCCGTGCGGCCCCTCATCTCGGGCTCAGGATTCCCAGACTCCACAGCAACGACCTGCACAAGTCTGGCTCGTTCACAAAGCTGCAATGCGATGCTCAGGAACCACTACTGGGCTCTTGACATCCGTTCTACCTCCGCCCGTCAGCATGGCTGCCAGGAGGAGGAACCCACTCCCTAGGGTTCCCACAAAATCAATGGCGCTCTTCATAATCAGCATTCCCCTCATGGTTCTGGCCGTCGCACTAGCGAGCTTGCCGCTCATCGTGATGTCACTCGCCGACCACCGTCGTCACAGGGCAGAAACAATTTCGCGCGAGCCGTCGGACTCGGGGTGCGGTGGCGTCGGATGTCGCCGAATCCGTGTCGTGCAACAACACGGTAGCGCTTTAGGGCGGCGTCCTCTTCGCCGGCGCCAACGATCGCAATTCTCACTGGTCACAGCCTCAGCCGTCGTTGTGCTGTGTGCCTCGGCGTTTCTCGTGGCTACAGGCCCAACGTGGCCTGACAAGGCATAACGTGGCACCCATGACCCGACGGGGGCACTTGCTCGCCGGCTCGATGACCACCACCCACCAGGTCCTGGAACTGGCCCTCGGGACCGGCATCATCGGCCAGGCGCAGACCGGATTCGCCGGCGCGCTGGCCGCCTCGACCGCCATGGACGCGGGCTGGCTCTACGCCGCCACCCGCAAAGAGCCGCCCGAGCGGCTCCTCGCCTTCGGTGCCGGCGTCGCCATCATGACGCCGCTGCTGCATTTCACCCTGTTCCCCTGGCAGGTCCGCCAGGCTGTGCCCGTCCTCACCGAGGCCGAGGGCTTACCGGCGTCGATCATGCCCGTCTACAACGCTGTGCTCTACGCCTGGGCCGGGGCCGGAGTTCTCGCCGCAGCCCGGGACACGCCCCGTCGGCACCTGCCCTTCGTCCTCGCTGGGATCCTCGCAGTCATCGCGATCCGGCCGGCGGCCAAGGAGCACTTCGCCTGGATGGAACGCGAAGCCCTGCGGAACCCCCGCTGGTGGAACCGCTCATGGAACCGGCCCGAGTCCGTATCCGGCACCGCATGGGGCCATTCTCAGCACGCCCCATCCTCCCGTTAGTGAACCGGGGGCAGACCCACGGTCAGTCGTCGTCTCGGCAGAGGCAGAAGGGATGCCCAGCCGGATCGAAGAGCACTCGGACAGTCTCCCGCGGCTGATGCGCAGCCACGGTTGCTCCGAGCGCAACCGCCTCAGCGACTGCGGAGTCGAGGTCGCCTACCTGGAAATCCAGGTGCATCATCGGACGCTGGGCTTCATTTGTCGGAGGCCACACCGGGGCGCGGTAGCCGTTTGCTTCTTGGAACACGATGTAGATCGACTCTTCGGGCGCGGCGAGGATGGTCGTCCCCGGTTCGTGGTGACCGATGGGCCATCCGAGCAGTTCAGAGTAAAACGTCGCCAAGGCCTGCGGATCGGGCGCTTCGATGGCGCATCCCCACCACATACCTTGCGTCCGAGCGCGCACCCCATGAGCTTGACATAAGTGACGCTGCAAGCTGAACGAAGCCCGTAATTCGCGGACGCGCCCACCCTGCAACGTCGTTCGGGACGACCCTTCGACACCGTGGACTACCCACCATACGGCGGCCCTTTTGCGACCCGCCATCCGCCGACGGCACGGCTCGTGGCGTGATGGTCGCTCTTTCCGCTATGTCGTTGGTGCAGATCGGGCCAGAAGCCCGAGGGCGACCAGCTCCGCTCGGAGTTGGTGGGCCGAGCAGAACAAGGTGGTCTGGATCCCCAACCTGTTGGCCGCCTCGAGGTTCTCCTTGTTGTCGTCGATCATCAAGGTCGTGTTCGGCGGCAAGCCGAAACGGTCGAGCAGTCGTCTGAAGATGGCGGGCTCTGGCTTCGCCACACCTTCTCGACCGGAGACGACGGTACCGTCAAACCAACCGAGAAATGGAAATCGCTTGAGGCGGAGCGGATACGTTTCCGCCTCCATGTTGGTGAGGGCATAGCAGGGCAGCCCGGTTTCTCTCAGCGCCCGGAGGACCTCCACCGACCCGGTGTCGACGCCGCCGATCATCTCCTCGCTGCGATCCGACCACGCCCAGATCAGCTTGGAGAGTTCGGGATGCCTGGAAGCGAGCTCGGCGCACGATGCCGCGGTCGACGCGCCGCGGTCGTGGAGCGCATGCCACGTGGGCGAACAGATCTCGGCCAGGAACCATTCCATCTCTGCTTCGTCCACGAACAGCCTGCGGTAGAGGTGCCGGGGGTTCCAATCGAGCAGGACGCCGCCCACGTCGAACACCACCGCCTCGACCGGAGGTTGCCCGGCACCAATGTGAGAATACACATTCTGTATGTTAATATGAACACCGTGGATGTGCAGACTCGCCACCAAATGATCCTGCAGGCGCTCCGCCAGCACAGTCCAGTGCTGGTCGGGGAGCTGGCCGATGCCCTGGATTGCTCTGAGATGACCGTGCGTCGAGATCTCGAGTCGTTGGAGCGCAGTGGCGGGCTCCGACGTGTGCACGGAGGGGCGACGAGTGTCTTCCTCAGCGCCGAGGAGACCCCGTACGGCATCCGAGCCCTCGAGTTCAGCGACGCCAAAGCGACGATAGGCGCCGCTGCGGCCAGCCTCTTGGCCGACGGCGAGACGGTCATCCTCGACGGTGGCACCACCGCCATGGAGGTGGCACGGGCACTCCGCAGTCGGCGATTGACCGTCATGCCGCTCGCCCTTAGACCAGTCTTCGAGCTGCACGAGTGCCCGGGCATCAAACTCCTCCTCCCGGGTGGAGAAGTCCGTCCTGGAGAGCTGTCGTTGACAGGGAGTCTGACCGAACCCTCTTTTTCTCAGCTCCGATTCGACACGTGCGTGATGGGCCCTTGCGGCATCGACGCCAAGGCGGGCATTACCACCCACTTCCTCGCCGAGACTGCGGTCAAGCGGGCCGCCGCCAAAGCCTCGCAACGGGTCATCGCGGTGGCCGATTCCTCGAAGCTGGGCCGCGTGGCGTTCGGCCATGTCTGCGATCTCGTCGACATCGACATCCTCCTCACTGATGGCCGAGCCGATCAGCAGATCGTGGACGAGTTGCGGGCGGCGGGAGTCGACGTCCGCTGCGTCTGACGCTGACCCCGGACTCAACCCGACAGAGGGCGTCAGCGTCGGTGGATCGCTGGCCTCGCGTCGCCGTCATCGCCGTGTTTTTCGTACACGGCTTCCTGTTCGCCTCCTGGACAGCACACATACCGCAGCTGAAAGAACACATCGGCCTTAGCGACGGCCGACTCGGCCTCGCCTTGCTCGGGGCCCCCATCGGATCGATCCTGGCCGTGGTCTTGGCTGCCCGCATTCTGCCGAAAGTAGGAAGCCGGTCGATGGTCCGCCTGGCCCTGCTCGGTTACTGCGTCTCGGGACCGTTCATCGGGCTCACTGGTTCGTTCGGAACGTTCTTCGTCGCGTTTCTGCTCTGGGGCCTCTTCCAGGGAGCGCTCGACGTGTCGATGAACACCCAAGCAATCGCAGTCGAAGGGTTCTCCGCTCGGGTGCTGATGCCGGGATTCCATGGCTCGTGGAGTAGTGGCGCCCTGATTGGTGCGGTCATCGGAGCGTGTGCGGTTGGAGTGGGCGTCTCGCTGAGCGAGCAGCTGCTGGCCCTAGCGGTACCGTGCCTGTTCGTCGTTGGCTGGCTCACGACCCGGATGATCCCCGATCAGCCGGCGGGCGATGACCCCGGATTTTGGGATGCCAGTGGCGCGGGGCGCCACAGCATGTTGCAAAGGGAGCTCGTTGTCCTTGGGGGCATCGCTTTCGCCGACATGCTCTGCGAGGGTGCCGCAGCCGATTGGGGCGCCGTCTACCTCCGCAACTCCTTGCATGTCGTCCCACTTGTCGCCGGAATGGGGTTTGCGATCTATGCCCTTGCCATGCTGGCCGTTCGGCTCTCCGGCAATCGGCTCTTCACCAGGTTCGCCGCCTACCGATTGCTCCCATTGCTCGCCGCCATCGCCACGCTCGGGTTCGCCGGCGGTCTCGTCATCGCCCGTCCCGTGAGCGTGCTGGCTGGATTCGCCCTGCTCGGATTCGGACTCGGAAGCGTCATCCCGATGACCTTCAGGGCGGCCGGAGCGGTGGGCAACGTGAACACCGGAAGAGCGGTCGCCTCGGTGGCCGGTTGCGGCTGGGCCGGCTTCGTCGTAGGACCTGTCCTGATCGGCGCAATCGCATCCGCGACGACGCTGCACACCGCCCTCCTCCTGATCCCGCTACTCACCGGCATCGTGGCGCTGGGTACTCTGACGGCGAAGGGAATTCGGCGCTCGGCCATGCCCACTCGCGCCGTGGCGAGCGCAGATACAAGCGAACCCTCGGTCTGAGTATCACGAGCCGAGCCTCAACACCTACTGAGTTCGTCGAAGCGCGGGTCTGACGGGGCCAACGGCTTGTGGGAATCTGGGTGTCGTGAACAACGACGATCAGCCGCGGCTCCTGAACACGTGAACGGCTGGAGGTGGCAAGATCCTCGTTGGCAGGAGCGGACGGGGAACGATCCCACGAAACTACTCCTAGAGGCGGTCAGGCGAGCTGTAGACATCCGAGACAGAACCGTGGCGCGGACCAACTTGAGCGCTCGAGCTGTGATCCTGGTGGACGTGCTCAATGCGCTCTGCAAGGCACTACAGGTGGACGGTTCAGACATTTGGAACGGATCGGACCTCTGGAATGCCCCTGAATTCGGTGACGGCTATGACGAAGGCGCCTTCTGGAAAGCGCGCAGCGAGGGCCGTGAGCAGCCCACGTAACCGGTGAACGGTGGGACATCGTGGCGGACATCGACTCGATGGTCCAATGACCAAGAACCGGGTCCTCTTCAAGGCAGGAACGGTTGGAGATGTACAGCCGTTCGGTTCGCATGGCTCAGCCGTTCATGCCCTCGCGAAGGCTGTCAGGGGGTGAGCGCGCCCAACCCGGCTTCTGCCACCTGCATATCCTCGCTGTAGTGACCACCGCTTACGCCGATCGCGCCCACCAACGCCTCTCCGACAACAATTGGATATCCACCGCCGAAGACGACCAGCCGGTCGATACCGGTCGGGGCGCCGAGCGCCAAGGGGGCATCGTCCTTGATGAAGTCGTACCAGCCATGCGACGGGATCCCGAAGCCGACCGCGGTGTAGGCCTTGTCCTGCGCGATCTGGATGGATATCAAGGGAGCCGAGTCCATCCGACTGAAGGCCTTCAGCAGCCCGCTGTCGTCGACGATGGCAATGGCGAACCCCTTGCCCAGTGACACCGCCTTGGCAGTGGCGGCGTCGATGATGCGCGAGGCCAAGTCGGCTGAGATCGTGGACTTAGAGATGATGTCGTTGTCGGTCATGTCCGCCTTCCTTAGGGCCATCACGGCGTTTGCCGTTCTTGAAGTCGTCCCTCGGCACAATCGGGGACGCAGAACTCGCACTATAGGGTCTCCCCGTGGGATGAGGCCCAGCTAATGCCCTCGCTGAGCGGGAAGCCGGCGGCGGACCACCGGCGTCGATGGATCCAAGGAGACAGCGTGAACACCATTCCGAAGGAATCACCACGATCGGCGCTTCGGCGCATGCTGGCCGCTCCCGAGCTGACCGTGCTGCCAGGCATCTATGACGCTTTGTCGGCGACTCTGGTCGAGCGACACGGATTCCCTGGGGCCTACATGTCGGGAGCGGCAGTATCGATGACCATGGGGGGTGTGCCCGACCTCGGACTTCTCACGATGACCGAGATGTCGACCCAAGCCGCCCGCCTCGCCGGCATCCTCTCCGGCCCGCTCGTGGCCGATGCCGACACCGGATTCGGCAATGCGCTCAACGTCCAGCGAACCGTCGTCGAGTACGAGCGTGCTGGTGTTGCCGGACTTCATATCGAGGACCAGACGTTTCCGAAACGATGCGGGCACCTGAGCGGCAAGTCGGTTATACCCGAGCGAGGAGTTCGTGGAGAAGATTAGGGCAGCGATCGAGGCACGGACGGACCCAGACCTGGTGCTCATCGCTCGGACCGACGCCCGCGGCCCGCTCGGCTTCACGGAGGCCGTCCGTCGCGCCAACACCTATTTCGAGGCAGGAGCTGACCTGATCTTCATCGAGGCTCCGCAGACGATCGACGAGGTCTCGAGCATCCCTGGCGAGGTCGAGGGACCGGTGATGTTCAATATCGTCGAGAACGGATCGTCGCCCCCGGTCGAGCCCGAGGAGCTGGCCGCGTGGGGCTACCGGCTAGCCATCCGGCCACTCGCTGTCATCTCCCCAGTAGTCCGGGCCGCCATCGGCGCGCTGGCCGAGATGCATCCGCCGATACTTTTCGATGGCGCGATCTCGACGCCGGACGATCTCTTCGAGACCGTCGGCTTGCACGCGTGGCTCGAGGTCGGCGCGCGATTCGCGTCAAACTGAAGACTTTGGAGGTCAGGGTTGAATCTGCAGATCCGATTCCAAGGTGTCGAACACCTGAAAACACAAACGTCCCATTCACATACCCGTCGCCTGACCGCACGTTACGTTCGCTCCCGCACGGATACCACGACGTGTGACAAGAATCAACAGTGGCGGCTCGTCCGAGTGCGTGGGGTGTCGAGCCAGCAGAGTTGACGCCCGGCGTCGTGTCGGCCCGGTCGAACACAGTTGAATCGCACCTGTCACCGCCCTATTGGACAACTTGCGGTGCGCCACAGGGTTCCGGCGAAATGAGGCATCCCGATCAATCGGTGTGGTCCGTGGCTGGCCTGCCGTAGCGAACGGCGCTCACGACCGCTTCGGGCGCATTCGCGCAGAGAGTCGCGTCAGGCCCGACGCCCAGCGCATCATTGACCGTCGAGAATGCCAGCCGTAACGCAATGAACACCGTAATGGCGAATATCTGCTTGTCGTCGAATCCGACTGAACGGAGAACGTCGACGTCTTCCTCGGCCGTGCCATTCGGGTCGCTCGCAGCCTTTCGGGCCCACGTAGCCATGGCTCGCTCTTGGTCGGTCAGCCCTTCGTCGCCACCGTGAATCACCCCAGCAGCAATCTCAGGATCAGACACAGCGGCCAGCTTCGAACCCCAGGCGACCGAGCAGTAGGAGTCACCAAGTGTTGAGGCACATGCCGCGACCAATATGCCCCGGTGGCGAAAGCTCAGTTCGTGCTCGGAGATGGATCGGCGCATCAGGTCGAAGAGGCCCGTCACCAGACCCGGGCTGTAAGCCCACAACCTCGAGACGTTCATTACGTAGCCGACCTCCTCGACGTCTTCGTCAAAGATTGCTTGTGCCTCCGGGTTGACCAAGGGATGCTCGAGAAAGCCGATCGTCTCCATCTTCATGTCTCCTCTCACTCGTGGGACTTAACCGCTACGAAGCCCAGGACCTTGATTGATACCCGTAATGGCAGAGCGTCTCGTATCTCCTGGGGCGCTGACGTGACCGGCTCTTCGTTCGGCACCGCTCCAATTCTGACTGATTTCGGTTCGCCCGTCACGACATTCGGACCTCTCTATGGTGCCTGGTGCACCCTGTCCCCCCGATCATGGCGGCCCGCATACCGCTCTGTACCGGCGCACTTTCCACGTCGGCAGAACCCTCAGTGCGCCTTCGTTGGACAGGCGCAGCGATTGAGTGGTCAGCCACGACGACGACACCAGTCAGGTCGAACTAGCCTCCTGATCATGTCGGTCGATGCCCGTACCCGGTACGCCAAGGACGTCCGCTTGCTCGAGCTGGACGAGATTCTCGACGGCCTTCTACCAGATGCTCTAGCCGTGCACGGCGAGCTTGCGGGACGGGGATGCTCCTACCTGAACCTCCCGGCGCTGGGCTTTGACATCGACGGACGCGCCATCACCCTCGCCGGTGCCTCCGGGACGCTTCGGCTCCTTCCGGGGATCGACTCGGCGGGTGTGGTGGCGGTGCTCGGATCCGACGCCTTGTCCGACCTGCTCCAGGACCGGCAGTCGACCATGGGGCTGGCCATGACCTCACGGGTCAGGATCGTGACGGGGGACATCGTCGACTGGATCGGTTGGGAGCCCGTGCTGCGCGCTCTGCTCGACGGCCGCAAGGTGCACGAAGCAGGTGACGTCACGCTCCTCGACCTCGACGGGGACGCCCTCGATCTGGGCCGCGCCTTCACCGTGGACGACGACCCGGCGGAGATTGCGCACTTCCTCGAGGAGGCCGGCTTCGCCCACTTTCGAGACGTCTTCGGCGATACGGAAATGGCCACGCTGGGTGCTGACGTCGACGACTGGCTGACCCGGGCAACCCCCGACGATGGCGAGTCTTGGTGGGCCACCGACGAGGCAGGTGAGAACCATGCCGTCCGGGTGCTCTTCTTCTACGACAAGTCGGCTGCCCTGCGGTCGCTGCTCGACGATCGGCGCTACCGCGTGATCGGTGAGCTCACCGGAGACGGCCATATCCATACCGGTGGCGCAGAGGCCCTCGTCAAGCCGCTCGGCATAGTCCGGGGCCTGTCCGACCTGCCTTGGCACAAGGACTGTGGCCAAGGTGGCCACTCCTATTCCTGCAACGGCCTGACCACCGGGATCTCGGTGACCGGGGCTGACCGGACGAGCGGAGCTCTCGGGGTGATCCCTGGTAGTCACCGCGCCAACACCATGGCCACCGGCCGGGACCGCCGGCTTGACCTGCAGCCGATCATGCTCGAGACGCAGACCGGCGACGTGACGGTCCACTGCTCGGACACCCTCCATCGCGCCTACCCGCCCGTCGACCTGCCTCGCAAGGTCGTGTACTCGAGCTTCGCGCTGCCTTCGAGACCCTGCGACGACGTACGACCCGATTCGCGTGGGCGGGAGATGCGGGCGCAGCTCAGCGACGTGCAGTCGCGCATCGAGGCCGCAGACAATGCGGCCAGCCATACTCGCTACCGGGCCGGTCACGGGCGCTGAGCCCAGGGCCGACTCGACCGCCGTGTCACCCGGAGCGCTGAAGGACTCCGACCGCCAGGTCTCTGCCACCGTCTCCGACGCTCAGCTGGCTACGTACAGACGATGTTCTGCTTCGCCCGCGGTCCACGAACACACCCTAAGACGGCCATGAAGCGCTTGGCTTTGGATATCACCTTGCGCGGAGCCCATCGTGAATGAGACAGCGGGTCACGCCGTACTCGACGGGGGTCCCTTGGACGGGAGAGAGCATGAGGTCGAACCGGATACCACCGAGCTTCTCGTCGTGATGGAGGACGGAGCCAGGCACCTCTACGTTGCCGGACACAGGGTCCAGGCTCTACCGGATGGACGGGTGGTGCCCGTCTTTGAATATCGGGGGCGGGACTACCCGCTGCGCTCCCTCGGCACCTGAGCCGTTCGCCGTTCCGGCCTTGGGCCACCCGCATAACTGACCCATCGGGTAGCTTCCCGAACCATTGGGCCGTGTGGTGCGTCAACTGGTGTGGCGACAAGGAACCAGGAGGTCGCGAGCGGTGTTGTTCTCGGTTCTCCGACGGGTTGAGACTGCACTCGGTACGCCCGACCTTGCCGAGCTGGGGCGCATCTACGACCTCGATCCTTACATCAAGTCCTAGCGAGCGAGCCTCAGACCGCCGAGCCTCCCGCGACGTGATCTGGCCGCGTGAAGGTCCAGAAGGTCTGAGCCTCGCTCGGGGTTGGCGCCACTCGGCACGGCGGAGTCGGGTCCAGGCCGGCCAAGCCGGCCCTCGGCGTCCCGGTCGGTGCACTTCAACAGGGCACCAGGCGCGGCGGGAGAGACAAGTGTGATCGCCTCTCCTCCACGCGGTCTCCGACGTAGCGTCCTCTGCCAAACAACTTGCTCAGCATCGGCCGCGCCAACGGCCGGTGAGGAGGTCGCCATGGGGACCACTTCCACCCTACTGGCCGAGCACGTGACGCTGCGGGTCCGCTCCGTCGACCGGCTCTGGATCGCCGGCTACCTGCCCGAACTCACCCATGAGGGCGGGCTCGTCTCGTTCCTCTTGCACCGGGCTTCGCTGATCGGGACGCGCAACATTCCCTCGCCCGCCGTGCTGACCAAGAACCACGACCGCATGGTGGACGACTGGACTCCCTGGTCGAGCGCCTCGAGCTGCCCGTCGTGCGCTTCAAGGCCAAAGAGTCCAAGGAGTCCATCGCCCGCCCCTTCCAGCTCGCCTTGGCCGACGAGGGCACCGAGGGCCTGGTGCTCGTCGGCAAGGCCCAGAGCGCCAGTCCGTCTGGGTCGGCTACAAGGACGACGCGTCCGAGTCGGACGCGCGCCATCCCCACTTCAGCTTCTCGCGCCAGTCGAGGGTGCCCGACTCGTGGTACTTCTACCTCTGGGACCACGAGTGGGGCCCGGCGTTCTTCAAGCTGGGCTCCTATGCCCCCTATCCATTGTTCGCCTCGGCCAACGGCCACGAATGGCTCAAGCGCCAGCTCGACCAGCGCGGCGTGGGTTATGAGGACCTCGACAACGGACTGCGGGCCGTCGAAGACCCCGAGCTGGCACAGCGTCTCGCCGGATCACTCTCCGCCGGACACGTCCAACGCCTCATCGCCCGCTGGCTGCCGGAGCTGCCGAGCCCCCTCACCGACGCCGACCGCGCCGCCGGCTTCGACTGGGCGTTCTCGGTGCGACAGATGGAGATCTCCGACACCGCTGTCTTCGAGCGCCCCCAGGTCGGTCGGGCCTGGTTCGAGGCCGCCATCAGGACCACCTCACCCTCGGGCGACCCGACAAGGTCCGCATCGTCTTCGGGCGCCAGGTGCGCAGCACCACGCCAGGTCGCTTCGCGACCAACGTCATCACGCGCGGCGTCTACCCCCGCATCGAGATCCGTTATAAGTCCTCGGGCGCGAAGGCCTATTTCAAGCACGAGCAGGCGCTTCGGGTCGAGGCGACCCTGAACAACGCCGAGGACCTCCGCCTCAAGAAAACCCTCAACGCAAAGAACTGGCGGCGCTTCGCGCAGCCGGGGCCCAGGTGAACGAGCGCTTCTTGAACGCCCTCGGTGAGGGAGCACCGGGGCTGCCCGACCCTGCCGCGCTCCAAGCCGTCGTCATGCCGAGCGTCCATGACGGCCAACGCGCCCCGGGGCTGCGCTTCGGCGATCCACGCGTCGTCGCCCTCCTCAGCGCGGTCTGCGCCTTCGACACCGTCTTTGACGGGCTCACCAATGCCGCACTGCGCGTCCGCATGGCCGCGCTCTACGACGCCGCCTACTCGAGTGCCCAGGCCACCTACGACCTGCGCCGCCTGCGGCTGAAGGGCATCATCGAGCGAGTCCCGGGTCGGCACCGCTACCAGGTCACGCCCTACGGTCGATGGATCGCCACCTTCTTCACCCGTCTCGCCACCCGGGTCGTCGTCCCGACGCTGGCCGACCTCGACTCGATCAGCCGGCCTCCTCGACGCGTGCTACATCCGGTGGCCAGCGCCTGGCGTGCCTTCGACAAGGAGCTGCGTACTCTTCTTCGCGACTGCGACCTCGCTGCATGACCTTCGGCGGGGTCCGCCCCGCTCTCATACCTACCCGCCGCGACACGTTGTCGCGCCCGCTGGCGCGCATTCGGAGGCTACGTGCACGCCTTTCGACGCCACAGACCCACACAACGCGTCTTGACCATGATTAACTTCGCTCAATGCTCCGGAGCTGCTGCGAAAGTTGCCTCAATCGTCCGGAGCTGGCTCTTCAAGGACATGGCTAGCAGGGGTCCCGGTTCCGATCGGGCCGGTCCCGGGCTCGTTGGGTGCGCTGCGGCGGCCCACCCGACGTAGCGAACTGTCCCATCGACTCGGCCTTCCGGGGCACTCTGGAATAAGCTTCAAGTCACGTTCGGCGAATAGGCGTGGGATGAATCGACGTGTTCAGCAGCAGTCAGCCGCAGCCCCATCCGCGTTTCGCCGGTACGACATCGGAGCGGTAACGGGCCTCACCGTGATAGGGCGCCAGTGCGCGAGATGGCGCGCATGAAGACGCCCGTCGCGATCCCGAGGGACATCGTGGAGCGGGTTCGCAGCCTATGCCTGGCGCTGCCCGAGGTGACGGTGCGCGTCGACTATTCACGGACCGAATCGAGATCGACGGCACACTCGTTCGACATCCGGCGGAGGTCGTTCTGCTTGCTCGTGGCACGGGAGGGCCCGGCCGGCAAGCCTCTCCCACTGCTGGTGTTGCGTGCAGACCCAGACGAACGCGAGGCGTTGCTGTCCATTGGCCGCCCCTTCTTCGCCCCGCGGGCGGGACCGGACCGCATCGGGGTGCTGCTGACCGAGGACACGGACTGGCAGGAGATCCATGAACTCGTGACGGATAGCTACCGGGTTCTCGCGCCGAAGAAGCTCAGCGCACTGCTGGACTGAACGAACGCGGGCATTGAGCTTGCAGTCACTGCGGGCACGTCGACGCCTAGCCCGAGGGGTCGCGATCGCCGATGTTACGGTGCCTGCGGTGACTGAACCCCTCAATGCGGGTCATGCAGTCCAGGAGCCTCCGAAGTGGCGAGCGCCCCACAATTCCCGGCGATCGGGACACGGTGTGGTGCTCTTCTGAGAGCCGCAGATCCCGGCCATCCGGCCCCGGGTACCGCCGGGTGCAACCCGTGATGTTCGTAAGATGTCGCTGTTGCTGGGCCACTACGAAATGTTCTTCGCTACAGGCGCGGGCGCATCTGCGGCCATCCTCGGCCTGCTGGTCGTGGCCGTGTCGGTCGTCAACGCCGACGATGCCGACGCGAAGACTCGGGAGAGGCGGACTGTTCTGGCCGGAAGCGCATTCCTTGCTTTGGTCGACGCCTTCTTCGTCTCGATCGTCGCGTTGACCGGAGGTGGCGCTGTCTGGGGGACATCCAGCCTCGTGATGGCGATGGTCGGCTTGTTTGCCACCAGCCGCCTGATACCGCGAGCAAAACGGGCCGGGAACTTCTCCCGAGGCTTTCCAACTCGCACGCTGAACCTCGTCTTTGCAGTAATTTCGGCCGGGGGATTTTCAATCCAACTCGGGCTTGCCATTGCGCTCCTGGCCGACCCTCAAAGCTGAGCGTTACAGCGTGCTTTGGTTTTGGTCATCGCTGGGTTGTTTGGGAGTGCATTAGGCCGAGCATGGGAGGTCACCGGAATACCTCAGCGACTAAGCCCCTAATCCAACGATCGATGGCGGTGGTGGTCGTGGTCGCTTGAAATGAGCCCGTGAGTGTCAGTATGGGTGGTGCCTGGGCTGCGGTGACGTCTGGCGCCGGATTCTGTTCGGGTGGGAACAGCGCGAATCGGCATCCGGTGATATATCGGTCTCGATCACGCGTTCTCGAAAAGTGACCTGCCCGTTGGGCGAGGCCAGTCCGGTTTCGGACCCAGATCGGAGGTGCCCGGGACGGCACCGAATTCGAAGGCAAGTCCTCCCGAGTTCAGAATCCGGCAATGGCCGACTGCGCCGGCTACGAGGGCGCAGTCGAATCGTCACGTGTTACCCGTGTTGCCCACCCCCGTGCCACCGGTGTTCCCACTCGTAGTTGTAGTCGTGGTCGGGGGCAGTGTCGTCGTAGTCGTGGTAGTCGTCGTGCCCTCGGTGGTCGTCGTCGTGCTAGTGGTCGCCGTACCCGTCGTCGTGGTCACGGACGCAGTTGTCGTTGTGACGGGCTCCGTCGCCGGAGGCGCCGCACTGAGGATCGGCGTCAACGGTGTCGGTGCTGCGCTGGCCGTTGTGCCTGGCGTCGTAGCGCTGGCCGCCGGTTGTGTCGAGCGTGTCAGGACGTGCAACAGAGCCAGAGCGGCCAGATCCAGCGTCGGCGCCGTAGCAGAGGGAGTCGTTGTCGTAGTCGTCGCAGGCGCTGCGGCAGTTGTCGTCGTGACCGACGGTATGTACAGCTGGGCCCGGGTAACTGGGTCTGCCAGCGTCGGGACTGCCGCAGGGTGCCGGGAGAAACCAGCGAACACCAACGTGGCGAGCACACATGCCACGGAGCCCACAGCGATGTTGCGTGCGTTGTGCGGAAACCCCTCCGGCCATGGGTGCGTCTCGCGGTAACTCTTCATGACCCCGTAAGCCATTGCCGCGAACGGCGCTGCAGCAAAACATACAGCGGCGACAACCAGCAGTTCCTTCAACCGGTCACCCGCCCATCCCAACGCACCACTTCCTTCGAACGTCCTCTCTCGATGTCCTCATGTACAGCCGTCACGTACATCGCACGACTTTTCCCCCTTGCACCATCAATGACAGATGGCGCCACGAATCGGACCTTCCTGAACCGGGCCCCGGGGACCGACGAGGGCCCACTGCGACCAGGTCGGAAATGGACCAATGGACGGGCGAGCCGATTGGGCACTGCTTGTTGAGAAGGCACGAGTCTTCATTCGGTGACGACGCGGCTGCTCGGGCTGTGGTGGCCCGACGGCTTCTGTTTCGGCCGGGCGAAGTTGATGGTGGCAGGAGCGTCGAGTCCTCGGTCATCCGGGGTGCCATTGGGCCATTTTGGCCTGCGGCCCCGAGGCGAGTTTTAAGCCCTCCGCGTGCCCAATGTGGCCTCCCATTCGGGGAGCCCCCTCAACCTCTACCTTAGCGTCTCTGCCTGGGATTTTGGGTTACCTCGACGTCATTGTGCCGGATAACCCGAGGCAGAGTATGCCGCAGAGGGCCAAAGCGGGGGACCTGAGCGGAATCCGTCTCCGACACCATCTGATGCGCTACGACGGCGTGGACGGGCACGACCTCTCTGGGTTCGCCGAGGGGCCTCGCTGGACGCCGCACCGGGCTTCGAGCGCGTCCGGCCCGCCCCCGATGGTCTTCAGTACCGTCTCGGCCGCGTTTCGAGGCCCACCTCCGGAGCCTGGCGCAACCGGCTCACGGTTGGCAGCGAGACGACGTTATGGCGTGTGGGCACGGGGTCGTGACCGCCGGGTACGGCTCGGACAGTCGGCGTCTACGCCGCAGATCCCGACCGTCGGATTCCGAGCGGGTGCTTCGCGAGACCCTGTCCATGCGATCTACGATCCCGATCGAAGTTGCCAGCAAGGAGTGTCCGAAATGCCAGATTCGAGCAGCCTGGCCGACCTGGCGTTGTTCGAAGGATGTTCCCCCGAGGAGCTGTCCGCCCTGACCTCGTCCCTGCGCGATGTGCGCGAAGTGGGCGACGGCGACGTGATCTGCACGGAAGGAAGCGTCGCGGACCGGTGGTGGATCATCATCGACGGAACGGCCGCAGTCACCCTGGCCGGGCTATTCGTAGCCGAAATAGGGGCGGGGGAGTCCTTCGGTGAGATGGCTCTGATTGAGGGCCGACCTTGTGGCGCCACGGTCACGGCGACGAGTGACATGGTGCTCCAGGAAGTCGACGGCTCGGGATTCATCGACAACCTTCTCGAGAGCCCCCGCGTGATGCTCGCACTCCTTCGAGAGACGACGGGTCGACTTCGACGAGCCAACGAGAACGCCGAGCGACCAGCGCCAGCTCCGACTCCTCTGCGGGTCGCGGCGAGGCGTCCGCTGTCTGGCGGCATCGGAGAGCTGCTCGTCGACCCGCGGGATTCCGCCTTTCTTGCGGATCCCTACCCCTACTACGACCTTCTTCGGACGAAGGATCCCGTTCACTTCGATCCCGAAATCGACGGGTTCATCCTCACCCGGTACGCGGACGTGCACCGACTTGTCCGCGATCGATCGCTGGCCGTCGATGTCTCTCGTGCCTATCCCACTCCGGCTGTCGATGCCGAGGTCGCCCGCAACCGGATCGGCGGAGGTCATCTGCACCAGATGATGCTGCGTCGAGACGGCGAAGACCACTCCCGGCTCCGGAGTCTGGTTGCCAAGGCGTTCACGCCCAAGGCCATCAGTTCGTGGCGCGATCGCACTCAGACCGAAGTGGACGAACTGATCATCGCTCTGATGGAACGATCGGACGCCGACATCATTGCTGACTTTGCCCTGCCTTTGCCGGCCTTGATCATCACCGAGATGCTCGGCATGCCCACGGGGGACATCGCCCAGTTGCGTGCATGGTCGTTGGCGGTCACGAAGACGTTCGATCCACTGAACACTCCGGAAGAAGAGGCGGCGAGCATCGAGGCTGGAAGGTCGCTGTCCCGGTATATCGAGGACGTCGTGAGAGAGAAGCGGGTGTCGTTGTCCGACGACCTCTTGTCCCAGCTCATTCAGGCCGAGATCTCTGGCGATCGTCTGACCCTCGAGGAGTTGGTCTCTCAGGTCACGCTCTTGTACGTGGCCGGGCACGAGAACACCTTGAACCTGATTGGCAATGGACTGGTTCACCTCTTCGAGTATCGCGAGCAGCTCGACCGCCTCCGCGGTGACCGGCGTCTAGAGGCGAACGCCATCGAAGAGCTGATTCGATTCGATTCACCGGTGCAGTACACCCGCCGCATCGCTCTTGCTCCGGTCAAGATCGAAGATATCGATGTTCCGACAGGATCCGTGATGCTGTTGTGCCTCGGCGGGGCCAATCGCGACCCCGACAAGTGGGGAGATGACGCAGACGTACTCGACCTGGCGAGGCCCAGGGCGAACGAGCACACGTCCTTCGGAGGCGGACCCCATCACTGCCTCGGGTCGGCACTGGCGCGGCTGGAGGCGCAGGTGGCGCTCCCCGAGCTGCTTCGTCGTTTTCCCAGGATGATGCCCGCCTACGACGAACCAATGTGGGCGAGAAGAATGATCATCCGCGGGGTCGAGGCATTGCCCGTGACGCTCGGCCACGACGCATGACCTCGACGTGTATGTCTCTGACCCTCCCCGACCGGGATGCTGACATCAGCGGCAGTTCGCCCATCCCTCGGCTGTGTCGCCGGCACACCACGGACCCAGGTTCAGACGTTTCCACCGGCGAAGCCGTATATTGATGCGGTCCTTCAAAGGGATCAAAGGGGAACATTCGTGAAAGATTCGACGTTCGAACGTCTCGGCGCGCTCAGCGGCCTCTCATTCGTGGTGCTCGCTGTGCTTTCCGGCTTCATCTATCCGCAGCAGCCGCGGGTCGACTCGTCGCCGGCCACGACCTTGGCCTGGGTCACCGATCACCGGGTGGCCCTGCAAACGGGAATGATCTGCGACTTCTTCGCGGCCGGAGTTCTGGTCTGGTTCGTGGCCTACCTGCACCGTGTGCTCCGCCGAGGGGAGGACGGTACCGAGTCGCTGGCCCCGATCGTCTTCGGGGCCGGCCTGGGGGTGGCCATCACGACGGCGCTGGCAGCGCTCCCCACCGCGGTGCTGGCTTTCATGGTCGCCCAGCCGGGCGGCTTGCACGACCTTTCCCTCGTGCGGATGCTGGGTGACCTGAACACGTTGTTCTTCTCGGTCACCTCGGTGATGACCGCAGTCTTCCTGGCCGGGTTGGGACTGGCCATGCTGGGTCGGGAGGTCGGCAGCCGGTGGATGGGATGGCTGAGCCTCATCGTCGCGGCCTTCAACGGGCTGGCGGTCTGGATCGGGGTCACCTTCAGCAGCTATCACGGCAAAGGCTGGATGGTGGTGGGATGGGGCGCGTACGTGGGGTTCCTCGTCGTCATGTTGTTGGTCAGCGCAGCCCTCCTCCGGCAGGTGCATTCTTCTCAGGCGGTCGCTCCGTCGGTTGCGGTTTCATAAGGACGAACGGGGTCGAGAGTGCTCCCGTCTCCGCGAGTGCGTCCCCGGCCCGGGGAGCCGATAGTGAACCCATGTTGGTGGGGACGAAACGTCGCCCGCCGCCGATGAGTTTGACGAGTGCCTACTGGCGCCCAAATGTCTCCACGTACCACTGCGTCTCGTGGTGGTCGCGAGCAGCCCGATTTGGTCGATACTCGGGGTCGAGCTTGCCCAGCACAGCCTCGAGCGTGCGGTGATCCCTTTGGCTCACGATCTTGACACCGTGTCGGACGAGGAGCGCGGCGCAGACCCCTTGGCCCGCTTGATAGCGACCCTGTGAGCGAGCGCCGTCATAAATGACCTGGGAACCACAAGCGGCACTGATGTCCATCAGGAGTGCCAGTCGAACGTTGTTCTGCCTCGCTGTCGTCAACATGGCGTGAGCCGCCGTCAGCATCTGCTCGGTCCAGTCCTCGCCGGTATCGCTCAAGACACGTGCTCTTCCGTCCAGAACGTCGAACCCGTCGCCGCCATGGATGTCAGGCGTTTTTCGTGGGGTCCCGAATGCGAATTCCTCTGGGCAGAACGTCACCACATGGACGTTGGGATGGTGGACCAGAAATTCTGTATGCGGGTAGGGGGCACCGTAGGAGGTTCCATCGACCCCACAGGGCACCCCGAGCAGACAGGCACTGGCCAAGAGCTCCAGGGGACGCTCCTTGGTGAATGCAGGCCACGAAGCGAGATCCAGGTCGCTGGGGAGATGTCCGCGGGGGACCACGTCTCCATTGTGCCGAAGGAGAGCCGGCTGACCGAGACTCCTGACGTGAACGGTTGAACCGGAGTGACTCCTGGGCCGACAGCGCCGGGCCTCGCGGCCACCCGTTGGCCGAAAATGCGCCCTGGGCAAATCCGTGATTCCCGCCGGGCACGGTTCCGGGTCGCAGGGTAGGGCTCCCAGCTCGGGGCAACTCGGAACGTCTGAGATCCGGTGAGGCCAGCCAGGCAGCCAATCGCATGGCGCCAGTGTCGGGCCTTCTCGACGCAGGTGCCGGCTGACCAGAGGGGCGATACTTGGGGAGGAGATCCGTTCTTTGACGAGGGAGACAAAGCCGCCATGGGCCAACGCGCCAACCAAACGAGGAAGCAGATAATGGATCTCCTGGAGGGTCGGCCAGGGTGGCGCCTCGAACCGAGGACCACGCCCGGAGCGACGCCACTCTGGTGCTTCGTCGAGGGAGGAGAGATCGAGTTCTCCGTGACAACGGAGAAGGACCTGTTCCGCCTCTACGTCATGGCGACTGACCAGGAGATCGTGTTCGCCGACCTGGAGCAGCTCACGACCTGGCTGCAGGCGCACAGGCCTGGGGCCATGCAGGAGGTGCCGCGGCGACCCGACGGCAAGGTGAGGTTACGCAAGCTCTTCGAGTGGGGTTGATCGCGCACCGGCGCCCCAGGAGGCGCGCCCGCAGTTTCTCAGCGGGTCAGGCGCCAGAACGGGGACGGACCCGCAAGCGCTCCCGTGGTGCGCAGCACGACGCGAGCCTTTCGTCCGTTCTGGTCGGCCACCAGGTCTCCGACCGCGCTCCCGGCCGGCAATGGAGCGGCTGACGGGTCGACACCAGCCCGATAGGCGATGGTCAGCCCCGCCCAACCGATGACCGGTTCCGAGGACGTCACGACGACGGGCGCCGACGCGCCCCAGGGCTCGACCACCCGTCCGACGACGTGCCCCACAGGGAGGAGCGGGAACGACCTGATGGATGCGAATGCGGCGCGCACGAGCGCATCACCCGCATCGACGGCAGCCGTGTTCGGGCTCGGACCCGCCTGTCCCAACACGGCGCCGACCACCGTGACATTGCGTCCGGCGACGCTCTGGACGGAGGCGAACAAGTAGCAGCCACTCGCCGCGGCATCCGATCCGGTCTTGATGCCCACGATGCCGTCCTGGCCGAGGTCGAAGTTGAGGTTGTACTCGAGACCGTCCACCGGGAGCGTCGCCTGGCCGAGGACGACGATCTGGCGGAAGCTGCCGATCGCCATGGCCGCCTCCCCGAGCCTGACCAGGTCAGCTGGGGAGCTGACGGTGGACGGGTCCAACCCGCTCGGGTCCGTGATGTGTGTCGACTGCAAGCCGAGAGAGCCGGCCACCTCATTCATTTTGGTCACGAAGCTCGCCGTGCTTCCCGCGTCCCAGTCGGCCAGAAGCGTGGCCATGTCGTTCCCGGAGTCGACCAGGAGCCCCTCGAGAGCAGCGAGTTCCGACAAGGTCTCACCTTGGGTGATCTTTACTTCCGCATCTTGCGCTGCCGAGCCCGCTTGGTACGTCGCCAACGTCGGGGCATCCACGGTGAGGTTCGGTCCGGCACTGTCGTCGCCCAACGGGTGGTCCCGTAGGACGACGTACGCGGTCAAGATGTCGGCCAGGCCGGCAATCGGGACGGGCCGCGTATCGTGCACCCCGCCAAAGTTCCCGACCCCCTCTACGGCCATGGCCGCCTCACCCGATGTCGGCCAGGGCAGCGTCGGCGCGGCGCCGGGCAGCCTCACCACCTCGGCCATCGAAGGCCGGAACCCGGGTCGAGGGATGGGACGGAACCACTGGATGCCGGCGCCGGCGGCGACAAACAGGAGAGCGACGATGACCACCACGACCAGGAGCCCGCGCCAGAACCGGGCGACCCGCTCCGTCGCGACGGCCTTGAGGTCGTCAGCTCCCATCGGTGGGAGTTGCCGGCCCAGTTCGCTCAGCCGGCTCTTGCTCTCCTTGGTCAGCCCTCGCCGAGCGTGAGCGGGACCCCGGCGTTTTCCGGCGAGATCTCCTTCAGCCATCCTCCCCGCAGATTACGACCGGACGTCGTGGGGATCAGGACAGCCCGCGCCGATGTCCGGTGGGGGAGCGGCGGAACCGTGGCGCCGTTTCAGCTCGAGGGAACGGTGAGGGGCGGCACCGTGGTGCTCGGGATCGTGACCGGGCCACCGCCTCCACCCGAGTTGCCACTGCCGGCGCCCGTCGAGGCCGGGTTTCCCGCGCCCTGAGTCAGGTGGAGCAGGACTTCGAGGGTCCCGTTGTTTGCCGTCGTGACAAAGCCACCGACGCTCGGATTGGCGATGTCCCAACTCACGAACGGGATGTTGATATCGGCCAAGACGTCGATCTGGTCGGACAGCCGCTCGGCCGAGACGGCAAAGGACACCGTCTTGTCGACACCATGCAGGTCGAGCACACCTGTAGCGGAATAGTGCGCAATGACACCGTCGTCGGGCAGTTGGCCCAGCGCGATCGGCGAGGAGAGCGTCAGGGTCGCCGTCGGATAGCGGCTCACGTCCATGATGGGACCGTCGAACTTGGCGTTGCGCTGACTCTGGTCACTGACGACGCTGGCCATGTTCACGGTGAACGAACCCCTGGTGACCGTTGACCCACTGATGGTCAGCGAACCCCAGATGTCGCTGGTCCGGCCTACCGCTGTTGCATTCTGGCCCACCAGGACTTCCTGCACCCGGTACCCGGCCAGCGAACCCGACCCGACATTCCACGTGCCGGCGACCGACGCGGTCGTCGCTCGCTGAGCCGCAGCCGATGTCGAGGTGGTGTCCCGAGGTGTGGGGAGGGTCAGCTTGGCCGGAGCCGGTCCTTCGATGAAGTGGATGTAGACGTAGGGTGCTCCGACGGCCAGGACGACCACCACCACCAGGACTCCGGCGACCCACCACGCCAGCCTCCGCCGCCTCCTTTTGGCCATGCCTCATGATGGTCCGAAAAGCTGGCGACCAGCTGTGATGGGCCGTAACACAAACCTGGCGAACGGCTCCTAGTAAATGGCCCGGCAACCGCGGTAGGTTTCCCTTTTGGCGACGGAGAACGGAGTCCGATGAAAACGGCACAAGAGCATCGCGGAACCGCGCTCTTGGGCGTACCGATCTGCCCTAACCGGGCCTCGGAGCCACGATGAACGGCCGTCGGGTGGTGGCGGTTCTGGCGGCCGGTGCCGCCGTCGCCCTTTCGGTGGGCCTGGTGGCCACGCCTGCAGGCGCCCAAGACACCACGTCTACCTCACTGGGAATCTCCCCCTCGGCTACGACCTACGGCGACGAGCAGGCCGTCACTTTCAGCTCGACGGTCACCGACACCGCGACCCCCACTAGCACGCCGACGGGCACGGTCACTGTGGCCACCGGCTCGACGACTTTGTGCGTCATCGATCTGTCCACTGCTTCTTCCTGCACCACGGGGGCGACCACCTTGGACGCTTCGGGTACGGCCTATGCGGTGACCGCCAGCTACACCAGTGATGACCCGAGCAGCTTCGACAACTCGGTCTCGGGCTCCGAGGGCCTGACGGTGGGCCAGGCGGCCGGGTCGGTGTCGATCTCGAACATCCCGACCTCTGCCGCCGTAGGCGGCAGCTTCACTCCGTCCTACAACGTCCCCTCCGGCGACAGTGGCGCGACCTCGGTCGTTTCGAACTCGACCAGCTTCTGCACCGTGACGAGCGGAGTGGTGAGCTACGTGGCGGCGGGCACCTGCTCGCTCACCGCATCGATTGGCGCGAGCACGAACTACGCGGCGGCGACGGGTTCGGCCCAGACCTTCACTATCGGGCCGGCCACGGCGACGGTCTCGATCTCGAACATCCCCGCCGCCGGAACGGCCATCTACGGCGGCGCCGGCTTCACCGTCACGTATACCGTCACCCCCACCGCCGACACCGGGACGACCTCGGTCGTCTCGAACTCGGCCACCACCTGCACCGCGGCCAGCGGGGTGGTGACCTACGTCGGGGCGGGCACCTGTTCGCTGACGGCATCGGTGGCGGCGACGACGGACTACGCCGCGGCGACCGGAACGGCGCAGACCTTCACCATCGGCAAGGCCACTCCGAGCTCGCCGATCATTTCGAACATCCCGCCCAACCCGGTCTACCAGGACAGCTTCGCGGCCACGGTGACCAGCACCACCGGTGACACCGGGACGACCTCGGTCGTGTCGAGCACGACGGGGGTGTGCACGGTGGCCGGCGACGGACTGACGGTGACCTTCGTGAAGGTCGGAACGTGCACCCTCACCCCCAGTGTGGCCACCAGTACCGACTACCTGGCGGCGACCGGAAGCGCACAGTCGTTCACGGTCTATGCGCACGCCCCGTCGACGCCGTCCATCACGAACATCCCGTCGAACGCCATTCAGGACGGCACGTACGTCGCCTCCGTGAGCACGAACGGTGACGGCACCATGTACGTGATTTCGGACACCACGTCGATCTGTTCGGTCTCCGACGACCTCTACGTCTATTTCATCAACCCGGGCATCTGCACCTTGAGCGGGGCCGTGAGCAACGGCACGCTCTACGCCGGCGGAACCGGAGCAGGGCAGTCGTTCTCGGTCGCCGGCGCTCCGCGCGGCTACTGGCTGGTGGGGTCGGACGGCGGCATCTTCAGCTTCGGCGACGCCGGCTTCTACGGCTCGACCGGCTCGCTCCACCTGCAGCGCCCGGTCGTCGGGATCACGCCCACCTCGAACAAGGCCGGCTACTGGCTCGATGCGTCCGACGGTGGGATCTTCGCCTTCGGTGACGCCGGCTTCTTCGGATCGCTCCCCGGGCTCGGGTTGCACCCTGCCGGCTCGGGCCAGGCACACAGCCTCCAGGCGCCCGTCGTCGGCATGGTGCCGTCGATCACCGGCCGCGGCTACTTCATGGTCGGGTCGGACGGGGGCGTCTTCGCCTTCGGCGACGCCCACTTCGCGGGATCCTGCCCGGGCATCGGCGGCTGTGCCGGCGCGGCGGTCGCCGTCATGCCCGATGCGACGGGGAACGGATATTGGCTGGTGACATCCGTTGGGGACGTGTACGCCTTCGGTGACGCGCCCTTCGAAGGCGACGCACCACCCGAGTCGGTGTCGGTGACCGACGCCGTGGCCTCGCCAGGCGGTGAGGGCTACTGGCTCCTCTACTCCAACGGCGTCGTGCTCTCGTTCGGCGACGCGGTCAACTTCCCCGGGCCGGTCGGCTACACCAACGTGTTCGACCCGGCCACGGCGGTCTTCCCGACCAGCGACGGCCGGGGCTTGTGGGTCGCCTCGGCCCGCGGTGACGTGTTCTCCTTCGGCAACGCCCCGTTCCTCGGCAGCATGTCCGCCACACCGCTCAACGGCGCCATCATCGCCGGTTTTGGGTTCTGACCTCGTCGCATCGCTCCTGGCCACCTCGACCTAGGGCCGGCCGCAGCGGTCCGTCTCCGGTCGCCCCGGCATGAGCGAGGGGCCACGTGAGGACTGACCGAAGGCGACCGAGCGGGCTGGCGCTCCCGCAGGCCGCGCCGAACACGCGCCAGTGGGTGCTCGCCGCCCTGCTGTTCGGCCTCCTCGTCGTGGCGGGACTCCGCCAGGGCGGGTTCTGGCCGTCCGCTGCGTTCGTCGTGGCCATGGCCTCCATCGGTGTGCTCCTGGCCGCCGCCGTCCTGGTACCGCCGGACCGCCCTGGGCTCCTCGTCGCCGGGAGCATCCTGCTGCTGGCGGCGTGGTGGTTGGTCCGGGCCGTCACCTCCGGCTCGCCCGAGAGCTTCCTGCCCCTCGGGGCGAGCATGCTCGCCTTCGCCGCCGCTTTCGTGGTGACGCGGCCCCTGTCGGGCCGAACCCGGGAGCTGGCCGCGCTGGGCGTGGCGTGCCTCGGCGCGGTGGGTGCCCTCGCCGGCTTCGCCGGACTGATCGGGCGCCGGTTCCCCCTGGCCATGCCGGCCCAGGGGCTGTGGCGGCTGTCGAGCACCCTGACCTATTCCGACGCGGCCGGGTTGGTCCTGGGCATGTGCCTGCTGGTGGCCCTCGGGCTCGACCTCTACCCACCCCTGGTGCGCGTGGCCGTCTGCCTCTGCGCGGCCGGGCTGCTGGCCACCCAGAGTCGGGGCGCCTATGTCGCCTTCGCCTGCGCGTGCCTCCTGGTGCCCTGGCGTCGTTACGTCCACTTCCTGGTCCCTCTGGCCGCGGGCGGCGCCCTCGGGGCGGCCGCCGTCTTCTCGTCGTCCGCTGCCGGTCCCGTTCCCTGGCTCGCGGTGCTGCTCCTCGCGGCCGTGCTCGTCTCCGCGGTCGTCACGCGGCCGCGAGGAGGATTCCGGCGGGTCGCCGGCTCCCGCGTCCTTGCGGGCGCGCTCGTGGCCTGTGCCGTCGTCGCCACGTTGGCCCTGGTGCACCACGAGGTCGGCCTGCGCCTCCTCGCCCCGAGCGACCAGGACCGCTCGGTCGAGTGGTCCACCGCCCTCCATCAGTGGCGCTCGGCCCCGCTGGTGGGCGTCGGGCCCGACCGGCTGCTGCACTTCGCGGCCAGCGACGGGTCATTGGCGCACTTCGTGCACAACGAGTACCTCCAGGTGGCGGCCGACGCCGGCGCCATCGGTCTGGCGCTGCTCGCCCTGTCCGCTCTGGCCGTCATCAGGGTCGTGCGTCGGCACGATCTGCTCGCCTCCTGTGCCGTCGGGACCCTGGTCTGTTGGGCCGTGGCCGGAGCGTTCGACTTCGACTGGCACCTCAGCGCCGTCGGCCTGCTGGGCGGGTGGTGTTGCGGGTTGGCCGCCCGCCAAGGCGATGGCGGAGGGAGCTCGTCCCGCCAGACCCGCGCCGACTCGTGTCCGATCTGACACATGGTGCACGGCGCCCGAGCGTCGCGTCGCCGGCTGCGGCTTTGGGCCGTCCTCAGGCCCCGATGGCCGTCGCCCCGGGCTCGGGCAGCGCCGCGCTGATTCGCCGGGCCAAGAGGGCCACACTGCACCCCGAGGCAGCCGCACCGCGCCGCAGCAGCCCCGCCACGTAGGAGATCAACATGATCACGTCGAGCCGCGGCGAGCGGCCGACGAAGGGCACCGGCTCGGTCGCCTCGTCGAGGTCGGCTCCGGCCAGAATGCGCAGGCGGATGTCGAGGAGCAGGTCGCGAGCCTCTTCCAGGGTCGTGGCGTGGTTCCGCATCCAGGCGGAAACGCCCAGCTCGAGCGACAGGTCGCCCGACGAGGGGTCGACCGGGCCGAGCTCGGCCAGCCCGCACAGGACGGCGGGCCCGAAGCCCTGGGGAGCGCCTGAGACCATGAGGTCAGTGTGCCTAATTGCTGTAACAGGGTGGTGGACCGGCCCTGGGCTGGTAATTTGCACACCGTGCCACGCACCATTTGGAAGGGGGCCCTCAGTTTCGGGCTGGTGAACATCCCCATCGGCGTCTACCCGGCCACGTCCGACAAGAGCGTCCACTTCAACCAGTTCGAGGAGGGAACCTCGGACCGGATCCGCTACAAGAAGGTCAACGAACGCACCGGCGACGAGGTCCCGAGCGATCGCATCGTCAAGGGGTTCGACCTCGGCGGCGGGGAGTACGTCATCCTCAGCGACGAGGAGCTCGAGTCGGCCGAACCCAAGAAGTCGCGGCAGATCGAGATCTCCGACTTCGTCGAGCAGACCGACATCGACCCGGTCTACTTCCGCGCCAGCTATTACCTGGCGCCCGAGGGCGAGGGAGCGGACAAGGCATACGCCCTGCTCCGCAAGGCGATGGCGGACACCGGACGCATTGCCATCGCCACCCTGGTCATGCGCAACAAGGAGTACCTCGTCGCCGTGCGCCCCGACGGAGACGCGCTGGCCCTGCACACGATGTACTTCTCCGACGAGGTGCGCCAGCCCGGCCGGGAGTTCCCGGCCCTCCCGACCACCGACGAGGTGACCGAGCGTGAGCTGTCCATGGCGCAGCTGCTGATCGAGTCGATGGAGAGCGACTGGGATCCCGAGCGCTTCCACGACACCCACCGCGAGAAGGTCGAAGAGATCATTGAGGAGAAGCGGGCGGGCCACGAAATCGTGCTCCAGACCGAGCCCGAGCAGCCGGCCAAGGTGGTCGACCTGATGGAGGCCCTCAACGCCAGCATCAAGGCCTCGGCCCGTCCGGGCACGGCCAAGCCGGCCCGCAAGTCGGCCGCCAAGCGGGCACCGGCCAAGGCGGCCAAGAAGGCCCCGGCGGCGAAGAAGGCCGCCTCGGCCAAGCCGGCGGCCCGCCGCAAGGCCTCCTGATCCCGGCGCGACCCGGTCCGTCCCCCGCGCAGAAGTGATGCGCAAAGCGGGGCTTTTCAGCATGATTCCCGCCTATATGTTCTGATCTGACTCCTTTTCCCGCTCCGAAACGGTAGATCGTGGTGTGATGCCGTTGCTGAGCATTGCTCGGGGAGGAGTCCATAGATGGCCATCGCGCAGGTACGGGTTCCAGGGGAGCGGATCGCCGAATCGATGGGGTTCGACGGCCTGGTCCAGCTGATATCGGTGGACGGCCAGCGCACCGTCGGCTGCCCCTATTGGGAGCTGGTAGCCGACGTCGGAGCCGACCAGCTGCGCGGCCTCTACACCGACATGGCCGTCGTGCGGCGCATCGACGCCGAAGCGATGGCGCTGCAGCGACAGGGCGAGCTCGGCCTGTGGGCCCCGTTGCTCGGCCAGGAGGCGGCCCAGGTGGGATCGGCCCGCGCCTTGCGCCAGGACGACTTCGCGTTCCCGAGCTACCGCGAGCACGGCGTGGCCTACTGCCGCGGCGTGGACCCGGTCGCCATGTTGCGCATGTGGCGCGGCACGGCGCTCTCGGGCTGGGACCCGGCCGAGCACGGCATCGCCACCCCCGCCATCATTGTGGGCGCGCAGGCTCTGCACGCCACCGGCTATGCCCTCGGCGTGGCGCTGGACGGCGCGCCCTCGGCGGCGCTGGCCTACTTCGGCGACGGCGCCAGCAGCGAGGGGGACGTGGCCGAGGCGTTCGGCTTCGCCGCCAGTTTCATGGTCCCGGTCGTCTTCTTCTGCCAGAACAACCAGTGGGCCATTTCCGAACCGGTGCGGCTGCAGTCGCACGCCTCGATCGCGCAGCGGGGACAGGGCTACGGCATCCCGGGCATTCAGGTCGACGGCAACGACGTCCTGGCGGTGCTGGCGGCCACCCGCGTGGCCCTGGCCCGGGCCTACGCCGGTCTGGGGCCGACGCTGGTCGAGGCGGTGACCTATCGCATGGGCCCGCACACCACGTCGGACGACCCCACCCGCTACCGGCCACGCGGCGAGGAGGAGGAGTGGCGGGTGAAGGACCCGCTGGCCCGCCTGCACGCCCTGCTCCAACGCGAGGGCCTGATCGACGAGCGCTTCGAGGCGCAGGTCGCTGCCACCTCCGACGAGGTGGCGGCCACGTTGCGCCAGGGCTGCCTCTCCATGCCCGACCCCGAGCCGGCCGCGCTCTTCGCACACGTCTACGCCGAGCCGCACCCGCTCCTCGACGAGGAGCGCGCCGCGTACGAGGCCTACCTGGCCACCTTCGGCGAGGAGGCCTGATGGCCACCATGACGCTGGGCAAGGCCCTCAACGCCGGCCTGCGCCAGGCCATGGAGGATGACGCCAAGGTCGTCCTCATGGGCGAGGACATCGGCAAGCTCGGCGGCGTGTTCCGGGTCACCGAGGGGCTGCAGCAGCAGTTCGGCGAGCGCCGCGTCATCGACACCCCTCTGGCCGAGTCGGGCGTCATTGGCAGCGCCGTCGGGCTGGCCATGCGCGGCTACCGCCCGGTGTGCGAAATCCAGTTCGACGGTTTCGTGTACCCGGCCTTCGACCAGATCGTGTCGCAGGTGGCGAAGTTCCGCTTCCGCAACGAGGGGCGGGTGGGCCTGCCCATCACCATCCGGGTGCCCTACGGCGGCGGCATCGGCGCGGTGGAGCACCACTCCGAGTCGCCCGAGGCGTACTTCGCCCACACGGCGGGGCTGCGCGTCGTGACGCCGAGCAACCCGGCGGACGGCCATCGCATGATTCAGCAGGCCATCGCCTCCGACGACCCCGTCGTTTTCTTCGAGCCCAAGCGGCGCTACTGGGAGAAGGGTGACGTCGACGACGCCTCCCCGCTCGAGCGCGTGCCCCTGCACCGGGCCCGGGTGGCCCGGGAGGGGAGCGACGTGACCGTGGCCGCCTACGGGCCCATGGTGGCCACCGCCCTCGAGGCGGCCCGGATCGGGGCCGAGGAGGGCACCTCGGTCGAGGTGCTCGACCTGCGCTCCCTCTCGCCGGTCGACTTCGACACCCTCGAGGCCTCGGTCCGCAAGACGGGCCGGCTGGTCGTGGTGCACGAGGCACCCGTCTTCGGCGGAATGGGGGCCGAGATCGCGGCCCGTATCTCGGAGCGGTGCTTCTACAGCCTGGAGGCGCCGGTGCGGCGCGTGGGCGGGTTCGCCACGCCCTACCCCGCCTCCCGCCTGGAGCGCCATTTCCTGCCCGACGCCGACCGGATCCTCCATGAGGTGGACCGGTCCCTCGAGCCGTGACCGAGACGGCGGCGCGCCACTTCCGGCTGCCCGACCTGGGCGAGGGCCTCACCGAGGCCGAGGTGGTGGCCTGGCGCGTGGCGCCCGGCGATGCGGTGACGCTCAACCAAATTCTGGTCGAGGTGGAGACCGAGAAGGCCGTCGTCGAGCTGCCCAGCCCCTTCGCCGGCACGGTGGCGGAGCTGCTGGCGTCGCCGGGGGAGACGGTCGCCGTCGGCGCCCCGCTCATCGCCATTGCGGTCGAGGGCGAGAACGCGACCGGGACCGGGGCCGCGGTCCAGGCGGAGGGCGCGGCCGGTCCGGAGGCAGAGTCGGAGGCAGAGTCGGAGGCAGAGTCGGAGGCAGAGTCCGAGGCGGAGTCGGCGGCAGAGCCGGACGCGAAGCCGGAGGCGGAGGGCGCGTCGGGCCGGGTGCCCATGCTCGTCGGCTACGGACCGGCCGAGGCCCGCCCGAGCCGCCGCCGTGGTGGGCGGCCGCACCGGGTGGCGGCGGCGGACCTCGAAGTCGGGTCGCGACCGCTGGCGGCACCGCCAGTGCGCTTCATGGCCCGCCAGGCACGGGATCGACCTGGCCGACGTCACGGGCCGCGGTCCCGGCGGGATCATCACCCGTGACGACCTGGCCGCCCACGTGGCGGACGCGACGCCGGCAGGGCCGGCCGCCGCGGTGGATGGGCGCGAGACCCGCACCCCGGTGCGCGGCGTCCAGAAGCACATGGCCGACGCGATGGTGCGCAGCGTCACCGGCGTCCCCCAGGCGTGTGTCTTCCTGACCGTCGACGTCACGCCGACGATGGAGCTGGTCGAACGGCTGCGCCAAAGCCGGCATTTCGAAGGGCTGCACCTCACCCCGTTGGCCGTCGTCGCCCGCACCGTCGTGCACGCGCTGGTCGACCACCCCGAGTTGAATTCCTCGTGGGACGAAGCGGCGCGCCAGGTGGTCACGAAGCACTACGTGAACCTGGGCATCGCGGTGGCGGGGCCGCACGGTCTGGTGGTGCCGAACATAAAGGACGCGCAGGACCTCTCCCTGCGTGCCCTGACCCGGGCCCTGGCCGAGCTGACCGCCGACGGCGCGCCAGTCCAAGTCGACGCCCACCGACCTCAGTGGCGGCACCATCACGATCACCAACGTCGGCGTGTTCGGGGTGGACGCCGGCGTCCCCATCCTCAACCCGGGCGAGGCGGCCATCCTCGCCTTCGGCGCCGTGCAGCGGCGCCCCTGGGAGTTCGACGGCGCAGTGGCGTTGCGCCAGGTGGCGACGTTGAGCCTCACCTTCGACCACCGACTGGTCGACGGCCGGGGCGCGTCACTCTTCCTGGCGACCGTGGGCGAGATGCTGGGCGACCCCACCCACCTGATCGCCCTCGGCTGAGCGACCCAAGACCCGGTCCCGAACCCCGACCCCGACCCCGATCCGCGAACCCGACCGCGGCCTCAGCCGCCGTCGGCCAGGAGCTGCTGCAGTCCCTCGCGCAAGGTACGCAGCTGGCGTTCGACGTCCTGCAGCTCGCGCACGAGGCGCATGGCGGCCTCGCGGTCGAGGGCCGGAGCACCCGGGCGCAGCATGGCGAGGGAGCGGCGCAGGGACTCCAGCTCGTACCGGCGTTCCACGGATGACGAACATATGTTCGCCATCCGGACCGAATGCAAGGGGCAGACCGGCCCGGTGACGCCGGAACGCAGGTGGCGGGGAACTTTGTGCCGCGGGCGGTTGCCCCTCCGGGGCGGGGGCGCGAGGGTAGACACAAGCCGCAGCACACGCAGAGGAGATCGCCATGAGGACCGTCCGGGACGTCATGAGCGGAGACATCGAGATGCTTCGCACCACGGAGTCGGTGCGAGAGGCGGCCAGCTACCTGGCCACCCACGACGAGGACAGTGTGACCCTGTGTCTCTCCGACGGCAGCCTGGCCGGCATGGTCAGCGCCCGCGACATCGTGGCCAAGGTCGTGGCCAAGGGTCTCGACCCTCGGGAGGTCACGCTGGCCGAGCTCGCCGAGCCGGCCGACGTGCTGGCTCTCGACGTCGGCCTCACCGTCGAGGAGGCGGTGTCGATCATGGCGCGCCACCAGCGGGCCCGCCTGCCGGTCACCGAAGGCAACCGGGTCGTCGGCCTCGTCACCCGCCGCGACATGGCCCGTTCGCTGTCCTTCATTGCGCCCTGGGACGACGACTGACGCCACGGCGACCGGGGCCATCCGGCCCCGGGGACGACGACCGAGCGACCGCGACCCGGGCCATTCGGCCCCTTTTGGCGGGCCGCCACAAGACGCGTGGCGCGGTGGCGTTTCTACCGGCGAAAGACGGTGGGGCCGGACGGTGGCACGAGCCGCCGAGCGGCCCGGGGCGGAAGAGGAGGGGAAAGTGGCTGACACGTCGTCGTACCGAATTCTCGCAGCGTCGCCGGGCGTCACGTCCGGCACGACGGCATCGACCTCCCTCCGTCGCCGCCCCGAAGCCGACCAACGAGCTCTCCCACGTCCTGCTCACCTCGGGCCCGGCTGCAGGGCCGCCCACCGATTCCCCTCTGGGGCACCCCGTGCCTTCTTGCGGTGGTCGCGGCGCCCGGGCCCTTGGTGAGTGGGCCCCGTGGGTCACGGCGGTGCCGGCACCGGCGCATGTCGTCTCCCGGCGCGTCTGGGTCACCGCCTGAGTCCCGGCCGGCGGGGCATCGTCCCGCCGGCCGTCAGTTCTTCCCGGTGGCCGCCCGCACCGCGGAGAGCACCCCCGGCGCGTCGTCGGTGGTGAGCACGAGCCGGCCGTAGGCCTGACCCTCGAGCTCCACCACCACCGCCGGGCCCTTGCCGTGCACCGCCGCGAAGTCCTTCCCGAAGCTGCCCCGGCGCGTGCCGACGGCCACCACGTTGGGCACCCCGGTGCCCGGGGCGCGGATGCCGCGCAGTTCGTCGGGCCACGCCGTGTCGACCGCCCGGATGGACGTCACCGACGAGAGGGGGACCCGGATGTCGCCGTGCATCCCCTCGGCCTTCTCGAGCGCGCTCATGTGGAGCACGAGCTCGTCACCCTCGATCTGCAGTTCGGCCATGGCGGCCGATTCTACGGAGACGGCCTGGCGGGACGGTGGCGGCGGCGGCGTTAGCCTCGGCGCCCATGTGGCCGCCACCACCCAAGGGGACCTGGGTCCTCGACCTCGACGGCGTCGTGTGGCTCAGCGGCCGCCCCATCAGCGGCGTCGACGAGGCGGTGGCCCGGCTGCGCGGGGCCGGCGTGCGCGTCCTGTTCGCCACCAACAACTCGGCGCCCACGCGAGCCGAGTTGCGCAAGCGCCTGGCGCACTGCGGCATCACGGCGGGCGACGACGACCTGCTCCGCTCGTCGGACGTGGCGGCCGGCCTGTTGGCGCCGGGCACGACCGCGCTCGTGTTGGGCGACGACGGCATCCTCGAGGCGCTGCGGGACCGGGGTGTCGCCGTGGTCCACGAGGGACGGGCCGACGCGGTGGTGGTCGGCTGGACCAGGACCTTTTTCACCTACGACGCCGTGGCGGCGGCCGCCGACGCGGTGCGGGCGGGGGCCCGTCTCATCGGGACCAACGAGGACGCCACCTACCCGACGCCCGACGGCCTCATTCCCGGGGCCGGCGCCCTGCTGGCCGCGGTGTCCACCGCCTCCGGGGCGGAGCCCGAGGTGGCGGGCAAGCCCCACCGCCCCACGGCCGACGCCATTGTCGCCCGGGTAGGCCCCGGGGAGCTCCGGGTGGTGGTGGGGGACCGGCCGTCGACCGACGGCGCCCTGGCCGCCCAACTCGGACTCCCGTTCGCCCTCGTGTTCTCCGGGGTGACCCGTGAAGGCGATGTCCCGGCCGAACCCCGCCCGTCCGCCACGGCCGGCGACCTGGCCCGTCTGGTGCGGGACACCCTGGGCGCGTCCTGAAAGCAGTGCTTGCTATCAGCTAGCACTTTGGATACTCTGGTTCAATGGCAGGCAACGAGCGAATACGCAAGTACCTCGATGCTGGCTCCGTCCTCGGGCAGGTCACCCGGGGCCGGGCCGAGGAGATCGTGCGAGAATTGGTGAACGCGGGCGACATCCCGCGGGGCCAGGCACAGGAATGGGTGGACAACGTGGTAGATCGCAGCCGCAAGACGAGTGAATCCCTGATCGACACCGTCCGCCGCGAGGTGGCGACGCAACTCAAGCGGATCGACGCATCGTCGCTCGAACAGATCGCCAACCAGGTGGCCGAGATCCTCAAGCGTTCGGCGGAGGCCGGCCGCAGCGCCACCCACGACGCCACGAAGGCGGCCAAGGACGCCACCGAGCACGCGTCGAAGGCGGCCCAGGACGCCACGGAGCACGCCACCAAGGCGGCCAAGGGCGCGACCGAACGCGCCACCAAGGCGGGCAAGGACGCCACCGAACGCGCCACCAAGGCGGGCAAGGGCGCGCAGCAGCACGCGTCGAAGGCGGCCCACGAGGCGCGGACCCAGGTCGAGAAGACGGCGCAGCAGGCCCGCAAGGCGGCGGAGAGCGCCCTGCCCAAACGGGGCGGCAAGGGCAAGAAGAAGGCCGAAGCGAAGAAGGCCGCCCCCAAGTCCGCGAAGCCCGCGGCGAAGAAGTCCGAGGGGGCGAAGAAGTCCACGGTCGCCAAGAAGGCCCCGGTCGCCAAGAAGGCCGCGAGCTGACCTCCGGGGCCCGCCGCCGGCTCGACACCGAGCTCGTGCGCCGGGGCCTCGTCCCCACCAGGCAGGAAGCGCAGGCGGCCATTGCCGCCGGCAGCGTGCTCGTCGCCGGGGCACCGGCCGAGAAGGCGGCGCGGCTCGTGGCGCCCACCGAACCGGTCGTCCTGCTCGGGCCCCCCTCACCATTCGTGAGCCGTGGCGGCCTCAAGCTGAATGCCGCGCTCACCCGCTTCGCCGTACCGGTGGCGGCGCGCCGGGCCCTCGACGCCGGCGCCTCGACCGGCGGTTTCACCGACTGCCTCCTCCAGCGTGGGGCGGCACGCGTCTACGCGGTCGACGTGGGCCACGGCCAACTCGACCCGCGCCTGCGGGCCGACGCTCGCGTCGTCGTGCTCGAGCACTGCAACGTGCGCACCATGACGCCGGGCGACCTGCTGGCGGCCGACCCCGCCTACGAACCGGTTCCCCTCGTCGTGGCCGACCTGTCCTTCATCTCACTGCGCTCGGTCGTGCCGGTGCTCTGCGGTCCGCTCTCCGCCCCCGGGGCCGACCTGGTCCTGCTGGTCAAGCCGCAGTTCGAGGCCGGCCGCGCCGCCGTCTCGCGGGGCAAGGGCGTCGTGCGCGACCCCGCCCTGTGGCTGGGCGCGCTCGAAGGTGTGGCGTCCGCGCTCGCCGCCGCCGGAACCGGCATAGTGGGGTCGATGGCCTCCCCCCTGACCGGCGCGTCGGGCAACGTCGAATTCCTGCTGCACGCCCGCAAGGACGCCGCCGGTGCGGACGGGGAAGAAGTCGCCGCGCTCCTGGGCGCCGCGGTGTCGGAGGCGGGGGAGCATCCGCTCGCGGCCGGGCCGGCCGGCTGAACGACCTCGCCCGTGGCGACCGTCACCTTCTTGGTCCACCCCGATCGGCCCGACGCGCTCGCGCTGGCGACCGACACCGCCGCCTGGCTGACCGGACGCGGGGACGAGGCGCGCATTCTCCGCTTCAGCGGCCCCGATCGCGTCACGGAGGCGGGGACCGAGGTCGACCTCGGAGCCGTCGACCTCTCGGGCACCACCGTCGCTGTGAGCCTGGGCGGAGACGGCACCTTCCTGCGCGTGGTGCGCCTGGCCGGCCACCGGGGACGTGCCCGTCCTCGGCGTCAACTTCGGCCGCGTCGGCTATCTGCCCGACCTGTTGCCCGACCAGGTCCGCGGCGCGTTGAGCAAGGTGTTCGACGGCACGGCGACGATAGAGGACCGCTGTGCGCTCGAGGTCACCATCTCCGACCGTTCCCCCGGCGATGACGTCCCCGCGCTGCTGGCCCTCAACGAGGTGGTCATCGAGAAGATCGACTTCGGTCACACCGTCCACCTGGCCACGTGGGTGGACGGCACGGAGGCACTCACCTATTCGGCCGACGGGCTCATCATCGCCACCCCCACCGGTTCGACCGCGTACAACCTCTCCGCCGGCGGTCCCATTCTGGCGCCGACGTTGCGCGCCATGGTGGTGACGCCCGTCGCCCCGCACTTCTCGCTCGACCGCAGCCTCGTCCTGACCGACGCGGAGGAAGTCCGCGTCGAGGTGGGGCCCGACCGCTCCGGCGCGCTGGTGATCGACGGCAGCGATGTGGGGCGCCTGGCCCCCGGCGCCACCATCGCGTGCCGGGTGGCCCCCCGGCCGGTGCGGGTCGTGCGCAACGAGCCGCAGACCTTCGGCGGCATTCTGCGCTTCCGGCTCCTGGCCGACCGGGCCCGCTGACCGTGCTGACCGACCTGCACGTGCGCGACCTGGGGGTCATTGAGGACCTGACGCTCGTCTTCGGCCCGGGCATGACGGCGCTGACCGGGGAGACCGGCGCCGGCAAGACGCTCGTCGTCGAGGCGCTCCAGCTCGTGCTGGGCGGCCGGGCGAGCGTGGGCCTGGTGCGGGCGGGCGCCGCCGAAGCCCTCGTCGAGGCGCGCTTCGTCGTGGGGGAGGGCGCCGGCGAGCGCGAGGTCATCCTGGCCCGCTCGGTCCCCGCCGAGGGCCGCTCCCGCGCCTGGGTGGACGGCCGCATGGCCCCGGTGGGTGCGCTGGGGGAGGCGGCGGCGGACCTGGTCGAAATCCACGGGCAGCACGAGCACCGCGCGCTGGTCACCCCGGTGGCGCAGCGCAACGTCCTCGACGCCTTCGCCGGTACCGACCTCAGCCGGGTACGCGCCCTGCAGAGCCAGCTGCGGGCGCTCGACGAGGCATTGGCCGCCCTGGGCGGCGACGAGCAGCAGCGCGCCCGGGAGGCCGACGTGCTCCGCTACCAGGTGGACGAAATCGCCGCGGCCCGTCTGTCCGGCCCCGACGAGGAGGTGGCGCTGCGGCTCGAGGAGGACCGCCTGGCCGACGCCGCCGCCTACCGCGAGGCCGCCCTGGCCGCCCTCGAGCTCCTCAGCGGCGAGGGCGGCGCGCTCGACCTGCTCGGTCGCGCCGGCGCCGGCCTGGCCGGGCGCGAGGGCCTGGCGTCCCCCCACGACCGCATCGGCGCCGCCGCGGTGGAGCTGTCCGACCTGGCGCGGACGCTGCGCGACGAGGTCGAGGGGTGGGAGGACGACCCCGGTCGCCTCGGCGAGGTGCAGGAGCGCCGGCGCCTGCTGGCCGAGCTGCGGCGCAAGTACGGCGAGGACCTGGCCGCCGTCCTGGCCTTCGCCGAGGCGGGAACAGCCCGGCTGCGCGCCCTCGACGACGCCGAGGGCGAGGCGACGCGGTTGGCGGCCGAGCGACGGAGCCGCCGCGACGAGCTGGCCGAGGCCGAGGCGGCCGTGCGGGCGACCCGCACCGCGGCGGCGGGCGAGTTCGGTCAGCGGGTGGGCGACCACCTGGCCTCGCTGGCCATGGCGGGCGCCCGGCTCGAGGTGCGGGTGAGTCCCGAGGGCGCCGGCGAGCCCGTCGAGCTGGCCCTCGGTGCCAACGTGGGCGAACCGGTGCAGCCGCTGGCCAAGACCGCCTCGGGCGGGGAGCTGGCCCGGGCCATGCTGGCCATCCGCCTGGTGGGGTCGGGCGGACCCCCGACCATGGTCTTCGACGAGGTGGACGCCGGGGTGGGCGGGGCCGCCGCCCTGGCGTTGGGCGAGGCGCTGCACGCGGTGGCGGGCGACCGCCAGGTCCTGGTCGTCACCCACCTGGCCCAGGTGGCGGCCCAGGCCGACGCGCAGGTCAGCGTCGTCAAGCACGAGTCCGGCGGGCGCACGGTGACCACGGCGGCATCCGTCGCCGGGGAGGACCGCATCACCGAGCTCTCACGGATGCTCTCGGGTCACCCGGGCAGCGAGGCCGCCCGTGCCCACGCTCGTGAGCTGCTCGGGGTGTCCCCCGGGAGATGAGTCCACCACGAGTTCGCCCGCATTCGATTATCGTGGTCGGGTGCACCGATCATATGAAGCGCTGCTCGGCGCCCTGAAGGCGGCGTGAGCAAGTTCATCTTCGTCACCGGCGGCGTCTCGAGCTCGCTCGGGAAGGGCCTCACCGCCTCCTCGCTCGGTCGGCTCCTCAAGTGCCGTGGGCTGCGGGTGACGATGTGCAAGCTCGACCCCTACATAAACGTCGATCCGGGGACCATGAACCCGGGCGAGCACGGTGAGGTCTTCGTCACCGAGGACGGCGGCGAGACCGACCTCGACCTCGGCCACTACGAGCGCTTCATCGACGAGAGCCTCTCGAAACGCTCGAACACCACGACGGGTGGCATCTACAGCTCGGTGATCGCCAAGGAGCGGCGCGGCGACTTCCTGGGGCGCACCGTCCAGGTCATCCCGCACGTGACCGACGAAATCAAGGACCGTATCCGGCGCCTGGCCGACGAGGACGTCGACATCGTCATAGTGGAGATCGGCGGCACGGTGGGCGACATCGAAATTGTGCCCTTCGTCGAGGCCATCCGCCAGTTCCGACGCGACATCGGGCGGGACAACGTCTGCTACGTGCACCTCACGCTGGTGCCGTTCCTGGTGTCGGGGGAGCAGAAGACCAAGCCCACGCAGCACTCGGTGACCGAGCTGCGCAGCCGGGGCATTCAGCCCGACGTGATCGTCTGCCGCAGCGACAAGCCCATACCCGAGAGCCTCAAGCGCAAGATCTCCCTGCAGTGCGACGTCCCCGTCGACGCCGTCGTCTCCGCCGTGGACGCGGCCAGCATCTACGAAATCCCTCTGGTACTGCACGAGCAGGGACTCGACGCCTACGTGTGCCAGACGCTCGGGATCGACGAAGCGGACCACAAAATCGACATCACCGAGTGGGAGTCACTGGTGGACCGTATCGAGTCGCTGTCGCGCACGGTGCGCGTCGGCATCGTCGGCAAGTACGTCAACATGCCCGACGCCTACATGTCGGTCGTCGAGGCCCTCCGTCACGCCGGCTTCCACCATGGTGTGCAGGTCGAGTTGGACTGGATCGACGCCGAGAACGTGCCGGCGCTGCTCGGCACCGACCGGTTGCGGGGACTCGACGCCATCGTGATCCCCGGCGGCTTCGGTGAGCGCGGCATAGAGGGGATGGTCGCCGCGGCCGCCTACACGCGCCAGCACGGCATCCCGTGCCTCGGCCTGTGCCTGGGGCTGCACGTGATGGTGATTTCGGTGGCCCGCGACCTGGCCGGCCTCGACCGGGCCAACTCCCGCGAGTTCGACACCCTGTCGCCGCACATGGTCATCGACCTCATGCCCGACCAGGCCGAGGTGACCCACAAGGGCGGGACGATGCGGCTGGGCTCGTACCAGGCCGTGCTGCTGCCCGAGTCCAAGGTGGCCAAGGCCTACGGCACCCTGGCCGTGACCGAACGGCACCGGCACCGCTTCGAGTTCAACAACCGCTACAAGGCGAAGCTCGAGGCCGTCGGCCTGCTGTGCTCGGGCAGCTCGCCCGACGGGCGCCTGGTCGAGTTCGTCGAGTTCGAGGAGCACCCGTACTGGGTGGCCACGCAGGCCCACCCCGAGTTCAAGAGCCGGCCCGACCGGGCGCACCCGCTCTTCCGCGAGCTGGTCGCGGCCGCGCTGGAGCGGGCCGAAGGGCGCGAGCCCCATCTGCTCGACCTCGATTCCGTGAGCTGAGCACGTGCCGGAATTCCGCCGTGTCTCGGAGGAGGAGCTCCTCCGGGCCTGGCTGTTCCGGGTCGAACGCCTTCACCTGCTCGACCCCGACGACCGCCCGTTCGAGCGCATCGTCGTACGCCACCCCGGGGCGGTGACGGTGGTGCCCGTGCACGAGGACGGGACGGTCACCCTGGTGCGCCAGTACCGGGCCGCCGTCGACGCCCTGGTGCTCGAGATCCCCGCCGGCACGCGCGACCGGGACGGCGAGTCGCCCGAAGCGACGGCGCGGCGCGAGCTGGCCGAGGAGGCGGGCCTCGAAGCGGCGCGCTGGGAGATGCTGATCGGCACCTGGAACACGCCGGGCATCAGCGACCAGCACACCACCATCTTCCTGGCCACGGATCTCACGGCGCGTCCGGCCCGTCCCGACGGCGTCGAGGAGGGCTACATGACCGTCGAGGCCATCGCGCTGGGCGACCTGGACGCGCTGGTGGCCGACGGGACGCTGAAGGACGAGACGACCGTGCTCGGTCTCTACCTGGCCCGGGCCCGGCTGGCCGCGACCGGCCGCCTCCGATGACGACGGCCCTGCCGCACGCGGCCGAGGAGTACCTGTCCTGGCTCGAGGTGGAGCGCGGACGGTCGCCCCGCACGCTCTCGTCCTACCGGCGCGACCTGGTGTCCTACCGGGCGGGGCTCGGGCGGGGTGGGACGAGCCTGGAGGCGGCATCGGCGGCCGACGTCGCCGCGTACCTGGCGGCGCTGCGACGGACGCAGAGTCCCGCGTCCGTCGCCCGCGCCCTCTCGAGCATCCGCGGCTTCCACCGCTTCCTGGTCGAGGAGGGTCTGCGGAGCGACGACCCCACCGTGGACCTGCCGTCCGTCCGGGTGTCGGACCTGCTGCCCAAGGCCTTGAGCGAGGAGGAGACGGAGCGGCTGCTCGGCGCCGTGGTCGGGACCGGGCCCGCCGTGCTGCGCGACCGGGCACTGCTCGAGGTGCTCTACGGCACCGGCGCCCGTGTCAGCGAGGCGGTCGGGCTCGACCTGGGCGACGTGACGGCGGCCGTCGAGGCCTCCGGCCTGCCCCTGGTGCGGGTGCTCGGCAAGGGCGACAAGGAGCGCGTCGTGCCGCTGGGCCGGCTGGCCCGCCTGGCCCTGGCCGACTGGCTGTCGGGACAGGGACGGCCCCTGATGGAGCCCAAGAAGTGGCGCCGGCGCAGTGATGCCGACGCCGTCTTCCTCAACGCCCGTGGCGGCCGCCTGTCCCGGGTCGGGGCCTTCGGGGTGGTGAAGAAGTACGCCGCCCGGGTGGGGCTCGAGGACAGGGTCAGCCCCCACGTCCTGCGCCACTCCTGCGCCACCCACATGCTGGCACGGGGGGCCGACGTCCGGGTCGTCCAGGAGCTGTTGGGCCACGCCTCCATCGCCACCACGCAGCGCTACACCAAGGTGTCCCCCGAGCACCTGCGCCGAGCCTACGAGGGAGCACATCCCCGTGCGGGAACCAAGGGGGGGAGGGACCGCGTAGCATGAGCGCATGCCGAACGAGGCCCCCACGGCAGAGACCGCCGACATCGACTTCGACGCCCTGCTGCGCCAGGAGCAGGCCGGGCTCCAGGCCCAGCTGAAGGAGCTCGGCTACGCGGACCAGGGGAGCGGCCTCAACTACGACTCCAACTTCGCCGACTCCAGCCAGGTGACGGCCGAGCGCGGCGAGGCCGAGCGGCTCGCCGCCGAATTGCGTGATTCTCTCGACGAGGTCGAGGCCGCCATCAAGCGCCTGGAGGACGGGACCTACGGCAACTGCGAGGTGTGCGGGAAGCCAATCGGCGCGGCCCGGCTCGAGGCCATGCCTGCTGCCCGCCTCTGCATCGGCGACGCCGCCAAGCACTAGGTGTACCCGCCGGGAGCCCCCTCGGGGAGGCGCCGCCCCATGGATCCGCGGACCAAACGGGCGCTGTGGATCGTTGCCGGCGCCGTCCTCGTGGTGGCGCTCGTCGTCCACCACAACATCTCGACGACCGACATCGTCATCTTCTGCGCGGTGGTGCCGTCCATCATTCTGCACGAGGTCTCGCACGGCTGGGTGGCCAACATGTTCGGCGACAACACGGCCAAGCGCGCCGGCCGCCTCAGCCTGAACCCGCTCGTCCACGTCGACCCCATCGGCACCCTGCTCGTGCCGGGTCTGCTGGCCCTGAGCTCCCTGGGCGTGTTCGGCTGGGCCAAGCCCGTGCCGGTGAACACGGCGCGGCTGCGCAGCCCTCGCAACCAGGGCGTGCTGGTCTCCCTGGCCGGCCCGTTCATGAACGTCGTGCTGGCCGCCCTGTTCGGCGTCCTCTTCGTCCATTTCTACAAGAACGGTTTCATCGGCACCGGCGGGCTCTCGCTGGTGGCCCAGTTCGTCTTCTGGGCCAGTTTCGTCAACATTGGGCTGTGCGCCTTCAACATGATCCCGGTGCCACCGCTCGACGGTTCGGTGCTCTTCGAACGGCTCCTGCCCGACGCGCTGGTGGCCCACCTACCTGCGCTACCGCCAGTACACGATGCCCGTGCTCCTCGCCCTGGTCGTCCTCAACTTCTTCCTGAGCCAGAACGGCCATGTCGGGCCGCTGACCTGGCTGATAGAGCGGCTCTACAACTGGTGGGCGCAGGACGTCCTGCACCTGCCCATCACCTTCGGTTAGGTGGGCGCCAGCAGGCCCATGGCGTCGGCGGCGCGGGTGTACGTGGCCGCCGCCACCTCGTGGGCCCGGGCCGCCCCGGCCCGCAGCACGCCGTCGACGTAGGGCAGATCGGCCTCCAGGCTCGCTCTGCGCTCGCGCACCGGCCGCAGCAGGTCGCACAGCGCGGCGGCCACGTCGTTCTTGAGGTCGCCGTAGCGCTCGTAGCCCGCGGCCACGTCCTGGGGGGTCCGGCCCGTGGCGGCGGCCAGGAGGTCGAGCAGGTTGGCCAGGCCCGGCTTGGCGGCACGGTCGTAGCGCATGGCGCCGTCGGTGTCGGTCACCGCCTTGCGCACCTTGCGCGTGATCTCCTCGTCGCTGTCGAGGAGGCCGATGGTCCCGAGCGGCGAGTCGATGGTCTTGGACATTTTGCGCTCGGGGTGCTGCAGGTCCATGACGCGGGCGGCCGTGCCCGGGATGGCCGCCTCGGGGACGACGAAGGTCTCGCCGTAACGGTTGTTGAAGCGAGTCGCCACCTCGCGGGTCAGCTCCAAGTGCTGGCGCTGGTCGTCGCCCACCGGGACATAGGTGGTGTCGTAGAGGAGGATGTCCGCCGCCATGAGCACCGGATAGGTGAACAGGCTGGCCCGGACCGACTCCTGGCCCTTCCCCTTGTCCTTGAACTGGGTCATGCGCCGCAACTCGCCCACGGTCGCCGTGCTCTCGAGCAGCCAGGTCAGGCGCGTGTGTTCGGGCACGTGGCTCTGAATGAACAGGCTGCAGCGCCCGGGGTCCAGGCCGACGGCCAGCATGTTCAGGGCGGCATCGAGCGTGTTGGCCCGCAGCTCGGCCGGCTCGATCTCCTCGGTGAGCGCATGCAGGTCGACCACGCAGTAGAAGGCGTCGTGGCTGTCCTGGAAGGACACCCAGTGCCGCAGGGCCCCCAGGTAGTTCCCCAAGGTGAAGGCGCCCGACGGCTTTATGCCCGAGAAGACCCTGTTCATGGGGCGCCATGGTAGGGCGCACGCGTCGGGGTCCCGTCCGGCTGTCGCGGGGTGCGCGGCGGACCTCCGCCGGTTCGGTAACGTCGGCCCGTGGCCTACGCGGTGACCACCCCCGTCTTCGAGGGTCCGATCGAGCTGCTCCTGCACTTGGTGTCCTCGCACGAAGTGGACGTCCTCGACGTCCCGCTGCTGCCGATCGTCGACAGCTTCGTGCAGGTGCTGAGCGAGCAGCGCGACGTCATCGACTTCAACCAGCTGTCGGAGTTCCTGCTCGTGGCGGCCATCCTCATTGAGCTCAAGTCGCAGAAGCTGCTGCCGGGGCAGGAGGTGTCCGACGACGACGAGGACCTGGTCGGATGGGAGGAGCGCGATCTCCTGCTGGCCCGCCTCCTGGAGTGCCGGGCCTACGCGGCCGCCGCCGACGTCTTCGTGGCCCTGGCCGAACGGGCCTCGCGCTCCATCCCCCGCGAGGTGGGCCTGGACGACGACTTCGTGGTCCACGCGCCGGACCTGCTGGCCGGGATCACCCCCGACGACCTGGCCCAGGCCTACCTGCGCGGGTCGGCGGAGCGGCCCGTCCCGCGGGTGGACCTCTCCCACGTCACCGTGGACACGGTCTCGGTGTCCGAGGCGGTGGCGGCGCTCCTGGCCCGGCCGGGCGCCGAGAGGGTCACCTCCTTCCGCCTGCTGGTGGCCGACTGCCGGACCCGCATGGACATCATTGTGCACTTCCTGGCCCTGCTCGAGCTGTGCAAACGGGGCCAGGTCACACTCGGCCAGGGGTCGACGTTCGGCGACCTCCAGATCTCCTGGCTGGTCACCGACGAGCTGGCCGGCGTGACGAGCGGCCGCGGGCTGGCCGAAATGGCGGGCTACGACGTCGACGACTACGAGGGATGAGGCATGGACGACGCTGAGCTGAAGCGGACGATCGAGGCCATTTTGCTGGTGGCGGTGGAGCCCCTGGTCCCCCAGCTGCTGGCCGAGCTGGTCGAGGAGCCGGTCGAGCGGGTCGAGGAGGCGCTGGCCGGCCTGGCCGACTCCTACGAGCGCGAGGGCCGTGGCTTCGTCGTGGCCCGCATCGCCGGCGGGGCCCGCCTGCAGACGCACCCGGACCTCGCGCCCTACGTGGAACGCTTCGCCAACCGCGAGGTGTCGCACCGCCTCTCGACGGCCGCCCTCGAGACCCTGGCCATCGTGGCCTACCGCCAGCCCGTGTCGCGGGGCCAGATCTCCGCCCTGCGCGGCGTCAACGTCGACGGCGTGACCCGCCTGCTGGAGCAGCGCGGGCTACATCGCGGTCGTGGGGCACGCCGAGGGACCGGGCCAGCCGGCGCTGTTCGGCACGACCGACCTCTTCCTGGAGCGTCTCGGCCTCGACTCGCTCGAGCAGCTCCCCGCGGTGGAGGACTTCCTCCCCGGACCCGAGGTGGCGGGCGACCTCGAGCGCGACCTGCAATCGGCACTCGGGCTCGGCGTCGAGGCGGCCCCCGACGACACCTGAGGGGGACGGCGAGCGTCTCCAGAAGGTCCTGTCCCGGGCGGGCCTGGGATCGCGTCGGGCCTGCGAGGAACTGATCGCGGCCGGACGCGTCACGGTCGACGGGGAGGTGGCCCCGCTGGGCCGGCGCGTCGACCCCTCGGCCGTCCGGGTCGAGGTGGACGGGGTGCTGGTGCCCACGGCGGCCGATCTCGTCTACTACCTGTTGAACAAGCCCGACGACGTCATCACCACGGCCGACGACCCCCAGGGGCGGGCCACCGTGTTGTCGCTTGTCCCCGAGGAGCCCCGGGTGTTCCCCGTCGGCCGCCTCGACCGCCACACCGAGGGCCTCCTCATCCTGACCAACGACGGTGCGCTCTCCCAGCTGCTGACCCATCCCTCGCACGGCGTGGCCAAGGAGTACGTGGCCGAGGTGGCGGGCGGCACGCCGACGGCCGGGGCGTTGCGCACGCTGCGCCAGGGGGTGGCGCTCGACGACGGCGTCACCGCGCCGGCCGAGGTGGGCGTCCTGGCCCCCGGGGTACTGCGTCTCGTCATCCACGAGGGCCGCAACCGGCAGGTCCGCCGCATGTGCGAGGCCGTCGGGCATCCGGTGCGCCGGCTCGTGCGCACCCGCATCGGCCCGTTGCGCGACACCACCCTCAAACCGGGCGCGTGGCGCCTCCTGAGCACCGCCGAGGTGCGCTCGCTGGCGGCGGCGGCCGGGCCTTCCTGAACCGGAGCGGGTCCAGGGGCTCCGATCGGATCCCGGTAGCATGACCCGCCATGGCAGCCGCTCTCATGGTCAGGGGTCTGCGCGGCGCGACGACGGTCGACGTGGACTCGGTGGCCCAGGTCACGGAGCGCTCGCAGGAACTGATGCGCGAGCTGATGGCGCGCAACGACCTGGCCGAGGACGACATCGTCAGCGTGCTCTTCACCGCCACGGCGGACGTCACCAGCATCTTCCCGGCCACCGCCATCCGCGAAATCGGGTTCGGGGCGGTCCCGCTGCTCTGCGCGGCCGAGATCGCCGTGCCTGGCTCCATGCCGCTGTGCATCCGGGTGCTGCTCCACGTCCACACCATCAGGTCCCGCGACGAAATGCACCACGTCTACCTGCACGGGGCCCAAGGGCTCCGCGATGACCTCCCCGACTGACGCCCCGGCGCGCCGCCGGGCGCTCGTGGTCGGGACCGGGCTGATCGGGGGATCGATCGCCCTGGCGCTGCGCCGCCGGGGCTGGCACGTGTCGGGGCTCGACGCCGACGAGGACCGGGCGCGCCAGGCGCTGGCCGGCCAGGTGGTCGACGCGCTGGGGGACGACCCGGGGGCCGAGGTGGTGTTCGTCGCCACCCCGGCCACGTCGGTGCCCGAGGTGGTCCGCCGCGTCCTCTCCGCCGAGGGGCGCCGCGCCGACGTGGTGGTGACGGACGTGAGCGGCGTCAAGACGGCGATCGTCGAGGCGGCGGACGACCCGCGCTTCATCGGCGGGCACCCCATGGCCGGGTCCGAGCAGACCGGGCTGCACGGCGCCGACCCCGACCTCTTCGAGGGTGCGGTGTGGGTGCTGACTCCGACCGCCGCCACCGACCTGGTGTCCTTCGACCGGCTCAAGTCCGTCGTGATGAGCCTGGGCGCCGATGTCCTCGTCCTGTCCGCGGCCGACCACGACCGCCTGGTCGCCGTGGTGTCACACGTCCCGCACCTGGTGGCTGCCACCCTCATGAACGAGGCCTCGGCCGGGGCCGAGCAGGACGGCGCGCTGCTCCGGCTGGCCGCCGGGGGGTTCCGCGACATGACACGGGTGGCGGCCGGGCATCCGGGCATTTGGCCCGACATCTGCGCGGAGAACGCCGGCGCCATCGTGGGCGCCCTCGACGCCCTCGTCGAGGACCTGCGAGCCATGCGGGCGCGCGTCGCCGCGCGCGACCGGGGTGCGCTGCTCGACGTGCTGCAGTCGGCCAGCGCGGCCAGGCGCAACCTGCCCGCCCGCGTGGTCCGGCCCGACGATCTCACCGAGCTCCGCATCCCCGTCCCGGACCGGGCCGGCGTCCTGGCCGAGATCACGTCCCTGGCCGCCGACGCCGGGATCGGCATTTACGACATCGAGATCGCGCACTCGGCCGAGGGCCCGCGCGGCGTGCTCATCCTGGTGGTCGACACCGGGGACGCCGCCGCCCTGGCCGAAGCGGTCGAGGCGCACGGGTACCGCTGCCGGGCCGAGCAGCTGGCATGACGGCCCCGGGCATTTTGGTCGTCGACGGGGGGGTGCCCTGCCGGGGCACCGTGCGCACGCCCGGAGAGAAGTCCATTTCGCACCGGGCCGTGCTCCTCGGCGCCCTGGCCGAGGGGACCTCCGTCGTCCACGGCCTCTCCGACGGCGCCGACGTCGCCGCCACCCTGGCCGCGGTCGAGGCGATGGGTGTCCGGGTCGAGCGCGACCGTGACGGGACGGTCCGGCTGCACGGCGGCCGCTCCCGCCTCCACGCCCCGGCGGAGCCGCTCGACTGCGGCAATTCCGGCACCTCCATGCGCTTGCTATGCGGCCTGGTGGCCGGGTTGCCCTGGGTGAGCGAACTGGTGGGCGACGCCTCCCTCTCCTCGCGCCCCATGGACCGGGTGGCCGAGCCGCTCGGCCTCATGGGCGCCGAGCTGAGTGGCCGGGGCGAGCGCTGCCTGCCCCCCGTGCGCGTGGCCGGCGGCGCCCTGCGCGGCATCGACTGGACGTCCAAGGTGGCGAGTGCGCAGGTGAAGTCGGCCATCCTCCTGGCCGGGCTCTCGGCAAGCGGGACCACCGTCGTGCGCGAGGCCGTGACGACGCGCACGCACACCGAGGAGATGCTGGCCGAGGCGGGCGCCGACCTCACCGTCGAGCCGTGGGGCGAGGGGCGGATCGTCACCGTGCGTGCCTCGGCCCTGGCGCCCGTCGAGCGGACCGTGCCCGGCGATCCCTCCGCGGCGGCCTTCTTCGTGGTGGCGGGCTGCACCGCGGCCGACAGCGACCTCGACGTGGCGGACGTCTACCACGGGCCGGCCCGCCTGGGCTTCGTCTCGGTCCTGCAGCGCATGGGGGCGCGGGTGACCGTCGAGCCCGGCGGCCCGGGCACGGCCACCATCCACGCCGCCTCGTGGCCCCTGCACGGGACCGAGGTGCCGGCGAGCGAAATCCCCTCCCTCGACGAGGTCCCGGCCCTGGCCGTGGCCGCCGCCGTGGCCACGGGCACGACCGTCTTCCTCGACGTCGGCGAACTGCGCGTCAAGGAGGTCGACCGCCTGGCCGCGGTGGCCGACATGGTGACGGCGTTCGGCGCCCGGGCCCACGTCGAGGGGGACACCCTCGCCATCACGGGGGTGGGGGGCCCGCTGCGCGGCGCGCGCTTCGACAGCCGGGGCGACCACCGCATGGCCATGGCCGCCGCGGTGGCCGGCCTGGCCGCCGCGCCGGGTGAGCGCAGCCTCATCACCGGCTTCGGGGCCGTCGAGACGAGCTACCCCCGCTTCGCCGACGACCTCGGGTCCGTGGCCACGGGGACGTCGGCCCCGCGCCCGCTCGTGGTGGCCATCGACGGCCCCGCCGGGGCGGGCAAGTCCACCGTCTCGACCGCGGTGGCCCGGCGACTCGGCCTCGACCGCCTCGACACCGGCGCCATGTACCGGGCCGTGACGGCGCTGGCCCTCGAGCGCGGCGTGGCGCCCGACGACGCCGCCGCGGTGGCCGCGCTGGCCGACATGTCCACCATCGACCTCGGCCGCCGCGTGACCATCGACGGCCTCGACGTGACGCACGTGATCCGGTCGCCCGAGGTCGGCCGGGCCGTCTCGGTCGTCGCCGCCAACCCCGAGGTGCGTCGCAGCCTGGTCCGGCGCCAGCGGGCCTGGGCGCAAGCCCATGGCGGGGGAGTGGTCGAGGGGCGCGACATCGGCTCGGTGGTCTTCCCGCAGGCCGAGCTCAAGGTGTACCTCACCGCGTCACCCGAGGAACGGGCCCGGCGGCGCCACGACGAGGCGCCCGAGGGCGTCGCCCGCCGGGACCGCATCGACTCGACCCGTGACGTGTCGCCACTGCGTGAGGCCGAGGACGCCCACCTGCTCGATACGACCGACCGCAGCGTCGATGATGTGGTGGAGGAGGTGCTGTCGTGGCTTTGAGCGGAACGGGCCCGGGTCCCGGGGCCGAGGACGAGACGCCGACCCCGGGCGTCGCACCGGGTCGCCACCAGGTCTTCGAGGTCGATCCGCGACGGACCGCGCTCTACCGCACCGAACGCGTCATCTTCGCGTCCGTCCTCGGGCCCTGGTTCCGCCCCAAGGTCGTCGGCAAAGAGCACATCCCGGCCACCGGCCCGGTCATCCTGGCGCCGGTGCACCGCTCCTTCGCCGACTTCGGCTTCACCGCCTTCTGCACCTCCCGCAAGCTCTTCTTCATGACCAAGGACGAAATGTGGAAGAACAAGTGGCTGGGCCGGCTGCTGCTGTCGGTCGGCGCCTTCCCCGTCCACCGGGAGTCGGCCGACCGGGAGGCCCTGCAGCGGGCCGAGGAGGTCCTGCGGCGGGGCCAGGCCCTCGTGCTCTTCCCGGAGGGCACCCGGCGGGCCGGCCCCGTGATCGAGGACCTCATGGAGGGCGCCGCCTTCCTGGCCGCGCGCACCGGGGCGCCGATCGTCCCCATCGGCATCGGCGGGTCCGACCTGGCCATGCCCAAGGGCAGCACCATTCCCAAGCCGTACACGATCCACGTGGTCATCGGCCCCGCCATGCCGGCACCGCCCCGGACCGGGGGCGGGCGGGTGTCCCGCTCGGCCGTGCACGCCGCCACCGAGGAACTGGCGACCCGGCTCCAGGCCGTCTACGACCAGGCCCGGGCGGCCACCGGGCGCTACTGAGGGCCTGGCGACCCGGTTCGCCTATTCGGCGCCGTTCAGGAGTGCCGGGGCTCCTTGCGCACCTTCCACCAGGTCTCCGTGACCACCCGGGCGTAGCGAAAGCCGAAGAGCCAGTTCTTGCCCTTCTTGGTCGTCCCCGAGGCCCGCGGCAGCCACAGCGTCGGCCGCTCGGTCACGCGCCAGCCCCGTTTCATGGCGATGATGAGGAGCTCCGCCGTCTGGTACTGCGGCTGCACCAGGCGGTGCGCCACGTCGTCGAGCATGCTCACCCGCAGGGCCCGATAACCGTTGGACGTGTCCGTCAGCCTGGTGTGGCCCATGACGCTCATGATCCACGAGAACACGCGCACCCCGGTCTTGCGGAAGCGGTCGCTCGTCGTATCCCGGCCCAGCACCCGGGAGGCCACGACGAAGTCGGCCTCGTCGTCGACCAGCGGCTGCGAGCATGGACGGGATCTCCGCCGGGTCGTTCTGTCCGTCGGCGTCGAGGGTGACGCAGTACTGCGCCCCCAGCTCTATGCACAACGAGTAGCCCACCCGCAGCGCGTAGCCGTGCCCGAGGTTCTCGGTGAGCACGAAGGTGGGCACCCCTGCGCCGTAGGCGACCTGGTCGGTCCGGTCGCGGCCGCCGTCGACCACCACCAGCGTCGTCACGGCCAGGCCGCAGGCCTCGGTGGGCATCTTCTCGAGGACGGCGCCGAGGTTGGCTTCCTCCTCGTAGGCGCAAATGAGACCCACGACCGGCGCCAGCTTCAGGTCCGGGTAGCGCCGGTCGAACTCCAGGCGCGACTCGGCAATGACGCGACGCGCCAGCTCGGGGTCGGTGGAAACGGCGGCGCCGGACGTGGCGCCGCGACCGCCGCTCAAAGCGACCGCGGCGTTCCGAAGACCTGGCGGACCAGGGGCTCGAAGTGCGAGAGCGGCTTCGTCGGGTAGTCCGGGTCGAAGCTGGTCTGGTCCCACTCGTCGGCGAACTGCGCCGCCAGGTCGTACCAGGGCTCGCCCACGTACTTGTCCCGGGCGTTGGGGTCCTGGCCCATGTACTCGTAGTAGTGCCGTCCCTGGAAGTCCTGGTGCGCGTGGATCATGTGGTACACGTCGGCGCTCACGTAGGGCTTGAGGATCTCGGCCGCGATGTGCGGGTGGTTCATGACCGAGACGGCCTTGCCGATGTCATGGCACAGCGAGGCCACGACCACCTCGTCGGACGCCCCGGCCTCCTCGGCGCGGGTGGCCGTCTGCAGGGAGTGGACGAGCTGGTCCACCGCGAAGCCGTCGGTGATCGCCTCGAGCGAGGCCAGCATGGAGAGGACGCTGTCCGCCACACGGGGCTGGTGTTCGATCGTCTCGACCATGATCTGCTGCCACTGCTCGGCCGTCGACTCGTCCATGCGGGTGAACGTCATGGCACCATCATCGCACCTGGTGCCATCAGGAGGCCAACAGGTCGAGGACGTCCGCCGCCGAGATGGCCCGGTCCTCGGCGGCCGGGTCGGTCCGACCCGAGGCGGGGCGGCCGGCCAAGAGGGCCAGCGTGGCCCCGACGGCGCGCAGCAGCTCACGCAGCTCGGGGGGCGGGGGGAAGTACTCGTCCTCGGTGGTCACGGTCACCTCGGTGACGCCCTCGGAGGGCGCCAGGCGGGCGATGACCTCCTCGACGAGGGCCTCGGGCGCCGAGGCGCCCGCCGTGACCCCGACGGTGCCGCTCAGGTCGTCGGGCAGCTCCTCGGCCTCGTTGACCCGCAGCACCCGAGGACAGCCTCCGGCGCGGGCGACCTTCTCCAGGGCGACCGTGTTGGACGAGTTGGCCGAGCCGATCACGACCACGGCGTCCGACTCGGCCGCAATCACCTTGAGGGCGGCCTGGCGGTTGGTGGTGGCGAAGCAGAGGTCGCTGCGGTTGGGCATCCAGAGGTCGGGGAACCGGCTGCGGGCCCCCTCCATGAGCCCCCGCCACTCGTCGTGGCTCAGCGTGGTCTGCGCCAGCAGCGCCACCGGTACGCCCTTCTCGCTTCAGGTCGTCCAGCGCGTCGAGGTCCTCCCTGCGTTCGAGCAGCCGGACGGACTCAGGGGCGACGGCCATGGTGCCCACCGCCTCCTCGTGGCCGGCGTGGCCGACGTACAGGACGGTGTAGCCCTTGCGGCTGCGCACCTTGAGCTCGTGGTGCACCTTGGTCACCAGCGGGCAGACCGCGTCGACCACCACGCCGCCCTGGGCCCGGGCGGCCTCGACGACGGCCGGCGCCGACCCGTGCGCGCTCAGCATCAGAGGCGCCCCGTCGGGCACGTCGGCGACGTCGTCGACGAAGATCACGCCCTGGTCGCGGAACCGGTCGACCACGTGCCGGTTGTGGACGATTTCGTGGTAGCAGTACACGGGCGGCTCGAAGACCCGCACCATCCAGGCCAGGGCCTTGATCGCCTTCTCCACCCCGGCGCAGAAGCCCCTGGGCTCGGCCAGCATGACGCGGGTCACTCCGGGCACAAAGTCCAGGTTAATGCCACTACTGTGGTCACTATGTCAGCTCCCACGGTGACTTCGGTCACCGCGGCGTCGCCGGCAGCCCGGGCCGGCCTGGCCGTGGGGGACGAGCTCCTGAGCCTCAACGGTCACGAGCCGCGCGACGTCATCGATTTCCAGCGCCTCAGCGACGCCGGCGACCTGAACGTGCTCGTCCGGCGGTCCGGCGCGCCCCTGCCACGGCTGGTGCGGGTGGACAAGGAGGCGGGGGAGTCCCTCGGCGTCGAGGTGTCCTCGGCCGTGTTCGACCGCATCCGCACCTGCGACAACCACTGTGCCTTCTGCTTCATCTACCAGCTGCCCAAGGGCATGCGGCGCAGCCTCTACCTCAAGGACGACGACTACCGGCTCTCCTTCCTCTACGGGAACTTCACCACCCTGACCCGCTTCACCGAGCTCGACGCCGAGCGCATCCTGACCGAGCGCCTCGGGCCCCTCTTCGTCTCCATCCACACCACCGATCCCGAGCTGCGGGCCGACATGCTGCGCAACCCCAAGGGCGCCACCAGCCTGCGCTGGCTGGAGGTCCTCCTCGACGGCGGCATTGAGGTGCACGGCCAGATCGTCGTCTGCCCCGGGGTGAACGACGGCGACGCGCTCGAGGACACCCTGGCCGGCCTCCTGGACCGATTCCCGTCGCTGGCCAGCGTCGGCGCGGTGCCGCTGGGGGTCAGCCGCTACTCCAACGAGCCGACCATGCGCCCGCACACGGTGGACGAGGCCCGGCGCGTCCTCGACTCCATCGAGACGTGGCAGGGCCTCTACCGTCGCGCCCTCGGGCGGCGCCTGGTCTTCGCGGCGGACGAGTACTACCTGCTGGCCGGCCGGCCCCTGCCGCCGGCCCGCCACTACGAGGGCTATCCCCAGCACGAGAACGGCATCGGCATGGCCCGGGCCTTCGCCGAGTCTTTCGCCCACCCGGCCCCGGCCGGCCCCGGCGGGGTGCGCCACGGCTTCTTCGCCTCCGTCGACGCCGCGCCGGCCCAGGGCTACCGGGCCCCGCGCCAGCCCAGCGTCCCGGCCGGCACCGACGAGCGCCCGATCACGGTCCTGACCGGCACCTACGGCGCCCTGGTCCTCGGGCCCCTGGTGGCCGGCCTCGGACGCGCCGACGTGGACGTGCGGGCGGTGCCCAACGACTTCTTCGGCGGCAACACCGGCGTGGCCGGACTCCTCACGGGCGAGGACCTGGCCCGGGCCACGGCGGCCGTCCCGTCGGGACACCGCTGCCTGCTGCCCGACGCCTGCCTGAGCGAAGGGCGCTTCCTCGACGGGCTGACGCTGGCCGACCTACCCCGGCCGGTCGAGGTGGTGCCCACCGACGGGGCCTCCCTGCGGGCCGCCCTCGAGGGCACCTCGTTCCGGCCCGCCTGCGCGGCGTGAGCCTCCCCATGGTGGTGGTGGCCGGGCGGCCCAACGTCGGCAAGTCGTCGCTGGTGAACCGCATCGTCGGCAGCCGCGCCGCGGTGGTCGAGGAGGAACAGGGGGTCACCCGCGACCGCAAGGTGCTCACGGCCGAGTGGGCCGGCGTGCCGTTCTCGGTGATGGACACCGGCGGCTGGCTCGCCGGTGGCGACGTACTGGAGGCCAAGGTGAGCCGTCAGGCCGAGCGCGCCCTGGCCGAGGCGGACGTCGTCGTGATGGTGGTCGACGTCACGACGGGTGTGACCGAGGAGGACCTGGCGGCGGCGAAGACCATCCGGCGCGCCGGGCCGCCGGTGCGCCTGGTGGTCAACAAGGTGGACGACACCGGGCGCGAGGCCGCGGCGTGGGAGTTCGTCGCGCTCGGCCTCGGCGACCCGTTCCCGGTCAGTGCGGTGCACGGCCGCGGGACCGGTGACCTGCTCGACGCCGTGGTCGCGTTGCTGCCCGGGGCGGCACCGGACGGAACCGATGTCGCCGCCCCGGCGACCGGCCAGGAGTCGCTCCATGTCGAGGGCACGCCGAGAGTGGCCATCATCGGCCGGCCCAACGTCGGCAAGTCAACGCTGTTCAACCGCCTGCTGGGCGACGAGCGCTCCATCGTGCACGACCTGCCGGGCACGACGCGCGACGCCATCGACACGGTCGTCGAGACGCCCGATGGTCCGGTCTGTTTCATCGACACGGCGGGACTGCGCCGGCCCTCCAAGACCGACCGCGGCACCGAGCAGCACGCCACGTTGCGGGCCCTGCGCGCCTTGGAGCGGGCCGACATCGCCATCCTGGTCATCGACGCCACCGTGGGTGCCTCCCACCAGGACCAGCGCCTGGCCGAGCGCATCGGCGTCTCGGGCTGCCCCGCCATCGTGGCCCTGAACAAGTGGGACCAGGTGGCCACGGACGACCGCGACGACGTGCTGGCCGGCGTCGGGGACCGCCTGGCCTTCCTCGGGGCGGCGCCGGTGCTCAAGATTTCGGCGCTGTCGGGCAAGGGTGTGCAGCGCATTCTGCCCGCGCTGCGCGATGCCGAGGCGGCCTACCACCGGCGCGTGCCGACGGGCGTGCTCAACCGCACGGTGCAGGAGCTGCAGGGCCGCCAGCCCGCCCCACGGGCACGCATCCGCTACATCGTCCAGGGGGCCATCGACCCGCCGACGTTCACGCTCTTCACCAACGGTCGGCTCCCGCCGACGTACCTCCGCTACATCGAACGCGGCCTGCGTGAGAAGTTCGACCTCGGCGCCACGCCGATGAAGCTGCGCGTCCGCATCGGCGGCAAGTAAGGGTCCGGCGGCGCTGATGGCGTGGTGCGAGGAGTGCGACGCACTCGTCGAGGACGAGGACCTGGGGGAGGAGGGCGAGTGCCCGCACTGCGGCACCGTCCTGGCCGAACAAGAGCGGGGACCGGTGCCCTGGTACTTCAAGGCCATGCTGGTGGCCAGCATCGTGTATCTCGGCTACCGCGGCTACCAGGGCGTCACCTGGATCGCCGCCCACGTGTAGCGTTCTCGCTCCATGGCCATCTACGAGCTCGACGGCGCGACGCCGCACATCGACCGTGAGGCCTTCGTGCACCCCGATGCCGTCGTCATCGGAGACGTGACCATCGGTCCCGAGTCGAGCGTCTGGCCCAGCGCCGTCCTGCGCGGCGACTACGGCACGATCACCATCGGTGCCCGCTCGTCCATACAGGACGGGACGGTCATTCACGCCGGTCCCGGGTTCCCGACGGTCATCGGCGACGGGTGCGTCGTCGGCCACCTGACCCACCTCGAGGGATGCACCCTCGAGGACGACTCCTTGGCGGGCTCGGGCAGCGTGGTCCTCCACTGGGCCGTGGTCAGCCGCGGCGCCACGGTGGGCGCCAACGCCGTGGTGCCCAACAACATGGTGGTCCCGCCCGGCGCGCTGGCGCTCGGGATCCCCGCCAAAATCGTCGAGGGCAGGTCGGACGCCGCCATGATCAAGATGTCGGCCGACGTCTACGTGGACAACGCCAAGCGCTATCGCGCCTCGCTGCGCCGCCTCGACTGATCCCTACTTCTTCTTGGTCGGCTCGCGCTCGGAGCGGCCGCGGCTGAGATCGGCCGGGAAGACGTCGGGGCCGAACGGTGCCAGGCCCGGGGCGGCGGCCGAAGCCCAAGTGACCCTCCCCGTCGGCGCCGCCGGTGGTCAACCCGAGCAGGTCCTCGTAGCTGCGCAGCGCCGAGTAGTGGTCGTAGGTGCCGGTGGTGTCCGTCGAGCCGGGGGTGACGTACCTGGCGTTGAGCAGGAGCGCGCCGATTTGGCCGCCGCCGGGGGCCTGGCTGTCCGTGCCGTCTCCGGCGTTGCCCGGTGCGTTGGTGTTGGGTCCCGGTCAGCTCGTTGCAGCAGGACGTGTCGGCCCCGGGCCCGCCCACGTCGGACTCGTCGAAGGTGATGACGACCAGCATGTCCCCGCTCCGGTACGCCGGGGAGCCCAGGATGAGGGGCATCCAGACCCGGAGGAACCCGTCGGCCCCGCGCAACCCTCCCGCATGCCCCCCGTGCTGTCGGGCCCGGCGCAGGGGTCGTCGTGACCGTCGTTGCACAGGTTCGGTGTGATGAACCCGAAGCGCGGCGTCGTCTTCTGGCTCCTGAGGTCCTGGGCCAGATGGCCGTCCGGCGACGGCGCGCCATCCGGACCCAGAGGGCCGAGCGGGACCACGTTGGCGTCGCATTCTGCGGTGTTGTCGATGACGGAGTGGAACCACACGAACGGGTTGTGGCGGGTCGTGTACTGGTCCTCGGGGGTGGCCACCTCGGCCGTGTCGGTCGCACCGATGGCGGGGTGGGCACAGTCGGTGCCGCCCGTCGGGTCCGGCGTGCCGCCGTCCCGCGACGGCGTGTTGCCCATGTCCTGTTCGTAGGCGCGCCACGAGGCGACGTGGGTCCGGGGATTGGGCGGGTACTTGGCGTCGAGCTGGCTGGCGATGGTCGGCACCGACGCCGGGTACACGCAGCCCTCACCGACGACCTGGCCCGGGTCGACCGCCTGGTCGGGTGCGGGCGTCCCGGGTGTGACGTCGCTGTAGGCGAACCCGTTGTCGGCACAGTCCGCCTGCGTGTCCTCGGTCGGCGCCTGCCCGGAGACCTGGGCGATGTAGTTGTCCAGGCTGTTGTGCCCAATGGCGTAGTAGTTCTGCAGCAGCTCGCCTTCCTGGCGCAGCGTGCCGTTGAGGTAGGTGGCGGCGGAGCCCGGTCCGAAGGTGGCGTCGTAACCCTCGTTCTCGAATTCGATGACCAGGATGTGCTGGATCGCCCCGGACGGCAGGGCGGCCCGCGCCGCTCTCGGGTGCGGCCGGCCGGCGCGTCGCGGCCACGGCCGGCGCCGGGGCGGCCAGCAGCACACCGGTGAGCCCGACCGAGGCTCCGGCCAGCGCCCGCAGCGCGAGCAGGCGGCCGCACCGGGGGAGCACGGCGGGCGGGCGTACCGGCACCTCGCCGGCACCGGGGCGCGGCCGGTCAGTCCCGGGCGAAGGCGGCCAGGTCCCGCGCCGTGTCGCGGCTGATTTCCGGGCAGGCGATGTTGAAGACCTCGGTGCCGTGCATGGTGCCCATCACCTGGCGGCCGCGAGCCGCCACCCCCGCGGCGAGGAGCAGCCGGTAGAAGTTGAGTCCCTCGTCGCGTAGCGGGTCGCACTCGTTGACGCTGATGACCGTGGGCGGGAACCCCGTCACGTCGTCGATGCCGGCGAAGGCGGGCCAGGCCAGCGGGTTGCGCTCGTCGAACGCCTCGATGCCGTAACCCATGGCGCCGCGATTGTTGTGCAGGTCGAGGAGGATGCCGTTGTTCTCGACCGAAGACGGGCAATCGGCTGCCGGCCATTGCCCGGCGATATAGGGGCAGAGGGCGTAGAGACCCTTGATCAGGCCGAGCTCGCCGTCGCGCCGCAGCTTGAGCCCGGTGGCGAGCGTCAGGTTGCCGCCGCCGCTCTCACCGGCCACCACGATGCGCGCCGAGTCGATCCCGAGCTCGCCGGCGTGCTCGACGACCCAGTGCAGACCCGACACGCAGTCGTTGAGCCCGGCCGGGAACGGTTCGACCTCCGGCGCCGACGAAGCGACGACGCAGTTGCGGAAGTCGACCATGACCACGGTGACGCCGTTGGCCGCAATGAGCTTGCCCCAGCCCCGGTACATCCCGTCGAAGCACGACATGGAGGCCATGCCGCCACCGTGGATGTAATAGACGCAGGCCGTCGGGACGGTCGACTCCGGCCTGATGATCTGGAGCTTGATGGTGTTACCGTCGGGCTGGGACTCGATGTCGCGCGTCGACACCGTGAGACCGGTGGAGGGCGCGGCATCCTCCGTGTCGCACAGGTCTTGGAAGGATCGGAACGTCGCCCGGAACTCTTCGGCTTCGGGCGAGTTGGCCTCGGCGAGCAGCTCTTCGCGGCTCTGCACGTCGGGCTGGGGGGTGCTGGGGATGGCCGCCAGAATGCTCCGGAGGCGGGGGTCGAGGCGGACGTCGGTCGCGGTGTCGAGGGCCATCGGCCCATTCGATCACACGGTGCCCACGAGGGCCGATCCGGACCCGATCACCTCGCTCAGAGCGCCTGGGCCTCGAGGGTATGGCCTCGTCTGGCCTGCACCAGGGAGGCCGCGGCGGCCTTGAGCAGATCCGCGGCCGTCTTCTCCTCGCCGGTGCTCCACAGCGCCCCGACGCTGGCGCCGAACCACGAGGGATCGAGGCCGAGGGCCTCGATGACCTTGTCGACGGACGACTCGATGCGCTCACGGAACTGGCACTCGTTCGACCGGTCGCTGTGGGGGCACACGAGGACGAACTCGTCCCCGCCGAACCGGGCCAGCGTGTCCCCCTTCCGCAGGGTCGACAGCAGCTCGCGTGCGACGGCCCGCAGGACGGCGTCGCCCACCTCGCGCCCCAGGGTCTCGTTGACGGACTTGAAGCCGTCGAGGTCGATGAAGAGGACCCCGAACGTCCCGCCGTAGCGCCGGACCTCGTAGAGCTGGTGCTCGAGCCGGTCCGTCAGGAGGGTGCGGTTCGGCAACCCGGTGAGCGCATCGTGGAGGGCGCGGTGCGCCTCCATCTCGAGGGTGAAGCTGTTCGTCAGCGAGGCGGCGATGAAACCGCCCATGAGCTCGAGGATCGCTTGGTCCGAGTCCGCAAAGTGGGAGGCCTGGCCGGAGACGACCTCGAGTACACCGACGATGTAGCCGCGATGGACGAGCGGCACGACGATCATGGAGCGCACGCCGATGCGCCGGCAGGCCTCACGGTCGACCCGCGGATCGGTCTCGGTGTCCTCGCAGATCAAGGGGATACCCTGGCGAACGCAGAGGCCCGAGAGGCTCGAAGCGCGGGGGAGGCGCACTCCGAGTGAACCGGAGGCCACCCCGCTCACGGCGCTGAAGACCATTTCGTCGCCCTCGGTCAGCTCGACCACGCCGCCGTCGGCTCCCGTGACCGCCTGGGCCCGCTCGGTCACCACGTGCATCACGCCCTCGGTGTCGAAGGTGGTGGCGTTGATCAGCCGCTGCGTCTCAATGACGAATTGGAGACACTCAATTTCGCTCTGGCGCTGTCCAGACCCCATTCCCATCCATTTCGGAGGACGGGGGACCTTGCTTGAGGGATGTCCCAACACACGGACAACGGGCGGCCGGACGGCCGGACCGGCGCTCCCTCCGAATCGCCTGGACTACGATTCCGGGCGTCGTTCCAGACGGCTCCGGGTGGGCTCGAGTGCTTCCCCGGAGTGGCCACGGAAGGCCCGGTTCCGTCCCCGGGCTCATTCCCGGACCGGCATACGGGCTGTGGCGCAGCTTGGTTAGCGCGCTTGACTGGGGGTCAAGAGGTCCCGGGTTCAAATCCCGGCAGCCCGACTGAATGACTAGGGGAAAACGCTCCGGGCAACCATCTTCCTGCGGTCACTTGTCAACCGATTGTCAACGGAAGGCCGGCGAGATGGCGAGCATCGAGGATCGACGCATCCAGCGAGCACAGCTCATTTCCGACCTGTACGACGAGACAGATGGCTCTGAGAGGGAGCTCGCTGATACGGGCGCGATCGGGCGTCAGCGTGGATGGCCCGAGGAGGAAACTGTCAACGCGGCTCAGTAGCTCGAGGGCGAGCATCTGATCACGTGCGCCTGGGTTCTGGGTCCATCGGCACCGATGGCGTCCTTGACCCATTGGGGCATCAGGGAGATTGAGAGATCAAGACACGAGCCCGAGGCCCCCACGGAACATTTTCCTGCTTTCCGCGTCTACAACATTCACGTTCATGGCGACAACGTGGGATCGCCGATCATGCAGGACGCGACCGGTTCCTCTCAGGTGATCGGTTCGCAGCAGATCGACATGAGTCAAGTCCGCGGGTTTGTCCAAGCAGCTCGTCAACAGCTCCCCGACTTAGGCCTTGACGATGATCAACGCGATGAGCTCGCCCATCTTCTGGACGCGACGGAATCTCAACTGACCTCCCCAAGGCCCAGGGCCGCGATTGTTAGTGCTTCGCTGCAAGGGGCGCAGAGATTCTCACTGGAGCGGCCACGTCTGCCGCAGCCTCGGGCCTGCTTGAGCTACTTCAGCACATCCACTTTTGAGGTTTGCTCTAACCCAGGAGGGAAGCGCTGAGCCTCTCGCCAGCGCCCTCGGACATCCCCGGCATGACGTGCTGGTAGATGCTCTGCGTGATGGTGGGGGATGAGTGGCCCGAGCAGCTCGGCGACAACCTTCACGTTCTCCCACTGGCCAGCATGAGGCTGGCGGCAGTGTGTCGTGTGTCGTGCAGTCGAATCCGGCGCAGCTTTGCTCGGTCGACGAGCGTCTCGAAGCGGGTCGAGAACTGCTCCGGGTGCAGCGGCGCGCCGAGCTCGTCGGTGAAGACATGACCATCGGTCGCTCCAGGCTTCGGCTGCGGCCCAACGCTCCTGACCTTGCCGCGTCCTGTGTGACTTCAGACTGGCCACCAGCGTCTGGTCCAGCGGGATCGTCCGGCGGCCTGCCTCAGTCTTTGGCACCGAGTCGACGGGCTTGCCCGTCAACCAGCACGCGGTGTCCGTGTGATCTGAAGCCACCCGGCATCGAGATCCACCGCATCCCACTTGAGGCCGGCCAGTTCGCCACGGCGCAGCCCTCGGGTCAGCAGAAGCGTCCAGGCCGTTACGAGTCGGTCATCGGAGACGGAGACGAGGAAGGCCCGGGCCTCATCGGCCGTCCATGCCGCGCCTGCTCCCTTGTCCGCGGTCTGGCCCGCGGCCGGCTGTAGCCAGCTAGTGGATCGCGGCCCATCAGTCCCGTCTCGAGCGCCCAGCCCGTCGCCGCCTTCAGTACCGTGATGGACAGCTGTACGGAGCGCGACGAAAGAGCGCCGCCGCTGCGTGAACCCCGGCACCCGCAGTACCTCGACGAGCTGCTGAGCTTGCGAGGGAGACATCTTTGCCAGCTGGACGGCTCCGATGTGCGGCACGAGCCATGAGTCGATGACGTTCCGGTATTGCGCCATCGTCGTTGCGCGAAGACCTTGTGAGCGTCTTCGCAGCCAGCCATTCGGTAGCAACTCGCCGATGGTGATTTTCTTGTCCGGTGCCCATGCTCCGGTCTGACCTTCCCCAGCACCTCGTTCAGGTGCTCCTGCGCTGCCCGCTTTGTCCGGAAACCGCCCTTCGAGTGCTGCCTACGGTTGCCCAGTAGCCGGGGTCCACCGTGAACCAATAGGCGGTGTGCGTGTTACCGCGTTCGATGAATGCTGCCTTTCATTAATCCTCCTTTTTCTCTGCACGCTGTATCAGTCCCTCTTCTCGCGCTGCATTCAGCCAGCGATAGGCGGTGCGATCCGAGCAAGGGATGACGCGTTGGATGGCGACCCGTGGCCGAATACCCAAGGGCGCGCCGTTAACTGCCTCGGCGACTCTCAGCAGATGATCACGATCCATTACCCGCCGCTCTACGTCGCTTTTGAGCGTGCTTGCCGACTGGTCTCCGCGGCGACTCCCCTCTCCGCTGCTGCTTGGGCTCCAATGGCTCCCACGACCCTCTTGAACACCGCACCGATTGGGAAGTACCGGATTTCTGAGGCAGAGATTCCAGGACTCTCCTCCGCGTCAGGGTCTCGACTCCATTCCTTCATGCCGAGATACGCTCAGCCGTGGAACACCCATTTCGTACGTTGATCTCCATATCGAGCATGGGTAGATGCGGCTTCAATCACTGAGACACGGATATACGCGGGGAACGCGGTCCCGTTGCTCAAGGCTCAAGTTCTCGCTCGGGGTCCGTGACTGAATCGATCATCATCCTGCAGGTCATCGCGGCCCGTGAACTAGGCCGTGCTCTGGCCGGCAGCTCCGTCGGTGCCACACCCAAATGACCTGACCCTCGTACACAAGTGCCACTGTAGCACGTAACGGCAGCATAAATGGCGGAGCTAATCAACCGCCATAGTTGTCTATGTCACTGTAGGTTCATTGGTATGAGTCAACTGCTCGAGAGATCCCGAGTCCGTCATCTGCTGTGCTCCGGACGAGGCCAGAGCCATTCGAGAGTCGGCCGGTGCCAGTCAGCAGGAGTTTGCGACGAGCTTGGGGTCGATGTCGCCACCATCGGTCGGTGGGAGTCGGGTCAACGCTCTCCTCGGGGCGAGTTGGCTGATCGCTACGGGCAGTTGCTGGACGCTGCTCTCAGCGCTTGCAGCCTCGGAGAATCGTGAGCCTTCCTGACCCATCTTCTACTCCGACCCTCGGCGTCGAGGAAGTCGCGGCGCTTTACGGCTGTCTCCAACGTGGTGGGTTTATTCCCACAGCCTGACGAGATGCCGGTCAAGCCAATCCGTCTCGGTCGCCTTCTTCGGTGGCCCACTGCTCGAGTGCTCGCTAGCCTCGGCATTGAGGCCGAAGTCGCGGGTCTTCTTGCTCTAGCCCTGTATCCGTTCCATGACTGACGCTGAGCGCAAGGAGCTGATCCGAGCACTGGTCACAGCCCTCGCCCTCGCTGAGACCGCCGTCGCTGGCGGAGTGCTGCCCTGCAGCCCTGCAATGCATGAACTGATGGCCACGCTGGCTTTTGTGATCAAATTCGATCTGGAGATGGCGGCGTGACCCGCCTCTTAGAGGTCGATCTCGACGACGCGGCAGCGCTCGAGCGCCTTTGCGCTGAGCGACCACACTACAGGGCGATCCGGGACGCCGACCCACCGCTGCGAGCGGCCGTCCTTCGGCGTTGTGAGTACCTGCCCGAAGACGTAGCTGCTCGATCCTGCGGGATCTGGACGAGGTTCACCCCGAGGTCGTGCTCAAGGCCTGGTTCAAGACGCTCTGCTCGTCGTCGGTGCTCGACAAGGTCCACGACAAATGCGGATGGTTTCAGGGGGGCTACGTCTCCACCGCACTCCGAAACGCCATACGCGCCTAAGGATGAGCACCTTGTCCTGGTGGCGGGTCCAGATGCTGGAGGTCGGGTACGACCCAGAGGTCGTGCGTCGGGCCATAGACGGGTTGGTCTCGAATGGACACTGACGAGGTTATGGCCAAGGCACTCGCTCAGCAGGAGGCGCCCAGCCACACAGGGGCTGCTGGGGTGCCTGGGCCAGCCGGAGGATTTCGACCCGGACGAAGCTGCACCCTCGGGAGACGCGCACCAGCATCGCCTATAGGAGCGCTGGCCGACATCAAGCCACAGCGAACACGTTGGCTTTGGCCAGGGCATCTTCCAGCCGGAGCGTTCGTACTGCTAAACGGCCGCCAGGGCGACGGAAAAGGCACGATCGGCGCCACTTCATCGGCCGTCTCACCACGGGCTCACCGCTGCCGGACGGGTTCCGGCCCGAGCCGGTGAACTGCGCAGTTCTCAGCCTCGAGGATGACAGCGTGCAAACTGTCGTGCCTCGGCTAAAGGCGGCGGGTGCTGACTTGTACGCGCGTCAGCATCCTCGACGGCGTCAACGCCCACGACGAGGAGGGAAATCCGATCCGGCGGTCGTGGCGGATGCCGATGGATCTCGCCATCCTCAAGGACTTGATCGTCAAGGAACACATCGCCTTCTTGGTACTCGACCCGGTGCGTACATGATCGGTGGTGCTGACGGAAACGCCTACAGCGAGATCGGCGCCATCCTGATCGCCCTGCGTCAAGTAGCCGAAGAGACGGCCTGCACCATCCTCGGTGTTCGCCACCTGCGAAAGTCATCGGCCTCTGACGCCCGCGACGCCGGCATCGGATCGGTGGCGTGGACGGCGGTCGCACGGGTGGAGTTCATCGTGGGGCGTGATCCTCAGGACGAATCCGGTCGACTTCGAGTGCTTGCGCAGTCCAAGAACAACCTGTCGCTCGAGGCTGGATCACTCGCCTACACCATCTACGAGGACGAGGAATTCGCTGTCGGCGTCGTCCGATGGGAGGGCGCTAGCTCGGTCGGGGCCCGCAACCTCACGGCCGAAGGTGAGGCACCGGATGCCCTGGCCGATCGTCTGGATGCTCGGGAGCTGCTCCGAGTTGTCCTCGCTGACGGGCCGGTCGCCTCCAAGCAGATCATCGCCGACGCTCACGAGGCCGGTATTGGGGAGCGGACACTTCGCAAGGCAAAGGCCGACCTCGGCGTGAAGTCAAACAAGGCCGGGCTCGGCGATCGGAGGACATGGTCACTCCCCGAAGTCTGCACCGAAGGCGACCATCAACCCTTAGGGGTTGCAGCCTTGCAGGGTTGCAGCCTTCCGTCTGAACAGGACCTCTTCAACGGCCATATCAAGATCCAGACCGAAGGCTGCAACACGGCAGGTACTAACGGTGCCGTGCAGTCTTCGAGAGCCGCCTTCTATCAACCGGGATGAATTCTTCTGATGTCCACGAAAGCGTGTCCTTGTCTTCAGCAAGCCGGTCAACGACCGCCTCTCCGCCTTCGAGAAGGAGAGGGCATCCCGCCAGCATCTGGTGGCCACGACTGGGCGGTGTCCATGCGGAGCAGTCCTTCAGTTTCCTGAGCCTGCTCCAGGCACGTTCATCGTGGCCTCCGTGGAGCACGAGCCCGATTACCCAGCCACCGACGATCCAAGCGGGCACGTGAATATGTGCGCGTAGGACAAGGCAGACAGCTTGCTCGCCGAAGGCCGGGTGCAGGTCTTGCTGGGCAGACGAAACCTCAATCAGTGCCCGAGTCCGAGGGGACAGCGGCATCCACGACGTTCACTGGTCCTTCACTTGCTTCGGCTGGAACTGCCGCTGCCCATGCGTCGGGCCTCGTTGCAGCCACATCAAGGCGATTCATCTCATCACGATGCGGAACGTTCGCCGCCCCGTTTTCGCAGATCTCCAGGAGGGCCGATTTCGACATCGATAACCATCGACGCTGGACAGGCTCCGGTCAGGGCCAGGCCCGGGACCGAGCACCCCTGCGCCCGCCTTTTCTCGAGAGCGACCTCCGAGCCAACCGGTACTCAGTCCGTCGATCTCCCAGGCGATCCAGAACGCCGTCGACGCGGCCCCCGAGTTCAACGAACGACCCTGGCACGGCGGTCGCCGTCGCAGCGGCCGGCGGTACGCCGATCAAGGCCCAGGCGGTCGCGCAAGCCGGCAAGCGTCAAGCCAACGCCACCGCGCAAGACCAGGTCGAGCCCAGACGGGTACTTCGATCTTCGGCGACATCGCGCACGGCGGCGGTCTCGGCTCTGTCCAAGGTCGCGCACTACGCCAACGACGGCCTCTCCACGGTCCAGCATGAGTACCGCTACCTCCACGACGGTCGAGGCCACCACGGCATGACAGCGGCGGTCATGGAAGGCGCGGGCATGCTCGCTGGCGCCGTAGCCGGGACGTTGTCGACCCGGGCGAAGGAACGGTCCTCGGTGCCGAGGGCGCGGCGTACCTCGAGGGTCAGTTCACCTACAAGGACTCCTGGCAACGCACGCTGAACCCGAACTACAAAGACCCCCACACCGGGCAGCTCGTCTCCTTCGGGCGGATGTCTCTTCGGCGCTCGGTCTCACGGCGGAGCGCAGACGGCAGTCAGCGGAGCGTTGGACGGTCTGGGCGACATGATCGCCGACCCGCTCGGGTCTCGTCGGCAAGGGATTCGGCGAGGCGCACTCAGTCGACCGGATGGGCGGCTTGCTGGGCCGGATCTTTCCAGGGCCGCGATCACCGCCGAGAACGTCGACCAGGCTTGGGACACGCTGCCGTCTATCCGCAGAGCGTTCTCCGACATCGCCGGGATGAGTCCAGGCGACATCGCTGTGCGTACCCGCAGTTCTTCGGGATCGCCAAAGAGCTCGGCGCGGCCACGTCAGCGCGAAGAGGTGCGGGACACTTTCAAGGATCTGGCTGGCATCCTCCGAGATGCTCGACGCCCAGAAACTCCCCACCCTCGTCGGTCTCGCGGATGGTCTTTCCGCCCGCTGCGCGACGTGGTCGCGCAACCTCCCTGACGATGCGGAGATGGAGCGGACTGCCGGGTTTCGCGGCCAGGCATGTCCTCAACAACTCGGTCATCGGGCCCCGGCGCTGGGCGGACCGCTTCCAAGCCCTTCCCGGTACGACGTTCGATCCCGCAGACTATGGATCTCTCGGGGACGCAGATCAACCCCGCCAATACCCGCGGTCTGACCGATCTCTACCGGCTCATCCGCTACGGCAGGGACCGACCGCGAGGCGCGAGCGGTGATGGACGCCTACGCCTACGCCACCCCGGCCCAGCGGATCATCGATCGTCAAGAACGGCATCTTCGCCACCCTGTTCCGCATGGCCGGCCTGCCGCTGCCCGAGGACCCGGACTACGAGGACGCCTTATCCGAGTTGGTCGACGGAAGGACGAAGCAGGCGATCCTCGAACGGTTGGAAAACCACCTCTCCTCCGCCGCGATCGAAGGCAACCAACCCGAGCGCGTCTTCGGCACGATGGTCGACGGCAAGGTCATCCGCCCCGTGGTCGATGACGAGGGCAACTGAGAATCCAAGGCAGCAATCCGCGCGAACCAGACCGGCAACATCTCGCCTCCCCAACATCATCGAGGCCCGGAGCATGGCCCAGGCCATCAGCGCCGGGCGCACTTCCCGTTTGCTGGCCGGGGTCGACGACTTCCTCTACGACCACGTGACCCAAAGATTCTTCAAGCCCCTGGTGCTGATGAGCGGTGGCTACGGACTGCATATCTCGCTCGCCGAAGCGATCCCGAACATGCTGCGTCACGGGCTCGACCGTGTCGGTGCAAGGTCTCTACGACCGAGCGTTCGCCAACCTCGGCTACAAGGCCGACAAGGACGAACTTGGAGCACTCACCGGTTGGCTCTACAACATCGGCCGAGCGAGCGGCGTGCTGCGCCACAACTCAGGACGCCCAGTATCTCACCGAGGTCTACGTGGCCAACGAGGGGTACAAAACCACGACCGGGGTGGCGGCAGGGGAGATCACCCAGGGCGAAACCCAGCCCGTCGAGAGAGCGTTGGGAGGCTTCCGCCAGAAGATGGCGAGCGGGACCGAAGGAGGGCTCGGAGTTCTCCACCTTCGGCAACGAAGATCCCAGGATCGTCAAGCTCTGGCAGTCGGACCTCCGCGAAGCGGCGAACGACAAATGGACGCGCACGGCGGCGAAGACCTACCTCGACCAATGTGGGCAAGAGCGAAGCCGAAGCGACCGAAGCGGCCAGGCAAGCCGTGGCCGAACAGCTGCGCGAGGAACCCCCCGACGTGCTCGAGAGCTACGTCCGAGCGCGGTACAAGTCCTTCACCGCGCCCTCCGGGCTGGGACGCGATAGACGGCTGGGCCTCTTCCATCGTGGACGCGCTCAAGACCGACGTGCACGCGCTCGGGAGTGAACGGAGCCGCCGGCAGGCTCCACGCCGACCTCCTTACCTCGGTGGCCAACGGCCGCACTCCCGACATCGGCGAGCTGGACAAGATCGACCCGGCCGAGCGACCCCTGCCTCTCAAGGGCCTGCAGGTCATCCCCGACGGCACCGGCACCGTGCAGCGGATCGCCAACTTCGGCTTCCGCAAGATCCTCAACCCGATGGTCAATATCCTCACGCGCAACCAGGAGTTCGCCATCGAGTACCTCGAAGCCCGCGGAGTGCTCCAAGCCGATGGTCGACGCGGGTCGTGATGACCGACGACCAGGCGATGGTCCAGGCCGAATCCCAAGCCACCACCCACATCATGCGCTTCGTCCACAATCTCCACGACCGGACCCAGTGGACCGCCACGATGCGGAACTGGGCGCCGTTCTACTTCGCGCAGGAGCAGGCGTACCGCAGGATGGGGCGGCTGCTGGCCGAGGACCCCGGCGCCTTCCGGCGATACCAACTCGCTGATCTCGGGGATCGGGCACCTGTCCGCCAACGATGCAGGACTCCAACGGCAACCACTACATCGCCTTTCCGGGTTCGGGGTTCATCGGCAAGGGCGTGGCTGATGGGCATGGGCCTGCACGGGATGATGGTCGGTGGAGTCACCCCCGGCGGCCTTCGGTGGCTCGTCTGTCATCCGCCAACGTCATCTTCCCGTTGTCCAACGGTGTGGCTCCGGATCTCGGCCCGGTGGCGATCCTGCCGCTGTCCCAGGTGTCGACGTTTCCTGCCCGAGCTCGGCAAGCGTTACCCGCAGCTTCGCCAAGGCCACCAACGTCGCCGCCTCGGCGCTCAACTACGTCGAGGGTGGCTCCTCGCAGAGCGAATCGACCTGGGAGCAGCTGGTGCCCAATGCGTTCGCAGCCGCGCATGTCGAGGCGTACATGGGTGACGACAGGGCCTTCAACTCGTCCCTGATGCAGGCATACCAGTACGCCGACTACCAGCAGGCCGAGGCGACTACGGCGTGGGAGAAAGATGGCAGGAAGGGTCCAGCACCTCAGATCGTGCCGGCCCAGAACGCACCGGCCGCGGTGAAGCAGGATTTCGTCGACAAGATGCGGAACTACGTGCGCGCGCTGTACGTAGCACGGGCCATCACTGGTCTCGTCTCTCCGGTGTCCTCGGATGTAGAGATCACGAACTTCGGCTTCCCGGCCAAGCTGAATGACGAGATCACCAAGGCCGGGTCGGTCGTCGACGGGGATGAGCAACTTCCTCTTGAAGTACCCCGACGCCGTGCCGTGGACCGTGGCCGCAGTCCTACGTGCCGAGCAATACCGACCCGACGCAGCCGGAGGGCTACTCGCTCAGCTCCTCGCAACCCGGCGATGAACTGGGTCGACGCCAATCAAGCCCTGCTCAACAAGTACGGCCCGGCCGCGCTCTGGCTCATGCCTCAGCTCAAAGACGCGACCAGTACTCAGTCCACGGTCTACAACGAGCAGATCGCCCAAGGGCTCAGGGTCAAAGACACGCCCGCAGCAGTTCCTCAACGCGCTCTACGTCGCCGCGGGGGACGACCTCTACTACGACGGCCTGACCGTGCACGAAGCCGCCCTGACCGCCGCGGGGAACAACTCCACCGCGGTCAACGCCGAGTACGACAACTGGGACGCCTGGGTGTCCCAGGTCGAAAAGCAGTATCCCGGTGTGGGCCGAGAACTTCACCAGCGGCACGCGCCAGACCAACGCCCAGCAGGCCATCCAAACCTTGACGCAGATCTTCAAGGACAACGAGGCGCCCGCGGGCGAGCAATCGGAACTCGTCAGCCAGCTCCTGGCCCAGTACCGGACGGCGGCAGCGGCCTACCAGCAGGCCGGGACCCAATCGGATTACTACTCGGCCCAGGCCAAGGTCTCGGACTCCTGGGTCGCCTACGTCGACAGCGTGGCCCAGGCGCGGCCCGCAGCTCAAGCCGATCATTCAGTCCGTGTTCAAGAACGCGCTGAAGGTGCAGACCTGATGCCACTCACTGACTCTCAGCTCGAAATCCTCTTCAAGCCCCTGAACCCCGTCCGCGTCGCCAAGCTCGAGGGGAAGTTCTCCTACCTCGAGACCTGGGACGTGCTGGCCCACCTGTCGCGGATCTTCGGCCCGACCGGCTGGGACAAAGAGGTCAGCTACGAAGTGATCTACGAGACCGAGCGCGAACACAACCGCTGGGACGTGGCGTACTCGGCCAAGTGCCGGCTGACCGTGCGTGACCCCGATGGGCAGCTGGTCGGCGTCCATCGAGGACGCGGCGACCGGATCAGCGCAGAACCAGCCCAGCCGAGCCGATGCTCATGACCTCGCGCTGAAATCGGCCGTGTCGGACGCGCTCAAGCGGGCGGCGAAGGACCTGGGCAACCAGTTCGGCCTCAGCCTCTACGACGACGGCTCCACGAAATCCGGTGCTGGGCTCCTCGCTGGCCCACCTCGACATCAAGCCCAAGGCGGGGGAGTGGGTGTGGCAGGAGTCACGGGACGGTCCCGCCCCAATGACCGAGGCCGAGCTCCAAAATGCCGTGGTCGACATACGCGCGCCTGTTCGCTTGGCGGTGCGCCCATTTTCGCTCGGTGCGGATTCAGCGTCATGACGAGACGGTCCGCTATGCCACTCCAGTCAGCGCGGACGGCGCCGGCTGGCCCGACCTCGTGCTGGTCCACGATCACCGGATCCTGTTCCGTGAGCTCAAGTCGGACCGTGGGGTGCTCAGCGTCGAGCAGCAGGACTGGCTCCACGCCCTCGAGCGCGCCGGGGCCGACGTGGACGTGTGGCGGCCCAAGGATTGGACCGACGGCACCATCGAGGTGGCATTACGCGGTGAAACGATCTGAGAACGTCAACCATGAAGAAGCGTCACGGTGACGGCTACGTGCCCCTGTGGCGCCACTTTTGAGTCCCTCCGGTCGGATGCCCGTTTCTGCTCGGCTCGGTGCCGCCAGCGGGCGTACAGGTGCCGTGTCAGGGACCGCGACGGGTGGCGCTGACGCCAGCGGACTGGTCGAGCTGCGGGAGATGGCTGACCAGCTACGGCGCCTAGCGGGGAGTGTGCCCGCAAAAACGGCGACCCCGCTGTGGGAAGCCCTGTACCGGGCTCTCGACACGGCAGTTCTCGAGGTGCTCGCAGCATCACTCTCTTGACTGCCAATCAAGACAGGCCCACAAACGTCCTTGTCAAACAGGCCGTGTCAACCCGATGTCAACGCAACCACCCCCGGAAGTGGGTCGCTTTGCGTCCTGGCCCGGTGCTCCCTACACCGTACGTACTACAGCGTGGACACCCCCCCGGTCCTCGGTTCACAGTGTGCCTGGGCAACATCGAAAGGACAGGTGAGACATGGAAGAGACTTCGAACTTGGCCGAGCTGATGGCAGAGGCCCGTGAGCGCATACGGCAGCTTCGGGCCGAGGGTCGCGCCGACGAGGCACGTAGGGTCGAAATGGTGGCGAATCGGTGGGAGCCGATCGCCCGGGGCGAGCTGTTTCCTCACGGCGCAGTGAGCGTGCTCCGGTCCGACCCGAACTGGTGGAACTGAGGGCCCCGTAGCGCGGCTTTCGGCTCGAAGTGACCGCAACCCGGCCAAGTTGAGAGCAACGAACGCCGGCCGGACACAACGTCCCCGCTCAAGCCACGTCGGCGGCGCACATCAACGCCCGGCGCTACAACCATGCCCACCTCACAGAGCCCCAGTGACCATCAACGCCTGACAGCCACTGTCTTCCGTGGCCTGTATTGCACTGTCAAGGCATACACATCGAAAAGGATTCTCTTTCATTCATAGTGCAATGTTCATGGTCACCTTGAGACCATGGTTCAATCCGTTCATTCCACTTCACTGTGACTGCAAAAATACTGACTGAGTAGGAACTACAGCAACCGGGTGTCTGCCGAGGGTGGTCAGATAAAAGGAGGTACTAGCAGCCCCACAAATTTCTGTGAACTCCCTTCAACTTCCCAGACCGATGTAGAGAATCGATTGCACGGCTGGTGTACATACATGTATCGCGTCCAGGGTTTGTCACCCGCCCGGCAGGCGATACATGCGTTTCGACGCTCGAGGTCCGAGAAAGACCCCGGCAGTACGCTTGGAGCCGTGCCCAGCCCCGAGGCGGAGGCGTACCGTGACTCGTTCCTCAACTGGGCGCGCTTCAACCACCGGGACCTGTTCAACGCCGCCTGCTTCGTCGGCGTCTGCGCCGTCCTCCTCTTAGCCGGTTGGGGCGCCGATCACCTTTTCAACGTGGTCTTCCCGGCCCCCAAGCCTGTGCCCGCCTGTCCCACGGTGGCCAAGTGCACCGCCGATATCCTCGCCCACCCTCTCCACGTCACGGGCCGCCCGTCTATTCCCTTGTACAAGCCGCCCACGCTCACGCCCACCACCTGAGCGCCTACATCCCCATCGTGGCAGGGAGTCAGAAGGTTCAGCGTCGGACGAACGAAGAGGACCGTCTCCGCCTGCTCCGGCTGGTCATCCCCGTCGTGGGCGGCGTTGTCCTCGTGGCGGTCCCGACCGTGTTCACGGTGTTCGCGAGCTTCACCGACTGGCCCGTGTCGGCTCGGGTCGTGATCCTCATTGGGTGGGTCGCCGTGGCCGTGGTCGCCGCGTACTTCACCAATCAAGCGGATGATCGGTTACAGAGAGCGATAAGGGCAGATCAGGAGTCAGCCGTCGTCGCGGAACATCGGGCCACTCTCCGAGGCCAGTTCGACAGCCTCCTGCAACCGGGAATCGGTGGCATTCCCGAGCAGTACCACCTAACGGTCTATGCACCCAGCCCAGACGGGGCCTTCCTGATCCCCGTCTCCCCGGCTGTTGTCAGTCTCGAAGATCCGTCGATCTTCCCGATCGGAGCGGGCGCCGTTGGCCGGGCATGGCTTGAAGCCAAGGGGGTCCTGGTGATCAAGGGCGACGCCGTCTGCGGTCCAGATCTGACCGCCCTTCAGCGGGAGCGATACTCGATGTTTGGGGTGGTGGCAGCAACCGTGATCCATAATGAGGCCGGAGTCCCCATCGGGGCGCTCACGGCAATCGGACGGGATGACGACGGCTTCTTTGATGAGTTGGCTGGGGTCAAGCTCATACGGGCCCTGGCAAGGGGTCTGGCCTGGATAATCCCAGAGGCGGTAAAGTGGATGTGGCCAAGAGCCGAGGAGGTGAGAGATGACCCGGCAGGTGCTTGAGCAGGACAATCAGGGAAACCCAACGGTGATCCTCTTCACCGAAACGCAGTCTGAACTTGCGGCCGACAACGAGGAGCTGCGGGAGCAGTCGAGCCCGCGCAGCCGAGGTGGCCAGGTCCCTCTCGATCGCTTAGAGGCGAGGCGATGGGGCTCTGCCCGAGGGTCCCGCCCCGCTCCCTCCCAAGCGACCTCCGCTAGCCCGAACCAGGCCCGGGCACTCGTTCGGCTCAGCCATGAACCCGGGGCACGGATCTCCAGGGCGGGGCAACAGGTCCGACGTGAGGGTCAAATGTCACCTTCGTCGTCTTCGACCTTTGCCTTCGCGTTCCATGGTTTGTTGCGCTCATTGAACCGGTCGATTACTCGCTGTGCGACATTCTTCGCCCCGAGACCGGCCACACCGCCAATCGCACCCTTCGCCGCTGTCTTAGCGACGACGATCGATACGTGAAGCTCTTCAGGCGTCGGGGTCCAATCGCGCCGCTCCATCTCCGGGAGGCTGGCTCGCCGGTCGACCGTCAACCCCTGCTGAGCCAGCATGTCGACGAGCTGGTTGACCATGGAAGACGGTCCGTCGTAACGAACCAGGATCCGCTCCGGTCCGGTGTCGTCATCAGGCATGGGGGCACCGTACTGATGTCAACGGTTTTGTCAACCTAACTCTGCCTGGCCACGCCTAACTCGACCCAATGAGACCCAAAGAGCAAGCCGGCGACTTCCCACCCGACCAGCCGAAACATCACTAGACCCAACCAGACCCCAGGGCCGGGACCGGCCTGGGGGTCAAGAGGTCCCGGGTTCAAATCCCGGCAGCCCGACTACCAGGGGTAACCCGCGGAATTGCCGGCGCCAGTACTCGTAAGTCTGGCTGAAACGGTATTCACCCTTCGGCTCGCGAAGGGCGTCCCCTCACGCGCAAGCGTCGTCGCCGTTGAGATCGTCCCAGTCCGCGGTCTCGGGGCGCGATTCACCCGCAGAGTCCGACCACTTCCTCGATGGTGACCAGCCATCAGCGGCCCGACTCGCGGGTGGTACGCCCCAGCCGGGAATCGAACCCGCTGCATTCGCCTGGCCATGGCGAAGCAGTCATCCAGACCCGGGACGCCATCGGAGAACGGTCGCTGATCGTCGCTCACCACTGATATTGCTTGGAGCCAGTGATGGCAAAGCAGTCAGGAGGAGGGACCTTCGGACCTCGTCCGCGCGTTTGACTGCCAGATAACAGACCTCAGCCGAGGTGAGGTTCAGTGCCCCGGCCGCCGGCCCAGGACCCGTCCATACGGCCCTAGTGTTGCGGTACCTCTGACAGCTCGGTGGTCGAGGCCAAGGAAACCGCGAAATCCTCCAAGATGGACGAATCAGCCACTCGTGATGTGCTCAAGGTGGAGCGATCTGCAACCTTGGCTCGGATCCGAGCAATGCAAGCGGATCTCGACGCAATGTTCGACGCCAACGCCAACGCCAATACCGATGACGAGCACGACCCCGAGGGTTCAACTATCGCCTACGAGAGAGCGCAGGTGGCTGCTCTCCTTGCCGGAGCACAATCGGCCTTAGGGGACCTTGATGACGCCCTCGACCGCCTCTCAGCCGGGAATTACTCAGTATGCGAACGATGTCATTCCCAGATCTCGGCCGAACGCCTGGCCGCATTGCCCTCGGGGCGGACTTGCTTCGAATGCGCCAACAAGGAGACATGAACAGCATTCACATGATTTGGTGACCCGGCCACGACGACGAGTCGGACAGCGACTGGAGAGGGTCGAAGCCAGGGCATTTTGGTTAGTTTCCCCCGGGTAGTGCTGCAGCCGTATTCAGCATCGCCTTCATGATCGGACCAGCGACTCCAGCACCAGTGCCGCTAAAGGCCTGCAAGGGGACCACCACCGCCACGGCGATCTTGGGGTCGCTCGCAGGTGCGAAGCCGATCATCCAGTCGTCCGTGTTGGCTTCAGGATTACCTGTCTGAGCGGTGCCGGTCTTCACCGCAGCGTCTAGTGACGGAGAAAACCCAACCCCGTCGGCAGTTCCACTCGTAACCACCGACTTCATGAGCGTCGTAACACTGGCGGCAGCCTGCGGCGTCGACGCGGTCATCCAAAGAGCGGGCTTTGTCGTCGACACCGAAGCTCCCGCGTTGTTCGTAATCTGCTGGACCAGGTAAGGCTTCATGACGACACCGCCATTTGCGATACCGGCCGCCACGAGTGCGTTCGAGAGGGCAGTGGCCTTCACGTTGTACTGCCCGATGGCGGAGTACGCCAGGTAGGCCTGGTTTGGAGGAGAAACCGACGGAACAGAAGGGAAGGTCGGCGTGGCAACCCAATCGTTTGGCAGATCGACGGGGGGTCTCGTGTTGTAACCAAACAGCTCCGCTTGCTTCGACAAAATCGGCGCACCCAGAGCAATACCGAGAAGTCCGTAACCTGGGTCGCATGACTGGGGAAGCATGGTGACCATCGTTCCGCCACACACTTCTCCACCGTCGTTGGTGAGGAGCAGATTCGAGTTGGGCAGCTTTGTTGATCCGGCAGGGGGGAAGACGAAATTGGTGAGTGTTGGGTCAAGGTTGTACACAGCCGTAGTGGTCACGACTTTGAACGTTGATCCAGGCGGGTACGGGTCGGCTGTCGCCAGCGGAACTCCTGGGTAGACGCCCTCGGAGTCGCTCTGGTTGAAATATGCGTACCCAGCCACCCGCTCGGCGGCGATATCCGGGTTGGCGAGAGTGTTCGGGTCGAAGGTCGGATTGGAGTAGTCCGCCAGGATTGCCCCGGTCGACGGATCAATCGCCACCACCCCGGCGTCCTTGTTCACTCCGGTTACCTGACTCAAGGCGGCTTGCGCGGCCTTTTGGAGTGTGGGATTGATCGTCAGAGTCAGGTTGTCTATCGAAGTTTGCAGGGGATCGAACCCGAGCGCTTGTGACAGAGTTTGAGCCGGCAGGGTGTGCTCCACCAACTGTGCGTTGTACTCGTCCTCGATTCCCGCTGTTCCGTAAAACGAAGAGGAGTATCCGACTACCTGTGAATAGAGCGAGCCTTGTGGATAGTGGCGGACGTACTGATAGGGACTGGCTGCCTTGGATTTGACCGAGTCGGCCAAGAGGGTGCCATCGGACGCGTAAATGTTGCCGCGATCGTTGTTGTAGACCTCGGTTTGATTACGAGGGTTGTACAAGGAGGCACGAAGACTCGGCGCCTTTACCAGCTGGATGTTCACCAACTGGACGATGACCAAAGCAAAGGCGAGCAGCATTATCACGCCAAGCCACCGAATACGCCGCCCCACTCAGTACCTTGGCTCGCAATCGTTACGGTCAGCGACGGCCACCACCTGGAGGAGCCTATTTCGTGGGCTCCGAGCGATGGGGTCAGCTCCGTAGCTGTCGGAGACGAATTCTAGAGCCCGAAGATTTGGGGTCTGCAAGGGTTGTGCCTCAACTGGAACTGCCGCATTGGAGTCAGGGACGGCAGATTGCGTGAGAGTTCGCAGAGATCGGTCTCGCCCTTGCCATGGGCATTGTGCCCGCATTGCGTCACAGCTGATCATCTGCCCGCCGAGCTGATACCTTCCCCGATCGTGCGGATCCCGAAGGCGCTCGTCGCGATGATGGCCGTATGCGTGTGCGCGGGGTGCTCGAGGGGATCTGCCAATGGGACGAGCACCGCGACCCAATCAAACTCGGCCCCCGCCGCCTTAAAGACGGCCGTCGTGTCGGTCAGCTCGACGAGCCAACTTTCAGACATGGTGAGGTGGAATGCGACAAACAACACAGGTCAAGTCCAGCTCGCCACCTGTGAAGTGCTCGTGCTCAATGGCAAGAACCAGCTCGGTCAGTACGGCCCCGTTGACATTGTGGTCGCGGCGGGTGCCACGACGGAGGAGTTCAGCGAAGTAACCACCTTGGCTGGCAGCGGCTCCGGAGATACCGCTCAGATCGTTTGTGAGAAGGGTCTGATGCCCTCAGCCGGTTAGACGCCCCTGTCTGCTTTAGACGGATCACAGGGGAAATCACCAACCCGTTTCCAGCGGCCGACTTCGATGTCACGCTCCGGCAGTACCCTTCGAGCCGTGGAAAATGCGATCAATCCGGCGGCGAGGTATGGCAATCGCCGACTGACGTTTGTGGGCGTGAACAACTTCAGAGACCTGGGTGGGTACCAAACGGAATCGGGTTCGATGACCCTCTGGGGCCGGATCTTTCGATCCGACAGCCCACACAACTTTACGGAAGCCGATCTCGAAGTGTTCGACGCCCTGGGCATCCAGATCATCTACGACCTCCGTCGCGCTGCGGAGCGTGAGACAGATCCGGGACCGCGGCCATGCGTTCATCGAGAATTGCCGAGCGGGCCCCTGTTCGGCACCGACGCGAGCACATTGAGGGACAGGGGTGACGGAGAACGCTGGCTCTTCGAGGATTACTGCAAAATGCTCGAGGTAGCCGGTCCGGTTTTCGGCGACCTCTTTTCGCGGTTCGCGGAATGTGAAGGTCCGCTGATGTTTCACTGCATGGGCGGCAAGGATCGCACCGGCATGACAGCTGCCCTGCTGCTCCGCTGTCTCGGCGTTAGTCGCGAAACCGTGTTGGACGATTATGAGCTCACGTCTTGCTACAGCGGACCTGACCGAATACCACACGTCGTGGATCTCTTCGTCTCGCAAGGAATCGCTCGGGAAGCGGCCATAGGAATCCTCAGCACGCCGCGGTGGGCGATGGAGAATGCCTTGGAACGCCTGGACTCCGCCTATGGCGGAATCGAGCCGTATCTGTGTGGACGCGGCGGAATGGGCCCCAAGACGATCGAGTCCCTTCGGTCGCGGCTGGTCAATTGAAGCTCCCCGGCCCGGTCGCGGAATGGCCTCGTGGTCCTAGGAGCTGCCTCTCTTCGTCCCGGAACAATCGTGCTCGGCGTCCGACATTGTGCTCGGCCGGTCAGGCTGATGATGTCTGACCCTCGTTGTCCCCGCCCAACGCCGTCGTGAGTCCCACCAGGTCGGCCACCGTCACGGTGAGCGCCGAGTGGCCGCTTCGCCGAAGTGGTGACGGCACTCGTTCTGCAAAATGAACGCACACCCCGGCGTCGTGGTTCGTCCCAAAGGTCAGTCCATCGTCGACCCGTGACATGCGGACTCCACACGCCGTCCACCATCGGTAGTTTCGCGTGATGTGCGCACCCGAAATGTTTGACCGCGCCGTAGCGATCTTGACCAGCCCGAAGGTCGCCAAGAAGGAGCCGTCATCGGTGAGTGTCACACCGTCCCTGGCGGGCCTCAACAAGAAAGGCAAGATCACCGGCAGGTAGCGCTTGTCGATCGCGTAACCGAAGTGCTCGGGCACGTTCCCAACGATATCGGTGTTCCTCGTCGGCAACTGACGGCACGGCCGGCGAACGGATCCGTTCTCTGATTCAACCTTGCGTCTCACGAATTACCTTGAGAAGCAGACGTGGGGGTGGATTAACGAGTGACTGCGTGCCGATGCGCACGGTAGGGACCGTTTCGTCGCCACCCGTGATCGACCGAACGAAGGCTGCACCGGCCGGGTCCTCCCAAATGTTCACTTCATCGACCTGGACGCCCGCCCGCCTCAGCTTGGACCGGAGCCTCCAGCAGTAGGGGCAACCAGGCCGCCAGAAGACAGTCACGGTCGAGGACACCGACGTCATATTCCTGTAACCCCGGACGACCACCGATCCTTCCTGGTCTTCGCGGCCGTCCGCTCAGGTCGACCCGTCCTGTCGACCCGGGTCAATAAAAACACACCGGCCCTCCCCGAATGACTCCTCGCAGCGGGCTACATTCGTCTCCTGATGGGGGTGATGGCGGAGGTCAGTGCGAACGACGGTTGCAGACGCTGGGTCAAAACATCTGACTGGGTTCCGACACCGCTCGCTCCGAAGCGCGTCGCCCAGGCGGTAGAGGCATCCATGGCCGGCCCGACCGCGAGATCTCAGGGGATCGAGGTTCGTCCCACACAGCTGGCATCGGCTTCCTCGAGGACCGGGCACGCCATGTCACCGCAACCCATGACGCGATGAAGTTGTACCGACTCGTCCTTTTCGGGCTCTGTGTGTGCGGCGTCGTGTTGGCGTGCCAACAGCCGATTTCTTCAGCGACCCTCAGTGGTCACTTCGAGGTGACGCCCGACGGCGCGGCGTACGCGTACTCATACTTCAACGGTACGGTGACGGTCACTGCGCCGCCGACGTCAGGTGGAAACAACCGAGAGTTCTTCTGGGCGTCCGACGGGGTCACCGAGTCGAACACGACCGCGTGCGCGACCTTCAGTGGGGGCCAGGACCTTGACCAGCCGGGCATTGCCATGCGCATCTCCGACGACGGCAACGAGGCGGTCACCGTCACCGAGAACGTCTTCAGCGGCGACGGAAGCCCGAGGAACCAGTTCAACTTCCAGACCTGGGACACGGCGAACGACCCGGCGTTCACCGATTTCGGCACGGCTACCGTCAGCGGGCTCCCAACCTGCTCCATCTACATGGCCACTCAACATGTGCGCTCAGATCACGGGTGACCTCGTGCAGTTCGTCGTCTGGACAAGCGGCACGCAACCCGCATGGGGTGACCCGACGTGGGGCGGCCAGGCGACACTGCCTTCAAACGCGCCACCCTCCGGCCAGACCGGCTTTTATGTCGCTCACCTGACTCCAGGCACGACATTGGAGTACTCCAACCTCACCGTGGACGGGCAACCAAACAACCCGACCCCGACACATGGCTATTGGCTGGTGGGGTCGGATGGCGGAATCTTCGCCTTCGGCTCGGCCCAATTCTACGGTTCGATGGGCGGCACTGTCCTGCAAAGACCCGTCGTTGGCATTGTGCCGACCAGAGACGATGAGGGCTACTGGCTCGACGCCTCCGACGGCGGGGTCTTCAGCTTCGGCGATACCGAGTTCTACGGATCCATTCCCGGACTCGGGCTCCACCCGGCTGACTCGGGGCTGCCCAACAGCCTCAATGCCCCAATAGTGGGCATGGTGCCATCAAACGACGACGGTGGCTATTTCATGGTGGCCTCCGACGGTGGCGTGTTCGCGTTCGGGGACGCTCAATTCGAGGGTTCGTGTCCGGGTATCGGAGGATGCCTCGGGGCGGGCGTCGCAGTGATGCCCGACGCGAGCGGCAACGGCTACTGGTTGGTGACGAGTTCTGGATACGTCTACGCCTTCGGTGACGCCCCCAATTACGGTCAGCCCGGTCCTCAAAGTGTGCCCGTCATGTCCGCCGTTCGTACCCCGGATGGTGGCGGGTACTGGATACTCTTCGCTAACGGTGCCGTCGCTACGTACGGCGATGCCGGGAACTATGGAGCGATCGCTGGTCAGACCGGTGGCTTGAACCCGTCTTCCGCGATCTTCACGACGTGGGATGGTGGTGGATACTGGGTCGCCACCGCGAACGGCACCGTGTACAACTTTGGGGATGCACCCCAAGACGGTGGCATGAACGGGACGAACCTCAACGGATCGATCATCGCCGCCACGGGATTCTAAAGATCGGCGACGATTCCGTGGCCGTCGAAGACGACTCGCATCTCTTGCTCGGGTAGGGTGCCGGACCGTGAGCGCGACCACTCGTTACGAACCCATCTCGACCGGCGATGACCAATTCGATGCCTTCTGCGCGGTACCCGAATCAGGTACCGGTCCAGGCATCCTTCTGTTTCAGGAAATCTTCGGGATCAACGACAACATTCGACACGTGGCCGGGAAGCTCGCGGCAGCGGGTTACACGACACTCGCACCGGACATGTTCTGGCGCATCGAGCGTCGCTTCGAACGCAAGGACGAGTCGGGGATGACCGACGCGTTCGCGATGATCCAACAATTCGACTTCGTCGCGGCGATTGGAGACATCACCGCTTGCCACGCCCATCTACTGACCATGCCGGAATGCACGGGCAAGGTCGGCGCCGTGGGCTTCTGCCTTGGTGGCGGCCTCGCCTTCGCCGCGGCCACCCTGAGCCGTGTCGACGGTCACGGGATCGATGCGGCCGTCTGCTACTACGGCTCGGCGATAAACGACATGATCGATCAGGTCTCCAGCCTCGACTGCCCCGCCACATTTCACTATGGGGACGATGATCCCTTCATTCCAGCCGACAACATCGCAGCCGTGGAGGAGGCGGTGTCCGAGCGACCCGATGTCGAGTTCTTTCGCTACCAGGCGGGCCATGCGTTCAGCAACGAGGACGCCCCATCGATGTACAACAAGGCCGCGGCCGACTTGGCCTGGTCACGTACCCTCGACTTCTTCGCACGTCACCTCACGTAGAGATCCCGCTTCGCCGGCAGCGAGACGAGCCACGCACCACTCCTAGTTTCACGGAGGAGACGACGGGACCAACGGGTCCCGGGTCCGGATCCCCACAATTCAGAAAACCGCTGGTAGACGCGGTTGCCGGCGGCCCCGCACCTCGTCGACCAGCCCGGGAACCGCGTCCAGTTGGGACGTGGCGAGTGGCCGATACAGTGTCCGAACTGTGCGGCGGGTGACTTCCAAGAACGCAGGCTTACCCTTGAGCGCTCGATCTCTTCTTCAGGATGCGCTGGCTCGCTTCGGCTACCAGCTCGTGCGAACACCCAATGGGGACGGACGTGACGAGAAGGACGAGGTCGCCTATCCCCCCGACTTCACCCCAGAAGACATCGAGTTGTGCGAAGCGGTCAAAGGCTGGACGTTGACGACCCCGGAACGCATCGTCGCCTTGAGGGATGCCGTCCGCTTCGTCACCGAAGCCGGTATCCCCGGGGCCTTCGTGGAATGCGGAGTATGGCGAGGGGGCAGCATGCAGGTCATGGCGCGCACCCTGGCCGCTTCCGGGGTGGCCGACCGCGAGTTGTACCTCTTCGACACCTTCGAGTACATGCCGGAGCCTTCGGAGCGCGACGTCGATGCATGGGGCCACAGCGCACTGGACGACTGGCGACAGGTCCAAGTGGAAGGAGAGTCCGCATCCGACCCCGCCTTCTGGTTCAAACCCTTCGAGGAGGTCAAGTCCAAGCTTTACGCCTGCGGGTACCCCGCTGACCGTTTCCACTTCGTGAAAGGGCTCGTCGAGCAGACGGTACCCGACCGGGCGCCGGAGGCCATCGCGTTGTTGCGCCTGGACACCGACTACTACGAATCGACGAAGCATGAGTTGATGCACCTCGTTCCCCGGATTGCGCCGGGCGGCGTGCTCATCATTGATGACTACGGGCATTTTCGGGGCGCGCGTGATGCGGTGGACGAGTACCTCGGGTCGACAGGTTTGGTCGTGCTCCTGCATCGTTTGGACTACAGCGGCCGTCTCATGGTCATGCCGGAGTCACCCACTTCATAAGCCCGACGTGGCCCGTCTGTGAAGTTGGTCAAGCCAACCGCGCCACGGCCAACGCCAAAGACCAGGGCAACCACCGTTCGCGTCGACGAACGCCAGCCGCGTATCTGATTGGATTGACGTGGCCCATCGAACCAGACCGGTGTTGGGCGAAGGGTGAGCACGAAGGCAGGTGTAAACGAGATGACGAAGTCGACCCCCTTCCTTCTCTTTGGTGACGGAAACTGCGCCGAGGCGATGACCTTCTACCAATCCGTCTTCGGAGGAGAACTGTCGATCGTCGAGGTGCGCGACATGCCGGGAAGCGACCAGCTGCCGGCCGAACAGCTGAACAAGGTCGCCTACGCGCACCTGCTGAGCGACGCCATCGACTTCTCCGCCACGGACTGGCGCCATCCCACCCGGATACCGACGATCGGCAACACCGTCGCCGTCTACCTCAGTGCGGACAGCCACGGCCAGTTGGAGGAGATTTTCGACAAGCTTTCGCTGGGGGCGGATCCGGGACTCCTCGACCAACTCCACGACATGCCCTTCGGTTCCTACGGCCACCTCGCCGACAAGTACGGCGTCCACTGGTTCTTCCGGGGCCCTCCCGAACGACCGACGTGACGCCCGGAGGGTCTACGCGGCCCCACCCCCGGGGATGGCGCCGCAAGACGCCGTGACGCCGGCGCGCCATTCCGCACGCGACGAACGGCACCAGACCGTGCCGGCCGGACGGCAACCGGCTTGCACCCCGACAGTGGTCAACCGAGGGACAATTTCGCCCCACGCACCTCTGAGGCGAGGGTCGAAAATGTTACGTTGCCCGAGCTGATCTGATTCCACGCACAGAGGGGGGCGAACGGAAGCGTGACGCAGCACAGAACTGGCGCGCGCGCCGTCCGCTCGACTTTGCCGCGCGCCATGGCCGTGATCGCCCTTGATCGCCTCCGCCATCATGCTGATGTCCGGGTCCTCCACGACGGCCGGGGCGACCGGCGTTGTACCTCCGTCCAAACCGGCCACCAACATTGCGCCCCAGGTCATGCCCGCCTGCTCCATCACGCCCGTCGACGACGACAGCTCCGGCTGCATCGACTCGGTGCTGCACAACATCAACTACGCCCGCTACCTCGAAGGGCTCGGTCCACTCGTGCTCCCGATCGGGTACGCCGGCGACCCGGTGCCGGAGCAGCAGCTCATCATCACCGACGAGGAGCGCGGCGACCGCGGCCTGCCGGGGTTCACCGGCCTCGACCCCGCACTGGACACCGCGGCGCAGACCGCTGCCGCGGGCAACACGGACCCGGCGCCGCCGACCGGTTTCGACTACACCTCGGCCGGGTCCATTTTCGCCCTCGACTACACCCCGCTCGGGGCGGACTTCGCCTGGATGTACAACGACGGCTACGGCGGCACCAACGTCGACTGCACCTCGTCGACGGGCACCGAGTGCTGGGGCCACCGGGACAACATCCTGGGCCCCTGGGCGACCACCGGGTCCCAGACGGCCGACATGGGCGACGCCAACACGGCGGCCGGCCAGTACGCCGAGATCTTCGCCAACGAGGCCGGCACTCCCGACTCGCTCATCGATCCCATTGTCCCGAGCGCCCTGCCCACGCCGTCCACCCCGGCCACCCCCGACGTCGTCCAGGTGTTGCCCGCCTCCTCGCCGAACACCGGAGCAGGGACCCCGGTGACGATCGAAGGCAACTACTTCGGGACCACCCCGGCGCCGCAGGTCTTCTTCGGCGGGGTACCGGCCACCAACGTCCAGGTCAACTGGGACGGCCAGCTCACCGCCGACGCGCCGGCCGACCCGGCGGGGACGTCCACCGACCGGGTCGTGGTGACAGTGACCACCGGCGCCGGGTCGTCGAGCTCCACCGGGACACCGGGGGTCGACGAGTTCACCTACGCGCCGACCGACGCGCCCATCGTCACATCCGTGTCGCCGACGTCGGGCCTCCAGGTGCCTTCGGGCAGCGTGACCATCGAGGGGTCGAACTTCAACGACGGCGCCACGCCCATCGTCGACTTCGGGACGGTGGCCAGCATCGGGTCCATGAGCTACAGCCCGAACGAAATCACCACCACCATTCCGGGCTCGGTCGACCTCGGCACGGTGCACATCACGGTGACGACGCCCGGCGGCACCAGCGCCCAATCGCCGGCTGACCTCTACACCTATTCCGACACCCCCGCCCCGTCACCACCGCCTCCACCGCCCGCTCCGACACCGCCCACGGTCTCACACGGCTACTGGCTGGTAGGTTCCGACGGGGGCATCTTCAACTTCGGATCGGCCGGCTTCCACGGCTCGACCGGCTCCATGCACCTGCAACGACCGGTGGTCGGCATTACGCCCACGAGCGATCGGAACGGCTACTGGCTGGTGGCGTCCGACGGCGGCATCTTCGCCTTCGGTGACGCCGGCTTTTTCGGCTCCATACCCGGCGCCGGGCTGCACCCCGCCGGTTCGGGCATGCCGAACAGTCTGAACGCGCCCATTGTGGGCATGGTTCCGTCCTCCGACGGCGGTGGCTACTTCATGGTCGCCTCCGACGGTGGCGTCTTCGCCTTCGGTGATGCCAAGTTCGCCGGGTCCTGCCCTGGCATCGGTGGCTGCAACGGCAAGGCGGTGGCCGTCATGCCCGACGCCACGGGGAACGGCTACTGGGTCGTCACGTCGTCGGGTTCGGTGTACCCCTTCGGCGATGCGGTCGACTACGGCGCGCCCGGGCCCCAGGCCGGCGCGATCACCTCGGCCGCGGCCACGCCGGACGGCGACGGCTACTGGATCCTGAGCGGCAACGGCCAGGTCTTCAACTTCGGCAACGCGGCCGCCCTGGGCGGCCCGCCCGGCGGTTCGGCCGGGGGGCTCGATCCGGCCAACGCCATCTTCGACACCTCCGACGGCGGCGGCTACTGGGTGGCGACCGCACTCGGCCAGGTCTCGGCCTTCGGCGACGCTCCGGACGACGGGGACATGGCGGGCACCCACCTCAACGGCCCCATCGTCGCGGCCTCGGGCTCCTGACCGGGCCACCCGGCGGGGCCGGTCGCTACGTGGTCCGCCTCCCCGGCGGGGGGAGGGGCAAGGCAGCGGCGCCGATGCGCGACGATTTGGGGCTCGATCCTTCGGAAGTACGGCTGGCCCCGCCCAATCCGGTCTGGGCCGTCCTGGGCGGTGCGGAACGCAAGGCGGTCGAGAGGTTGCTGGCCGGAATTGGCCCGCGCCGTGGAGCACGTGGGGAGCACCTCGGTGCCCGGCCTGGAGGCGAAGCCCATTCTCGACCTCGCGGCGGCCGTACCCGCCGGCACGCCGGCCGACGACGTGGTGGCCCGACTGGGCGGCGGAGGCCGCTACACCTACGAGGGTGACAAAGGGAAGGAGGGCGGCCTTGTCTTCGTGCGCCGGAAGGGCTCGTTCAGCACGGTGCACCTCCACGTGGTGAACGAGAGCAGCCAGGAATGGCACGACTACGTGCGTTTCCGTGAACTGCTCCGCCGTGACATGGGTGCGCGCCAGCACTACCAGTCGGCCAAGCGAGCACTGGCCCGGAAATTCCCGCGGGACCGGCAGGGCTATGCAGAAGCCAAGAGCGCCGTCGTCGAGGAACTGCTCGGCACCGAGCGCGGTGACGCGGCGGCGCGAGCCGGTTGAACCGCTCTATGGTTGGGTGACGGCGATCGATCCCACAGGGAGGGACAGATGGGCATCTTCCAGCGGGCACACGACATTGTGCAGGCCAAGACGAACAAGGCGCTCGACGCCGCCGAGAAGCCCGACGAGATGCTGGACCTCTCCTACGAGAAGATGCTCGAGCAGATCACCCAGGTGCGCCGGGCGCTCGTCGACATCGCGGGGTCCAAGAAGCGGATAGAGCTGCAGGAGCAGCAGTTCCAGCACACCATCGACCATCTGCAGGACCAGGCCAAGCAGGCGCTGCAGGCCAACCGCGAGGATCTGGCCAAGGAGGCGCTGGCGCGCAAGGCGACGGCCCAGCAGCAGATCGACCAGATGGAGCCCCAGCGCCAGCAGCTCGACGAGGAGGAGCAGAAGCTGACGCAGACCCTCGACGTCCTGCAGAAACGGGTCAACGACTTCCGGACGCAGAAGGAGACGCTCAAGGCCCAATACACCGCGGCCAAGGCCATCTCCTCGGTCGACGAGAGCACGGCGGGCATTTCGAAGTCCGTCAACGACTCCGGGGCGGCGTTGCAGCGCGCCCAGGACAAGATCTCCACCATGCAGGCACGCTCGGGTGCACTCGACGAGCTGCTCGAGTCCGGTGTGCTCGAGGACGTCGGTGGTGGCACCGACGACATTCAAAAGGAGCTCGACCAGGTCGGCCAGGCCTCGCAGGTCGACAACGAGCTGGCCGCCCTCAAGGCGCAGCTGGGGACCGGTGCGCCGGAGCCTGACGCGATCGGCGCCGCGCCGGCGCCCGAGGAGGCGACACCCGCCAGCTGAACCGCCCGACTCCGCTCAGCGCGGACGAATGGCCCCGATCAGCTCCACCACCACCCCGGCCAGCTCCATGCCGCGGTCCTCCTGCACGAAATGGCCCGCATCCGCGATGGTCACGTGTGACTGTCCACGGGCACCGGGCACCTCGGACTGCAGGACCTCGGCCCAACCTCGGGTACCGGGGTCCTGGTCGGAGAACGCGGTGAGGAAGGGGGACTCGTAGGCCCGCAGGGCGTCGAGCGTGCGGCGGTTCTGGACCGCGCAGGCGCTGTGCGGGGTGAGCCCCATGAGGAGGGGGAGCTGGCGCGGACCGGCGCAGGAATCCTCGTCGGGGAACGGGGCGTCGTAGGCCGCCAGCACGGCGTCCGGCACCTCCGACGCGGTGGCCCCCTGCACGAACAGGCTGGGGCGGAAGGTCGTGACCTCCTGGGTCAGTCGCTGGTAGTCGAGCAGGGGCTGCGCCACGGTCACGGCCCCGCCGCCGGCGTCGTGGACGGGCCAGTCCAGGCGGCCGGCCAGCCGGGCGTCGGCCGTGTGCAACGCCGTATTGGAGGCGATCACGCGCCGAGCGAAGCCGGGTCGCTGCGCCTGGACGCCCAGGCCGATGGGCCCGCCCCAGTCCTGCACCACCAGCGTGACCCCGGTCAGCCCGACGGCGTCGGCGAACCGGGTCATCCAACCGACGTGCGCCGCCACGGTGTGGGCGGCCCGTGAGCGCGGCTTGTCCGAACGCCCGAACCCGACGAGGTCGGGTGCCACGGCGCGCAGGCCGTGCGCCACCAGGTGCCCGACGACGGTGCGGTAGAGATAGGACCACGTGGGTTGGCCGTGCAGCAGCAGGACCGTCTCGCCCTGAGGCGGACCCTCGTCCACATAGTGGACCCGCAGCCCGTCCGGAAGCGTCACGTAGTGGGGCGGGAACGGGAAGCCCGGGAGGTCGCGGAAGCGCTCGTCGGGCGTCCGCACCACTTCCACGACTGCCCCTCCTCGTGTGGCCCTCCGGCGTTCCCTACGCTACCCCCTGACCATGAGCGAACCTCTGACCGTCAGCGATCCGCCGGTGCCGGGTGCCGAGCCTGAGGGTCGGCAGGGCCGGTGGGGGCCGGCGCTGCGGGACAACGCGTTCCCCGTCGGTCTGTTCGCCGTGGTCGACCTGGCCATTCTGCTGTCAGTCCGCCTCCTGCCGGCCAGCCAGCGCAGCGAGTTCTCGTGGTGGCACGGCGACTCGGGGATCTACCTGTGGATCGTCAACAACGGCTACTCGCTCAACCGGTGCGGAGCCGGGTACCCCCCGGGGTCGTGGTGCGGGAACACGGGCTGGCAGCCCCTCTACCCGTGGCTGATCAAGACGTTCACCGTCGCCGGGGCGAACGAGACGGCGGTGGCCGTCGTGCTGAGCCAGGTCTGCACCCTGGCCGTGTTCGTCCTGCTCTGGCAGATCATCGGACCGGTGCGCCACCGCAAGGTCGTCATGCTCACCGCGGCGGTGTTCCCCGGGATCATCTATTACTTCACGCTCTTCCCGATCTCCTTGCTCATCCTTCTCGCGCTGGTGCTCTTCAGGCTGCTGGGCGCGCAGAGGTACCGCTGGGCGCTCATACCCGCCTTCCTGATCCCGCTCAGCTACAGCTCGGCCGTCGTCGTGATCCTCGTCCTCGGCCTGTGGCTGGTGGCCTTCCGGCGCCTCCAGGGCTGGCGCCCGGTCGCCCTCGTGCTGGGCGCGTCGGCCGCGGGCTACATCGTGTTCCTGGCCGTACTGAAGATCACGGTCGGCACCTGGAAGGCCGAGTACCTGGTCCAGGCCAAGTACGGCAACGGCCTGCACAACCCGGCCAAGACGCTGTTCACCCTGACCGCGCCGGCGCCGGGCCGGTTCTTCGGATCGGGTGACATCGTGGCGCTGCAGACGCAGCTGGTGCTGCTCATCATGATCGTCCTGACCTACGTGGTCTACGACAACCGGGCCCGGCTGACCAGCGTCGACCAACTCGTCGTGTGCTGGACCTACGTCTTCTGGTTCACCCCACTCGTGGTGGGGCTCGGAATCAGCTCGTACCGCAGCAACGCGCTCCTGCTGCCGGCCGTCGTGCTCTTCCGCTACATGAACCGGGCCCTGCTCTTCCCACTCATCGTGCTCTCGGCACCGGTGGCCTACCTGCTGGCCGTCCCGGTCCTGACCGGGAAGCTGGTGTGACGGCCGAGCGGTGTGACGTCGCCGTCGTGGGTGCCGGGTTGGTCGGGCTCGCGCTGGCCTACGAGCTGGCCTGCCTCGGCGTCGCCGTCACCGTGGTCGACGGCGCCCACCCGGGGCGGGCCACCGACGCCGGCGCCGGCATCCTGTCGCCGGTGACCAGCGCGGAGGCCGACGCCGAGCTGTACCCCTTCCTGCGCCAGTGCGGTGCCCATTACCCCGCGCTGTTGAAGCGGGTGGCCGCCGACGGGGCGGATCCCGAGGCGACGGGCTATCAACAGTGCGGCATCCTCTCGCTCGTCCTGCGCCCGCACGAGGAGGATTGGTTCGCGCCCTTCGCCGATCTGGTCCTGCGGCGCGCCCCGGACGAGGTGGCCGAGATTTCGCCGGCCGAAGCGGTGTCGCTGTTCCCCCCGCTCGGGCCGGTGCACCGCGTCCTGCACGCGCCGGGCTCGGCCCGGGTCGACGGCCGGGGCATGGCGGCCGCGCTGCGCCGGGCCGCCCAGGCCAGGGGCGTCACCTTCGTGGCCGGCGTGGTCGACGGCGTGACCGCCGCCGGGGCGGGCGGGCGCTCGGTGACGTCGGTCCGGATCGAGGGTGTGGGCCCGCTCGCGTGCGGGGCGCTGGCGGTGGCGGGCGGGGCGTGGACGGCGGCATTGGGGGAGTTGCTCGGCTGCTCCCTGCCGGTCGGCCCGACCAAGGGCCAGATCGTGCACCTCGGCGTCGACGGGGAGACCGGCGGGTGGCCCATTGCCCAGCCACTGCTCTCGCACTATCTGGTGCCCTGGCCCGGCGGGCGGGTGGCCTGTGGCGGCACGTTCGAAACGGGAGCCGGGTTCTCCGTGACGGTGACGGCGGCCGGACTGCGCGAGCTGCTGCGCGAATGCCTGACCGTCGCGCCGGGCCTGGCCGGGTCCACCTACCTCGAGACGCGGGTCGGGCTGCGACCCACCTCGGCGGACGACCGGGCCGTCGTGGGCCGGCTGCCGCGGTGGGCCAACGCGTGGGTGGCCACCGGCCACGGCGCCAACGGGCTGCTCCAGGGCCCCTACTCCGCCCGCGCCCTGGCGCACGCCCTGACCGGGCGGGAACTCGAGAGGAACGAGGTGCCACTGCCCACCTCGTTCGACCCCGCCCGCTTCGACTGAACGGAACCGGCATCCCCCCGGCGCCCGGTGCCGGGCATGAGACTGAAGGCGTGCGGGGCACCATCCACCAGCGGGACCACGAGGACCAGCCGGCCACGCCCGAAGCGGTCCGCGTCGTGCTCGACGGGAAAGACTTCTTCTGGCTCGACCTCGACGCGGAAGCCGACGACGGCTCGTTGACCGAGTTGCTCGGGACCACCTTCGGCTTTCACCCGCTGGCCGTCGCGGCGGCCGAGCGCTTCGACCAGCGGCCACGCCTCGACGAGTACGACACCTTCGTCTACCTGGTGGCCCGGGGGGCCGACCCCGACCACACCGGGCGGGTCGAGGTGCACTGTTTCTGGACCGACCGCTACGTGGTCACGGTGCACCGGGGCCCCTGTCTGGCCATCGGGCAGGTGCACGAGTACCTGGTGAACCATCACGGCAAGGAGGCGGCCTCCCCCCAGATCGTCATCGTCTACTTCGTGCTGAGTGCCCTGGTCGACACCTTCTTCCCTTTCCTGTCCAAGTTCGACGACCGGATCGACTCACTGGAGGACGCCATCCTCAAGGTGCCGACCGAGGCGCAGCTGGGGGAGCTCTTCGACATGAAGCGCACGCTCATGAACATGCGCAAGGTGGTGGCCCCGCAGCGCGACATGATGGCCAGCATCAACGCCGGTGTGACCGATGTGCCCGGCCTGACCGACGAGGCCGCCCGGTACTTCCGCGACCTCTACGACCACCTCATTCGGCTGGCCGACATGATCGACAACTACCGGGACCTGCTCTCGAGCGTCATGGACACCCACCTCTCGACCGTGTCCAACCGCCTCAACGAGGTCATGAAGCAGCTGACGGTGATCGCCACCATCTTCCTACCCCTCAGCTTCCTGACCGGGTTCTTCGGGCAGAACTTCGCCTATCTCGTGCGCACGATTGCGCCGGTATGGACCTTCTGGGTCTTGGGCGTCGGCATCGAGGTGGCGGCGGTCGCCTACCTGTACTCCATGTTCCGGCGCCGGGGCTGGTTGGGCGGACCGACCGTCTGAAGGGGAAGCGGCGGCGTCAGGCCCGCGCCGCCGGCGTGACGGGAAGGTGGGCCGGGCACGGCTCCACGTGATGCTCGTACTCGGTCCACCAGGCCGCGCAGCCGTCGGGCAGCGGGAACCCCAGCTGCTTGCGCTGCTCGACGGCCGCGCGCACGCGCTCCTTCTGCTCGCGCACGAGCGACAGGGTGCCGGCCACCGCGTTGGCGTCCTTGGGCATTTTGGTGGCAGCCCAGAGCGAGTGCTCGAGGTGCCAGGCCTGGCGCCGGGCCTCGACCAATGCGTGGGTGGAAGCGGCCACGTCGGCCAGCAGATCGGGATCGCCCTCGGCCAGCACATCGGCCGCCCGGAGCCACCCGTAGTCCTTGTTGATGCGCAGGAGGCCGGGCTGGGGGTCGAAGAGGCCGACCACGTCGACCACGGGGTCGATGGTGGTGAGGCGGGTACCCTCGGGCAGGGGCGTGCTGAGGTTGGCCATTTGGCGGTCGATGATGCCGATCATGCCCATGGCCCGCAGGCCGATGTAGCTCGCCGGGGCATCGCCGTAGTCGCGCTCGTCGCGGGGCAGCCGGAGGGGCAGCGCCACGACGGCGAAAATGCGCGTGGCGCCGAGCTGGACGGCGGCCCGCACCGGGACGATCTCTATGACGCCGCCGTCGACGTAGTCGTCGTCGGCCATGGAGTGGGGCGGGAAGACCATGGGCACGCTGGCCGAGGCGATGGCCGCGTCGATCAGGCCGACCGGACCGGCCGAGCCCGCGGCGGCGGGCGTCCGGGCGTCCGCCTCGACCACGGTGCCGTCCTGGGTCACGTAGCGCAGGACGCCGGCGCGCAGGGCGGTGACGGCCAGGCGGAGCTCGAGCCCGGGGCGGGCGATCAGCGCCGTATCGACGGCGCCGATGCCGTTGGTCCCCTCGTGCAGCGCCCGTTCGAGCGGGTCGAGATTGAGCACCGAGCTCCCGCTCGTGCGCAGGCGGCGACGCACCCGGGGCAGCCGGAACCCGGCGCCGGCGAGCAGGCGCAGCGCGTGGCGCTGGCGGCGGCGACGGGCCCGGCGGGCCTGACGCCGGGCGCGCCGGTCCGAAGAGGCGGCAGGCACGGGTTCCTCACCGGGGGCGACGGTGCCCGATGTGAGGGGAAAGGGTGGGCGTGTGCCCTCGGTGAATTCGTGCTCGATTTCGCGCCCGAGGCGGGTGCCGTCGAGGGCGCCGAGCCAGGCCTGCTTGCCGAAGACGCGTTCGGGGGTGGTCATGGCCATGACGTCGGTCTCGATTTCGCCGACGCGCTGCACGAACTCGGATTGGGTGCGCGCCTGGGCCAGCACGGTGGCCGCAATGGCGCCCGCCGAGGTGGCGGTGACGATGTCGGGGGCGATCCCCTCCACCTCGACCAGGTACTGCAGCGCGCCCACCTCGAAGGAGCCCTTCGTGCCCCCGCCGGCCAGGACGAACGCGGTGGGGCCGTGGCGGGGGGAGGGAGGCATGGGGACGATTCTTCCACCGTGACCGTTGCGTGACAAAGCTTTAGCCCCCGGCCGACGCGCTCACCACCTCGACCAGGGACCCGGCGCGGGCCGGCGTGCGCTCCCATTCGGAACGGGGGATGACGCAACGGTCGACGGCCACGGCGACGCCCTTGGGGTCCACTTCCTCCGTCACGCGGGCCACCAGGTCGGCGATGGTGCTGCCGGCCGCCACCTGGAGCGGTTCGCCGTTGACGCTCAGGGCGAGCGTCGTCATACCGTGGTGTGTTGCAGGAAGGCGGGGTCGGGCGGTCCGCCGGCGACCAGCGCCGACACGGCCCGGGCGGTGAGCGGGGCGAGATGGATGCCGCTGCGGAAGTGGCCGGTGGCCACCACGACGCCGTCGATGGACAGCGGCGCCACCCGGGGGGCGTTGTCCGGGGTGGCCGGGCGTAACCCCGCCGCCGCCTCGTGGAGCTCGAGCTCGTCGACGCCCGGGACGATGGCGCGGGCGTCGCAGAGGAGCTCGTGCACGGCGCCGGCCTGCACGGTGAGGTCGGTGCCGCGCTCCTCGACGGTGGCCCCCACGACGACCGAGCCGTCGCGGCGCGGCACCAGGTAGACGGAGTGGCCGCGCACGAGGCCCCGGACGGTGCGCGGGAGCAGGCGGGGGGCACCGGGGGTGGCGGGTCGCAGGCGCAGGATGTGGCCCTTCACCGGGCGCACCTCGGGCACACCGGTTCCCTCGAGGCCGGCAATGCCGGGCAGGCCGACCCCGGCCGCCAGCACGACGTGGTCGGCCCGCAGGCGTCGGCCGCCGTCCAACACCAACTCGGGGCCGGCGCCGACCGCGGCCACGGAGGCGGCCTCGAAGGCGACGCCGGCGGCCTCGGCGGCCTGGAGCAGCGCGGCCAGCAGGGCGCGATTGTCGACCTGGTGGTCGCCCGGCACGTCGACCCCGCCGCGGATGGTCGGGCTGAGCGCCGGCACCAGCCGGCGGCACTCCGACGCGCTGCGGCGGTGCGACTCGAGCCCGAGCCCGTGTTGATAGGCCAAGAGGTCGTCCAGCGCGGCGCGGTCGGACGCGTCGAGGGCGACGGTCAGCGTCCCGGTCGTGTCGTAGCCGATGCCATGGCCCGAAGCCTCCTCGAGCTCGGCGGCGAAGGCCGGCCAGAGGTCGGCGCCGCGGCGCAACAGCGCGGTCAACGCCGATTCGCCGAACTGCGCCTCGGTGACCGGCGCCAGCATGCCGGCGGCCACCCAGGCCGCGCCGTCGCGCCCCGGTTGCGGCGCGACGACCGTCACCTGATGACCGTTGCGTGACAGGTCCCAGGCACAGGCCAGGCCGATGACGCCGCCGCCGACCACATGCACGCGTGCCATGTGCAGAGCCTAGGAGAGCCGTCGTGTATTCTGTTCTTTCCACTTTCGGGCCAGCGTCGTCCCGGGTACCTCGCCAGCACTACTCCCTTCGGAAGGACGCCGATGGCCATAGGCCTCTACGACCCGGCATACGAGCACGACGCCTGCGGTGTCGGCATGGTGGCCGATCTGCACGGGCGGCCCGATCACGACATCGTCGACCGCGGCCTCACCGTGCTCGAGCGCCTGGCCCACCGCGGCGCGTCGGGCGCCGAGGTCGAGACGGGCGATGGTGCCGGCATTCTGGTGCAGATTCCGCACCGCTTCTTGGCCGGCGCGGCCGAGGCGGCCGGGTTCACGCTGCCCGGCGCCGGCGGCTACGCCGTGGGGCTGGCGTTCCTGCCCACCGACCCCGACGACGCCCTGAAGGCCCGCACGGTGGTGGAGCAACTGGCGGGGGAGGAGGGGCTGGCCGTGCTGGGCTGGCGGGTCCTGCCCATTGAGCCCGAGGGTCTGGGCAAAACGGCACTGGGGGCCATGCCGGACATTGAGCAGATCTTCGTGGCGCCGGCGGACGGCGCCATCGACACCATGGCCCTGGAACGCCGGGCCTTCGTGCTGCGCAAGCGGGCCGAGCACGCCGTCGACGGGCTGTACTTCGCGTCGCTCTCGGCGCGCACGCTGGTCTACAAGGGCATGCTCACGTCCGAGCAGCTGCGCCAGTTCTTCCCCGACCTCCGCGACCCGTCCTTCGAGTCGGGGCTGGCGCTGGTGCACTCGCGCTTCTCCACCAACACCTTCCCGAGCTGGCCGCTGGCCCACCCCTACCGCTACCTGTGCCACAACGGCGAAATCAACACGCTGGCCGGCAACCGCAACTGGATGCGGGCCCGCGAAGCGCTGCTGGCGACGCCGCTGATAGAGGGCGACCTGTCGCGCCTCTACCCCGTGTGCACGCCGGGGGCGAGCGACTCGGCCAGCTTCGACGAGGTGCTCGAGCTGCTGCACCTGGGCGGTCGCTCGCTGCCGCACGCCGTGCTCATGATGATCCCCGAGGCGTGGGAGAACCACACCACCATGGATCACCAACGGCGGGCCTTCTACCGCTACCACGCCTCGCTGATGGAGCCGTGGGACGGGCCGGCGGCGGTGTGCTTCACCGACGGCACGCTGGTTGGCGCCGTGCTCGACCGCAACGGCCTGCGGCCGGCGCGCTACTGGGTCACCGACGACGGCCTGGTGGTACTGGCCAGCGAGGTGGGCGTGCTCGACATTGCGCCCGAGCGCGTCGTCCGCAAGGGCCGGCTGCAGCCGGGCCGCATGTTCCTGGTCGACACGGCCCAGGGCCGGCTGGTCGAGGACGAGGAGATCAAGGCCGAGCTCGCCGGCGAGCATCCCTACGACGAGTGGCTGGCGGCCGACCAGGTGCGCCTGGACGAGCTGCCGACGCGCAGCATGCTGACGCCCCAGCACGGGAGCGTCGTGGCGCAGCAGCGTCTGTTCGGCTACACGACCGAGGAGCTGCGCGTCATTCTGGCCCCCATGGCGCGCCTGGGCGCCGAGCCACTCGGGTCCATGGGCTCGGACACCTCGATCGCCGTGCTGTCGGACCGCTCGCGTCTGCTCTACGACTACTTCACCCAGCTCTTCGCCCAGGTGACCAACCCGCCCCTCGACGCCATCCGCGAGGAGCTGGTGACCTCGCTGGCCGCCACCATCGGCCCGGAGGCCAACCTGCTGGACGCCCGGCCCGGATCGTGCCGGCAGATTTTGCTGCCCCTGCCGGTGATCGACCGCGACGACCTGGCCAAGCTCATGTACGTCAACGAGCACGGCGAGACGCCGGGCTTCAAGGCCTTCACCATCGACGGGCTGTTCGAGATCGACGAGGCGGGGGGAGCGGGGGCACCGACCGAGGCGGGCGGCGAGGCGCTGCGCCGGGCGCTCGAGGACGTGCGCCGGCGGGTGTCCGAGGCCATCGCCGGCGGAGCCAACCTGATCGTCCTGTCGGACCGCAACTCGACGGCCGAGGCGGCGCCCATTCCCTCGCTTCTGCTGACGGCGGCGGTGCACCACCACCTGGTGCGCGAGAAGATGCGCACCCAGGTGGGCCTGGTGATCGAGACCGGGGATGCCCGCGAGGTGCACCATATGGCACTGCTCATCGGGTTCGGGGCGGCGGCGGTCAACCCCTACCTGGCGCTCGACTCCATCGACGACATGATCTCCGAGGGCCTGCTGGAGGGCATCTCGCCCCGGCAGGCTCGCCGCAACTACATGAAGGCGGCCTGCAAGGGCGTCCTCAAGGTGATGTCGAAGATGGGGATTTCGACGGTGGCGTCCTACACGGGCGCCCAGGTGTTCGAGGCCATCGGCCTCGACGGAGCACTCATCGACGAGTACTTCACCGGGACGTCCTCGCGCATCGGGGGCATCGGCCTGTCCGTGCTGGCGGCCGAGGTGGCCACGCGGCACCGGCGGGCCCACGAGCCACGGCCGACCGAGCTGGCCCACCGCGAGCTCGAGGTCGGTGGCGAGTACCAGTGGCGGCGCGAGGGCGAGTTCCACCTCTTCAACCCGAAGACGGTGTTCAAGCTCCAGCACGCCACCCGCTCGAAGCAGTACGGCATTTTCAAGGAGTACACGACGGCGGTCGACGAGCAGTCGACCAAGCTGGCGACGCTGCGCGGCCTGCTGAGGCTGCGGCCGGCCGCCGGCGGCCCCATCCCGATAGAGGAGGTGGAGCCGATCTCGTCCATCATGACCCGCTTCTCCACCGGGGCCATGTCGTACGGGTCGATCTCCAAGGAGGCCCACGAGACCCTGGCCATCGCCATGAACCGCATCGGGGGGCGTTCCAACACGGGCGAGGGCGGGGAGGACGCCGACCGCTACACGCCGGACGACAACGGCGACCTGCGGCGGAGCGCCATTAAGCAGGTGGCGTCGGGCCGCTTCGGCGTGACCAGTGAGTACCTGGTCAACGCCGACGACCTGCAGATCAAAATTTCGCAAGGGGCCAAGCCCGGCGAGGGCGGCCAGCTGCCCGGCAACAAAATCCACCCTTGGATCGCCCGGACCCGCAAGTCGACGCCGGGCGTCGGGCTGATCTCACCGCCCCCGCACCACGACATCTACTCCATTGAGGACATCGCTCAGCTCATCCACGACCTGAAGTCGTCCAACCCCGCCGCCCGGGTGCACGTGAAGCTGGTGGCCGAGGTCGGCGTGGGCACGGTGGCGGCCGGGGTGGCCAAGGCGCACTCCGACGTCGTGCTCATCTCCGGGCACGACGGCGGCACGGGGGCGGCACCGCTCACGTCGCTCAAGCACGCCGGCATCCCCTGGGAGATCGGGCTGGCCGAGACGCAGCAGACGCTGCTGGTGAACGGCCTGCGCGACCGCATAGTGGTCCAGGTCGACGGGCAGCTCAAGACCGGCCGCGACGTCGTCGTCGGCGCGCTGCTCGGGGCGGAGGAATACGGGTTCGCCACAGCCCCGCTGGTGGTGTCGGGCTGCATCATGATGCGGGTCTGCCACATGGACACGTGCCCGGTCGGCATCGCCACGCAGAAGCCGGCGCTCCGCCAGAAGTTCTCGGGCCGGCCCGAGTTCGTCGAGACCTTCTTCGAGTACATCGCCGAGGAGGTGCGCGAGCACCTGGCCTCGCTCGGCCTGCGCTCGCTCGATGAGGCCGTCGGGCGGGTGGACCTGCTCGACACCGAGGCCGCCGTCACGCACTGGAAGGCGGCCGGGCTCGACCTGTCCTCGGTGCTGGCCCAGCCGGACGTGCCCGACTCCGTGGGCCGGCGCCAGACGCGGCTCCAGGACCACGGGCTCGAGAAGGCCCTCGACCACCAGTTCCTGGACGAGTGCGCGCCGGCGCTGGCCGACGGCACGCCGGTGGAGGTCTCGCTGTCCATCAGCAACGTGGACCGGACGGTGGGGACGCTGCTCGGCTCCGAGATCTCGAAGCGCTACGGCGCCGCCGGCCTCCCGGCGGACACCATCTCGTTGACCTTCACCGGCTCGGCCGGGCAGAGCTTCGGGGCCTTCCTGCCCAACGGCGTGACCATGCGCCTGTGGGGCGACGCCAACGACTACTTCGGCAAGGGCCTGTCGGGCGGGCGCCTGGTCGTGCGGCCGCCGCTGGGTTCGCCGTTCGCGGCCGAGGAGGAGATCATCGCCGGCAACGTGATCCTCTACGGCGCCACGGCGGGCGAGGTCTTCATCCGGGGCCAGGTCGGGGAGCGCTTCTGCGTGCGCAACTCGGGCGCCACCGCCGTGGTCGAAGGGGTGGGCGACCACGGCTGCGAGTACATGACGGGGGGTCAGGTGGTGGTGCTGGGCCGGACGGGGCGGAACTTCGCGGCGGGCATGTCGGGCGGCGTGGCCTACGTCTACGACCCCGCCCGCACCTTCGGGCAGCGGGTCAACCTGGGCGACGTCGACGTCGAGCCGCTCGACGCGGACGACAGCCTCCTCGTACACGGCCTGGTGCAGCGACACCTGGCCGAGACGGGCTCGGTGGTGGCCGAGCAGCTGCTCGGGAGCTGGGACGCCGAGGTCCTCGAGTTCGTCAAGGTCATGCCCCGCGACTACCGCCGCATCCTGGAGGCGACCCGACTGGCCGAAGCGCAGGGACGCTCGGTGGAGGAGGCCCTGATGGAGGCCGCCCATGGGTAAGCCCACCGGGTTCATGGAGTTCGGCCGCTCGCTGCCGCGCCGGCGGCCGGTGTCGGTGCGCGTGCGCGACTGGCGCGAGGTGTACGAGCCCTTCGGCGAGGAGGCCACCAAGGTGCAGGGGGCACGCTGCATGGACTGCGGCATCCCGTTCTGCCACGACGGCTGCCCGTTGGGGAACCTGATCCCGGAATGGAACGACCTGGTCTACCGGGACGACTGGCCCGAGGCCATGGAGCGGCTCCACGCGACCAACAATTTCCCCGAGTTCACCGGTCGGTTGTGCCCGGCCCCGTGCGAGGCCTCGTGCGTCCTCGGGATCAACGAGGACCCGGTGACCATTGAGCGCATCGAGTACGAAATCGTCGAACGGGCGTGGGACGAGGGATGGGTCACCCCGCAGGTGGCGACCGCGCGCACCGGCAAGACGGTGGCCGTGGTGGGTTCGGGGCCGGCGGGGCTGGCGGCGGCGCAGCAGCTGGCACGGGCGGGCCACACGGTGACGGTGTTCGAGCGGGCCGAGAAGCCGGGCGGGCTGCTGCGCTACGGGATCCCCGAGTTCAAAATGGAGAAGGCCGTGCTCAATCGCCGGCTGGCCCAGATGGAGGCGGAAGGCGTCACGTTCGTGTGCTCGACCTCGGTGGGCGGCCAGGCGGAGCCGGTCGTCGACGGCCCGCTGGAGCCGGGGGAGGAGCGCGGGCTGGGAACGGCCAGCGCGCCCGACGTGGCCGTGCGGGCGGCGACCGACGTACAGGCCGAGTTCGACGCGCTGGTGCTGGCCGGTGGGGCGACCCTGCCACGGGACCTGCCCGTGCCGGGACGGGAGCTGGCCGGCGTGCACCTGGCCCTCGAGTACCTCAAACCGTCCAACCTGGTGCGCGAGGGGCGCGCTGGCGGCCTCACCCCTCAGCGCACACGGCAAGCGGGTCATCATCATCGGCGGCGGCGACACGGGGGCCGACTGCCTGGGCACGGCCCACCGCCAGGGCGCGGCCTCGGTGCACCAGCTCGAGATCATGGCCGAGCCGCCGAGCGACCGCCTGGCCGAGAACCCCTGGCCACTGTGGCCGCTCATTCTGCGCACGTCCTCGGCGCACGAGGAGGGTGGCGAACGCCTCTTCTCGGTGACGACGACCGAGTTCGTCGACGACGGCTCGGGGGCGGTGCGGGCCCTGCGCGGGCACACGGTCGAGATGAGGACGGAGGACGGCCGCCCGGTCTTCGAGGCGGTGCCGGGGACCGAGTTCGAGCTCGAGTGCGAGCTGGTGCTCCTGGCCATGGGCTTCGTGGGCACGGAACGGCGCAACGCGGTGGACGAGCTGGGCGTCGAGATCGGCCCGCGGGGAACGGTGGCGGCAGACGCCGACTGGGCCACCAACGTCCCGGGCGTGTTCGTCTGCGGCGACCAGACCCGCGGCCAGAGCCTCATTGTGTGGGCCATCGCCGAGGGCCGCTCCTGCGCCTCGGCGGTCGACCGCTGGCTGATGGGGGCGACGTCGCTGCCGGCGCCGATCGTGCCGGGCCAGCTGGCCCTGCGCTAGGGCCGGCCACGAGACAGCCGGGCCGCCGTCGCCAGACCGCCTGGCGCCGTGGTCAGGCGCCCGAGCCGACGACCTCGGCCCGCGCCGCGACGATGGCGTGCAGCCGCTCGGCCACCTGCGCTGCGTTCTGATCGTCGGTGAAGACATAGCGACGACCGCGCCGGATGGCGTCGACGACGTTCGCCGCCACGACGGACGGCTCAATCGTCCCGATCGGGTTCATCCCGGTTCGCACCATGCCGGGGAGCACGACGCTGGCTCCCACCGGGACCCCCAGCGACGCGAACTCGGCGGCCAGGACGTCGGTGAGTCCGAGCACCCCGTGCTTGGCCACGGTGTAGGGGCCCAGGCGACCGAGCGGCGAGACCGCCGCCATGGAGGCCACGTTCACAATGTGGCCCTCGTCTCCGGTGGCCAGGATCAGCGGCACGTAGGTGCGCACCCCATGGATGACGCCCCAGAGGTCCACGTCGAGCACCCGGTGCCACTCGTCGAGCGACAGCTCCCAGACGTAGCCCCGGTTGACGATGCCGGCGTTGTTCACGGCCACATGGAGGCCCCCGTACCGTTCGAGGGCCAACGCGCCCGAACGTTCCACGTCGTCGGGGTCGGTGACGTCGACCCGGAGCGCACAGACCTCTCCGCCCGCCTGGCCGAGCCGGGCCGCCTCGGCGTGGAGGCGGTCATCGTCGAGATCCGCCATGACGACCTTCATGCGCTCGGCCAAGAAAGCCTCCACCACGGCCAGGCCGATGCCGCTGGCCGCTCCGGTGACGACGGCGACCCGATGGTCCAGCTCTCGCATGGCCCGATTGTCGCGCGCGGGCCTCGAACGACGGGTGGGCCGTGTCTCCGGGCATGGGCTCGCCGAACAGAAGAGCCGCATCACCGCGTGGTTCTGCCCAATGCGGACCGAGGCCTTTTTCGACGACCCGGGAGCGATTGCTGTCCCGCTTCTTAGAATGCACCCATGACGCCGCCCAGCCTCGCTCAGCAGGAACGCCAGACGCTGTGTGATCTCTTCGTGGCCGAAGGTGCGGAGGCGCCGACGCTGTGCGCGGGCTGGTCCACCGCCGATCTGGCGGCGCACCTCGTGGTCCGTGAGCGGAGACCCGACAGCGGGCCCGGACTCGTCTGGCCCCCGCTGGCGGCCTACACGGACAAGGTGCGACGCGCCGTACGCGATCGCACGCCCTGGGAAACGCTCATCGAGACGGTGCGCCGCGGGCCGCCGTTGCTCCTCCGTCCCTTCGACGGGCCGATGAACACGGTCGAGTTCTTCATCCATGTGGAGGACGTGCGTCGGGCGCGAGACGGTTGGGAACCCCGATCGATCTCCTCGGACCTCTCCGATGCCCTCTGGGCCCGCGTGGGTCCCGGCGGAATGGCGAAGAAGGTCCCCGCCACCATTGTGATCACCTCGCCCGGACGGGCCGACAAGGAGGGCGGCACCGGGCCACGGCTCATCCTGGCCGGCGATCCGGGCGAGCTCACCGTGTTCGGTGCCGGGCGCCAAGGCGCAGCTCGGGTCGAGATCAGCGGTGACGCCGCGCTCGTCGCCCAGCTGCGCTCGGCGCCCCTCGGTATCTGAGGCCCGACGCTCCATGGGACGTGGAGGCTCGCCCAAGCGTCCCCGTCGCGCCGGAGCCGGGTGGGCCGACTGCCCGCGCCGAACCGTCTCCCGTGTCAGCCACCCGGCGCCATCCACCACCTGACCGCCGCCTCGGTTTTCTTCGACTAGTCCGGGACGGGCCGTTCGAAGCGGAAGAGCGGCTTGAAGTCGTGGTAGTAGTTCAGCCAATCGAAGTAGCTCTCCTTCTGGCCCTTCGCCGGGACGAAGCCGAGCTGCAGCCGGGCGGCGGAAACCGAGAACCCACGGGCGTCGAACGCGGCCACGACCTCGTCGAGGTCGCGCAGCGGCGGGAGGCGGAGCGCCTTCTCCGTCTCGGCGTGCCAGGCGGCCATCATCGGGCTGGCGCGGTGGACGCCCTCGACCGCGAAGTACACCCCTCCGGGTGTCAGGGCTTCGAAGACCGCGTCGGCGTGGTCTTCGAGGTCGTCGATCAGATAGATCACCTCGTGACTGAAGGCCACGTCGAAGCCCGTCCACCCTGCGGGCACCGTGTCGGCCACCGCGTAGGTGAGCGGGCGGTCACCACCCATGCGGGTGGCATCGGCGACCGCCCCCGGTGCCCGGTCGTAGCCCCACCCTTGGGCGATGCCTCGGGTGTCGGCGAGCAGACGGAGAAACCCTCCCCGATTGCAGCCCACGTCGAGCACCTTGGCCCCGGACAGCTCGACGTCGATCGTCTTCAACATGGCGTCCCAGACGAAGCGATGCTCCTCTTGCATGCTCGCGTCCTCTTCTGCGCCCTGCCAGTAGCCGTTGTCCTCGGTCATCAGGCCGTGCCTCGGGCGAGTACCGCCGACATGGTGAAGGCGCCTCTCTCGCCCAGCAATGGCACGAACGCCGCCTCCATCGCCGCCATCAGCTCCGCTTGGCGGTCGGCGGCCAAATCAGCCAGGCCCGTTTGGAAGGGCGTGCCCGTCACGCCCAGCGCCGCCGCGTGCGGACCGTCCCAGCGCAGGGTGAGCTCCTCCGTTTCGAGCTGCACGTCGCTGAACCCCGCGCCGGAGAACAGCGCCTCCACCTCTTCGACGGTCATGGCGAAGCGCGTCATGTCGTAGCCGTACCCGTCCGGGAACGGGTCGTCGACCCCGCAGGACTCGAGAACCTCGGCGTACGTGGCGAACGGGTCGAGGTGCCGCCCGGCCAGCCACACCGCCACCGCCGCCGTGCCCCCGGCTCGCAGCACGCGGCGCATCTCACCCACGGCGGCCCCACGGTCGGGGAAGAACTGGACGCCCTGCTGGCACAGCACGACGTCCACTACCGAGTCGGCCAGGTCCAGGTCCAGGGCCGAGCAGACCAGCGCCTCTATGCCCATGCTGGCGTCGTCCCTCGTCACCTGGGCCAGCATCCACTCGCTGACGTCGCTGGCAATGACCCGTCCGCCGTCACCCACTGCTGCCGCGGCCCGGCGGCTGACCACGCCGGTCCCCGCCGCCACGTCGAGCACGTGCTGACCGGCGCGGACGCCGGCAAAGACGACGAGACGCTCGGCCCAGGGCTCGAAGATCACCGGCTCGAGGTGCCGGCGGTAGCCCTCGGCCACCGTGACCGCTCCGAAGGGACCACCAGCGTCGGGCACGAGGCACAGCTTGGCACCGTCGACAGCCGTGGCGCGGCGAGGCCGCGCCGCTACGCTGCGCGAGTGCCCTTCGGAACCGCCAACGGCATCTCCCTCTATTACGAAATGGACGGAGCGGGGGAGCGCCTCCTCTTCATTTCCGGGTACGGGCGCCGACCTGCGCCACCAGCCCCGCTTGAGCGACGGCCCCATGGTCGAATCCTTCGAGGTGTTGGCGTTCGACCAGCGGGGCCTCGGTCAGTCCGATGTCCCCGACGGGGCCCTACACCATGGCCGACTACGCCGACGATGCCGCCGCGCTGCTCGAGCTGGTCGGCTGGGACTCCTGCCGCGTGCTCGGCGTGTCCTTCGGCGGCATGGTGGCCCAGGAACTGGCCATCCGACACCCTGACCGGGTCCGTCGCCTGGCCCTGGCCTGCACGTCGTCGGGCGGTGCCGGCGGCGCCTCCTACCCCCTGCACGAGCTGGCCGACCTCTCGGCGGACGAGCGCGAGGACCGCCAATTCCAGTTGCTCGATACCCGGTGGGACGCCGACTGGCGGGAGGACAACCCCGACATGGTGGCCCTCCTCTCGGCCCGCACGCGCCAGGCGCCCGCACGCGGCCCGCGCCTCCAGCTCGAAGCGCGCCGCCATCACGACACCGCCGAGCGTCTCGGTGAGATCAGGTGCCCGACCCTGGTCTGTGGCGGCCGCTACGACGGGATCGCCCCACCGGCCAACAGTGAGTACCTGGCCGCCCTCATCCCGGGCGCCCGACTGGAGATGTTCGACGGCGGGCACATCTTCTTCCTGCAAGACCCGGCGGCCATGCCCGCCATCGTCGACTTCCTCTCCCGCGAAGACCCGTCCTGAGCCCCGCTCGACCGCGGCGGCTCAGGGCGTCGCACCCGCCAGCCCGTGCAGAGGCTGGTGCGGCATCAGCCCCCGCCAGGCGCTGGGCAGCTTGAGCGCCAGACGGTGCAGCTCCTCCATGTGGGGAGCCGAGAGCGTCTCGAGGCGCTCCTCGCCCTCGGCCGCCAACTGGAGCCGCACGACCCGCTGGTCCTCGGCGTCGCGGCTGCGGGTGACCAGGCCCGCCTCCTCGGCCCGGTCGACCAGGCCGACGGCGCTGTGGTGGCGGAGCAGGAGGTAGTCGGCCACCTCGCCGATCGTGGGCCCGCGCCGGTCCGGGTGGCCCCGAACGGCCAGGAGGAGCTGGTGCTGGGCCGGGGTCAGTCCGGCCGCCTCCGCCTGCTGCTCGCTCCAGCGCAGGAAGCGGCGCAGGCCGGTCCGGAGCGCCAACAGGTCTTCGTAGTCGGCATCTGCCAATCGCATCGCATTACGATATCATCGTACTACGATGTGTTCGTCGATGAGCGAAAAAAGAGTCGAAGTCGCCCCGGACACCGGCGGTGGCGAGGGCACGCTGGCCGATTTCACGACCACCCCCGACCTGCTGCGCCTCGTCCCGCTGGCCATCGTCATCGGCCTGCTGGCGACGGGGATCGCGCTGGCGCTGCTCGACATGATCGGCTTCCTCACCAACCTGCTCTACTACCAACGCCTCAGCGTGCGCCTGGTGTCCCCCGATGCCAACACCCTGGGTGCGCTGGCCGTCGTCATCCCGGTCGGGGGAGGGTTGATCGTCGGTCTCATGGCCCGTTACGGCTCCGAGCAGATCCGGGGTCACGGCATCCCCGAAGCGATGGAGCGCATCCTCGTCAACGGCAGCCGGGTCCAGCCGCGCCTGGCTTTCTTGAAGCCCATCTCGAGTGCGGTCAGTATCGGATCCGGTGGCCCGTTCGGCGCCGAGGGACCGATCATCCTGACCGGGGGAGCGGTGGGTTCCGTCGTCGGCCAGCTGTTCCATCTGACGGCGGCTCAACGCCGCTCCCTGCTCGTCGCCGGTGCCGCCGCAGGCATGAGTGCCGTGTTCGGCACGCCGGTCGCCGCCACCCTGTTCGGGGTCGAGCTCTTGGCCTTCGAGCTCAAGCCGCGCTCCATGGTGCTCATCGGCCTGGCGGCGGCGACGGCCGACGGTCTGCGCATGGTCCTGGCCGGCGCCGGCCTGATGACGCCGCAACCGATCTTCCCCGTCCCGAGCCACCCGCCCCTCGAGCGGGGTGGCGCTCCTCGGCGCGGCCGCCGTCGGCCTCGCCGCCGGCCTGGCCGCGTGGCTGATGACCCAGGCCGTCTACCGGTCCGAGGACGCGTTCAAGAGGCTCACCGGCCACTTGCACTGGATGTGGTGGCCGATGATCGGCGGCCTCGTCATCGGCCTCGGCGGTCTGATCGATCCCCGTGCGCTCGGGGTGGGCTACGACACCATTCACGCCGAGTTGCTCGGCCAGCTCGGGGTCGAGGCGCTGGCGCTCCTCTTCGTGGTCAAGCTCACCATTTGGGCGGCGGGCCTCGGCAGCGGCACGAGCGGCGGCATTCTGGCTCCCATCCTGATGATGGGGGCCGCCATCGGCGGGATCGTCGGCCACGTTCTGCCCGGTGCCACTCCGGGCGTGTGGGCCCTCATCGGCCTGGCCGCAGCCATGGGCGGGGTGACCCGCTCGCCCTTCACCGCCATCATCTTCGCCTTCGAGCTGACGCACGACCAGAACAGCCTGCTGGCGTTGCTGGTGGCCGCCACCGTGGCCCACCTGGTCAGCGTGCTCGTCTTGAAGCGCTCCATCCTCACCGAGAAGGTGGCCCGGCGCGGCTTCCACGTGATCCGCGAGTACGCCGTCGACCCTCTGGAGGCGACGTTCGTGCGCGAGGTGATGGACACCGATGTCCTCACGGTGGCGCCGGCCGCAGCGCGTGGCCGACCTCTACACCGCCCTGCCCGAGGGATCGCCCCGGCGGCGCCAACGGCTCTATCCGGTGGTGGACGACGGTGGCGTGCTCCGCGGTGTGCTGCCCTGGTCGGTTGTCCTCGAGGCAAAGGAGGACCGGACGCGCCTGGCCACCGACGCCATGATGGAGCCCGTGGCGATCGCCTACCCCGACGAGATCCTGCGCGGCGTGGCCGACCGCATGGCGGCCAACGGGCTCGGCGTACTGCCCGTGGTGGATCGGGGAGTCTCTTGCCGCCTCCGGGGCCTCATCTCGCAGTTCGACCTCCTGAGCGCGCGGCAGAAGCTGCTGGAAGAGGAGCGCCACGCCGAACGGGTGCTCACGTTGAGACGGCCGGTGCCCGTGGTGCACGACCCCGAACCGGCGCCTGTCGATGGCCTGATGGATTCCGAGGGGACCTGAGCGCGGTGGAACGGGCCATCGTGGGGTTCGACCGGGACGAGCGGGGGGACTGGGTGGCCATGCTCGTGTGCGGCCACCGCCAGCACGTGCGCCATCAGCCGCCCTTCCGCGAACGTCCCTGGGTGATGACGCCCGAGGGGCGGGAGGGCCGCATCGGCTCGCCGCTCGACTGCGCCATCTGCGACGAGGCCGTCACCGACGAGCGGGGCGGCAACCCCGCCTGCCTGGCCCACGAGGTCTGCCCCGAGTGCGGGGCCGTGGTGGCAGCCGACGGCCACCGGCCCGGGTGCGGGCGGCATCTCCTTGACGTGGCGGCCGTCCGCCCCCGGCCTGTCCCGCCTGCCCGCCCTATGCAATGGCGGCCGGGTTCACCATCTGCGGGCCGCGGGCGTTGCCGGTGCGTTGGCGGGCGGGCCGCCCGGATTCATGGCGGCCGGGTCGCCCCCACGAAGAGCAGGCTGCCGAACGGAGCGCCCATCGTCGCCGGGAAGGCCTCGGCCCGCACGTCAGCGCCCGTGTGCGGCGCATCGACCATGACGTCCTGGCCGCCGACGACACCGACGAAGAGGCCGACGTGGTCGACGGAGTCCGGCCCGCCGCCGAAGAAGACGAGATCGCCCGGCGCCAGGGCGAGCGCCCGGCGCAAGCTTCGGCGTGGTGTTGTACTGGTCTTGCGCCACTCGGGGGAGCGAAACGCCCGCCACGGCGTAGGCGGCCTGCACGAGTCCCGAACAGTCGAAGCCGACACCCGCCGTCTCGCCACCCCAAATGTATGGCGTGCCGATCTGCGACAACGCCCACGACACTGCCACGGAAGCCGCACTGTCACTCGACCCCGCTTCGGCAGTCGTGGTAGGGGAGGAGGCGTAGGTCTGGGCCAATGCCAGTACCTCCGCAACGTAACTGTGCCGAGTGGTTGTAGGCGTAGACAGCGCCGGCCAGGTCGACCCCGCCGGCTGCGCCGTTGGCACACAGCAGGCGAGCCGCCGCGTAGACGGCGTCTGTCGGGTCGTAAGGACTGGGCGGATCGGCCCCGCCCGGGGGCTCCGGCTCGTCGTACTCGGCAAAGGTCGCCGGTTCGAACTGCATGGGCCCTTCGGCGCCTGCCGAGTTGGCCCCGCTGTGCACACCGGGCAGGGTGGACTGCCCGTTGTCCGACTCGACGGTCCCGATGGCGGCCAGCACCGTCCAGGGCAGCCCGGGACAGGTGGCCGCGGCCTGCTGGTACAGCGGCCAGCATGGCGGGAGGGATCTTGGCCGAGGCCGCTGAGCTTGCGATCGGTTCGACGTCGACACCGAAGAGGGCAAGGGCGGAGCCCACGGCAACCATGCCGAGCAGGCCGATCACCAGGCCGAGTGCCACGAGCGCACCGACGGCCTTCCTCATCGGACGCTCTCGACCTCGACCGTAGGTGCCACGTCGGGGAACGGTCGGGCCCCGCGCAACGACAGGTGCGTCAATCGCACACGCTCAAACGGCGCCTGTCCCAGTCCCGGGCGCCTGGGACGGCGCCAGCCGGGTCCGGACCGCCGACGCTAAGTCGGCAGCGAGAGCGACCGCCAGCGCTCGCGGGGCTCACCCGAGGCAGGGAAGGCGGCGAGGTGCACCAGGGTTCCGTCGATTTCGAGTCCGATTCCGTTGACGACATCGCTGCAGGACGATCTCGCTACCGAGCCCGACCGCATCCGCCCGTTCGACCGTGGCCGCCTCCACCTGGGCGAGGAAGTCCTCGATCGCCTGAACGCCGTCGGTCTCCTCGGACTGATCGTCCACGGCCGCGTCCACGGTGTGCCCGCCGACAATGGCCCGGAGGTACTGCTCGAGCGTCGATGACTTGTCGAAGAGGTCCAGCCCGACCACGCGACCCCCCGCCACGCACACGACGCCGACCTGGCCCGGTTGCGGCCTGACCCGATCGAGGTTGATCGCATGGTGCGCCTCAATTCGCTCCTGGAGCTCGTCGAGTGCGGCGGTGTCCGAGAAGGCCTGGTGCCCGACTTCGAGTCGTCGGACCTCGTCCCAGACCTGCTGTCGGTCGGAGGACCGCATGCGCGCCGCCTCTCGGCGGTAGTCGAGCCCGGCGATCTTCGCCGAGCGGAGCGAGCCGGGAGCAACCTTGCTCTCCTTGCGATAGGCGCGCCCGGTTCTGGTATTCCAACGATGCGCCTCCACGCACGACACGGGAACGGACGTCTGCGACCTGGCCGGGACGAGGACGGTCACGTTCATGGTGCGGTTCTGCGCGCCACCGAGCAGTGTTTGTCCCTCGACGAAGAGCACCGGGACATCGGCCAGGTTCGTGATCTTCAACGACGGAACCGATGGATGGTCGAGTTCGGTCACCTCCGTCAGACCGACACCGAGTGCCTCCGGGGCGGTCAGGTAGTCGAGAGCACCCTCGTCCGAACCGAGCAGCGGATAGACGGCGAGTCCGCCGATTCGGACTGCCTCTCCGACTTCAAGGTCCCGCTGGAACAGCATCATGCGTAGCCCCCATTCGTGCGTAGCCCCTCCGCAGCCCCGAGGCGCCAGTCAAGCGGGAAGGTGCAACGCATCGTGCAGGGACAAGGAAGGCGCTGGTCATCAGGCTCTTCGGACCCGATCCCGTCCCCGGGGGACCATCTGGGGAACCTCACCACCCGCCAAGGGCAGGGCATGCCCCGTCAGCAGAAATCTCGGGCTGCCTCCGGGACGACAACGTGGCGGGGTGAGGCTCTGTGTCCTGGGCCATCAATGCGGGGACTCCTGGCCGGCTAGCCCGAGGGCGAAGAGCTTCGCTCGAGCGCGACCTGCGCCTCCTCCATCTGGAGGAGCAAAGACTGAGGCCAGCGTCCGCCGCAAAAGACGGTGTCGCTGGCTATCCGATCACCGCGGAGCCTGACGACGTGGGCCTGGTGGCACATGTGGGTCACCCCTGCCTCCTCCCAGCTGAGGGTGAACTCCACCAGCTCGCCGTCGTCAATGGCGTCGCGTCGCACCTCCCCGAAGGACCCGAGGTCGGCATACCAGCGTCCCAGCTCGTCTCGCACCGCTCTGGCACCTTGGACCCGGAACCGCCAATTCGGGACCGTCGCGTCGAGAGTGATGTCTTCGCAGAAGATGTCCTCCGGGAGGGACGCGCCCTCTATGCCGGCCAGGAACGTACCTACGGGGTCAGTGCTCATGACCACTCCGTCCATTTCTCAGTGGGTCAACCTTTGACGTACGAGAACTTCTCGGCCACCTTGCCTTCGTGGACGCGGAACACATCGACACCTCTCACGTGTCCACCGTCCCAGGAGTAACGCCACCGCTGCACGACACGATCGCCGGCGGCAAAGGTCTCCTCCGGCTCGAACCGGGAAGAGGCGTCGTTGAAGATGCCCTCCCAAGCCAGTCGGATGGCGGGTCGGCCCACGTGGCATTGGCCGTCGGGGGCGGGACCGGTTGCATCGAAGACGCAGTCGTCGCTCACCAGCTCGAGGGCCGCGTCGAGGGCGTGATCGGCCCAAGCCGCCCCAAACCTCTCGACGACTTCGATCGGCTCGGGACCGACACCTGAGCCCGTCATTTGGCGTAGTTGCTCGCGCCGAACCAGTCGACGACAACGACGGGTTCGTTCCCTATGACCCAGGCATCGTGACCGCTGGGTAAGGACGTCACGTCTCCCGGGCCGGCCACGAACTGTTCGCCATCGTCCATGCGGACGGCCAACTGTCCGCTCACGTGGTACTGGAAATGCGGTGCTTCACAGCTCTCGGTTGCAGCGATCGGCTTCACGTCGTTGGACCAGCGCCAACCGGGCTGAAGGACCAGACGGCCGATGTCTCCGCCTCCGGCCTTCACGATCTCGACTCGCCCATTCGGGAATTCGCGGACCTCGTCGGGCTTCTCGAAGCTGCGGTGCTCGGTCTCCTGCATGGTCGCGGCCCCTTTCGGTCTTCGCTGCACGCGCCGTCTGAGGTAGGCTTACCTACTAGTAGGTCAAAGTCAAGGCCCTCGCTCCGGAGAGAGGATGGAACCGATGAAGAAGGGCCAGGACGAGAGAGGCGAGACGGCCACCCAAATCCTCGATGTGGCCGAACGGCTCGTCCAGGTCCGCGGCTTCAACGGGTTCAGCTACGCCGATGTCGCCACAGAGCTGAAGATCACCAAGGCGGCCCTTCACTATCACTTTGCCGGGAAAGCAGAGCTCGGTGAGGCTCTCGTCGAACGCTATGCCGCCCGCTTCGCCCAGGCGCTGTCGGAGGTGGAGTCCCGCACAGTCGAAGCTCCGGCCCGACTCGACGCCTACGCCCACCTCTACCTCGATGTGCTGCTGCAGCAGCGGATGTGCCTGTGCGGAATGATGGCCGCCGAATTCGAGACGCTGCCGACCCCCATGCGAGACGCCCTGGTCGGATTCTTCGACGAGAACGAACGGTGGTTGGCACGTGTCGTCGAACGGGGTCGAAAGGAGGGGACCCTGACGTTCACCGGTTCAGCCAGGGCGACCGCCCGGATGATCCTCAGCGGCCTGGAGGGAGCCATGCTCGTGGCCCGCCCCTTCGGCGACGTCACCAGATTCCAAGATGCCGCCCGCCGTCTTCTCTCGGGCCTGAAGTCCCCTTCGAGAGCCCCCCGATCGTCACCGCGACTCCGGGGAGCGGCCGCGGTGACGGCTCCGTAGCCGTCGCTTGCTCCGAGGAACCTCCGTCCAGGACGGCCCGCAACCGGGCCGGCCCCTGGGCGGATCGTCGGCCGGGGAAGCGGCATCCCGCGCTCACCGCGACCTGGGCAGCCCGGCCACCCCTTCTGCTACCCGCCTCACGGCGGCCGGCGAGGGGTGGCGGGCGGTGTCGGAGCGGTAGGCGGCGCCCGCGCCGCAGGCATGGCGGAGGGCGCGCTCGTCATACTTGGACGCATGAAGAGCACCATGCAGGACCACCCGCTCCTTATCAGCGACATCCTCCGCCACGGCAAGCAGGTGCACGGCGACAGCACCGTCATCACCGTCGAGGCCGGAGGCCACCGCTCCGCCACCTTCACCGAGGTGGCCGAGCGGGCCGAAAAGCTGGCCGCCGCCCTGGCCCGCCTCGGCATCCAGGACGGGGACCGCATCGGGACCTTCTGCTGGAACAACCAGGGCCACCTCGAGGCCTACCTGGCCATCCCCTCCATGGGGGCGGTCCTGCACACCCTCAACATCCGGCTGCCGACCGACCAGCTCACGTACATCATCAACCACGCCGAAGACCGGTTCATCATTGTGGACGCCTCGCTCATTCCCCTCCTGGCCGCCATTAAGGACGACCTCAAGACGGTGGAGACGATCATCGTGGCGGGGGAGGGGGACACCTCCCCGCTCGGCGAGACGCTTTCCTACGAGCGGCTGCTCGAGGCCGAGGAGCCCGGCTACGAGTGGCCCGTGCTCGACGAGCGCTCTGCCGCGGCCATGTGCTACACGAGCGGCACCACCGGCAGCCCCAAGGGCGTCGTGTACTCGCACCGCTCCACCTGGCTGCACACCATGGCCGAACAAGCGGCGTCGTCGGTGGGGATGACCGAGACCGACCGCATCCTCATCATCGTCCCCATGTTCCACGCCAACGCCTGGGGCACGCCCTACGCCGCCTTCATGGCCGGCACCGACATCATCATGCCCCAGATGTTCCTCATGGGAGAGCAGTTGGCCAAGGTCATCAACGAGTTCCACCCGACGCTCGCCTGCGGCGTGCCGACCATCTGGAACGGCCTGCTCGCGCTCGACACGAAGATCGACTTCTCGAGCGTGCGCGGCATCACCGCCGGCGGGGCCGCCGTGCCCGAGTCGCTCATCCGCGCCTTCGAGGAGCGTTTCGGTGCCACCATCATCCAGGGCTGGGGCATGACCGAGACCAGCCCGTTGGCCGCCTTCGGCCTGCCGCCGGCCCGCAAGCTGGACGGGCACGACGACATGTACTACAAGGTCAAGGCGGGCCGGGTCGTCGGTGGCGTCGAGGTGCGCGTCGTGGCCGAGGACGGCACCGTGCTGGCGAACGACGGGCAGTCGGTGGGCGAGTTCGAAATCCGTGGCCCCTGGATCACCGGCTCCTACTACAAGGACGAGGACCCGACGAAGTTCGACGACGGCTGGCTGCGCACGGGCGACGTCGGCACGCAGGACACGCAGGGCTACCTGACCATCTCCGACCGCACCAAGGACGTCATCAAGTCGGGTGGCGAATGGATCTCCTCGGTCGACCTCGAGAACGCGGTGATGGCGCACCCCGACGTGTTCGAGGCCGCTGTCATCGCCGTGCCCGACCCGAAGTGGTCGGAGCGGCCCCTGGTGGCCGTGGTGCCCAAGCCGGGCCGCACCCCGGCGCCGGCCGACCTGGCGGCCTTCTTGAAGGACCGGGTGCCGCGCTGGTGGCTGCCCGAGCAATGGATCTTCATCGACGAGGTGCCCAAGACGAGCGTCGGCAAGTTCGACAAGAAGGTGATGCGGGCGGCCTACGCCGACGGCGCGTACGAGGTGCAGCACACGCCGCTGCCCAAGTGAGCGGGCCGGGCGACGCCGTGGCGTCCATGGCCGAGCGGCTCGAGGGGATGGTCGAGGAGCTGACGGACATGGCGATGGACGCCCTGCGCCGGGCCACCTCGGGCGACCCCGATTCGGCCGAGACCGGGGAGGCCCTGGCCATGGAGCGCCGCATCCTCAAAGCGCGCCGGGCCGTCGAGAAGGCCGCCGCCGTGCTCGGCGAGGAGTCGCGGGCGGCCCGGGCCTCCCTCGACGACGGCGCCGCCTGACCTCCACCCGTGCGCCTGTTCGTCGCCGCCTGGCCCGACGACGCCACGCGTCGGCGCCTGGGCGCCCTCGAGCTCGAGCTGGGCCGGAGCAAGGGCCTGCGCTTCGTCGGCCCCACGCGCTGGCACGTGACCCTGCGCTTCCTGGGCGAGGTGGACGGGGCCCTGGTCGACCCCCTCGGTGAGGCCCTGTCGACGGCCGCCGCCGCCTTCGGCGGGCCCCTCGAGTGCCGGCTGGGCCCGGGCACCGGCTGGTTCACCGGGGTGCGCGTCCTGCAGTTGCCCGCCGCCGGGCTGGACGGCCTGGCCGCGGCCGTGCGTGCCGCCACCGCCCCCCTCGTGCCCGAGCCGGACGGCGAGCCACCCTTCAACGGCCACCTGACGCTGGCCCGCTCGAGGGGCAGGCGGTTGAGCGTGGCCGCGCTGGGCGACATGGCCAACATCCCCTTCGAGGCGGCCTTCGCCGTGCCCGCCGTCGACCTGGTGGCCTCGGAGCCCTCGCCGCAGGGCCACGTCTACTCCACCGTGGCCCACGCCCCGCTGGGCCGCTGAGGCCGGCCACGTCGCGACCGGGGCCTAGCCTGCGCCCATGATCCCGGCCCGCCTGACCGCCGTCACGCTCGGCGCCGGGGACCTCCCGGCGCTGCGTCGCTTCTACGGGGGGCTCGGCTGGTCCGAGGTCGCCGGCAGCGACGACGGCTGGTGCGCCTTCGTCCTGGGCGGTGTCGTCCTGGCCCTGTACCCCCGGGAGGCGCTCGACGACGAGGCGGGTGCCGCCGGCCGCGGGCCGGGCGGCTTCACGCTTGGCCCTCAACGTCGACACCCCCGACGAGGTGGATGCCGTGCACGCCGCCGCGGTGGCGGCCGGAGCCCGGCCGCTGGGCCGGCCGACGCCGCGCGAGTGGGGCGGCCGCTCGGCCTACTGGGCCGACCCGGAAGGCAACCGCTGGGAGGTCGCCTGGGCGCCGGGCCTCGTCCTCGGGACCCGCGGCGAGGTCGTGTCGCTCGGTTCGTAGCCGCTACGCCGGGTGTCCGGTGAGGAACTCGGTGATGGCCGTCGCCATGGCGGCCGCCGCCTGCTGCTGGAACTGCGGCGTCTCGAGGATGGCGGCGTCGGTCGGGTTCTGCATGTTGCCGCACTCGATCAGCACCTTGGGCACCGTGGTCAGGTTCAGCCCGGCCAGGTTGTTGCGCGGCTGCAGGCCGTCGACGCCGTCGTAGGTGCTCACGGGCATGGGCGTGCCCGCCTCGAAGGCGTTGCGCAGGAGCGTGGCGAAGGCGGCGGACGACGCGACGACGCCGTCGTTCGGCCCGTCCGCCACCGGCTCGAGCACGGCGAACCCGCGCCCGTCGACCGGCCCGCCGTCGGCGTGGATGTCGACGGCCACGTCGGCGTGGGCCTCGTTGATGATGGCTGCCCGCGTGGTCACGCAGGGCCCCACGCCGTCGTTGTCGGGCCGGGTCAGCACGACAGTGGCGCCCTCGGCCTCCAGGTCCGACGCCAGGTAGGTGGCCACGTTGAAGTTGTACTGGGCCTCGGTGTAGCCGCTGGCGGTCTCGGTGCCGGTGGTGTCGCACGGCTCGTAACCGGTGCCGTTGAACACCGGCTGGTCGATGATGCCCGACGCCGTGTAGTTGAGGCCGTTGTGGCCCGGGTCGATCCCGACCACCTGGCCGGCCAGCGGCTCCGCACCGAGCACGAGCCAGTAGCCGGCGCCGTCCGGCGTGGCCGCCAGGCCCACCACCGGCGCCGGGAGCGCCGTGCCGCCCAGCGAGCCCAGGTACGTCGCCGTGCCGTAGGTGAAGACGCCCCCGTCCGAGGCGGCCAGCCAGTAGCCCTCGCCCTCGGGCGCCGCCGCCATGGCGACCACGGGCGAGTTCAGCCGCAGCGAGCCGGTGGAACCGAAGAAGCCGGCGCCGCCGTAGTTGAAGATGCCGCCGTCGCGACCCACCAGCCAGTAGCCCCCGCCCGCGGGCGCGGCCGCCATGCCCACGATGGGGGCGTTGAGCGACAGGGCGCCGGCCGACCCGGCGAAGGCGGCGTCGCCGTAGGCGAAGATGCCGCCGTCGGCGGCCCACCAGCCAGTAGCCACCCCCGTCGTGCGTGGCCGCCAGGCCCACGATGGGGGCGTTGAGGGGCTGGCCGCCGCGCGAGCCGAAGAAGCGGGCGGCGCCGTAGTTGAAGACGCCCCCGTCGGAGGCCACCAACCAGTAGCCCCCGCCCCCGGGCTCCGCCGCCATGCCCACAATGGGCGCGTTCGAGGCTCAGCGCGCCGGCCGAGCCGTAGAAGCCGGCGTCACCGTAGGCGTAGATGCCCCCGTCGCGGCCCACCAGCCAGTAGCCGCCGCCGTCCGGCGTCGCCGCCATGCCCACGATGGGCGCGTTCGGGTTGCTCACCGCGTTGGCCCCGACCGCGGTCGTCCCGAACGGCACGACCGAGTTGACCGGGGGAGTGGTGGCCGCTCCCGGCGACACGGGCCCGGCGAGGACCAGCCCGCCCAGCGCCAGCACCGCAGCCGCCGCCAGGGACCGCAGCGACGCCCGCCTTATCCGCTGCACTGGTTGATGGCGTCGATGAGCAGGCGCAGCCGCGAGAAGTGGAAACGGTCGAAGCGGAAGGCCAGGCGGGGCAGTTCGGGATGGTCGTTGCGCTCGGGGGGGAAGGGGCCCGCCGTGCGGATGGAACCGCGCGTCACAATGTCGGCGAAGCGCTTGTTCAGGTCGGCCAGCTCCGCCTTGGTGGGCAGCGTCCGCACCCGCAACACCAGCAGGTCACCCACCCAGCGGCACGAGTGGTAGTTGCGGTAGAAGCCGAAGATCTCCTCGCTGGCCTCCTCCACCGTGTTGGTGATTTTGTAGAGGGCGCGGTCCTCGGGCGAGACCCACCCGGCCGCGACGGCCTCGTCGTCGACGAAGCGGCGCCACCCGTGCCAGTAGGTGCCGCCGGGCGTCTCCACCATGACCACGGGTGCCGGTTCCGCCTTGCCCGTCTGCAGCAGGGTCAGCAGCTCGAAGGACTCGTCCTGGGTGCCGAAGCCGCCCGGGAGGAGGGCGTAGGCGTGCGACTCCTTTATCAGCATCAGCTTGCGGGTGAAGAAGTAGCGCATCTCGACCAGCTTGGGGTCCTGGGCGATGAACGGGTTGGCGTCCCCCTCGTTGGGCAGCCTGATGTTCACGCCGAACGCGTGGTCGCGGCCCGCTCCCTCCAGCCCGGCCGCCATGATCCCCGGCCCGGCGCCGGTGACGACCATCCAGTCGGCCGCGGCCAGCCGCGCCGCCAGGTTGCGGGCCAGGATGTACACCGGGTCGTCCGGCCGTGTGCGGGCGGAACCGAACATGGTGATTTTGCGCACGTGCCGGTAGGGGCGGAAGACGCGGAAGGCCTCGGCCATTTCGCCCAGGGCCACGTTGGCGATCTTCAGGTCACCGACCGACGTGCCCTCGTGGGCCAGGTCGCCCAGCGAATCGATCATCGCCCGCAGCTCGCGGGCCTGCGGGGCCGAGAGCTCGTCATCCTTGAACAGGGCGTCGAACGCGTCCTGGCGCGCCGCCTCGTCGCTCACGCGCCCGACGGGGCTCCCGCCAGGGCGTAGAGCGTCGAGCGCTGGACCAGTGGCCGCCCGAGCGGCGCCACAATGGCCTCGAGGTCCTCGACCCCCATGCGCTGGCCGTGGGTGGCCCCGGCCGCCCGCGAAATGTTCTCGTCCATCAACGTCCCGCCCAGGTCGTTGGCCCCGGCCCGCAGCAGCTGGCGCGCGCCCGCGGCCCCCATTTTGACCCAGCTCACCTGAATGTTGTCGATGTCACCCGCGTAGGCGATGCGCGCCACCGCGTGCATCAGCAGCGCCTCGCGGAAGGTGGGGCCCCGGCGCGCCTTGCGCTGGAGGTAGATGGGCGTGGCCATGTGCACGAACGGCAGCGGCACGAACTCGGTGAAGCCACCCGTCTCGCGTTGGAGGGCACGCGTGCGCACCATGTGCCGGGCCCAGCTCACCGGCTGCTCGACCGAGCCGAACATGATGGTGATGTTGGAGCGCAGCCCGACCGCATGCGCCGTACGGTGCGCCTCGAGCCATTCCTCCGAGTTCACCTTGTCGGGGCACAGCACGGCGCGCACCTCGTCGTCGAGGATCTCGGCCGCCGTGCCCGGGAGCGTCTTCAGCCCGGCTTCCTTCAGCGTGGTCAGGTACTCGGCCAGGTCCACCCCGGACCGCCGCGCCCCTTCGGTGACCTCGAGCGCGGTGAAGGCGTGGATGTGGATGCGCTCCGACCCGCGGCGCACCGCCTCGAGCACGTGCAGGTAGTAGTCCCCGTCGAAGCTCGGGTGGATGCCGCCCTGCAGGCACACCTCGGTGGCGCCCTCGGCCTCGGCCTCCGCCACCCGGCGCGTCACCTCGTCCAGCTCGAGCAGGTAGGGCGCGCCCCGCAGGTTGAGCGAGAGCGGGCCCTTGGAGAACGCGCAGAAGCGGCACTTGAAGGTGCACACGTTGGTGTAGTTGATGTTGCGGTTGTGCACGTAGGTGACGGCGTCGCCGACGATGGACCGGCGCAGGGCGTCGGCCACCTCGGCCACCTGCACCACCTCGGGCCCGCGGGCGGTGAAGAGCGTGACGATCTCGTCGATGCCGACCTCGTGGCCGAGCGCCACCCCGTCGAGGACCTCGGCCACGGCGCCGCCACGGCGCCGGGACCCGCCGCCGGTCGTCGCGGCGAACAGGTCGGGCGGGTGCGCCTCGCCGCCCGAGCACCAGTCGCCCTCGCGGGCCAGGCCCTCGGCGTCGGAGGCGTCGAGAACCGGGAAGCGCAGGGCGTCGTCGAGCCAGCGGCCCGGGGCCAGCGCGAACTCGGGGTAGACGGTCAGCCGCGGCGCCAGCACGTGGCCGGCGGCCTCGGTCGAGGCGCGCAACACGTCGAGGGCCGGCCAGGCCCGCTCGGGGTTCACGTGGTCGGCCGTGACGGGCGACACGCCGCCCCAGTCGTCGATGCCCGCCGCCAGCAACGGTCCGAGGTCGTCGGACAGGTTGGGTGGCGCCTGCACGTGCACGTCGGGCGGCAGCACCAACCGGGCCGCCGCAATGGCCCACTGCAGGTCCTCGGGCGGGCACGGGGCGGCCTTGGCCATGGCCGTCCCCGGCTTGGGCAGGAAATTCTGGACGATGACCTCCTGCACGTGGCCGTGACGCCCGTGCGCGGCCGCCACGGCCCGCAGTGCGGCCAGCTGCCCGGCCCGGTCGTCGCCGATGCCCACCAATATTCCGGTCGTGAAGGGGATGGCCAGCTCGCCCGCCGCCTCCAGCGTGGCCAGCCGGCGGGCCGGCTCCTTGTCGGGCGCGCTGCGATGGGCCGCCAGGTCGCCGCGCAGCGACTCGAGCATCATCCCCTGGCTGGCCGCCACCGGGCGCAGGCGGGCCAGCTCGTCGGGGAACAGCGCGCCGGCGTTGGCGTGGGGCAGCAGGCCCGTCTCCTCGACCACCAGCCGGCACACGTGGGCGAGATACTCCACCGTCGACCCGTGCCCGTTGGCCTCGAGCCACTGCTGCGCCACCGGGTAGCGCAGCTCCGGCCGCTCGCCCAGGGTGAACAGCGCCTCGTGGCACCCGGCGTCGCGGCCGGCCCGGGCGATGGCCAGCACCTCTTCGGGAGTCAGGTACGGCGAGGTGAGGCGGGCCGGCGCCTTGGCGAACGTGCAGTAGCCGCAGCGGTCGCGGCACAGCATGGTCAGGGGGATGAAGACCTTGGGCGAGAAGGTGACGCGCCGGCCGTGGGCCTCGTCACGGGCCGCCCCGGCCAGGGCCACCAGGTCGGCCAGGGGCAGGCGCAGCAGGTCGTCGTCGGAGAGCACCTGCGCCAATCTAGGGGGCGGTGACGCCGGCGAGGACGGACGGCCCGGGTTCGCAGGAGGGTGGGGAGGGCTGGGGGGCAGGAGCGGGTTCAGGAGCGGGTTCAGAAGGTGGCGGCCTTGTCGCTCAGCGACTGCAGCAGTTCGTCGAACGACTTGGCGAAGGCGTGCACGCCCTCGTCCTCGAGCGTCTGCTCCACGTCCTCCATGTCGACCCCGGCCTGGCGGATGCGGTCCAGCGCGGCCACGGCGGCGTCGGGGTCGCTGTCCACGGTGCGGTGCAGCGTGCCATGGTCCTCGAAGGCGCGCAGCGTCGCTTCGGGCATGGTGTTCACCGTCGCCGGGCCGATCAGGTTGTCCACGTAGAGCAGGTCGGGGTACGCCGGGTTCTTGGTCGAGGTCGAGGCCCACAGCGGCCGCTGCACCCGGGCCCCCTGCTCGCGCAGCGCCTCCCAGCGCTCCCCGCTGAAAGTCCGGTGGAAGTGCTGATAGGCCACCTGGGCCTGGGCCACCGCGGCGGTGCCCCGCAGACCCAGCGTGGCGGCGTCACCCGTCTCCCCGCCGGCCAGGCTCTCGAGGCGGCGGTCCACCTCGGTGTCGACCCGGCTGACGAAGAACGAGGCCACGCTGGCCACGTGCTTCAGCTCGGACTGCCGCCCGGCGGCCACCAGCGCCTCGAGACCCGACAGGTACGCCTCCATGACCTCGTCGTAGCGGTCGAGACCGAAAATGAGGGTCACGTTGATGCTGCGGCCCTCGCCGATGAGGGTCCGGATCGCCGGCACCCCCTCGCGCGTGGCCGGCACCTTCACCAGGAGGTTCGGCTGCGCAATGCGCTCGTGCAGCTGGCGCGCCGCCTGCACCGTCCCGTCCGTGTCGTGGGCCTGGGCCGGCGACACCTCCAGGGAGACGTAGCCGTCCTCGCCGTCACTCTCGTCGTAGACGAGGCGGAGCAACGCCAGCGCCTCCTCAATGTCGGTGATGGCCATCTCCCAGTAGGCGTTGTCGACGGTGTGGTCCGCCATGAGCGAACGGAACTGGTCGTCGTAGGTGTCCTGGCCGCTGATGGCGTTGGCGAAAATGGTCGGGTTCGACGTGATGCCGCGCACGCCCAGCGCCAGCAGTTCGGCCAGCTGGCCCCCGCGCAGCCAGTCGCGGCGCAGGTTGTCGAGCCACGGGCTCTGGCCGGCAATGGCGTAGAGGTCCTCGAGTCGGGTCATGGACAGAACTCCCTTCGCTCACGGCGCGCCGTCATGGCGCGGGCCGGTCCCGGTCGGCGCGAGCCGCCCGCCTCACGGGCCGGTCCGGTCGAGCAGCGCCCGGGCCCGCTCGACCACGTGCACGGCCGTGAAGCCGAACTCCGCCATGTTCACCTCGCCCGGCGCCGAGGCGCCGAAGCGGTCGAGGCCGATGCTGTCGTCGGCGTAGCGGTCCCAGCCGAAGACCGACCCGGCCTCCACGCTCAGCACCGGGACTCCGGGGGGCAACACCGAGGCGCGGTACTCCTCACTCTGCGCCTCGAACCACTCCCAACAGGGCAGCGACACCACGCGGGCCTGCACCCCGTCGCCGCGCAGGGTGTCAGCGGCGCCCACGCAGTGCTGGACCTCGCTGCCCGTGCCCAGGAGCACAATCTGGGGTGCCCCGTCGCTGTCCACCAGCACGTAGCCGCCCCGGCGCACCCCCTCGGGGGCCCGTTCGGCCGTGCCGGCCAGCACCGGGATGTTCTGGCGGGTCAGCACCAGGCCGACCGGCCTCTCGGCGTCGACGGCGGCCCGCCAGGCCTCGGCCGTCTCGTTGGCGTCGGCCGGGCGCACCAGCTCGAGGCCCGGCATGGCGCGCAGGGAGGCCAGGTGCTCAACGGGCTGGTGGGTGGGACCGTCCTCGCCCAGGCCGATGGAGTCGTGGGTCCAGGAGTAGACGACGTGCGCCTCGCTCAGGGCGGCCAGGCGGACGGCCGGGCGCATGTAGTCGGTGAAGACGAAGAACGTGCCGCCGAGGGGCAGGACGCCGCCGTGCAGCGCCATGCCGGTCATGACGCCACCCATGCCGTGCTCGCGGATGCCGTAGTGCAGCTGCCGGCCGCCCGGGGTCTGGCGCGCCTGTATTTCGGCGCCCTTCACCAGCACGCCGTTGTTCCCGGTCAGGTCGGCCGACCCGGCCACGAGGCCGGGCAGGCCGGCGGCGGTGGCGTCGAGGCACTGGTTGAAGGCGCGGCGCGTGGCCAGCTGGGTGCCGGCCTCGAAGGTGGGCAGCTCCTTGTCCCAGCCGTCGAGGCCGCGCCCGGACTGCGCCGCCTCCCAGGCCGCCCGGTCGCCGTCCCAGGCGGCGAAGCGCTCCTCCCAGGCCGCCCGGTCGGCCGCGCCGCGGGCGACCTCCTTGCCGTAGAAGTCGCGCACCTCGTCGGGCACCCAGAAGGTCTGGTCCGACGGCAGACCGAGGATCTCCTTGGTCACCCGGATCTCCTCGGCGCCGAAGGGGGTGCCGTGCGCCGCCGCGGTGTCCGTCAGCTTGGGCGAGGGCCACCCGATGTGGCTGCGCAGCACCAGCAGGGTGGGTTGGGCGTCGGGGCCGTCGGCGGGCAGCGCGAGCACCTCACGGATGGCCGCCTCCAGGCCGTCGACGTCGTTGGCCATTTCGTCCAGGTTGCGCACCCGCCAGCCGTAGGCCTCGAAACGCTCGACGGGGTCGTCGTCGTAGGCCAGCTCGGTCGGCCCGTCAATGGTGATGTGGTTGTTGTCGTAGAACATGAGCAGGCGCCCCAGGCCGAGGTGCCCGGCCAGCGAGGCCGCCTCGTGGGACACCCCCTCCATGAAGCAGCCGTCGCCGGCAATCACGTAGGTGCGGTGGTCGCACACCTCGGAGCCGAAGCGGGTGCGCACGAAGCGCTCGGCCAGCGCCAGGCCCACGGCATCGGCGATGCCCTGCCCGAGCGGACCGGTCGTCACCTCTATGCCGGCCGTGTGCCGGTGCTCGGGGTGGCCCGGTGTCCGGCTGCCCCACTGGCGGAACTGGCGCAGGTCGTCGAGCGTGAGGTCGTAACCGGTCAGGTGCAAGAAGGCGTACTGCAGGATGCAGGCGTGCCCGTTGGAGAGCACGAAGCGGTCGCGGTCGGGCCATTCGGGCTGGTGCGGGTCGTAGTGCATGATGCGCGTCCACAGCACGTGCGCCAACGGCGCCAGGGCCATGGCCGTGCCCGAGTGTCCGGAGTCGGCCTGCTCCGGCGCGTCCATGGCCAACCCGCGCACCACGTTGATGCCCAGCTGGACGAGGGCGGGGTCCTGCACGACCGGCGGTGATGGATTCGACGGCATGGTCAGACCCTAACTGCCCCTTCCTTCGATCGCGGAAACCGTCACCTACGCTTCACACTGATGGCTTCCCGCATGCAGGTGCCCCCCAACAGCGACCTGACCCTCGGCATGACCTGCGTCGACAAGTCGACCCCCGGCCGTTGCACCTGGCGCATGGCGGCGGACGAGCGCTTCGCCAACCCGGCCGGCGTCATGCAGGGGGGCTTCCTGGCCGCCTTCGCCGACTCGTCCATGGGCGCCGCCGCCGTCACCTTCGTCGAGGGCCGCCGGGTGTTCGCCGCCAACGCGGAAATGAAGATCAGCTTCCTGGGCGCCGTGGCGACGGGCGCCGACCTCAGCTGCACGGCCGAGGTCGTCTCCGGAGGCGGCCGCGTGGCCTTCGTCGAGGCCAGCATTATGGCCCGGGCGCCCGGCGAGCCCGAGCCGCGCCTGGTGGCCCGGGCCTCCTCCACCTACCTGTTCAAGGAGCGGACCTGAGGCCGCCGCCAGGAGGTGTTTGCACGTCGTAGGCGTACCGACCAGGATTGTGCGCTCATGGCACCACAGTCCGAGGACGGAAGGCACGGGTTGCGGAACGCAGGTGACGACGCGTTCCAGCTCACCGTCGACTATCTCAAGCAGGAGACGATTGAGCCGCTCAAGGGCCTGGGGCGCTTCCTCTACATGGGGATCCTGGGCTCCTTCTTCCTGGCCGGCGGCATTCTGCTCCTCCTCTTCGGCGTCCTGCGCCTGCTCCAGACCGAGACGGGCACGGCGCTGACGGGCGACTGGTCCTGGGTGCCCTACGCCGTGGTCCTGGTGCTCGGCCTCGTGGTGATCGCGGTGGCCATTTGGCGCATCATGGCCGGACCGGCCGAACGCAAGCTGCCCGCCGCCATGGCCCGGCGTGAGGCCCATGAACTCGAGACACAGGCCCATGAACTCGAGACACAGGGAGGAACGAACTGATGGCTGGGACGACGACGAAGGCAGGGAGCAACGGCCGCCTCATCACGCGGGAAGACCTGCAGGCGGCCTACGCGCAGGTGATGGGCGAGGGCGAGGCCACGGCGCGCGCCGCGGCGCCGCGGGGGCTGGCCGTGGCCGGCGCCCTCGGCATCCTGGTCATCGCCCTGGCCTTCCTGGCCGGGCGGCGCCGCGGCCGGTCCAAGTCGGCCGTGGTCGAGATCCGGCGGCTCTGACATGGACGTTCTGCTGCGCCGCTTCCTGCGGGCCGGGATCCGCCGGGGGCTGGCCGGGAATTGGTACTGGTTCCTGCTGGCCGGGTCCACCTTCGTTCTCCGGCGTGTGCTGAACGACCGCACGAGCGTCGTCTCGACGGTCACCGTCGCCCCGGGCGAGCAGGTGCTCATCACCGTGCGCGACCCCAAGGCCGCCCCGGCCACCGTCGACGCCTGACATTCGTGCCGGGCCCCCTGGTGGCGGGGGAGCGCGTGCTCCTGATCGACCCCAAGGACCGGCGCTATCTCATCACGCTGGTCGCCGGGGCCACCTTCCACACCCACGCCGGGGTCGTGGCGCACGACGACCTCATCGGCGCCGACGAGGGGCGCACCGTCACCGGCTCCACCGGTCGCAGCTTCCTGGTGCTGCGCCCCACGCTCGACGACGTGGTGCTGAAAATGCCCCGGGGCGCCCAGGTGATCTACCCGAAGGACCTCGGGGCCATTTTGATGGCGGCGGACATTTGGCCGGGCCAGCGCGTGCTCGAGGCGGGGGTGGGCTCGGGCGCCCTCTCCATGACCGTCCTGCGCGCCGGGGCGTCGGTGGTCGGCTACGAGCTGCGCGAGGACTTCGCGGCACGGGCGCGGGCCAACGTGGCCGCCGCCCTCGGACCGGACGCGCCCTACCGGGTGGAGATCCGCGACGTGACGGCGGGCATCGACGAGGCGGGGCTCGACCGGGTGCTGCTCGACATGCCAGAACCCCAGAACGTGGTGGAGGCGGCCGGCGCGGCGCTGCGCCCCGGGGGCATTCTGCTGGCCTACCTGCCCACCATCAACCAGACGGCGCTGCTGCGCCAGGCCCTCGACAGCCCGGCCACGCCTTTCGGCCTGGCCGAGACCCAGGAGATATTGCGCCGCACCTGGCACGTCGAGGCCCGGTCGGTCCGCCCCGACCATCGCATGGTCGGGCACACCGGCTTCCTCACGACGGCGCGGCGCATAGAGGGGTGAGCGCGTGATGGACGAAGACGTGCAGGCCTACGTGGACGCCATCCCGGCCCCCATGCGCCCGCTCTTCGACCGGGTGCACGGCCTGGTGCTCGAGTGCCACCCCGAGGCGGAGGTCGCGTTGGCCTACGGCATGCCGGCGTACCGGGTGGGGCGTCGCCGCATGAACGTGGGCGTGTGGAAGCACGGCGTGTCCATTTACGGCTTCCGGGCCGACCGCGACGGCGGCTTCGTGGCCCGGCACCCGACGCTGTCGAGTGGCAAGGGGACACTGCGCCTGCGGCCACGCGACGCCGAGCAGATCGGTGACGACGAGCTGCGGGCGCTGCTGGGCGGGGCGCTCGATCCCGACCCCGAGCCCTGATCGCGGCGGCGACAAGTATCGCGACGGCACAGGGCGGCCGGGTGGACGGGCGGCGGACGCGGACGGGACGGGCGCGACGTCGGATGTGCGGCCAGGGCCGGCCGCCAGGCCGACGGGAGGCAGGGGAGAGGCGGCGCCACCCGGACGGGGTCGGCCGCTCAGGGCGAGACGGTCAGTCGCGCTCGATGAAGATGCACTCGCCGGGGCACTCCTCGGAGGCCTCGACCACTGCGTCCTCGAGGTCCTCGGGCACGCCGGCCATGCCGGCCGAGCCCCCCGGCTCGTTCTTTACCGAGTCGCCTTCCTTCACGTAGGCCAGGCCGTCGTCGAGGAGGGTGAACACGGCCGGTGCGATCTCCTCGCACAGGCCGTCGCCCGTGCAGAGATCCTGGTCGATCCAGACCTTCATGTGCGTGTCTCTCTCCCTTGTCGAAACCGCCCGACGGGCCGAAAGGACCGTAGTGATGCGTCCCGCGGGACGTCAATCCGGCGCGGCGGACTCCTCCATGCTACCTGTACGGGGACTCGGCTCAGGTGCATCCAAGGTGCACTCAAGTTGCCCGCGAAATGCACCGATGCGAGGGCTAGGGTGAGATGAGTGACCGCTGCTCCCGATGAAGCCGCCGCCCAGCTCGAGGCCATGCGGGCTGAGCTGGCCGACGCCGAAGATGAGATCCACGCGCTCCGGCGCCGGCTCCAGGAGAGCCCCGGCCGGGTCCAGGCCCTGGAGGAGCGGCTGCTCGAGTCCAAGGGCCAGCTGGCCCAGGCCACCTCGCAGAACGAGAAGCTGACCTTCACCCTCCAGCAGGCCAAGGAGCAACTGGCGGCGCTGCGCGAGGAGGTCGAGAAGCTGACCCAGCCGCCGGCCGCCTACGGGACGTTCCTCGGGGTGAACGAGGACGGCACCATCGACGTCTTCTCGAGTGGCCGCAAAATGCGGGTGAGCCTGCACCCCGACATCGACCCGGGACAGATCCGCAAGGGCAACGAGGTCGTGCTCAACGAGAGCCTCAACGTCGTGCTGGTGCGCGACGGCGAATTCTCGGGCGAGGTGGTGACCCTCAAGGAACAGCTCGAGGACAAGAAGCGCTGCGTCATTTTCGCCCGGGCCGACGAGGAGCGGGTGGCCGAGCTCTCCGACGACCTGATCGGCACGCGCCTGCGGGCGGGCGACTCGCTGCTCATGGACACGCGCACCCAGCTGCTCATTGAGAAGCTGCCCAAGCTCGAGAGCGAGGAGCTCGTGCTCGAGGAGGTGCCCGACATTACGTACGCGGACGTCGGTGGGCTGGACAGCCAGATTGAGGCCATCACCGACGCCGTCGAGCTGCCCTACATGCACCGCGAGCTCTTCGTCGAGTACTCGCTGCCGGCGCCCAAGGGCATTCTGCTCTACGGGCCGCCGGGGTGTGGCAAGACGCTGATCGCCAAGGCGGTGGCCAACTCGCTGGCCAAGAAGGTGGCCCTGAAGACGGGCAACGACAACGTGCGCAGCTTCTTCCTCAACATCAAGGGGCCGGAGTTGCTCAACAAGTACGTGGGCGAAACGGAGCGCCAGATCCGCCAGGTCTTCCAGCGGGCCCGGGAGAAGGCCGACGAGGGCATGCCGGTCATTGTGTTCTTCGACGAAATGGAGTCGCTGTTCCGCACCCGCGGGACCGGGATCTCCTCCGACATGGAGTCGACCATCGTCCCGCAGCTGCTGGCCGAGATCGACGGGGTGGAGTCGCTGCGCGACGTCATCGTCATCGGGGCGTCGAACCGCGAGGACCTGATCGACCCGGCCATCCTGCGGCCGGGACGCCTCGACGTGAAGATCAAGATCGAGCGCCCCGACGAGGAGGCGGCCGGGCAGATCTTCAGCCGCTACCTGACCACCGAGCTGCCCCTCGACGTCGGCGAGGTGCAGCGGCTGGGCGGGGGCGACGGCGCCAAGGCGGTGCAGGCCATGATTGAGCAGACGGTGACCGAGATGTACCGGGAGGACGACGAGAACCGCTTCCTCGAGGTCACCTACCAGAACGGCGACAAGGAGATCCTCTACTACCGCGACTTCGCCTCGGGGGCCATGATCGAGAACATCGTGCGCCGGGCCAAGAAGCTCGCCATCAAGCGGGTCATCGCCGGGGAGTCGGGCGGCATCCGCACCTCCGACATGTTCGAGTCGATCCGCCAGGAGTACAAGGAGAACGAGGACCTGCCCAACACCACCAACCCGGACGACTGGGCCCGCATTTCGGGGAAGAAGGGTGAGCGCATCGTCTACGTCCGCACGCTGCTCAGCGAGGACAAAGAGGTCCACGGTGGCCGCTCCATTGAGCGGGTCGGCACGGGGCAGTACCTCTAGCACTAGGTTGGCGCCGTGGCCACCATTAAGGTCTGCGGCATAGAGACCGAGTACGGGATCCACTCACCGGGCCCCGAGCAGAATCCCATCGCGGCATCCTCGGTACTGGTCAACGCCTATGCGGCGGATGTCGAGCAGCAGATCGGCTGGGACTTCGAGGACGAGACGCCGGGCAACGACGCCCGCGGCTTCGCCCGGGAGGGGTCGCTGGCCCCCATGGTCGAGACCCACCTGGCCAACACGGTGCTGACCAACGGGGCGCGCTTCTACGTCGACCACGCCCACCCGGAGTACTCGAGCCCCGAATGCCTGACGCCCCGCGAGGCCCTGGTCTACGACAAGGCGGGGGAGGAGGTGCTGCGCCGGGCCATGACGGCCGCCGCGCTGCGCATACCCGACCAGCCGGCCCCGGTCGTCCACAAGAACAACTCCGACGGCAAGGGCAACTCCTACGGCTGCCACGAGAACTACATGATGGACCGGGCCGTGCCCTTCGCCAAGGTGATCGACGGCGTGGTGCCCCACTTCGTCTCGCGGACGATCTACATCGGCTCGGGCAAGGTGGGGGTGGAGACGCCGGCCCTCGACGCCGACGTGGTCGAGTACCAGATATCGCAGCGGGCCGAGTTCTTCGAGGAGATCGTCGGGTTGGAGACGACCCTCAAGCGCCCCATCGTCAACACGCGCGACGAGCCGCACGCCGACCCCAAGCGGTTCCGGCGCCTGCACGTGATCGTCGGGGACGCCAACCTGTCCGAGATCGCCACCTTCCTGAAGATCGGGACGACGGCCATCGTGCTGGCCATGGTGGAGGACGAGGCGGGGCCGACCCGCGACCTGTCGCTGTCGGACCCGGTGCGGGCGCTGCACCAGGTCTCGGCCGACCTGTCGCTGTCGCGCCCGCTGGCGCTGACCGACGGGTCCTCGGCCACCGCCCTCGAGCTGCAGTGGGAGCTCTTCGGGGCGGCCCGCAAGTACGCCGAGGAGTTCGGCCTCGAGGCCCTCGGTGACGACGGGACCGTCGGGGCGCAGGTCATGGAGCACTGGGAGGCGGTGCTCGAGGGCCTCGAGTCGGACCCCTCGACGCTGGCCGACACGCTGGACTGGGTGGCCAAGCGCGATCTCCTGGTGGCCTACATGGACCGCCACGACTGCGGGTGGAAGGACCCGCGGGTAGCTGCACTCGCACTGCAATACCACGACCTGCGGCCCGACAAGTCCGTGTTCCGGCGCCTGGGGTTGCGCACGCTGGTGGGGACGGACGAGGTGGCCGTGGCCGTGCTGGAGCCGCCGCCGGGGACCCGGGCCTGGTTCCGGGGGAAGTGCCTGGCCCGCTGGCCCGACGCGGTGGTCACCGCCAACTGGGATTCCCTCGTCTTCGACATCGGTACTGACCCGCTGCGACGCGTCCCTATGATGGATCCCCTGAAGGGGACAGCCGAGCACACCGGCGCGCTCCTGGCCCAGAGCACTGGGCCGGCGGACCTGCTCAATCGGCTTAACTCCTAGGCGATTACGGTCGAGCTCCACAGGACGGGGACAGGGACGATGGCAGAGCAAGAGCAGAAGAAGAAGGGCGGCGGAAGCCGGACCACCGAGGTTGAAACCGAGGTGGAGGAGTCCGCCCCGGCGAGCTCGGAGCGCGGCGAGAAGATAAAGGCCGAGCTCGACGACCTCCTCGACGAGATCGACGAGGTGCTCGAGGACAACGCGGAGGAGTTCGTCCGCAACTACGTGCAAAAGGGAGGGCAGTAGCCACCAGTGGCGCTCCCCCTTTTCCCCCCGGAGCGCGATCCGGGTCCTGACTTCGCCGGCCTGCTCCGCCTGACCGCGGAGCGCGACAGGCGCGCCGGCGCGTCCGTTCGAGACCGGAGCGGCCGGGAGCACATCGCCGCTGCAGGTGGCCCACGGCACCACCGTGGTGGCGCTGCGCCACGCCGACGGCGTCATCATGGCCGGCGACCGCCGGGCCACCGCGGGCAACATCATCGCCCACAACGCCATGGAGAAGGTCTTCCCGGCCGACCGCTACTCCGCCATCGCCATCGCCGGCACCGCCGGCATGGCCATAGAGATGGTGCGGCTGTTCCAGGTGCAGCTCGAGCACTACGAGAAGGTCGAGGGGTCGACGCTGTCGCTGGAGGGCAAGGCCAACCAGCTGGCCCAGATGGTGCGCTCCCACCTGCCCCTGGCCATGCAGGGGTTGGCCGTGGTGCCGCTCTTCGCCGGCTACGACACGGCCCGCGGGACGGGGCGCATCTTCAACTACGACGTGACCGGCGGCCACTACGAGGACACCGACTTCCAGGCCACCGGCTCGGGCGGGCGCGACGCCCGCAACACGGTGAAGCTCGGCTGGCGCGAGGGCATGTCCCGCGACGAGGCGATCAACCTGGCCATCCAGTCGCTCTACGACGCCGCCGACGAGGACTCGGCCACGGGCGGACCCGACCTGGTCCGCGGCATCTACCCGATTGTTGCCGTGGTGGACGCCGAGGGGTACCTCGAGGTGCCCGAGGCCGAGGTGGCGGAGCGCTTCGGCGCCCTGATCGCCCGCAGGCAGGCGGAGCGTGCGCCATGAGCATGCCGTACTACGTCTCGCCCGAGCAGGTCATGAAGGACCGGGCCGAGTACGCGCAGAAGGGCATCGCCCGGGGGCGCTCGCTGGTGGCCACCACCTACGACATCGGCATCGCCATCGTGGCCGAGAACCCGTCGCGCTCGCTGCACAAGATCAGCGAGATCTACGACCGCATCGCCTTCGGCGGTGTGGGCAAGTACAACGAATACGACCAGTTGCGGGTGGCCGGCGTGCGCCACGCCGACACCAAGGGCTTCGCCTTCAGCCGTGAGGACGTCGATGCCCGCTCGCTGGCCAACCTGTACGCGCAGTACCTGGGCAATGTCTTCACGCACGAGATGAAGCCGCTCGAGGTGGAGATCCTGGTGGCCGAGCTGGGCGGCGCCGAGAGCCAGCTGTACCACATCGCCTACGAGGGGACGATCACCGACGAGGACCGTTTCGCCGTCCTGGGCGGCGACGCCGAGACCATCACCGAGCGGGTGGCGGACGCCTGGCGGGCCGACTGGGACATGGCGGCGGCGATCGGGGCGGCCCGATCGGCCCTGGCCGGGCCCGAGCGCACCTTGAGCGCCGGTGACCTGGAGGTGGCCACCCTGAGCCCGGGCAACGGCCGCCGCACCTTCCGCCGGGTCCCCGAAACCGAGCTGGCGCAACTCCTGGCATAGGCAGCAGTACGGTTGGGCCGGTGGAACGGCGCATCTTCGGGGTGGAGAACGAATACGGCGTCACCTTCACCCTGCGGGGCCAGCGCCGCCTCAGCCCCGACGAGGTGGCCCGCTACCTGTTCCGCCGGGTGGTCTCGTGGGGCCGCTCGTCCAACGTCTTCCTCGAGAACGGCGCCCGTCTGTATCTCGATGTGGGCAGCCACCCCGAGTACGCCACCCCCGAGTGCGACCGCATCGGCGACGTCGTGGTGCACGACAAGGCGGGGGAGTGGATCCTGGCCCAGTTGGTCACCGGGGCCCAGGCGCGCCTGCGCGAGGAGGGCATCCGCGGCGACGTCTACCTCTTCAAGAACAACACGGACTCGGTGGGCAACTCGTACGGGTGCCACGAGAACTACCTGACCGAGCGCAACGACGAGTTCAACCGCTACACCGAGGTGCTCATTCCGTTCCTGGTCTCGCGGCAGATTTACGCCGGGGCCGGCAAGGTGCTCCAGACGGCCCGCGGCGCCGTGTTCTGCCTGAGCCAGCGGGCCGAGCACATCTGGGAGGGCGTGTCGTCGGCCACCACCCGGAGCCGCCCCATCATCAACACCCGGGACGAGCCGCATGCGGATGCCGAGCGCTTCCGGCGCCTGCACGTGATCGTCGGCGACTCCAACATGTCCGAGTACGCCACCTTCCTGAAGATCGGCACGACGTCGATCCTGCTGGCCATGCTCGAGGACTCCGCCACCGTGCTGCGCGACCTCACGCTGGAGAACCCCATCCGGGCCATCCGCGAGATCAGCCACGACATCACCTGCCAACGGCGGGTCCGTCTGGCCAACGGCCGCGAAATGCGGGCGCTCGACATTCAGATCGAGTACCTGGAGCGGGCGCTGAAGTTCCGCGAGCGGCGGGGCCTCTCGCCCGAGGAGGACAAGGCGCTCGACATGTGGGAGTACTGCCTCAAGGGCCTGGAGGCGGATCCCACGTCGCTGTGGCGCGAGTGCGACTGGGTGGCCAAGCACCGCCTGGTCGAGCAGATGCGGGCGCGCCACGACATTTCGCTGTCGCACCCCAAGGTGGCCATGATCGACCTCATGTACCACGACGTCGACCGGAGCCGTGGCCTCTTCTACAAGCTGCAGCAGCGCGACGAAATGGAGCGGACCTGCACCGACGAGGCCATCACCGAGGCCATGACCAAGCCGCCCGAGACGACCCGGGCCCGCCTGCGCGGCGCCTTCGTGAAGCGGGCCAAGGAGCGGCGCCGCGACTTCACGGTGGACTGGGTCCATCTGAAGCTGAACGACCAGGCCCAACGCACGGTGCTGCTCAAGGACCCCTTCAAGTCCCACGACGAGCGGGTGGAGCGACTCATCCAGTCGCTCTGACGGCACCGTAGAGTGAGAGCAGATGCTGAACCTCGACCCGGCCAAACTCCTGGTGATCGCCGTGGTCGCGATCATCCTCCTGGGGCCTGACCGGCTGCCCCAGGTGGCCCGGCAGGTCGGCGCCGCCTGGCGCTCCTTCAACGAATTCCGCCACCGCATGGAGGCCGAGGTGCGCACCACCATGCCCGACCTGCCGCCCAGCCACGAGATCGCCCGGCTGGCCCGCTCCCCCTCGGCCCTGCTCAACAAGCTCTCGGCGATGTCCGACGGCGACGGGAGCGAGACGGAGGGTAACGAGCGAAACGAGAACGGGAACGGAAGCGGGGCCGGGGCATCGGCCGAGGCCGGGGCCGGAGGTGTGGTCGAGGCCGGGGGTGCGGCCGAGGCCGGAGGTGTGGCCGAGGCCGGGGGAGGGCCCAGTAGCAACGGCGATAGCAGCAGCCTCCCCGCTCCGGCGGTGACGCCCGACGGCGTCGTCCCCGGGCCGGAATCGGTCGCAGACGGGGTCGAGCCCGGCCCGGCCGGGGCGGCGGGTCCGGCCGCCAGCGGCCCGGCGCCGAGGACGCCTTGGACCGCGCCCACGCCCCCAGCGGAGCCGGAGGTCATCACACCCGGCGATCCCACCCTCAACTGAGCGGGGACGACCGTGGTGAGCCTTTCCTTCTCGGCCAAGCGCAAGAACAAGCCCTCGCCCGACAGCATGACGCTCGGCGAGCACCTGACCGAGCTGCGCTACCGGGTGATCGTGTGCGTGATCGCCTTCGTGGTGGCCGCCACGATCGCCGTCGTCCTCTACGAGCCGATCTTGCACTTCCTTCTGCGCCCGCTCTGCGACGTGAACGCCGCCACCCGGCAGCGGACGGGCACGTCGGGTTCGGTGCTGGTGTCGGGCGGCGGCCAGTGCAACCTCTTCGTCACGTCACCCCTCGACGGCCTGTCGCTGCGGGTCAAGATCGCCGCCTTCGGCGGTCTCGTCCTGGCCTCGCCCGTGATCCTCTTCCAGGTCTGGCGCTTCGTCACCCCCGGCCTGCGGGCGGCCGAGCGCCGTTACGCCATCCCCTTCGTGCTCAGCTCGTTCGCGCTGTTCCTGCTGGGCGCGGCCACGGCCTACGAGACCCTGCCCCACGCCCTGGGCTGGCTGAAGTCGGTGGGTGGATCCAACCTGGTCCAGATCTACGACCCCATTCCGTACCTGGGCCTGATTCTGCTCATGATGGCCCTGTTCGGCCTCACCTTCGAGTTCCCGGTGGTGCTCGTCTCCCTGGAGCTGGCCCACGTCGTCTCCCCGGCGCGGCTGCTCAAGGCCTGGCGCTGGGCCGTCATCATCATTGTGGTGGTGGCGGCCGTGTTCACGCCCAGCTCCGACCCGTTCTCCATGCTCGCCCTCGCCGTGCCCCTCATCTTCTTCTATTTCGTCTCCATCGGCATCGGGAAGCTGTTCGGCCGTTGACCGCCTTCCCGTGGCCCGTCCGGGAGGCGGGCGGGGTGGCGGACTTCGAAGCCAACCTGCCCTTCGCCCTCGACGACTTCCAACACGAGGCGTTCCAGGCCCTCGACGCCGGCCAGTCCGTGCTGGTGTCGGCCCCCACCGGCTCGGGCAAGACGCTCGTGGCCGCCTACGCCGTCCACCGCGCCCTCGGCGCGCGGGGCAAGGCCTTCTACACCACGCCCCTCAAGGCGCTGTCGAACCAGAAGTACGGGGAGCTGGTGGCCTCCTACGGCGAGGATCACGTCGGCCTGCTGACGGGCGACACCACGCTGCGGCCGCGCGCCCCGGTGGTGGTCATGACCACCGAGGTGCTGCGCAACATGCTCCTGGCCGGCTCCGACCTGCTCGAAGGCCTGCACACGGTGGTCCTGGACGAGGTCCACTTCATTCAGGACCCCTACCGGGGCGGCGTGTGGGAGGAGGTGCTGGTCCTCTGCCCGGGCGAGGTCCGCTTCGTCTGCCTGTCGGCCACGGTCAACAACGCCGAGGAGCTGGGTGGCTGGCTGCATTCGGTGCGGGGGGACACCACGGTCATCGTCGAGCGGCAGCGGCCCATTGTGCTGCGACACCACTTCGCCGTGCACCGCCGTGAGGACGCCGAGACGCTGCTCTGCCCGTTGCTGTCGAGCGGCGGGAAGCCCGGCGACGAGGGCCTGCGCATCGACCAGGCGGTGCGGCGGGCGCTGCAGGGCCGGCCGGCCCACTGGCACTACCGGGGGAGAGGCCCCCGCCTGCCCTACCGCGCCCCGCTGCGCACCGAAATGGTCGAGGAGCTCGGCCGGCTCGAAATGCTGCCCGCCATCGTCTTCATCTTCAGCCGCGCCGCCTGCGACGACGCCGTGCGCCAGGTCGTGCGCGACGGGGTCCGCCTGACGGACGCGGCGGAGCGATCGTCCATTCGCCAGATCGCGGAGCGCCGGGTCGATCCGCTGGGCGACGAGGACCTGCGGGTCCTCGGCTACGACGAGTGGCTCGAGGGCCTGGAGCGGGGTGTGGCGGCGCACCACGCCGGCCTGGTGCCCGTGTTCCGCGAGACGGTCGAGGAGTGCTTCGCGGCGGGGCTGCTCAAGGTCGTCTTCGCCACCGAGACCCTGTCGCTCGGCATCAACATGCCGGCGCGCACGGTGGTGATCGAGCGCTTCTCGAAGTACGGCAGCGCGGGGCGGGCCACGCTCACCTCGGGGGAGTACCTCCAGCTGACCGGGCGGGCGGGCCGGCGGGGCCTCGACGACGAGGGGCACGCCGTGGTGGCGTGGTCCAGCGAAATCACCTTCGGCGAGGCGGCGCGGGTGGCGTCGGCCCAACCACCGGACCTGCGTTCGGCCTTCCGCCCCACCTACAACCTGGCCGTGAACCTGGTGGCGCGCTTCGACCGGGAGACGGCGCACGACGTGCTGCACCGCTCCTTCGCCCAGTGGCAGGCGCACAAGCCGGACTTCCTCTCCCGCCAGCTCGAACACCGCCTGGCCGTGCTCGAGGAGATGGGCTACGTCGACGGGTGGAGCCTGACCGCGCCGGGCCGGCGGCTGTCGCGCATCTACCACGAGGCCGACCTGCTGATCGCCGAGGCGCTGGGCAGCGACGTGCTGGCCGGCGCCGAACCCGGCGTGCTGGCGGGCGTGCTGTCCTCGGTCGTGTTCGAGCCCCGACGGGCCCGGCGCATCCCGGGCCAGGACCACCGGCGCGGGCACGGGCACGGGCACGGGCACGGGAAACGGCGCAGCCCGCTGCAGGACCGGCTGGGCGAGAAGCGGACGGCCGACCTGGCCCGGCGCTGCGAGGCCGTGGCCGTCATGGCCGAGCGCATCCGCGCCGTCGAGGAGGCGCACCAGGTGCCCCGCACGCGCCAGCCGGCGGCCGGACTGGCCACCGCGGTGGCCTCCTGGGCCCGGGGCGCCTCCTTCTCGACGGCCGTGGCCGTCGCCGCCCGGGACGTGGGCGAGCTGGCCCCGGGCGACTTCGTGCGCACCATGAAGTCGGTGGCCGATTTGGCCCAGCAGGTCTCCTACACCGCGGCCGACACCGGGGTGGCGGCGGCCGCCCGGGAGGCCGTCGACGCCCTCCTCCGCGGCGTGGTGGCCGGGGGCCTGCCCAGCGTCTGACGCCATCCGCGCCTGTCGCGTCACCCGGGTTCTAGGGTAGGCCGGGCATGTTCCCGTACTCGGAAGAGCACTTCAGCGCGGACGAGGAAACCGTTCTCCGGCGCTACATGACCAACCTGGACGAGCCGGTCTTCGCCCTGGTCAACCTGCCCGAAGTGGTCAAAGGGGCGCTCTTCGCCGCGCTACTCTCGCTCGGCCAAGAGCCTGCGCCGCCTCTTCCTCGACGAGTTCGTGGGGGACCTCGACGTGTCGGGGGACGCGACGGTCGACGCCACCGTCGGACTGCAGCGCGCGGAGCAGCTCTACGAGAAGGTCTTCGTCGAGTACGGCGACGACTCGGTGGCGCAACTGGGCGGTGTCCACCTGGCCTGCGAGCAGGCCTCCAACCTGTTGTCGAAGGTCCTCGAATGGGGACGGCTCATGGCCTACCTCGAGCAGTCGACGCGCTACATCGCGTACAACCAGCGGCTGGCCAACGGGCAGTACCGCTACTTCCGCCCGCCCGAGCTGCTCGACTCGCCCCATGGCGCGCGCTTCGTCGGGGAGATGGACCGCGTCTTCGACACCTACGGCGAGCTGCTCCCGCTCATGCAGTCGTTCGTGGCGGAACGCTTCCCGCAACAGGCGGGGGACAGCGACTTCGTCTACCGGCAGGCCACGCGGGCCAAGGCGCTCGACGCCCTGCGCGGGCTGCTGCCGGCGGCGTCGCTGTCCAACATCGGGATCTACGGCACGGGCCAGGCCTACGAACAGCTGCTGCTGCGCATGCGCGCCCACCCGCTGCCCGAGGCGCGGCACTACGCCGACTCCATGCTCGTCGAGTTGCGCAAGGTGATTCCGTCGTTCCTCCAGCGCGTCGACGTGCCCGAGCGGGGGGGCGAGTGGTCCGGCTACCTGGCCACCACACGAACCGAGACGGCCCGCCTGGCCGAGCGCCTGTGGCCCGAACTCAGCGACGGCTCTGCGTCAGCCGACGGGCGCGACGCGGAGGAGCCCGACGAGGTCACGCTGCTCGACTACGACCCTCAGGGTGAGGAAAAGGTCCTGGTGGCGATCGTGTTCTCGTCGGTCGGCTGTTCCGAGCGCGAGGCGGCCCGCCGGGTCCGCCTGCTCGGTCACGACGACCGGGTGGCGCTGCTGCGCGCGTACGTCGGCGAGCGGCGCAACCGCCGCCACCGGCCCGGGCGCGCCTTCGAGCGCACCGACTACCGCTTCGAGATGGTCACCGACTACGGCGCGTTCCGCGACCTGCAACGTCATCGCATGCTCACGATGGAGTGGCAGCGGCTCGGCATCTCGTTGGGCTACGACATGCCGATACTGGTGGCGGAGGCCGGGCTGGGCGAGCGCTACGACGAGGCGATCGGCCGCGTCGAAGAGCTGTACCGCACCCTCGTGCCGGACTTCCCCGAACAGGCGTCGTACGCCGTCGCACTGGCGCACCGCATCCGCTACGTCATGCAGTTCAACGCGCGCGAGGCGATGCACCTCATAGAGCTGCGCTCGGGCCCCCAGGGTCACCCCGCCTACCGGCGCGCCGCGCAGCAGATGCACCGGGCCATCGCCGAGGAGGCCGGGCACCGGGCGCTGGCCGAGGCCATGAGCTTCGTCGACCACGGCGCGACCGACCTCGAACGCCTGGAGCCCGAGCGGCGGGCGGAGCGGCGGCGGTCGGAAAAATCTGTAACGCATTGACCAGGAGGAACCCTCGTTCTCCCTGGTAAAGAGACCACTAATCTCCTTGACGACCCCACCCCCGAATTGCCTAAGGTACGCCCCAGTCCCGGTGCCCCGAATGGAAAAACTGCAGAAGGTCAATCCGCTGATGCAGTAAGGGGGGGATGTGCTGTGAGAGGCGGTGGTTGGCCCTGGGGGTCGAGTAGAGAACGTGTTGCCGGCCCGGCTACCCGGGCCTGCGATATGGCGCCAAAGACCCCAGGGCCCGCCCGCCCCGACCCCCCAGCCTCCTGATCGACCAGGCCCGACGCGACGATTGAACGGTCCGGCCGACCGTCTATGCTCCGGCGGCACATGGCGACCAAGAAGAAGGCGAAGACCGAGGAAGTCGAGGACGAAGCTCCCGAAGGCGCGGAGGAAGCCGAGTTCGACGACGACGAAGAACTCGACGTCGACATCGAGGACGAGGACGCGCTCGAGGACCTGGAGGAGGACCTCGAGGACGACGATGACGTCGCCGACATCGACGAGGAGGAGGAAGAGGGGGACGAGGCCGAGGTCGAAATCCTGACGCCGTCGCCCGCCTCGGTGGTCGAGCGGACGGGCGAGGGCGACGAGGAGGAAGAGGAAGAGGAGCCCGACGACGAAGACGTCGAGGCCAGCCTCGACGTGATCCTCAAGGAGCGCCTGGTCGTCGAGGACGAGCCCGAGGACGAAGAGGCCACCGACCAGGAGGACAAGACCGAGGGCAACGAACGGGTGCTGCCCAAGCAGCCCGACGAGTTCGTCTGCCGCTCCTGCTTCCTGGTCAAGCACCCCAGCCAGCTGGCCGACAAGAAGAACATGCTCTGCCGGGACTGTGTCTGAGAGCAACGGGTCGGGGGCGCGGTCCCCCAAAAGGGCCCGCTCCGCCGCACGCTCGACGTGTGCGTCTTCGCTCCGGTGGGACTGGCCGTGACCGTGGTCGAGGACCTGCCCGACCTCGTGGCCAAGGGACGCCGCCGCGTCGAGCTCGAGGTCTCCAACGCCCGCATCGTCGGGCGTTTCGTCGTGCGGCAGAAGCAGCGCGACCTGTCCGAGCGCCTCGACGACATTTGGCGCGACGCCACCGAGCGCGGGGCGCCGGTCGGCGACGACAATGCCGGCGATGCCGGTGACGCGGGCGTTGACAGTGACGCCGGCGACGACAGCGTCACGGACGCAACGCCGACGCCACCGTCACCTCCCCGTGGGCGGACGCCGGCGGCGACCACCACACCCGACCCGGCGGCAGCGGCCATCGTCGGCGGCGCGCTGGCCGACTACGACACGCTCAGCGCCTCCCAGGTGGTGCGGCGCCTCGAGAGCCTCGGGCCCGACGAGCTGCGAGCCGTGCAGCGCTACGAGGCGTCCCATCGCAATCGGCGCACCATCCTCAACCGCGCCGGCCAGCTCCTCGACGAGGGGCCGTCCGCGGTTCCGACCGACTGATCGCCGTGGAGCTGGCCCGTCCGGCCGGGGTGGAGGACCGAACGGCGTGCGCCCACCTGCTCGCCCTGGCGCTCGGCGCCGCGGCCACCATGCGAGGGGGCCCGGCCCTGGTGGGTGACGCCACGCCGGCCACCCTGCTGGCGCGCTGGACCTCGCCCGAGGGAGCGGCCGCGCTGTTCGTCGGCGAATACGAGGGGGCCGTCGTCGGGGTCCTCGGCCTGACCGAGGCCCACACCGGCACCGGGCCGCGCAGCCTGGTCGAATGCTGCTTCGTGGAGGACGGGGCCCGCGGCGTCGGCGTCGGCGCCGCCCTGCTCGAGGCGGCCGTCGAATGGAGCTCACGGCGCGGTTGCGCCGAAATCGACGCGGTGGCTCTTCCCGGTGACCGCCCGACCAAGCAGCGCCTCGAGGCCGCCGGGTTCACCGCCCGGCTGCTGACGCTCAGCCGCCGGTTGGGCTGAAGCGCCGCTCCGTGTCCACCCGGCGTGGCGGCGGGGGAGGGATGCGGAGCCCGAGCAGCTTGGCCAGCGCCGGGACCGATCCGGCCGCGTGGCGGGCGGCCTGCTTCGCCACCTCGTCGTCGGGGATACCGGCCGGCTTGACGGTGCGGCGGACCGGCGACGCCACGACGGCATCGAGCAGCCGCATCCAGTCCTCGGGCGCCAGTTCCGCCGTCATGGCCTCGCCGGCCGCCGCGGCCAGGCGCACGGCCAACTCGGCCGGACACCGGGTCCCGGGCTCGGGCGGTCGGATGGATGCCTCGACCGCCTGCTGGACGCGGCCGGCGTCGAGGGCGTTCGTGATGCGGGCCAGCCACTCCTCGCGCAGTGCCGTCGTGCGCTGGTCGAGCGACTCCTGGAGGGCCTTGGCCATGGCCCGCCCCTCCTCGTCCAGAATGACCGTGCGCGAAGCCGTGACGACGGCGCGCAGCTCGCGCAGGCGGTAGTCCTTGCCGGCCGTCTGCGCCACCGACGCACGGTCCTTCCAGTCGGCCAACCGGACGGTGGGCACCAACTCCTCGGCCATGGCCACCAGGGCATCACCGGCCACCGGCGGCTTGCCGGCGGCCTTGGCGGAGGTGTTCTGGGCGTCGATGGCCTGGCGCACCGCCTGGATCCCGCCGCGCAGGAGTTGCTCGGCCACGGGCACCTGCTCGGGGCGCAGGGCCGCCAGCATGGCGTTGCGGTGCACGGTGGAAGTGGCCATGGCCGGGCGCTCGCCCCGGGCCGGACGGCCCTCGCCCTCGCCCGGACGCCGGCCGCCGGGGCGGCGGGGCCCGCCGGCGCCGCGCCCGCGGTCACCCCGGTCCTCACGCGGACCCCGGTCACCGCCCTCGCCACGCCGACCGCCACGCCGCTCGCGCGGCTCGCCGCCGTCGTCGTCGCGGCGGCGCTTCTGCGACCCCGGGGCGAGGATCACCGAGACGTCCGGTGCCCGCCGTGGTGTGCCCTTGACCTCTATGCGACCCTCGACCTTCTCCGGTGAGCGGCCCGGCTTGGCCGAGGTGAGCGAAAGGATTTCGATACCCTCCAGCCCGACCTCGACGTCGGCCTGCAACACGCCTCCCACCGCCTCACCCGCCGGCACCAGTGCACCGTCGACCTTTCCCTTGGGCTGTTTGGCCCCGGCGGCGCGCCAGGTCCAGGAGCCGTCGGGCATATGGCTGGTCAGCTCGATGTCGATGCGGCGTGACATGCGGCGGACACGCTACCTCGCCGGGCACGGTGGCCCGATGCCGGGTCCAGACCGGCATCCCGTAACATGGGTCCCACGTCCGCCAGGAGCGCGGGAGTCGCCGGGACGGGCAGACGTACCCATGGTGGACGGCACCTGGCTCCCGTGTGACGGACCCAGGCCCCCCAGGAGGACCCACATGAGCCAGGACACCGAGCAGCCAGGGCCTGAACCCGCTGCTGGGGAGACCGAGGCACCGCTACCGACGGCACCACTCCCGACTCCGGAAGTGCCCGCCGCGTCGGCCGGCACCGACGACCCGGTCGGCGCGCCGGCATCCGACGACACCCCTCTGGGCGGCGCTGAACCGCCCGCGCCGGCCTACCCCCCACCCCCGCCTCCACCGCCGGCCTCGTACCCGCCGCCGCCCCCGCCGCCGTCGTGGGCCGCCCCGGGCGCGTACGGCCCCGCAGCCGCGCTACCTCCGCGCCGCAGCCGGACGCACCCTTTTCGTACCCGCCGCCGACCGACGCCACGGCACCGTTCGGCACCGCCCCCGCCACGGATGGCGGTTCATCGACGCGCCAGCCCGGGCGGTTTCGCTCCTGGCTCCCGGTCGCCGTGGTGGCCGCGCTCATCGGTGGCGCCATCGGCGCCGGCGTGACCGCATTGGCCGACCACTCCAACAACAACGGCGTCGGCAACGTGACGATCAGCGAGAGCAACGCCGCCCCCGGGGCCGCCGTGCTCAGCGGCAACGTGACCATTCCCGAACTGGTCAGCCGCGTCATCCCCGCCGTGGTGTCGATCGACGTCAAGGCCGGCGGCAACGAGGACGAAGGCACCGGAATGATCTTCACCTCCGACGGCGAGGTCGTGACCAACAACCACGTCATCGAGCTGTTCACCGAGGACGGCGACCAGGGCACCATCACCGTCACCGAGTACGGGCAGACGAAGCCGCTCCCGGCCACGCTCGTCGGCTACGACTCGACCAAGGACATCGCCCTGCTCAAGATCAACAACGTCTCGAACCTGAAGACCGTGACCTTCGGCAGCTCCTCCAAGGCCGTCGTCGGCGATGCCGTGGTCGCCATCGGCAACGCGCTCGGGCTGGCCGCCGGCACGCCGACGGTGACCCAGGGCATTGTGTCCGCGCTGGGCCGTTCGGTGACGGCCGGGGGCGAGGGCACCCAGACCGAGACCCTGCAGAACATGATCCAGACCGACGCCGCCATCAACCCGGGCAACTCGGGCGGCCCGCTCATCGACACCTCGGGCCAGGTCATCGGCATGAACACCGCCGTGGCCGGCACCACCAGCGACGGCACCAGCTCGCAGAACATCGGCTTCGCCATCCCGATCGCCCAGGTGGAGGCCTCCCTGCCGCAGCTGCAGAAGGGGGGCCAGTCGGGCAATGGCGGTGGCTACCTCGGCGTCGACATCACGACGCTCACGCCCGCCCTGCGCCAGCAGTACGGCTTCACGCCGACCTCGGGTGCGGTCATCCTCAGCGTCGTCTCCGGCTCGCCGGCGGCCAAGGCGGGCCTGGACCAGGGTGACGTGATCGTGAACATCGGCGGCACCACCATTGCGTCGGCCGAGGACCTCCAGAAGGTGGTGCAGAACGACAAACCCGGCCAGACGGTGAGCATCACCTACTACGTGGGCGACAGCAAGCGGACGGCCAGCGCCACCCTGGGCACTCAGCAACAGGCCCAGCAGCAGTCGGGTGGCAGCAGCACCAACCCCTTCGGCGGGGGAGGGTTCCCCGGCTTCGGCAGCACCGGCGGTACGGGGACCAGCGGCGCGACGCCCTGAGGATCAGCCGGCGCCGCGTCCGGGAATGTCGAAGTTCCGGTCGGGATGCGCCGGCGGGAAGTTCATGGGGCGGGTGGGCTGCCATCCACTCGCCTCTATGTCCTCGAGCACGTGGGCCATGTTGTACGTGTCCTCCTCGTAGGAGAACTTCCCGTCACCGGCATAAATCAGTCGCGAGTAGCCCGACTGGCGGTACGGCGTCCCGTCCGGCTTGGCGCGGGGCATGATCTGGGTCCATTTGACCACCACGTCGTTGCCCTCGATGGCGGTGAACTCGACCGGGAACTTCCAGTCCTCCATGCCGACCATGGAGTCGACGAGCCAGCGGGCGATGGCGTCGCCGCCCTCTATGCGCCCCCAGGCACCGTCGACGTAGACGGCGTCCTCGGTGTAGAAGTCGGCCAGGACGCCGAAGGCGTCGGGCTCGAGTCCGTCGTCGATGCGCCGGCGTAGCTCGTGGTAACGATCGACGGTCGCCTTGACCTCGTCGCGTGGAAACGGCATGCGGACCCCCTTCGTGGTGTGTACTACTGCGACTCGACGGAGCGGTAGGCGGCGCGGCAGGCCTCGAGCTCGGCCAGCGCGGCGGCCCGCCCGGAGTACCCCTCGACCTCGGTCGACTTCTCCGGCTCCAAATCCTTGTAGATGCTGAAGAAGTGCGCGATCTCGTTGCGCAGGTGCAGGGGCACGTCCTCGATGTCGTGGGCGTCGTCCCACTGCGGGTCGTGGGCCAGCACGGTGATCAGCTTGGCGTCGACTCCCTTCTCGTCGTGCATGGAGAACATGCCGAGGATGCGCACCCGCATGACGCAGCCGGGGAAGGTGGGGTCGGCCACCAGCACCAGGACGTCGAGCGGGTCGCCGTCGCCGGCCAGGGTGTCGGGCACGAAGCCGTAGTCGGCGGGGTAGGTCGTCGCGGTGAAGAGACGGCGGTCCAGGCGGATGACGTGTTGTTCGTGGTCGTACTCGTACTTGTTGCGACTCCCCGTCGGGATCTCTATGACGACCTCGATGGACTCCTGGGCCGGGTCGGTCACCGCGGATCCGGGGGTGGGCTGCGGCGCTCCGGGTCGACCGGGCTCATGATCCCCACGGCGTTGCCGTCCGGATCGCTCACGACGGCGTAGCGGGCGCCCCAGAAGGCGTCGAAGGGTGGTTGCTGCACGGGCACGCCGTCGGCCGCCAACGTCGTGACCATGGCGTCGACCTCGTCCCTCGTCTCGACCTTGAAGCCGAGGACGACGCCGGTACCGCCGGGCCACCCGGTGTTCCACTTCGGAGCGAACGTGGTGCTGTCGATGTCGATGTCGACGGGGACGTCGTCGCTCTGCTGGCCCGACACATGATGCTGGTCCCAGAGCGCGTCGCCCTCGTCGCGGAACGCCACTCCCGAAGCGGGCGTAGAAGGCTCGGCTGGCCTGCACGTCACCCGTGACGAGGTTGAGCTGGTCGAAGCGGACAGACCCCACCTCGTCCACCGTAGTGCTCAAGCCGGCCAGAACGCGTTGGACGACGTCGCCCGGGCCGCCGGCGCAGCGGGAACGCTCGGCCGTCCCAGCGCCCCGGCGCGCCGCGCGGCCAGGAGCCGGGCGGCGGAGACGCACCACCCGCCGGCCTGTCGCCCCGTCATTAGCCCTTGACGCTCACGCTGGCACCGCCGCCCACGTTGCGCTGTACCCTGAAGTTGCCGCCACCGCCGAAGAAGACGCCGCCGCCCGGGAAGGCTCCGCCGGCCCCGCCGCCGTTGAGGAAGCTCCCCACGCCGCCCACGGTGTCCGTGTTGGAGGACGGCACCGCCTCGGCGTAGTCGGCCAGGACCACGTTCTCGCCGGGTGTGAGGCCCGAGAGCACCTGGGTGTAGGTGTCACCCACCATCCCGATCTTGATGTCCTTGCGGGTCAGCTCGCCCTTGGAGATCTCGAGCACGTAGGAACTCGAGCCGAGCGTCTGCACGGCCGAGGTCGGCACGGCGACGACGTCGGACACCGCCCCGGTCGAGATGTCCACGTTGGCCGTCGACCCGCTGAAGAGGCTGCTGGCGGCCGAACTGGGCAGCGCCACGACAACCGGGTAGTCGTAGCCCGAGTCGCCCGACTGCACCGGGCCCACCTGCGACACGGTGCCGTCGAGGGTGCCGTTAACGCCGTCCACCTCGACCGAGGCGGACTGACCGACCTTGACCGACGGAACCTGTGAGCTGTCCAACGTGGCCTGGACCTCGTAGGACTTCGTCCCGATGATGGTGATGATGTCGGTGGCCGAGTCGGCACTCACCGTCTCACCCGTCGTGATGTCCACCGACACGACGGTGCCGCTGATGGGGCTGGTCAGCGTGGCCTCGTCGAGCGATTGCTCGGCGTCGACCAGGTTGGCCTCGGCAGTGTCGATGTCGGCCTGGTCGGAGGCGATCTGCTCGGGCGTGTCGGTGTCGGCCGAGGAGCCGCCGCCGGTGGTGCCGGTGCCGCCGGTGCCCGTTCCCGAGTTGCCGGTGAACCCCGCGGGCTCGGCCGAAAGAGCGTGCCCGCCCTGAGTGGGGGAGGAGCCCGAGTTGCCGGTGCTGCCGGCGCCCGTGCCGGTGCCGGTGCCCGCGCCACTGCCGGTGCCCGTGCCGGTGCCGGCGCCACTGCCGGCGCCCGAGGTCCCGGACGACTCGGCCCCGAGCGCCGCTCCCAACGCGGTCTCGTCCTTCGACACGGTGGTCTGGTCCTTCGACACCAGCTGCTCGTCGGTCGAGACCGTCTGGAGAGCGGACTCGCAGGTGGCTTGCCCGGCGGGCGTACCGGTGTTGGCGCTCGTGCAGTCGCTCTGCGCCTGGGCCAGGTCCGCCCCTTCTTGCTGCTGGTCATTCGAGAGCGTCGACTGGTCCTGGGTCAGCGTGGTCTGGTCCTGGGTGATCGTGGCGCTCTGCCCACTCGTGCCCGTGCTGCCGTGGCCCGGCGTGGTGGTGGTCGTCGTGGTGGTGGTGGGCGTCGAGCTCGGCGTCTTGCTCCCAGACGCCGCGGTCGCCTGGCTCTCCTCGTCCTCGACCAGCTTGGCCTCGTCCGCACTGAGGCTCGACTGGGCCGAGGAGACGGATTCGCTCAGGGCCGTCGTGTCGAGCGTCCCCAACGACTGGCCCGCGGTGACCTGCTGTCCCGGTGTCGCCGTCACCGTGGCCACCTGGCCGGCGACCTGGAAGGCGGCGGCGGCATCGCTGACCGGTTCCACGTTGCCCACGACGGTGAGCGTCGTCCCGATGTCGGCCTTCGTCACGCTGGCCATGCGATAGTCGGCGCTGCTGGAGTTGACCTCGGCCCAGGCCGCCACGCCGCCGCCCAAAATGACGACGAGCACGACCGCGCTGATCAGGACAGCGCGCCGATGGCCCGAACGGCCCCAGCCCGAGCGGGACGATTCAGGCACTGCTGCCGCCGCCGGCGAATCCGCCGCCGGGACCGCCACCGCCGAACCGGCCGAAGCCACCGCCCGTACAGGTGGTGTCTCCGGTGGAAGTGATCCGCACCGTGGTGGCCGTCACCGCACCGTTGGTCGCGGCCTGGCCGAACGCGCTCACGCAGTCACCGACGGCCAGGGCGTTGGCCGCCACCGCCTGGGTCGCGCTCGAGCGTGGTCGAGCTCGAGGTCGTGATCTTGAGGGTCTGGGTCTTGGGCAGCGTGGGCTTCTTGGTCTTCGTGCTCTTGGCGCTGTTGCTCGATTTCTTGGCCGGGCGGGTGAAGGTGCCCGGAGACACGTTGATGCCCGACATCGTGACGGTCGACCCGTTGACACCCGTCACCTTGCCCGAGGCGATGGAGATCGATGCGAAGAGCTTGCGGAAGTTGCTCGAGCCCGAGCCTCCCGTCGGGGAGCTGGGACGGGTACCCGCTCCGCTCGTCTGGCCACCGCGGCCGAAGAAGCCGCCGCCGCCGGTGCCGGTGCCACCGCGGAAGGAGAAGCCCGCTCCCGGAGCGCCATTGGTCGCCGTACGGACGCCCAGCGCGGTGCACGAACCGGTCGAGCTCGCCGGCATCACGGTGATGCTGCGCGCCGCGATCGTGGTCTTCGACTTCTTCGAGGCTGCTCCGGTCACGCTGATGCAGTCGCCGGCCGCCAGGGAGCTCACCGTCTCGGAGACCGTCTTGGAGAACTGGGTGGTCGGCGTCCAGCTGACCGTGGTCTGGCCCGTGCTGGCGTTCTGCACCTCCATGCTCGAGGTGCTGAGCGCGGCCACGCTCCCGGTGGCGCCGATGGGCGCGTTGGCCGGGGCGGCGGCGGCGGTCGAGGCCACGGCCGTCGCGGCCAGGAGCGCCGTGGCGCCGGTGCCGAGCAATGTTGCCCAGCGCCGGCCGGTGGAGCTTCGGCTGGTCCGTATCTGCATTTGGGGTGGTTCCTCTTTCCTTACTGTGTTGATGGAGACACTGTGTTGATGGAGACGGTTATTCGGTCCGCAGGGCGTCGATCGGGGCCAGCGCCGCGGCCCGGCTGGCCGGGTACACACCGAACAGGACGCCGATGGCCAGGGCGATGACGAGCGCGCCGACGGTGGCGGTCGGGCTGGTGGAGATGGGGTCGCCGATGAGGCCCGGCAGGTAGAGGACGCCGAGGAACCCCGCCACGACACCGAGCAGGCCGCCGATGAGCCCGAGGAAGGACGCCTCGACGAGGAACTGTCGCCGGATGACCCGCGGGGTGGCCCCCAGGGCCTTGCGCAAGCCGATTTCGCGGATGCGCTCGGTGACCGAGACCAGCATGATGTTCATGACGCCGATGCCCCCGACGATGAGGGAGATCGCCGCGATGCCGCCCAGGAGGATGGTCAGCGTGTGGTCGACCGAGGTGTTGGTCGCCAGCAGCGACTGCTCCGATGTGATGGTGAAGTCGGCGTCGGTCGGGTTGGTGATCCCGTGCAACTGCAGGAGCAGGTGGTCCGCCTCCTGGTAGGCGCCGGACAAGTCCTGGGACGACCGTGCCTGCACGGCAATCTGCGTCACGGAGTTGCGGGAGGTGCCGCCGAAAATGCGCTCCGCCCCCGTGGACATAGGAATGACCATCAGGTCGTCGGGGTCCGACGTGCTCGTCGACGAGGTCGACGCCGAGCCCGTGGAGGTGAGCACACCGACGACGGTTACCGGGACGCCGTTCACGTCGACGGTCTGGCCGACGGGGTCGCCGCGGCTGAAGAGCTCCGACGCCGTGGTGGCCCCGAGCACCGCCACGGCGGAGTGGTCCTTCACGTCCTGGTTGTCGATGAAGCGGCCTTCGGCCAAGGTGCGGCCCCGCACGGTCAGCCAGGACGGGGTCGTTCCCTGCACGCTGGTCGTGGCGGTCTCGCTCCCCGCACTGAGGACCTCGGTCTCCGAGGTGATGGCGGCCACGGCCTTGATGTCGGGGGCGTCCACGTGCGAGGCCAGCGCGTTGGCGTCGGCCTCCGTCAACGTCGACGCGGAGCCCAGCGCTCCCCGGACCCCGGTGCTCGACGTCGAGCTGCCGGCCGTGATGGTCAGGACGTTGGAGCCGAGCGCGTTGATTTCGGAGGTCACCTGACCGGAGGCGCCCTCGCCCAGGCCGACGGCGATAATGACACCGGCGATGCCGATGAGGATGCCGAGCACGGTCAGGAACGAGCGCAGGCGGTGGCTGCGCACGCCGTTCACGCCGGTCCGGATGGTCTCGAGCCAGCTCACCTGATGCTCTCCAGGTAGCGCTCGTCGTTCTCGGTGAGGAGCCCGTCGCGGATGCCCACGACCCGCCCGGCCGCCGAGGCGACCTCAATGTCGTGGGTGATCAGCACCAGCGTGCGCCCGGCCTCGTGCAGCTCTCCCATGAGCCGCAGCACGTCGGCGGCGGACACCGAGTCGAGGTTACCCGTGGGCTCGTCGGCCAGAATGAGGTCCGGTTCGCTGACGAGCGCCCGGGCCACGGCGACGCGCTGCTGCTGACCGCCGGACAGCTCGCCCGGGCGGTGGTGGATGCGGCCGGCCAGGCCGACACGGCCCAGGGCCTCGACGGCCCGCTCCCGGCGCTCGGTCCGGGGCACCCCGGCGTAGACGAGCGGCAGCTCCACGTTCTGCCAGGCCGTCATGGAGGCCAGCAGGTTGAACTGCTGGAAGACGAAGCCGATGCGACGGTTGCGCACCTCGGCCAGGGAGGTCTCGCTCATGTGGCTCACGTCCTGGCCGGCCAGGTGGTAACGGCCCGACGTCGGGATGTCGAGACAACCGAGGATGTGCATGAGGGTCGACTTGCCCGAGCCCGACGGCCCGATGATGGCGACGTACTCCCCCTGGTTGATGGTGAGGCTGACGCCGCGCAGCGCGGCCACCGAGATGGACCCGGTCCGGTAGACCTTGGTCACCCGTTCCAGTTCGATCACCGACTCGCCGCCGACCAGCGGCGTGCCCAAGGGGGGAGTGGTCATCAGCTGTTCCCCGCGCCGCCCCGGCCGGTGAAGCCGCCACCGCCGCCGCCACCGCCGAAGAAGCCGGCGCCGCCGCCGCCACCGGGGAAGGTACGGGCCCCGGTGCCGCCGCCCAACAGGCCGCCCGTCCCGCCGCCCGGCGCCTTGAAGGTGACTTCGCGCTCGAGGACTTTGGCGCCGGAGCTGATGCCGCTCGTGATCTGAGTCTCGCCGGCCTCGGCCGCCCCGACCGTCACGTCCTTGACGACGTGCGCGCCGTTGACCACCTCGGTCACCGTCGCCTGGCCGTTGCTGCCGTAGGAGATGGCCTCTGTCGGCACCTCCGTCACGTTGTTCAGCTGCTTGACGATGATGCTGGCGTCCACCGTCGAGCCGGCGTAGAGGCCGGTCGGGTTCCCGGTGACGTCGATCACCACCGGGAACGTGGTGATGTCGGAGCTCTGGCTGCCGATGAGGCTGATGGAGCCGACCGTCCCGTAGACGGGCGACGTCGAGCCGGTGTCGGTGAGGTCGACCTGGTCCCCGTCGGCAATCTCGCCGATTTCGGTGTCGTCCACCGTGGTGTTGACGATGTAGGAGTCGGTGCCGATGACAACGACCTGGCCGGTGGTGCCGGTCGATCCGGTTCCCGTGTCACCACTGGCGGCCGAGGCTCCCGTTCCGGTGCCGCCTCCGCTGCCGCCCGAACTGGTGCCCGCCACCTGCTGACCGTTGGTCAGGTCCACCGAGGCCACCGTCCCCGCAATAGTCGAGGTGAGCGACGCGTCCTTGAGATTGGTCTGGGCCGTCGAGAGCGAGGACTCGGCGGAGGTGATCGCATGCTTCGTCCGTGTCGATCTGACTCGTGGCGCTGCATTGGCGGCCTCGTCGCTCGAAAGCCGGTCCTCGGCCGCGGTCAACTGGGCCTGCGCTGCGCTCACGTCTTCGGAGAGCGCCGTCGTGCCGACGCTGGCCAGGATCTGCCCGGCGGTGACGGTCTGTCCGGCCTTCACCCAGACCGCGGTGACGGTGCCGGGCACGGCGAAGTTCAAACTGGCCTGGCTGGCGGGCTCGAGGGTGCCCGAACTCGCCACCGTCTGCTGAATGGTGCCCGTCGTGACCGGAACGGTCACCGTGGTGATGGAGAGGCCGGTGGGCGTCGAAGGGCTGGAAGTGAGCCAGAGGGTCAGCCCGACGGCGGCCGCGATGACGACGGCGGCGGCACCCACGATGGGCCAGCGGTACCGGCGCCAGCGCGACGCCTCCTCGGGCGCCAGAACGTTCTCGTCATCGAGGGGCAGCTCCTCGGTGAGGTCCACTGGGTTCTCCGGCGCGTCGATTGCTCCCGCTTTGACCATGCTCCCAGTTCAGATGACCCATTTCACGACAAGCCAAATCCCAGCTGTGAGCCCGCTTGGGGTTTTGTGTAAGGGTGACATAAAGGTCCAGCTCAGGATGGAATTCATCCCAAACCGGACTCTAAGAATGCCCACAGCTGGGACCGGACGGGCTCCAACGGCCCCCTGTCACGATGCAGCGATTGCTGCGGTCCGATGGGAGCGTTCGTTACTCCCTTCGATCCTCCCGACCCCGGTCGGACACGCGGTTGCGACCCTCCGGGGCGTGCGGCTTCTGAAGCCGCACGCCCCGAGAGTGTCGGCGGGTCTACGGTTCGGCCGGATGCGCCACGCCACCCCCGACGACTTGAAGAAGATCGCGACCCTGCTGGAGGAACTCCGTCTCGTCCCGGGTCTGGTCGAGCGGTCACCGGGGTCCTTCTACCGCCGCTCTGAGGGATTCCTCCATTTCCACGACGACCCGAGCGGGATGCACGCCGACGTCCGGCTCGAGGCGGGTGACGACTTCGTCCGGCTGCGTGCGCAGACCAAGGCAGAGCAGAGGTCGCTGCTGCGTCAGGTCCGCCGGGCCGTGGGGGAGGGGTAGAGCCCGCCTACGAACCCTCAGCTGGGAGCGCGACCGGCCCGCGGCCGTGCCGGCGCTGCCGCCGTTCGTAGCGTTTCCGGGGAGCGACGAAGCGTCCCGCCAGCGCACTGCGTGCCGCCTGACGGACGATCGGATCGGGATCGTGGACGGAAGCCTCCTGGAGCGCCGCCCGGGCCCGGGCCTCTTGTCCGGACAGCCGCATCAGGATCGGAACGGCCTTGGTCCGCAATGCGTGGCTGGGGTCGTGCCCGAGCACCTCCACCAGGCCCGCCACCACGTCGGCCGTGCACAGCTCCTCGGACTTGCAGGCCTCACAGGACAAGGAATGCAACGCCATGTTGCGAACGAACTCCACCGGGTCCCCCAGCGCACGTCCGAAGACCGGCATCGACTCGTCGTTGGCGTAGTGGTCCAGGAAGAACAGACAGTCCCGGCGCACCCAGGGGTCCGGGTGGTGCAACGCCGCGGTCTGCACGGCGCCGAGCGGCGCCTTGACCACCCGGCGGGCGCGCTGCTTCGCCGTGCCCTGGAAGAACTGCTTCAGAAACTCGGTCGCCTCGGCCACGTCGTCCGCCACGGGGGCCCCCGACGCGCGCGAGGTATCCGGGCCGGCCATGATCGAACTGTACCGGCGGGCTCTCCCGGCCCCGGCTCAACCTCGGGAACGCCGATAAGGTCCACCCGTGGGGAGGGGCCTGTGCGACGAGCGTCCGCACACCGGCGCCGGGGCGTTCCGGTGAGACAGATCCGCGTCCACGGTCCCCACGATGTCCGTCTCGACGACGTGGAGCCGGCGGCGCCCGGCCCCCGCGACGCGCTCGTGCGCGTGGCGGCCTGTGGTATCTGCGGGTCCGATGTGTCGTTCGTGCACATGGGGGGCATCACGGGACGGCCGATGGCCCTGGGCCACGAGATGGCCGGTGTGGTCGAGTGGGTCGGGGCCGAGGTGAGCGACGCGGCCCCCGGTGACCGGGTCATCGTCCATCCGGGCGACGACCAGCTGGGCCGGATAGGCAGCGGCGCACCCGAGGGCGGTCTGACGCCGCTCCTGCTGGTGCGCGAGTCGGCCACGGGCCGGCGGCTGTTCCCCGTTCCCGACGCCATGGCGTTGCGCGTCGCCGCGCTGGCCGAGCCGGCCGCCGTCGGCATGCAGGCGGTGAACCAGGGTGACGTGGCGCCGGGAGACCGGGTGGCCGTCTTCGGGTGCGGCCCGATCGGACTCATGGCCATTGCCACGCTGGCCGACCGGGGCGTGCGCGACGTGGTCGCCGTCGACAGCAGCCGCCGCCGCCTCGAACTGGCCGAGCAGGTCGGGGCCGCCCACCTGGTGGACCATTCCGAGGTCGATGTGTGGGACGAGCTGGCCCGCGTCCATGGAACGGCTCCGTTCATGTTCGGGCCGACCCCGGCCACCGACGTGTTCATTGAGGCGTCGGGCTCGGACGGCGTGCTCGCCGAGATCGTCGAGCGAGGGCGGGCCGGCGGGCGTCTGTCGCTGGTCGCCCTGCACTATCAACCCGTGCCCACGAACTTCGTCCAAGTCCTGATGAAGCAGTTCACCATCAGAGGCTCCTTCGAGTACCCGCCGAGGTTCGAGGACGCGATTGAGCTCCTGGCCCGGCGCGACCTGTCGGGCCTCATCACCCACGCCCTGGCGCTCGAGGAATTCGACGAGGGGCTGGCCCTGCTGGAGGGGTCGAAAGACTGTGGGAAGGTCATGATCACCATGGGGGCCGACCAATGACCAACCGTCTGTGGTTCGACTTCGGCGACACCTCGGTCCTGGTGACCGGCGGGACCAGCGGCATCGGCCATGCCACCGCCTCGGCCTTCGCCGCCGCCGGGGCCGACGTCACGGTGACCGGGACACGCCCCGATGCCGCACAGTACGAGCCCGACCTCTCCGCCTTCTCCTACCGTCAGCTCGAGGTGCGCGACCACGGCGCGGTCGAGGAGCTGGCCGCGGCCTTCGATCGGCTCGACGTGTTGGTCAACAACGCGGGCGCCAACTTCCCCGACGGCCGGGACGAGTGGGACCCCGACGGTTTCGCGGCCGCCCTCGACCTCAACGTCGAGGGCGCCATGCGCCTGACGATGGGCCTGCGCGGCGCCCTCGCCACCAGCACCATGGCGGGCGGTGCCAGTGTGGTCAGCCTGGTGTCGATGACGGCCTTCCGCTCGACCACGATCGTGCCCGGCTACGCCGCCGCCAAGGCGGCGCTCCTGACCCTGACCCGGAACCTGGCCGCCCACTGGGCCGCTGACGGCATCCGGGTCAATGCGGTGGCCCCGGGGTTGATCGACACCCCTATGACGGCACCGATGAAGGCCTTCCCCCAGCTGCTCGAGGCCGAGTTGGCACGCGGCTTCCTCCCGCGCCTGGGCACACCCGAGGAAGTGGCCTCTGCGGTTCTCTACCTCTCCAGCGACGCGGCGAGCTTCATCACGGGCAGCACCCTGGCGGTCGACGGCGGCTACCTCGCCCACTGAAGAGAGCGTGATGGGCGACGTCATACGAATCGAAGACCTGGGCGCCCCGGTCCTCAACGACGTCCAACGGATGGCCATCGACCACGGGGAGTCCAGGCGCACCGACCTCACCGTCGATGCCGTGTGTGACGCCGCCCGGCTGCGCACCGGCCTGACGGACTTCGGGCCGGAGGACTTCACGGCGCGGCTCGGGCTCCAGCTGGCGGAGATGGACGCCGACGAGGAGCGGACGGGGATCGGGCGGCTGATGATGTTCGCCGACTGCGTCCGCTACACCTCCAACCGCCTTCTCGTCCACGACCTGCTGAGCCGGCATCCCGAGATCCTCGAGATCCCCATCGCGCAGCCGGTCATTGTGGTCGGGCTGCCGCGATCGGGCACCACCCACCTGGTCAACCTGCTGGCCGCCGACACCCGGTTCCGTTCGATGCCCCTCTGGGAGTCCTACGAGCCCGTGGCCAACCCGAAGGATCCGACCGAGGTCGACGGGGTGGACCCACGCTGGACCCGCTGCAACCACGCCTGGGAGGCCATGCAGGCCGCCGCGCCGCTCGTGGCCGCCATGCACCCGATGCAGCCCGACCACGTGCACGAGGAGATTGAGCTGCAGCTGCCGGACTTCTCGAGCTACACGCTCGAGTGGGTGGCCCGGGCCCCGCGGTGGCGCGACCACTACCTCGACCACGACCAGACCCCCCACTACGCCTACATGAAGTCGGTGCTCCAGATTCTGCAGTGTCTGCACCCCCGGGAACGCTGGGTCCTCAAGTCACCCCAGCACCTCGAGCAGCTCGGGCCGCTCCTGCACACCTTCCCCGACGCCACGGTGGTGGTGACCCATCGCGACCCGGTCGCCGTGGTCCAGTCGACCATCACCATGGCCTGCTACGGCGCCCGCACGTCCTATCGCACGACCCGACCCGAGTGGTACCGCGACTACTGGACGGAGCGCATCGGGACACTGCTCGACGCCTCGTTGCGCGACCGCCACCTCCTGCCCGATGATCACACCGTGGACGTGTTCTTCGAGGATTACATGGCGGACGAGCTCGGTACCCTCGAGCGGGTGTACGACTGCGCCGGCATTGTCCTGACCGAGCAGGCCCGGACCGAGATCTCGGACTACCAGGCCGCCCATCCACGCGGGAAGGAGGGGAGGGTGGCCTATGACCTCCGCCGCCACTTCGCCGTCACACCCGAGGAGGTCCGGGCACGTTTCGGGTCCTACCTCGAGCGCTTCCCGGTTCGGATCGAGGTCTGATGCACCTCCATGACCAGGTGGACCACCTCATCGACACGCGCCCGGGCCGCGAGCTCATGCGGCCCGTCTACGACGACCCGGCCCACATGGTGGCGCCGGACATCTACCGCTCGGGCGGGTGCACCGCCTCCTACTTGCTGCTCACCGAGGGCGGGCGTGTCATCGTCAACACCGGCATGGGCTTCGAGGCGCCGCACCACAAGCGGGTCTTCGACGCCGTCCGGGCCGGGCCCACCCACTTCATCATCACCACCCAGGGGCACGTCGATCACCTGGGCGGGGTCGACCTGTTCAAAGAGGCCGACACCGTCTACGTGGCCCAGCAGAACAACCAGGCCTGCCAGGCCGACGACGCCCGGATCCGCGCCTTGCGCATGCGCACCGCCGGCATCTGGTTCGACATGCTGGGCACCGACGCGCGGCGCATTGCCGCGGAGAATCCCGGGGTGTCGATGCACCAGTCTGAACCGGTGCCCGATCTCACCTTCGACGAGCGGCTCGAGCTCGACGCCGACGGCCTTCGTCTGGAGCTGATTGCCGCCGTGGGGGAGACCGTCGACAGCGTGATCGTGTGGCTGCCCGATCGGCGCACCGCGCTGGTCAGCAACCTGCTCGGACCTCTCTTCCCCCACTTCCCGAACCTCAACACCTTGCGGGGGGACCGTTACCGTTTCGTCGAGCCGTACCTCGAGAGCGTGCGCAAGGTCCGCGCCCTGCGACCCGAGATGCTCGTGACCGGACGGTCCGAACCCATCGTCGGCGAAGAGCTGATCGACGCCAGCCTGGCCCGCCTGCACGGTGCAGTGGACTTCGTGCACCAGCGAGCGGTCGAGGGCTTCAACGCCGGAGTCGACGTCTGGACCTTGATGGAGGAGATTCAGCTACCGCCCGAGCTCCGGGTCGGTCAGGGCTACGGCAAGGTCTCCTGGGCCGTGCGCACCCTCTGGGAGAGCTACGTCGGCTGGTTCAAGCTGGAATCGACGACCGAGCTCTACCCCGACACCGCCGGCCCGGCCCTGGCCGAGCTGGTGGACGCCGCCGGCCCCGATGCCGCCTTGGACCGCGCCGAAGGTGCCCTGGAGCGGGGCGAGGCTCCCCTGGCCATCCGGCTGGGCGAGGCCGTCCTGGCCACGGATACCGATTCACGCCGCGCTCGTGACCTCTTGGCCGCCGCCCACCGGCACCTGCTCGAGCACGGCGGCGACGTCAGCTTCTGGGAAAACGGATGGCTGCGCGACGAGCTCGCGCGCTGGGGGAGTGACTGACCAATGGACCACTACCACGTCGGCATCATCGTGCCCGATATAGAGGCGGCCAGCGCTAAACTGAGCGACCTCCTCGGTGTCACCTGGGGACCGGTCATGCACATCGACGCCCAGGAGTACCGCGACGCAGCCGGGAACGACGTCGTGCTCCCGACGACCATGCGGTACTCGACCGGCACCCCGTGCCTGGAGCTGATCCTCGAGGTCCCCGGCTCCGTCTGGGTGCGCAACGAGGCCAGCAACCTCCACCACGTCGGGTTCTGGAGCGACGCGCTGACGGACCAGAGCGCCGCCTTCAGCGCCGGCGGGTGTCCGCTACAGCTCTGTGGCCGGGCGGGCGGCGTGACCCCGACGTCCTTCGCCTACCACCGGGACGAGGATCTCGGCATCCGTATCGAGCTGGTTGACGCGTCCATGCGCGACGTCATGCAGTTCCTCTTCGAACCCGAGCCGCCCGCCGCCTGACGCTTCTGGACCGTCGCTGCAGACCCCGGAGAACGGCCAGCGACTCCTCGCGGAAGAGTTCATTGCACCAGGTCACAGCAGGTGGGACGCCTCCCCTCGTTCCGGACAACGCCGATAAGGTTCATTATGTTAAGTTGGATTGAATTCTCGGCGGCCCGCTGTCCCCCTCAGGTCACCACCGTCGGTGCCGGCTGTGTGGGCTTCAGGCCACCACCGTCGGTGCCGGCTGTGCGGGCTCGAACGGATCGAGTGTGTTGGCGGCCAGGAGCGCCTGCCGGCGTTGCACCTCCAGCGCCATCAGCTGGAGCTCCAGGCCGACCTTCTGCGCTTCGGCCTGCTCCCGGGCCACTTTGACCATGGTGGCCGCCTCGAGCTCGGGATCCTGAGCGCAGCAATGCGCCAGTTCGGGGTCATAGACCACCCCTTCGGTCGGAACAGCCACCACGGAGGGATTCTCCACCGTGTCACCCACCTTGGGCAGCGCCTCCAGGGTCGAGGCGAACGTCCCCGGGAAGTCCGTTTCCAGCTCCTTGATTTGGGCCGGTGTGAGCGGCGTCGGATCCAGGACCCCGATCGTCGAGAGTTGAACGACCACGGAGGTGACCTTGGTCGTGGCCACATAGACGTCCTGGACCTTGCGCACGAAGTAATTGACGGCGTAACAGACATTGTTGTTCTCCAACGTCCGTTGGGTCGTCGAGGCCGTGTCGGAATCCTCGTAGCTGCTGATGGTGACCGACCGCAGCATGTCGGTATTTTGAGCCGACGTTTGAGCCGTGGCGTTGAAATCGCTCGAGACCGACTGTGTATCGAGGTCCTTCACCGTGGTCTTCGTGTCCGACGACGTGCTGGCGGACGGACCCTGACCGAGGGTGCCGATGAGTGGGAGGCTGATGCCCAGGCCCAGGGTCGCAGAGCCTGAGCCTTGCGACTGGGTGTCCAGCAGGTTGTCGAGTTGCGTCGAGTCATCTGAGTGCTGCTGTTGATGTATGGCAGATAGGAACTGGGAAAAGGTCGCTTGAACCGAGACCCGCTGTTCCTCCGAGGTTGATCGCCGGTAGCGGTCACTGTGGAAGAGGGTCATCTTCTCCCCCGGCAGCAGCGTCAGCGTGTAGGCCAGTCCCCCGTGCTGCTTGCCGACGAGACACAGTGTGTGGGTGTAGGTGACCGTGATCACCACGTTGCGCCCGGTGACGCTCACGGCCTTCGGACTCTCTGGAAACGGCAGGGTGACCGTTCTCGTCTCGGTATAGACGGAGCAACTTGGACCGGTCCGCCACGGCGGATCACACGGGCTCTGGCAGCAGACGTCCTGACGTGGGAAGCGTGACCGGCGTGGTGCCGTCGGTGGGGTCGAAAGCCGCTACGACAGCATCCGCCATGTGGTGCTCCTTTCGGATTGACGATCCGGCGAGCCGTGAGCAGTCCCCCTCCGTCGCTCCGCTCCCCCGGGGTGACGTGGCGTCACCTCGATCCTGCGCAACGCCGTCTCCACACCCTGCACGGTGCGGATGATCACACGTGAGTACGACTTGGTCTACACCTCAGTCGGAGGAGCGACAAGCACTTTTCATGCGACTCAGGAGAGGTTCAGTCCACGCTCAGCCCACTGTCGATTTTCGGGGGTGGCGCTGCGGCCGCCGAGCGCTGCACGTAGTCGCGCATCTCGGGTCGCATGCGATGCGGGCCGCGTCGGTCGTACGAGTTGGTGATCACCTCGCTTCTCGGACAGGAAGGGCTAGGGCCGGGTGAGATCGAGCAGCCCGGCTCCCGACTCGGCCAACCGGTCGCGGCCGCCGTGCTGGTCCGGTCGCGCGGTGCCAACCACGTCGAGGGAGTGCTCGCAGCGTGACGTGTACGCCAGGAGATAGGTGGCCCCCGCTCCGGCCGCCCGCCACTGGGTGTCGGTGAGAAGACGGCCGGAGGCGAGCTCGTAGTCACGTATGAAGGCCACGATCTCGGCCAGGGCGGGGAACTCCGAACCACCGGGCTCCGAGGTGACGCACCAGGTGACCGCCGCCTGGCCCAGCGCCGTGCTCTCCTTGACCACGGTGACGCTGTCCCAGTCGTAGGTGGCCAGGATTTCGCGATCGTCGAAGCGGATGTTGCGGGCGGACCAGTCGGTGTGGGCCACCACGGGAGGCGTTTCGTCGGCCCGGCGGACCTCCACGGCGCGACGGGCGAGATCGTCGATCCACTCCGCCCCCCGGGCCGTGCCGGCGAAGTCGAAGAGCGGGCTGTGCGGCTCCCCGTAGAGGTCCCCTGTCGGCGTATCGAGCGGGTGGCTCATCAGAGCCTGTTCCCCCGCCAGATCCCTGCACAGAGCGATTTGAGTGGCCAGCCCGGCGGCCGAGACGCGCCGCGCCGCCTCCGAGCGGTTCGGCTGCATTCCCGGATCGGGCAACCACGACTCGACCACCGCCAGGTTGGGACGGCCAGGCAGCGCCACCGGAGGGCGGAGGGGCCGGGCACACGGGAGCCCTCCCCCGCTGACGTGGTCTTGTACCGATTGCACGGCGCACAGGAACGCCTTCGGCCAGCGCTCCTGGTAGGCCTTGAGCACCACGTCGGCCCCCGAGGCCAGACGGAGCCCGAGGACGCAGCCCGTCGAGCCCCGGTAGAAGGAACTTCCCGCCGACGGTTCGCCGAACTGCTCCAGGCAGAACCTCTCGACGACGGCGGCGATGGCTTCGGGCTCGCCCGTGCCGAAGACGGCGAACTCAACCGCCGGCTCGGTGTCCCACCGCAGCAGCTCCGCTGCGACGACGTCCGCAACGGGCTTCACGGCCACAGTCTCCTCTCGGTCCGTACCGTGAGAAATGCACTTGATTTGAGCCATCATTTTCACTAAAGTGGGGGGCGATAACACCCCTTCGATAAAGGTTCAAAGTCCGGACGGATGAGAAGGCAAAATACCAGCTGAGGGGCTTGTATCGGAGGTAAAATCCAAGTATGGTCCCCGGTGTGTCCGGGGACTTTTGCGCGCACGTGATTGTGCGCGCTTTGGCGCGTCTCGAGACATGGTGGTGGTGACCTCTCCCCCACCAGATCCGGAGATGGCCTCCGAGCAGGCCTACCTGGACCATGCACTCGAATCCCTGGCCGCCATGCGCCACCGCGCCGAGCGACTGCTCCAGGACCTCATTGCCGCCGGCAACCCGGACCTCGACTACGTGGCCGCACTCTCGCGTCGGATATCCCTGCTGGCCGACAGCCCGCGCCCACTCCTCTTCGGCCGCATCGACGAAGAAGATGGCCCCACGTGGCACATCGGTCGGCGCCACGTGGAGGACGTCCGGGCGGATCCTGTCGTGATCGACTGGCGGGCGCCGGTGGCCATGCCCTTCTACCGGGCCAGCGCCACCGACGCCCTCGGCTTGGCCCGCAGGCGCCAGATCATGGTCGATCGCAACGCCGTGATGGCCGTGGCCGACGATCTCTTCGGCGGAGCCGGTGACGACGGCGCGACCACCCGGCTCCGCGGAGGCGATGCCCTCCTGGCCGAGCTCGAGCGGGCGCGTACCGGCGAGATGCTCGACATCGTCGCCACCATCCAGGCCGAGCAGGACGAGATCATCCGGGCCCCGCTCGAACAGCTGCTGACCGTCCAAGGTGGGCCGGGTACCGGTAAGACGGCGGTGGGCCTGCACCGGGCCGCCTTCCTCCTCTACAACCACCCCGCCCTGAGCCGGGACGGCGTCCTGGTGCTCGGTCCGAGCCGGGCCTTCCTGCGCTACATCGCACAGGTCCTCCCCGCCCTCGGTGAGGAGGCGGTGGTGCAGACCACCATCGCCGACATCGCCCCCAAGGCCAAGGTGCGTGTGCAGGAGCCCATGGAGGTGCGCCGGGTGAAGGCCGACGCCCGCATGGCCGAGCTCCTGCGACGCGCCCTCGACGGGCGGCGCCGGCGGCTGGAGGAGGACGTCACGCTCCGGGTCCGCTTCGCCCGCGGGACGTTGTCCATGACGACGGTGAACGACCTCGTGGCTTCGATCGTGGCGCGTCCGGCACCGTACAAGGCGGGTCGCCTGGCCCTGCGGGCCCGTCTGGTCAGCGAGGCCCGCCGCGTCTTCCGGGCCTCCGCCCGTCTGGGTGCTGACGAGGCGTGGTTCGAAGGCGAGTTGGTCGCCACGGACGAGTTCTCCTCTCTGTTGGACCTGTTGTGGCCGACGGTCTCGCCCGCCGCGCTCGTGCGCGAACTGCTGTCGTCCCGGGACCGATTGGCACGCTTCGGAGACGGGCTCTTCTCCACCGAGGAATTGATGCTGCTCGTCCGGACCAAGGACGCCAGCGTGTCCTCGACGGCGTGGAGCGTCGACGATCTGGCCCTCCTCGACGAAGCCTCGTTCCTCACCGGGGGGCGGACGCGCCGCTACGGGCACATCGTCGTCGACGAGGCCCAGGACCTCACGCCGATGCAGTTCCGCATGATCGCCCGCCGGACACCGTCGGGTTCGGTCACCGTGCTCGGCGACCTGGCCCAGGCCACCGGGCCTTGGACGTACGCGGACTGGGGCGAGGTGCGCGCCCTGCTGCCCGACGCCGCGCCGGTGCACCATGACGAACTGACGCTCGGCTACCGGGCACCGGGCCGCGTCCTCGACTACGCCTCGCGGCTCCTTCCGGTGGCCGCCCCGGGCATCAGCCCGACATCGTCGATCCGCCGCGGGCGCACGGACCCGGTCATGGTGCCGGCAGCCCGCGGCGAACTGGCCCGCGCCGCCCTCGACGAGGCCCACCGGCTGGCGGCCCGACACGCCCTGGTGGCGGTCATCGCCCCGGAGGAGCTGGTGCCCGAGCTCGGGCGGCTGGCCCGCCGCCACGCCGAAATCGGACAGCTCGACCGCGACGCCATGAGCCGTCCCATCACGATCGTCCCCGCCCCTGCGGCCAAGGGCCTCGAGTTCGACGCCGTCGTGGTGGTCGAGCCGGCCGCCATCGCGGGCGACGATCCTCGGGGCCTCCGTCTCTTGTACGTGGCCATGACGCGGCCCATCCAGCACCTCAGCATCGTTCACGCAGAGCCGCTACCCGGCCCGCTCGTGGGCTGAGTCGCGTCCGCTCCCCTACGATCCTCTTTCATGGCCATGGACCTGAACGGCAAAGTGGCGCTCATCACGGGCGCCAGCAACGGCATCGGCGAGGGGGTCGCACGCCTCCTGGCGGGCCAGGGCGCCCACGTGGTGCTGGCGGACATCGACGAGAACCGCGGCAAAGCCGTGGCCGACGAAATCGGCGGACGCTTCGTCCGCACCGACGTGGCCGACCCGTCCGCCAGCACCGCCGCCGTGGCCTACGCGGTCGAGGCGTTCGGGGGCCTCCACCTGGCGCATCTCAATGCCGGTGTGACCTCCTGGTGCTCCATGGGTGACGATTTCGATCCCGAGGCCTACCGGCGCTCCATGTCGATCAACCTGGACGGGGTCGTCTACGGGATCGCGGCCGCCCGCCGCGCCATCAAGGCCAGCGGCGGCGGGACCATCGTCGCCACGGCGTCCATGGCGGGCATCGTGGTGGCGCCCTTCGACCCCATTTATGCCGCCAACAAGCACGCGGTGGTCGGCCTGGTCCGCTCGTTGGGCGAGTCCTACGGGGCCGAGGGCATCCGCATCCATGCGCTCTGCCCTTCGTTCGCCCACACGAACATCATCAAGGGGTCGGAGCAGACCCTGATCGACATGGGGTTCCCCATCCTCGACGTATCCGACGTCGTCGCCGCCTTCCAGCGCATCCTCGATTCCGACACCACCGGGCAGGCGTGGTACGTGGTGGCCGGCCGTGAGAGCGAGCCCTTCCAGTTCAGGCGCGCCCCGGGGCCTCGGCTCGACTGACGTGATTTGAGCTCAGACGACGCCGACAGCGACCAGAGCGGAGTCGTCGGCTGACAACTCGAATCGTTTCCCGATCTCCCCCGCGGCTTGGCGATTCTCAGCGTCGAGCTTTCGCAACAGGTTCGATACGTGCACGCTGACCGTCTTCTTGCTGATGAAAAGGGCATCGGCGATCTGACGGTCCGTCTTGCCGGAGGCCAAATATCCGAGCACCTCTACTTCTCGTGCTGTCAGACCCAGATCAGCGGCCACTTGGGAGAGTCGTCGTGCTTGCGCTGTCTCGCTATCCAACCTGACGCGAGCTCGCTGCGCGATGGCCTCGGTCTTGGCCTGTAGAGGCGCCGCACCGATCTCGACAGCGATTCGCCAGGCCCGGCGCAGGCACTGCGGTGCCGCCGGCGCCGAGAGCGGCAGGAGGGCCTCGGCTTGACGCATGAGGCAGTAGGCCGCGTGGTGCCGCGCGCCGAGGACCTCCCAGCGGGCCGCCGAGGCCTCCCACATGCGGTCGTTCGAACCCGACAGACGCGAGGCTTCGGCCCGACACTGCAGGGCAAAGGCCTCAGCGTGCGGCACAACCTGCCCACCGCGCTGTCGGGGCGCATCCACTAGCCGCAGGGCCGTTTCCGTGAGCTGAAGGGCGAGGACGCGGGCCTTGTCGTCGTCGAAACGAAGCCGCAGCTGTTGCGCCTGTGCGAACTGTTCGGCCAGGGCCCGGGTGCCGAGGGAGCAGATCTCCGGCGTAAAGGATTCGTCGTCGGTGCCGGCGGCCTGGGCGAGGGTCCGCTCCATGTCGTCATCTGCGTCGTTCGGCCGGCATCCGTCCAAGGACAGCTCGGAGCGCAGCATGTAGAACGTGCCCCGCAATTGCAGGTCAGAGACCTCCGCAGTGAGCTCCTCGAGTCGCTCCAGCGCAGCCCGAGTGGCGCCGATGCGCCCCTGAGCCAGGCCCAACTTTGCTTGTTGGACGGTGAGGTTCGTTGCGTGGCAACCCCCCAAGCGGTCTCCGACCTCGTCGAGGAGCTGGGTCGCTTCGCCGAACCGACCTAGTTTGATCAACGCTTCGATGCTGTTCAGCGCGGCCCCTTGGAGTCGGACCCCGCCTAATCTCTCCGTGCGCCAACCCGTCCAGGGTTTCGGCGGCGGCTTCCTCCAGACGCCCGGCCCGCATGAGGACGTGGACCAGGTTGTTGTACGCCGTGTCCAGGTTGGCCGCGTTTTGGACCTCCTCGGCAATCTCCACCGCTTCCCGGTTGAAGGCGATGCCTTCGTCGAACCGACCCATCTCGACGAGACATACCCCCAAGACGTTCAAGCAGCAGCCTTCGTCAGTGCGATCGTCGATGGCCCGGCACACGTCGATGGCGTGCTGGGTCCGCCCTTCTGCCTCGCGATAGCGGGACATGAGCATCAGGCCGCTCGCCTCTTCCGTGAGGATCCGAGCCAGCTCGAGGGATGGTTCGTCCGAGGGCAGGAGGCCGGCCGCCGTCTCCAGCGCGGCGATGGCGGACTGGGGGTCGATACTCCAGGCGCTACGAGCGAGCCGGGAATAGGCCATGGCTTTGCGCTCGCATTCCGCGGCTCCGTCGATGAGGTCGATGGCCTGCCGGGCAAGTTCCACCGCTCGCCGTGCCGAGTCGGCAAATTCTGCGGCATCGGCAGCCCGCTCGAACAGTGCGGCGCGATCGATCTCGACGACGGAGGACGCCACGTCGTTTCCCAGGAGGTCCCACGCCTGTAGGGCGCGCTCGAGATGGAGCTGCGCCTCGGCGAATGCGAACAGCGCCGCCTCTGCCGACGCTGCCTCGACGCACGCCGGCAGAGCCTCGACCCACGCGCCGGCTTCCCACCAATGCGAGGCAAGCTCGTCTAGGAACGACGCCGGGTCGCTGGCAGCGAGGTCGGAACGGGTCGCCAGGGTCGTCGCCACATGGCGGTGGAGCCGGGCCCGCTCACCCGGCAGCAGCGATCCGTACACAGCCTCTCTGACCAGGTCGTGGCGGAACCGATATCCCTTCCCGTCGTCGTCGACAACCAGGAGATTGGCAGAGAGAAGCTGCCGGACGGCAGGATCCAGATTGTCGTCGCTCAACGTGGACACTTGGGCCAGGAGGCGGTGATCAATCCTCGAACCGATGACGGCAGCCACGTCCAGCACCCGCCGGCACTGCTCGCTCAGCCGCCGCATCCGGGCCATGACCACCTCGCGTAGATCAGCGGACAAGTCATTCGCGCCGGCCGCGAGGAGCTCTTCAACGAAGAACGGGTTGCCCCCGGTACGGCCGGAGGTGGCGTCGAGCAGGGCCCGGTCTGGACGATGACCGAGAATCGCGGTCATCAACTCCTCGACCGCCTGGCCCTGCAGGCCGGAGAGTTCCATGCGCGTCACACCATCGACGCGCAAGAGCTCAGCCAGCGAAGCGTGCAGGCGATGTTGCTGCCCCAGCTCGTCGGAGCGGTAACTGCCGATCAACATGATCGGGGTACCCCTGACATTGCGGCTCAGGTAGTCGACCAGGCCGAGCGTGAAGGTATCGGCCCAATGGAGGTCTTCGAATACCGCCACCAAGGGCGCGAAGACGCTGACGTCGAGGAGAGCTCGGAGCAGCACCTCGTAGGTCAACGTCTTGGCCATCAGGCGGGCCCGCGCCGAATGTGGGCTGTCCGCGACGACGCGGCGCGCCTGCCAACCGCTGCGAGCGGCCGTGGGCGATGCCAATGACAAACCGAGCGCCTGCATGGCGGGGTGAAGGGCTTCTGCCTCGGGCCGGCTCTCCAGCTGACGTTCGAGATCCCGCAGAAGGCCCACCGGCGACGCGTAGGCCAGGGCCCGCCCCTCGACCGGCAGGCAAGCACCCACGGCCGTGAGATAGTCCGACCCCCTCGCCCGGACGCAGAGCTCGGTGATGAGCCGGGTCTTGCCGATCCCCGCCTCGCCGCCGATCAGGAGCACGGAAGCGCCTGAGGCCTGGCCGATCGAGTCCAAGGCGGCATCCAGACGAGCGAGTTCGGCGGCTCGCCCCACCAGCTCCGAGCAGGAGACCCTGCTGGTCACGGCCAGATTCTCGCACGAGGGACCCGCGTTCGACCAGGGCGCGCCGACAGCGGCGGTCCGCCGGAGCGAATCGCCGCCACGGGCGCCGTGGGCGGTCGACTTCAGCATGGTCCCCGGTAGTGGCCGACCTGGCACATACGGCCGGTGTCAGGCGAGGGAGGAGGGGCCTGGGTGTGGACGGCCGAAGTCTGGGCCGGGGTGGCGTTGGAACTCACGGTCACCCGCCCCACGACGAAGGCCACAGAGACCAAGATGACGAGCGCCATGGCGGCCAGAAGGGTCCGCAAGTGCCGTCCCATGGCCTGGTGAACTGGGATCGGGTGCGTGATCGAAGGGGTGGTCATGGCACATTCCTTTCGTTGCTCTCCGGCCCTCACTGGTCCGGTCGGCCGAATTCCGACCTGTTGTCAGCATGGGCACTTCCGCTCCCGGGCACATCGGGAGAACTCCTTAGATCGTCTGGCGGTGCTCCCTATTCAGGAGACCGGTTCCCACGGTCAAAAGCCGCCAGCCGCCAGCTCGCGGAGACTGCAGCTCCGACGTGGGCTACGGGGCAGGCGACATCGGTCTGCATGGCCAAGGACGCCGGGGGGCTTCGATCGTGGCTCTATCGCGAGATGGGCTGCTCGAGAGGGTTTCAGGGAACTCTCAATGCTCACCTCAGTGAAGAACTGAAATCGTGGTTCAAGACATCACATCAGGTCGGTTGTGCCAACGTGTCGCCAGAGAGGACGTTGTCGCGCCATCTAAGGAGAATTCCCGATGCGCCAGCGCGTGTGAAGACGTACCGTCAACCGGACCGATGAGGCACTGTATGAAGTCAGGGCCCGCGAGGTCTCGACTCCGCCGTTGCATCGACATACGCTCGACGACAGCACGCACCACCAGGCAGGCCCCATGCCCCAGACAATCAGACCGGCGAGAACGACGGCGGCGGCGATCGGGCGTTCGCGCGGCCGGGCGGGACGGTACGTCGCCTTCACGGCCGGTGCTCTGTTGGCGCTTTCGATCGGACCGGCCGCCGCGGCTGCGGCAGCAGCGCCAGGTCAGACATCGTTCACCTTTACCGGCTCGGTGAAGGGAACACTCACCACGCCGGACACGCCGTGCAGCCAGCAGACCGTCACCGCACACGGGGCAACATTCATGCTGACCGGAGCGCTCAAGGGTGCCCCGGCCATCAAGTGGACCATCCAACTGTATGCGCCCAAGGCGGGTACTTCGAAGAACTTTGGCCAGGAGAGCGGCAACGGTCCGAGCGTCACGCTGATCGGTACAGATTCCAACGGGAATACGAACTGGAACTGGACGACCTCGACGAAGAACGGGTCGATCAAGACCACGAGAACCTCGGGGAACGTGAGCGTGACCCTCGGCCCGTACAGCTCCTTCCGGGGCAAGCCCGGCAAGGGCAAGGTCCACGTCACGGGCTCGTGGGGGTGCACGTCCTAGAGGACCGAAGTTCCGAGGGCATCAGAGCGCACCAACAGACCACGGTCGCTCGCGAACTCATCTGCCCTTCGGCGACACGGCCCAGAGCCAGCCGTCGCCTGAGCGAACCTAGGTGGCGAACGCCTCCGGGGGCGGGCAGGTGCACATCAGATTGCGGTCCCCGTAGGCCTGGTTGATCCGGGCCACCGGCGGCCAGTACTTCGCGGTCGTCTGCCCGGCCGGGAACACCGCCATCTCGCGGTCGTAGGGCCGCTCCCACTTGGACACGAGCGCCGCCGCCGTGTGCGGGGCATTGCGCAGCGGGCTGTCCTCGAGCGGCCACTCCCCCGACGCCACCCGCTCGACCTCGCCCCGGATGGCGATCATGGCGTCGCAGAAGCGGTCCAGCTCGTCCAGGTCCTCGCTCTCGGTGGGCTCCACCATGAGCGTCCCGGCCACGGGGAAGCTCACCGTGGGCGCGTGGAAGCCGTAGTCGATGAGCCGCTTGGCCACGTCGTCGACCGTGACCCCGGTCGCCTTGGTCAACGGGCGCAGGTCGAGGATGCACTCGTGTGCCACCAGGCCGTGCTTGCCGGTGTAGAGGATGGGAAACGACGACCCCAGGCGGGAGGCCACGTAGTTGGCCGCCAACACGGCCGCCTCGGTGGCATGGGTCAGGCCGGGGCCCGACAGCATGCGCACGTAGGCCCAGCTGATCGCCAGGATGCCCGCGCTGCCGTAGGGCGCTTCACTCACCGGGCCGATACCGGAGCGCTGCTCGGGGCGCGGGTGCATCGGATGGGAGGGCAGGAAGGGCGCCAGATGCTCGGCGACCGCCACCGGGCCCACGCCGGGGCCGCCCCCGCCGTGCGGGATGCAGAAGGTCTTGTGCAGGTTCAGGTGTGACACGTCACCGCCGAAGTGTCCCGGCTTGGCCAGGCCCAGCAGCGCGTTCAGGTTGGCCCCGTCGATGTAGACCTGGCCGCCGTGCCGATGGACCAGGGCGCACATGTCGGCGATCCCCTCCTCGTATACCCCGTGGGTCGACGGGTAGGTGACCATGATCGCGGCCAGACGGTCACCGTGCTCTTCACACTTTGCCCGTAGGTCGTCGAGGTCGACCGTGCCGTCATGGAGCGCCGCCACCACGACCACGCGCATGCCGGCCATGACCGCCGACGCCGCGTTGGTGCCGTGCGCGCTCGACGGAATCAGGCACACGTCGCGCTGGGCCTCCCCGCGCGACTGGTGGTAGGCGTGAATGGCCACCAGCCCGGCCAGCTCGCCCTGGCTCCCGGCGTTGGGCTGGACCGACACCTTGGCGTAGCCCGTCACCTCGGCCAGCCAGGCTTCCAGGTCGTCGATCAGCTCCTGGTAGCCCCGCGTGCTCTCCAACGGCGCGAACGGGTGGACGTCGGCGAATCCGGGCAGCCCGACCGGCTCCATTTCCGTGGTGGCGTTGAGCTTCATGGTGCACGAGCCCAGCGGGATCATCCCCCGGTCGAGAGCGAAGTCCTTGTCCGAAAGCCGGCGCAGGTAGCGCAGCATGGCCGTCTCCGAATGGTGCTCGGAGAACACCCGGTGGGTCAGGATCGGACCCTTGCGCAACAGGCCGTCGGGCAACGCCTCGAGGGGCCCGGCGCCCTCCTGTGATGCATCCGCGGCGCCGAAGGCCTCGAGCACCGCCGCCACGTGCGCCGTCGTCGTCGTCTCGCCGCACGACAGGCCGACATGGTCGTCGTCCACCAGGCGCAGCAACACCCCGCGCTCCGCCGCCCCGGCCACAATGGCCGCGGCGCGGCCCGGTGCCGCCACCACCAGCGTGTCGAAGAACTCGGGGTGGACCACAGCGAACCCGGCCGCTTCGACACCGCGGGCCAGAGCCACCGCCCGGCCGTGCACCCGGCGCGCGATGCCGCGCAGACCCTCGGCCCCGTGGTACACGGCGTACATCGACGCCACCACGGCCAGAAGCACCTGCGCAGTGCAGATGTTCGACGTCGCCTTCTCCCGGCGGATGTGCTGCTCGCGTGTCTGGAGGGCCAGGCGGTACGCGGGGCGGTCCTCGGCGTCGACCGAGAGCCCGACCAGACGCCCCGGCAGGTCACGCTCGAGCCCCGCCTTGACCGCCATGAAGGCGGCGTGGGGTCCCCCGTACCACAGCGGCACGCCGAAGCGCTGGGACGAGCCGACCACGACGTCGGCGCCCCACTCCCCCGGCGGCCGCAACAGTGTCAGCGCCAGCAGGTCGGCCGCCACCGTCACCAGGGCCCCGCGTTCATGGGCCAACGCGGTCACGTCGGCGAAGTCGCGAATGGCACCCGACGCGCCCGGATACTGCTGCACCACCCCGAAGAAGTCCCCGCTCGGCAGCCCGGCGCCGAGGTCCGCCACCTCGACGACGATCCCGAGCGGCGCCAGCCGTGTGGCCAGGACGGCCAGCGTCTGTGGCAGGCAGTCCGCATCGACCACGACCCGGTCGGACGCGCCCGCCGATCGCCGGCGCATCAGGGTGACCGCCTCGGCCACCGCCGTGCTTTCGTCCAGCAGCGATGCGTTCGCCGTGTCCAGCCCGGTCAGGTCCGACACCATGGTCTGGAAGTTCAACAGCGCCTCGAGTCGACCCTGGCTTATCTCGGGCTGGTACGGCGTGTAGGCCGTGTACCAGGCGGGGCTCTCGAGCACGTTGCGCCGGATCACGCCGGGCGTGATCGTCCCGTGGTAGCCCAGACCGATCATGGGCTCGGCGATCACGTTGCGCCCGGCCAGGCGGCGCAACTCCTCGAGCACCGCCTGCTCGGACTGTGCGGGCGGCAGATCGAGTGCCTCCAGGCTGCGGACACTCCCGGGCACGGCGGCGTCGATCAACGCGTCGAGGGAGTCGTAGCCGAGCGCCTTGAGCATGCGCTCCTGCTCTTCGGCCGAAGTCCCGACATGGCGGCGGACGAAGTCCTCGAAAGGCTCGAGGGGGCTGCTGCCGTCGGGTCGTGCCGTCGGATGGGGTGCGCTCACGGAGGTCTCCTCGTCGGCTCCGCCGTCACGGAGCACATCGGTCGTCCTCCCCGCTCTGTCATGGGACCTGAGAGTCTCGCCGCCCGACAGCGACTTCCACCTTCGGTGCGGCGACCCCGAGGGGCGACCGCTTTCCAGAGTTGCCTCGCCGGAGCGGTATGTCGGCCTGAGAGTTTCTCGGGGAGAGTTGCTCCTCCGGCGTCCCCTCGACTGCGCTGCGGGGACTCTGACGCTCCGGTTCAATCGGCGTATTCAGTTGTCGCCACCCATCCTACCGCCGGGCTCTCCCTCGGCCGATCCTCCTCGGCGGCGCCGGACCGGTTTTCCCCCTAAACGCCACCGTTTAGGTACGGAACACGATTGAGCCGGCACGAAAGCGAGCGGGCAGGCGGGCCCGGAGAACGGCTCCGGCGCCCCTGGAGGCGATCTCGTCCCGCCGTGAGCACGCGCGTGTCTGGAGGTGCGATCTGACGGAGCCACCGGCGGTCCCGATCTGCGGACGCAGTCCTCTTCCTCGGGCGCACGCGCCGGCGCGGCACCCAGGAGGACGCCTCGGGCCGGAGACCCGGGCGGCGGCGAGCGACATGGCCGGGTGTACCCTGGTCGGGCTCATCGAGAGCACAGCGTCTCCGCTTACGGCGACAAGATCGAGAGTCCCGGATGGGTCCCGAGGTCAAGTGTTGGGCCGGCCCGGCCTGCCGTTGCAACCTGTGCGGCGCGGAGAAGTGACCGCTCCCCTCGACACCGGCATGGATCTGCTCGTCGAGTCCGCCGCAACGCTCGACATGGCGGCGGGCGCCTGTGAGAGCACGGAGGATGCGGCGCTGCTCTCTGCGCTGGCCGACCGGATCCGGAGCTACCTGGCCATGAGCCGCCCCACCACGACACTCGGCATGCCCAGGATCGCCTCCGACCACGCCCGGCTGACGGACGAAAACGTGATTCATCGCACCGGAGAGTTCAACAAGTCCCACATACGCATCCTGCAGGACTGAACGTCGGGTGGCCGTGCGACGGCCCTAGTCTGTCGATATGACCCTCGCTGTCGAAGACATCGTGGCACGGTGTCAAGAGGCGCTGGCAGAACACACGCCGTTCTTGGCCGTCCGGGAAGTCCTGGCCAAGCTCGTTTCCGATCGCACTGAGCTCGAACAAGCGCTCGGCCCCGTCGATCGGGGCGGCATCACCACCCTGCACAATGCCGCCGATCTCACGGTGCTCCACGTGGCGTGGACACCCGGAATGAGCCTGTACCCCCACGAACACCGGATGTGGGCGGTGATCGGCATGTACGGCGGCCAGGAGGACAACGAGTTCTTCCGCCGGGTCCCAGGTGGCCTCCAGGGTGCCGGCGGCCGGGAGTTACCGGCCGGCGAAGTACTCGTGCTGGGCGACGACGCCATCCATTCGGTCGCCAATTCCAGGAAGGACTTCGCAGTGGCCCTGCACGTGTACGGAGGTGATTTCTTCTCCGTCGAGCGCTCCGAGTGGGATCTCGAGACCCACGAGGAGCGCCCACGCGATCTCCAACGCACTCAGCGCCTGTTCGACGAGGCCAATGCTCGCTGGCTCGAGAGTTCGTGACGTAGAAGTCGGATCCGGAAGAGATCGGGAACGGCGAACACCGTCCGCTAAATCCCGCTGTGAAAGGACTGGCCGCCCCCCGTGTTCAATCCGGCTGCCCGAGCATCCTCCGTCAGCCGGCGGGCTGCGTTGTCGTCCTCACACTTCATCTCACAATTGTGAACCGGGGCTTCGGCGCCATCGGTGGCACACAGTCCCAGCTTCCCGACCCCGAAGGTGATGGAAGCCCCGGCGGCCCGCCATGCCGTGATGTCCGCCAGCGGATAGGTGCGCGTCTCCCTGGGCTCCAACATTCGGGCAATGCCTCGGGGATGGACCGACACGGTGATGGCGTGGCCCTCGATCTCCACCCAACCATGACCCAAAATGTCGTGCTCCTCGTTGGCCCCTTCCGCCACTCCCCCACCGGCGCCGCCGTACCGGGGGGTTTCGATGATGACATCGGTGACCGAATAGCGAGTGGCCGTCATGGTCTGAACGGTACGCCCGGCTGATGCCCGCCGTACGCCAGTCGCAGGGGTACGCCCACGTGAGGGTGCATCAGGAAACCGTCAGCGTCACGACGGACTGCTGCTCCACCGCTGCCCCGGCCGCCGGCGCTTCGCCCGTAACCGTTCCGGGGGCCGCTGATCCCTCGCCACTCATGACGAAGCGGACGTCGAGGCCCGCACTGCTCAATGCGGCCGCGGCCTGCGCTTGAGATTCCCCGACGACGTCAGGCACGGTCTCCGAGGTCTGGGTCCCGGTGACCGTCAGGCGCACCCTCGATTCCGGTACCACCCGCGAGCCCGCAGATGGGCGCTGTTCCAACACCGTTCCGACCGCCTGGGAACCCGGGCCGTACCTCAAGGTGTAGCTGAGTCCCCTGGTCCCCAGCTGTTGTACGGCCGCAGAGACCTCCTGGCCCACGAGATCCGGAACGCTGACCGTGCCCGCCGGCGAGGCGGTGGATCCGGGACCGGGAAGCGAAGTCCGGGGAGGAGAGACGCTCGGGACCGACCCGTTGCCGCCATGGCCGAAAGCACCCAGAGAGCCGGCGAGAGCGACGCCGACCACGATCAGCACGACGAGAGCCGCGGCACCGACGAGAACCGGCTTTCGAGCACCTCCTCGTGGCGGTGGCGCCACCTCGGCCCGGGCCGAAGCCGCAATCTCTTCGGGTGTCCCGAGGCGGTCGAGAATGTCACGGACGGCAGCCTCGCTCTGCGTCGGGAGGGCGGCCCGTGCGTTCGCTATGTGCTCGGAGACCTGATCGACGATCTGCCTACGGTCTCCGGGCGACAAGGCGGAAAGCGAATCGGACAGCTTCGCGAGGTAGGCGGAACAGAGTGCGTCCACGTCAGCATCGCCGGTCATGATTGAACCTCCTCATGCCAGAATGGCGTCCACGGTTGTACGGAACCGGTCCCACTGGCGGCAGAACGCCTTGAGGGCCTCCCGACCGTCCCGTGTGATCCGGTAATAGCGCCGAGGTGGCCCGCTGGGCGACTCCTCCCACGTGGCGTCGATAAGACCCTCGCGATGGAGCCGCGTCAACAACGGGTAGACCGTGCCCTCACTGGTCACGAGGCCATCGGCCTCGGCCAGGGTTCTCACCAGCTCCAGGCCGTAGCGGTCTTGGTCCCGCAAAAGAGCCAACACGCAGTACTCAATTGCCCCGCGACGCATCTGCGCGAGCATCTTGGTGGTACTACCAGGTACCATGCACTACATACTAGCTGCCCCCGCCTTGCATCGTGGGACGCCCTTGTCGAGGCGCTCGACCTCACCCGCACCGAAAAGCACGACCTCGCGAGGAGCCGTCGCCCCTACTCGGGGGCGGAGTGCGGGAGACCGTCTGGAGGACTCGCCGATTTGCGGGCGAAAACCCAGTACGCGAGCGAGTTGCCCATTTGTGCTGCACTGGCCAAGCGCCATGCCCACTTCGGTCCACGAATCTGGTCCCGATCGCGGTTCCCGATGTCTCTCCACGTGAATGCCGCCACGAGGACGTGCACGACGATGAGGCCGACGAGGAGTCTCGAATCGGGCCGGCGCGCCGCCATCGGCCAAGTGTGCCACGGCCTTCCGTCACCCTACGCCGCACCGATCAGAATGGAGGAGTGCTTCTCATCGATGCGGCCAACGTGGTCGGGTCTCGTCCGACCGGCTGGTGGAGGGATCGAGCCGGGGCCGCCCGGGTCTTCGTGGACCAAGTGCGGGCGGCCGTCGACTCGGGACGGCTCGCCCAACCTGTCGTGGTGGTCCTCGAGGGCAAAGCCCGCGCCGGCACCCAGGCCGGCGTCGCCGACGGCGTCACAGTCGTCCACGCCGCCGGCAGCGGTGACGACATGCTCATCGAGGTCGCTTCGAACGCCGCCGGTCGAGCAGTCACCCTGGTGACGGCGGATCGCGAGTTACGTCAGCGCGCCGAGGCCTTGGGAGCCGACGTGGTCGGACCCGGATGGCTCCTCGAGCGCCTCGAATAGTCCTGGCCGCGGCCTCGAAATCGTCCCGTCCGGTCGCGGGCCGGCCGGACGTAGCGTGGGCCCATGCGCTTCGCTTTCAAGACCTCGCCGCAGGACACGACCTGGACCGACATGCTCGCCGTGTGGAAGGAGGCCGATGACATCGAGCTGTTCGAGTCGGGCTGGACCTTCGACCACTTCTACCCGATCTTCTCCGACAGCACCGGCCCCTGCATGGAGGGCTGGACCACCCTGACCGCGCTGGCCCAGGCGACGACCCGTCTGCGTATGGGAACTCTGGTGACCGGCATCCACTACCGCCACCCGGCGATCTTGGCCAACATGGCGACGACCCTCGACATCGTGTCAGGCGGCCGGCTGGAGCTTGGCCTCGGCGCCGGGTGGAACGAGGAGGAGTCGGGCGCCTACGGAATCGAGCTGGGCTCGCCGGCCCAGCGCAGCGATCGCTTCGAGGAGGCCTGCGAGGTGATCGTCGGGCTCCTCAGCCAGGAGACGACGACCTTCAAGGGCCGCTACTACCAGCTCAGCGATGCCCGCAACGAGCCCAAGCCGGTTCAGCGCCCCCACCCACCTCTCTGTGTCGGCGGGAGTGGAGAAAAGAGAACGCTGCGCACCGCAGCCCGGTTCGCCCAGCACTGGAACTTCGTGGGTGGCACGCCGGAGGAGTTCGCCCGCAAGCGCGACATTTTGCATCAGCACTGCAATGACCTCGGTCGCGACCCGGCTGAGATCCTCCTCTCCAGCCACGTCATCTTCGTCGGCGATCCGCAGGCCACCGCCGAGCAGGCCGCCGCACTGGCAGAGGTCGGCGCCGAGCTGGGCATCGTCTACCTCCGACCGCCCCTGGATCCCCGCGTGCTCGAACCGCTGGCCGCCGCCTTGCGCCGGCTCTGACCCACGCACGACGACGCGGTGGACCGGCTCGCTCAGACCGGGCGGAGTCCCGCGGGCTCAGGCACGGGGCGCGTGCTGCGTCCCTGCAGCTCCGGCGACGGCTTTCAACCGAACGTCCACTGTCGGCGGCCTTCGAGCGCCAGGAGCCGACCGAATTGCAGTCCGGGGAAATGGCTCGCGGCCACCGGGATGTCGGTTCCTTCGAGCTCCCGGGCCAGCGCCTCACGCGATCGCTGCGCCAGCTGCTTGTCGACGTCGCCGATCATCTCCCAGTCGTCGCTCAGGAGCTCGGCGGGACAGTGCACGACGTCACCGAGGAGCATGGCGCGCTCGATCCCCGAAGAAATGACGATGACCGTGCTGCCGGGAGTGTGACCGGGTGCGCTCCGCACGTCCAGGCCCGGCAGAATGGTCGCGTCCCCACTCCACGTTGCGAGCCGGTCGGCCAGCGGGGGGAGCAACTCGGACGAGGCTCGGCCGCCCATCAGCGAGACGGCCAGGCTGTCGTCGAACGGAGTGGAGCCCATGAAGAACTCCCAGTCCGCCTCGTGGCACCGGTAGGTGGCCTCGGGGAAGAGGCGGCGCTCCCCGTCGGTGGCCCACCCGAGGTGGTCGAAATGGAGATGGGTGAGCACCACGTCGGTGATCTCCCGCGGCTGGACCCCGTGGGCGGCCAGGTTCCGCATGAACGTTCCCGTCCGCTCCGGAGGGGCGTGGGGGCCTATGCCGGTGTCGACGATGACCAGACGGTCGCCGGCGCGCACCAAGAAGCCGCCCATCTCAATGGGGAGCATCCCGTCGCCGTCGAGGAACTGCGAGTGCTGCAGCCAATCCTGATCGGTCTTGTTGAACAGAGCCGTCGGTGGCACCGAAAGGCTCCCGTCAGAGACGCCCTCGATCGACACGGCCCCTACCTGCACGTCACCGACCACCGTGCCGCGGGCATGTCCGTTCTCCGGCTCGAGAAGGAACCCTCTCGTCCCTGGGCGAGATGGTGCATTCTCTCGAAGCGAGGGATCAGGGTTCCTAGCCCTTTACGGCTGAACGACCCCAGGCCAGCGCTGCCGCTCCCTGCGCCGCGCCGTCGGCCACGTCGATCACGGGTACGACGTTGATGTCGTTCCAGGCGGAGAACTTGGAAACGAACGAGTAGACCACGGTGGGGTCGTCCGCCTCCACGAACACGTAGCCGCCGTTGTTCAGATTGGACAAGAAGGCATTGACCGTCAGTCCTTCTTCGGGCGTCCACTTGCCGAACGCCTTGAGCAAGGCGTCCTGGTTGTCGAAGTTCTGCTCGTACGTGAGACCGGCGGTGCGGATCTGGTATTCGATGACGTACCTCATCAAGTCCTCCTCTGTCAGGGCGGCAAAATCCACCGTGGGCTCGACCAGCCCGGACGCTACCCCCGTTCAGGTCTTGAATGTCGGGCGACGAACCGAGCCGCGGTCGAGTCCGTAGCCGACCCGCGGCACGAAGTGGCGCCGTCCGTCCACGCCGATCGCCCTATTCGGTCTCCTCTTCCCGGACCGGCCACAGCGGCGGTCGCACCAGCGTGGCCCGGAGTTCACGGCCCCGCTGCACCACCTGCACCTGGTCGCCGTCGAGCAGCTGGGCCTCCGCCTCCACCAGCCCCAGCCCGATGCCGCACCCTCGCATGGGTGAGAAGTTGCCGCTCGTCAGCACCCCGACCCGGTCACCCCCGACACAGATGTCGGACCCGTCGCGCAACGGCTGGCGCCCCTCCCCGACCAGGCCCCGCAGCCGCCGCCACGGTCCGACCGCCTTCTCCTCCTCGAGCGCCGCCCGACCGGTGAAGGACGCCTTGTCCCAGCCGACCACCCAGCCCAGCCCGGCCTGCAGCGGGGTGATCCCCGGGCCCAGCTCGTGGCCGTGCAACGGCAGGCCCGCCTCCAGACGCAGCGTGTCCCGCGCCCCCAAACCGGCCGGCACGACACCGGTGGCGAGCACGGCGTCCCAGAAGGCCGGCGCCACCTCGGCCGGCACCTCACACTCCACCCCGTCCTCGCCCGTGTAGCCGGTGCCCGCCACCAGGCACGGCGCGCCCTCCCACTCGAAGCGCTCCACGCAGAAGCGGTGCACCCCGGCCGCGTCGGGCGACACCTCGGCCAGCCGCGCCCGCGCCGATGGACCCTGCACGGCTATGACCGCCCGCGTCCCGGTCACGTCGGTGCCCCCGAGCGCCGCCACCACACCGTCGGTGTTCGAAGCGTTCGGCATGACCTCGAAGCGCTCCTCGTCGACCCACCACACAATGATGTCGTCCACCACCGATCCGTCGTCGTCGAGCAGGTGCGTGTACTGGGCCCGCCCCGGATGCACCCGGCGCAGGTCGTTGCTCAACGAGAGCTGCAGGTGCTCGAAGGCGTCCGCGCCCGTCACCCGCACCGTCCCGAGATGACTGACGTCGAAGGCCACGGCGTCCTCGCGGCAGGCCCGGTGCTCGGCCACCGTCCCCGCCCCGTAGGCCAGCGGCATCTCCCAGCCGCCGAACGACACCATCTTCGCCCCGAGCGCCAGGTGGGCGTCGTACAGCGGAGACGTCCGCCCGCTCAGTTCCTCGTGGTCGCTCTGTGCTGGGGGCATACCCCGCTCAGATTAACGAGACTTATGCGGCCGACGAGGCGGAGAGCGCCAGCCCGTGAGACTCGAGCAGGGCGACGAAGTCGCGCTGGTACACAATCAGGATCGGCACCTCGGGATACAGCTCACGCATGCGCCGCACTTTTCCGTTCTTGCGCGTCACCAACCGCTGGTCCGCCGTCGTCAGCTCGATGAAGACGCCCCGGTCCGGCAGATAGAAGTCGGGGCGGAAGCCCGACACGGGGGTACCGCCGTCATCCCAGCGGAGTGGGAACTCCACCGGTTCGTACTCCCAACGTTCGCCGGCCAGGTCGAGGAGCGTGGCGAAGAGTTGCTCCGAGGGGTGGGCGAAACGGACCTGGCCCGCGGGGATCGAAGAAGGATGATGCGCGCGCCGCGCCGATGCGCGGTCCGCGCCGACGCTCACTCGCCAGATGCCTTGGCCACCGACACGCGGGCAGGATGGGACTTGGCCGCTGCCGCGGCGGATGCCTTGGCGGCTGCGGCCTCGTCGAGGCGGACGATGTCAGCGTCGAGCTGGTCCACGACGCCGGCCATCGGCACAATGTTGAACACGCCCTGCCCCCCGGCCAGCAGGTCGACGACCTCGCCGTTCGAGCGGGCCAGCACGGAACTGGTGCTGGTGAGCACCAGGTTGGCCGAGGCCACGTCTGCGCCGAGATCCTCGCGCAGGCACTCCACGGCGCGCCGCGCCGACTGCAGAGAGACACCGGCGTCGAGCAGCTGCTTGATCACCTTGAGCTCCAGCACGTCTGCGTACGAGTAGGCACGCCGGGAGCCGCTCCCCTTGGCCGAGGCCACCGAGGGCTGCAGCAGACCCGTGCGGGCCCAGTAGTCGAGTTGCCGGTAGGTGATCCCAACGAGACCGCACACCTGCGGCCCGCTGTACCCACCGACCTGGGCGTTGGACACCATGGACATTCCACCTCCACTGACGACCACTCCGGACCCCAATGCTACTTGACCCCGGACGACACCGCTGTAGTTACGGAGGCGTGATTGATGAATTTTCGGTGACACCGGGCCCGCCGTGCCCGTGGTGACCGTGGCCGTGCTCGTGGCCGTGGTGGTCCCCGTCGATGGGCCAGGCCACCACCGAGCCGAGCACGCTCAGCCCGACCCGGGAGCCCGTGCGCAGAGGCGTCCCGCCGGTGACCCGCACCACCAGGTCGGGCAGCGGGACGGCCTCGGGCCGCACCCGGACCACGGCGTCGTGGCCGTAGTACTCGTAGCTCTCGACCGTGGCCACGACCGGCGCCGCCCCCACCTCGCCGATGACCAGCTGCTCGGGCCGGATCATGACGTGGGCCGCGGCCGCGCCTTCCCCCGGCCCGGGCCAGCCTTCGACCGGCAGTGCGCCCAGGGGGGTGTCCGCCGCCAGGGTCGCCGCCGGGCCGCTCCCGGCGGCCCCCACCGCGGCGTGCAGGACGTTGGACTCCCCCAGGAAGCGAGCGAGCGCCGGGTCGAGCGGGTGCGAGTAGAGCCCCGACGGGGAGTCGAGCTGCGCAATGACACCGTGGCGCAGCACCGCTACCTGGTCCGCCATGGAGAGCGCCTCGTCCTGGTCGTGGGTCACGAGGATCGACGTGGTGCCCGCCTTGCGCAGCACCCCGAGCACGTCGGCCCGCACCGACGCCCGCATGGCGGCGTCCAGCGAGGAGAAGGGTTCGTCGAGCAGCACGATCTCGGGCTTGATGGCCAGGGCCCGGGCCAGGGCCACGCGCTGTTGCTGCCCGCCCGAGAGCTCGTGCGGGTAGCGCCGGCCCAAGCCCGTCAGGCCGACCATGTCGAGCAGCTGCTTGACCCGGTCGCGCCGGTCCGGTCCACGGCGCAGGCCGAACGCGATATTGCGCCCGGCCGAGAGGTGCGGGAAGAGCGCGCCCTCCTGGGGGACGTAGCCGATGCGCCGGCGCTCACACGGCACGAAGCGGTGGCCGGCGTCGTCGACGACCTCGCTCCCGAGCGTGACCTCGCCTTCGTCCGGGCGCTCGAAGCCGGCGATGATGCGCAGCAGGGTGGTCTTGCCACTGCCCGACGAGCCCAGAATGGCGGTGAACGACCCGTGCGGGACCGTCAGGTCCACCCCGCGCAGCACCTGCTGGGGGCCGAACGCCTTGCTGACGCCGCTGATGCGCAGGTCTTTCATGCCGACACCATTGTGCTCGGATCCCGGACCGGGGCCTGCCCACCACCCGCGAGGCCGGCCGGCTGGCGGTCGAACCAACGGCCCAATATGTACCCGGGCACGGCCGCGATCAGGACCATGACCGCGGCGTAGGGCGCCGCCTGGTGGTTCGACACGTTCGACTCGTAGGCCCAGAACTGCGTGGCCAATGTCTCCACGTTTATCGGGTGCAGCACCAGCGTCGCCGTGAGCTCGGTGGCCGTCTCGAGGAAGACCAGCGCGAACGCTGCCGCCAGACCCGGCCCGACGAGCGGCAGCGTGACCCGCCACAGCACCGAGCGCCGGCTCACCCCCAGGGACCCGCCCACCTCCTCCAGGCCCACGGGGGCGCGGGCAACGGCGGCGCGCACGGCGACCACGGCCAGGGGGAAGAACATGATGGCGTAGGTCAGGACCAGCAACGGGCTGCTCTGGTAGAAGCGACCCTGCAACAGGTTCTCGGTCACGTACGTGAAAGAGAGGGCGATGACCAGGCCGGGCACGGCGAGCACCAGCATGTTGGAACGCTCGAGCGCCATCACCCGCTTGCCACCGAAGCGCACCGACAGGAGGGCGATGGGCAGTGCGGCCACTGTGGCCACCACACCGGCTGCCGCCGAATAGGCGAACGTGTTCACGGTGGCGCCGAAGAGGGAGGCCGGCGGCAGCGTGCTCTGTCCGCCCGTGACGATCAGGTACACGATCGCCCCCACCGGCACCCCGAGCGCCAGGACGACCAGGCCGACGATCCCGGCCAGCGCCACCAGCCGGCCCCGACCGAGCGCGACAGGTCGGATGGCGCGGGCCGCGCCGGCACCGAGGCGTGCCGTGCGGCCGCGGCCCCGCACGAACACCTCGCTGCTCAGGACGAGTGCGCCCAGGACCACGAGGATCAGCGAGAGCGCGCAGGCCGCCGGGGTGTTGAAGCCGACCTGGAACTCGTTGTAGATCTCCGTCGTCAGGGTCTGGTACCCGAGGATCTCGAAGGCACCGAACTCGGCCAGCACCACGAGGGCCACCAGGACGGCGCCCCCGAAAATGGCGAGACGTGCCTGGCCGACGGTGACGGTCCAGAACGTCCGCACACGGCCCAGCCCGAGGCTGCGGGCCACCTCCTCTTGGGCGGGGTCGGCGGACCGCAGGCTGGCCGCCACGGGAAGGAAGACCAGCGGGTACACGGCCAGCGTCATGACGAGCACGGCGGCCCAGAAGCCGCCGATGCCCGGGAAGACGGCGCGCCAACCGAAGCTCACGACGAAGTCGGGGATGCCGAGCGGTATCACGACGAGAATGGCCCACAGGCGACGGCACGGGAGGTCGGTCCGCTCGACGAACCAGGCGGCCAGCGTGCCCACGACCGCGCTGAGCGCCGTGACCACCACGAGCAGCTCGACGGTGTTCCAGATCAACTGCGCGGTCAGGCTGCGGAACAGCAGGGCGTGCAGCTGGGCCCAGCCCACGTGCACGGCCTGGACGACGAGGAAGACCAGCGGCAGCAGGACGGCGACCGAAATCACGACGGCCAGCGCGGCCGGCACCGGAGGCAGCGATCGGCGGCCGCCGTGGTGGTGCTCGTGCCCCGGCGCGCTCACCGTCACAGCAGTTGGGCCTCCTGGAGGAGCTTGATGGCGAGTGCTCCGGTGCCCAGCTCGGAGATCGTGATGCTGTTCGGTTGCAACTGGTCGAAGGGTGTCTCGGGCTGGGCCGTCTTCACCCCGGACGCGATCGGGTACTCGAAGCTGTCGCTGTGGGCGATGATCTCCTGCCCCTGGACCGACGTCAGGAAGGCCAGGAAGCGTTGGGCCGCCGCCTGGTTCTTCGACGACTTGAGGATGGCGGCCCCCGAGACGTCGACCACATAGCCGACATCGTGCGGCGCGAAGTAGGCGATGGCCGAGTGCATGCCCGCCTTCCCGACTTCGGCCTGCTCGCGGTACCAGTAGTACTGGTTGATGATGCCGAGGGCGACCTGCCCGCTGTTGACCTCTGAGGTGATGGTCTCGTTGTCCGGGTAGCTGTGGGTGCCCGCGTTCGCCTTTACCGCCTCGAGCCAGTTGAGCGCGGCCGCCTGGCCGTACGTGCGGGCGATGGAGGTGATGATCGGCTGGAAGTCCGTCTCGGACCCGGCCAGGGCGATCTTGCCGTTCCACCGCGGGTCCGCCAGCTGCATGGCCGAGGTGGGCAGCTGGCTCGGGTTGAGGAGCGACGTGTTGTAGATCATCACGCTCACCCGGGCCGATGTCCCGACCCACAGCCCGTCGGGAGAGTTGTACTGAGCGGGCGTGTTCGACAACGTCGACTGGTCGACCGGCGCCAGCAGCCCCTTCGAGGCCAGGTACTGCAACGGGGGCGAGTTCTCCGTGTAGTACACGTCGGCGGGTGAGTGCGAGCCCTCGGTGACGATCTGGTCGGCCAGGACGTCCTCGTCGTCGCTCCGCAGGTTGACCGCGATCCCCGTCTTGTCCTCGAACGCGGTGACCAGGGAGTGGGTCGTCTGCACGTGCTGGCCGCTGTAGACCGTCAGCGTCCCCCCCGAGCCCGACGCACCGCCGTTCGAGCTGGCACAAGCGGACAGGACGGTGGCGCCGAGTGCCACGACCAACACCAACGCGGTGCCGCGGCGCCGGCGGGCAGCACCCCGCGACAACGGTCCCAACCCTCCCATCGGCGCGGCCACCTTTCCGACCCGGACTTCAATCTTAGGGCAGCCTAATATTAGGCGAACCTAATCGGAAAGTGCAAGGGGGGAGGCGGTCCGGCCGCCGGTCAGCCGGAGCCGAAGTCGGCGCGGCCCTCCAGGGGACTCGACGGCTCGGCATAGAAGCGCACCGGGATCCGACCGGCCCGGCGCGCCAGCCAGCCCGCCTCGACCCCCAGGCGCATGGCTCGGGCCATGGCGGCCGGGTCGTGGGCGCGGTTGACGGCCGTGGCCACCAGCACGCCGTCGCAGCCCAGCTCCATGGCCAGGGCGGCGTCGGAGGCGGTGCCGATCCCGGCATCGAGGATGACGGGCACGTCGACCGCCTCGCGCAGCAACGCGATGGCGTGAGGATTGCGCAGACCGAGGCCGCTGCCGATGGGTGAGCCGAGAGGCATGACGGCGGCACAGCCCACCTGTTGGAGGCGGAAGGCCAACACGGGATCGTCGGTCGTGTAGGGCAGCACGGTGAAGCCGTCCTCGGCCAGCTGCTCGGCGGCGGCCAGCAGCTCGACGGCGTCGGGCAGCAGCGTGCGGTCGTTGCCGATCACCTCGAGCTTGACCCAGTCGGTGCCGAAGGCCTCCCGGGCCAGCTTGGCCGTGAGCACCGCCTCGGACGCGGTGGCGCAACCGGCGGTGTTGGGCAGCACGCGCACACCCAGGTCGCCGAGGAGCGAGAGCAGGGAGCCCTTGGCGCTGGGCTCGACGCGCCGGACGGCGACGGTGGCCATGGACGTGCCCGACGCCTCCAACGCCTGGCGCAGCGCGTGCAGGCTGGTCATGCCCCCGGTGCCCAGCAGGAGCCGGGAATCGAGAACCTCACCGGCAATGCAGAGGCCCTGGTCGGCGGCGGGTGCGTCGGCGGCGGCCACCGGACGACGATACCCCGCGCCCCACGTAGGGTGGCCCGGTGCCGGACCGCGCCACCCCCCCGAGCGCGCTCACCATCGCCGGCTCGGACTCTGGTGGCGGGGCGGGCGCGCAGGCCGACCTCAAGACCTTCGCCGCGCACCGCGTGCACGGCACCAGTGCGCTGACCGCGGTGACGGCGCAGAACACCGCCGAGGTGCGCGGCGTCGTCGCGCTCGATCCGGCCTTCGTGCGGCTCCAGGTCGAGACCGTGCTCGACGACTTCGACGTGCGCGCCGTCAAGACCGGCATGCTGGCCAACGCGGCCATCGTGGGCGAAGTCGCCGCGTTGGCGGCCGAGGGGCGGCTGCCCAACCTGGTGGTGGACCCGGTGCTGGTGTCCTCGACCGGCCAGCGCCTGCTCGAACCCGACGGCGTGGCGGCCTACGTCGCCCTGCTCCTCCCCCGGGCCCTGGTGGCCACGCCCAACCTGCGGGAGGCGGCGGTGCTCGGAGGGGTGGACCTGGCCCTTTTGGTCGAGTCGCTCCGACGCGCGGGTGGCGGTGGCCGAGCACCTGCGCGACGCCGGGCCGCGCTGGGTGGTGGTCAAGGGCGGTCACCTGACCGAGTCGGCCGACGACGTCGTGGCCGGCCCCGACGGTGTGACCGTGCTCCCCGGCACCCGGGTGGCCACGGCCAACGACCACGGCACCGGGTGTTCGCTCTCGGCCGCCCTGGCGGCGGGGCTGGCGGAGGGGTCATCGGTGCCCGAGGCGCTGGCCGCGGCCAAGGCCTTCGTGGCCCGGGCCCTGGCCGGTGGCGCGGGGTGGCGCCTCGGGGCGGGCCACGGGCCGCTCGACCATTTCGGGTGGTCGGCGGCGCCGTAGGCTGGGGGCGCCATGACGCTGCACGAGACCGACATGGGCCCCTTCGAGGTCGACGCCCCGCTCGCGGTCCGCGACGACGAGGTCACGGTCCCGGCCGCCGACGGCGGTGGCGAGCCGCTGCGCCCCCCGGTCCGCGGCGGCGTCTCCATACGCCCGGCCATGATCGTGCTGGGTCTGGCCGTGCTGATCCTGGCCGTCTTCATCACCATCGCCGTCGTGACGTCGCAGTCGCCCACCCCGGTCAAGACGAGCACCACGGCGCGGCTGGTGCCAGGCTCGGCCATCCGGGCGGTGGCGGCGGCCGACACCTTGAAGCCGATTGTCAGCTCGGGCCAGCCCCCGTCGAACGTGATCAACGCGGTGGACATCCCGGTGGGTGCGGTGCGGGTGGCGCACCAGAACAATGCCGACGAGTCCGGCCAGTACGACTCGCAGATCACCGTGCGCTCCGATGACTCCCAGGGCGCGCTCCTCGCCTTCTACGCCGCCGACCTCAAGTGGGAGGGCTGGCAGGTCTTCGACCGCGGGCCGGCCGCCAACGACCCCACGGCCACCGAGGTGCTGGGCAAGCTGGCCGGCACCGACGGGTACTACTGGGAGATCGGGGTGACCATTCCGCCCACGACGTTCGGGGCCGGAGCGCCGGCCGGCGGCTGGACGAACGTCACCATCCGCCTGCTCCAGGAGGGCGATCCCGAATAGCGCCGGGTGGGCGCAGCCGGCGGCGTGGCCGCGGCGGTCGGGAGGTTCAGGGTGCCCTGCCTGCGGGCACGGCCTCACGGAGTTCCGGCGCGGGCACCTCGTCGTCGGGCGACGTGGCGGGCTGCGGTGGCTGCTCCTTCAAGAGGTAGGCCCACACGAAGAAATTGATCGGGTAGAGCAGATAGCCCAGGCGCGGGTTCGGCGCCAGCAGAATCAGCACCGTCATGACGACGCCGGCGATGGTGCAGACCTCCCAGGCCGTGCGCGGGGTGCGCTTGTAGAGGTGCCGGGCCAGGCCGACGGCCAGGATGATCCCGACGGCGAGCGGCAGGGCGCGGTTGAGCGAGGGGAACTCCGTCACCAGCACGTGACCCGGGAGCGCACTGGCCGCGGTCGACGGAATGGCGCTGAGTCCCAGCGGGAAGAGCACGACGTCGTCGATCAGGGCGAAGGGCCCGCGCAGCGCGAAGGGGAAGATGGCCGGCACGGCGACGACGAGGATGCCGGCCAGCATGGTGAGCGGCCGGCGCTCGCCCCGCCGGCCACGGGCGGCGAAGAGCGCCAGCACGGCCAGCGGCCACGCCGTGAACTTCATGGCCGACGCGATGCCGAGCACCACCCCCGAGAGGAAGGGTCGGCGACGCTGGGCCAGCACCATGGCCAGGAGCAGGAAGGCGACGACGGGGATGTCGTCGCCGCCGGTGGACAGCGGCAGCGACGCCAGCGGCAAAATGACCAGGGCCTGGATGGCGCGCATCTTGCGGCGCCCGTCGGCCTTGCACAGGTAGAGGGCGAGCGCGGCCGCGACCAGGGTGGTCACGCAGAAGAAGATGCGGGCGTCGCTCATGCCGTTGTTGGGCCAGATTTCGCTCGGGATGCCCAGCACCGCCATGAGCGGCAGGTAGGGCAGGAAGCCGGCGTAGTCAGGCTCGCCCGGGGGGTGGTACTTGACCACGTGGTGTTCCCGCACCAGGGGACGGTAGGGGTTCACGCCCTTGACCAGGTCCTGCCCGCCGATCTCGACCGAGGTCACCTCGGGCTGCAGGTGTGAGCCGGGCACGCCGTCGAACTGCCACAGGATCTCGAGGCCCATGGGGATGGCCAGCGCGCCCACGAAGACGCACCCGGCGATGACCAGACGGGCCAGCCAGGCGCGCCGGTGCTGACGCGGCGTCAGCGCGCCGTTGCGCCGCCGGCGGGCGCGGCGCACGAGCCAGGCCAGCACGGCCGAGGCGAGGGCGCCGAAGGCGAACGGCGACAGGGCCATGCGGCCCCACACCTCGTACAGCGCGTTGGTCGACGTGTAGATGGTGGCCAGGGCGAACAGCGCGCTGGCGAAGTACAACAGGGCGTCGCCCCACTCCGGCGGGATGGCCATGACCCGATCCGCCACCGAGCGCGCCGCGTCCACGACGAGGGCTACCGGGCGATCGATGGCGGTCGTGGTGGTGGTGGGCATGGTGTCGCAAGAACCTCGCACACGGGATGCGGGTGGGAAGGCACCCAGGGGGATCTTAGAGGCGGAGCTCCTCCAGATAGAACCCCAATTCCGCCTCCAAACATGTGGTGAGGGTGTCGGCCCGGCGGAATCCGTGCCCCTCCCCCTCGAAGAAGCGCAGGTCGCACGGCAGGCCGGCGGATTCCAGCGCGGCCAGCATGCGCTCGGCCTGCTGGGGGGGCACGACGGCGTCGTCGGTGCCCTGGAGCAGGAGGACCGATCCCGCCATGGCGGCGGCCCGGGCCACCGGCGAGCGCTCCACGTAGAGGGTCAGGGCCTCGGGCAGCGGTCCGATCAGGCGGTCGGTGTAGTGGGCCTCGAAGTCGTGCGTGGTGTCGACGAGGCCGAGCAGGTCGGTCACCCCGTACCAGGACGCGCAGGCACCGAAGCCCTCGCCCGAGGCGAGCGCGTTCAGTGCCGTCATACCGCCGGCACTGCCGCCCCGGATGGCCAGGCGCCGCGCGTCCACGTCGCCGCGCCCGGCCAGGTGGAGCGCCGCATCGAGGCAGTCCTCGGCATCGGCCACGCCCCACCGCCCCCAGAGCGCGTTGCGGTAGTCCCGGCCGTAGCCGGAGCTGCCGGCGTAGTCGACGCACGCCACTGCGAAGCCGCGGGTGGTGAAGAACTGCAGTGTGAGATCGAGGCCGGCCTGGCACGACGACGTCGGGCCCCCGTGACACCACACCACCAGTGGGGGCGCCCGGCCGGCCGGCCGGCGCGCGCCCGACCGGGTCGGGCGGTAGAGGGTGCCGAAGATGGTCCGCCCCGACCGCCCGTCCAGGCCGAAGGGCTCGGCCACGGCCACGTCGGCGGGGTCGAGGGCGGTGGCGCCGGCGGCCGGGGGCCGCAGCGGGCGGGCCGGCTCGCCGGGGGCCACCAGCCACACGTTGGCCGGAGTGTCCGGGGTGCTGCCGATCAATGCCACGGCGTCGCCATGGGTGCACACGGCGGAGATCGAGACGCAGGGTTGGGGCAGCGGGGTGGGCGCGGCGAGGTCGGGGGCACCGGCGTGGCCGAAGACGACCAGCGAGTCCCGGCCGGCGGCCGTGCGGCGGGCGACCAGGCTGCGATCGGGCCGCTCGGCCATGGTCCTCTGCCCGAGGACCCAGTCGGGACCGTGGAACTCGGCCGCCTCCGCACTCAGGGGCCACCGGCTCGGCGGCCGGGGCCTCCACGTCGAAGGGGCCACGCTGGACATAGGGCTGCCACCAGCCGCTGCGGTCGGAGACGAAGCGCAGACTGCCGTCGTCCTGCCATGCCGGCTGGCCCACCGACTCGGCCGGTCCGCCGGCGACGGCGACGGGTGGCCCGGCCGTCAGCGTTGACTCCTCGCCGCCCGTGCCACTGCGCTCGGCGCCGACCAGGGACACCACGACGAGCGCCGACGCATCCCACGGCATGTCGGGGTGGTCCCAGACCACCACGGCGAGGCGCCCGCCCGTCCCTTCGACCCGTGGCGCACCGTAGAAGTCGTGCCCCTCGAGGAGGGTCGATCTCGGACGCGCCCCGCCGCGTCGGCAGCGCCACCACACCGCGCGCCGGCCGGGGCGCTCCCTCCCGGTGGGTCTCGCGCACGGCGAGCACCCACTCGCCGTCGGCCGTGGCGCCCAGGCCGCCGTGGCGGAGCTCGGTCCCCGGGGGCGGCCCGGGTGTCAGTGGGCGCGGCCGCGCCGCGTCCGGCCCGCCGGCGGCCGGGCCGTCGCAGAACCACACGCGCTGGTCGGCCTGGTCGACGTAGGCGAAGGCGCCGTCGGCGTGCCCCGGCACGAGGCAGACGGCCCCGCCCCCGTATTCGTGGACCCGGCTGCGGATGCTCACCCCGGGAGGCGAGTGGTCGGCCGGCGGGCGGTCCCCGCTGCAGCGCACCATCACCACGCGCCCCGCCTCGGCCGGTCTGGACTCGAGCCAGAAGAGGGCGTGCCCGTCAGAGCACAGTTCGCTGAGCGACACCTTGGCCCGCGCCACGTCGGACGCAGCAAGCGGGGATGCCCAACGCCCATAGGACGAAGTGGCGGCCATCGGGCGAACGTAGCGTGGCGTGGACGGCGGCGGGCGGACCGAACGGCCCTCTACAGTGATTCGGTGCGCTTCCCGGCCTACCTCCTGGCCAAGTCCGGCGCCGTGATCCGCCCATCGGTCGTGCAGCTCTCCGAGGACGACCTTCCGGCGGGCGAGGTCCTGATCCGCGTCGAGTGGTCGGCCATCAACTTCAAGGACGCCATGGTGACCCGGCCGGGCAACCGGGTGGCCCGCATCTTCCCGCTGGTACCCGGGGTCGAGCTGGCCGGCCGGGTCGAGGAGAGCACCAGCCCCGACTTCGACGCCGGCCAGCGCGTGCTGGTCCAGGGCTATGACCTCGGGGTGGCGCACCACGGTGGGTTCGCCGGCTTCGCCCGCGTCCCGGCCGACTGGGTCGTCCCGCTGCCCGACGCGCTCAGCAACCGCCACGCCGCCATCATCGGTCTGGCGGGCTACACCGCGTTGCTGTCCCTCCAACGCCTGCTCCGGCACGGCGCGACGCCCGACGACGGGCCGGTCCTGGTGACCGGCGCCTCGGGCGGCGTGGGGAGCGCCGCGGTGGCCCTGCTGGCCCACAACGGGTTCGAGGTCGTGGCGTCCTCGGGCAAGACGGCGGAGCAGGACTACTTGAAGGAGCTGGGCGCGTCACGGGTGGTCGGCCGCCAGTTCACCGAGGACGACGGCCGGACGCTCGGCCCCCAAATGTGGGGAGCCGTCGTCGACTGCGTCGGCGGCACGGCGTTGGCCGAGGCGCTGCGCACGGTGCGCTACGGCGGCGCGGTGGCGGCCAGTGGCCTCACCGGAGGCAACGAACTCACCACCACCGTCTATCCCTTCATCACCCGCGGCGTCGCCCTGCTCGGCATCGACACGGTGGCCACGCCGATAGAAGAGCGACGCGCGCTGTGGTCGGACATGGCGGACACCTTCCCCATGCAGCACTGCGACGACATGGTTAACGAGGAGATCGGCCTGGACGGGCTCACGGCGGCGTTGGACAGCGTGCTCGACGCCGCCGTGCGCGGACGGATCCTGGTGGCGCCCGAGCGTTGAGCTCGGCCCCGGAGCGGTCGCCTCGGCGTCGTCAGGAATAGACGGGCGAGACCCGGATGGTGCCGTCGGCGCACGGCGCTATCTGCAAGGAGAACGAAGGCGAGGGCGTCGACGAGCCCGGCATCGTCACGGTGGCCGCCTCGGACTCCGGGCAGCTGGTCGCGTTCCCGACGGGCACGTCGGAGTACTGGTAGGCGAACTGCGCCGTGGACGAAGGTGCGATGGCCACCGCCGAGGGGCTGGCGCTGGCCTGGGGTGAGACGTCGACCGACAGGCCGTTCACCATGGTGACGGTGATGGGGGCGCCGCTGCCCGACATGAGCCCGACCGTCGGGTAGCCGTTCGCCGTACAGGCGGTAGGCCCGGCGTTGGTCACGGTGATGGTCCCCGTGATCGTCCCGGCCGCACCCTGTGACTGGCCGGCGCTGGCCGTGACCTTGGTGCAGGCGGTCGCCGCCGCCGCCCCCGACGTCGTGGTGGTCGAGGGCGCCACCGAGGTCGAGGTGGTCGACGAGGTCGTCACCGACTGGTGGTGCGACGTGGTGGTCGTGGTCCGCGCCGGCGGGTTCGAGCTGCTGCAGGCCGCGGCGAGGAGAGCGACGCCCGCCAGCGCGGCGAGCGCCCAACGTGACGGGTTCACCCCTCGAAGTCCTCCGGGCGCACGGAGTCGAGGAACTGGCGGAACTGGCCCACCAGTTCGTCGGGCGTGTCCTCTTCGTCGTCCTCCCCCTCGAGCGTGAGGATGATCCCCTCGGACTCCATGAGTTCGTCCGAGACGAAGAGCGGCGTCTCCATGCGCACCGCCACCGCCACGGCGTCGGAGGGCCGGCTCGACACAATGGTGCGCTGGCCGTTGTGCAGGAGATGCATTTCGGCGAAGTAGGTCGAAGCCCGCAGCTCGGTGATGATCACGCGCTCCACCGTAATGTCGAGCGCGCCGAGCATGTCCTTCATCAGGTCATGGGTCAGCGGGCGCGGCATGGTGACTCCTTGCAGCGCGTAGGCGATGGCCGTTGCCTCGGGGCTCCCGATGAAGATCGGCAGCGTGCGCCCCTCACCCTCCGTCTCCTGCAGCAGGAGCACCGGCGTGTTCGACTGCAGGTCCACCCTGACCGCACGAAGTAGCACACGGACCATGTATGAAATGTAGCGCCAGATGCGCCCTGTCAGCCCCCCAGGTGCCGCCTGAGTGCCTGGCGCAACAGGGTGGCACGCATCGACTGCCCCAGGGAGGCCAATTGGTCGGCCGCCTCGACCGCCCGCTGGCGGGCCTCGGGGTTCCGCTGGCGGAGCAGGGGGATGACCACCTGCTCTATCAGCCCCACCTCACGGTCCACCGAGTTGCGGTAGGAGCGGAGATGACGCGCTTCGATGCCGTAGGCCCGGAAGGCGGCCGCCACCTTGCCCATGGTGAGGGCGTCCTCGTCGAAGGTGGGGATGCCGGCCACCATGACCGGCTCAATCAGGCCGAACGATTCGAGCCCCGATAATTCGTCGGCCGAAAGGCCGCATGCGCCGCACAACTCCTCCGCGGTCAGGCTGGCCCCGGTCACGATGCCGGTCACCCCGCCGTCCCTCGGGGCCTTCGAGCCCGGGCGCGTGTCGGCGCCCGGCTGCGGCGGCGCCGGCGCCGGAGTCGGGCCGGCCCCGTGAGCCCCCGTCGTCGATGGGGAAGGTGCGGGCGCGCCGGCCCCGCCCGGGCGTGGTCCCGGGGCATCGGTCGGCCCGGCCACCACGTCCCGGGGCGGTGGCCCGCTCGGTCCGCTGGCGGTGCCCGCGGCGGCGGGCTTGGCCGCCGCGCCAACGCCCACCCGGGCCCGCTCGGTCGACTCCTCTCCGCCCGAGGCACCCGCGGCGCCGGCCGTCGCGGCCGCCCCGGCGGCGCCGGCTGCGTGGTCGGGCACCACCTGCAATCCCCGTCGGCCCTGGGCCGCGTCGGGCATGTTGGCGGCGGTGCGCCGTGAGGCGTCGGCCAGAATGCGGGCCATCGCCTCCTCGTCGGCCTTGGTCGGCTGCTCCTCGGCCCGGGCCGGACGTGCCGGCGTGTGGGCTGCCTCGCCCGACTTGCCGTTGGCCAGGTCGGCGCCCTCGTCCAGGTCACCGTCGGCCAGGCGGTCCCGGATCACCTTGAGCGGGAGGAAGTGCTCCCGTTGCTGGCGCAACACCCAGCGCAGCCGCTCCACGTCGTGCTCGAAGAACTTCCGGTAACCCGACGGCGACCGCTCGGGGTTGACCAGGCCCTGGCTCTCGAGGAAGCGGATCTTCGAGATGGTGACGTCGGGGAACTCTTCCCGCAGCAGCGTCAGGACGTCACCGATGGAGAGATAGGTGCGGCTGCTCACTCGTTGCCAGCCACCAGGTAGACGAGTTTGAACTTTCCGATCTGCACCTCGTCGCCCGGGGCGAGCTGGACCTCGTCGATCCGCTCCCTGTTCACGTACGTACCGTTCAACGATCCCACGTCCCGCAGCGCGTAGCCGCCGTCCTTCGGCGTGATCTCGACGTGGCGGCGGGAGACGGTGATGTCGTCGAGGAAGATGTCGCTCTCGGGGTGTCGACCGGCCCGCACCACGTCCTCGCCCAGGAGGTAGCGCGCTCCGAGGTTGGGTCCACGGGTGACCACGAGGACGCCCGCACCGTGCGGGACCTCGACGAGGGTGACCTCCGGGTTCTCCTCAGACGTCTCGGCCTCATCGTTGGGATGGAGCGTGATGGTGGCGTCGTCCCCGTCCGCCAGCAGCGGGTTGCCGCACGAGGAGCAGAAGTTGACCCCCTCGGGATTGCGGTGCCCGCAATTGGAACAGAACACGGCGTCCACGGTACTCCACGCCACGCCCCCATTCTCCTGACGCCACCGGGTGCTCGAACGCCTGCTCAGCCTGCGATGAGCTCGCCGTAGGCGGCAGCGTCGAGGAGGCCGGCCGGGTCGGCACCCGGCGCGAGCTCCAGCTCGCAGATCCAGCCCTCGCCGTAGGGATCCTGGTTGATCCGCTCGGGCCCGTCGGCCAGCGCGTCGTTCACGGCCGTGACCGTGCCCGACAGGGGGGCATAGATTTCCGACACCGACTTGGTCGACTCCACCTCGCCCAGTTGCCCACCGACCTCGACACCGCTTCCCACCGCGGGCAGGTCCACGAAGACGATGTCGCCCAGCGCATCCTGGGCGTAGTCCGTGATGCCGATGCGCACACGCGTTCCCTCGACCCGCACCCACTCGTGTTCTTCCGAATAGCGGAGGTCTTCCGGGACGTTCATGCGGTGACCCTATCGGACGGCCGACCCGACCCGCAGGCCCGCTCTCTAGGGAACCATGGAGGCGATGCGGCCGGCATACGCCTCCGCCAGCGCCTCCGACGCGACGAGGTCGGCCGCCTCGGCCCAGACGTGGGTGACCGGGTCCTCGGGGTCGGGAACCACCAGAACCCAGCCGGACTCGAGCATCACTTTTATGCCGTCGACCAGGACGAGCTCCGCTCCCTCCTCGGTGAGCTGCTCCATCATGGTGCGCATGATCAGGCCCTTGTGCTCGAGCGGCGTCGCCACCTCCTCGTGCCACACCGGCATGGCCGGGGTGGCCTCGACCACTTCGGACAGCGAAATGGTGGCCGGCCCCAGCAGCGAAATCAGACGGGCCAGCGCAGCCGCCGCGTCGAACGCCGGGAGGAAGACGGGGAAGACGTAGCCTCCCCGTCGGTCCGAGGCGAACGCCACGCCGCCGGACGCCGCGGCCTCCAGTACGCCCGACGGCGAGAGTGGCGTGAGGATCACGTCGATTCCGCGCGACTCGCACAGCCGCAGCGCGCGGTCGCTGACCGTGACCGGCAACGCGACCGGACCGGTCGCGCCCTCGGCGGTCGTCAGCTCGAGGAAGGCCATGAGAGCCTCGTCGTCGCTCAGCACGTGGCCCCGGTTGTCGATGAGGGTGAGCTTCTCCCCGCCGGCGTCGATCACGGCGCCCAGGTCGGCCCCCGAACCCCGCACCGCTTCGGCCACCCGCGCTTCGCTCTCCTGGCGGTCCACGGCCAACATGGCCGGCGTCTGCGCGAACGGGTTGATGCTGAGGACGTCGGCCCCCACCTTCGACAGCAAGTTGGGCATGACGAAGCTCGCCGCACCGTAGGACAGGTCGAGCACGAGCTTGACCACGCGGTCGGCGTCGCGGCGCAGGCCGAAGGCCTCGACGACATCGGCCGTGTAGTGCTCAATGGTGCGTGGAGAGAAATCGATGTCGCCGATCTCCCCCGCGGTGACACGGCGGAACTCCTCGCGGTGGTACATGCGCTCCACCCGGCGCTGATCGCTTTCTGAGAGGTCGATGCCGCGGTCGTCGAAGAAGCGGATGACGACCTGCTGGGGGTCGTCGGGGCTGAGCCGGACGGTGAGGCCCGCCCGGTTGCCCCGAACCCGGATGTGGTGGCGGGTGACGGGAATGGTGGCCAGCTCGAGGTCGGCCACGTTCACCCCGACGGAGTTGCAGCCCACCATGAGCGCCCGCTTGAGCACCCGGGCCACGCGGCTGGTGTCCCGCGAGGCCGTGATGAAAGAGCCCTTCTCGAAGCCCGAGGCCCAGGCCTTGGCCAGGCGCACCGCCAGCTCGGGACTCACGTCCACGTTGGCGATCCCCTGGACGCCGTCCCGGCCGAACAGGGCGCGGGCCCCGCCCGACTCCCACACAATGGAGGCGTTCACCTGGGCCCCCGCCTCGACGACCTTGTACGGGTAGACCTTGACGTCGCTGCGCACCTCGGCGTGGGCCCCGATGAGGCAGCCCTCGCCCAGGACCGACCCCGGCTCGACCCGGGCGCCCACGCGCAGGTCGCACGACTTGCCGAGCACCGCCCCCTCGACCCGCACGGCCGGGCCCAGGTAGGAGTTCTCGGCGATCACCGACCGCTGCACCTCGGCCCGCTCGGCCACCTGCGTGTTGGCGCCGATGGTGGTGTAGGAGCCCAGCACCGCCTCGGCGTCGATGGTGCAGTTCTCCCCCACGAAGGCCGGCGAGTGGATCTGGACCGAGGGGTGGATGCTCGAGCCCTTGCCCACCCAGATACCCGGTCGCAGCTCGAAGCCGGACACGTCGACCTGCACCTTGCCGTCGAGGATGTCCTCGTGCGCCTTCAGGTAGGCCGCCGAGGTGCCCACGTCCTCCCAGTAGCCGTCGGCCACGTACCCGTAGAGGGGCCGGCCGGCCTCGAGCGCGGCGGGGAAGACCTCGCCGGAGAAGTCCACCGCGCGTCCCTCGGGAATGAGGTCGAAGATCTCCGGCTCCAGGACGTAGATGCCGGTGTTGATGGTGTCGCTGAAGACCTGTCCCCAGCCGGGCTTCTCGAGGAAGCGCTCGATGCTCCCGTCCTCACGCGTGATGACGATGCCGAACTCGAGCGGGTTGTCGACCGCGCACAGCGCGATGGTGGCCAGCGCGTCGTTCTTCTCGTGGAACGCGACCACCGACGAGAGGTCGATGTCGGTCAGCACGTCGCCCGAAATCACCAGGAACCGCTCGGTCAGCTGCTCGCGGGCGTTGCGCACGGAGCCGGCGGTGCCGAGAGGGGTTTCCTCGGTGGCATAGGCCATGCGCACGCCCAGCTCGCTGCCGTTGCCGAAGTAGCTGCGGATGGCGTTGGGCAGGAAGGCGACGGTGACGACGATGTCGGTGACGCCGTGGCGCTGCAGCAGCGACACGATGTGCTCCATCATCGGTCGGCCGACCAACGGCAACATCGGCTTGGGCAGGTTCGAGGTCTGCGGCCGCAGCCGGGTGCCCTCACCGCCGGCCATGATGACGGCCTTCATACGGCGCTCCCGCTCCGGCGGGCCTCCCGGCCCTGGCGCAGCGCGGCGCGGGCCGGCGCGATGTAGCTGGCGGCGGCGATCCAGGCCAGGGTCAGCCCGACCAGGCCGGTCACCCACCCGATGACGCGGATGGGTTCCTGCCAGCCGGCGTCGCCGTACCCGAGCAGGAAGGTCGGGTAGGCGAACATGAGACCGAACGTGCCCGCCTTGCCGACCCACAGCACGTCGATGCGCGCCGCGCCGAGCGAGGCCAGCAACAGCACCATGCCCGACACCAGCACCTCGCGGGCGATGGTGGCCAGGCCGAACCACAGCGGCACCGCGCCGTAGACCATGATGGCGATGACCGCCGTCCCCACCAGCAGCCGGTCCGCCGCCGGGTCCAGGACCTTGCCGAGCGTGGAGACCTGGCCGAAGCGGCGGGCCACGTAGCCGTCGACCCAGTCCGTGGCGCCGAGCACGGCCAGCAGGACGGCCGCCTCCGTCTGGTGGTGCACCCCGAAGAGCAGCCAGAGGAAAATCGGAATGCAGAGCAGGCGAACGGCGGTGATGGCGTTCGGGGCCGTGAGGATGCGGTCCAGACCGTCTTCGTCCACGACCAAGAGTGTACGGGAGCGCCCTGCGGCGGCCCTGGCCCGCGGTGTGCCAGAGTGGCACGGTGCCTCGCTTCGCTCCATTCCGGGGGCTGCGCTACCGGCCCGACGTCGCGCCCGCGGCCCAGGTCATCGCCCCGCCCTACGACGTCATTTCGCCGACGGAACGGGTGCACCTGGCCTCGCGCCACCCGGCCAATGCGGTCCTGGTGGAGCTGCCCGAGGCCGACCTGGCCGGCGGGCGCGACCGCTACGCCGTGGCCACCGACCTCTTCATGCAATGGCAGACCAACGGCATCCTGGTGGAAGACCCCGAGCTCAGCCTCTACCCCTATCGCATGACGGACACGTCGGGGCGCACCACCACCGGCGTCATCGGGGCGCTCGGCCTGGCCGAGCCGGGCCAGGAGAGCGACATCCTGCCCCACGAACAGACCCTGCCCAAACCCAAGAGCGACCGGCTCGACCTCTTGCGCGCCACCCGGGCCAACCTCTCCCCCATCTGGGGGCTCTCCATGGCCGCCGGCGTGACGGCCACCTTCGATCCCTCCGAGGACGAGCCGATCGCCGACACCTACGACGACGACGGCGTGCGCCACCAGCTCTGGGTGCTGAGCGACCCCGACGCCGTGGCCGCCGTGAGTGCGGCCCTGGCCACCGCGCCGGTCGTCCTGGCCGACGGCCACCACCGCTACGAGACGGCCCGCGCCTACCAGGCGCAGGTGCGCGAGGCCACCGGCGGCCAGGCCGGGCCGCACGACTACGTCATGGCCCTCGTGGTCGAGCTGGCCGAGGACCAGCTGACCGTCGGCGCCATTCACCGCACAATCAGTGGACTGCCCGACGGCTTCGACCTGGTCGACGCGCTGGGCCAGTGGTTCGACGTGGTGCGGGCCGGCGCAGCCGATACCCGTACCCTGAGCGCGCTCTCCGACTCGGGCGCACTGACCATGATCACCGGTGGACAGGCCTACCTCCTGCTCCCCCAGGCCGAGCTGGCCGAGCAGCCGGGCAACGACCTCGACTCCAATCTCATCGCGACCGTGCTCTCGGAACTGCCGCCCCACGAGGTGATGCACCGCCACAGCGTGGAGGAGGCGATGGAGGCGCTGGCGGCCGGCGAAGGCCAGGCCGCCTTCTTGCTGCGGCCGGCGACCGTCAAGCAGATTGAGGAGTGGGCCAAGGAGCGCCGCCGTATGCCGCCCAAGACCACCTACTTCAGCCCCAAGCCGCGCACCGGCATGGTCTTCCGGTCGCTCGACCTCGAATGAGACGGGGCGGAAGGGACAGGCCGGCATGCACGATTCGGTGACCATCCACATGAAGGCCACCCCCGAGCAGGTGTGGGACCTGGTGAGCGACGTGACCCGGATTGGGAGCTACAGCCCCGAGACCTTCGAGGCCGTCTGGACCGACGGCGCCACCGGACCGGCGCTCGGAGCCAAGTTCCGCGGCCACGTCAAGCGCAACGGCAAGGGGCCCGTCTACTGGACGACGTGCACCGTGACGGCGTCCGAGCCGGGCCGGGTCTTCGCGTTCGGAGTCGGCAACAAGGTCGATGCGCCCCTGAACGTGTGGCGCTACGACATTGTGCCGGCGGCCGACGGCTCCGACGTCACGGAATCCTTCACGCTCACGCCGACGTGGTGGCTGCGGCTCTACTGGTCGCTGTGGGGCTGGTCACGCGGCAAGACCAACCGCAACGGCATGCGGACGACGCTGGAGCGGATCCGGGACGAGGTGGAGGCGCCGCCGGCGTCGCCCTCTAGCTGATTGCCAGAACGTCTCGGAGCAGTTCCTCCCAGGGGACCGCGTCCCAGCCGGACTTCTCGGCCGCGCTCTTGGCGACGTCCGTGGCCTCCGCCACCCACAGCAGCTCGATGTCCTCGCCCGGGCCGATCTTCTGGTCACCCTTTATTTCGTGCGAGGCCTGCCCGTGGCCGATCTCGACCTCTGAGCCGAACTCGGTCCCGAGCCAGATGTCCTGCCATGCCTTGTGCTTCTCCTTGAGCCGGATGGCCAACCCTGAGAGGTGCGAGTGGTCGGGGCTCTCGGCCACCTTGACGGCCCAGTGCAGACAGTGGCGCGCTCGCCGGAAGTCCCCCTTGGGCGACGAGGCCTCGGCCTGCGCCGCGTACCCGTCGAGCTTCTGCCGTGCTCGTCGGGGAGGATCTCCCGCAGGTTGTTCATCAGGCCCTCGACGATGGGCGACGAGCCGGTACTTGTTTCATGAGCCATGGGCAAAACCTACAGGCCTCCCGAAACGGAGCAGGTCGGAGGTCAGGAGGGGCCGCGCCGCAGGCCGGTGTTCCCCGCCGGCCGGCAGCTCGTTCAGCCTTCGGCCGCCTTCTTAATGGCAGCCAGCGTCGCCTCTATGCCTGCCTCGGCCGCGTCGCTGCGCAGGCCGATCTGCTTCGCTGCATCGTCACCGAACACCTTCTCGAAGAAGGCCGCACCCTCGGGAGGCAGCTCCCACGTCTCGGTGAGCTCCGTCCCGCCCTCGACCGGGGAGAACAAGTAGCTCCAGCGCGCCCGGGTCGGAGGTTCGGCCACGGCCCAGGCGATTTCGCGGCCGGGGTCGACCACCAGCAGTTCACAGCGCGTCTCCCACGTCCGCTCCGGCACCTCGTTCCGCCCGGTGAACGTGGCGCCGACGCGCGGCCCGGCACCCTCGTCCCACCAACAGGCTTTGCAGACCGGGCTCCACTCGCCCATGCGGGTCACGTCCGCGACCATGTCGTACAGCTCCTGGGGCGACCGGTGGATGACGATTGAGTCCGAGTGACGGAGCGTGTCCATGCCGTCAGTATGGCGGCCTGGACCCGCATTGTCATTTGCCCCGTGCTGGGCCGTCGTCCACCGCGGCGCGCGCCACGGCGCGGCGTGGGCGCTGGATCTATCCGAAATGGCCCCGGCGCGTCGCGCTGATGAGCAGCACGCGGCCCCGAGGCCCTGTACCTAGTCGACGGTCCAGCTCGAGCCCGACCGCAGCAGCGCCGCCACGTCGCCCAGCCCGCGCTTGGCCTGGGCCTCGGTGACCTGCTCGGCCATCTGCGCGCCGTACTCGGGGCGCGCCACGGCGCGGAACACGCCGATGGGTGTCGGCTCGTAGGGGCCACGGGCCAGCCGGGACAGCGCGAAGGCCAGGCCCGGGTCGTCGCGCTGCTCGTCGTGCACCAGGAGGTTCTCCCGGCCGACGTCGGCCACCGAGACGATCTCGAGCGAGCCGTCGGGGCGCTGGACGACGCCGCGCTCCTCGCCCTCGGGACCGAAGACGATCGGCTGGCCGTGCTCGAGCGGGATCAGCATGCTGGACCGCACGTCGCGGCTGGTGATCTTCTCGAAGGCGCCGTCGTTGAAGACGTTGCAGTTCTGCAGCACCTCCACGAAGGCGGCGCCGTTGTGCCGGTGGGCCCGGCGGAACACCTCCTGCATGTGGGCCCGGTCCATGTCGTGGGTGCGGGCCACGAAGGTGGCCTCGGCGCCGAGCGCCAGCGACACCGGGTTGAACGGGGTGTCCACCGAGCCGAACGGTGTCGACTTCGTGACCTTGGCCACCTCGGACGTCGGCGAGTACTGGCCCTTGGTCAAGCCGTAGATCTGGTTGTTGAACATCAGGATGTTCAGGCGCACGTTGCGGCGCAGCGCGTGGATGAGGTGGTTGCCCCCGATGGACAGCGCGTCGCCGTCGCCCGAGATCACCCAGACGTCGAGGTCCGGTCGCGTCGTGGCCAGCCCGGTGGCGATGGCGGGCGCCCGCCCGTGGATGGAGTGCATCCCGTAGGTGCTCATGTAGTACGGGAACCGGGCGGCGCAGCCGATGCCCGAGAGGAACACCGTGTTCTCGCGGCGCACGCCCAGCTCGGGCATGAGCATCTGCACGGCGGCCAGAATGGAGTAGTCGCCGCAACCCGGGCACCAGCGCACCTCCTGGTCGCTGGTCCAGTCCTTGCGGGTGGTGACCGGGACGGCGGTGGCCACGGCGCCGTCGCCGGCGTGGCCGGCCGAACCGTTGGAACCGTTGGAGCCGTTGGACTCGCTCATGACTTCCCTCCGAGCAGTGCGGTGATGGCCGCTTCGATCTCGCCGACCCGGAACGGCACGCCCTGCATTTTCGACATGGTCTGGGCGTCCACCAGGTACTCGGCCCGCAGAATGCGGCTGAGCTGGCCCAGGTTGATTTCGGGCACCAGGATCTGCGTGTAGCGGGCCAGGACCTCGCCCAGGTTGGACGGGAGCGGGTTCAGGTGGCGCAGGTGGACGTGGGCCGCCTTCATGCCCCGCGCCCGTACCCGCTTCACGCCGGCGAACACCGCGGCGTAGGTCGAGCCCCAGCTGACCAGCAGCAGCTGGGCGTCACCGCTCTCGTCGTTCACCTCGACAGGCGGGATGTCGGCGGCAATGCGAGCGACCTTGTCGCGGCGCAGGTGCACCATGCGCTCGTGGTTGACGCCCTCGTAGGACACGTTGCCGCTGCCGTCGGCCTTCTCGAGGCCGCCGATGCGGTGCTCCAGGCCGGGCAGCCCGGGGGGCGCCCAGGGGCGGGCCAGCGTCTCGGGATCGCGGATGTAGGGCCAGAAGGACTCGTTGCCCTCGGCGTCGGTGTGGTTGGGCTCGGAGGCGAAGCCGGGCTCTATGGGCTCCAGCGCGTCGAGGTCGGGCAGGCGCCACGGCTCGGCGCCGTTGGCCAGGTAGCCGTCCGAGAGGAGAATGACCGGCGTGCGGTACTTGATGGCCAGGCGCACCGCCTCAATGGCGGTGGCGAAGCAGTCGCTCGGCGTCTGCGCCGCCACAATGGGCACCGGTGCCTCGCCGTGCCGGCCGTACATGGCGTGCAGCAGGTCGGCCTGCTCGGTCTTGGTGGGCAGGCCGGTCGACGGCCCGCCGCGCTGCACGTCGACGATGACGAGAGGCAGCTCGAGGTTGATGGCCAGGCCGATCGTCTCGGACTTGAGGTCGAGACCGGGACCGCTGGTGGTGGTGGCGCCGAGCGCCCCGCCGAAGGCGGCGCCGAGGGCGGCGCCGATACCGGCGATTTCGTCCTCGGCCTGGAAGGTGCGGATGCCGAACTCCTTGCGCCGGCTCAGCTCGTGCAGAATGTCCGAGGCCGGCGTAATCGGGTAGCTGCCCAGGAACAGGGGCACCCCGGCCAGGCGCGACGCCGTGATGAGGCCCCAGGCCAGGGCCTGGTTCCCCGTCACCTGGACGTACTCGCCCTTCTCGAAGGTGGCCGGGCGGACCTCGTAGTTGGACTCGAACAGCTCGGCGGTCTCGCCGAAGTCGTAGCCGGCCCGGAAGGCCCGGGTGTTGGCGTCGACCACCTGCGGCTTGCCGGCGAAGCGCTCGGTGATCCACTCGATGGTCGGCTCGACGGGGCGGGTGTACATCCAGCTGACCAGGCCCAGCGCGAAGAAGTTCTTGGACCGCTCGGCGTCGCGGGGCTTGACCCCGGCCTCCTTGCACACCTCCTGGGTGATGGAGGTCATGGGGACCTCGTAGACCGTGTAGGCGGCCAGCGAGCCGTCGGTCAGCGGGTTGGCCTCGTAACCGGCCTTGGCCAGGTCGCGCTCCTCGAAGGAGTCGCTGTTGACGATCAGCACGGTGCCCTGGGCCATGAGATCGATGTTCGCCTTCAGCGCGGCGGGGTTCATGGCCACCAGCACGTTGGGCGAGTCCCCCGGGGTGAGGATGTCGTGGTCGGAAATGTGCACCTGGAACGCCGACACGCCGTTGACCGTGCCGGCCGGCGCCCGGATTTCAGCCGGGAAGTCCGGGAAGGTGGACAGGTCGTTGCCCAGCAAAGCGCTGGACGTGGTGAAGCGGTCGCCCGTCAGCTGCATGCCGTCGCCGGAGTCGCCGGCGAAGCGCACAATGACCTGGTCGAGCTGCTCTGTCGTCACGTGATGCGTTCCCGATGCCACGGGCTGCCTCGTCTCAATGTCATGGACGCCCGAGCGCTCACCCGCCCATTGCGGCGGCCCCTGCGCACCCCCGCCGGCACGGCGCGCGGCGCTCTCAGTCCGAATATTTCGTTCGGGTTTCGAGTCTACCCCCGGCCGCGTAACAGCCATGTGCTGCCCAGCTCAGAGGCCGTCGAGGCCGCCGAGGCCTGTCCTCCGGGCCGTGGGCCGGCGGGACCGGCGAGGTGAGCCCCGCCAGGGGCCTGCCCGGGGCGGCGCCGGTGCTACGCGATGGTCACCGCCGGGTCGAGGTAGACGTCCTGAATGGAGTGGATCAGCGACGCGCCCTCGGCGATGGGGCGCTGGAAGGCCTTGCGGCCCACAATGAGGCCCATGCCCCCGGCGCGCTTGTTGATCACCGCGGTCCGCACGGCCTGGGCGAGGTCGCTGTCGCCCTTCGACTCGCCGCCCGAGTTGATGAGGCCGATGCGCCCGGCGTAGCAGTTGACCACCTGCCAGCGGGTGAGGTCGATCGGGTTGTCGGTGGTGAGCTCGTCGTAGACCAGAGGGTCGGTCTTGCCGAAGCCGATGGCGGTGTAACCGCCGTTGTTCTCGGGCTGCTTCTGCTTGATGATGTCGGCCTCGATGGTCACGCCCATGTGGTTGGCCTGCCCGGTCAGGTCGGCCGACACCTCGTAGTTGACGCCGTCCTTCTTGAAGGCCGGGTTGCGCAGGTAGCACCACAGCACGGTGAACAGACCGAGGCTGTGGGCCTCGGCGAAGGCCTCGGAGACCTGCTGCAGCTCGCGGTCCATGTCGTCGGAGCCGAAGTAGATGGTGGCGCCGACGCCCACCGCGCCCAGCTCGGCCGCCTGGTACACCGAGCCGAACATGATTTGGTCGTAGGTGTCGGGCGCGTGCAGGAACGCGTTGTGGTTGAGCTTGACGATGAAGGGGATGCGGTGCACGTAGCGCCGTGAGGCCAGGCCGAGCGTGCCCAGCGTGGTGGCCACGGCGTTGCACTCGCCGGCCAGAGCCAGCTCAATGATGTTCAGCGGGTCGAAGTAGGCCGGGTTCTTGGCGAAGCTGGCCGCCGCCGAGTGCTCAATGCCCTGGTCGACCGGGAGGATGGAGATGTAGCCCGAGCCGCCGAGCCGCCCGTGGTTGAACAGGGTGCCGAGGTTGCGCAACACGGTCGGGCTGCGGTCCGAATTGGTGAACACCCGATCGAGGTAGTCCGAACCGGGGAGGGTCAGGTTCTCGGCCGGGAACGCCTTGGCCGTGTAGCTCAGCAGGGTGTCGGCGTCGTCGCCCAGGAGCGCGTGGAGGTCGGTGCTCATGGCGGATCAGCCTACCGGAGGCCCGATTGGGCTCTTTTTGGGGGTCGGCGGTGAAATCCTGTTTTTCGCCGCGTGATCGCCACGTTGTTGGGAATTTCACCCGTAGCCGACGTTTGTCGGTGGGCCCGCGCCCATACGCTGACGGGTCGAGGCGCCGGGTTGGGGAACGGGCGGTGCCGAATTTGAGGTGGAGCGGAGGCCACGCAGAGGCCAATGGACGTACGTGGGTCCCTCGGGAAGGTGCGCCGGCGCGGTTCGCCATGGCTGCTCGCGGTGGCGGCCGTGGTCGTCATCGGCGCCATCGTCTACCTGACCGGTTCGAACAACTCGCCGATGTCGGGTTCCGGGTCTGGGTCCGGGTCGGCGTCGGGGTCACGGTCCGGATCGCAATCGGGCTCGCACGCCGCGGGGTCGGCGACGACGAGCCCGCGTGGGCCGACCTACGCTCTGCGCTCGTCGGTGCCCGCGCCCGGCACCGCCGACGTGGCGTCGAACGCGTCCATCTCCTTGACCTTCACCAAGCCGGTGGCGCTGCACAAGGTGACGCCCATTCTGACGCCACACGTGTCCGGTGACTGGGTGCAGTCGAGCCCGACGACGCTCAGGTTCGATCTTGCGGCGCCTCTGGTTCCGGGCGTGCAGGAACAGGTGACCGTGCCCGGCGGCACGTCCGGGTTGCTCGGGACGGCCGGTGAGGAACTGGCCCGTCCGACGACGATCACTTTCGACACCGTCCCCGGCGACATGCTCCGCGTGCAGCAGTTGCTGGCGGGGCTGGACTACCTGCCGCTGAGCTTCACTCCCTCGGGGCCGGCGCCACCCGCGTCCGACCTGGCCGTCGACCAGACGGGGGCGTTCGCCTGGCGCTGGCCGGACCAGCCCTCACAGCTGATGTCGCTGTGGGTCCAGGGGCAGGAGAACGAAATCTTCAAAGCGGCCGTCGAGTCGTTCGAGAACCAGAACGGCATCGGGGTGGACGGCATCGCCGGACCGGCGGTGTGGACGTCGCTGATCAACGACACCATCGACCACAAAATGAACGCCGCGCCCTACGTCTACGTGCTGGTGAACAAGGTGGAGCCCGAGAACCTGACGCTGTGGGACAACGGGGCGGCCCAATACGTGGGCATCGCGGTCAACACGGGCGCGCCGGGCGCCGACACGACCGACGGCTCCTATGCCGTCTTCGAGCACGTGCGCTACTCCGACATGCAGGGCACCAACCCCGACGGCACGACCTACAACGACCCGAACGTCCCCTACGCCAGCTACTTCAACGGGGGCGACGCGTTGCACGGTTTCATCCGCGCCTCCTACGGCACCCCGCAGAGCAACGGCTGCGTCGAAATGACCTATGCCGACGCCTCCCTGGTGTGGCCGCTGACGCCGATCGGGACCCTGGTGACGGTCGAGGGACCGAACTACGGGACGGCGCCACCGCCGACCACGACCACGTCGTCGACCACGACCACGACGGCCCCGGCCGCTGCCACGACCACGACTGCTCCGGCCCCGACTGCGCCCACGACCACGGCCCCTCCCCCGGCGAACCCGGCGAACCCGGCGACGACAGCGACGACGCCGACGGGTGGAACAGGGACGGGAGCGATCGACCCCCATTAGCCGGCGGGTTGGCTCCCGGTCCGCACGTCAGGTGTCATGTCTCGTGTGTCGGATGCCAGATGCCAGATGCCAGATGCGACACGGTCCCGTCCGTTCGAAGCCCAGACGCTCCAAGCCCTCGAGCTCGGCTCCCGTTCCGTAGCCGACCAGGGGCAGCCCGGGCCACAGCTCTGCCGCCAGTCGCAGGCACCCGACCAGGTCGGAGACCTGGCCCGACCGGACGAAGGCGTTGGAGAGCCCGATGACGCCCGCGTTGCAGTTGGCGACCAGGCCGGCACGTATGCCGGCGTCTCCGCGCATGAACAGGAAGGCGATCCGCTCGTCCCGAAGCAGCGCGGGCGGGAAGACGCAGTCACCGGACGACCAGTCCCGGGGGCGCTGGGCCCACGCCGTCTCCCAGGCATCCAGCTCGGCCACGCTGCCCACGCGTCGGGACGTCACGGCCTCGGCGCCCTCGATCCCCGCCACGCCTGCCGACGCTTCCGCTCCCGCTCCTGCTCCTGCTCCTGCTCGCGCCGGCGCATCGGGCGGCCTGAAGAACCACTGCGCGTCGAAGAGCACGTCGAAGCCGAGGGGGCGGAGGTCGAGCCGGTTGAAGCTGTCCTTGACCGACCACGGGGACCCGGGGCGGTGGTGTCCTGCGATGCACGCGAGCTGGGCGTCACTCCCCTCTTCTCGCAGCGTCACCAGGTTGGGGAACAGGGGCAGCGTCGAACCCGCCGCGAGCAGCCAGTAGTCGTCGCAGAAGCGCGACGCCATCCCGTGGGCGGCACACACCGCTCGGCACCAGTGGGCGTTGTTGGCCGCCGCCCGGTGCACGCGATCGTCCATCACGCCAGCCTCGCGCCGCCGCAGCGGCGAAATGCGCCGCTCGAGCGGCGAGAGGCGGACGGCCTCAGCCGCTCCGACTGGCGTCGGGTGCGGGCTGGGGCGATCGGGCGCTCTTGGCCCGGGCTGGGCTCTTGGGCCGCGCCCGCTTGCGCTCCGGTCCGAGGCCGCGCAGCCGCTGCGCCACGTCGTAGGCCTCGGGGTCGGCACGCAGGACCCGATCGAAGAAGTCCCGTGCCCGCGGAATATCGCCGGCACGCTCGTACAGGTCGCCCAGCACGTACCACTGGCGGATGTGGCGGTCGGATGGGTTGCGCAGGGCCTTGGACGCGCCGGCCGTGGCCAGCATGGCGATGGCACCGTTGAGGTCACCGGCATCGGCCAACGCGGCCGCGGCCACAATCCTCCCCTCGGCCAGGACATCAGGCTCCGGCGAGCTGTGCCGTAGTTCCGCCCACAGGTCGGCGACCTTCTTGGGCTTGTGCAGGGCGCGCTGGCAGTCCATGAGCACAGGCAGGTGCTCGGTGGAATCGCTCAGGGTGCCGAAGGCCTGCAGATGGCGCGCCGCCTCGCGCCAGCGACCCGTGCGGTAGGCGGCCAGTCCGGCCAACTCCCGCACGGCGGCCACCGCCGGCGCCTCGTCGGCCACCGGCTTTATGGCACGGAGCGCATCGGAGAACCGTCCCCGCTCGTAGGCCCCGTAGGCGGCCTCGGCCCGTTCCACCAGGCGTTCCCGGTGATGGGCGGTGGCGGTGTCCGCGGCGCGCCGGATGTCCGACGCCACCTCGGGCGGCAGGCTGACCCGGTTGGACAGCGCGGCCAGGGCCCCCGCGGTGCCCGCGGCAGCGCCGGTCCGGGCTGGTCCGGAGGCGGGCTTCGACGACCGGGCTCTCTTCTTGGGGGGCCGGGCCGCCGTCTCCTCCCACTCGTCGCGGGCGCCGTCGAGCCTCTCCCACTGGGCCTGGCGGCTAGGCGGCGGCGTACGGCGTCGTCGTTCCTGCTCGTCGGAGGCGAACGCCGAGCGCTGGGTCCCGTCGGGATCACGGTGCCCCACCTGGCGGGCGCCCCGCCGGGCCACGTTGCCCCACTTCTTGGCCTGTTCGGGCAGCGGCGTCTCGACCGGGCGCTCGTCTCGAGACCAGTCGTCTCTGTCGCGCCGGACGGGTGCTTGGCGCCCGGTGGATCCCGTTCGTGCCCGCGGCCCGCCGGTGCCGCCCCGTGCCGGTCTTGCCGATCCGGTCGCCGGTCTCGCCGCCGGTCGAGCTGCCGGTCTGGCCGGTCTGGCCCCCGGACTTGCCGGTCTCGCTGGCCTCGCTGGCCTGGCCGGGGTGCGGTCACCCGGCCTGGCGGCGCTGCTCCGGCGTCCGTCCGGGGTGCGGTCACTCGGCCTGCTGGCGGGTCGGGCCGGAGCCCGCCCCGGGCGATCGCTGCGTTCGGCCCCGCTGGCCGGCCGGCCGGAGCGAGCGGGTGGCCGTCCGGTGCCGCTGGTGGGGCGCCCTCGCGAGGGTCCACCCCCGCGAGTAGCGGCACCCGACCTCGATCCCGGCCCTGGGCCCTCTCGGCTCCCTGAGGACGGCTTCCCCGTTCGGTCCGTCGCACTACGGCGCGCCGCCGCCGGCGCCCCACTGTCGCGGCGACGCGTCGCGCCGCCCGATGCACTCGACGGCCGGCCCGTGCCCCCGCTCGCCGGTCGTGGGCGGGCCGACGAGGGCCGCCCGCTCCCTCCTGATCCGGGCGGCTTTCGGCCTCCTCCGCTGCCGGCGCGCTGGGACCCGCCGCTGCGGCCCGCAGTGCCACGACCCGTCCCACCACGGGCGTTGTTACTCGCACCACGGGCGCCCGGGCGCGCTCCCGGGGCGCGACGATTCGGTCGGGAGGGCTCAGCGGGCATCGGTCGAGTTTAGGCGGGTCGGTTCCTTGAAATGTCCCGGATGTCGCGTTTCGTCCCACCACGAGACCGACGACGACCAGGCCCATGAGATCGACGGCGTGCCGATCGCGAGCGCCTCGGCCGCTCTGACCGGTACTGCCACGTCCAGCCCAGGCGTGGTCACGGTCGCCCTTCCGCACCTCCCGTGCGTGCTGGCGCCGGCCAGCTCGAGCCCGTTCCCGAGCGCCGCCACCGAGGAGAACACGAAGTAGTGCCCTACTCGCCGAGGTACTTGTCGAGACTCAAGAACGACAAAACCCCCTCGACGAGCCGGAGCTCGGAGGGGGTTGAGTCGATTAGAAATCCCGGCGACGACCTACTCTCCCAGGGGGCCTCCCCCCAAGTACCATCGGCGCGGGCGGGCTTAACTGCCGTGTTCGGAATGGGAACGGGTGTTTCCCCGCCGCCATGGCCACCGGAAATCGTGCGCTCGGCGGGCGACTTCTACTTCGCGAACGAAGTCGACGCCACGCCAGGCTGCGTTGCCGCAGCCCCTGAGCGTTCCAAAGCGAGCACGAGCACGAGTATGTCTCCAAGCCCTCGGCCGATTAGTACCGGTCGGCTGAATGCATTGCTGCACTTACACCTCCGGCCTATCAACGTGGTCGTCTAGCCACGGGCCTTACCAGGTTAACCCTGTGGGAGATTTCATCTCGAAACGGGCTTCGCACTTAGATGCTTTCAGCGCTTATCCCACCCGTAGGTCGCTAACCAGCCGTGCCCTTGGCAGGACAACTGGCACACGAGAGCTACGTCCGTCCCGGTCCTCTCGTACTAGGGACAGCCTTTCTCAAATCTCCTACGGCTGCATCGGATAGGGACCGAACTGTCTCACGCATGTTCATCCCGCATTACTGCGGGCACAGACTATACCTTCACCCTCTTTCGAGGGGCTGGCGTGTTATGGCTTCCACAGGGGTCTGCGGATCGAGGTATCGATCTTAAGAAGCCATCTCTTCGCTGTTGCTGGCGAAGAAGTCGTTACGGGGGCACAACACGCCCTTGCTACGCAGATGTTGCTCGACATCTGCGGCGGAATTCCGCTTCGTTTTTGAATAGTTTAGGGTTGCAAACGCATCTACTTGTCGTGCTAGATGCAGGAAAAACTCTGGATCCCTCACTCGACCGAGTTGAGGGAGGATCTCAAGCGCTCGCCGTACATGCTCTTGCTTGAAGATCACGTAAGGCTCGACTGCTCGGAGTAACTGGACAACCAGCCTCCCGGCTCGTGATCACAAGATCACTCATTCCGGTGCCCCGATCTCGTATGTAGCCACCACCGCCGACGAGTACCTGGATGCGCTCCAGACCCTGTCTAGCTGAGGTGGACTGCGAGAACGAGACGCTGGCTCGGATGTAGAACCCGAACCGGTACTCCTTCTGCTTGACGAGTTGGAAGTCGATGCTTCCATCTCCGTCCAGAAATCCTGCAACGTAGGACGACGTAGAGACGTTCATTGTGTTGGCCTTCCCTCGGTATTGCCCTAAGTAGAACGTTCGGTTGTTCGTTCAGGGTTTCACCGATATGAGCCAGTGAGCACCCAGGAATTACTTCCTGGGGACGCAGTGTTTTCTACGTTCTAAACCCAGCTCGCGTACCGCTTTAATGGGCGAACAGCCCAACCCTTGGGACCGGCTTCAGCCCCAGGATGCGACGAGCCGACATCGAGGTGCCAAACCTTCCCGTCGATATGGACTCTTGGGGAAGATGAGCCTGTTATCCCCGGGGTACCTTTTATCCGTTGAGCAACGGCGCTTCCATAAGCAACCGCTGGATCACTATGCCCTGCTTTCGCACCTGCTCGACTTGTAGGTCTCGCAGTCAAGCTCCCTTTTGCCATTGCACTCGACAGCTGATTGCCAACCAGCCTGAGGGAACCTTTGGGCGCCTCCGTTACATTTTAGGAGGCGACCGCCCCAGTCAAACTACCCACCTGACGCTGTTCCTGATCCGGATTACGGACCGAGGTTAGAGTCCCGGCACTAAAAGGGTGGTATTTCAAGGTTGACTCCACACTGGCTGGCGCCAATGCTTCAAAGTCTCCCACCTATCCTACACAAATAGTACCAAAACTCAACATCAAGCTGTAGTAAAGGTCCACGGGGTCTTTCCGTCCTGATGCAGCTAACGAGCATCTTTACTCGTACTTCAATTTCGCCGGGTCTGTGGTTGAGACAGTAGGAAAGTCGTTACGCCATTCGTGCAGGTCGGAACTTACCCGACAAGGAATTTCGCTTGACACTGTTACAACCAAATGATCTGAGATTCTTTCGATCATTTGGCGGACCGGTCGTTTCCGCCGGCCTCCCTACGTCGCCGTAGGGTCCGGACCATATCTTCAGCTCACCTTGGGATTTGGTGAGTTGGTCGGCGTATGGTCTCTGAGGATTCTCAAACCTGGGGTCTGAGTCTTTCCTGCTGATTGTCCGCACCTCTCACGTTGTCACTGACTCGAGTTACCGAGTCGAGTAGTGGAGGATGCACCGGATTTTCCAGCATATAGCCGACTGCGCACCGCATCGTTACCGATGCGGGGGGCAGCTACCCCTCAGATTTCGAGGGGAATCCCTACCTTAGGCACGTTTGTTACTACTCAAAACGGACGTCGATTGCTCAACGATTTGCTTTGAGCGGCCAGATCATTTCTGCCTGGCTCCTCATGTCGCCATGAGGGTCGGACTGTATCTTCGTCACTCGCCGGATTTCGTCGACGAGTGAGCCCCGCGTGCAGTCTCTGAGGAGCCTGCAAGAACTTGCTCCAACGTCCTGGCTCGCTGCTTGCCATTGGCATTCATGCCATACGCAAGACGAACCAGGTACTCGAACCCAACAGGCGACAGATGCTCCTTTCGTCGCATCGAACGGACGATGATCGAAAAGGCGTCAAAGTCGCCTCGCTTGACCACGGGCGGATGTCGCTCGAAGAAAGGCAATACCGCCTCGTCCAGGTTGCGCAGTCCGTCGACGGCAAACGTCAACACACTGCTGTTTGGCCCCTTGGGGCGAATTCGCCCGCAGCCAAACACTTCAACCATTGCTTCGAGTACATCTTGGTGGTCTTGATGTTGGTAGATATGGAAGACCGGCTGGAGCTGCCAGCCGCCGTGGTTGCGCATCATCGAAGAACGATGCACTGACACGGAGAAGCAGCCTTCACCATCCACAAATCCAACGACCCAGTTGGGATCGAGCACGGCGCAAGAACTCGCAGTTTCCTGCTGATTGTCCGCACCGGACGGATTTTCACTTCCCATGTCTGCATCCCATCAAACGGATGTGACATGGATGAGTACCGCCGGATACTCGGATGTTCCAGCATATAGCGGGGTTTTAAAACAGCCAGGTATTAACTAACCGTTATAGTTCACCTTGATCCTCATGTCGCCATGAGGTGTGGACCATATCTTCATCCCTCTGCTTCTAAGAGGGAGCTCTGCATATGGCCTCTGAGGATTCCGAATTCCTCAACGTTGCGATGATCTCTTCATCGCTACGCCGGCGCTTTCCTCCTCGGTTCATCGGGGCCCTCAAGAAGAGGGCCTCTTCGATACCTGAAGCGGAAAGGTGCCGACCTGACAGGACGAGTTCAGTGATCTGGCGGAAGACCTCGAGGTCATACCGCTTTGGACTACGCAACTTGAATCGATCGAAGAACGGGAAGACCCGCTGCTTCAGATAGAAAGGTCTGGTGACTTCGAAGTAGAAGACACCGTCACCGCGGCCTCGCACCGTCCCCACGTCGAAGACACTGCGAAGAAGCTCGGGAGCTTCGTCGCCTATCTGCGACACGTTGAACGACAACGAGACGCGCCATGGCAGTCCACGATCACGCTCTCGACGAATAGGGACGTTGAAGCTTCCCTCTCCATCGACGAATCCTGCCACCCAGTTGCCCAGGTCGCATGGGATCCGATCAAGCCAGTTAGAGGAACTTGGTCTTTCCTGCTGATTGTCCGCACCGGACGGATTTTCACTTCCCATGCCGACATCCGATCAAACGGATGTGACATGGATGAGTACCGCCGGATACTCGGAGTTTCCAGCATTTAGCAGAGTTTGTTTCAAGGGATTACTCCCCTGAAGCCGCAACTTGTGCTTACGGCCGCCGTTTACCGGGGCTTAGGTTCAGAGCTTCGTCCGAAGACTAACCCTTCCCCGTAACCTTCCGGCACCGGGCAGGCGTCAGAGCGTATACATCGTCTTACGACTTCGCACGCTCCTGTGTTTTTAGTAAACAGTCGCTTTCCCCAATTCTCTGCGGCCCCCTCGGGCATCGGGACGCTAGGTCCGTCACCCTGTCGGGGCCCTCCTTCTCCCGAAGTTACGGAGGAATTTTGCCGAGTTCCTTAACCACAGTTCTCCCGATCGCCTTGGTATTCTCTACCCGCCCACCTGTGTTGGTTTGGGGTACGGGTACCGTGCCAGCTCGCTAGAAGTTTTTCTAGGCAGCATAGAATCAGTGACTTCCCCTGGAATGGGTCGGCATCGCGTCTCAGGATTAACGGGATCCGGATTTGCCTAGATCCCTCCCTACACGCTTACCCCAGGACAACCAACGCCTGGGCTCACCTATCTTCCTGCGTCGCTCCTTTGCTGTCCGCCCCAGGGTTTGTCGGCTCGACCCGAAGGTCATCCCCTTAGTACCCCTGGCTTGGAATGGGCGCGGACACGGTAGTACTGGAATATCAACCAGTTGTGCATCGACTACGCCTCTCGGCCTCGCCTTAGCTCCCGACTTACCCTGGGAGGATTAGCCTTCCCCAGGAACCCTTGGGCTTACGGCGGAGGAGTTTCTCACTCCTCTCTCGCTACTCATACCAGCATTCGCACTCGACCACGCTCCACGACGGTTCACACCACCGCTTCTCTGCGAGATCGACGCTCCCCTACCACTCCTGCATAAAGCAGGAATCCGCGGCTTCGGCTCTTGACTTGAGCCCCGTTACATTATCCGCGCAGGACCACTCGACCAGTGAGCTATTACGCACTCTTTTAAGGATGGCTGCTTCTGAGCCAACCTCCTGGCTGTCTTTGCGTTCCCACATCGTTTTCCACTTAGTCAAGAATTTGGGGCCTTAGCCGGCGGTCTGGGCTGTTTCCCTTTCGACCAACGAAGCTCATCCCTCGTGGTCTCACTGCCGGGTTCTAGAGCATCGGCATTCGGAGTTTAGTTGGGGTCAGTAAGCTTGTAGGCCCCCTAGCCCATCCAGTGCTCTACCTCCGATGCTGAACACCCGACGCTGCACCTAAATGCATTTCGGGGAGAACCAGCTATCACCGAGTTTGATTGGCCTTTCACCCCTTGCCACAGGTCATCCCCCCAGTTTTCAACCTAGGTGGGTTCGGCCCTCCACGAAGTCTTACCTTCGCTTCAGCCTGCCCATGGCAAGCTCACTCGGCTTCGGGTCTACAGCATGCGACTCAACGCCCTATTCAGACTCGCTTTCGCTTCGGCTACCCATCACTGGTTAACCTCGCCACACACCGTAACTCGCTGGCTCATTCTTCAAAAGGCACGCCATCACGGCTGACATCCACCATGTGTCACCGATCTCACCCGAAGGGATCACGGCAACGGTGGAGCAACGACGCTTTGACTGTTTGTAAGCCAACGGTTTCAGGTACTATTTCACTCCCCTCCCGGGGTACTTTTCACCTTTCCCTCACGGTACTAGTTCGCTATCGGTCGTCTAAGAGTACTTAGCCTTACGAGATGGTCCTCGCAGATTCACGCCGGCTTTCCCGGATCCGGCGCTACTCGGGTGCTCAAGCGGAGTCCAATGTTTTTCGTGTACGGGACCATTACCCTCTTTGGTTCAGCTTTCCTGACTGATTCCACTAAGCATTGGATTTGTAACTCCGTGACGGTCTGGTGTCCCGTCTCTCAAGTCCCACAACCCCATACCGGCAACGCCACCAGGCTTTAACACCGGCACGGTTTAGGCTCTTCCCTTTTCGCTCGCCGCTACTCGGGGAGTCACGGTTGTTTTCCTTTCCTCGGGTTACTTAGATGTTTCAATTCACCCGGTTCCCTCGCCCCGCCCTATACATTCAGGCGGGTGTAACACCTCATGACAGGTGCTGGGTTGCCCCATTCGGACATCCACGGATCGACGCTTGGTAGACAGCTTCCCGTGGCTTTTCGCAGTCGCCCACGTCCTTCTTCGGCCTTAGACGCCAAGGCATCCGCCGTTGGCTCTTTGTAGCTTGGAGAACAAAGATGCTCGTGCTCGCTTTGGAATTCTCAAGGGGCTCGACAGCACGCACTCGAGGTCGGACATCTCCACCCGGACCCCCGAATAAGCCAAAGGGGAACAAGCGAGAACTGCAGCCCGACCAGGGCACGCACGGGGCGAGCGGTCACCACCTGCCGGCACCAACACGCTGAGCGCCTGAGGAGCTCGTGCGAACACGGCTCGACTCGGCCCCAACGAACAGGCATAACGCCGGAAAGGGGACATCGCCAGGGATGCAACCCCAAAGGGTCACTCCCTCAAAACGGAATAGTAAGAGTCCGACAGCACTCGAAGGGACCGGTCCGTGAAGGGCGGGCTCCGTCCGCCTCACCGAAGTGAGGCAATCAGAGGCGGCCAATCATCCGCCGGTATACGAGAGCAGCCGAATAACCAGTGTTCAACTGGGTAGTGATCGGCATGGATAGCCGATAGCACTCCTTAGAAAGGAGGTGATCCAGCCGCACCTTCCGGTACGGCTACCTTGTTACGACTTCACCCCAATCACCGATCCCACCTTCGACGGCTCCCTCCTAAAAGGTTGGGCCACCGGCTTCGGGTGTTACCGACTTTCGTGGTGTGACGGGCGGTGTGTACAAGGCCCGGGAACGTATTCACCCCGGCGTTGCTGATCCGGGATTACTAGCGACTCCGACTTCATGGAGTCGAGTTGCAGACTCCAATCCGAACTGAGACTGGCTTTGGGGATTGGCTCCTCCTCGCGGATTAGCAGCCCGTTGTACCAGCCATTGTAGCATGTGTGCAGCCCTGGGCGTAAGGGGCATGATGACTTGACGTCGTCCCCACCTTCCTCCGAGTTGACCCCGGCAGTCTCCTACGAGTCCCCGGCATTACCCGCTGGCAACATAGGACAAGGGTTGCGCTCGTTGCGGGACTTAACCCAACATCTCACGACACGAGCTGACGACAGCCATGCACCACCTGTGTAAGGCCCCGAAGGACACCGTATCTCTACGGCTTTTCCCTACATGTCAAACCCAGGTAAGGTTCTTCGCGTTGCCTCGAATTAAGCCACATGCTCCGCCGCTTGTGCGGGCCCCCGTCAATTCCTTTGAGTTTTAGCCTTGCGGCCGTACTCCCCAGGCGGGGCACTTAATGCGTTAGCTGCGGCACGGAAACCGTTGAATAGTCCCCACACCTAGTGCCCAACGTTTACGGCGTGGACTACCAGGGTATCTAATCCTGTTCGCTCCCCACGCTTTCGCTCCTCAGCGTCAATGTCGGCCCAGACCACCGCCTTCGCTGCTGGTGTTCCTCCTGATATCTGCGCATTTCACCGCTACACCAGGAATTCCGTGGTCCCCTACCGAATTCTAGTCATGACAGTATCGAGTGGCGGCTCCAGGTTGAGCCTGGAGGTTTCACACCCGACTAATCAAACCGCCTACGAGCTCTTTACGCCCAATAAATCCGGATAACGCTTGCACCCTACGTATCACCGCGGCTGCTGGCACGTAGTTGGCCGGTGCTTCTTCTGCAGGTACCGTCACTATCGTCCCTGCTGAAAGGAGTTTACAACTCAGAAAGCCTTCGTCCTCCACGCGGCGTTGCTGCGTCAGGCTTTCGCCCATTGCGCAAGATTCCCCACTGCTGCCTCCCGTAGGAGTCTGGGCCGTGTCTCAGTCCCAGTGTGGCTGATCGTCCTCTCAGACCAGCTACCCGTCGATGCCTTGGTAGGCCGTTACCCCACCAACTAGCTGATAGGCCACGAGCCCCTCCCGAAGCGGAATCCATTTCCTTATCAGATCATGCGGTCCGATAGGGATATCCGGTATTAGCACCGGTTTCCCGGTGTTGTCCCAGTCTTCGGGGCAGGTTGCTCATGTGTTACTCACCCGTTCGCCACTCACTCTTCATCAGTATTGCTACCGAATGGAGCGCGTTCGACTTGCATGTGTTAGGCACGCCGCCAGCGTTCATCCTGAGCCAGGATCAAACTCTCCATCGAGACTTACGTTCAGCCCGGCCCCCGAAGGGACAGGACCTCCCGAAAATCAGAGAGTCACCAAAAATTGACTCGACTTTTGGTAACCACAGGCCTTTTCACCCAGAGGGATCAGAGGCCTGCGTAATGCTTAATTGACGTACAACCCATCCGTTTGAGTCCGGAGTGAATTGCCCGCACTGGCTTTTGGCTCTCACTATTCCGTTTTCAAGGAGCGACCGGGCACACACCTGCCTAAGCCGGTGTTGGTGCCGGGTGTCCCGAAGGACTGCTCCGGACGAATTGCTTCGCCGGCGAGTCTCCTTCGGATGCCGGAGGGCCAGGGGAGGCCGTTCCGACGGGACGCTTACCTTACCAGACGCGGCTCAGGGACGTCAACGCGCCCGAGCTGGCCCGATCCAGGCCGGATCACGGCCCCGGGCCAACATCTGAGCCTCAAGGGTAGCGGGGGCCCCGGCGGCCCCCGCGGATGCTCCGCCGGGTCGTCCGCACTCCCCCAGTGGGGCGACGGCGAACGGTGGGGGTCGGGGTCGGGTGACACTCGGGACCATGGGCACACCGTCCGGTGGCATGCGGCGGGCCACCCGGCCCTCCGCATGCCACCCGGTGCCGGAAGCTCAACGAGCTCTTCCGCCCCACCCCTTCGCCAATAAGGGCCGTCCCAAGGCAGCTAAACCCGTTGACCTCCTCGATCTACCTCGCACCCACTCCACGACGTGCGTGGACAAATAGTGCACTCAAGCTGTTGCAACGCCGTGACATGACAATGACGGAGCGCGGGATGACGGCCGGACGCCATCTGCGCATCTCGCCAAGGGCCATTGTCATGAATGGACGTTGCCACGAAGCCCGTCCGTGACCAGGCACGGGAGCAGGGCTGAGCCGACCTCGCCGGGCAGCCGCGGGGCACAACCGGAGGCAACCGCTGGCCACGACCGACCCCGGGCGGCCCGACGGCACCCGGCCGCACGCCCTTAGGGAGCCGGCCGACGACCGGCAAGCGACGGACCGGCCGGGCGCTGCCCCGTCTCGGGCCGGCGCTCTCAGCGGGCGACGGCCCGCTCGAGCTGCGCCTTGCTCATTTTCGAGCGTCCCTCAATACCCTTGCGGCGCGCCTCCTGGTAGAGCTGTTCCTTGGTGCGGCCCCCGGCCCCGCGATGGGAACGGAGACCCCCGCGCCGACCCGACGAAATGTCCCGCGTCGACGTCGGACTGGACTCCCGGCTTTCGCCGGCTCGTGCCCGCTCCTTGTTCACCGTGCGAGCCGCGATCTCCTCGGCCTCGCGGAGCGAGTCACCGCGCTCGGTCAGGCCCTCCTTTATGTGCTCGTACTGCCGTTCCCGCTTGGCACTCCATGATGCTTGGGGCATGTCGTCCGTCTCCTCCCATTCCGGGTTTGCGCCAGGTTGCTGCGGGCTCGCCGGAGGTCGACTTCCGGTCCGTCCATGAGGGGGATACCCCAGGGTGCCGCGAGAAAACTTCCCGACCCGCCGCAGGCCGCACAGCCGTTCGGGTTCAGATCGGCATTCGCGGGTATGGCGCAAGCCTTCGAATCGAAAGGGACGGCATGTCACTCACCAAGAAGACCAAGAACGCGGCCGACAAGGCCAAGGGTTCCGCCAAGGACGTCGCCGGGCGCATCAAGGACGACCCGAAGCTCGAGGGCAAAGGCAAGGCAGAGAGCGCCGTGGCCGATCTGAAGCAAGCCGGCGAGAAGGTCAAGGACGCCTTCTCGAAGTAGTCCGTACCAGTCCGTCGGCACGTGGCGGCGGGTCCCCCCCATTCGGGCGGGTCGGCTCGCCGCCACCGCCGCCACCTGCAGAATGCCTGGCGCGTCGCCGGAACGGGGGTATGTAACAGGCATGACCACATCGAGCCGAACGGCAGCACTGCTGGCACCGGTCTTCATCCGGAGTGGCTGGGATGCGGTGCGACGGCCGGAGAGCAAGGTGAAGGCCGCGGACACCGTGATCGGCCCGTTGTCGTCGAGGTTCGACTTCATCCCCAAGGATCCGGCCACGGCGGTCCGCATCAACGGAGCCGTGCAGTGCGCCGCCGGTGCTCTTCTCGTCCTCGGCAAGCTGCCACGCCTTGCCGCGCTGATCCTCGCCGGATCGTTGATTCCGACGACGTACGCCGATCACCCCTTCTGGCGCGAGGTCGACGACGACGAGCGCGTTCGCCAGTTGAGCCTGTTCCTCAAGAACATCGCCATCTTCGGCGGGCTCGTGTCCGCCGGGACGGCCCGCGCCGGCCGCTCGGCGGGGAGCGGTCGACGCCTTCCCTCGTTTCCGACCAGGCGGCGCCACAGCGGCGATTGAGCTCGAACACGCGGGTTCCGTTCGCCTCATCCCTGCATGGTCGGGATTGAGCCGTTTCCTGACCGGACGAGGGGGTAGTTCTTCACTTACCGAAGCAGGATGAGCAGACGGAGTTGCCGATCATGTCAACCAGCACGTTGGTCCGAGACGAACAAGATGAACAAGATGAACAAGACGGCCGGTACGACCGAGACGACCAAGACGACCAAAACGACACGGTCGTCAGCGGCCGAGCCAACGCCAGGTCGCATGCCCGGCCCCGGTTGGGACGTACCGGTTTGACGCTGGCCGGTCTCGTCGCGCTGCTGACCTCCGCGTGGGGAGGCATCGTTCCCTTCGTAGGCCCGCTGTTCGGCTACAGCGGCGACGGATCGAACGCCTGGCACTGGAGCCTCCCTCACGCCTTCTTGGCCCTCGTGCCAGGCATGCTCGGGGTCCTGTTGGGCCTGCTGATCGTGGCCGAGGCCCGGGGCATCACCGTCGGCCGGGGACGCCTGAGTCTCGCCACCGCCGGCACCCTGCTGATGGTGTGCGGCGCGTGGTTCGCCATCGGGCCGCTGGCCTGGCCGGTGGTCTTCACCACGAGCAGCAGCTACTTCGTTGCCAGCTCTCATCTCGGCCTTCTCGAGAGAGAGGTCGGCTACAGCATCGGCACCGGGCTGATCCTCGTCATCTGCGGTGCCTTCGTCGACGGCTGGGCGTCCCGCCATCGGCCTGCCCCGGCGACGCGCTCGCGGCTCGCGCTCAAGTTCGGTCTCGCGGGACACGGTCGAGTCCGGCATCTGAAGATGACGGACCTGAACGGGCGCCCCAACGCGGTCGATGCCCTGGAGGACGAAGACCTCGAGTTGCGGCGGCTCTTCGCCCGGCTGCACGCGACCCGAGACGGGTCGGTTCACGAACAGGCCGAGTACGACGATCTGGTCCGGCGCACCCTTCGGCACGTGTCGGCCCGGGAAGCGGCGGTGACGGAGGTGACGCGGGCGGCGTCCCTCGAGGGAGGGCTCCGGCGGGTCACGTCGAGGTACCTGCTGGCCCGTCCCGAGCGCCGGAGGCTGATCGACCGCGTCGAGAGGATGTCGCGGCGCACCCGGGGTGCTGGGCGGAACCCGAGAGAGGCTTTCGACGACCTCCACGAACTGGTGCGGCTCGTCGGCACCGAAATCGAATGGGATCTCGACGAGGCGCTCCCCGCCATCAGGGTGGTCCTGGCGGGAACGGGCCGGGAGGCCGAGTACATCTAGAGCCACGACTCTGGGCCCCAGCCGCGCCCCGGCCAGTCCGATCCCCCGGGCGCATCTTCAGCTCACATGAGGGTCCCCGGGCACCCAGAAGCGCCAGCGCTTGTCGGTCGCCACCCTTATGCCGATCCGGGTCCCGCGGCCCGGACGCCGGGGGGGCGGTGTCCCGTCGTCCAACAACCGCACCATGTCGTCGCCGTCGCCGTCGCCCTGACCGCGGGGCCGGGCCCGGCGGGCCAGCAGGTCCATTCCATTGTCGGCGCCGGTGATACCCAGGGCCTGGCACAGCTTGGCCGGGCCGTTGCACAGGTCCCGGTCCGTCCGGGCGGCTGGTCGGGCCGCCCGCATCGCCTCGAGACCGGCCAGTGGCGCCAGGGCACGGATCAGCACCGCCGCCGCCTCGCCGTCGGGACCGCACACCACGTTGGCGCACCAGTGCATGCCGTAGGTGAAATAGACGTAGAGGAACCCGGGCGGCCCGAACATGACCGCCGTGCGCGGCGTCAGGCCGCGGTAGGCGTGGGACGCGGCGTCGTTGGCGCCGTGGTAGGCCTCGACCTCGACGATCCGGCCTGCCCGCTCCCCGCGCACCAGCACCTTGTTGAGCAACCAGGGGGCGACCGTCTGGGGTCGGGCGGCCAACTCCGCGCGCTGCACCCGCTCACCCTGGCGCACCACGGCGGCTCGCGCCATCTCTGGGTGGCCACCGGGGTCGGACCGACCACCGGTGCCCGGGTGGTCACCTCGGCAAAGTGGTGAAGTCCTCGCGCCGCTTACGTTCGTCGTCGGCGGTCTCGGTCGCGTCCGACTGGGGGGCGGACGCCGCCTGGGCCCGCTTGACCGCCTGTTCTCCCAGCACGTCGGCCCAGGACGGAGCCTGGGGAACGACGGGCGTCGCCAAGGGTGTGGTGGAGGGCCGGTGGTGGCGTGCCGGGCCGGCCGGCCCACGGGCCATGCGATTGAGCAGCGCCAGCTCGTCCACCATGGCCCGGGCCAAGCCGGGCAGGTCGGGTACCGCGCCCGAGCCGGCGTTGATGCCGACGAAGAGCGACTCCTGGTACGTCTGCACCGTCACGTTCAGCGCCACTCCGTCGACGACCGGACCGAGCGGGTACACCGCCTCCATCTGCATGCCGGCGAAGTACAGCGGGAACTCCGGGCCGGGCACGTTCGAAATCATCAGGTTGCCGGCGCGCAGCCGGCGCACCACACCGGCCCGCACTCCGAGCTGCACGACCGGGCGCGCCAGCGCGGGCGGCATGGCCTCGGTCACGAGCGACGCCATCGGGCCATAGCCCACGGCGCGCTCCTGGCGCTTGGACGACCAGCTGCTCGCCTTCACCCGGCGCAACCGCTCGAGCGGAGTCTGGCAGTCGTTGGACAGCGGCACGAACATGGCGGACAGGCGGTTGCCGCCCTCGTCCTGCGTGCCGGTCTCGCGAACCGACACCGGCACGATGGCCACCAGTGGGCTGTCGACGTCCTGGTCGTGCTTCATCAGGTGCGAGCGCAACGCACCGGAGCACACCCCTAACACGACGTCGTTCACCGTGGCGCCGAAGCGCTCCTTGAGCGCCCGCACCTCGCGCATGTCCAACTCGGCGAAGGTGATGTCGCGCCGCGGCCCGGGCGGGGCCTCGAACAGGCGGGGGGCGCCGACCGGAATGGTCACCGGCCCGTTGGCGTCGCTGGTGGCGCACCGGGCCATGCGCACGGCCGTGCGGCCGATTTCGCGTACGGCCCTCCAGGTGCGGATGGGGCGGGTGAACACGTTGGGTAGGGCGTCCGCCACCAGGCGTGCCTGCGAGGGCAGCCGCGCCGGGATCCACGGCGTGCATTCCTCGACCACCGAGCGCCCTTCGGGGTTCAGATCGAGCAGTTGGGCCATGAGCGCGGCGCCGGCCACGCCGTCGACCACCGAGTGGTGCACCTTGGCGATGAGGCCCACCCGGCCGTCGGCCAGTCCCTCGATGACGTGCATCTCCCACGGCGGCTGGTCCGCCACGAGCGAGCGGCTCATCACCTTGGCCACCATTTCGGTGAACTGCGCCGGGCCGCCCGGTGCCGGCAGGGCGACCCGGAAGAGGTGGTTGCTCAGGTCGAAGTCGGGGTCATCGACCCAGCGCGGGTGATCCAGGCCCAGCGGGACGGTCATCAGCCGGCGCCGGAAGGGCACCAGACCGGGCAGCCGCTCGCTCAGCACGTCGCGTACCCGCTCGAAGGAGTAGCCCTCCTCCGCCGTCGAGGGGTCGAAGACGCAAGCGTAGGCGACCTCCATCGGCGTGTGCGGCGTATCCGAGTAGATGAACATCGGGTCGATGCCGGTCATTCGCTGCATGGTCTGCGCTCCACTGTAGGGGTGCGTGCTGTGGACAAATCGCCCGAAATCCCGCGGTACTCGTGCCGCCTCCCTCCTTGGGCACCCCCGGAGGTTGCACTGCACTGCTTCTCTAATTCCAACGGAACTCGTCGTCGCTACGCCTTCACTTCCAAATTGCACCCTGAACGCAGCCGCCGCAACCGATATCGGACATCTTTACGTTCTGTTCACCTGCCTGTTACTCCCGGCGGGGTACTCCGCGTGGTTGACACCCCCACTCCAGGGGTGTCACAGAGCGGAAGGCACTACTCCGGGGCACCCGAGGTCGGGGGTCTTTGGCACCGGCGAAAGCGAGATGGAGAAACAGAGAGAAGTCAGAAAGAAAAAGAGCGAGAAACAACCAAAAAAAACGGAAATCGATGGAAGGAGGCGACCCGCCGCGCCACTGCACGACAATGGGTGTCACCTATTCGCTCGGGACAATCGGTGGCGCGCGCGGCGCGCCGGCTCGGACGACTAGGAAGCCGCGGACCCGCTCTGAGGTCGCCACTGGGCCAAGCGGGTGCGATCGACCTCGCGCTTGCGGGAGAAACGCTCCTGCTGCTCGGCCACCGGACCCGGGCCCGCCCCTCCCGGGGTCCGCCGACGGGTCACCGCCACACCGGGCTCGAGCAGATCCGTGGCGGCCTCTCCCAAATCGGGATGGGCCGCCACGAGCTCGACCAGGGGCACGTGGCGCTCGAGCGACTCACGCACCAGACCGCCGATCAGCGCGTGGGCCTGTCGGAAGGGCATGCCCTGCTCGACCAGCATTTCGGCCAGGTCGATGGCGGAGGCGGCCGGTCCGTCCGCCGCCGTCTGCATGCGCTCCTCGTTCCACGTCACCGTGTCGTAGACGCCGCGCAGCGCCACCAGCGCGTTGAACACTTGCGCCACGGCGTCGAAGAGCGGCTCCTTGTCCTCTTGCAGGTCGCGGTTGTAGGCCAACGGAAGACCCTTGAGCGTGACCAGCACCGCCGTGAGGTGCCCAATGAGCCGGCCCGTCTTGCCCCGCGCGAGCTCGGCCACGTCGGGGTTCTTCTTCTGCGGCAGCATCGAGCTGCCGGTGGCGTAGGCGTCGTCGAGTGTGCAGAAGCCGAATTCCTCCGTCGACCACAGCACAATCTCCTCGCCCATGCGCGACAGGTGCACGCCCAGCAGCGCCAGGTCGAAGAGCGACTCGGCCACGAAGTCGCGGTCGGACACGGCGTCGAGGGAGTTCTCGAAGCGGCCGTGGAAGCCGAGCTCGGCCGCCACGTAGTCGGGGTCGAGGGGCAGTGACGAGCCGGCCAGCGCGCCGGCGCCGAGCGGTGAAATGTTGAGGCGGTCGACCGTGGTCAGCAGCCGGTCGATGTCGCGGGCGAGCGCCCAGCCGTGGGCCAGCAGGTGGTGGGCCAGGAGCACGGGCTGGGCCCGCTGCAGGTGCGTGTAACCGGGCAGGTACACGTCGGCGGCATCACGCGCCCGCTGGGCCAGCGTGTCCTGCAGGGCCAGGATCTCCACGGCCACGGTGACGAGCGAACGGCGGCACCACAGGCGCAGGTCGGTGGCCACCTGATCGTTGCGGCTGCGCCCCGTGTGCAGCTTGGCGCCGGCGTCGCCGGCCAGCTCGGTGACGCGCCGCTCCACCGCGGTGTGGATGTCCTCGTCCCCGGGGGCGAAGGCGAAGACGCCGGTGGCGAATTCCTCTTCGACCAGGTCGAGCGCATCGATGAGCGCGCTCACCTCGCTGTCGCTCAAAATGCCCGACTTGCCCAGCCCCTTGACGTGCGCCCGCGACCCGGTGAGATCGTCGGTGGCCAGGTCGCGGTCGAACGGCAGGCTGACCGTGAAGGCCGCCACGGCATCGGCCATGCCGGCCGAGATGCGGCCCTCCCAGAGGGTCACGACCCGCCGCCCGTGTCCGCGCCCGTGTCCGCGCCCGTGTCCGCGCGCCGCGTCGCGGTTGCGGTTGGCGGCGTCGACCGACCCCGGGCCCTGCCGCGCCGACCACGTGGCCACGCCCAGGCCCCAGAGGCGCACGAAGCCCTCGGCATCCTGGTGCCGGAACGTGTCCGAAGCGTCGTAGGTGGCCAGGCCGTGGTCGTAGAGCGCGACCGGGCTGCGCCGGCCCACCACGGTGCACGTGCCCGGGGCGGCGAAGCGCAGGCGCACCTCCCCGGTGACGTGGCGCTGGCTCTCGGTGATGAAGGCCTGCAACGCCGCCTTGAGCGGCGAGTACCACAGGCCGTCGTAGACCAGCTCGGACCAGCGCGGCTCGAGGCGCGCCTTCTCGTGGTGCAGGTCGCGCTCGAGCGTGAGGTCCTCCAGATCCGAGTGGGCCAGGATCAGCGCCAGGGCGGCCGGGCACTCGTAGACCTCGCGGCTCTTTATGCCCACCCGGCGGTTCTCCACCATGTCGAGGCGGCCGAAGCCGCGGCTGCCGGCGACGGCGCCCAAATCGATTGATGAGCTGGTAGGGGCTCAGGCTGTTGCCGTCGAGCGTGACCGGCACCCCGGACTCGAAGCCCACGATGACCTCCACCGGCTCGGTCTCGGTGACCCGGGTGAGCGTGTACACGTCGTCGGGTGCGGGCGCCCACGGGTCCTCGATCGCCCCGCACTCGATCGCCTTGCCCCACAGGTTGTCGTCGATGGAATACACCTTGTCCTTGGTGACCGTGATGGGGATCTCCCACTTGTCGGCCAGCTCGACGCAGTCCTCCCGCGTCAGCCCCCACACCCGGGCCGGCGCGTAAATCCCGAGGTCGGGCGCCAGGGCGCGCACGCCCACCTCGAAGCGCACCTGGTCGTTGCCCTTGCCGGTGCAGCCGTGGGCCACCGCCGTCGCCCCGTGCCGCCGCGCCTCGGCCACCAGGTGGCGCACTATCACCGGCCGCGACAGCGCGGAGACGAGGGGGTACTTGCCCTCGTAGCGGGCGTTGGCCTGCAGGGCGGGCAGGCAGTAGAACTCCGCCATTTCGTCGCGGGCGTCGATGACGACCGCATCGAGCGCGCCGGCGGCCATGGCCCGGGCCCGAATGGCGTCCCAGTCCTCGCCGCCCTTCTCGGCCGCCTGGCCGACGTTGACGGCCACGGCGACCACGTCGACGCCCTCGTTCTCGATCAGCCAGCGCACCGCCACCGACGTGTCGAGACCCCCGCTGTAAGCCAGCACCACCCGATCAGGCATGTTCAGTCCTCGTCCTTCCATTCAACGCAATCTTGTCGACCACCGCAATGCCCGCCACGTCGCGCAATTGCCGGGCCATGCCCGCCCCGCCGACGTCCTCGGCCGCCACCACCAGGACGGTGTCGTCGCCCGCCACCGTGCCGACCACGCCCTCGAGACCGCTCCGGTCGAGAGCGGAGCCGACCACGTGGGCCGACCCCGGCGGCGTGCGCAGCACGACCAGGTTGGCCGAGTGCGCCACCTCCACCACCCACTCGCCCAGCACCCGCCGCAGGTGGTCCTCGGGCGCGATCTGCTGCACCGGCAATTCGGGCAGCGCGTAGGCGGTCTCACCACCGGGCAGCCGCACTTTGACCGCGCCGAGATCATCGAGGTCGCGCGACACCGTGGTCTGCGTGGCCTCCACCCCCTGCTCCGACAGCAGGGTGACCAGCTGGCCCTGGCTCGTCACGGGCTGGGACTCGAGCAGCTTCGCAATGCGGTGCTGGCGTTGGTTCTTGGTCAACCGCCCCGGCGCATGGCCCGTCACGGCGCTCCCCCGCTCCCGTCTCCGCTCCCGCTCCCGCCCGCCACGCCGTCGGCGCCCTCCACGCACCAGGACAGGATGCCCCGCATCGCGGTGCGCCGGTGGGCGGCCTGGCGCCACACCGCGCTGCGCGGTCCCTCGAGGACGGCGTCGGTGATCTCCTCGCCCCGGTGGGCCGGCAAACAGTGCAGCACCACGGCATCGGCGGCGGCCAGCTCGACCAGACCCTCGTCGATGGTGAAGCCGGCGAAGGCGGCCAGCCGCTCAGCCCGCTCGTCCTCCTGCCCCATGCTCGTCCACACGTCGGTGTAGAGCGCCGCCGCGTCCTTGGCCGCCTGGCGCGGGTCGTCGGTCACCTCGACGTGGCCACCTCGTCCCGCCGCCTCACCCAGGGCCCGGAGGGCCTGCACCTCGTCCGCCCGGAAGGCGTAGCCGGCCGGCGACGCGATGCGGACCTCCATGCCCTCGAGCAACGCCGCCTTGGCCAGCGAGCGGGCCATGTTGTTGGCGTCGCCGATGTAGGCCACGGCACGCCCGGCCAGCCGGCCCAGCGTTTCGCGCATGGTCAGCACGTCGGCCACGGCCTGGCACGGGTGGGCGACGTCGGAGAGGAGGTTGACGAGGGGAACGTCGAAACCGCTCTTCTCGAGCGCGCCGGCCATGCGCACCAGCACCCCGTGATCGAACACGCGGGCGCAGATGATGCGGTGGTAGCAGGCCAGGGTGCGCGCCACGTCCTCGGCCGTCTCGCGGCTGTCGATGCCGACCTCGTCGCGCTGGATGTAGACCGGGTGTCCCCCGAGGTCGACCACCGCCATTTCGCTCGAGTTGCGCGTGCGGGCCGAGGGCTTCTCGAAGACGAGCGCCACCCCTTGGCCCACCAGGCGCTGACGTGGCGACGGCTCGAGAGCCAGCGCCAGGACGCGGTCCCAGTCGGCCGGGGCGAGGTGGTCGATGTCGAGCAGGTTCGGCATGGGCCCGGTCTACTCCTCCTACTCCGGTGCCGGCGCGCGCTGCGGCACCCGCACGGCGGCCAGGGCGTCACCGAGAATGCGCAGGGCGTCGTCCAGCTCGTCCTCGCTGACCAACAACGGTGGGGCCAGGCGGACGGCGTCGGGCCGCACGGCGTTGACCAGCAGGCCGTGCTCCAGGGCCCACGCACTGGCCTCCTTGGCCACCGGCGCATCGAGCTGGGCCGCCAGCAACAGGCCGGCGCCGCGCACCGAGACGACGCCGGGCAGCGTGGCCAGCCCTGCGCTCAGGTGAGCCCCGGCCCGTTGGGCGCGGCCGCACACGTCCTCGGTCTCCATCACGGCCAGGGTGGCCCTGGCCGCGGCCAGCGCCAACGGCTGGCCGCCGAAGGTGGAGCCGTGGTCGCCCGGCCCGAAGGCGGCGGCCACCTCGGCCCGGGCCCAGCAGGCGCCCACCGGCATGCCGTTGCCCAACGCCTTGGCCATGGTGACCACGTCGGGCTGGAGGCCCTGGGCCTGAAAGGCGAACCAGTGCCCGGTGCGGCCGAGTCCGGTCTGCACCTCGTCGAGCATGAGCAGGGCGTTGCGCTCGGTGCACAACGCCCGGATGGCCCCGAGGTAGTCCGAGCTCGGCACCATCACCCCGCCCTCGCCCTGCAGCGGCTCGAGCAGGACGCCGGCCACGGTGTCGGGGTCGAGCGCCTGGTCGAGCGCGGCCACGTCGTCGTAGGGCACGTGCACGAACCCCTCGGGCAGCGGCACGAAGGGGGCCTGCTTCTCCGGCTGGCCGGTGGCGGTCAGCGTGGCCAGGGTGCGGCCGTGGAACGAGTTGTCGGCCGAGATCACGACGTGGCGCCCGCCCCCGGCCCAGCGCCGGGCCAACTTGAGCGCGCACTCGTTGGCCTCGGCGCCCGAGTTGGCGAAGAAGACCTGCCCGCCCGCCTGGCCGGTGCCGCCGTTGATCAGCCGGTCGATGGTGCGGGCCACCTCGGGAGCCAGCGTGTTGCCGTACAGGTTGGACACGTGGGCCAGCGTGCGGGCCTGCTCGGCCACGGCGTCGGCCACCGCCGGGTGGGCGTGGCCGAGCGACACCACGGCCAGGCCGGTGATGAAGTCGAGATAGCTCTTACCCTCCGCGTCGTAGAGCAGCGTGCCCTGGCCGCGCACGAACGTGGCCGGCGGCTCGGCGTAGGTGCGCATGAGCGCTTCGCGACCCGGGGTCGCGGTCGGGGCGGGTGGCGTTGTCGGGGTCGGGGTCGGGGTCGGGGTCGTCACGGCATCACCATGGTGCCGACCCCGGCGTCGGTGAAGAGCTCGAGCAGCAGGGCGTGGGGCACCCGGCCGTCGAGGATGTGGGCTCGGCTCACCCCGCCCCGCACGGCGCGCGCACACGCCTCCACCTTGGGCATCATGCCGCCCTGGACGCCGCCGCTGCGCACAATTTCGTCGATGACCTCGAGCGAGGCCTGCTGAATGACCGTGCTCGGATCGTCGGCCACCACCCGCAGGCCCTCGATGTCGGTCAGGAAGATCAGCTTCTCCGCCTGGAGCGCCTCGGCCAGCGCGCCGGCCACGGTGTCGGCGTTGATGTTGTAGGCCTGGCCCGACTCGTCGGCCCCGATGGTGGCCACGACCGGGATGAGCCCCTCGGCCACCAGGCGCTCCAGCATGGTCGGGTCGACCACCGACACGTTGCCCACGAAGCCGAGGTCGACGTGCGTCTGGGCCGCCGTGATCAGCTTGGCGTCCTCGCCCGACATGCCGACGGCCAGCGGGCCGTGCACGTTGATGGCCGACACGATGTCGCGGTTCACCTTGCCCACCAGCACCATGCGGGCGATGTCGAGCGTGTCGGCATCCGTCACGCGCAGGCCGTTGCGGAACTCGGTCTCCTTGCCCAGCCGCGCCATGAGCTCGCCGATCTGCGGACCGCCACCGTGCACCACCACCGGCAGCATGCCGACGGCCCGCATGAGGACGACGTCCTGGGCGAACGAGGCCAGCGCGTCGGTCACGTCGCCGCCGGTGCCGGCCCGGCCGTCGCCCGACGCATGCAGGGCGTTGCCGCCGTACTTGACGACGACGATCTTCCCCCGGAAGCGCCGGATGTAGGGCAGGGCCTCCACCAGGACCGACGCCGTCTTGGCGGCGGCGGCCTTCTGGGCCCGGGTGACCTTCTGCGGCACGGAAGCGGCGCCGGGCGTCATGACGTCGTCTTGTTCTCGTCGATGTAGCCGTAGCCGAGGTCGGTCCCGAGCACGACGGCCCGGCCCGAGCCGAGCCCGAGGTCGCAGTCGATTTCGATGTGCCGCCCGGCCATGTGGGCCGCCACCGCCCCGGCATCGTGCGCGGCCGCCACCCCGCCCGCGCACACCACCACACCGCCGTAGGCCACCGAGACCCGGTCGATGTCGAAGGGCGTGCCGGCCGAGCCGAGCTCGGAGACGACCCGGCCCCAGTACGGGTCCTGGCCGAACAGCGAGCACTGCACGAGCATGGAATCGGCCACCTTGCGCGCGGCCGCATCCGCGGCTGGCGTCGCTCTCGGCCCCGCGGACGCAGACGTGGGCCACCTTGGTGGCGCCCTCGGCGTCGTTCACCATCTGCTCGGCCAGGGAGCGGCAGGCCTCGGTGAGCGCGTCGGCCAGCGCGTCGGGCGTAGGGCTGGCCCCGCGGCCGCTGGCCAGCACCAGCACCGTGTCGTTGGTGGAGGTGCAGCCGTCGACGGTGATGGCGTTGAACGAGTCGGTGACGGCGGCCGCCAACGCCCGGTGCAGGGTCTCGGGGTCCACGGCGGCGTCCGTCGTGCACACGGCCAGCATGGTGGCCATGTTGGGCGCCAGCATGGCGGCCCCCTTGGCCATGCCGCCCACGGTGAAGCCGTCGCCGGCGACCACCACCTCCTTGGGCACGGTGTCGGTGGTCAGGATGGCGCGGGCCGCGCGCGCGGCATCGTCGGCACCACCTCCACGCGCTTCGACGATGCCGCTCACCCGGGGCTCGACCACCTCGATCGGGAACGGGATGCCGATGAGGCCGGTCTGGCAGACGAGGACTTCGTCGGAGGTGGCGCCGATACCGTCGGCCACGACGGAGCACAGGCGCAGCGCCGCATGGCGGCCGGGTTCACCGGTGGCGGCATTGGCGTTGCCCGACGTCAGGATGACGCCGGCCGCCCGGCCTCGCGTGGTCGAGAGGTGGGCCCGGCTGACCTGCACCGGCGCGGCCGCGGCCAGGTTGGAGGTGAACACGCCGGCGGCCGGCACGGCGCGGCCGTCCGTGGTGGCGACGACGGCGACGTCGAGCGCATCGTTGGCCTTGATACCGGCCGATCCCCCCACGGCCACGAATCCTTCCGCTGCGGTGATGCTCATGGGTACATTCCGGCGACCGGGAGGCCGGTGGTCTCGGCCAGGCCGCGGGCCGCGTTGGCGCACTGGATGGCCTGGCCCGACGCGCCCTTGACGAGATTGTCGAGCGCGCCGAGTGAGACGACCCAGCCCGTGCGCTCGTCCACGCGCGCCGTGACGTGGGCGGTGTTGGACCCTGCCGTGGCCTTGGTCGACGGTGGATCGTCGGTGACCACGACGAAGGGCTCGTCGTCATAGGCCTCGTGCAGCGCGTCGAGCACGGTGGCCGTCGTCAGGGTGCCGGCGCCGGCCGCTCGGCTCGGGCGGGCGTAACAGGTGGCGAGGATGCCGCGCACCATGGGGACGAGATGCGGGGTGAAGATGACCTGGGCGCCGAGGATCTGCTCCATTTCGGGGGTGTGGCGATGCGTCAACAGGCCGTAGGCGGTGAAGTCCTCGTCCACCGTCCCGAAGTGCAGCGACTCCTTGAGGCCGCGACCCGCACCCGAGACGCCCGAGGCGGCATCGACCACGATGCCGTGGGGCTCGACCAGGCCGGCGCGCACGAGCGGAGCCAGGGCGAGCCCGGCCGCCGTCGGGTAACAGCCGGCCGCCGCCACCAGGGTGGCGCCGGGCAGGGCCGGGCGGAAGAGCTCGGGCAGCCCGTAGACGGCGTCGGCCAGCAGCGCGGGCGCGGCGTGCGCCTCGCCGTACCACTGCGGGTACAGCGCGGCGTCGTGGAGCCGAAAGTCGGCGGCCAGGTCGACGATGCAGCCCACCCCGGACCGCAACTCGGGCACGAACTTCTGCGACGCGCCGTGGGGCAGGGCGCAGAAGACCAGGTCGAGGCCGTCGAGGGCGGCGAGGCTGGTGTCCTCGTAGACCAGGTCGGGGTAGGCGGCCCGGAGGGAGGGCGTGTGCCCGCCGACCGGGAGCCCGGCGTGGGAATGGGCGGTGGCCACGGCCACTTCGAACTGCGGATGCCCGGCCAGGAGGCGCAGCAGCTCGGTCCCCGTGTAGCCCGAGGCCCCGGCGATCCCGACTTTCATCGCATCACTATACATAAATTCGCATATTCATGCGTGCAGCCAGGGAGGGGCCGGGCTCAGGCGTCGAGCGTCTTGTGCCAGTACCTCGAAGAGGCCGTGACCTCGAAGCCGATGGCGTCGTTCACGGCGATCATGTGCTCGTTGTCGGCGGCGTTCCAGGTGTTGATCCGGCGGACCTCGGGATGGCGCTCGGCCACGGCCCACAGGTTGGCCACCTTCACGGCGAAGCCCAGGCGGTGGCCGCGGTGTTCCCGCATCACGAGGGTGTCGTGCTGCCAGGCCGACTCGGGGGCGCCGAGCGGGACGGCGATCTCGGTGAAGGCCACGAGGCGCCCGGTCTCGTCGTGGCGCGCCGCCGTCGTCACCTTGGCCCGGTTCTGCGCCTGCAGACCGGCTTCGAGGGCCCGGACGCGGGCGATGTCCCAGACCTCCTCATCGAGCTCGAGCTCGCCCGTCGGGACGTCCGTCGACATGCGACGTCCGAGCTCGCAGCGGTCCTCGATGTAATGGTCGGGCCAGCGGTCGCCCCAGGTATGGAGGCTGTAGCCGGCGGGTGCGGCGTCGGGATGCCGGCGCAGGGCGCTCTCGTGGGACGGGTCGAGGGGCAGCCCGATGCACCGGCGCACCATCTGCTGGACGACCGAGAATCCCAGATGACGGGCGAACGGTTCCGTGGCGTCGACGAAGTCGACCCGGACCGGGGTCTCGTCCATGCCGGCCAACTCGCTCCGCCCGTTGGCGCGGGCCAGGCGCGCCGCCGCCTCGACCAGCGCGGTGCCGATCCCCTGGCGGCGCAGTTCGGCGGGGACGCGCACCTCGAGCCGGGCCAGGTGCCGGTTCTCGTGGCGGAACATCTTGAGATTGCCGACGCCGACCGGGGCGCCGGCGCCGACCCGGCGAGCGAACAGACAGCGGTTGTCCTCCGGGCCGTCGCGGTCGAGCGCCATGGCCCGGCGCTCCTCGCGTTGCCACCCCGGGCCGTCGGGCCAGCGCTCCAGGTCCGTCTGGTGCCAGAGCACGAACCACTCGTCGAAGGCTGCCCCGTCGGAGGGATCGAGGGCGGCGACGTCGATCACGCCGACGGTCATGGCGCCGCCGAAGAGGTGTCCCGGGCCAGGTGCTTCTGCCAGAACCGACCTTCGCCGTTGATCTTGAAGCCGAGCATGTCGTTGACGGCGATCATCGGTGCGTTCACCTTGGCGTTACCCGTGACGATGAAGCGCACGTGGGGCGCCCGCTCGGCCAGGAAGTCGAGGTTGGCGATTTTGACGGCCAGGCCGAGGCGGTGTCCCCGGTGTTCGGGGTGGACCACCGTGATCTGCTGCCAGGCCTGGTCGGGCGTGTCGTCGGCCACGCCGATTTCGCTCAGGGCGACGAGACGACCCGTCGGCTCGTGCCGGGCGACCGCCGTCAGCTTCGCCACGCCCCGGACGCGGCGGATCTCGTCGTTCTCCGCCAGACGATCGGCGTCCCAGACTTCCTCCTCCCGTTCTCCGTCGCCCGCCGGCTCGTCGGTCGACATGACCCGCAGCAGCTCGCACTCGTCTCCGACGAACTCCTCGGGCCACGGATCCTCGAACGTGAGCGTCGTGTAGTCCGCGGCGTGGCGCGCCGTCGCCACGTCCTGGCGCAACACGTCCAGCCGGGCCGGGTCCACCGGCACGTCGAGGATGCGGCTGTTGCCCGACAACGTCGACTCGAAGCCGAGCTTGGGCCCGAAGTACGAGGAGGGGTGCGTGTCGACCTGGGCCAAGGGCACGTCGACGAGGATGTTGAGGACGCGGCGGCCGTCGGCCCGGGCCAGTTCGCCCATGCGCTCGACGAGGGCAGCTCCCCGCGCCACGGCGGCGCTGGGACGGGTGGACGGCGACCGTGATTTCGACGCCGTGGAGGTTGTCACGGAGCGGGAACTCCATGAGGCCCACGCCGAGAATAGGCCCGTCGGGTTCGCCCGCGGCCAACAGGGCGAACCGTCGGCTGGTCCCCTTGAAGCGAGCGAAGGCCTCGATGTCGCGCCGGGTCCAGCCGCTCAGGTTCGGCCACAGCTCCTTGTCGACGGCCTCGAGCACGGAGTGCCATTCGGCCAGCGCTCCCTCATCGTACGGATCGATCTCTCGTACCTCCACCCGACCACGATGCCACGGCCCGGGCCGATCGGCGGAGACGGGCGCAGCGGACCCGGCGGGGCGCAGCGGGACGGCGGGGCACTACGGGGAACGCTCTTCGCGCCGCTCCGTTACGCCGTGACGCTGTTCGCGGCCTCCGCCAGAAGGGTGACCGAGCGCAAACGGCCTTCGATCGACGTGGATTGGTGGACCGTGATCAGCTCGTCAGCGCCCGTGGACAGAGCGAAACCGTTCACGTAGTCGATCACCTCTCGCGGCGTGCCGGCCGCGGTGTAGGTCAACATGTGGTCCACCTGCGCCGCCGCGCCCGCTGCGAGCAGTCGGTCGGCCTGCTCGTCGGTCACCTCATGCGCCTCGAGACCCAACTGCCGCGCGTGGTGGCTCACCGCTCGCATCCGCCTGATGCCCCGGAGCTGCTCACCGGCCTCGGCGGCGCTGTCGGCGGCGATCACGTTGATGCCGGCCATCACGTAGGGCCGGTCCAGCTGCTCGGACGGACGAAACTCCTCTCGGTAGAACTTGAGGGCTGCCTCGAGCTCGGCCGGCGCGAAGTGCGAGGCGAAGGCGTACGGCAACCCCAGGGCCGCGGCCAGCTTGGCGCCGAAGAGCGACGATCCCAGGATGTAGAGCGGGACGTGGGAGCCCTTCCCCGGCACCGCATCGACGCCACGCACCCGGGTGCTCTCGCCGAGGTAGCCCTGCAGCTCGAGTATGTCCTGCGGGAAGGTGTCGGCCGAGCGTGGATCCCGGCGCAACGCGTACATTGTGTTCTGATCCGACCCCGGGGCCCGACCCAGCCCGAGGTCGATCCGGTCCGGGTACATGGCCGCCAACGAGCCGAACTGTTCGGCGATGATCAGTGGTGCGTGATTGGGCAACATCACCCCGCCGGCTCCGAGTCGGATCGTCGTCGTCTGGGCCCCGACGTGCGCGATGAGCACGCTGGTGGCCGACGAGGCGATGCTCGCGATGTTGTGGTGCTCGGCGTACCAGACCCGTTCGTAGCCCAGCACTTCCGCCCTCCGTGCCAGCACGACGCTGGCGGCGAAGGTCTCGCCCGCGGTCTGACCCCGCCTGATCGGCGCCAGGTCCAGGATGGAGAGCCCCACCTTCGTCACGAGTTCACCGTCACCCTGCTGTCGCCCACACCTGTCGAACACCCGGCTGGAGGGATCGATTCCCGCCACACGCCGGGATGAGTCGGTCCGGGCTCAGGCGAATCGGCCAAGAACTGAGGGGGGCGAGGGCATGAGCGTGAGCGTGGGCATGGCGCGGCGAGGCGTCGACTCGACCACCGGTCAGCGGAGGATGGCCCCGAATTCCTGCTCGACCGCTCCGATGCAGGCGGCGCGCAGCTCACCGACCTCCTCGTCGGTCAACGTGTGGTCGGGCGCGCAGAACCGCAGGCGGTAGGCCAGGCTGCGCGACCCTTCGGCGATCCCGGCTCCCCGGTAGACGTCGAAGAGATGGACCGACTCGAGCTGGTCGCCGGCGGCCGCCCGCAACGCATCGGCTACGACGTCCGCCGGATGCCGGTCCTCGACCACCAAGGCCAGGTCGATGTCGGAGGACGGGAAACGGCTGACGGCGCCACCCACCGTCAGACGACGGCGCACCTGCGTCTCGTCGAAGAGGAGGCCGAGGTCGACTTCGAGCCAGCCGATGCGGCGGGCCGACGTCATGCCGCCGGCCGTCCTGGTCAGCCCGAACGTCGTGGCGACGCCCGGATCGACCTCGCCCACGGCGCCGATGGAGACGGTGCTCCCACCCGCGCCGTGGGCGACCAAGTGAGCGGAGCGGGTCGGGTGCAGTCCCGGCAGGGGCGGCGTGCCGCCTCCGCCTCCGGGAGGTACGAAGCGCACGCCGTCGAGGCGGAACGCCTCGGCGATCACGTGCCAGGCCGCCGCGGCGCTGCGCGCGTCGTCCTCGTCGCGGGCGAAGACCGCACAGAGCAGCTCGCGCTCGCCGGGCAGCTCGGCCGTCTCGGTGCCGCCGGCGCCGGCCCGTTCGACCAGGCGTGGATGCCCCTCGCTCGGGTGTGAGAACACCACACCATCCTCGAAGAGGCGGATCTCACCCTGCCGGCGATCGGCGTTGTAGGACAAGGCGTTGAGAAGACCGGGCAGGAGCGAGCGGCGCAGGTAGGGCTTCTCGGCGTCGAGCGGGTTGCTGACCCGCACCGCCTCTCCGGTCAGGCCGAGATCGGCGTGGGCGACCGCCGACACGAAGGTGTCGGTCCAGCCCTCGGAGGCGCCGAGCCCGAGCATGACGTCCTTGAGCACACGGCGGGACCGCTGCAGGTCGTTCAGGCGACCCGGCTGGGGCCAGGTCGGCACGTGGCGGGGCACGTTCGAGTAGCCGAACGTGCGGGCGACCTCCTCAATGACGTCGTCCACCCCGTAGGGCTCCGGCCGCACGTCGGGCCGGTTGGTGGGCACCAGGACCGTCAGCACCGATCCGTCACCGGCGCTGTCGTGCTCGAGCACCTCGAACCCGATAGGGCCGATGAGCCGGGCGATCTCCTCGCTCGAGAGCTCGACGCCGATTTGCCTGTGCACCCTGGCCACCGGGACCGAGACGACGAAGGGCTCGGGCACCTCGCCCCGCACGTCGAGCATGCCGTCGGCCACCTGCAGGCCCGGCACGCTCTCGCCGAGCAGCTGACAGAAGCGCGCCACCGACGGCTCGATCCCCCATGGGTCAGTGCCGCGCTCGAAGCGGGCCGAGGCCTCGGTCCGCAGGCCGAGGCGCTTGGACGTGCGCGCGATGGCCATCGGCGTGAAGTACGCCGCTTCGAGCAGCACTTCGGTCGTGGTGTCGAGGGTCCCCGACGAGTCGCCGCCCATGATGCCGGCGATCCCGACCGGCGTCCCCTCGGCGTCGCAGATGAGGCAGTCCTCTCCGGTGTCGCCCAGGCTGCGGCCCCGCACCCCGACGGTGCGGGCCACCCCGTCGAGCGTCTCGACCGTCTCGCCCGGTCGGGCGCGGCGCACGCTCAGGCCGCGCCCGGGCAACCGCGACAGGTCGTAGGGGTGGGTGGGCTGACCCAGCTCGAGCATGACGTAGTTGGAGGCGTCGACCACGTTGTTGATGGGACGCATGCCGGCCAGGAGCAGCCGGCGGGCGATCCACTGGGGAGACGGTGCCACCACGACGCCGCGCAACACGCTCACCGTGAGGCGCGGGCACAGGTCGAGCGACTCCACGCTGGCCGAGGCCAACGACTCCACCGGCACGCCACCGGCCGGGGGCGCCGGCGGTTCCGGGGCCGAGAACGGCAGCCCGAGGCGCGCCGCCAGGTCCCGGGCGATGCCCGTCATGGACCAGGCATCGGGGCGGTTGCCCTCGACGGTGATGTCGAGGACCACGTCGGGCACGAGCCCGAGCGCCTCCATGAGCGGGGTCCCGGGCTCGCCCGGCGCTTCGTCGCCCAGGATCAGCAGCCCGGCCCCGTCGTCGGAGAGCCCGAGCTCGCGTCCCGAGCAGAGCATGCCGTTGGAGGTGACGCCACGCATTTTGCGGCGTGAGATCTCGAAGCCGCCGGGCAGGATGGCCCCGACCGGCGCCAGCGGGACCCGGTCCCCCACCTCGAAGTTCCAGGCGCCGCACACGATGTCGATCGGCTCGGAGCCGCCACCGGCGTCGACCACGACGCGGCGGATTTTGTCCGCCCCCTTGATGGCGTCGATTTCGAGCACGCGGCTGACCACGACGTCGCCCAGCCCCTCCCCCACGTGCTCGACCGTCTCGACCACCAGACCCAGGTCGTCGAGCGCGGCCCGCAGCGCCCCGACGTCGTCGGGGAACGGGGCGAAGTCACGGAGCCAGCTGAGCGGAGCGCGCACGGGGTTCTTTCAGATGGGGGGCGAGGTCAGAACTGCGTCAGAAAGCGGATGTCGTTCTCCAGGAACGACCGCATGTCGGGAATTTCGTGACGCATCTGCGCCAGGCGGTCGATGCCGAAACCGAAGGCGTAGCCCGACCACTCCTCACCGTCGATGCCGACGGCGGCGAACACCGCCGGGTCGACCATGCCGCACCCACCCAGCTCGATCCAGCCCGTGTGCGAGCACGTACGGCAGCCCTCACCCAGGCAGAGGGTGCAGGTGATTTCGAGCTCGGCCGAGGGTTCGGTGAAGGGGAAGTAGGCCGGGCGCAGGCGTGACTGCATGCCGGCACCGAAATACGCCTCGGTGAAGACCTGGATGGTGCCGGCGAGGTCGCCGAAGGTGATGCCGCGATCCACGACGAGGCCCTCGATCTGGTTGAACACGGGCAGGTGACGGGCGTCGGGGGTGTCGAGGCGGAAGCACTTGCCCGGCATGACGGCGTGGATGGGGAGCGTGCCGTCACGCACCGCCCCTTCCATCAGGTGGATCTGCACCGGCGAGGTGTGTGTGCGCAACAACGCCGTCTCGGGCTCGCCGAGGTCGAGGTAGATGGTGTCGTACATGCCGCGCGCCGGGTGGGCCGGCGGCATGTTGAGCGCCTCGAAGTTGTACCAGTCCGATTCGGCCTCGGGGCCTTCGGCCACGGTGAAACCCATGCCGACGAAGACGTCCTCGAGCTCGGCCCGGGCCTGGGTCACCAGGTGCAGGTGGCCACGGGCGGGCGCCGAGGACACCTGGGCCGGGATCACCTCGGTCAGGTCGAGCCGGTCGGCCGACAACGCGGCGGCACGCTCGGACACGGCCAACTCGTCGTGGCGCGCCGCGAGCAGCGCCTCGAGCCGGGCCCGCACCTCGTTGAGCCGGCGGCCGGCTTCCTTGCGCGCTTCGGGGTCGAGGCCGCCCAGCGTGCGGTGGGCCCGGGTCAGCGGCGACTTCTTGCCCAGGTACTCGGTCTCGACGTGGGCCAGCTCGTCGGTCGAGGCCGCGGCGGCAATGGCCCGCTCGCCGTCGCCGGCGATCGCCTCGATCTCGAGCTCCACGTTGTCAGTCACCATTTCGCGTCCTGTCCGCACCGGTGTCGGGGTTGGGGGAGATGCTACGTGCCGCGGCGGCGTTGGCCCGGCGCTGGCGCGAGGCCTCGAAGCAGAGCACGGCGCTCGCCACGCCGACGTTGAGGGACTCGGCCCGGCCCTCCATCGGGATGGCGAGGGACCCGTCGAGCCGGCCGCACAGGGCCGGATCGAGGCCGGAGGACTCGTTGCCCAGGAACACCGCCGTGGCCACGGACCAGTCCAGCGCGGCGTAATCCTCGCCCTCGTGCACCACGGTGGCCAACGTCCGCAACCCGGCCGCGGCCAGTTCGGCCGCGACCTCGCCCGGGTCGTCGCGCACCACCAGCGGGACGTGGAACAGCGAGCCGGCCGTGGCGCGCACCGTCTTGGGGTTGTAGGGGTCCACCGAGGCGGCCGCGAAGACGACGGCCTGGGCGCCGGCGGCGTCCGCGGCCCGCAGCACGGTCCCGGCGTTGCCGGGGTCGCGCACGTCGACCAGCACCAGCACGAGCGAACCGGGGCGGGCGGCCGACCACACGGCGACCGGGGGCTCCTCGAGCATGGGCAGCACGGCCAGCACCGGCTGTGGCGTCACCGTGTCGGCCACCCGTTCGAGGACACCGGCGGCCAGTGGGAAGACCCGGGCACCGGCATCGGCTGCCCGGCGGCACACCTCCTGGGTCGGCCCGTCGGAGCCGCCCTCGGGCGACACGTACACCGACTCGACGGCCGCGCCCGCCTCGAGGGCGCAGCGGATCAGCTCGGGGCCCTCGGCCACGAAGGCGCGCTCGGTCCAGCGCACCGAACGCTTCTGCAGCAGCCCGCGCAGCCGGCGGACCCGGCGGTGCGTGAAGGCAAGCCGCTGGGTCAGGAAGCGACCTCGGTGGCCGGAGCCGGCGCGGCGGCCAGCGCGTCCTGGGCCGTCTGCACCAGCGCGCCAAAGGCCTCGGGGTCGCTGACGGCCAGGTCGGCCAGCACTTTGCGGTCGACCTCGACGCCGGCCAGGTGCAGGCCGTTGATCAAGCGGCTGTAGCTGACGCCGTGCTGGCGGGCGCCGGCGTTGATCCGCTGGATCCACAGCTTGCGGAAGTCACCCTTGCGGGCGCGGCGGTCCCGATAGGCGTACTGCATCGAGTGCATCAGCTGCTCGTTGGCCGCCCGGAACGAGCGGCTCTTGTTGCCGTAGTACCCCTGCGCCTGTTCCAGGACGGCGCGGTGGTGCTTGCGGCCGTGGACGGCGCGCTTCACTCGGGCCATGGGGGTGCTCCTCTCTTCGCGATTCTCGGCTTGGGGTGGGTGGCGGGGTCGTCGAGTCGGGCGGCGCTCAGATGCCGAGCATCCGGCGCGTGGCCTTCTCGTCCGCCTTGGCGATGTCCGTCTCGCGCCCGAGGCGGCGCGTGCGCACGCTGGTCTTCTTCTCGAGCAGATGTGAGCGGAACGCCTTGCGCCGGCGCAGCCGGCCGCTGCCCGTCACCTTGATGCGCTTGGCGGCGCCCCGGTCGGTCTTCATCTTCGGCATTACGTCATCCCTCTTCGGCTGATGCCGCTACTTCGCTGACTTCCTCGACCACCGGTGCACCGCCGTTGCCGCTGCCGTTGGCCCCGTTCTCGGGGGCCGGGGCCTCCGCTGCCGGGGCCGGCGCTGCAGGGCTGTCCGGGCTCACCGCGCCATCCTTGGCGGCGGACTTGTCGGTGCGCTGCTGGTTCGAGGCCCTCGACTGGGCGGCCTGGCGGGCTCGCTTGTCGGGGGCGAGCACCATGATCATGTTGCGGTTGTCGAGCTTGGGCTCGGCCTCCACCTTGGCCACGCCCTCCATCTGCTCGGCGATCCGGTCCAGGATCCGCTTGCCGTGCTCGGGGTGGAACACTTCGCGGCCCCGGAACATGATCGTGATCTTGACCTTGTGCCCCTCGTTCAGGAACTTGGCCACCTGACGGGTCTTGGTGTCGAAGTCCCCCGGCCCGATTTTCGGCCGGTACTTCATCTCCTTGATCCCGACGTGGACCGCCTTGCGCCTGCTCTCCTTGGCCCGCTGGGCCTCGTCGAACTTGAACTTGCCGAAGTCCATGATCCGGCAGACGGGCGGGTTGGCCATGGGCGCCACCTCGACGAGATCGAGGTCGAGCTCCTTGGCGATGGCCAGGGCCTCGGGCAATGGCTTTATCCCGAGTTGCGCACCGTCGGGGTCCACGAGCCGGACTTCACGGGCACGGATTCGGTCGTTGATCCGGTGCTCAGTTGTGGTTTCAGCGACGATGCGTCATCACACCTCTCACTCGGGCCCGCGGTCCTTCCGCAAGCCAATCGGTGGAGCGGGACCGACCAGCGGGCCAAGCCCGCGCCCGAGGGGCGATCGACCTGGCGCACGGTGCAGCCCGCATCGGCGGGGTGGTGGCCAGGTGGAGGCCTCTCAGAGGAGGCCCCGCTTCCATGTAGTCAAGGAACATACAGTACCAGCATGAGCAGCCTTTGGACACCGTCGGGTGAGCATTTCCCCAACCAGGAGGAGGAGGAAACCTCCCCACCGCCCTTCCTCCAGCCGGACGCCACCGGGGTCGCCGAACCCTCACCGGAGGAGGCCGAGGCGGCCATGGAGGCCATGCGGGCCCAGCTGGCCAGCACCCCGGCCGAGGTCGTGGTGGCGAATCATTGCTACGGGCTCTTCGAGCTGGCCGCCATCTACCTCTCGCAGATGCCACCCATGCTGTTCCAGGCCCGACTGGCCATCGACGGCCTGGGCGCGCTGCTCGAGGGACTCAAGGGCCGCCTGGGCGAGGCCGAGCCGGCGCTCTTCGAGTCCCTGTCCCAGCTGCGCCTGGCCTACGTGCGCCTCGAAGGTACCGACGCCTCGGTGGCGAACGAGGCCGACGGCAGCCCCGACTGACGCGGCGCCCGACGTCGGCGCCCCTATGAGCGAGGGGCCCGCTCGGCCGCCGAAGCCAGGCCCTCGAGCGTGCTTTTGATGAAGGCGCCCAGCTGACGGCGGTAGAGCGGGCCGCTGGCCGGCACCTTGGCCCGGAACGTGGATCGCCAGTTGATGGACGTGCCGCCGTCGAACGGCGTGAGCGTGACGACCGCCCGGTAGTCCCGTACCGCCAGCCCGGCCTCCAGGACGTAGGAGAACGACTCCGGCGGCCGGCAGGCCACCACTCTTTCGCGACTGCGGTGCCGGCCGGTGGTGAAGAGGCGGACCGCGCCGAGCCCCTCGGGTGACCCGTCCCCGGGCTCGAGCAGCTCGAACGCCCCGATGGGCGACCACTCGGGCCAGGTCGACCCGTCGGCCAGCAATGCGTAGACCGTCAGCGGGTCGGCCCTCGTCGTCGACCGTGTGGTCGATCACCTGCTCGGCCATGGCTCCACTCCCCTGCGTTGATCGGCTCGGTGTCCCGTCTCGTGGGACCGGTCCGGGCGTCCCCCGTCCGGCCCGTGCCCGTAATGTACCATTTGGTACATGGCAGGCCAACCGGTGGCCCGGGAGCGGTTGCTCGCTTCGGTCGTCGAGCACTTCACGACGGAGGGCCTGGGGGACCAGAGCCTGCGCCGGATCGCCGAGGCGGTCGGCTCGAGCCACCGCATGCTCCTGTACCACTTCGGGTCCAGGGACGGCCTCCTCCTCGCCGTGGCCCAGGAGGTGGAGCGGCGCACCCGCATTCAGGTGGAGGTGCTGAGCCACGACGCGAGCGCGTCGACCGACGAGCACATCCGGCGGGTCTGGGACTACGTGGCCGACCCGGCCCTGGCCCGGTTCGAGCGGCTCTTCTTCGCGCTCTATGGCCGCGCGCTCCAGGGCGACGACGCGCTGCGTCCGTTGCTCGAAGGCGACGTGGCGGGCTGGCTGGACACCAACGTCGCCCTGGCGTCGGCCGGCGGCGTGGACGCACCGGCCGCGACGGTGCGCCTCCACGCGCGCCTGGGCCTGGCCGTCGTGCGCGGGCTGCTGCTCGACCTGCTGGCCACCGGCGAACGGGAGGAGGTCGGCGCCGCCCTCGAGCTGTTCGCCCGCGCCTACACGGGCGCCTGGTGGGAGGATCAGCCGGCGGGAGCGGCGGGGCCGGCGGGGCCGGCGGGGCCGGCGGGAGCCGGCGGGAGCGGCGGGAGCGGCGGGAGCGGCGGCCGGCGCCGGCACCAGCGAGCGCGCCTCGTAGCGGCCCCGATGGCCTGCGGCCACCGTGTAGGTGACGGCGGTCCCGACCTCGATGGTGCGGCTGCCGTCGGCGATGGCGGTGGCGTGGAAGTCGAAAGCGGTGCCGTCGTCGCCGGCCACGGCGCCGAGGCCCCGGGTCCGGTCGAACGAGGTGACGCGCCCGTGGTGGACGCCGGCGGACGGGACGGGGCCGCCCACGTCAGTGCACGATCTTGGAGAGAGGCAGCTCGAGGATGTCCGTCGCACCCTGGTCGCGCAGCGCGGGGATGAGCACGTTGATGTCGGACTTGGGCGCCACCGTCTCGAGCGCGAACGCGCCACCGCCCGAGAGCTCCGAGACGGTCGGCGCCCGCATGGAGGGGAGGACGGCCAGGACCGCATCGAGGTTCTCGGCCGACACGTTGAGCTTGACCAGGACCTTGCCGCGCGCTTCGAGGGTGCCCTGGAGGAGCGTGAGGATCTGCTCCATGGCGTGGCGCTTGGCGGAGTCGGCGGCAGAGGCCGGGTTGGCGATCAGCTCGGTGTGCGACACCAAGAGCGTCTCGATCACCTTGAGGCCGGCGGCACGCAGCGCGCTGCCCGTCTCGGTCATGTCGACGACGGCGTCGGCGATGTCGGGCACCTTGGCCTCGGTGGCGCCGTAGGAGAGCGCGACGTCGGCCTCTATGCCGTGCTCGGCCAGGGCCCGACGGGTCAGCTCGGGGTACTCGGTGCTCACACGCAGGCGGCCGGGGCGGTCGGCCAGCGCGGCGGCCAGTTCCTTGAGCGAGTTGGCGGGCGAGTCGGCACCGACGGCCAGCACGATGCGGGCCGGGTTCGCCGTGGCCTTGGAGTAGGCCAGCTCCCCCAACGAGACGACCTCGCTCCCCCGCTCCTCGATGCAATCACGCCCGGTGATGCCGAGGTCGAACAGCCCGTCGGCGACGTACACGGGGATCTCCTGGGGGCGCAGGATGCGCACCTCGTCGATGCGCGGGTCGTCGATCGTGGCGCGGTAGGCCACGTCCGAGGCCCGGTTGACGGCCAGGTCGGCGTCCTCGAACAGCTGCAGGGTGGCGCGTTCGAGCGAGCCCTTGGGCAGGACGAGTCGGAGCATGGGGGTAGATCTTCGCAGACGCGCCGAGGTGCCCCGTTCATCGGGCTCCGGGTGTGCGGGCGCGTGTTCGGGCATGCTGTGTGGCCGTGCCAGCCCCCTACGACGCCCGCAATTTCTTGGACCTGCTCGGGATCGACGTGCCGCTGCCCGACGAGGACCGCGACCCGGTGGCCCGCCTGACCGTGACCCACCCGCTCATCGCGGGAACGGGCTACCTGTGGGCGCCCGTCGTCATCGCCATGGCGGACGCCCTCTGCGCGTTCGGGGTCAGCCACCACTGGCCCGAGGGGGCCAAGGGCTTCACGACGATGAACTGCTCGTCGCAGTTCATATCGAGCGCCAGGGAAGGGGACGAGGTGACCGCCACCGCCTCCCCCTTGCACCTGGGCCGGACCACGCAGGTGTGGGACGCCACGGTCACCAACGAGACGACCGAACGGCTCATGGCCTCCTACCGCTGTACCCAGCTGATCCTGTACTAGAGCTCGGGCGACCCGGCGACGCCGGGCTCGTGGCGCCGCTGGTCGGTGCCGGCGACGTCTCGTCAGTCGGCGTCGGGCACCGGGTCCACGGGCGCTCCCACCAGCTGGAGCTCCACCGCCGCCCAATCGGGCTGGCGGCGACCGGAGCGGCGCAGACGCTCGCCCCAGACGTCGGGGTCGTGACGTGCCGGTGGCGTGCCGGCCACGAATTCGCGCACGACCCGGGCGAAGCGCGGTGGGTCGCTGTGGTGGGGGAAGTGCCCAGCCTCGTCGAAGATCACCAGCTCGCTGTCGGGGAACGCGATGCGGGCCAGCCGGGCGTGGCCGAGCGGGATGATGGCGTCGCGCCGACCCCACACGATGAGCGTCGGCACGTCGTGGGCCAGGTAGGCGCGGTCGAGCATGGTGATGACCTGGCCCTGCCAATCGACGCCCGAGCGCAGCGTGCGCAAGATGGCGCGCCGCGCTTCGGTGTTGGGGAGGGCGTCGAACACGGCGAGGATCTCCTCGGCGTCGCGCCCGAGCGACGTGTGGAAAAGGCGGAGGACGCTGGCGCCGAGCCGGCTGAACAGCTTGACCGGCGGGAGCCCCAGCAGCGGCATCAGCGCCTCGGCACCGGGCACGGCGGCCACACGCAGCAACGGGCTCACGGTGCGGCCCAGGCCCCCACTGCCCACCAGGACCAGCCGCTCGCAGCGCTCGGGAAACTGGTAGGCGAACTGCGCCGCGACGCCGCCGCCGAGCGAGTGGCCGACGACGGTGGCGCGGTCCACCTCCAGGACGGCGAGCAGGTCGCGCATGCCGTTGGCGTAGCCGCCCACGGTGTAGTCGGCTCGCGGTTTCTCGGACCGTCCGTGGCCGAGCAGGTCCGGCGCAATGACGGTGTGGTCCTCGGCCAGTTGCTCGAGCACGGGTCGCCAGGTGTCGGAGCTGTCGCCGATGCCGTGGACGAGGAGGACGGCCGGCCCACTGCCCGCCTTGACGTAGGCCCGACGGTACCCGTGCACCGTCACGTACTGCACCTGGAACGGGCCCTCCCGCCGGACCCCGGCGCGGAAGCGGATTTCGTTGGGGTCGACGGCATGCGGCGCGTCAACGTCCGCGGCGTCGGTGTCGGCTTCGGCCTCGGTGTCGGTCGGTGTCGGTCTCGGTGTCGGTGCCGGTCCCGGTGCCGGTGCCGGTGCCGGTCTCGGTGTCTGCAGGCCCGTCGTCTGCGATGACTTGGGCCAGGCGCGTCGTTCCCTCGCTCGCGTCGGTCCCGTCCATCGTGTCGTCCATCCGTCCTCCCGCCCCGCCCTGTCGGCTCCCCCGTCCTCTGCACACGGTAGGGAGCCGAGGTGACCTCCGAGTGTCAGCCGCGTGAACGCTCGATGAAAGGGCGGGAGCGACCCGGACCCAAGGCGACCGGGCTCGAGACTACGAAAGTTGCTTGGTGCGCAGGAGCCGCACCATCTCCACGCCGGTCAGCGCCGCCTCGCGTCCTTTGTTGGTGTGGTCGGGCTGCGAGCGCACGAGGGCCTGGTCGAGCGTGTCGGTGGTGAGGACGCCGAAAACGACCGGCAGGCCGGTGTCGAGCTGCACCCGCTGGATGCCGGAGGCACACTCCCCCGCCACGAAGTCGTAGTGCCCGGTGTCACCTCTGATCACGGCGCCGAAACAGAGCACGGCGTTGACCTTGCCGGCCTGAGCGAACGCGCGCGCCACCAGGGGCAACTCGAAGGCACCCGGAGCCCAGGCCACCGTGATGTCGCGCCGATCGGTGCCGACCTCGGCCAGCGCGTCCAGGGCGCCAAGCAGTAGCCGCACCGTCACGCCGCCGTTGAAGAGCGAGCAGGCGATGCCGACCCGCAGCCCCGTGCCGTTGGGCTCGCCACGCAAGCTGGCCCCGACGCGGCGAGCGACGTCATCGAGCGCGCCTTCGGGCAGGGCGGCCAGGTCGGCGTCGGCCATCAGCGGGCGGGGTCGCCGTCAGGCGTCGGCGAGGCGGCGGAGTTCACGGCCTCACTGTGTCACACGACGCGGCAGCTCAGAGAACGTCGTCGAGGCCGTGCAGGAGGTGTCCCATGCGTTCCCGCTTGGTGCGCAGGTAGGCGATGTTCTCCGGGTTGGGCGACGGCTGCAGAGAGACGCGTTCGGTGATGTCGAGGCCGAACCCCTCCAACCCCCCGTACTTGACGGGGTTGTTGGTCATGAGGCGCATGGTGGTCACACCGAGGTCGACGAGCATTTGGGCGCCGATGCCGTACTCGCGGCTGTCGACGGGGAGGCCCTGCCGGAGGTTGGCGTCGACCGTGTCGTGCCCCTCCTCCTGCAGCTGGTAGGCGCGAATTTTGTGGCCGAGCCCGATGCCCCGTCCCTCGTGTCCGCGCAGGTAGATCAGGACGCCCCGGCCTTCCTGCTCTATCAGCTCCAGTGCGGCGTGCAATTGCGGGCCGCAGTCGCAGCGCAGCGAGCCGAAGACGTCACCGGTCAAACACTCGGAGTGCACGCGCACGAGCACGTTGTCGTGACCGGCCACGTCGCCCATGACGAGGGCCAGGTGCTGTTCGTTGTCGAGGACCGACTCATAGACCAGGGCGCGGAACTCGCGACCCTTGGCCGGGATGCGCGCCTCGGAGACCAGGCGCACGAGTTTCTCGTTCTGCCGGCGGTAGCGGATGAGGTCCGCTATGGAGATGAGGGGGAGGTCGTACTTCTTGGCAAAGCGCTCCAGCTCGGGGAGGCGCGCCATGCCCGACTTGTCCTCGGTGACGACTTCGCACAGGACGCCGGCCGGCGACAGACCGGCGGCTCGGCTCAGGTCGACGGTGGCCTCCGTATGCCCGGCCCGCTTGAGCACACCACCCGTCCGGTAACGCAGCGGGAAGATGTGACCGGGACGGTTGAGGTCGTTCGGCCGCGTGTCGTGGTCGATGAGGGCGGCAATCGTGCTGGCCCGGTCCGAGGCCGAGATGCCGGTCGTCGTGCCGTGCCGATAGTCGACGCTCACCGTGAAGGCGGTCCGCTGGGCCTCGGTGTTGGCCGACACCATGAGAGGCAGGTCGAGGGCGTCCGCGCGCTCAGGCAGCAGCGGGACACAGATGACGCCGGAGGTGTGGGTCAAGAAGAAGGCGATGTTCTCGGGTGTGGCCGCCTCGGCTGCCATGACCAGGTCACCCTCGTTCTCCCGGTCCTGGTCGTCCACCACCACGACCATGCCCAACCGGCCGACGGCGTCAATGGCCTCACGTACCGTCGAGAAGCCCATCAGGCGGCCACCTCCACTCGCAGATCGTCCCCAAGGCGTTCCACCGACACGAGCTTCCCCTTCCACATATCGCCAATTGTGCCAGCCCCGGGGCCGGCAAAGAGCGGGCGCCCGTCGTCGCCCCCGAAAAGAACCGGCGCCAGGTAGAGCACGTAGCGGTCGACCAGGCGGGCCTGGTGGAATTCGTGGGCCACGGTGGCCCCACCCTCGACCAGCAGCTGGAGCACGCCGCGGCCGCCCAGCTCCAGGAGCACCTGGTCCAGGTCGCCCTCGAGCTCGAGCGCCGGGTGCACCCGGGCGCCGTCCGGCGCCTTCCCGAGCACGACTCGCAGGGGCTGGGCCCGCTCGACGTCGTCGTCCAGGCGGACGGTGAGTTCGGGGTCGTCCGCCCGGACCGTGCCCGCCCCCACCAACACGGCGTCGGAGCGGGCACGCAGGAGGTGGACGTCGTGACGGGCCGCCTCCCCGGTGATCCAGCGGCTGGTGCCGTCGGGAGCGGCCGTGCGGGCATCGAGGCTGGCCGCCATCTTGAGGACGACCCAGGGCCGCCCGGTCCGGCGGTGCTTGAGGTAGGGCGCCAGCTGTTCGGCCACTTCGTCGGCACCGACGCCCACCGTCACCTCAATGCCGGCGGCGCGCAGCGCGGCGACGCCCCGCCCGGCCACCTGGGGGTCCGGGTCCTCGAGACCGACCACCACCCGGACCACGCCCGCCTCGATGATGGCGTCGGTGCACGGCGGCGTCCGGCCCTGATGGACGCACGGCTCGAGCGTGGTCACCAAGGTGGCGCCCCGGGCGCGCTCGCCGGCCGCCCGCAGGGCCGCCACCTCGGCGTGCGCCCCGCCGGGTGGCGCCGTGGCGCCTTCGAAGACGGTGGTGTCGGAGTCGGACCGAGTCGGAGTCGGAGTCGGCCGGGACGACGACGCAGCCCACCCAAGGGTTCGGTGCCGTGGTGGAACGGACCGAGGCGGCCAGCGCCATCGCCCGGCGCATGTGCTCCGCATCGTCCATGGTCACGTCCTCATTCCGCCATGGTGTCCCGGCGGCTTGGTCCAATTATAGAACACGTTTCAGTTTTTGTCGACAATCCCTGGTCAGGATCGTTCGATTTCGGCGATGAAGCCGGTGATGTCCTCGATGATGGCGGTGTGCGGGGCGGCGGCGAGGGTGGCGCGGTCGTGGGCGCCGCTCAGCACTCCGATCACGGCGCCCGCTCCGGCGGCCGTGCCCGCCTCGAGATCGCTCACGGTGTCCCCCGCCACGGCCACCGCTCCGGGGTCGGCGACGCCGAGCCGCTCCATGGCGCCGAACACGAGGTCGGGCGCCGGCCGGCCCCGGCCGACGTCCGCCGGCGAGAGCACCAGGTCGACCTCGTCCCGCCAGCTCAGCGCATTGAGCAACGCGTCCCGGGTGGAGGGGGCGAACCCGGTGGAGAGGCAGACGAGCACGCCCCGGGCGCGCAGCTCCCGTAACACCGCCAGCGCACCGGGGACCTCCGACGCCCCGCCGCGCCCCACCAGGCCTTCGTAGGCGGCGGCAAAGGCCGCCGTGGCCCGTTCCGCCTCCGCCGGCTCGAGGAGCGCGGCGAACACGTCCGCCTTTGACCAGCCCATGGTGTCGCGCACCAGGAGCCGCGCCTGGGCCAGACGCGGGCTGCCCTCCCCGATGCCCACGGCGGCCAGCGCGGTGTCGAAAGCAGTCTCGACCGCACCGTCGTCGCGCACGGTCGTGCCGGCCATGTCGAGGCAGGCCAGGGCACAACGCCCGATCACGGTGACACCCCGGCGGCGCAGAGCGTGTCGGCCGCGATGGCCGGCGAGCACGTCATGCCCCGGCCGCCCGGACCTGTCACCCACCACACTGCCTCGTCGATCTGCTCGCGCAGGCAGACACGCCCGTCCGTGCACTGGGAGTACACGCCCTCCCAGCGACGCCGCACGGGGGGGAGATCGGCGCCCAGGATGCGCGCCGCCCGGGCCAGGAGCTCCTCGGTCGGCTCTTCGGCCAGCGCGAAGTCGAACGGCTCGCCGTAGGCATGGGTGTCGCCGATGGTCAGGCCGCCATCGGGGCGTTGGACGAGCAGCAACTGGAGGTGATGCTGTGCGGCGACGGCACTCTGGGTTCCCAACGCGTCGAGGGGCGCCACCTCGTAGGCCGGGTAGTAGCGCAGGCTGTCGGCGTCGGCCAGCGACGTGGTGAGTCCGGCGGCGAACGGCGCCGTCTCGAGCATCTGCAGCCGCACGCGGCGCAACTGGGCGGTCTGCGGCGCGAGCCCGGGCAAGTGGTCGTAGGCGGCACCGGTGGCCACCACCGCCAGGTCGCCGGCCCAGCGGGTGCCGGCAGCGTCGACCAGAGTGCGGGGCCCGACGGCGACCACGCGGCGGCCCGGGTGAAAGCGGTAGCGATCTGGTGCCGATGTCGTCAGGTGCTGGCGCAGCGCGCCCAGGGCGTGGCGAGGCTCGACCACGGCATCGGCGGCGCAGTGCAGGGCGCCGGCCACGTCGCCGCGCACGGCGGGGTTGCAACGCCGTACGTCCTCGGGTTCGAGAAACGTCACGGCCCGCGGCACGGCATCGGGGTGGCGGGCGAACGCCTCCATGACGTCACGCTCGGTGGCGTTGGCGGCGACAGTGAGCGACCCGGTGGCGCGGAAGCCGAGACCCGGAACGTCCGTCCCCACCTCCTCCCAGCGGCGGCGGGCCCGCTGTGCCACGTCGAGCTCCTCGCCCGAGCGGCGACCGCTCACCCAGACCAATCCGAAGTTGCGCACCGACGCGCCGGTCGGTCCGGCGTCCGCCTCGAGATGGTCGACGCTGAAGCCCGCCTGCACGAGCTCGAACGCGTGCCAGGTGCCCACGATGCCGCCGCCGGCCACCACGGCGCGTCGTCGGTCGGGGCTCACCTGGCGGTGCTGGTCACCGGGTGGCGAGCGCAGCGGCGCGGATACCGTCCGCCGCCTCCCACGGACGCTCGTGGCCGAAGATGGCGCTCCCGGCCACGAGCACGTTGGCGCCGGCCGCCGTGGCCACCGGGGCCGTCTGCGCGTCGATGCCCCCGTCCACCTCTATGTCGACGGACAGCGAGCCGGCGTCGACCGCCCGGCGGACCTGGGTCACCTTGCCCATCACATCGGGAATGAAGCTCTGGCCCCCGAACCCGGGAAAGACGGTCATGCAGAGCACGAGGTCGACGTCGCCCAGGTAGGGCTCCACCGCCTCGAACGGCGTGTCGGGGTTGAGGGCGAGCCCGGCCCGCAGCCCGAGGCCGCGCATTTGGGTGATGAGCTCGTCCGTGTTGCCGATCTCGACATGCACCGTGCAGCCGTCCGCGCCGGCCGAAGCGAAGGCGTCGAGGTAGCGGCCCGGCTCCGTCATCATGAGGTGGCAGTCGAAGAAGAGCGGCGTGTGACGGCGTAGCGAGGCCACCACGGGAGGGCCGATCGTCACATTGGGAACGAAATGCCCGTCCATGACGTCGACGTGGAGCCAGTCGGCCGCGGAGGCCACCTCCCCCACCTGCTCGGCCAGGAGCCCGAAATCGGCCGAAAGCACCGACGGCGCGATGCGCAGGTCGCCGAAGCGTCCCGGGTCACGGCTCCCGTCTGCCGCACGTTCCTCCATGGTCCCGCGACGAGGCTCAGCTGAACCGGGCCCAGCACAGGATGCGCCGGAACCCGTAGAAGTACGGCTCACGCTCGCCGAGCTCCTCGATCAGCCGCTCGCGGTAACGCTCGACGAACGCCTCGAACATCTCAGGCGTCAGGCGGGTGCGGTAGGGCGTGAGCAGCGTCCCCATGACCCATTCGACGACCTGTTCGGTCGACTCGAGCTCGTGGCCGTAGACCTCCATACGCACGACCTGGTCCTTGGCCCCCAGCTCGTAGAGGAGGTCGGCGTAGACCTCGGGCGAGAGCACGAAGCGGCCCCGGTCTTCGGGCACGTCGCCGTAGAGCGCATCGATGAAGGGTGGCTCGTTGGCCACGGCCTGGGCCAACAGATGCGACGGGTGGCGGTGGTTGGCCGGCACCTGGAACGCGAGCTGCCCGTCGGGCGCGAGCGCGGTCCGCATGCGGGCGAGGAGATCGAGATGGTCGTCCACCCAGTGGAGCGACGCGTTGGCGAAAACCAGCTGCAGCCCCTCGTCGAGCCACGTGGCGATGTCACCTTGCCTGAAGGAAAGCCCGGGAACGTCGCCGTACTGCGACAACGCGCGCTCGAGCATGGCGGGCGACGAATCGACGCCGACCGTCTCCTTGGCCTCCAGCTCCTCGTGCAGGACCTTGGTCAGGTCCCCGGTCCCGCACCCGAGGTCGACGATGCGACCGCCCGACACCGGGTAGCAGAGCATCAGGAGATCGTTGAACGGCTGCTGGCGTTCTGATCGGAAGCGCTCGTACTGGTCGGGGCTCCACCCGTCGATCGGAGTCACGGTCACTGCACTCATGTTTAGTCCGTCCCGAGACGCTCGCCGACCGCGGGCCGGGCACCGCGCAGCCACTCGTCGGCTGACATGGGCGAACGGCTCTCCGGCTGCACCGTTCGCAGCACCAGCGCACCGCCTCCCGTGGCCACCGCCGGGCCGCGCAGCGCGCCGGGAAGGAGCCCCTCGAGGCCCGCACCGGGGTCGTCGACCGCCGCCTCGAGCACCATGAGGCGCTTGCCACGAAAGGTCGTCCAGGCGTGGCCCAGGCGCACGACCCGCTTGAGTTGGGAGGCCGGGTCGCGCCAGTCGAGGTGCAGGTCCTCTCTGGTGATTTTCGCGGCCACTGTGATCTCGCCTTCCTGGGGCTCGGGCCGGGGCAACGCGGCGACTCCGTTCGCCAGTGACGCGACGACGAGTTCGCTGGCCACGTCCACCAGCTCCGCCCGGAGGGCAGGCAGCGTGATGTCGTCGTCGACCGGTACGGTGCGAACGGCGTAGACCGGACCGCTGTCGAGCCCCTCCTCCACCTTCATGAGGCAGACCCCGGTGACGCGGTCGCCGGCCAGGATGGCGCGCTCGACCGGCGCGGCGCCGCGCCAGCGCGGCAGCAGCGAGAAGTGCAGGTTCACCATTGGCACCTCGGCCAGGATGCGAGCCGGGATGATCCGCCCGAAGGCGACGACGACGGCCAGCTCGACGTCGGCCGTCACGACATCATCCATGTCGTGGGTGACCGGCAGGCCGAGCTCGGTCGCCGCCACCTTCACCGGGCTGGGCGTGGTCTGCCCACCCCGGCCGCGTCGTCGGTCGGGCCGGGTCACACAGACCGCGATCTCGTGACCGGCCTCGACCAGGGCGCGCAGCGGTGGCACCGCCATGTCGGGAGTGCCGAGGAACGCCAACCGGGCCACCTGTTCACCGTAGGGCGACGACGCCGGTCGGCGCGCAGAACCCGAGATCGCACTGGTCACGTCCAGAGCGGCTCTGACCACACGGACGCGGCCGGCCGGCAGACCGCGACGACTACGCCTTGAAGAGGTTGGTCAGCCCGTCCGGGTCGGACGCCGGCAGGTCCAGGGTGCGGCTGCGCAAGATCCTGAGCGCCTCCTTGCGCTGGTCCTCGTTCAACCGCTCCACCAACAAGATGCCGTCGAGATGGTCGAGCTCGTGCTGGAAGACGCGGCCCTCGAGCTCGGTCGCCTCAATGGAGACTTCGTTGCCGTCCAGGTCGAGTCCGACCAGGTGCACCGCGTCGGGGCGCACGATCTCCCAACTCAGACCCGGAATGGACAGGCAGCCCTCGTCGTAGACCCACTCGCCGTCGGACTCCACGATGCGTGGGTTGATGATGGTGCGGGCGCCCTCGCCCACGTCGTAGACGAAGATGCGCTTTTGCACGCCCACCTGGTTGGCGGCCAGGCCCGTGCCGGGCGCGGCGTACATCGTCTCGATCATGGAGTCGACCAGGCTCGCCACGGCCCCGTCGATGTCGTCGACGTCGCGGGTACGTTCCTTCAACACGGGGTCGCCGTACTGGCGGATGGTCAGGCCGGGCATCGCTCCATTGTAATGGGCACCTGCCGCCCCGTTGCCTCGAACCGGGCGCTCACACGGTGGATGGATCCACCTCGACACGTAGGCCGCGTCCCGGCGGCCGCGGTGTACGGGCCAGGAGGTCGCAGACCGGTCCGTGCTCGTCACCCCGCACCAGGAACCGCCCGTCGCCCAGCGGCGTCACCGTGACCTCTGCCGTTGCCTCCCGTCCCAGCGCCTCGGCGTAGCCGGCGGCGAGCGCCCCCGATACGAGCGCGAAGGCGGCGAACGGGGGGAGGCCGGCGGCCCGCCTGACCTCCTTCTCCTCGGCCAGCACGGGAGCCGGCTCTCCCCGGGCCAGTGCGACCAGCACCGGGTGGTCGGGCACCCTGGTCTGCACCTGTACCCGCGCCCAGGCGGGTCCGGCGCCCCGCGGGCCGGCCAACCTGGCGGCTCGGACCAAGAGGGCCAACGTGTCCTCGATGGCGGAGAGGCGAGGCGCCAGCAGGTGCAGGTCGATGTCGAGGAACACCACGGCGGCGGCGCGCCGGACCCGGTGCAGCACGGCCTCGGTGCCCACCAGGACCGGTGCGGGCGGCACGACCGGCTCGGCCCCGCCGCCCCGGGCGCCGGCCACCTCACCCACCTCGACGCCGAGCAGAGCGGCCAGCTCCTCGCGCAGCCGGCTCACCCCCGCGCGCAGCGTCTTCAGCCGCAAGCGGCCGCACGCGGCGCACACCACCGGCCGCGTCTCGGCGCAGCGCGGGCACTCGAGCACGGCTTCGTCGTTGCGCCGCTCTGCCGCGGCGCCGCAACGCGCGCGCAGCGCGCCAGCTCCCCGCAGTGGGCGCAGGCGAGCAGACGGGCCCCCCCGGTGCGGTTGTAGACACATACGAGCGGCCCTCGCACCGCCGAGGCGCCCGGGTCCTCCAACACGGCGCGGGCCAGCCGAACGAACTCCTCGGAGAACAACCCGGTACGCGGGTCGGCGCCCCGGCGATCCACGCGCTCGAGGGCCGCCCAGCCGGCCCGTTCCTCGACCGGCGCGGGAGCCTGCACGGGGACCGCGGCCAGGCGCACCGGCGGCACGGGTGAGGACAGCACGCACGGCACGCCTTCGCGCCGGGCCCGCTCCACCAGCACGTCGACGGCGCTGTAGGTCGGCGCGCTCTCCTCGCGGTACGACGGGTCGTGCGCATCGAGCACCACTGCGGCGGCCAACCGGGGCACCGGGGCCCAGGCGCCCGCCCGGCTGCCCACCACGACGGGCCAGCCCGCCCGCGCCCTGGCCCACTCCGACGTGGCCGGCCAGCCCCGCCGCTCCAGGCGCGTCGCCAGGCGCGCCGCCCAGCCGGCCGAGGGGACGAGGACGACCACGCTGCCGTGGCGCGCCCGCACGCCGGCGTCGGCCACGACGGACAGGACGAGGTCGATCAGGTCGGTGGCCGGGGGGAGGCGCACCATGCTCGCGGCGGCGCCCGCCAGGGCGGACGACCACGGCGGGGGTGGTCCGGCCGTGCGCGGACCCACCGCCACCGCGGGCACGACGGGCAGCGAGCGCACGAGCGCCTCGGGTGACGCCGTCCGCAGGAAGAAGGCGGCCGGCCCCGCCCAGCGCCAGGCCGCCCAGTCGGCCAGTTCGACCAGGCCCGGGGGCGGGCCCCAGCCCAGCCACGACTTCAGCGGCAGGATGTCCACGCCGGGGGGAGGGTCCACGGCGTCGTCGACCACCCAACCGCGCACGCTGCGCCCGTGCAGCGGCATGCGTACCCGGGTGCCCACGACCACGCCGTCGGTCCAACCGGCGGGGACGGCGTAGTCGAAGGTCTTGGTCAGCGCGGCCTGCTCGGTGCGCACGCGCACGGTGCGCCCGGTCGACGTCATGGCGCCATCGTGCGCCATGGTCGTGACCTCCCCCACTGTCTCTTCACGGCTCCGTCAGGGAAGCCGCAATGAGGTCAAAGCCCGAGCGCCGACCGCAGGTCGTCCACGCGGTGGTGGACTCCCAGGTGAACTCCTTCTCCGAACGGCCGAAGTGACCGTAGGCCGCCGTCTTCTTGTAGATGGGACGGCGCAGTTCGAGGTCGCGCGAAATGGCGGCGGGGCGCAGGTCGAACAGCTCGCGGACGGCCTCGGAGATCTTCTCGGGGTCGACCGCTTCGGTGCCGAACGTGTCGACCAGCAGCGAAACGGGGTGAGCCACGCCGATGGCGTAGGCCACCTGGACCTCGCATTTCCTCGCCGCGCCGGCGGCCACGACGTGCTTAGCCACCCAACGGGCGGCGTAGGCGGCCGAGCGGTCCACCTTCGACGGGTCCTTGCCCGAGAAGGCGCCACCACCGTGACGGGCCATGCCGCCGTAGGTGTCCACAATGATTTTTCGGCCGGTGAGCCCGGTGTCGGCGTGCGGGCCGCCGAGCTCGAAGATTCCCGTCGGGTTGACGAAGATGCGCAGCCCCTCGGTGTCGAGGTCGGTCGGCAGCAGGGGGTTGATCACGTGCTCGATCATGTCGGGGCGCAGCTGCTCGTCGAGGTCGATGCCGCCGGCATGCTGGGTCGAGATCAGCACGGTGTCGATGCGGACAGGCTTGCCGTCCTCGTAGACGACCGACACCTGCGTCTTGCCGTCGGGGCGCAGGTACGGCACCGCGCCGGCCCGGCGGACCTGGGCCAGACGCTCGGAGAGCCGGTGCGCCAACCAGATCGGCAGTGGCATGAGGTCCGGCGTCTCGTCGCAGGCGTAGCCGAACATCATTCCCTGGTCTCCGGCACCCTGGGCGTTCAGCGTGTCCTCGCCGCCCGTGCCCGAGCGGAGCTCGAACGCGGCGTCGACGCCCTGCGCGATGTCGGGTGATTGCGCGTCGAGCGACACCAGGACGCCACAGGTCTTGCCGTTGAAGCCGTAGGCGTCGTTGTCGTACCCGATGGCGCAGACCGTGTCGCGTACGAGCGCGGGAATGTCGACGTAGGTCGTGGTCGTCACCTCGCCCGCTACCACGACGAGGCCCGTCGTCAGCAACGTCTCGCAGGCCACACGGCTCGACGGATCACCCTCGAGAATGGCGTCCAGGACGGCATCGGAAATCTGGTCCGCCATTTTGTCGGGGTGGCCCTCGGTGACCGATTCCGAGGTGAATGTCGTCTTCACGCGCTGCTCCGCTTCTGTGTGAGGTGGCTGACCACCCTATCCAATACGGCATTTGCCACCGCATCCTTGGAGGTCAGCGGGATTTCGGTGGTGTCTCCGCCGGCACCGAGGATGACCACAGCGTTGGTGTCGTGGTCGAACCCCACGCCGGGAGCACTGACATCGTTAACGACCAAGAGATCGACTCCCTTGCGCTCGAGCTTTCTCCGGCCTCGTTCGAGTACATCGTGCGTCTCGGCGGCGAACCCGACCAGAACCTGATTCCCGGTCCGCCGCGTCACTAAACCGGCCAGGATGTCCGGCGTGGGCTCGAGCACCAGCTCGGGGATCCCGTCCTCTTTGGACATTTTCGTGTCGGCGGTCGCCTTGGGCCGGAAATCGGCCACGGCGGCCGCCATGACGACGACGTCGGCCGCGCCGGCCGCGGCGCCCATGGCCGCTTCCATGTCGGCGGCCGTCTCGACGTCGACGCGCGCCACCGCTGATGCGACGTCAGCCGGGAGATTGAGGGCCGATGAGGTCACGAGCGTCACGGTTGCGCCTCGCCGCGCCGCGGCGACGGCGATGGCATGGCCCTGTTTGCCCGACGAGCGGTTCGTGATGAACCGCACCGGATCGAGCGGCTCGCGCGTGCCGCCCGCGCTGACGGCGACGCGCAGCCCGTCCAGGTCGCGCCGGCTCACGGCGCCCAGCCGCTGCAGGACGCGCTCGACAATGACGGTCGGGTCGGCCAGCCGGCCCTCGCCGGAGTCGCCACCGGCCAGCCGCCCGCTTTCGGGAGGGATGACTTCGACGCCTCGGCGCTCGAGTGTGGCTATGTTCTCGCGCACGGACGGGTGCTCCCACATTTCGGTGTGCATGGCCGGGCAGACCACGACCGGAGCGCGGGTGGCCAGCAGCGTGGCGCACAGCAGGTCGTCGGACAGCCCGGCGGCGTAGCGGGCGATGGTGTGCGCCGTCGCCGGCACCACCACCACCAGGTCGGCGTCCTGGCCCAACCTCGTGTGCGGGATGGGCGAGGCCTCATTCCACAGCGACTGCTGTGCCGGCTCGGACGCCAGCGCGGAGAAGGTCACGGCACCGACGAAGCGAGTGGCGTCCTCGGTCAGCACCGGCGTCACGTGCACGCCCGCATCGACCAGGCGGCGACACACCTCGACCGCCTTGTAGGCGGCGATGCCCCCGCTCACGCAGAGGACCACGCGCGGCCGATTTACCGTTGCATCCACCCCCTCGGGTGTTTCGGCCACCGGCGGTGACCGCCGCTCCTCTCCGCCAGCTCCTAGCTGGCGGTGGGGTCCTCGTCCGCGGGCGTGAGGGTCTCGATGACCGCAGCGCCCTCTTCGGCGACCTCTTCGGCGACCTCTTCCGCGACCTCTTCGGCGGCCTCCCCGGCCGCCTCTTCTGCCTCGGTCAGCAGCCCGGCCTCGACGGCGTCGGCCAGGGCCGCCGCCACCGCCGCCTCCTCCTCGGGGTCGAGACGGGTGTAGGTGGCCTTGCCGGCCGCGATCTCCTCGAAGGCGATGGACACCGGCTTGCCCGAAACGGACGCCACCTGGGGCGGGACCACTTTGCCCAGGCCCTCGCCCAGGCTGTTGTAGTACGAGTTCACCTGCCGGGCCCGGGCCGATCCCAGGGCAACCAGGGTGAATTTGGAGTCCACTTTGTCCAGAAGGTCTTCAATGGGTGGGTCCATCAACGTCAGGCGGCCTTGGGCCATCAGGATTCCTCCGGGTTCGCGGCGCAGGGGGCAGCCGATCGAGTCCGGTCGATTATAGCCGTCAGTTCGGCCAGGGCTCGCCCCATGTCGTCGTTCACCACCGTGTGAGCTGCGATGTCGGCGCCTCGTGCCACCTCGGAGCGCCCCAGCTCGACCCGCCTGCGAATGTGCTCCTCGTCGTCGCCTCGAGCGGCCAGGCGTGCCGCCTGGACCTCGGGAGAGGGCGGCAGCAGCAGAATCACCGTGGCATCCGGGCGTTGCGCCAGCACCTGCTCGGCTCCCTGCACGTCGATCTCGAGCAACACGTCGGCCCCGGGGGGCGGGTTGGGGATCGGCGTTCCCTGGAGGTAGTCGAGGAACTCCGCCCACTCGAAGAAGCCGCCGGCAGCGACCGCCTCCTCGAACGTGGTGCGATCGACGAAGGTGTAGGCACCGCGCTCCAGCTCGCCCGGCCGCGGCCGGCGAGTGGTCCAACTCCGGCTCAGCCAGAGCGAGGGGTCTTGAGCGACCAGCTCCGCCGCCATTGTGCCCTTGCCGGCCCCTCCGGGGCCGATGAGCACGAAGAACAGTGGCTCAGCGCGCAGTCTCTTTGAGCAGCGCCTCGCGCTGCTTGGCCCCGAGTCCCTGCAACCGCCGGCTGTCGCTGATGCCGACGGTCTCCATGAGGCGGCGGGCCTTGACCTTGCCCAACCCGGGCAGGGACTCCAGCACGGAGACCACCTTCATCTTCCCGACGGTCTCGTTCGAATCCGCCTCTTCGAGAAGTTGAGCCAACGACAAGTTGCCCATCTTCAGCTTGTCCTTCACCTCGGCCCGCTCACGGCGAACCTTGGCGGCCTTCTCAAGTGCAGCGGCGCGCTGCTCGGGTGTGAGTGCGGGAGGTTGCGGCATGGCGAGACCATAGCGCCTCTGCCAGGGCCGTTCACATGAAACACGTTGCTGTCAGTCCATGGCGGCGGCAAGCTCGCGCGACAGGGACACGGCCTCCCGGCGCAGGTCGGCGGCTTCTGGCCCGTGGCTGAGCACCCCCCGCGAGCTGCTGGGCAGAACGGTCCCGCGCCGGCACCCGGCGAAGCGCTCAGCCACCTCGGCCGGCCCGGCCCCCTGGGCGCCCAGGCCGGGAGCCAGAATTGTGCCTCCGAGCTGGGATAATGGAAAACTGGAGGGGGGAAGCGTGGCCCCAATTACCGCTCCAACCGTTCCCGCCGGCACCTCGGAGGACGCGTTCAGCGCCGCCACCTCACCGAGCAACATGTCCTCGACGGACGGACCTGCCGCCGTGGACGCAAGTTGCAAGGCGCGACCCTCGGGATTGGAGCTGCGGGCGACAACCAGAACGCCCCGGCCGTTCGCTGCGGCCCGGTGGACAAGTGGAGCGAGCGCTCCGAGTCCGAGGTACGCGTGGGCTGTCACCGCGTCCGCGGCCAGCGGGCTCCCTGTTCCGAGCCAGGCATCGGCGTAGGCGTCCGCCGTCGAATCGATGTCTCCACGCTTGGCGTCGGCGATCACAATGAGCCCGGCCGCGCCAGCGTCGGCGATGAGCCGCTCGAGTTCGGCCATGCCCGCCGCGCCGTGGCGTTCGAAGAACGCGACCTGCGGCTTGACGGCGGCGACCGCACCCGCGAACGCCTCGACGCAGATGCGGCAGAAGACGCGGAGGCCCGCAGCATCGTCGCTCAGACCCCATTGTTCGAGCAGACGGGAAGACGGATCGATGCCGGCGCACAGAGGCCCGAACGCCTGTGCGGCCGCCTCCACGCGCTCTCCGAAGCTGTCGGCCATCACACCCTCCTTCCGGGAGTCGCCGAACGCGCCTCCGTCTGTTCGCCGGTCTCACTGTCGGCCATACGGCGCGCCGCGCCCAGCCTGGCTCCGGCGCGCACCTCCTCGATCGTGGTGTCGTGCGCCGCGCACCAGCGCGCCAGTTGGCGTAATACCTTCCATGGTGCCCGGGGGTCCCGGAAGGTCGCCGTTCCCACCTGCACGGCGTCGGCCCCGGCCTGCAGCAGCTCGATCGCGTCGACGCCCGAGGCCACACCCCCCACCCCGACGATGGCGGCGTCGGGGAAGGCGGCCCGGCACTCCCACACGGCACGCACAGCCACCGGGTGCACGGCGGCGCCCGACAGTCCCCCACCGCCCGCCCCGAGGAGCGGCCGGCCGGTCTCGGTGTCGAGGGCGAGGCCGAGCAGTGTGTTGACCAGGGTGAGGCCGTGCGCGCCCGCCTCCAGGGCGCCCGCCGCGATTTCGACCAGGTCGGGCACGTTGGGGCTCAGCTTGGCCCAGCGCGGCAGGCCGCACTCGGTCGCCGCCATGACCCGAGCCGTGGCCTCGGCCGAATGCGCGAACATGCGCGCCCGGTCCTCGACGTTGGGGCAGCTGACGTTGACCTCGAGGGCGACGATGCAAGCACCGTCGGGCGAGGCGGCCGCGGCTGCGGCCAGCTCGGCCGCTCGCGCGTAGTCGGCCACGGAGCGCCCCCAGATGCTGACGACCACCCGCGCCCCGGACGCGGCGAGCGCGGGCAGTTCGCCCGAAGACCAGGCCGCCAGGCCAGGTCCCTGCAGCCCGACGCTGTTGAGCATTCCGGCTGCCAACCTCGTGCACGCGCGGCGCGGGGTTGCCCGGCCAGGACTCAACCGCGAGCGACTTGACGACCACCGCGCCGAGGTCGGCCAGGACGCCGTACTCGGCCAACTCGGTCCCGTGGCCCGAGGTGCCCGAAGCCGTCATGATCGGATTGGCCAACTCGACCGCGCCGAGCCGGGTCGCCAGCGCGGCGCCGCGCCCGGCCGCCGGGCTCATTTCGCCCTCCCGTAGGGCACCGGGTGGAGGTCCTGCAGCGGGCGCACCTCGAGCGGGTGCGAACGCGCGTCGGCCACCCCGGCCGCCGCGGCTCGCGCCGCTGCCAGCGTCGTGAGGCACGGCACCTTGTACGCCACCGAGGCCGTGCGGATGTGCTGACCGTCGGCCCGCGGGCCCAGACCGCGCGGGGTGTTCACGACTAGCTGAACCTTGCCCTGGGCGATCAGCTCGACGGCGTCGGAGGCGACGCCCTCTTCCCCCACCTTGGCCACCAGCGTGTCCACGGCGACACCCTCGGAGCGCAGGTAGCCCGCCGTCCCGAGCGTGGCCGCTATGGAGAAGCCGAGCGCGCTGAACGCGCGCGCCACCTCCAGGCCCGCCGGCTTGTCCCGGTCGGCCAGCGACAGGAACACCGTGCCGGCGTCGGGCAGGCGCGTCCCGGCCGCCATCTGGCTCTTGGCGAAGGCCAGGCCGAAGGTGATGTCCACCCCCATGACCTCGCCGGTGGACCGCATTTCGGGGCCGAGGAGGGTATCGACGCCGGGAAAGCGATCGAAGGGCAGCACGGCCTCCTTCACGCTCACGTGGTCGAGGACGGGCACCCGGTCCACCGCACCGGGTGGGAGCAGCCCCTCGGCGCGCAGCTGGACGAGGGTTTGTCCCACCATGACCCGCGCCGCCACCATGGCCAGTGGCACCCCCGTCGCCTTGGCCACGAACGGCACGGTCCGGCTGGCCCGCGGATTGGCCTCCAGCACGTAGACCTGGCCGTCCTTCACGGCGTACTGCACATTGATGAGGCCGCACACCTCGAGGGCATCCGCCAGCGAGCGGGTGTGGCCCTCGAGGATCTCGAGCACCTCCGCGCTCAGCGACTGAGGCGGCAGCGCGCAGGCGGAGTCGCCCGAATGCACGCCCGCCTCCTCCACGTGCTCCATCACCCCGCCGATGAGGATTTCGCCGGTGCCGTCACGCACGGCGTCCACGTCAACCTCGACGGCGTCCTCGAGGAAGCGGTCCACCAGCACGGGTCGTTCCGCGGTGACGCCACCTTCGCGAGCCAGCGCGCCGGTCGTCATGGCCTGCATGACGCGCCGCACGCCTTCGTCGTCGTAGACGATCTCCATGGCCCGGCCGCCGAGCACGTAGCTCGGCCGCAGCAGCACCGGGTAGCCGACGCGGCCCGCCACGGCCAGCGCCTCCGCCGTGGTGGTCGCGGTACCGCCGGCCGGCTGCGGAATCCCGCGCTCGGGCGCACAGCGCGTTCCACCGTTCGCGGTCCTCGGCCAGGTCGATGGAGGCTGAGCTCGTACCGAGGACGAGCTCGGGCGGGAGCGAGCCGGCCAGCTTGAGCGGCGTCTGCCCACCCAGCGACACGATCACCCCCGCCACGCGCCCACCGGCCGCCAGCTCGGCGTCGAGCACGTTCGCCACGTCCTCGTCGGTCAGTGGCTCGAAGTAGAGGCGATCCGAGGTGTCGTAGTCGGTCGAGACGGTCTCGGGGTTGCAGTTGACCATGACCGTCTCGTAGCCGGCGTCGCGCAGCGACATGGAGGCGTGCACACAGCAATAGTCGAACTCGATCCCCTGCCCGATGCGATTGGGACCCGAACCGAGGATGATCACCCGGGCGCGCTCGGAGGATCGGATTTCGTCTTCCTCTTCGTAGGTGGCGTAGTGGTACGGCGTGAACGCCTCGAACTCCGCCGCGCAGGTGTCGACCGTCTTGAAGGTGGCCCGCACGCCCAGGCGGAGCCGCTCGGCCCGCACGTCCTCGGCGCGGCCGCCGCGCAGGTAGGCCAGTTGGGCGTCGGAGAATCCCAGCCGCTTGGCCCGGCGGAGGTCGGACGCCTCGAGCTCCGGCCGGCCAACCAGGCGGAGTCGCTCCGTGGAGATCCGCGCCACCTGCCCGAGGAACCAGGGGTCGATACCGGTGCGCGCCGCCAGCTCGTCCACGGTGGCACCCCGGCGCAATGCCGCCTCGAGCTCGAAGACGCGGTCGGGCGTGGCCACGCCGACCCGCTCGAGCAGTTCCTCGTCGGACAACGCGTCGAGGGCCACCTCGGCCGGGTCTGCGTTGAGGCCGGCCCTCCCCTGCTCCAGGGAGCGCAGCGCCTTCTGGAGGGACTCGCAGAACGTCCGCCCGATGGCCATCACCTCACCCACCGACTGCATGCGGGTCCCCAGACGGGCATCGGCCCCCGGCAGCTTCTCGAAGGCCCAGCGCGGCACCTTGGTGACCACGTAGTCGATGGTCGGCTCGAACGACGCCGGCGTCGCCCGGGTGATGTCGTTCGGAATTTCGTTCAGCAGGTACCCCACGGCCAGGCGCGCCGCGATCTTGGCGATGGGGAAACCCGTCGCCTTGGACGCCAGCGCGGAGGAGCGCGAGACGCGCGGGTTCATTTCGATGATGACGCGTCGGCCCGTGGCCGGGTCGACCGCGAACTGCACGTTGGAGCCACCCGTCTCGACGCCGACCCGTCGCAAGCAGGCGAAGGCGTCGTCCCGCATGGCCTGGTACTCCACGTCGGTCAGGGTCTGCGCAGGCGCCACCGTGATGGAGTCGCCGGTGTGCACGCCCATGGGGTCGAAGTTCTCGATGGAGCAGACGACGACGCAGTTGTCGGCCGCGTCGCGCATGACCTCGAGCTCGAACTCCTTCCATCCGGCGATCGAGCGCTCCACCAGGATCTGCCCGACGGGGCTGGCCGCCAGACCTTCGGCGGCCAGCCGGGAGAACGTCGCCGCGTCCGGGGCGATGCCGGTGCCCTTGCCGCCGAGGATGAAGCTGGGCCGCACCATGATGGGGTAGCCGATCTCCTCTGCGATCTCCTCCGCCTCGCGCAGCGAGTGGGCGAACCCCGAGCGCGGTACCTCGAGCCCGATGCTCTCCATGGCCGCCTTGAACTGATCCCGGTCCTCGGCGGTGGCGATCGCCTCGGGCCGGGCCCCGATCACCTCGACGCCGTAGCGCTCGAGCACGCCCAGCTCGACCAGGCGCATGGTCAGGTTGAGCGCCGTCTGACCGCCCAGGGTGGGCAGCAGCGCGTCGGGCCGCTCCTTCTCGATGATGGCCGCCAGCACCTCGGGCTCGAGCGGCTCGACGTAGGTGCGATCCGCCGTCCCGGGGTCCGTCATGATGGTGGCCGGGTTGGAGTTGGCCAGGACCACCCGGTAGCCCTCCTCGGCCAGGACGCGGCAGGCCTGCGTCCCCGAATAGTCGAACTCACAGGCCTGACCGATCACAATCGGTCCCGACCCGATCACGAGGATCGACCGCAAGTCGTCGCGGCGCGGCATGCGCTCTCCCTCCGCCCGCTCAGCGCGCCCCGGCGCGCGCGGTACGGGTGGGATGGGACAGCATCAACTCGCGAAAGACGGAGAAGAGGTAGCGGGCGTCGTGGGGCCCGGGCGCCGCCTCGGGGTGGTACTGCACCGAGAAGGCCGGCGCCTTCAGGGAGCGGAACCCCTCCACCACGCCGTCGTTGAGATTGACGTGCGTCGTCTCGGCGTCGGGGATGGAGCCGGCCGCCACCGCGTAGTTGTGGTTCTGACTCGTGATCTCGACCACGCCGGTCCCGAGCTGCTGCACCGGGTGGTTGGCACCGTGGTGGCCGAAGGGAAGCTTGTAGGTCGATCCACCGAGCGCCGTGGCCAAGATCTGGTGGCCCAGGCAGATGCCGAAGATGGGCACTCGCCCCACCAGGTCGGCCACGGCCGCGGCCGGTCCGCCCAGTGCGGCGGGGTCCCCCGGCCCGTTGGAGAGGAAGACGCCGTCGGGGTCCAGCGCCAACGTCTCTCCGGCCGTGGTGCCGGCCGGCACCACCGTCACCGTGCCGAGCGTCGTCAGGAGATCGACCATGGTGGTCTTGACCCCGAAGTCGTAGGCCACGATGCGCAGCGCCGGGTTGCCCTCGCCGGTGGCCTGGTGCACGTGCGCCGTTGCGGCCGTCACGCCCGACACCAGGTCCAGACCGTCGGTCCCCGCCGCGGTCGCCGCCGCCGCCGCCAGCTCGGCCTCGGGCGCGGTCCCGAAGGCACAGGGCATCGCTCCGGCCGTCCGCACGTGCCGGGCCAACCGGCGCGTGTCCACCCCGGTGAGCGCCGGCACGCCGTGGCGGCGCAGGAAGGGCTCGAGCGCCTCGGTGGCGCGCCAATTCGACGGCGTGTCGGCCAGGTCGCACACCACCACGCCGCGGCAGTGCGGCCTGGGCGCCTCGTCGTCCGCCGCGTTGGTGCCGTAGTTGCCGATGTGCGTACTGGTGAAAGAGATCACCTGTCCGGCGTAGGACGGGTCGGTGATCACCTCCTGGTAGCCGCTCATGGCCGTGTTGAACACCAGCTCACCGGTGGCCACCGGCGCGCTCGCCCCGGCGGCCTCCCCGGCGAACACGGCACCGTCGGCCGTGACCAACAGGGCGGGAGCCCTGTCCGCGTTGCGCGGTGCGTGCTCGCTCACCGCTGCGCCGTGGCGTCGATCACGACCGGCTCGCCCCGCAGCACGGTGTGGCGCACCGCACCTTGGAACGTGCGGCCCGCATAGGGGGTGTTGCGGCTGCGGCTGGCCAGTCCCCCGGCGTCGACCACCGACAGCGCGGCGGGGTCGAACACGCACAGGTTGGCCGCCGCCCCCGCCTCGACCGGGCCGCCCTGGGGGCTGTGGCCGGCCGGGCGGGCGTCGGTGGCGGTGAGACGGGCGATGACGGCGGGCTGCGCGCTCATGAGGGCGAAGATCCGCGCCGCCCCGAGCCGAGAGGACAGCACCTCCCAGGCGACGAGCAACGCCGTCTGCAGCCCGAGCATGCCGGGCGGCGCCTGGTCGAAGGGGAGATCCTTCGCTTCGGGTGCGTGTGGCGCGTGGTCGGTGGCGACGGCGTCAATGGTGCCGTCGCACAGGCCGGCCACCACCGCGGCCACGTCTTCATCGGTGCGCAGCGGCGGGTTGACCTTGAAGACCGGGTCGTAGCCGGCGCACAGGGCGTGGGTGAGGAGCATGTGGTGCGGCGCCGCCTCCGCCGTCACCGCCAGTCCCTCCGCCTTGGCCCGTCGCACCAGGTCGACCGAGCCCGCCGTCGACAGGTGCAGGAAGTGCAGCGGCGCGCCGGTCAGCCGGGCCAGCGCGATGTCCCGGGCCACCATGGCCTCCTCGGCCGCCGCGGGCATGCCGGGGATGCCGAGCCGGCCCGACCAGCTTCCCTCGTGCATGGCGCCGCCGCCGGCCAGCGCCGCGTCCTCGCAGTGCTGGGCCAGGGTGACGCCGAGGCCCTTGGCATAGTCGAGCGCCCGGCGCATGAGCGCACCGTCCTGCACGCCGGTGCCGTCGTCGGTGAAGAGCGTCACGCCCAGGTCCGCCAGCTCACCCATGGGGGCCAGCGCGGCACCGGCCCGGCCGACGGTGATGGCACCGGCCACCGCCACCTCGGCCAGGCACCCCCGCCCCAGGGCGAGCACTTCACGGGCCACGCCGGCGGAGTCGATCGGTGGTTCCGTGTTGGGCATGGCCACCAGCGCGGTGTAACCCCCGAGCGCGGCGGCCCGGGCGCCCGACTCGACCGTTTCCGCCTCTTCGCGGCCGGGCTGGCGCAGATGGGTGTGCAGGTCGACCAGCCCCGGTCCGACCAGGCAACCGGACGCGTCGAGGACGGTGACGCCGGACGGCGGGTCGACGGACTCGGCCAGGGCCACGATCCGGTCTCCGGCCACGACCACGTCCAGGCGCGCCGTCCCCTCGGGCCCGACGACCGTGCCGCCCCGTATGACGAGCGAGGCCTCAGGCAACGGCGGGCACCTCCACCACTCCTGGCAGCTCCCCGCCCAGGAGAAGGAAGAGGATGGCCATGCGCACCGCCACCCCGTTGCTCACCTGCTGGGTCACCACGGTGCGGGGCAGATCGGCCACGTCGGACGCGATCTCGACGCCGCGCAGCATCGGCCCGGGGTGGGTCACGATCGCGTCGTCGGCCAGGCGCGCCACCCGGCGCGCCGTGAGGCCCCAGCGGGCCGTGTACTCACGCAGGCTGGGTACGTACGAGCCGCTCCCCCGCTCGGCCTGCAGCCGCAGCAGGGAGACGACATCGGCGTCACCGAGGGCCGCGTCGAAGTCGCCGGCGACTTCGACCGGCCAGCCTTCGAGCGAGGGCGGCAGCAGGCTGCCCGGCGCGGCCAGGGTGACCTGTGCCCCGAGTGCGGTGTAGGCCAGCACCTCCGAGCGCGCCACCCGGCTGTGGCGCACGTCGCCGACAATGAGCACGCGGAGACCGTCGAAGCAGTCGATGCCCAGCTCCTCGGGCGCCGCGCCCTTACGCTCGGCCAGGACCTGGCGCACCGTGAAGCAGTCGAGTAGCGCCTGGGTGGGGTGCTCGTGCCAGCCGTCGCCGGCGTTGATGACCCGGGCCCGCTCGACCCAGCGCGCCACCTGGTGCGGCGCGCCCGATGAGGAATGGCGGATGATGACGGCGTCGATGCCCATGGCCTCGACCGTCTCCACCGTGTCGCGCAGGCTCTCCCCCTTCTTCACCGACGAGCTGGCGACGGCGAGCGAGAGCACGTCGGCCGACAGTCGCTTGGCCGCCGTCTCGAACGAGAGCCGGGTGCGGGTGGACTCTTCGAAGAACAGGGTGGCGACGACCTTGCCGCGCAGGGTAGGCACCTTGGGCACCGATCGCCGCTCCACCTCGGCGAACGCCTCGGCCACCCGGAGCACCTCGGCGATCCCCTCGGTACCGAGGTCGGCCACCGAGAGCAGGTGCTGGCACGTGGTGGCTGTCACTTTTCCTCCAGGGTGCCGATCCACACGCCGTCCTCGCCGACGTCGATCATCTCCTCGCGTCGCGTCGGGAGGTTCTTGCCCACGAAGTCGGGGCGGATCGGGAGCTCGCGGTGCCCCCGGTCGACCATGACGGCCAGCTGGATCGCCCGCGCCCGGCCGAAGTCGCTCAGGGCGTTGAGGGCGGCCCGGATGGTGCGCCCGGTGAACAGGACGTCGTCGACCAGCACGACCACCCGCCCGGCCAGGTCGACGGGGATGTCGGTGACGGCCTCGGGCAGCACCGGGCGCAGACCGATGTCGTCGCGGTAGAAGGCCACGTCCAGGCTGCCCGTGTCGATTTTGACGTCCTCTATCTGGTTGAGGATCTCGGACATCTTGTTGGCCAGCGGGACGCCGCCGGTCTGCAGGCCGACCAGCACGACGTCCCCCACACCGCCGTTGCGCTCCACCACCTCGTGCGACATGCGCGTCAGGGCGCGCTGGACGTCGGCAGAAGTGAGCACCTGGGAATGGGCCACGAACACACCCCCGAGGGGTCGCGTACTGACTGCGCTCGCGTTCGGCCACTACTCCTCCTGCCGTGTGAGCCTCACGGGACTCACTTCACGGTCAGAGCAACACTCTAGCGCGGGCCGATGTCGCCGGCGATGGTGGAGAGGATGCCGTTGACGAACGCCCCGGACTCGTCGGTCGAGTACTCCTTCACCAGCTCCACCGCCTCGTCGATCACCACGGCGGTGGGGGGGCCGTCGGGGTCCAGCAGTTCGGCCACGGCCAGGCGCAGGGCCAGCCGGTCGATGACGGCCATGCGGTCGAGCGGCCAGCCCACGGCGGCGGCGCCGATGCGGCGTTCTGCCTCCGGCCGCGTGGCCACCGCGCCCTCGAGCAGCGTGCGCACATAGGGGTCGGGCGGCACGGCCAGGCCCTCGGCCACCTCGACGGGATCCTCACCCTTGAGCTCGGCCTCGTAGAGGAGCAACAGGGCCCGCTCGCGCTGCTGGTGGCGGGGTGCGCTCTGGTTCATGTCTGGTGGTGTCCGGCGCTGCAGGTCCCGGCCTCGGCCGCCGGCCGGCGTCCCGCAGGCGAGGCGGCTAGGCCCGGGTCAGGTACTCGCCGCTACGGGTGTCGACCTTTATGACGTCGCCCGTGTTGACGAAGAGCGGCACCTGCACCACCAGGCCGGTCTGCAGCGTCGCCGGCTTGCGGGCGCCCGAGACGCGGTCGCCCTGCATCCCCGGCTCGGTCTCGGTCACCGACAGCTCCACGGCCGCCGGCAGCTCCACGCCGACGATCTCGGTGTCGTACATCTGCAGGTTGGCCTCGTCGCCTTCCTTCAGGTAGTTGGGCGCATCGCCCAGCAAGTCCGGCGAGGCCGTCATCTGCTCGTAGGTCGTGGTGTCCATGAACACGAAGTCGGCGCCGTCGCGGTAGAGGAACTGCATGTCGCGCTTGTCGATGATGGCCTGCTCGAGCTTCTCGTCCGCCCGGTAGGTGCGCTCGATCACCGCCCCACTGCGGACGTTCTTGAGCTTGGTCCGGACGAACGCACCTCCCTTGCCCGGCTTGACGTGCTGGAACTCGACGACACTGAACAGGCCTTCGGGGAGATCGAGGCTCATGCCGTTCTTCAGGTCATTGGTCGAGACTGCCATGGATGTCCTTCGTGAAGCGGGTCAGGGGGCGGGCGCCGTCCTCGGTCACGACCAGGGTGTCCTCCACGCGGACCCCGCCGTGCCCGGGAACATAGACACCGGGCTCGACGGTGACGACGAAGCCGGGGGCGAGGATAGCAGTGCCCAGCTGGGACACGGTCGGGGCCTCGTGGATGTCGAGGCCGACCCCGTGGCCCGTGCCGTGCTCGAAGCGGTCGGCCCAGCCGGCGTCGGTGATGATCTGGCGGCACACGTCGTCCACTTCCTTGGCGCTGATGCCGGGGCGGACGGCCCGGGCGCCGGCGGCCTGCGAGGTGCGCACGACCTCGAAGATGCGGGCCAGCTCGCCCTCGGGGTCCTCGCCCACGCAGAACGTCCGCGTCATGTCCGAGCGGTAGCCCTCGAAGGTGGCGCCGAAGTCGACCACGACGGGGTCGCCCCGGTCGATGGCGCGCCCGCCGGGGTGGTGGTGCGGCTTGGCCGAGTTCTCCCCCGCCGCCACGATGGTGTCGAAGGCGGTGCTCTCCGCGCCTCCGCGTCGCATGGCCGTGTCGAGCTCCAGGGCGAAGTGCTCCTCGGTCACGCCCTGGCCCATGAGCGGCAGCACCTCGAACAGCGCGGCGTCGGCGATGGCGGCGGCGCGCTCCATCCGGGCTATTTCGGCAGAGTCCTTCACCTCGCGCAGGGCCTCGACCATGTTGGTGGTGGCCACCAGCTGCTCGCCGTCGAGCAACGCGGCCCAGGTGCGCTGGCCGCTCCAGCTGACGTTGTCCGCCTCGAGCCCGATGCGGGTCTCGGCGCGCAGGAGGTCCTGGGCCGCCTGGCGCTGTTGGGACACCGGGCCGATGGCGATGTCCACCTGCGCCGCCGCGCCGGCGCCGTCGAGCTGCTCGGCCGACTGGGTGCGGTAGCGCCCGTCGGTGGTGAGCAACGCGGTGTGGCGGGTGACGGTGAGGACGCCGGCCGACCCGCTGAAACCGGTGAGGTAGCGGATATTGGGCAGCGTCGTCACCACGAGCGCGTCGACCTCGTGCTGGTCGAAAGCGGCCCGCAGACGGTCCAGACGGCCCGTCACGAGGATGGGCGGCAGCGCCGAGGTCGCCGGGACGTACGGGTTGGATGGCGTCGTGGTGGTGGTCATGAGGCTCCCTTCAACAAGGCGGCGACGGCGTCGACGGCGAGCTCGTAGCCCAGCCCGCCGAAGCCGGCGACGACACCGGAGGCCACCGGGGCGAGCACCGACGTATGCCGGAACGGCTCGCGGGCGGCCGGATTCGAAATGTGCAGCTCGACCACGGGTCCGTCGAACGCCGCCACGGCGTCGTGGAGCGACCACGAGGTGTGGCTCAGCGCGCCGGCGTTGACCACCAGCGCGTCGGCCCGGCCGCGGGCGCCGTGGACGGCGTCGATCAGCTCGCCCTCGTGGTTCGTCTGCCGGTGCTCGAGGTCGAGCCCGTGACGGCCGGCGGCCGCCTCGGCCCGCTTGACGTGGTCGGCCAGCGTGTCGGTCCCGTAGACGGCGGGCTCGCGCTCGCCGAGCAGGTTGAGGTTGGGTCCCGAGAGGAGCAGGACGAGACTCACGTGCGCGCACCCATGTCCGCCAGGGTAGCGACCACGTCCGCCGGGGCCACGCCGCGCACCGCCTCCACCCCGTTGGGGCCGTCGAGCATGAAGGTCAGGTCCTGCTGCGCCTTCTTGTCCCGGCCCATGAACGTGACCAGTTCCGCGGCGTCGGCGTCCCGGGGCAGGTCGGTCGGCAGGTCGAAGCTGGCGAGGATGGTGCGGTGCTCGGCCACCCGCACGTCGTCGATGCGGTCCAGCCGCTGCGCCAGCAACGCCGCGAAGACGAGGCCGATGGCCACCGCCTCGCCGTGGCGGAGGTCCCAGTCCGGGTGCTCCGCCAAACCGGCGGCCTCGAGGGCGTGGGCGAGGGTGTGGCCGTAATTGAGGATCATGCGGCGCCCGCCCTCGCGTTCGTCCTCGCCCACCACCGCCGCCTTGATCCCGACGCAGCGTGCCACCTGCTCGTCGATCGGCTGGTCGGCCTGGGCGCGTCGCCCAAGAAGGCGTACTTGGCCATTTCGCCGCGGCCGCAGGCCCACTCGCGCGGCGGCAGCGTCGACAGCGTCTCGGTGTCGCACAGCACGGCATTGGGCTGCCAGAAGGCGCCGACCAGGTTCTTGCCCTCGGGCAGGTTCACCCCGGTTTTACCGCCGATGGCCGCGTCGACCTGGGCCAGCAGGGAGGTGGCCACGTTCACGTAGGCCGTGCCCCGGTGGTAGGACGCGGCGGCGAAGCCGGCCACATCGGTCACCATGCCGCCGCCCACGGCGATCACGACGTCCGCCCGCGACAGGGCGGCCGCCGCGAAGCGGCGGGCCAGTGACTCGACCGTCGCCATGGTCTTGGCGTCCTCGCCGTCGCCCATGATGCAGATTTCGAAGGGGACGCCGGGGTCGAGCCCGTCCAGCCAGCCGGCGTCGACGATCGACTCCTGCGTGACGACGGCGGCCGACCGGGCCGTCGGCGGCACGAAGCGCGCCACCTCGTGGCGCGCCCCGGCGCCCACCAGCACCGGGTACGAGCGCTCCGCCAGGTCGACCGAGAGGGCACGCACGTGCGCCCGCCCTACGACTTCTCGCTCAGCGCGGGCCCGTCGGCACCGGCGGCCGCGATGATGCGCTCGGCCACGTCGGGCGGCTCCAGGTCGTCGACGTCGATGACCAGGTCGGCCACCTCCGCGTAGAAGGGCGCACGCACTGCGCTGAGGCGGAGCAGGCGGCCGCCGGATCGTCGTCCAGCAACGGCCGGCCGACGCCTTCGCCCACCCGGGCCGCCAGCGTCTCGGGCCGTGCCCGGAGCCACACCACCGTGCCGCTGCGCGCGATGAGCGCCCGGTTCTCCGGCCGCAACACGGCTCCCCCGGCCACCGAGATCACCGCCGGCGTGGGGTCGGCGCAGGCCCGGGCCAGCACGTCGGCCTCGGCCCGGCGGAAGGCCTCTTCACCCTGCTGGGCGAAGAGCTCGGGGACGCTGAGGCCGGTCTCCGCCTCGACGTCGGCATCCGAGTCCCGGTAGGCCCAGCCGAGGTGCCCGGCCACCAGCCGGCCCGTCGTCGTCTTGCCGGCGCCCATCATCCCGACCAGCAGGACCCGGCTCGTCATCCGGTCGCGCTGCCGGTGTCCGAGGTCGGGCGTCGGCTTGCGTTCGCGTTCGCGTTCGCGTTCGCGTTCGCGTCACTCGGTCCGACGGCGGACGAGGGCGTCGAGCCCAGCGTCGCCATGAACCCGTCGCGGTTGCGCACCACCTCGGCCAGCGAGTCACCCCCGAACTTGCGCAGCGCCTCGTTGGCCAGCACGAGCGCCACCATCGACTCCGCCACCACGCCCATGGCGGGGACCGCGGTGACGTCGGTGCGCTCGCGGAAGCTCACCGTGGACTCCTTGGTCACGACGTCGACCGTCTCGAGCACCGGGCGGTTGAGGGTCGCCAGCGGCTTCATGGCGACGCGGGCCACCAGCAGCGCACCGTTGGAGATGCCGCCTTCGATCCCGCCGGCCCGGTCGGTCGGTCGCACGTAGCCCTGGGCCTGGTCGAATCGGATGGCATCGTGGGCCTCGGAGCCGCGGCGGGCCGCGTTCTCCCACCCCTCTCCGATCTCGACCGCCTTCACGGCCTGAATCGACATCAGCGCCTGGGCCAGGTTGGCGTCGAGCTTGCGGTCCCAGTGGACGTGGCTGCCCAACCCCACCGGCACCCCGTAGGCCAGGACCTCGGCCACGCCGCCGAGCGAGTCGCCCTCCTTGGCCGCCGCCTTCACGGCGGCGATCATCGCCTCCTCGGCCTGCGGGTCGAAACAGCGCACGGCGCTCTGGTCGACCTTCTCCAGGTCGCTCGGCGCGGGCCGCGGGCTGTCGGGGCCGCAGGCTGCCTCGCCGAGCGCCACCACGTGGCTGACCACGGTCGCGCCCAGCTGGGTCAGCAGGAGTTTGGCCAGCGTGCCGGCGGCCACCCGGGCCGCGGTCTCCCGGGCCGAGGCCCGCTCGAGCACGTCGCGGGCGTCCTCGAACCCGTACTTGAGCATGCCGGGCAGGTCGGCGTGCCCGGGCCGGGGCTGGGTCAGCACCTTGGTGGGCAGCCCGGGCTCGGGCGACATCTCCTCGGTCCACTTGGGCCACTCGGTGTTGGCTATCTCGATGGCGACCGGGGAGCCCAGGGTGCGGCCGTGGCGGATGCCACCGAGCAGGCTGATTTCGTCGGCCTCGAAGCGCATGCGCGGGCCGCGGCCGTAGCCGAGGCGACGACGGGCCAGCTCGTCGGTGATGTCGGCCGCCTCGACGGGCAGGCCCGCCGGGAGGCCCTCGACGATGACGACGAGCGCCCGCCCATGGGACTCTCCGGCGGTCAGGAAGCGCAGCACACAGCAACGCTACCGGACGGCCAACGGCGCCCTTGAGCTGGGGCGCCCCGATACCGCCCGGTCGGCGGTGGCCTCAGTTCGGCCCGTCGGCTCTGTCATGGCCGGCGCTGTGGCCGACGTAATGGCCGACTAGCTGTAGAACGGGTTGTCGCCGCTGTCGTGGTCGGTGACGTCGAGCACACGGGTGAGCTCGGGCACCTCTTCGAGCAGCGTCGTCTCGATGCCCTGGCGCAGCGTCATCTGCGACATGGCGCAGCCCTGGCACCCGCCCGAGAGGCGTAGATACGCCGTCCCGTCCTCTTCGTTCAGCGCCACCAGGTCGGCCCGCCCGCCGTGGCTGGCGATGGAGGGGTTGACGGCCTGCTCCAGGACGGCCACGACCCGCCGGGCCAACAACCCGTCGATCCCCTGGGACAAGATTTCGGGCGGTACGCCCGGGTTGGACTCCTCTGGCGTAGGAGTATTGGGGTTGACCAGGACCAGGCCGCCGCCGCCCTCCTCCGACCACTCGAGGCGGGCACCCCGCAGCCGGTCGACGCTGGCCTCGGGCACGATGACATCGAGCCCGTCCTGGGCGTGGCGGGTGTCACCCTCGTCGGCGTCGGAACTGGCCTGGAAATACAGGTCGTAGACGAACGACCCCGCTTGGACGCCGCGCACCTCCAGCCATAAGGCCAGCGTGCCCGGGTCGGGCTCCTGGTCGATCGCCTCCCGCACGATCTTGTACGCCTCGGGCGTCAACGTCACGACGGGGGTGGTGGCCTGGAGATTCTCTGTGGTCGTTGCCATGGGGACGAGTCTACGGCGTCCCCGTGACGCGGCGGCCCACTCTGCGACGGCCCAGGGTGAGTGGGCGGCCGCGGTCGCCGGTGGGAGCCCCACTCCTGACCATCCGCGCCGGCCCGCCGCAACGGCGGTGGTGGCGGTCGTGGTGGTGGCGCAAGGCGTACGCCCGCCGGGAACGGGTACTGATAGGAGTGGCGCCGGTCGGGTCGATGGCGCCACCCAAGACACGTACGACGCATCGACAACTCACTGCCACGGCGAAAGTCGAACCGGGCCTCAGCCCGATCTGAACTCGCCCTCAGCGGGGTTTCAGGGTACGTTTCGCGGTCCAACTCGAAATGGAAGGTGGCGGCATGCTGAAGGTACTCGGGCGATTCACCGGCGCACTGGCTCTCGTTGCATTGGCGACGGGGGCCGGAGTCGGGCTCGCCAGCGTCCCGCTGGGGGCGGGTCCGGCCGCGGCGGCGGGGACCATCGCCGTGAACGCGACAGCGGATAGCAGCACCGTGACGCCGGCCGACTGCACACCCGGGCTCCGAGGTAACCGGCGCGTGCAACCCGCGCAACGCGCTGGCCGAAGCGACGGCCCTTACCGGCGACGTCACCATTACCGTTCCGGCGGGCGACCTACCCGGTGACCGCGGGCTCGCTCACCGTCGCCCAGGGCACGGGCAACACGGTCACGATCACCGGGGCCGGAGCAGGCCACGACGATCTTCCAGGAGCAGACACCGTTCGGCTTCTCGGTGTTCGACGTCAGCACGGGCACCGCGGACATTTCGGGGGTCACCATCGAGGACGGGTCCGGTGCGGCCGACGGTGGAGGCATCCTCAACAGCGACACCCTGGACCTGACCAACTCGACCGTGCTCGGCAACAGCGCGACCGAATGGCGGGGGCATCGCCCAGATCGCTCTCGACCGCGACCGTGACGCTGAGCGGCGACACCATCAGCGACAACTCGGCGACGGCCGGCGACGGGGGCGGCGTGTACATCAACGGGGGCACGGCCACCATCACCAACGGCACCATCGGCGGGACCGGCGGGACCGCTCCTGCGGACGAGGGGAACGTCGCGACAGCGAACGGGGGCGGTCTGGCCCTCGAGGGTTCGCCCCAGGTCACGACACGTCACCGGTGTCACCATCGGCGGCACGAACCTCACGCAGAGCAACGCCGCCCAAGAGGGGGCCGGGATCTTCCTCGCCGACGGCACCAACACCATCACCGGCGGCAGCGTGGACTTCAACACCGCACTCTCGAACGACACCAGCCTCTTCGGCGGTGAAGGCGGCGGCATCGCCATCGAAGGTGGCTCGAACACACTCAGCGGCCAAACGATCGCGAACAACGAGGCCGCTGACCGACGCCACGGTCACGACCGGCGCCCGGGGTGGCGGCATTTACGTCAACGTCGGCCTCAACACGCTGACCGACGAGACGATCACCGGCAACGAGGCCACCTCGAGCGCGGGCTTTACGGCAGACGGCGAAGGCGGGGGCCTCTGGACCGACGACGTCACGACCGGAGTCGACATCGCCATGACGGGCGGATCGCTCGCGAACAACACGGCCTACGAGGGAGGCGGCGCCTACCTCAACGACGGGACGACCGACATTTCGCAGGTCGCCATCACCGGCAATACCACCTCGGAGGCCGGCGGCGGGCTCTGGATCGAGACCACCCCCAACCCGTCGCCCACGACGATCACCCAGTCGACCATCAGCGGCAACACCGTGACCGGTACCGCCGACGCCAACCCGTTCCTGGGCGACGGAGGTGGAATCCTGGCCTACGGGTCCGTCGTCGGGTGCAACACCCTCACGTTGACCAACGACACGATCGCCAGCAACACGGCGAGCGCCCACGGTGGCGGCTACTACGGGACCGGTTGCACGGGCGCGACGCCCGGGTACGGGCCGACGGCTCTCCTCTTCGACACGATCGCCGGCAACAGCGAGGGCAGCGCCGGCGGGGGCAACATCCAGACCGACGACGACACGGTGATCACCATGGGCGAGACCGTCGTGGCCGACGGGACCACCGGCGGCGGAACGAACTGCGACATCGCCGGGACCTCGACGCTCACCTCGGAGGGCTACAACCTCGACGACGGCACGTCGTGCGCCCTGACGGGCACCGGGGACATCAGCAACAAGGCGGCCGACCTGGGTGCCCTGGCGGCCAACGGCGGACCGACCGACACCCGGCTGCCCGCGACGGGCAGCCCGGCCATCGGGGCCATCCCCGACCCGGCGTGCACCGCGACAGCGGTGACGACGGACCAGCGCGGGAACGCCCGGCCCTCGGGTTCGCCCAACCCCACCTGCACCATCGGCTCCGTCCAGGTGCCGTTCTCGGGGACGGTTCCGCCACCTCCGACCACCACGACGACGACCACGGCTCCGCCGACGCCCGCCCCCACCATGGGGTACTGGATGGTCGGCACCGACGGCGGCGTGTACAACTACGGCAACGCCGCCTTCCACGGCTCCATGGGCGGCCAGCCGCTGAACAAGCCGATCGTCGGCATCGCCGCCACAGCGGACGGCGGCGGCTACTGGGAGGTGGCCACCGACGGCGGCATCTTCAACTTCGGTGACGCCCACTTCTACGGCTCCATGGGTGGCCACCCGCTGAACAAGCCGATCGTCGGCATCGCCAGCACCCCGGACGGTGGGGGCTACTGGGAGGTGGCCTCCGACGGGGGCATCTTCAACTTCGGTGACGCCCACTTCTACGGCTCCATGGGCGGCCAGCACCTCAATGACCCGATCGTCGGCCTCGCCAGCACGCACGACGGCCTCGGTTACTGGGAGGTGGCCTCCGACGGCGGCATCTTCGCCTTCGGCGACGCCCACTTCTACGGCTCGACCGGGGCGATCCACCTGAACAAGCCGGTCGTCGGCATGATCGCCACGGCTGACGGCGGTGGCTACTGGTTCGTGGCCTCCGACGGCGGCATCTTCAACTACGGCGACGCCGCCTTCTTCGGCTCCGCCGGGTCGCTCCACCTCAACCAGCCGGTGGTCGGCATGGGCGTCGCCCCCCAGGGCGGCGGCTACTGGCTCTTCGCGGCCGACGGTGGCCTGTTCAACTACGGGACCGCGCTCTACGAGGGCTCGGTTCCGGGCTCGGGCGTGCACGTGACCAACATCGTCGGGGGCGCGACCACCTAGCCGAAGGTCTGATCACGGGTTTCGACCGCCCGGGCCCTTCACGGTCCCGGGCGGTCCCCCGTGCCGAGACGAGGCCGGACGGCGGGGCGGCCAACCAGCATGACCGTGTGCGCAGCAGGCAGCGCGAATCCGCGGCCGAGCAAATGCACTGTGGCACGCGGCGCGCGCTGTAACGTCCTGCCGTGGCCCGTACACCGATCGATTCGCACGAGTGGCTGAGCTTCGAGGACGAGGACGAGGAGCGGACCTGGGTGTTCGACTCCACGTTCCTGACCAGCAACTGGACCTGTATTTTCGGGAACGGGTGCCAGGGGGTGCTGACCGGCCCCGCGCCCGAGCTCGTCCAGGGCTGCTGCAGCTACGGGGCGCACCTGGTCGACAAGAAGGACGCCCGGCGGGTGGAGAAGGTGGCGGCCACCTTGACCCCGGAGGAGTGGCAGAACCACGGCGTGAAGAAAAAGGTGATCGAGGTCAACAAGGACGGCGAGACGGTGACCAAGCTCGTCGACGACGCCTGCATCTTCCTGAACAAGCCCGGGTTCGCGGCAGGCCCCGGTTGTGCCTTTCACATCGCGGCCCTGAAGCGAGGTGTGAACCCGCTGACCCTGAAGCCCGAAGTGTGCTGGCAGCTGCCGCTGCGGAGGGAGGATCAGGTCGACGACGACTACGGCCACGTCACCTCGGTCATCCGGCAGTGGGACCGGCGGCACTGGGGCAAGGGTGGGCGCGAGTTCCACTGGTGGTGCACCGAGGCGCCTGATGCGTTCGTCGGATCACGACCCGTCTACAAGGAGATGGAAGCCGAGCTGACCGAGATGGTCGGGCCCAAGGTCTACAAGCAGTTCGTGTCGTTGCTCAACGAGCGCGACAACCTGCGCCACAAGGGTGTGCCGCTCCCCCACCCGGCCGTGCGCAGTCGCCGCCGGCGCAGTGGCGAAGTCGTGGCGTTGATGGAGGACGGCGGGGGCGCCTAATCGTTCAGCGGGTCGTCCTCGGAGTGAGCGGGGGCGGGCATGGATCCGAGGATGCGGTCGTACTTGTCCTCTTCGGCCAGGCACCACGAGGCGTGGACGTCGTCCGGCTCAGCCCCGCACTCGGGGCATCGCCCCGTGGATTCTGTCGAAGATCGCTTCAGGCTGCGCGCTTCCTCGAAGCGCCGATGGCGTCCCTTTTTCACGAGAACTCCTTGCTACACCCGGTTCGCGTGGTGACTGCGCGATCCGCCCCTCGGCAGACCGCTAACCCGTGGCGGCCGTTGTCCAAGTGTAGTGGCTCGCCGTACCTCGCTCATCGGGCCCCAGGTCAGACGTCCAATTACGGGTCGGCGCCCACGAGTCCGCCGGGCGAACGACGGATCGCTGGGCAGGCGAATCGGGCCCGCAACCAATACGCTGGCCGTCGTGCCCGACTTCGACCCGCAAGAGATGCTGAGCCGTTTCCGCCTGAGGGCCGAGGCGGTGCGGTCGCGGGGCATGCCCCCGATTGAGGGGCCGGAGCGGGCCCGGTTCCGCGAGCAGGCACAGCGTGACTTCTCCGATTTCGCCATGGTCGGCGATGCCAGTGCTGAGCTGGTCGACGGCATTTTGACCCTGCGCATCGACCTGCGGCCGCCCCATGAGCGTGGCGCCGGCGCCGATGAGGGTCAGGCAGGCGAAGCCGGCGAGCCAAACTTCCTAGCTGGGTCGTCAGCCCCCGTAGTGCATGCGGGTGTCCTCCATCCGCAGCACCTCCGCTTCCGAGGGCTCTCCTCCCACGTCGACGACCTCACCCACGCACAAGGTGTGGCTCCCGAGGTCCTGGGCGCTCGTCAGGGAGCACAGCACGTAGCCGGCGGCGGCGGCCAGAACGGGCAGACGCGCCGGGCCGACCTCGGTGACGGCGTGCCCGGCCATGGCCACGACCGTCCCGTCGGCACGGCGCTCGACCTGGTCGACCGGTTTCACGAAGCGGCGGATGACGTCGCGGTCGCTCCGCTGGAGCAAGGAGATGGCGAAGGCCTGCCCCTGGCGGACCAGACGCGCCGTCACCGATTCGTGCTCCAGAGCGACCGCGACCAACTTCGGCTCGATACACACCTGGACGACCAGGTTGGCGGTCATGAGGTTGACGTCGTCCCCGGCCCGGCTGCCGACGAGATAGAGCCCGGTCGGCAGGGTCCACAGGACCCGGCGGCGGTGGCGGTCGAACGCCTCGTGGTCGTCCGGAGCAGCGCCTGACGCATCGGGGGACGGAGGTGAAGGGGAGGACGGCGGTGGTGTTGCCGGTGGTGGTGGTGCCGGCGGAGGCGGGGGCGGAGAGGTCACCCGAAGATCCCGCCGATGCCCGAGTTGCCGCTGTTGCCCGAGGTCGTCGTCGTGACCGGGGGCCGGCCGTCGATGGCCCGGATGCGCTGGACCACCTCGTCGTAGAGCGCGTCGGCCTTGATGCCGTCACGCTCCGAGGTCAGGAGCAGCTTCCTGTTGGTGGTGCCGGCGTCGTAGCAGTCGTTGCCGGCCGTGCCCTCGAGGCCGTAGGCCTGGGTCAGCAGGTCGGTCACCGTGGAGTCGGGCGAGGGTAGGGAGCTGTTGGCCATTTCGGCGTCGTTGATCATGGTGGAGCAGGCGGCATGGAGGGCGCCGGTGCCGTTGGGGGCCACCTTGGCGATGCGGGCGTTGTCGGCCACGAGCGTGCCGATGTCCGACCCGAAGCTGGTCCCGCTCACCCAGACCGACATGCGATGCGACGGCGAGCCCTCCTGGTCCGCCCCGGCGCACGAGGAGAGGGTGAGGGCGGCGGTGGCGAGCACGAGAACCAGGGGTAGGGCGGGGATGGTGGAGAGGATCCGGTGGCCGGGTCGCCTCATGTGGCCCGGACGATGTGGACGGCCCGGGGGCCCTTGCGCAGGACGATGTAGCGGTCGTGCAGCAGGTCCTCCTTCCCGATGGGGCGGGTGCCGTCGGTCTGGCGGACGTTGTTGACGTAGGCACCCCCCTGGTCGACGGTGCGCCGGGCGTCGGCCTTGGACTTGGCCAGGCCGGTGCGCTCGAGCAGCGTGACGACGGTGAGCGCGCCGTCGAGGATTTCGGCGCGCGGCAGGGTGGTTGTCGGGGCGTCCTCGGTGACGGCCAGCAGCATCTCCTCGGAGAGCCCGGCGATCTCCTCGCCGAAGAGCGCCGCCGAGGCCTCCTCGCACTTGGCCACCTCGGCCTCCCCGTGCACCATGGTGACCACGGACCGGGCCAGGGCCTTCTGGGCCGACCGGCGCGACGGGTCGGTCGCCGTGTCCGAGTCCAGTTGACGGATCGCGTCGTGGTCCAAGAAGGTCAGGAAGCGCAGGAGCTGGCCGACCTGTTCGTCCGCCGTGTTCACGAAGAACTGGTACATGGCGTAGGGGCTGCTCCGGGTGGGGTCGAGCCAGACCGTGCCGGCTCTCCGACTTGCCGTACTTGGTGCCGTCGGGCTTGAGGATCAGCGGCGTGGTCAGGCCGTGCACCTCGTCGCCCGTGACCTTGCGGATGAGCTCGACACCCATGGTGATGTTGCCCCACTGATCGCTGCCGCCGATCTGCAGGTCGCAGCCGTGATCGAGGTGCAGGCGCAGGAAGTCGTACGCCTGCAGGAGCATGTAGCTGAACTCGGTGTAGGAGATGCCCTGGTCGGGGCGCTCGAAGCGGGTCTTGACCGACTCCTTGGCCACCATCTGGTTGACGGTGAAGTGCTTGCCGACATCGCGCAGGTACTCGAGCGTGGAGAGCGAACCGAGCCAGTCGGCGTTGTTGAGCAACAGGGCCTTGCCCCCGGACAGGTCGAGGAACTGCCCCAGCTGGGGGCGGATGCGCTCGAGGTTGGCGGCGATGTCGTCCAGGGTGAGGAGCTGGCGCTCGTTCTGCTTGCCGCCGGGGTCGCCGATCATGCCGGTACCGCCGCCGGCCAGCGAAATGGGGCGATGGCCGCCCTCCAGGAAGCGGCGCAACGTGCAGAGCTGGAGGAGGTTGCCCACATGGAGCGAATCGGCCGAGGGGTCGAAGCCGGCGTAGAGGGTGAGGCCCGGTTGGTCGAGACGTTTCGGCAGGTCGGGGTCGGTCACTTGGTGGATCAGGCCGCGGAAGGCGAGGTCCTCCGAAAGCGTGGGCATGCCTCTGATGCTGCCATACGCAGGTAGGTTGATCGGCCGCATGGTGCTCGGGAGCGAGGCGTCGGGGTCGGGGTCGGTGGGCGGGTCGGTGGGCGGGTCGGTGAGCGCCACCACTGGGATGGCGCTGCCCATGGAGGGGGCGCTGCCGCCGGACCTCCAGGGGACGCTGTTCCGGGTGGGGCCGGGTCGGCCCGGTGGAGGGGGCGGGGGTGCGGGCGGGGATGTGGGTCCGGGCGGAGTCGGAGTCGGAGTCGGGGTCGGAGTCGGAGTCGGAGTCGGAGTCGGAGTCGGAGTCGGGGTCGGTGGCGCGCTGCATGCGGTCGAGCTGCGCGACGGGCGGGCGGTCTCGTACCTGCGCCGGGATTCGAAGGCGGATGCGGGGGTGTTTTGGCATGCCGACTCACTGTTGGCGCTGCCCGAGACCGGGTTGCCCTCGCAGTACGACCGCTTCCTCGAGCCACGGGAGTTCGCAGGTGGGCTGACGGTCCCCATTGCGTCGCACGTGCATCGGGTGGCGGCCGACGGTGGCCGCGTGCTGTTCTCCGTCGTCGACGACGGGTCCGACACGCCCGGCGACGAGGAGGGCATCCGGCTGCGCATCGGCGAGTGGGACGCCAGCGGGGGCTTGCGGACCGCTCAGGCCGTGGAACTCGAGCGGGCCACCTGGCAACACGACATCGGCGTGACCTCGGCGCACGTGGTGTTCATCGAGTCGCCCACCGCCCGCTTGGCCGACGCCGGGGGCGCCGCGGTCCCGTTTGGATGGGTGCCCGGAGCCGAGGGCTGGGTCGGCATAGTGCGTCGGGGCGGCGACGGGTCCGGGGTGCGCTGGTTCCGGGTGGACCCATGTCTGGTGACCCATGTGCTCGGGGCGTGGGAGCTGGGCGACGGGAACGGGGGCGCCGGGCGGCGAGGAAGAACCGGACATCGTCACCTTCGTGTGCCGCTACGAGGCACCCGAGCCGGGTCAGGGATTCGACACCACGACGTCGGTCGTGGGTCCGGCCGGCATCGGGCAGGTACCCATTGGACCCGGTCTGCCCGTGCTCGAGCGTTGGCGAGCGGTGAACGGGCGCCTGGAGCGGGCGGCACTGGACGAACGGCCGGTCGAGTATGTGCGCATGGACGCGACTCTGGAGGGTGAGGCCTTCCGCTACGGCTACGGCGTCGAACTGGCCTGGGCGCCTGGGGCGGGGGCGTGGAAGGGGGCGTCAGCGGGTCCGGGGGCGGGGCAGGTGGGATCGGGGACGCGGGGATCGGCGACAGGCGGGTCGGCTGACATGGACCACCCTGCGGTCACTTCTGTCGGCCTGCTCAGGTTCGACCTGAACCGGGACGAGGTCGCCTCGTGGGCTCCGGGGCCGTGGCGGGCGCCCAGCGAGCCCATCTTCGTCCGCGCCGCCGACGGCCGGAGCGACGACGAAGGATGGCTCCTGACCGTGGTCGACGACGCCAACCGCGGCGGCAGCGACCTCTACGTGCTGGACGCGTCCTCGCTGGGCCGGCGGGGCCCCGAGGCCATCATCCACCTGCCCGAGCGCCTGCCCTTCCGCAGCCACGGGGAGTGGGTGCCGGCCGATCGCTATCGCTGAGCCAGCCCGACGCAGGTCCGCTCGGTTCTGTGTCGCCGGATGTCGCCGGACGCGCGACATGACCGATCCGGTGCGACACGACCGACCCGGTGCGACCGTTCACCCCCGGCATGACGAGTTCGACCACCCTCCGTGACGGTCCCCGACCCGATTCGGTGTCCCGGCGCACCGAATCGCTGGTGGCCAGCGTCGCGCAGCACCACCGGGCCATCTCCGCCCACCAGAGTCAGCTGCTGGCAGCCGTGGTGGAGCTCGATCGACGCCGGGCCTGGCGGGTCGACGGCGCCACCTCCATGGTCGGCTGGCTCGTGCAGCGGTGTGGCGTCACCGCGGCCACGGCCCGGGAATGGGTCACCGCAGCGGCCAAGCTGAGCCAACTCCCGCAGATCTCGGACGCGCTGTCCAAGGGAAAGCTTTCGTTCGACCAGGTCAAGCCCCTCGTCGAGGTGGCCAAGCCCGAGACCGACGCCACCTTGGCCGAACAGGCAACCCGCTGGTCGGCCAAGCAGGTGCGCGAGCTCGCCAACGCGGCGCGGAACCAGTCCGACGCCCAGGCGACCGGCCAGTTCGCCAGGCGTTTCCTGCGTTTCGACGACCGGCGGCGCAGTCTGACCGGCGTGCTCCCCGAGGACCAATACGCCGTCGTGAAGAGCTCGCTCATCGCCCGGGCCAGCCGGCGGCGGCGCGACAAGACGCCCTTCGACCGCCGCCTGGCCGACGCTCTCGTCGCCGTGTGCAAGAAGGACGTCCATGGCGACGGCAGGGGGACGGCGGGGGCGGGGGCGCCGACCACGGTGCGGAACGGGCCGGCGGGATGCGGCGGAACCGGCCCACGGTCGTCGTCCACGCCGACCTTTCGTATTTGGCCGGGGGCGAGGGCGGAGCGGAGCTCGACGTCCTGGGCCCGCTCTCGCGGGAGGTAGCCCGTCGGCTGGCCTGTGACGCCAAGGTGCTCCTCTCGGCCGACGACCCGAACGGGCAGAGCCTCAACCTCGGCCGCACCCGGCGCGACCCGAGCGACGCGCAACGCATCGCCATCAGGCGCCGGGACAAGGGCTGCCGCTTCCCGGGCTGCTCGCACACCGAATTCACCGACGTGCACCACCTGCTCCACTGGATCGACGGCGGTTGTACGGACATGGACAACCTCGTCGAGATGTGTGACGAGCATCACCGGTGCGTGCACGAAATGGGATGGAAGGCGACGGGAGACGCCAACATCGAGATCGTCTTTCGCAGCCCCACCGGGCGGCTGTCGACGTCGACGCCCTCACCCGTCTCTACGTCAGCGCGAGACGGACCGCCTGGTTGATCGCATCGTGCAGGGCGACGTTCTCCGAGCGCCCCGGCACCATTACCCGCACCAGCGCGGGCACCGAGCCGCCCAGAGCCGGCTCCAGCTGGTCGAGCGACGTCACCTCCCGCACCGGGAGGCCGAAGCCGCGCGCCACGGCACCGATGTCACTCGATGGAGGCGTGCCGAACAGGCGCTCGAACACGTCGGGCTCAAGGGTGCCGGCCTGAGGCAGGAACGAGAAGATCCCTCCGCCTCCGTTGTCGAGGACCACGAGCGTGCAGGGCACGTCGCTCGGCAGGTTGACCAGCCCGGACACATCGTGCAGGAAGGCGAGATCGCCGAGGAGCCCGATCGTCCGGTGGCCCGGCGCCTCCTGAACCTCCGACGTCGCGACACCGAGCGCAGTCGACACGACGCCGTCGATGCCGTTGACGCCCCGGTTGGCCAGGACCCGCGGGGGTGCCGGCTGGGCGGCGGCGAACCACTCGAGGTCCCGCATCGGCATGGAGGCCGCAGCGACCACGGTCTCGTCGTGTCGTGCCGCATGGGCGTACACGGCCCGGGCGACCTGCGGCTCGTTGAGCTCGTCGCCCAGCGCTTCCACTATGGCAGCCTGTGCCGTGTCCTCGCGGGCCCGCCACGAGTCGAGCCAGTCCGGATCACTCGGTGAATGGCGGGGGCGGAGCCGGAGTCGGAGGCGGAGGCAAGCCAGGCGTCGGTGTCGCCGTGGACGAACTCGGTGGCCACCCGGTTGGGATCCGTCCATTGCCAGGACGGATCCACCACGACGACGCGGGCCCCGGCCGACGCCGCCGAGGCCACGTACTCGCCAACGGCTCGCGAAAGCCAGGGCGACCCGAGCAGCACGACGGTCTCGGGCAGGGGGGCGCCGGCGCGCACGATGGCATCGGCGGCCGCAATGGTGCCGGGGGTACGGCAAAGCGAACGGGGGTCGGCCAGGACAGGCCATTGCAACCGCTGGCCGAGGGCGTGGACCAGTGCCGCATTGGGCGGCGTCGGCGACTGGCCACCCACGATGAGCAGGCCTCGACTGCCCAACCGCCCCCCTGGTGGCGCCGTTCGGGGCTGGGCGGTCGGGTCGGAGCCTGGCGACGCGGTACGCACCGGTAGCTCGCCCGCCTCGCCGGTCAAAGGCTCGCGGAAGGCCAGGTTGAGGTGCACCGGCCCCGGGCCGTGCGGCCCCTGGGTCGACTCGGCGTAGGCCCGGGCAGCCAGCTGCCTCCAGGTGCGCTCCTGGCCCTCTGCGGGTACCCCCGGCGAGAGCGCCCACCGCGTCGCTCTCGTGAAGAGACCCACCTGGTCGATCGTCTGCGAAGCTCCGGTCTCGTGGAGCTCCGGCGGCCGGTCGGCCGTGCAGACGATCAGCGGCACACGGGCGTGGTGCGCCTCCACCACGGCGGGATGGAGCTCGGCGGCGGCCGTCCCGCTCGTCACACAGATCACGGTGGGCCGGCCCGACGCCATGGCCAGGCCCAGCGCGAAGAACGCGGCGCTGCGCTCGTCCAGGAGCACGTGCGCCCGCAGCCGAGCGGCCAGGGGCAGGGCCAGAGGGGTGGACCGCGAGCCCGGGCAGATGACGGCGTCGGTCACGCCGAGGTGGACCCACTCGTCCACCAGGGTGGCACTGAAGGTGGCCTGTACGCTCACCCGGCGTGCCACTCCGTGTCGAGGTGCGTGGGGACGGCCCCCCACTGGTGCTGCTGCACGGCTTCACCCAGACGGGACGCCTCTGGGGCTCCTTCGGCGAACGGCTGACGAGATCCCACACAATCGTCGCCCCGGATCTGCCCGGCCATGCCGGCTCCGACGCGGTGCGAGCCGATCTGCCCACGACAGCGGCCATGGTGGCCGACGCGGTGCGCGACACCGTCGGGGACGCACCCTGCGACGTGCTCGGCTACTCGCTCGGGGCGCGGGTGGCGCTCCACGTGGTGACGGGAACAGGCCTGGGGCAGTCGGTGGCTCACCTCGTGTGCATCGGCGTCACCGCGGGCCTGGAGGACGCGGCCGAGCGGGAGCGCCGCCGAGCCGCGGACGAGGCGGCGGCGGACGCGTTGGAGACGTCGGGCGACGTGGACCGGTTCTTGGACTCCTGGCTCGCCGGCCCTCTCTTCGAACGACTGGGTGGCGCCGCTGACCGGGCCGAGCGGCGACGCAACAGCGCACCCGGACTGGCCTCGAGCCTGCGCCTCAGCGGGACGGGGACCCAAGAACCCCTGTGGGGACGACTGGGCGAGGTCGGCTGCCCCGTCCTCGACGATCGCCGGCACCGACGACAGCCGGTTCTCCGCACACGCCCTGCGGGTGGCCCGGCTCGTTCCTCGCGGCGTGGCGTCGCTCGTGCCCGGCGGCGGGCATGCCACCCACTTGGCCCAGCCCGAGCACACGTGGCGACTGGTCGAGCACTGGCTCACTGCGGTCGATTCCGGCTGACACGGCTCAGATGAGCAGGCCGACGGTGAGCAGGACGCCGGCCACGAGCTGCAGGCGGGCCGTCGCGCCCAGGAGGGGCAGAAGCGCCCGCCCCTCGCGGTCGCTCAAGGCGAGCCGCAGCGGGTAGAGGGCGAACGGCAAAGCCGCCAGCGCCAGCAGCGCCCAGGCGGTGTAGTGGGCCAGGTTGCCGATACCCACCGCGGTGGCCATGAGGGTGCCGCAGTACAGCGTGCCGGCCCCACGCCGCCCGAGGCGGGTGGCCAACGTCCTCTTCCCTGCTTGGGTGTCGGTGCCGATGTCGCGCATGTTGTTGGCCTGGAGGAGCGCCGCCGCCAGGAGCCCCACGGGCACGCCCGCCCAGAGCGCGAAGGCCCAGTTGAACGAATACGTGTAGAGATGGCCGCCGATCGCGTTGAGGAAGGGGGCGTGCTGCACGTAGGCCGAGCCGGCCGTGGCCACCAACCCGAAGAACACGAACACGAAGAGCTCACCCAGGCCCAGGTACCCGTACGGTCGAGGCCCTCCCGTGTAGGCCCAGCCCGCGACCCCGCACACCAGGCCGAGCGGGATGAGCCACCACGTGACCCGGGCGGCGAGAACCAGGCCGGCCACGCCGGCCAGGCCGAAGGACATCAGCGCGGCCGTCTTGACCTGGCGCACGGTGGCGAGCCCTCCGGCCACGAGACGAACGGGTCCGACGCGTACCTGGTCCGTGCCGCGCACACCGTCGGCGTAGTCGTTGACGAAGTTGGTCCCGATTTGGATGGCCAGAGCGACCACGAGCGCCAGCAGCGCGTTGAGCCACGAGACCTGACGTACGAAGCTGCCGCAGATGGTGGCGTGGCAGGCGCTCGACAACTGCGGCGTCGTGAGCACGAAGCGCCCGCTCGACTGGTAGCCGACCGCCGTGCCGACGGCCACGGGGACGACCGCGGCCGGGAGTGTGCGCGGGCGCGCACCCGCAACCCACGTCTTGAACGGCGGGCTCACGGGCGGCGCAGGAACATGGGCAGGCCGGGTGCCGGGTGCGTTCGGGTGACCACGGTGAGCACGGCGCCCTACGCTACTGGCCGGTGCCCGAGCTCGTCGCACTCGACCTCCCTGGTGGAACGGGGTTTGTCGACGCCCTGCGGGCCATTTGGGACACCGGCGACGCGGCAGCGCCGCTCGATCCGCGGCTCCCCCCCATCGCCCGGCGGGTCATGCTCGACGCGCTCCGGCCGACCCGCGTCGTCGGCTCCGACGGCGAGCAGCACGCCCTACCCGACGGGATGCCCGTCGACGAAGGCGACGCGCTGGTCGTCGCCACCTCCGGCACGTCGGGCGAGCCAAAGGGCGTGGTGCTCACGCACGCGGCCGTCGGCGCGTCAGCGTGGTCCACCTCGGGGCGGCTCGCCGTGGACCCGGCGCGCCACACCTGGCTGGCCTGCCTGCCCCTGGCGCACATCGGTGGCCTCGCCGTCGTCACCCGCGCCATAGCCACCGGCACCCCGCTGGTCGTGCTGCCCGGGTTCGAGGCCGAGGTCGTCGAGAAGCTGGGTCGCACCGGGCGGGCGACGCACGTCTCCCTGGTGGCCACCGCCTTGCAGCGGCTCGACCCGTCCGTGTTCGCCTGCGTGCTGCTGGGCGGGAGCAAGGCGCCCGAAACCGTGCCGGCGAACGTGATCTCGACCTACGGCATGACCGAGACGGGTTCGGGGGTGGTCTACGACGGTCTGCCCCTCGAAGGCGTCGAGCTGGCCCTGCGCACGGTCGAGCTCGAGGGCGCGTCACCGGGGCCCGAAGACGGTGAGGACGGGGAGATCCTCGTTCGGGCGCCGACGCTCTTCCGTTGCTACCGCGACGGGCGCGACGGCAGGGTGCGCGGCCCCGACGGCCGAGCGGACTGGTTCGCCACCGGCGACGCCGGCCGTCTCGGCGCGGGCGGACGGTTGGCCGTCGTGGGCCGCATCGACGACGTCATCACGACCGGGGCGGAGAAGGTCTGGCCCGATACGGTCGAACGTGTCCTGATTTCTCATCCGGGTGTGGCTGAAGTGGCCGTCTGGAAGCGCGCCGACCCCGAATGGGGCGAACGGGTCGTGGCGTGGGTGGTGCCGACGGAGGACGTGCCGTCGCTCGAGGACCTTCGCCAGATCGTCGCCGAGGCCATCGCGCCCTGGGCCGCTCCCAAGGAATTGGTCATTGTGGACGATCTCCCCCGGACGGCCGCCGGGAAGGTGCGCCGGCGCCAGCTGGAGGCGCACAGCGAACTACGGCACTGAGCTGCCGCCGGCCTCTACGCCAGCCTCGGCTGCGGTGCCCTCGCCGCCGAGCAACTGCTCGCTCAAACGCGCCAACTTGTCGGGATTGCTGATGGAGCGCACGCCGACGACGAGCCCGTCCAGAATGTCGAGCACGAGTGCAGCCACGACCACGAGACCGTCGACGAACACCGTGGCCGGCTGCCCATTGAGGATGGTGGCCCGGGGCTCGGCCCGGACCTTCTTGGCCACGTGCACGAGGAACCGCGAGCAGCGGTACGGCCCTACGATCGGGCGCAGAGCCGCCCGCACCTTTCCGCCGCCGTCGGTCCAGACGACCACGTCGTCGGAGAGCATGTCGAGCAGGGCCGACAGGTCGCCCGTGCCGCAGGCGACCACGAAGCGATCGGACAGCTCTCGACCGTGGCGCAGGTCGGCGTCGAAGCGCTGGCGGCGCATTTCGACCCGGCGCCGCGCCCGAACGCCCAGTTGACGGCAGGCGGGCGCCGGCCGGCCGAGGGACTGCGACACCTCCTCGAAGGAGTAGCCGAAGATGTCATGCAGGAGGTACACGGCCCGTTCAGGCGGTGTCAGCTCCTCGAGCAGCACCAGGAACGCGAGCGACAGGGTGTCAGCCTGCTCGGCGGCCGACACGTCGTCGACGACGACCGGCTCGGGCAACCAGGGCCCGGTGTAGGTCACGCGTTTGGCGCGGGCTGAGTCGAGCTCGTCAATGCAAAGCCGCGTCACCACCGTGACCAGGTACGCCCGCACGGACCGCACCGGCTCGTCGCCACGCCTCAGCCAACGCAGGCCGGCCTCCTGCACCATGTCCTCCGCGTCGGCTGCGCTGCCCAGCATGCGGTACGCGATCCCGAACAGGAGACCGCGCCATTCTTCGAAGGCCGCCGCGTCGGCCTCGTCGGTCAGGCGACAACGTCCACTTCCGCCGGTGCCGGTTCGGCGTCGTCACCCGGGACCCCGCACGAGGCCGAGAACCCCTGGCTCCGTAATCCGAGACCGGCGTTGAAGCGCGAGCGGAAGTTCTCCAGTGCCACCCAGGCGGCCAACTCGACGAACTCGGCGTCGCTCAGGTGGGCCCGTACCCGGGTCGCCAGCTCGTCGGACACCTCGGCCGGGCACATCGTCGCCGTCTCGGCGTACTCGAGCACGGCCCGTTCACGAGCGTCGAAGAGGTCGCTCTCCCGCCACACGGTCACGGCGCGGACCTTGGCCGGGTCGATGCCGTCGTGCATGCCCTCGTAGAACCCGAAGTCGATACACCAGGAGCAGCCGATGCGTGTGCTCGTCACCTGCAGCGCCAACCAGCGCAACGTCGGGTCCAGCCTCCTCCAGCCCAGCTGTACCGCCGTCTCCACGCTGCCCATAGCGACCAGCACGCCCGGGTGGTGGGCGGCGGCGGCCGTCGGCTCGACCATCCGCCCGAAGCGGCGCTGCGTGTAGCGGCGGGCCAGTCGGGGAACGACGCCCTTGGGTTCCTCGAGCAACGGGACATGGGCCACCACGACCACCTTCCTCTCGTCTTCGCGTGCTTACCTGTGTTCCCCTTCAGACGGGGCAGCATCCGTTTCTGTGACAGGTACGGGCATGGACGGGCGCCTCAGCCCACGCCTCCCGAGGGCGTGGTCGTGGTACCTCCGTCGACTACGAACGTCTGCCCGGTCACCCAGGAGGCGGCGTCCGAGGCCAAGAACAGGGCGGCCGTGGCGACGTCGTCGGGCACGCCGAGGCGCTGCAGCGGGATTTGGGCCGCGATGCGCTCCTCGCCGGGTCCCTCCCACAACGCGGCCGCCAGCTTCGTCTTGACCAGCCCCGGCGCCAAGGCGTTGACCCGGACGTCGGGAGCGAGTTCGAACGCAAGCTGGCGCGTGATGTGCAGAACGGCCGCCTTGGTCACGTTGTACCAGCCGATGTTCGGTTCGACGCCGATTCCCCCGACCGAGGCGACGTTGATGACCGATCCCGCGGAGCCCGGCGCGCACGGCCGCGGCCGTCCAGACCAGGACGGACAGCTGATTGACCTCAAACGTCTTCTGGGCCCGCCCGACGTCGATGTCGATCATGGGGCCGAAGTAGGGGTTGGTGCCGGCATTGTTGACCAGGACGTCGATACCGCCGAAGCGCGCCACCGTGTCAGCCACGCATGCCTCGGCGTCGTCGGGGCGGCCGACATGGGCGGTGCGCCAGGCCACGCGGCCCTCGGGCACACCCTGGCCCGTCAGTTCCGCGGCCGCCCGGGCCAGATCCTCAGCCGTCCGGGAGCTGATCATGACGTTGGCACCGGCCTCGACGAAGCGTTCGGCGATGGCCCGCCCGATGCCCCGGCTACCCCCGGTGATCAGTGCGGTCTTGCCCGTGAGTTCAAGCTCCATGGCCCGAGCCTTGCACGGACCCCGCCGGGTGGGGCACCCCGTGCGTGGCGCCATAGCATCGCTGGCGTGAACCATCTGGGCGACGAGACCAGCCCCTACCTGCGCCAGCACGCCGAGAACCCCGTGGAGTGGTTCCCCTGGGGCGACGAGGCACGGCAGCGAGCCCGCGAGGAGGACAAGCCCATCTTCCTCTCCATCGGGTACGCCTCGTGCCACTGGTGCCACGTGATGGCCCACGAGAGCTTCGAGGACCCGGCCACTGCGGCCGACCTGGCCAAATGGTTCGTCTCGGTCAAGGTGGACCGGGAGGAACGGCCGGACCTCGACGCCGTCTACATGGCGGCCACCCAGGCCCTGACCGGTTCGGGTGGCTGGCCCATGTCCGTCTTCTGCACGCCCGACGGACGACCCTTCTATGCCGGGACGTATTTCCCGCCGGTGGAACGCCATGGCATGCCGGCCTTCCGCCGGGTGCTCCAAGCCCTCGGGGAGGCCTGGATCAACGAGCGCGACCAGGTGCTGACCCAGGCCGACGCGCTGGCCGACGCCGTGCGCAAGGAAATGAGGTTGGCCGAGTCCTTGGGCGAGGGAGAGGAACCTTCGGGCCGGGACCCGGGCGGACTCATCGCCCCGGGCGCCGTCGAGCCGGTCGACGCGGACGTGCTGATGGATCAGGTGGTGCGAGGACTGGCCGCCGGTTTCGACCCGCAGTGGGGTGGCTTCGGGCCGGCGCCCAAATTCCCTCGGCCGACACTTATTGAGTTGTGCCTACGCCAGGCTGGGCGCTCCACCGGGCCCGAGGCGGATCAGGCGCGGCATATGGCCGTGCGGACACTCGACGCCATGGCGGCCGGTGGCATCTACGACCACCTGGTCGGCGGGTTCTGCCGCTACTCGACCGACGCGCGCTGGCTCGTACCGCACTTCGAGAAAATGCTCACCGACCAAGCCCTGCTGGCCCGCGCCTACCTGCACGCGTGGCAGCTGACGGGTCGGGCCGACTATCTCCAGGTGGTGACGGAGACCCTCGACTTCGTGTTGCGTGACCTCTCCACACCCGAAGGCGCGCTCTACTCCTCGTTCGACGCGGACGCCGGCGGCGTCGAGGGCGCCCATGCCACCTTCACGCTCGACGAGCTACGGGCGTTGCTCCCCGATCGGCTCGTGGCCGTCGCCGCCGACTGGTACGGAATCTCCGCCCTCGGCAACTGGGAGGGACGCTCCATCCCCGTCCGAGAAGTGGGTGCGCCGCTCGAGCGCCCCGACGACGTCGAGGAGGCGCGCCGGATTCTGGCGGCCGCCCGGGCTCAGCGGGTGCAGCCGGCGCGAGACGAGAAGGTGCTGACCGAATGGAACGCCATGGCCGCGGCCACGCTGGCCGAGGTCGCCTCCGTCACGGGAGTTCGGGACTACGGGCGGCGAGCCGAGGAGATCGCCGACTTCCTGTGGGCGTCCATGTACGACGGCGGCCGCTTAATGCGCAGCTGGCAGGGCGGGCGGGCCCGGCACCTGGCCGTCGCCGCCGACTACGCCTGGCTGGCCGAGGCGAGTCTGCGCCTCTCCGAGTGGACCGGTCGTGCCCTGTGGCGGGAGCGGGCACGTGCGGCCAGCGACCAACTGCTCGACCTGTTCTGGGACGAGGGCGCGGGCGGCTTCTTCTCGACCGGTCGTGACGGTGAGGTGTTGGTGGTCCGGCCCAAGGAGTTCCTCGACGGAGCCCTGCCGGCAACGAACTCGATCGCCGTCACCGCCCTCCTGCGGGTCAACGCGCTCGTCGACGACCCCAGGATCGACGAAGCCCTGGACCGCACAGTGACCCTGGCCCGACCTCTGCTCGAGCGCCACCCGGCTGCGCTGGCCGATCTCGTGGCGGCACTCCCCATGTGGCGAGGTCGCCACGAGATCGTCATCACCGGAGACCGGCCTGACCTGCTGGCCGAAGTGCGGCGTCACTGGCTCCCCTCGGCCGTCGTGGCCTGGGGTGAGGCCGATGACGGGCCCCTCTTCGCCGGGCGCCCGTCCGAACCCGCTCAGGCCTACGTCTGCCGGGAGCGCTCCTGCCGGCTGCCCGCGGACGACGTGGGGACCTTGGCCGGTCAGCTGGAAGATCTCTCCGTATGAGCAGGGACGACGCCGACACCGCCCGGGAGGACCGCGAGGACCGCGAGGACCGCGAGGACCGCGAGGACAGGAACGGGAACGGGGAAGGGGGCGAGTACCGGAACGGGAACGGGGATGGCGACAGCGATGTCGACGACGACGGGACCGAGCCTTCATCGGTTCCGCGACGCAACCCCACTACGCCGACCGATGCGTCACGCCTGGCCCGTCGCTCGGCCCGGCGCAAGGAGCGCGTGCCGACTGCGGGCGGCTCCACCCTGCACCTCCTCGTCCTCTCCTCCACGCGCGAGGACACCACCGTCGTCGATCTGGCCACCCGAACCGTCATGCGCGTACGCGTGCCGTGGCCACCGGAACACGACCCCGACATCGGCACCTTCGACGTCGTCGAGGTGACGTTGGCCGACGACCCCGAACGCGACGATTTGGCCCAGCCGGAGGCGACCACGGTGGCCGATCTGCCGCGCCATGTCGGGACCCTGCGGGGTCGCCGGCTCCGCAAGCTTCTGGAACGGCTCGTGGCTTCGCCTGACGGCCCCCTATTGGGGTTTCCCGGGCCATCGGCGCCCTACTGGGAGTTCCGAGGCTTCCGCCCCTCGGTGGCTCTGATTGAACCGACGCGCAAGCCGCAGCTCATCCGCCGCCAGGCCGATGGCACCACCTGGGTCCGCTTCGGATGGGATCGCGAAGATGTCTGGCTGCCTGTGGAGGACCGCAACGCAGCCCGCGCCCTCGACGCGGCGCGTCGCGAGCGGCTGAGCGGCAAGAGCCTGGCTTCGGCGCTCGGGTTCGAGCCCCAGTACCTCCTGGTGACGGTCAGCCCTCCCCGGGACGGTCACTGCTACAAGGTGTGCGCCGCCGTGCTCCCCCGGGGCTGATCCCCCTCAGCGTCCGAGCTTGCCCCCGGCCAGGTCCTCGGCCATGGCCCAGCCGAACACCACCAGCCGGTCGCCCTTGGCGGCGTCGAAGGTGTCGAAATGCGTCTCCACACCCGTGGGAATCTTCACCTTTGGTGCAAAGAAGTCCAGGCCACCGGCGACTGAACCGTCGCCCTTGAGGACGAACGTGCGATCGTCGAGCTTGCTTTCGCAGCCGAAGCGCTTGGAGAGGCGCCTTGCCCAGGCCCGCTCTTCGCCCGATGACTTGTGGTCCGGAAACGGGACCACGTCCTGTAGACCGGAGAAGGCACGGAAGCCCTCGGGCGACAGCAGCCGCGTGCCCAGGAGGACGTCCTCGTCGGGGAAGGCGAGCAGGGCCCGGCGGTACTGGTCCGCCATGATCCCCTTGAGCGCGGCCTCGGCCCGGGATGTGCGGTCGACCAGAGCCAGCCCGACCAGCAACGACGGCGTACCGCCAATGCGCTCGAGCGTGCAGAAGGAGTAGCCGCGGAGCTTGTTGCCCTCACGGGCCTGGGTTATCAGCACCCAGGCTTCTCGTTCCTTGGAGAGGAAACCGATGTCGAAACTAGGAGGGCGGTCCGCACAGAGATCCGCCATTTCGACCAGCTCAGCGTCGCTGAGCGCAGTGCAATCCTTGGTACTCACTACGATCGGCATGACGTGAGTCTACTGGCTCTACGCAGGGCGTTCCCAACCGGGTCGCGGCCCGACCGACCGGCGGAGGTCGGCTCTCGGGGCTGAAATTCCTGTTCAGAGGCTATTTATGCCGCTGACGTCATGGGTCTCACGACAGCACGGCACTCTGCCCGAGCAGCCGCTTGAGCTCGCCCACCAGCCCGTTGCGGCAGTCCACGTTGAACTCCGGCGGCAGCCGCAACACCTTGGCCCCCACATGGAGGAGCACGGGCGAGTGGCCCGGGTGTCCCCCGAGGACCTCCTTGAGCCCGTCGACCTTGGCATCGGTGAGCACGCCCAGGGGAAGGGTGATGTGGAGATCCTCCTGCCCCCGCTCGAGCACCGGGCGCGAAACCTCCATGCACACGATTTTGGGCTCGTCCTCTCGAGTGTCGAGTCGACCTCTGACGACCAGAATGGCGTCGTTCTCGATCAGGGACCCGAACTCGGCCATGGTCTTGGGGAAGACGAACACCTCCATGGCGGCCTGCAGGTCCTCGAGCACGAACCGGGCCATCAGGTCGCCCTTCTTGGTGTAGGAGCGGCGCAAGTCGGTCACGACACCGCCCACCGTGCGCACCGGCGAGCGGTCGCCCACCGCCGCGTCCTCCTCCCGCATGTCCGACAGGTTGCTGTCGGTGTGGCGGGCCAGCGCCGCCTCGAACCCCATGAGCGGATGGTCACTCACGTAGAGGCCGAGCATCTCCTTCTCGAAGGCCAGGCGCTGAGCCTTGTCGAACTCCGACCCGGGGATCGCCACCTTCACCCCGCCCCAGGCCGGGTCGGCTTCCTCCTCCTCCTCGAACGCCGCGAACAGGCTGGTGATGCCCAGATCCTGTTCCTTGCGTCGCTCCAGGGTGCGATCGACCACGGCCTCGAGGACCAGGCACAGGCCCTGGCGCGGGTGGTCCAGGGAATCGAACGCGCCGCCCTTGACCAGCGACTCCATGGTCCGCTTGTTGAGGACGACGGGATCCACCCGAGCACAAAAGTCGAAGATGTCCGCAAAGGGGCCGTGGGCCACCCGCTCGGCCACGATCCGCTCGACCAGGCTCTCTCCCACGTTGCGTACGGCGGCCAGCCCGAAGACGATGGCCGGGCGGTCGCCCGCCGCGCCGGTCCGGTCGGGCGCGAACTCGGCCACGGAGCGGTTGACGTCGGGCACGAGCACATCAATGCCGAGTGAGCGGCACTCGGCCAGGTAGACGGCCGTCTTGTCCTTGTTGTCCTTGACCGACGTCAGCAGCGCCGCCATGTACTCCACGGGGTAGTGCGCCTTGAGCCAGGCCGTCTGATAGGCGACGAGACCGTAACCGTAAGAGTGGGACTTGTTGAACGCGTAGTCCGCGAACGGCTCGATGATGTCGAAGAGTTGCGTGCCTAGCACCTCGCCGTAGCCCTCGGTCACGCACCCGGCTATGAACTTCTCGCGCTCGGCGGCAATGAGCTTGCGGATCTTCTTGCCGCACGCCTTACGCAGGTTGTCGGCTTCTTCGAGGGTATACCCGGCAAACTTCTGGGCCACCCGCATGACGGATTCCTGGTACAGCATGAGCCCGTAGGTGTCCTTGAGGATGGGCTCGATGTCCGGGTGCAGGTAGGTGAGTTCCTTGCGCCCGTTCTTCAACTCGGGGTAGTCCCGGTGCATGTTGGCGGCCATGGGGCCCGGGCGGTAGAGGGCGACCAGGGCGGCCACATCGTCGAAGCTCGTCGGCGCCAGGGCGCGCAGCGTCTGGCGCATGGCAGCACCCTCGAGCTGGAACACGCCGACCGACTCCGCCCGCCGCAACATTTCGAGCGTCGGCTGGTCGTCGAGATCGACTCCGTCGATGTCGGGTCGCTCCCCCGTCTCGACCTCGATCAGGTCGAGGGCCCGCTCCATGACCGACAGGTTCCGCAGCCCGAGGAAGTCCATCTTGAGCAGCCCGAGGTCCTCGACTCCGTGCATCTCGTACTGGGTGACGATGGGCGCGTCCTCGGGATTGCCGCCGGCGTCCGGCTTGCGCTGAATCGGCAGGTAATCGGTCAGCGGGTCCCGGGAGATGACCACCGCCGCGGCGTGGATGCCGTCCTGGCGACGCAGCCCCTCGAGGCCGAGCGCGACCTCAATGACCTCTTTGGCGTCGGGATCGGCGTCGTGCATGGCGCGTAGCTCGGCCGCCGCCGCAAAGCCCTCCTCGTGCCCGTCGGTCTTGGTCATGCAGGCGTGGAGCGGGGTGTCGCGCCCCATCACGAGAGGTGGCATCGCCTTGGCGATACGGTCACCCACGAGGTAGGGCTTGCCCAGCACCCGCGCCGCGTCGCGCACGGCGGCCCGCGCCTTGATCGTCGAGAAGGTGATGACCTGGGCCACGCGGTCGCTGCCGTACTTCTCCGCGGCGTACCGCATGACGTCGGCGCGGTAGCGCTCGTCGAAGTCCATGTCGATGTCAGGCATCTGTTTGCGGCCGGGATTCAAGAACCGCTCGAAGAGAAGGTCGTAGCGGATCGGGTCGAGGTCGACGATGCGCAGGCAGTAGGCCACGCAGCATCCGGCGGCCGAGCCTCGGCCGGGTCCCACCCGGATGTTGGACTCGCGGGCGAAGCGGATCAGGTCCCAGACGACGAGGAAGTAGGCGGCGAAGCCCATGTTCCCGATGACGCCGAGTTCGTAGTCGAGCCGCTCCACCACTTCGGTCGGCAGCGAGGCGCCGTAGCGCTCCCGTGCACCCTCGTAGGTGAGGTCGCGGAGATAGGCCAGTGCCCGCTCCTCGTAGGTTTCGCCGCTGAAACGGTCCGGCACCGGGAACTCGGGCAAGCTCGGCTTGCCGAGCTCAATCTGCACGTCGGCCCGCTCGGCAATGAGCAGCGTGTTGTCGCAGGCTTCGGGCACGTCGCGGAAGAGGTGGCGCATTTCGGCCGCCGTCTTGAGGTAGTGCTCGGTACCTTCGAACTTGAAACGGTTCGTATCGGACAGGAGGGCCCCGGTCTGCACACAGAGAAGGGCATCGTGGGCCACCGCGTCCTCACGATGGGTGTAGTGGCTGTCGTTCGTGGCCAGGAGCGGAGCGCCGATCCGGCGGGCGATCTCTATCAGCTGGGGATTCGTCCGGTGCTGGTCGGCGATCCCATGATCCTGCAGCTCGACGAAGAGGTTGTCCTTCCCGAAGATGTCCTGCAGACGTGCCGCCTTCTGCTGGGCGCCCTCGACATCTCCGGCCAGTAGGGACTGGAGCACGACTCCGCCGAGGCACCCGGTGGTGGCGATCAGTCCGGTGTGATGGCGCTCGAGAAGCTCCCAGTCGACCCGTGGCTTGTAGTAGTAGCCCTCGAGGTACGCGGCCGAGGAGAGCTGCATGAGATTGCGGTAGCCCTCGACCGTCTCGGCCAGCAGGGTGAGGTGGTAGTAGAGCTTCTGTCCTCCCTCGACGTCCCCACCGGTGTCGTCCACCCGTCCCCGCCGCACCGGCCGCTCCAGGCGCGACTCGCCGGCCATGTAGGACTCGGTCCCGATGATGGGCACCACGCCCTGGTCACGGCAGGCCTTGTAGAAGTCGAGGACGCCGTACATGTTGCCGTGGTCCGTGATGCCCAACGCCGGCTGACCGTCGGCCACCGCCGCGGCCACGAGGTCGCCCACCCGAGCGGCACCATCGAGCATGGAGAACTCGGTATGGGTGTGCAGATGCGTAAACGACCGCTCCGACACCGGGCCTCCTTTCGCCACGTCACGCCAAACTTACACCGGTGTCATTACTCCCGGGGGTGACGAATCTAGCCCTCCGGGCGAAGCCGGAGGACCACCGATCCGGCCACCTTGTCGTGCAAGGTCTGGCGCTTTCCATCCCACAGAGGGAAGAGCATGTCAAGCAGCCACAAGAGGCCGAGAAGGAAGAAAAGGAGATCGATCAGCCGCAGCACCTGCTCGAAGAGCGCCCGGGCGAAGGCCCGGCCGTACCCCAGCCGGCCTTGCCCGGGATCGTCTCGGACGGCCCGTACCCCGACCGCCATCATGCCGACCGTCTGGCCCCGGGCACCCCCGCAGAGGACGGTGCCGTAAATGACGTAGAGCACGCCGGTGAGCAGGAAGGGCAGGGTCGAGATGCTCCGCCGGGCGTGCGTTCCCCGGCGGGCCATGAGGTGCACCTCCAGCGTGTGGGTGTGGCGGAACAGCACGAAGAAGAGGATCAACGGGACGAGGAAGACCACCAGGTCGATCAGCCAGCCCCCGAGGCGGATGGCCCACGTGGCGTACGGCAGGTCCGGCCGCCACGTGTCGAACGACCCCGGTGGAGGGAACCCGCCATGGGTCGCCGTGGGTCGGCGAGCCGGGGAAGGAGGATGTCCCGCTCGGATGTCGCCGCTCGGTGGCCGGACCGCCTGTCGGGTAGGAAGGAGCGGGCGGCGGCGGCGCGTTGCCCGGGAAGGATGGGGGTCCGCTCGTGCGCTCCTCGCGGCCGGCGCCGTCTTGCTCGTCCGTCACTCCAGCTCCCTCGCCACGCGACCCGGCGTCGCCCTACAGATAGGCCCCCGGCCGCCCTGACTCTCCCGCCGACGGCAGGCCACGCTGGCGCATCTCTTCGAGCTGCGCCCGGGCCGCCATCTGCTGCGACATCAACGTGGCCTGGATTCCGTGGAACAGCCCCTCGAGCCAGCCGACCAGCTGAGCCTGGGCCACACGCAACTCGGCCTCGCTGGGCGCATCGGTATCGAAGGGAGGCGTCAATGCGTCGAGCTCGCTCACCAGGTCGGGCGACAGCCCCTCCGACAAGTCCTTGACCGACTGTTCGTAGATCTCACGCAGACGCACCCGGCTCTTCTCGTCCAGCGGGGCCGCACGCACCTCGTCGAGGAGCGTCTTGACCATGGAGCCGATGCGGAGGACCTTGGCGGGCTCGTTGACCGATTCCGTCGTGCCATCCTTCCCGCCCCGCTCGGCCACCAAGACCTCGTCGGGAGAGACCGCCGCCGTGCCGTCGGCATCGGCCAGCCCGCTCGACCCGTCGCCCATCACCATTCCGGCCACCTCATCCGTCCCGACGCCGTCATTCGTCACCATCCAATGTTGCCACCAGCCGCCCGCCGCTCACGTAGCGGGCCAGCCGAGCAGCGGGACCAGCATTTCCGCCGGGGTGAGCGACCCGTGACGTGCCTTCAGGCGCAGTTCCCCGGTGTCGGCCGGGTCCATGAACGCGGTGGGTGCGAAAGGCACCAGGGCGACATCGCCCAGGCGCGCCATGATCTCGGCCGAGGGAACTCCACCCAGCCAGCCCTCGTCGACAATCTGCTCCTTCGTGTGCACCCAGGCCAGGTCGCCGTACTGCTCCTCGGCGACAGCGGCGACCGCGGCCGTCGCGCCCGGCCGGACGTGCAACCAACGAAAACGGCCCTCGCCGCTGATCAGTACGAGATCGTCCATGATGTCGTGTCCGAGCACCTCGACCGCGCTCCCGACATCGACCTGTCCGTGATCCGCGGTCACCACGAGCGCCGCGCCCGGGGGAAGGACCTCCAGCACATCGCCCACGATCCGGTCGACGGCGCGGAGCTCGCCGTCGTAGTACTCGTTCAATCCTTCGGCGTGAGCGACCTTGTCGATGCCTTCGTAGTAGGCGTAAATGAAGGGCCTCCGGTCAGCCGCGAGTCGGCGTACCGCCGTCACCAGCCCGGAGGAAGTGTGCCAGGGGTGCAATTCGACCCGGCCCAGGTGCGCGGCCGTGAAACCCGTCGGACCGTAGTCGTAACGGGTGACCACGGGGACTGTTTCCTGCGCGCCCGGGAAGGACGGGAAGGGCTGGAACACGTGTGCCGGCACCCTCATGCGGGCATCCTTCCCGCCCACGGACCACTGCAAGACGTTCATGACGTCGCCGTCGAGCGCCACCCGATAGCCCACGACGCCGTGCTCGGCCGGCACCCTCCCGGTCACCAAGGTCGTCAATGCGCAGGCCGTGGTGCTCGGTGCGACCGAGGTGATGGGGCCGCCGGTGCCCGCCGAGAGCACCGGAGCCATGTCAGCGCGTTCGCGCAGCTGCTCGGCGCCCAGCCCGTCGATCACCAGCAGAACGATCTGCGACGCCTCGGCCAGCGTCTCGGGCATCCACGACGCCAGGGCCGGCTCCGCACCCGAGAGATGCGCCAGCAGCCCAGGGACCACACCGGCCAGGCAAGGACCACCGAAGGCAGGCAGAATCGGTGCGGGCGCGTCGGCCCGAGGGCCGGCTTCCCCCGCGTCCGGCTGCGCCGTCGTCGCCTCAGCCGCCGTGCCGTCGCTCACAGGGGCACCACCCTACGACCCCGGACGTACCCCGGCACCCACGTCGGGGCCGGTAGCATCGGTTTTCGTGAGGGTTTCCACAAGGGGTGACTACGCCAGCAGGGCGCTGCTCTCCCTGGCCCTGCACGGGGCCGAGACCCCCACCTCGGTGCGGGACATCGCCGAACGCACCGGACTGCCCCAGCCCTACCTCGAGCAGATCCTCCTGGCCCTGAAGGGGGCGGGTCTCGTCCGCTCCAAGCGTGGCGTCGGCGGTGGCTACGTCCTGGCCCGGCCGCCCGAGGACATTTCGCTGGCCCAGATCGTCTCTGCGGTCGACGGGCCGATCGCCGCCGGTGACTTCGGGGAGCCGCACGAAAACGGCGCCTGCGACCACGAGGGCCAATGCGTCCTGCTCGCCGTCTGGGCCGACGTGGGCGAGACGATCCGCACCCACCTGCAGTCCTACAGCCTGGCCGACATGGTCGACCGGGCCCGCGGCACGGTGCCGGCCGCCGTCTGATCTAGGAGGGCTCCTCGGGTCCCGCCCGCTCGCCGGGCGCCATGTTCCACGCCTCTATCGCGGGCCACTGCCGCTCCCAGCCCAGGACGCAGACCGCTCCGGTACCCAGCAGCAGCAGACGGCCGCCGATCGGCGGCAACCCGAGCCATCGGGCCCCCAGGACGCGCTGGAAGTGGCCGTGCGCAACACAGAGCGTGTCCCCGCTCTCGCAGCTCAGCGCCCGCTCAATCACCCGATCGGCCCGGCGAGCGACGTCGGCGATTTGCTCACCTTCGGGCACCCCGTCGTCCCAGAGCGACCATCCGGGCTGGGCTCGGTGGATTTCGTCGGTGGTCAGGCCCTCGTAGGCGCCATAGTCCCACTCCACCAGGTCGGGGTCGGGGTTGCCGTCGAACCCGGCCAGGGCGCACGTCTCCGAGGCCCGGCGAAGCGGGCTGGTCAACACCTGCGCGAAGTGGCTGAAGCCGCGTCGGCGCAGCAGCTCGCCGGCCAGCTCGGCGTCCCGCCGGCCCTCGTCGAGCAGGGGGATGTCGGTGCGCCCGGTGTGCTGGCCGCTCAGGGACCATTCCGTCGCGCCGTGCCTGAGCAGGACTATCCGGGGGGGCATGGCCGTACACCAGCACGGGTCGCCGCCGACCGCAACTCGGCCCGAACACCCTCATGGAATGATCCGGGCGCCAGCTCGGTTGTACCCCACGTACCACCAGGTTGATCCCGGGAACCCCCGGGTACGTATGACTGTGGGTGAGCGAAAAGCGTCTGGAGCGATGATGAAGAGCGCGGTGAGCACGTCGGACACGTTGGGGTTGATGTTGCGTGACCTCGACCAGTTCCCCATGCCCGACCATGAGCAGCAGGTAGAACTGGCCAAGCGGGTCGTGGCGGGTGACGAGGCCGCGCGCAAACAGATGGTGGCCGCCAACCTCCGGCTGGTGGTCCACTGGGCCCGCCGCTACCAGGACCGTGGCGTGGACATGGCTGACCTGGTCCAGGAGGGCACGTTCGGCCTGATGCGGGCCGTGGACAAGTTCGACTGGGAGCGAGGCTTCCGGTTCTCGACCTATGCCACGTGGTGGATCCGCCAGGCGCTGCAGCGGGCCGTCCAGCAGCACGGGCGCACCATCCGCATCCCGCTCGAGGTCGGCGAGCAGATCCAGAGGCTCGAGCTGACCAAGGCAGAGCTCGCCACCACGTTGGGCCGGGCGCCCACGGAGGAGGAACTCGACGAGGCCACGGGTATGACCGCGGCCGAGCGCGAGTCACTCGAGGACGTCGCCCGCGTGACGGCCTCGCTCGACCAGCCGGCGGCGCTCGAGTCCTCCACTACCTTGGGCGAGCTGGTAGCTCCCGACGACTCCGACTTCGTCTCCGACGTGGAGGAGACGATGGTCTACGAGCGGGTCCGCGACGCCGTTGAGCGGCTTCCCGGCCTCCAGCGGGACGTGCTGCGCCTCCGGTTCGGCTTCGACGGGGACTCCCCCGCGTCGCTGCAGTCGACGGCGGAGCGCCTGGGTGTGGGTGTGCGCCGCGTGCGGCGGGCCGAGGAGGAGGCGTTGGCGGCGCTCGGGGACGACGTCGACGTCATCGGCGTGCACCAAGCCGCCTGACCGCTACTCCAAGTAGGACCGCAAGTCTTCGGGCAACGCCGATGTGAACACCAGGCGCGCCCTGGTCTGCGGGTGGTCGAAGGCCAGGCTGTGCGCATGCAGGAAGAAACGGCCCGAGCCCAGCCGCGGGTCGGCCACGCCGTAGCGGGCGTCCCCGACGACGGGATGGCCGATAGCCGCCATATGGACACGGATCTGATGGGTCCGCCCACTCTGCAGGGACAGCTCGAGCAACGTCTTGTCGCCACGGCGTTCCAGCACGGTATAGGCGGTGCGCGCCGGCTTACCGGTGGCGGTCACGGCCATTTTGGTGGGCGTCCGAGCTGAACGGCCGATCGGCGCCTCGACCTCGCCCCGGTCCTCCCCGACGTCGCCCGCGACCAGGGCCAGGTAGCGCCGCTCCATCGTCCTCGCGGCCAGCTGTGCCGCCAAGTCCCGATAGGCCTCCGGCGTGCGGGCGACGGCCAGCAGGCCCGACGTTCCTTTGTCGAGCCGGTGCACAATTCCGGGCCGATCAGGTGCGCACACGCCGGCGGTGACCAGAGCGCCGACTTCGGGGAACCGGGCCAGCAGCCCTCCGACCAGCGTGCCCTCGCCGTGCCCGGCCCCCGGGTGGACCACCAGGCCAGCCGGCTTGTCCACCACCGCCACCTCGGAGTCGGCGTGGACCACCTCGAAGCGCACGCCCTCTTCGGCCCGCACGCCGGGTTCTGCCGCCTCGGGCATCCGGATGGTGAGTTGCACTCCTTCGCTCAGCTGGGTGCGGCCGGCCCGCACGATGGTGCCGTCGACTTCCACCCGTCCGGCGGCGACCAGCTCGGCCGCGGTGGCCCGGGAGACGTTCGCCACCATGGCGACGCCCCGGTCCACCCGCACGCCGGCCAGGAGTGCCGGCACGGACGTGCTGATCACCGGGCCCCCGAGGAGCTCGTCCGCCGCCACGTCAGGTCGCCGCCCCGTGGCGTTCGCCGGGGCGCCCCTCGGTGTGCCCGAAGAGCAGCGTGACGATCACGATGACCACTCCGACCGTGACGCAGGCGTCCGCCAGGTTGAAGGTGGGCCAGTAGTCGAGCGTGATGAAGTCGGGCACCTGGCCGCCGTGCCCCCCGAAGATCCGCTCGCCCAGATTGCCCGCCGCCCCGCCGAGGATCAGACCCGCCCCGACGGCCATCGGTACCGTCCGGACCTGAGCCACGGCCCACGCCAGCACGGCCACGCCCACACAGAGGAGGACGGTGATCAGGACCGCCCGGCCGCTGAAAAGGCTGAACGCGAAGCCGGAGTTGAAAGTCAGGGCCAACCCGAACGGACCCCACAGGTGCCGTGCGGCGTGCAGGTGGTCGACGGCGACCCGGGTGATGAGCAGATCCAGCACCACCACGACGGCGGCGATGGCGAAGGCCAGCATCCGCGGCCGGGTCAGCGACGCGACAGGCCCCCGCTCTTGCAGGCCACGCAAAGGCGGGCGTAGGGCAGAGCCCGCAGCCGCGGCTTCGGAATGGGCTGGAAACAGCGCTCGCAGTACCCGTAGGTCTTGTCCGCGATACGCGCCATGGCGTCGTCGATCTCCTCCACGGCCAGAGTCGCCTGGCCCGACAGCGCCAGGTTGCGCTCCCGGTCGACCGTCACCGTCCCGCCTTCACCGGACTCCTCGTCGAACTGGACGTCACCGGGTTCCCGCTCGAGAGCCAGAGAATCGGCCTCGGCGCGCAGCGACGTGGCCTGTTCCTGGTAGATGGCGCGGTCTGCCTGCAACAGTTCGCGCACCTCGTCGAGGAACTTGATGTCCTTGCCGTACGGGCCGGTCTTCGGTCGAACCGGGGCCGGCGGCTTCGGCTTCGGCGTGAAGGCCGTACGTGCCGCCACCGGGGGGGCACCGTTCCCAGCGGCCGCGGCCGGCAACTTCTTGGCCGGCTTCTCGGCGGCCGCCGGCTTCTCCGCGGCCTTCTTGGCGGCGGGCGCCGTCTTCTTGGCCGGGGGCGCTGCCTTCTTCGCGGGCGCCGTCTTCTTGGCCGACAGGCGCGGCCTTCTTCGCCGGGCTCACCGCCGCCGGCTTCTTGGCGGCTGTCGTGGCCTTCTTGGTGGCTGCGGATCCCGCCTTCTTGGCGACGGGGGCAGGAGCCCTTTTGGAAGTGGTAGCTGCCTTCTTCACAACAGGAGTGGCCTTCTTCTTCGAGAGAACGGGACGCTTCGTAGCGGAAGCTGCAACCTTGGAGGAGCCGGATTTCTTCCCGGACGACGTCGATGCCGGTCGCGAGGCCGACACCCTCTTGACCTGGGTGCCCTTGCTCGCTGGGGTCATCGTGCCCTCCTTCCGGCCACGCGGGGCGGCCGCTGCCCGACGACGACCTCGCCATTGGGAGCGGGTGACCCTACCGGACCGCGTCGGCAGGGGCAATCCCCCGACGCCGGTTGGAGCTCAGAGGGAGCGGGGCACTCCCGACGCAGCAGCGCCGGAGGCGTTCTGCAGATTGAGGGTGGGCGCACCGTCGTCGGCCTGCAGGTCTTCGCCGCCCGACCCTCCGTTGGGCTTGGCGACGGCCGACTTGGGCCGGACCCCCATGAGCGAGTTGGCCGGCTGCACGTTCTCGTCCACCCACTTGAGGATCTCACTGAGCGCGCCGCGGAGGCGGTTGCGCTCCGATTCGAGGTGGCGCGCCATGCTCTCGACGTCGGTGGCCAGCTCGGTCCGGGTGGCCTCGAGCCGGGTGACCTCTTCGCGCAGCTTCTGGTGCGTCTCGGCTTGCAGCTGGGCCGCCGTCGCCTCGGCCGCGGCGATCGAGGCCTGCGCGGTCTCTTCGGCCTGGGCAATGACGGCCGCGGCTTCGGCCTCGCTCTCCCGCTTGGTCTGGTCGACGAACTTCTGAGCCAACAGGAGCGTTCGCTGCAGCGTCTCGTCGCTGAGCGCGCCCTCGTTGGATGCGGCGGCAGTCTCTTCGCCCTCCGCTGCCTCGGGCGCGGCGCGCTTGTCGCGCTCGAGCTGGGCGATCCGCTCGCTCGCCTGGCGCAGCCGCTCGTTCAGCTGGCGAACGTGCTCCTGAAGACCCTCGGCCTCCTGGGCCGCCCGGTCCAGGTACTCATCGACCTCGTCGACGTTGTAGCCCTTCAGCCCGAGGCGGAACTCCACGGTGCGAAGGGTGTCGAGAATCGAAGCAGGTGCCTGGGAATTGTCCATGGGAGGCGAGTCTACCCATCCCCTCCTGCCGTTCCACGAATGGGGCTCAAGCCCACAGGACGCGGTACACCAGGATTTCCGCCACGATGATCACGACCAAGAACGAGAAGTCGAGACCGCCCATCGGCCTGATGACCTGGCGCACCGGCCGCAACACCGGCTCCGTGGCCCGGTAGAGGAAGAACTGGATCCGGGCCCACACCGAGCCTGGCTCGATCCGGAACCAGCTGAGAATCGCGTAGGGGAACATGATCAGCCAGATATAGGCCTGAATCAGCCACCCGAGAAGAACGAAGATGTCCACCAAACAGGCAGGGTAACTGGTTCAGTCCCGCCCGAAGCCGCGCTCCACGAGGCGCTGACGCTCCTCGTCGGAAACCTTGACGTTGGTGGGCGCCAGCAGGAAGACCTGGTCGGCCACCTTCTCCATTTCGCCGCTGAGCGCATAGGTGACGCCGCTGCAAAAGTCGATCATCCGCCGTTGCAGATCGCGGTCGGCCATCTGCAGGTTGACGATCACGGGCCGGTTGTCCTTCAGGCGATCGGCGATCTCCTTGGCGTCTCCGAACCGCGACGGGGCCACGACGTGCACCCGGGCCGAGGTCGGGGCTGCCGCGGTGGGGCTGATCGAGGTGTCGACCGGCATGGCCCGGACCGGCGTCGGACGGGGAGCCATCGTGCTCGGAGCCGGCTTGGCCTGGGTGCTCGGCACCGCCGACTCCCGTGGGATGGTGCGAACCCGGCTCATGCCGCCGCTGAACTCCTCTGGCGGGTCGTAGTCCTGGGACCGGGGCTCCACCCGGGTGGCGGCGGAGAAACCGCGGGGCGCACGGTCCTCGAGGTCGTCGTACTCGTCGTACTCGTCATCGAGCAGGCCGAGATACACCATGGTCTTCTTCATGAACGAGGGTGACATACCTTCTCCTGTTCCGTCACAGCGTAGTGCCTGCTCGCCGGCCCTTCAGGGAGCCGCCACCAGGGTCTTTGCACCGCCGCGCCTTCGTCATGCCGCCCGTCCCGACGGCCGCTCCCCGAAGAGCCCACGCCCGACGCGCACCATCGTGCTCCCGGCTGCCACGGCCGCCTCGAGGTCGTCGCTCATTCCCATGGAGCGCTCCTCGAGGCCCAACTCGTCGGCCAGCCGTCCGACTTCGGTGAACGCGGCCGCCCCGGCCGGCCCCGGCGCCGCCACCGTCATCAGCCCGCGCACGGCGAGTTCGAGGTCGCGCAGGCGCTGGACCAGCTCGGCTACCTCTGACGGCGCGCATCCGTTGCGACCCGGCAGGCCGGTCGTGTCGACCTGGACCAGGACCGAGGCTCCCGGCGCGAAGCGGGCGATACGGGCGCCTTCGGGCTCCCGTGCCACGCTCTGCCACATACCGACGAGTGGCGCCAGGTCCGGCACCTTGTTCCGCTGCACGGTGCCGAGGAAATGCCACACGACATCCGCGTCCAGTGCGGTCGCCTTGTCCACCAACTCCCCGGCGTAGTTCTCGCCAAGGTCCTCCAACCCCGCCTCCAGTGCCGCGTGCACGGCGTCCAAGCCGAAGCCCTTCGTCACGGCCACCACGCGCACCCTCGAGGGATCTCCCCCGGCGCGCTCGATCCGCGTCCGCACCGTCGCCAGCCGCGCGGCGACCTCGTTGCTAGCGCAGGAAGGAGGGGACGTCGAAATCGTCGTCGCCCAGGTCGAACTGGTCCTCCGACCCCGTGGCGTCGGCGAAGATGTCGACCGGCTCGGGAGTGTCGAAAATCGAGGCCACGCGGTCCGAGGAGGGCGGGGCTCCCTCTTCCCAGCGCTCGAAGCCGGCGGCAATGACGGTCACCCGCACCTCGTCGCCCATGTTGTCGTCGATGACGGCCCCGAAAATGATGTTGGCGTCGGGATGCGCGACGGCGTGGATGATCTCGGCCGCCTCGTTGACCTCGAACAGGCCCAGGTCGGAGCCGCCGGCGATGTTGAGCAGAATCCCCCGTGCCCCCTCGATCGAGGCCTCGAGCAGCGGCGAAGTGATGGCCGCCCTCGCCGCGTTGGCCGCCCGTCCCTCGCCGATCGACGAGCCGATGCCCATGATGGCCGTGCCGGCGTTGATCATCACCATCTTCACGTCGGCGAAGTCGGTATTGATGAGGCCGGGAACCGTGATGAGGTCGGTGATGCCGCGCACGCCCTGCAGGAGGACCTCGTCCGCCGTCTTGAACGCGTTGACCATGCTCGTCTTGTCGTTGGAGACGGTGAGCAGGCGGTCATTGGGAATGACGATGAGCGTGTCGACCTTCTCCTTGAGGATCTGAATCCCCTTCTCGGCCTGCATGGCCCGGCGTCGGCCCTCGAAGGTGAACGGACGCGTCACGACACCGATGGTCAGCGCGCCGAGTCCTTTGGCGATCTCGGCCACGACCGGGGCCGCCCCGGTCCCGGTACCGCCACCCTCGCCCGCCGTGATGAAAACCATGTCGGAGCCCTGGAGGGCCTCCTCTATGTCACTGCGGTGCTCCTCGGCGGCCTGGCGCCCCACCTCGGGGTCGCTCCCCGCACCCAAGCCACGGGTGAGCTGGCGGCCCACGTCGAGCTTGAGGTCGGCGTCGCTCATCAGGAGCGCCTGGGCGTCGGTGTTGGCCGCGATGAACTCCACGTTGCGCAACCCGGAGTCGATCATCCGGTTGACCGCGTTGACACCCCCACCTCCGACGCCGACCACCTTGATCACTGCCAGGTAGTTGCCCTGGGAAGGCACGGTCGTCATGAACTCCCTCGTCTCCGGGTCGAAGTCGATCGCCGACGGATCGCTCGCTGATGGATCCCGCCCCACGCCGCGAGGGACGTGCGACCGACCATCCATCCCTGAACCTCTGGGGAAGGTTGATATTCACAGTCCGGCAACGTGGCCCCACGATACGGGGGGTGTTCGGGCAGGTCAAGCATCCTACGTCACCCTGACGTCACGGTCGGGGCGTCAGGGACGCTGACATCGATCACATCCCCGTTGTGCAGGGTCGCCCCGGCCAGTATCGACGTCACGTCCTCGTACTTGTCCGTGAGTTGGGCGGCCGTCCCGATATCGACGGCGATCGGCGTCGTCATCGACAGCTGGATCCAGCCCCCCGGCTCGACCGTGACGGCCGTCACCTGGGCCGCGAAGGAGGCTGGCAGCGTCGTCGCCACCCGGAGCCCGACGTCGTCGCGAGCCGGGAGAACCGTCCCGGGCGCGCCGGGCGCCTGGGGAACCGTCATGAGCAACAGGCCGCCCGGCTCGGCCCCTGGCGTGACCGACAGAACCCGGCCGTCGGCGCTCAGCGTGGCCCAGCTGCCACCGGGCACGCTCACCAGGAGCCGGGGCACCTCCTCGGTCACGACGATCCGCACCGAATCGGGCCACGCCACCTCCACCGAGGCCGAGCGCACCCAGGGCAGCTTCTCGAGCCTGGCCGCGGCCGCACCGGCGTCGACGTCGAGCAAGGGCGGATGGGAGGCCAGCCCGGCTTGCGCCACTACCTGCGCGGCGGTCTCGTGCACGTTCCCGGTCACTGCGATGTGACGGGCCGAGAACAAGGGTGAGTCGATGATGAACCACGACGCGACGAGCAGAGCCAGGCCTCCCGCCGCGAAGATGACGAGCCGCAGCCGGCGCCGGCCCTGATCGCGCCTGACCGTGGCACGCCGCGCCGATATACGTGGGTCGATCTGGCGGCGCACCCGCTCCTTCTCGGCCACGGGGGGCGTCATGCCTCCGCTCCCTCTTCGCGCTGCGCACCCATCGCATCAGTCTTCCCGCCGTCGAAGCCGAGCAGGCGGACCTCCGCCGACAACGTCACGCCACAGCGCTCTGCCACCACGCCGCGCACGTACTCCATCAGCGCGCGCACGTCGTCGGCCCGCCCCCCCTTGTCGGCCTGAATGAAGTTGGCGTGCTTCTCCGACACGTGCGCGGTGCCGAGGCGGTACCCCTTCAGCCCGGCCTCCTCGATGAGCCGGCCGGCCGAGTCACCCTCGGGATTGGTGAACACGGAGCCTGCGTTGGCGCCGCCCGGCTGGTGTTCGCGGCGCCACTTGACGATGGTGGCCACCGCCTCCTGCTCCACCTCGGCCGATCCCGGTGTGACCGCCAGCTCCGCCGCCACGACGAGCTGGGAGGCGGTGACCGACGAGCGGCGGTAGCCATAGGCCAGGTGCGCCACGTCGTGGGTCCCGCCCTCGTCACCGAGCAGGTCGACCCATGAGTAGCGGACGAGGCACGCCGCCATATCCGAGCCGTGGCCACCGGCGTTCATGCGCACGGCGCCACCGACCGAGCCGGGCACCCCCACGGCCCACGAGAGCCCCGACCAGCCGCCGTCGGCCACCCGCCGGGCCAGGATGGGCAGCGGCAGCGCCGCACCGGCTCGCACGACGGCAACCGGCGCCGGGCCGGCGTTCGGGAGATCGAGTCCGGCGAAACCGGTCCCCAGGTGCAGCACGACCCCGTCGAAGCCCGCGTCGGACACCAGGAGGTTCGAACCGCGGCCGAGCACGAACACGGCCACCTCGCCCGTCGCGCGCAGTGCCGCCCGCACGACGTCGAGATCCGCCGGTCCGTCGACCTCCACCAGCACGGCAGCCGGTCCGCCCACCCCGTAGGTCGTGAGGGGACCCAGGGGAGCCATCGGCCGGGCCCGGGCCCCGAGGGTCGCGGCGAGCGCCTCGTGCGCGTCGGTGTTCCTCACCATCCGGGGGACTCGAGCAGCTCGTCGGGGAGCATGGTGAGGTCTCCGGCGCCGAGCGTCAAGCAGAGGTCGCCCGGCCGCAGGAGGGACGCCACCGTCCGTCGGAGCTCCTCCCACCCGGGCGCATAGGCCACCGACAGGTCCGGGTCCTGCTCCCGGACGGCGTCCACGACCAGGCGGCCCGACACGCCGGGCACCGGACGTTCTCCCGCGCTGTAGACGTCGGTGACCACGAGCTCATCAGCCTGGGAGAACGCGGTGCCGAACTGGTCGGCCAGCGCCGCCGTGCGCGAGAACCGGTGCGGCTGGAAGACGGCGACAACCCGGTTCCAGCCGCCCGTCCTCGCCGTCGAGAGCGCCACTCGCACCTCGCCGGGCAGATGCGCGTAGTCGTCGACGAAGGTGACGTCCCGCACCTCGCCACGGAATTCGAACCGCCTGGTCACGCCGGCAAATCGGGCCAGCGCAGCCTGGGCCGCCGCAAACGGGGCGCCCACCTGCAACGCCGCCACGGTGGCCACCGCGGCGTTGCGGGCGTTGTGAATCCCCGGGACGCCGACCCGCACCGTGCCGAGCTCACCCTGCGCCGTCCGCAGGGTGAAGGACGTCGAGCTGCGGCTCTGCTCCACCCCGGTCATCCGGTAGGCCGCGTCCTCCGCCATGCCGACGCCGATGGCTCCCCGCGCTCCGCCGATGGCGGCGGCCTCGGCGTCGTCGGCGCAGAAGACGGCGCCTTCGGTCGCCATGTCCACGAAGCGCGCGAAGGCATCCCGGAGCGCTTCGAACGTGCCGTAGTAGTCCAGGTGGTCGGCCTCGACGCTGGTGAGGACGGCCACGTCCGGCTGGAGCGCCTTGAACGTCCCGTAGCTCTCGTCAGCTTCGACCACCAGCCACTCGCCGGTGTCCCAGACGGCGTTCGTGCCGATTTCGTTCACGTCGGCGCCGATGACGAACGACGGCCGGAGCCCGGCCTCCACGAGGATCAGCGACAGCATGGAGGCCGTCGTCGTCTTGCCGTGCGTGCCTGCGACGGCGAGGCACCGTCGGGTGGCGCAGATGGCGGCCAGGACCTCCGAGCGCGGAGCGACCCTGATCCCCCGCGCCGACGCCTCGACCAGCTCGACATTCTCCAGGGGCACCGCCGGGGAGTAGGTCACGGCGTCGGCCCCGGCGACGTTCTCCGCCCGGTGGCCCACCGCCACGGTGATGCCGTGCGAGCGCAGCCTGTCCGCCACGGGCGAGTCCTTCAGGTCCGAACCCGACACCGTGTGGCCCATGGCCCGCAGCACGAGTGCAATGGCGCTCATGCCGGCACCGCCGACTCCGATCACGTGGATCCGCTGCGGCACCCGCAGATCGAGACCCGCCCTCGCCCCGTCGCCGGAATGGGAGTCAGCGGGCATGGGTGTCCACGAGCTCGGCGACACGCGAAGCGGCATCGGGGTGGCCATGGCTGCGAGCGGCCTCACTCATTGTCCGGAGGCGCTCCGGATCCGAGAGCAGGGCATCGAGCTCTGCGGCCAGACGCGGACCGTCACACTCGGCATCGGGAACGTGCACCGCGGCGCCGATGCCGACCAGTGCCTCGGCGTTGCGCGTCTGGTGATCACGCGGTGCGCCGGGCAACGGCACCAGCACGGCCGGCTTGCCGCATACCAGCAGCTCGGCCACGGTCATGGCACCGGCCCGGGTCACGCAGACGTCGGCGGCCGCGTAGAACGCGGCCATGCGCTCCTCGTAAGGGACCACGGCGTAGACGAGCCGGCCCTGGTCGTGGCTCCCCGCGCTCCCGGTGGTGTCGCCACTCGCGAAGGTCGGATAGTCGCGCCGTCCCGTCACGTGGTAGATCGAGTCGTGGGCACGGCCGGCCCAGCACTTGGCCAGTTCGGCCACGGCACGGTTGATCCGCAGTGCGCCCAGAGAGCCCCCGAGGACGGCAATCGTCCGGCGATCTGCCGGCAGGCCGAGCTCGGCCCGGCTACGGGCCTGCTCGTCGGCCGTGCCGTGCAACGTCGTCAGCTGGGTCCGGACCGGTGTGCCGGTCACGTGGGCCCGGGGCAGGTCGGTGCCCTCGAACGCCACGGCGTTGGCCGCGGCGAACCGGCCCAGCAGGCCGACGACGGCGCCTGGCACGGCGTCGGTGGTCACCGACACGAACGGGACCCGGGTGAGCACGGCCGCCAATCCGGCCGGGAAGCTGGCGTACCCACCCACGACGACCACGACCCGCGGTCGTCGCACGGCGAATGACCACAGGGCGCGTGCGCAGGCCCACATCAGGCCGGCCACCGCGCCCACATTGGCCAGCAGCGCCTCCGGACGCCAACTCCGCCGGATGCCGCGCCCGGGCAGGAGCGTGTACGGGAACTCCAAGGTCGGCCAGGTCGTCGCCTCCTGCCCCCGTCGGGACCCGTAGAGCTCAATGGTCTCCGGCGTCGTGCCCCCGGGCCACCAGAGCGCGCGCGACCTGGAGCGAGGGAACGACGTGCCCGCCCGTCCCGCCGCCCGCGATCACGGTGCCGCGCCGGGCGCTCACCGACCTCGGCCGGCGGGGGCGGGACGGCCGACCGGCCCGACCCGCCCGGGGTGCCGCGCGGCGGTGGACCGCGGGGCGCGACGCGTCGCGGTGGTCTCTCCCTGCTTGGCCACGTTGATGAGGATGCCGGCGGCTGCCATGGTGATCACCAGCGATGAGCCACCGAACGAAATGAAGGGCAGCGGAATCCCGGTCACCGGCAGCACGCCGATCACGGCTCCGACGTTGATCAAGGTCTCTGCACCCACCCAGGCCACCAGTCCGATCGCGAGCAGCGCGCCGAACCTGTCGGGCGCCCGTGTGGCGGCGCGGATGCCGAGCCAGAGGAAGCCGCCCAACAGGAGCAGCACGAGGATGGCACCCGCGATGCCCAGCTGTTCGCCGATGACGGAGAAGATGAAGTCAGTGTGCGCATTGGGCAGGAAGCCCCACTGCGCCTGCCCACCGCCGATGCCGGTGCCGAAGAGGTGTCCGGATCCCAGCCCAATCAGCGACTGGACCACCTGGTAGCCCGAGCTCGACCCGTGCGCCGAAGGATCCATGAACGACAGCAGGCGAGCCCGACGGTACGGGGACGCCACGGCGACGATCAGCGCCAGGACGACCAGGGCACCCATCACCTTCATGACGGGGCCGAGGCGCACCCCGGAGACGAAAAGGAGTACCAGCACAATGCATCCGAGCACCATGGCGGTCCCCATGTCCGGCTGGGCCAGGATCAGGACACAGGCGGCGCCCGCCACCAGCAGTACGGGGCCGATGATGCGACGGTCGGTCGCCTGCTGGTCGAGGCGGCGTGCGATGAAGTCAGCGGCAAAGAGCGCCAGCGCCAGCTTCATGAGTTCGGACGGCTGGAGGCGGAACTGCCCGAAGCCCACCCACCGGCTCGACCCCATGGCCCGCACCCCGAGTCCGGGGACCAGCACGACCAGCAGGAGGCCGAAGGTGACCAGCAGAATCATGGGGCTGATGCGGCGGAGCTTGCGGTAGTCGAACCGCACGGCCAGCCAGAGGGCGACCACGCCGATGGCCATCCACATGGACTCCCTGATGAAAATGGCCCACGGGGTCCCGTAGGTGTCGATAGAGATCACCGACGAGGCCGATCCCACCATCACCAGCCCGATGACGCACAAGAGCGCCACGTCGACGATCAGCACGGCCGAGGTCGACACCTGCCAGCCGCCGATACGCAGGGCAGGGTCGGATGGGCGCAACAACGGCACGACCGGTGAGGTCGTCCTGGTCCGTGCGGGCGTCATCGTCGTGCCCCTGCCATCGAACGCGCGCGCCCTTCACCACGGTCCGACCCCCGTCGCATCGCACAAGTCTTCCGCAACCGGCCGGCGAAGTGGCGGAGGGTCACGTGAACTTCGCCACGGTCAGGAAGTCGCCGTAGAAGATGCCGAGTCCCAGCGCGCAGAAGAGTCCACCGAGGATCCAGAAGCGGACGATGACGGTGGTCTCCGGCCAGCCTCCGAGCTCGAAATGGTGATGGATCGGCGCCATGCGGAAGATGCGACGGTGGAAGACGCGGAAGCTGATCACCTGGAGGATCACCGAGAGCGTCTCCATGACGAAGAGGCCGCCGATGACCAGGAGGAGCAGATCGAGGTTGAGGAGCAGGCAGAGTGCCGCCAGGCCGGCTCCGATGGACAGGGATCCGGTGTCGCCCATGATGATCTTGGCCGGGGCGGCGTTCCACCAGAGGAACCCGACGCAGGCGCCCGCCAGCGCCACCGATACCAGAGCGAGGTCGATGGCCGATGCCGGGAGCACGTGGTAAATGGACTCGTGGCGGAAGATCCAGTACGCCATGACGGAGAGGACGAAGAAGCAGAACGTCCCGGAACCGGCCGCCAGGCCGTCCACGCCGTCGGTGATGTTCACCGCGTTGGACGACCCGACCATGACGACGACGGAGAAGACCACCCACCCCACCGTGCCCAGATTGATGCCGATCGCCTGGGCACGGGTGAACGAGAGCGCCGTCGAGGTGTGGGCCCACTGCGTGGCCAGCACGGCGAAGATCAGCGCGCACGCCACCTGGGCCCCGAATTTGGCTCGCTTGTTGAGCCCGAGACTGCGCCGGCGGTTGACCTTGATGTAGTCGTCCATGTAGCCGATCAGTCCGAAAGCCACGACCACCCCGATGGCCAGGTAGCCGGTCCGCGAAAAGCGGATCTGGGTGCCGATGTGGCCGATCGCGTAGCCGCAGACCACCGAGGCGACAATCGCGATGCCGCCCATGGTCGGCGTGCCGGCCTTGGCCACGTGCGTGGCCGGCCCGTCCTCCCTGATGTGCTGGCCGAGCTCGCGGCTGCGGAAGTACCGAATGAGGAACGGGGTGAAGAGGATGGCGATCGACAGCGCGACGCCTCCGGAGACCAGCAGCCCGAGCATGCGCCGCCTCAGCCTTCCGACAGCGAGGCATCGGACGACGATGCCATGTCGGCGGCCAGCCAAGTGGCCGGGTCCGTGCCGTAGCGAGCAGAAAGCGCCAGGCGCGCCTCGACGGCGTCGTCAAAGGCGAGCCTCTGCCCGGCGATCTCCTGATATGTCTCGTGCCCCTTACCCGCCAGGACGACCACGTCGCCGGGACGGGCATCGTCGAGCGCACGCTGAATGGCGCGGCGGCGGTCGGGCTCCACCTCGACGTGCGGGTTCTCGCGGCCACCGGGGATCCCGCCCAACACCTGATCGATGATGGCACCCGGATCCTCATGGCGCGGATTGTCCGACGTGAGGAACGCGACGTCCGACAGGCGGGCCGCCACCTCCCCCATGGCCGGGCGCTTCGTCCGGTCCCGGTCGCCTCCGCATCCGAAGACGCTCACCACCCGCCCGGTCCCGAGACGCCAGGCCCCGAGCCTCCCCGAGCACCACCTCGAGCCCGGCCGGGGTGTGCGCGTAGTCGACGAGCACGGTGAAGGGCGGCCCTTCATCGTGGCCGGCGCCGCCCGGGACGGAGGGCGAGGCAATCACCTGGAGCCGCCCCGGAACGGGCGCGAGCAGTGCGAGTCCTGCGGCGATCTCGGCCGGCTCCAGGTCGAGCGCCAGCGCGGCCTCCGATGCCAGCAGGGTGTTGTCGACGTTCACCGCTCCGGTCAGCGGGGTGACGATCCGGTGGCCGCGCCATGTGAACTCGGTCCGGCCGGCGGCCAGGACCACATCGCTGGCGTCGGTGTGGTGGACGGCGACCATCGGAATCCGGGCTCGCTCCATGAGGCGGCGGCCCCAGGGGTCGTCCGCATGCACGACCCCTCGCAGGGCATGGCTGGAGGTGAACAAGGTCGCTTTCGCCTCGAAGTACTCCTCCATGGTCCCGTGGTAGTCGAGGTGGTCGTGGCTCAAGTTGGTGAAGACGGCCACGTCGAAGTGGATCCCTTCAACCCGCGACTGCGCCAGCGTGTGGCTCGAGACCTCCATGGTGACGGCGTGACGCAGCCCGTCGGACTTCTGGCGGTCACGCACACCGGCCAACACGCGCTGTAACTCGGTGGCCTCCGGCGTGGTGCGGACACCCGAGAGCGTGCCCATGACGTTGGTGGGATGGCCGACGGCACTCAACAGATCTCCCAAAATCTGTGTCACGGTCGTCTTGCCATTGGTACCCGTGACGCCGACCATGATGAGATCCCGCGACGGGTAGCCGTAGAACGCAGCGGCCAGCCGGGCCATCACGGGGCGCATGGTGCCCGGAGCGATCCGCGTCTGCACGACGTCGCGGGCCAGCAACTCCGGAATGAAGTGTTCGCAGAGCAGACCGACCGCACCCCGATCGACGGCCTCGGTCGCGTGGACGTGCCCGTCGCTCACCAGCCCGGGCACACAGCAGAACAGGTCCCCCGGGACGACCCGGCGGCTGTCGTGAGCGATGCCGCCGACCTCGACGGTCGACGGATCACCGACGGACTCCAGGACGTCGACGTCGTCGAAGAGGAGGTTCATTGCCACGGTTCGCATGATCGAACCGACAGCGTTGCATGCCCCAGACACCCTTGCGTCACTCCCGCAATGGGTGTGTAGGACCGGGTCACGTGATGTCCTGGGCCTGGGCGGTCGCCGTCTCGGTACCCGTCCCGGGCGTGGTACCGGTCTGGGCGCCGGGGGTGGTCGGGATGTCGTACCGATGCAGGGCATAGCTCATGATCTGGGAGAAGACGGGTGCAGCGACGGTGCCTCCGAAGATCGGCGTCGGCCGATCGAGGACCACGATCATGGAGAGCGTGGGGTTGACCGCCGGGGCGAACCCGACGAAGGAGGCCATGTAGGCGCCCTCGACGTAGGAGTCCTGACCCGTCGTCGGAATCTGGGCCGTCCCGGTCTTTCCGGCCACGGTATAGCCCGGAACGGCGGCGCCGGTCCCGGTGCCCGTGTCCACCACCTGCTCGAGCATGGAGGTCAATTCCGAGTCGACGGAAGGCGAGAACACCTGGTGCGTCGCCGACGGCGCTGTCGGCGTCAGCGTACCGGAGGGGCTCACCGTGCCCTGGACCAGCTTGGGGGCGACGAAGAGACCACCGTTGGCCACGGCGTTGTATGCGTCGAGAACCTGGAGCGCACTAACGGCGTCCACCTGGCCGATGGGCAGCGAGACGTAGTCGGTAGGCTCCCAATCCGCCGCCGTAGCCAAAAGACCGGGTGACTCCCCGGGGAAGTCCAGCCCCGTCGGCTGCCCGAAGCCGAGCGCCTTCACCTGGTTGAGCAGGCGTGCCTCGCCCACGCCCTGAGCGATCTCCGACGTCCCGATATTGGAGGATTGCGCCAGGATTTCCGTGGCCGTCAACTGCTCGGTCGGGTGAGGCTCGGCATCGTGGAACGTCGAGCCGTCGAGCTGTATCTGGTCGGGAACGGTGAAGACGGTGCTGGGGTTTATCAGCCCGTTCTGGAGGGCGGCTGAGAACGTCACCAACTTGAAGACGGAGCCCGGCTCGTAGAGCTGCGTCACCGACAGGTTGCTCGGAGCCTCGTTGACGGCATCTGACGGCCCGATCGGGACGACACCCGCAGTCTGCGAGCTGGTGGTGCTCGTCGGCGCGCCCAACGCGGCAGGGTGGGTGGCCACGAGATTCGCCATCGACAGGATTTGGCCCGTCTTGACGTCCATCACCACCGCAGTGCCGCTGACCGCTTCTGAAGATTCGATGGCCTTGGCCAGCGCCTGCTCGGACTCGTACTGCAGCTGCGTGTCGAGGGTCAGCTCCAGCCCGGTCCCGGGCGTCGTGGCCACCTCGTCGGTCACAGGCGACTGCGGAATGGCCACGCCCGAAGGTGACTCGACGATCGTCTCCTTGCCGTTGACGCCGGCGAGCCTCTGGTTGTCGCCGTATTCGAGACCCCCCGCGCCCTGCCCGGCGGCATTGGTGAACCCGATCACCGGGGAGGCCAGGTTCCCGTTGGAGACCACGCGCTTGGCGTCGTCGATGGTCGTGATCCCGGGAATCGCGTCGGTGTCGATCTGCTGGCCCGTGGACGCGGCAACCTGCCGGGCCAGCACGACGTAGCCGGACGGGCGGTGCAGCTCGGCCGCCAGCGTGGTGGCAGGCACGTGGATCAGCGGCGACAGCGCCAAGGCCGTCTTGACGGGATGGGCCACCTGGAAGTCGTCGGCCACGACGTCGTCGGTCGCCACCGACATGGCGAGCGGTGAGCCGTCGCGGGCATAGATCCCGCCGCGCAGCGACGGCAGGGAGACGGTGATCGACGACTCGCCGCGGGCCGCCGACTCGTACGCGCCGGCATGCAGCACCTGCACGTCGACGAGCCGGGCCACCACGAACAGCATGGCGATGACGAGAAGGAAGCGCACCAGACGCACCCGTCGAGAGAAACTGCCGCCGGCCCAGGAGATACGGGAGGGACGGGCGCGCCTGGCGGGTGGGCGGTGCCGCCGCTGGGGGGCAGACCGCGGCGGGCTGCCGGCGGGGCGGGCGGCGGGGCGGGCGGCGGGGCGGGCGGCGGGGCGGGCGGCGGGCGGGCGGCGGGGCGGGCGGCTGGGCGGGCGGCGGGGCGGGCGCCCGCGGAACGGGCCGTACGTGCCGCCGTCTGGCGCGCCACGGCCGGAGGCGTAGCCGGACGACCTTGTGGGCTCGGCCGCGCCGGCTTGGTCGGCGACTTGCCCAAGACCCCTGTGGCCGAGGCGCCGCGGCCCGTGCCGGCGCGCGCGCGCCGAGGATCATGTCGCGTCGTGACGCTCATGGCGTCGACGTCGAAGTTGTTGTAGAGGTGGAGGTAGAGGTGGTGGTGGTAGACGGTGACGACGACGCCGGCACCGTCACCGGCGCCATCGTCACCGTTGGTGTCGGGAGGGGCACCGACAACGAGACGTAAGGCAGTTCGATCACGTCGGAGCGCACCATGCCGAGCGTTCCCGTCGCTGAGGAGACAATCCGAGACGGGGTCTCGAGCTGCGCTACGGCCAGCTCGGCTTGACGGTGCGTGCTCTGCTCCAGGGTGAGTTCATGCTGCAGGGAGGCCAGGCTGACCTGGCCGTTGGCCAGCATCGCCTGGGCGACGACCACGGCCAGGAGTGCGCCGACCACCACGGTCACGGAGATGCCGGTCAGCAACCGGCTCCTGCCGGCTCCCCTCCGAGGTGTCGACTCGGCGTCGCGCCGGCGCCGGGACGGAACGAGGCGCAGCGGTGTGCGGCGGGGGGAGGCCGGCGCCGCATCGGCCCCAGAACGCGGCGAGGAGTGCTCGGCCCATGAGTCTGGGGCGATCGCGGCAGGGGGCGGCGCCATCAGCCTGCCGCCCCGTCGACGTCGGTCCGCACGATGGCGCGTAGGCGCGCCGCCTCGGAGCGCGGGTTCGCGGCGACCTCGGCCGGCGATGCCTTGCGCGCACCACGGAAGACCAGTCGGTGACGGGCCACCGCACCGCAGACACAAGGCAGTCCTGGAGGGCACACACAACCACCGGATGCCGCCAGGGCGAACGACTGCTTCACCAGGCGGTCCTCACCCGAGTGATAGCTGATCACGGCACACACCCCGCCGACGGCAAGCGACGACAGCGCCACGGGGAGCGCCGCCGCCAGTTCGCCCAGCTCGTCGTTGACCTCGATGCGCAGCGCCTGGAAGACCCGCCGTGCCGGGTGCCCCTTGCGACGCACCGCCGCGGGCACCGCCGACGCGACGACGTCGGCCAATTCCCGGGTCGACGACACGGGGCGAGCGGCCACAATGGCGCGGGCGATGCGACCCGACAGCCGGCCCTCCCCGTTGGACCGGAACAAGTCGGCCAGCGCCGCCTCGGGCAGCGTGTTCACCAGGTCGCCCGCGGACGCACCCAAGGACGGATCCATGCGCATGTCGATGGGGCCGTCGGAGCGGAACGAGAAGCCACGTTCGGCCCGATCAAGCTGTGGCGAGCTGACCCCGAGGTCGAACAGGGCGCCCGACACGCTCGTCCTGTCCGACCCCGGTCCCAGCCGATCATCCGCCAACACCGACTCCAACGCCGAGAACGGGGACTGGATCAGCGTGATCCGGTCCCCGAACGAGGCCAACCGTTCCTGCGCCGCCGCTACCGCGGTCGCATCACGATCGAGGCCGATCACCCGCATGTCGCGATAAGTCGCCAGCAGCGCAGCAGCGTGTCCTCCCCCGCCGACGGTCGCGTCCACGACCGTTCCGGGGGGCACAGTTGCGAACAGCGACACGACCTCGTCGCGCAGCACGGGAATGTGATCGAACGAGTGGGCCATCTGCAGCCCCCCGACCGGTAAGTCGTGAGGGAGGTGGAGTTCCGGACGACCAGCCTGGAAGTGGGTGGAGTGGCCCTCCAGGGCGCCAGTCGAGGAGCTGCACATGGTCCAGCGTGTTTCGTGCCCGATGTTGGTCCTGTCGTTTGTCCTTTCTGTCGTGTCCTCTCCTTCTGTCGTGTTCTGTTCCGTCCGTGCCTGTGGCCCGGCTACTCGTCCCCGAGCAACCAGCTCTCCTCGGGAAGCACCTTCTCGGCCCAGGCCGTCGGGTCCCACAGCTCGACCCGGTCGATGACACCGAGCACGAGCACCTCGGCTTCCAACTTGGCGAACTCCCGCAGATGCGCGGGGATCGGCATCCGTCCCTGGCGATCGATCTCGACCTCCGCCGAGCTCGATGCCCACACCCGAGCCCGGTTCCGCTCCGGCTTCCCCAGAGCGGCGCTCTCCTGCATCGCGTCCATCTGACGTTCGAACTCTGCCGGCGTCCACAGGGCCAGGCAGCCCTCTGAATGCTCGGTCAGGAACCCGCCATGGTCGAAGGAGGGCCGGAACTTCGCCGGCAGGATCACCCTGCCCTTCGTGTCGAGCGAGTGCTCGTGCCTTCCGACGAATCCTGCCACCAGTCCCTACTCCCACGACGCTCCCCGGTCTGCGCCCTTGGACGCCCCTCTACTCCATTTCGCACCACTTTACGCCCTTTCCCTCCCCTACACAACCACATGGAACCAATCGCAACCCAAACGCAACTCTTCCGACCGCCCGCCTCCACCTCGAGGCCATCCGTCAGCTGGACGCGCCCCGTCCGAGAGATGCGATCGGCGCCACCCGAGACGACGGGCGCCATCCGAGACGACGGGCGTCACCCAGAGGGCGGTCGCCAACAACAGCCAGGACGGCACAATCCCGATGGCATGCCGCTTCCCGAGCTTGGATTCAGCAGGTCAGGCCGGTCACACGGCCCGCCACAAGTCCGCCGGCGTGGCGGGCCGAGCAGGCCAGGCCAGGCGCCGACCGGGCCGGGGCCGATCCGTCCTGCTCGCTCGTTCGGACCTACGTCAGGGACGAGAAGGAGCCGAGCAGGGCATCCCGGAGGCCGCCCAGGTCCTCGACCGGGGGTACCAGGTCCGCCACTCCCACCGCCACGGTTTCCAGCTCCCGCCGCAGGTCTCCCCCATCCGACCATGCGCCGGCCCCGCCCGCTCCCGCAACCAGGAGCCCGGTCAGCGGTACCGCGTCCCAGCGTAGGTACGCGCACGAGGAGAAGAGCGCTCCCTGACGGGCCCGCCACTGGGAGAGTCCGACGACCTTGCGACGGCCGGCGAAGACCTCGCCCGGGCCGCGGCCGGCAAAGCACACGGCTTCACCGACGGGACCGGGCTCGGACCTCCCTCGGTGTACTTCGAGCCCGGAGATCGCGCAGCGGGCCAACGCGCCCACCCACCAGGCACCGACCCACTCGGCCGCCTCGACGACATCGGTGACCCACAGCGGGTCGTCCCTGGGGATCCAGGCGTCCAGCCACAACTGCCCGCCCGGCACGAGCAAGACGGCGCCACCCCCGCTCCGGCGCCGGACCAGGTCCACTCCCCCGGCGGCCAGGGCAGGCGCTGACACCAGACGGTCGTCCTGCGTGCTCCCGAGCACCAGGGTGGCCCTGGGCACCGCCCGCTCCACGACCGTTCGGCGCGGCTCGGACCGGAATTGTTCGACGTCGAAGAGCGACTGGGACGAGTGCCGGGACAACCTCAGGAGGCCGCGGCCAAATACGGCTCCCACAACGGGTCCACGTCCGACAGGTGCCGCAGCCGCCAAAGGTGGCCGTCGGGCGGCGCCGGCTTCACCCGCAGCGTCCACCCGAGCTCGGACAGCAACTGATCAGCCTTGACGAGGTTGTCACGCTTGCAGGCGGCCACCACGTTGTTCCAGTCGTGCGTTCCGCCCCGGCTCCGCGGAATGACGTGATCGATGGTGTCGGCGGGCTGCGAGCAGTAGACGCAGAGCCCGCCGTCCCGCCGCAGCACCGAGCGCCGGGTCACCGGCGGCGTGCGCGCCCAACGCGGGATCTTCACCATGTGGGCGAGCCGGACTATGGAAGGCACGTCGATCGACAGCCGGGCGGAGTGGAAGACCTTGCAGTCCTCCCGCACGGCGACCGGCTCGGCTCGGCCCGCCAGCACGAGAACGACGGCACGACGGTCAGAGACGAGGGCGAGCGGCTCGTAGGTCGCATTGAGGAGGAGCACCCGCTCCATACCCGACAGAGGCTACCCGCGGCGTGGACGAGACCCCCGACACCACCGCAGGAAGGCCACCACGTCGGACGGGGTCAGCTCGCCGCCCGATCCGTCACCCCCATAGGCAGTGACGAGCCGGAAGCGCCAATAGGCGGCACCCGGTAAGGGCAAGAAGGGGGCACGATGCCACCAGCCGCGGCGGGCCATCCGCCGCAGCGTCCCCAGGGACGACCACCACAGGCCGGGATGTGGCAGCACCGCCCGCGCCACCACGACGGCGTCGTGGCGCCATTGTGGGCGTGGCACCGGTGCCGCCGGTGCCACCTCGGCCACCTGAGCCACCGACCGCTCCCCCGCCGGCTGAGCCGTCGCGCTCACCCCGGCGCCCCCACGCGCAGGCCGCGCCAGCCGACGTGGGCGGCACCGATCAACGGTCCGCTGTCGCCGAGGCCACCCGCCTCGACCCGCGCCCCGCGCGCGAACTCCAGCCTGCACCGCAGGTCGATCTCGGCCTGAGCCGCCCGGAAGAACGGCTCACCGAAACCGAGCGCCACCGAGCCGCTCACCACCGCCAGCGGGAGGTCGAGCAGATTCACGACCGATGCAATGGCGCGACCAGTCAGCATTCCCGTGCGCTCCATGACCCAAGCCGACGCCTTGGTCGCCGACTGTCCCGTCATGGCGGCGATGGCCGTCCCCGACGCTTCGGCCTCGAGGCAGCCCCGCCCTCCGCAGGTGCACGACCGCCCGTCGGGCACCACCACGACGTGGCCGACATGTCCGGCGTTGCCCAGGCGGCCTTCGAGCAAACGGCCGTCGAGCACAATGCCTCCACCGACGCCGGTCGACACCACCATGGCGATGAAGTCCCGGCAGCCGGCAGCGGCGCCCACCCACCCCTCGCCCAAGGCCAGGGCCTTGGCGTCGTTGTCGACGAATGTCGGCAGGTTGGTCAAGGTGGCCATCGACGAGCGCAGCGGGAAGCCGCGCCACGCGGGGATGTTCAGGGGTGAGACGTGCTCACCACCCGGGCTCATCGGGCCCCCACAGCCCACTCCGCACACCACCAGCCGGTCGCCCGGGTCGGCCGCGCCGACCAGCCCGCTCACCAGATCCTTCAGGTCCGCCCACAACAGCTCGGCGGCGTCCACCTCGCCACCGGGCCCTGACCCGGACCCCCCTGCGCTCCCCCGCGTCGGCACCATGGCCCGCTCCACCAGTGACCCGTCGGAAGTGACCAGCCCGGCCGCCATTTTGGTCCCGCCGATGTCGACGGCCAGCGCCAGGTCAGCCACAGGCATACCTCGACCTCGACCGTGCTCGCCGTGTCAGCGCCGAACGAACGTCGGCGCGTCCCCGGCCAACCCCGGTTTGCCTCGACCTCGCGTCCGGCGACGCCCGCCCAGCGGCGGCGCCGTCAGCCGTCGCGCCGGTGGAAGCGGGAGCGGAACCAGTCCCTGGCCTCGCTCACTGCGCCTTCTATGCCCGTCGGCGCCGCGCCGTCCCTCGAGTCGTCCCCGTCCTTGGCCGCCCGCTTTATGTCGTGCCAGCCGGCACGGCCCATACGCCGCAGGTTGCGCTCGAACCACACGGCCGAGGCGAACATGATGACGACGCCGAGGAAGCCGGCGATGACCGACTTGGAGTAGAAGGCGACGAGGATCACCACGCCCAGGACGAAGGTGACCGCGGCCCACTTGCAGTAACGGCCGGCATGTCGGTACACGGTCTCCGAGCGAACTCGCTCGGCGAACTCGGGGTCCTGGCGGACCAATGACTCTTCCAGCTCGGCCAGAATTCGCTGTTCGTGGTCGGAAAGCGGCACTACCACCTGCCCCTTGGGATCTCCACATCCGTCTGCGCCCCATGTTGGCACGCCACGCAGGCGCGAACAACGAGAAAGTGCTCGCTCGCCCCTCCACCGCTGGCGGTCATCACTGCCGGCCAGCTTAGAACCCGTTCTCGGGGGTTGGTGCGCGGTCACGGACCTGTAACAGCCGCCACGGGCCCGGCACAGGGCCGGTTCGGGGCCGCCCAGGGCCGCTTCCCCGGCACCTCACCGCCCCGACCGCCGGAACGGGCGACAGACCGCCGCCAACCGCGCCCGCCGGCGCACGATCCGTGCCTGGGAAGGGCTACTCCCGCGGCTTGCGTCGCATGACGAGAGCCGTGATCAACGCCCCCAAGAGCCCCGAGATCACGATCACCAGGATCAACGGTGCTTCCCGGTCGTAGACCCAGAAGTCGATGTTGACCTTTTTCAGGTTGGCCACGGCGAACCAGGCCAGCAAAATGGTGGCGACGGCCACGGCCACCAAGGTCACCGAGCGTCGCCGGTCCACAGACTTGTCCCCGCCGTCGGGTTCCACGGCGTCCGAGTGCACCGTCCGCTTGGCCATGGAGCCATTCTGCCCCGCCGCGCCGGGCCACCGGCGCCACCGGCGTCCACCGGCGCCACCGGCGCCACCGGCGTCACCTGCCACCTGGAGCGCCACCTGCTATGAGAGTGGTCCCAAAAGCGAAAGGCAGCAAGGAGCAGCCAGCCATGAGCAGGAGCTACGCCGACGCCCTCACCGGAGCCCGCACCATGTGGGAGCTCGTGGACCGCCGGGCGACCGCCTCCCCCGACCACCCCATGCTCATCGCGGCCGACGGCGAGACCGTGACGTTCGGCCAGTTCCGGGACCGGGCCGAGCGGGCGGCCGCCGGCCTCCAGGCCAGGGGCGTCACCACGGACAGCGTGGTCTCCTGGCAGCTGCCGACCCGGATCGACGCCGTCGTGCTGTCCGCTGCGCTGGCCCGCCTCGGCGCCGTGCAGAACCCCATCATCCATCTCTACCGAGAGCGCGAGGTGGGCTTCGCCCTGCGCCAGACCGGCGCCACCCTCTTCGTCATCCCCGGCACCTGGCGGGACACCGACTACGCGGCGCTGGCCGAGCGCGCGCTCGAAGACGCCCCCACGAAGCCGGCCATCCTCTCCATCGGCGACGGCCTGCCGGAGGGCGACCCCGCCTCCCTGCCCGGACCGCCCCGGGGGACGGACCCGGCGGACGCCCCGGTCCGCTGGATCTACTACACGTCCGGCTCCACGGCCGACCCCAAGGGCGTGCAGCACACCGACCAGACACTCATCGCCGGAGGCTGGGGCCTCGCCAGCGCTCTCGGCATGAGCCCGGACGACGTCGGCACCATCGCCTTTCCCTTCGCGCACATCGGCGGGGCCGACTACCTCGTGACCATGTTGACCTTCGGCTTCCCCGCCGTCCTCCTCGAGGCCTTCTCACCGCCCGAGGCCATCGCCCTCTTCAAGGCCCATGGCGCCACCATGGTCGGCGGCAGCACCGCCTTCTACGTCGCCTACCTGGCCGAGCAGCGCAAGAACCCTTCCGAGCCCATCCTCCCGACGCTGCGCCTGATGGTGGGCGGCGGCGCGGCCAAACCGCCCGAACTGCACTACGAGGTGCGCGACGAGGTCGGCGGGCGCGGCGTCGTGCACGGCTACGGCATGACCGAGGTGCCCATGATCTCCAACGGCTCCCCCCACGACACCGACGAGCAGCTGGCCAACACCGACGGCAAGCCGGTCGACGGGGCCGAAGTGCGCATCGTGCGCCTCGACGGCGTGCCGGCCCGGCCCGACGAGGAGGGCGAGGTCCGGGTCAAGGGACCCATGGTCTTCCACGGCTACACCGACGCCGCCCTGGAGGAGGACGCCTTCGACGACGACGGGTTCTTCCGTACGGGCGACCTCGGGCGCCTGCGCGCCGACGGTCACCTGACGCTGACCGGCCGCCTCAAGGACGTGATCGTGCGCAAGGGCGAGAACATCAGCGCCAAGGAGATCGAGGACCTGCTCTACACCCACCCGAAGGTGGTCGAGGTGGCGGTGATCGGACTGCCCGACCCCGATCGCGGCGAGCGCGTCTGCGCCGTCGTCCAGCTGGCCGACGAGGCCGGCGACCTCGAGCTCGACGACGTGGTCGCCTTCTGCCGGGACGCCGGCCTCATGACCCAGAAGATCCCCGAGCAGCTTGAGATCCGCGCCGACTGGCCACGCGCCGGCACCGGCAAAATCGTCAAGAAGACGCTGCGCGACGAGTACGCGGTGACATGAACGAACCCACCATCAGCGAACCCACCCTCGCCGGCCGGTGAGCCGCCCCGGACGCGGGGGCGCCGTCCCGCCCGCCGCCCTCTTGGACCTCGACCACGCCGGCGGTCAGCTCGACCGCCGTCCCTACCGCGTCGTCTTCGTCTGCAGCGGGAACATCTGCCGCTCACCCATGGCCGAGGTCATCACCCGTCAGCTCGCCGGCGGGACCGACGCTCGCCGGCGGGACCGCGCTCGGCGACCACCTCGACGTCCGGAGCGCCGGCACCGGCCCCTGGCACGAAGGCGAGGACATGCACCCTCTGGCCGCGTCGGCGCTGCTCCGCGCCGGCTACCCCGGCGACCGCCACGTGGCGCGCCAGTTCCGCTCGGCGGACATCGGACGGATCGACCTCATGGTGGCACTGGACCGCCGGCACCAGCAGACGCTCCGCGGCCTGGGCGCCGAGCCCGGTCGCCTCGCCCTGTTGCGCGCCTTCGACCCCCTGATCCGGGGCGGCCGCCGACGTCCCCGACCCCTACTACGGCGACGACGCGGTCTTCGACGAGTGCCGCGACATGATCGCCGCCGCCTGCCAGGGCCTCGTGGCGTCCCTGGCCGAACACTGGGACGACCTCTGGGCCGCCTGAGCCGGCGCTCGCACGACCATTGCGCAGGTCGCGGCGTGTGACATAGTGCCGCCGTGGTGTCACGCAGGGTTCGCCGACGGCGGCGGCAGTTCGCCGTGGGCGGGACCCTCGTCCTCCTGCTGCTGATCTACTTCGCCTTCTTCTCCGGCGGGTCCGGCAAGCCCCCGCCGCCGTCGCCCACCGCCACCACCACCCACGACACCGTGGCAGCCGAGCCGTTCCCCACGCACTCGCCGCTCAACCCCGATTGGAAAGGCAACGGCAAGCCCGTCACCATCGGTTTCGGCGGCGACGTGCACTTCGCCGGAGACGTGGGCGAACGCCTGGCGAACGACCCGGCGACGGCGTTGGGCGACACCATCCCGCAACTCTTCAACGGCTCGAACCTGACGATGGTCAACCTCGAGACGGCGGTCACCGACAGCACGTGCCCGGAGCCCCAGTCCAAGCCGTACATCTTCGACGCGCCGGCGACGGCCATCACCGCGCTCAAGGCCGCCCACATCTCACTCGTGACCCAGGCCAACGACCATGGGCTCGACTGCGGGCCCCAGGGCCTGTCGCAGAACCTTCACGTCGCCACCGAGGCCGACTACCCCATCATCGGCATCGGCAGCAACGCCAACCAGGCCTTCTCCCCGTTCCGGGTCACGCTCAGCGGTCAGCGCATCGCCATCATCGCGGCGACCCAGGTCATCGCCGACAACCTCATCGGCTCGTGGACCGCCACGTCGAGCCAGGGCGGCGTCGCGTCCGCCATCGATCCCACCGAGCTCGTCCGTGAGGTGCAGCAGGTCCGCCGGACGGCCGACACCGTGATCGTCTACGTGCACTGGGGCACCGAGACCCAGGCCTGCCCCGACCCCCAGCAGGAACCCCTGGCCGAGCAGCTCGTCAAGGCCGGCGCCGACATCGTGATCGGCTCCAACGCCCACGTGCTCCTCGGTGCCGGCTACCTCGGGAGCGCGTACGTCGACTACGGCCTGGGCAACTTCGCCTTCTACGACAACACGCCCCCGGAGACCGACAGCGGCGCGCTCATCGTCACCGCCGAGGGCCGCCACATCACCGCGGTGCAGTGGCGCCCGGCCACCATCTTGGCCGGGCTGCCCCAACCGTTGACCGGGACCCCGGCCACCGCCGCGGTCCAGAGCTGGAATGCCGCTCGCAGCTGCACCAACCTGTCGGCCACCCCGTCCGCCGCCCAGGCCAGCATGCGCGGCGAGACCGTCCCCTTCGTCGCCCCACCGGCCACGACCACCACGACTGCCCCCGCCTCGGCCACGACTACCACGGCGCCGGCCTCGAGCGGCGGCGGGGCCACCGACACCACCGGCACGGGCCAGTCGACCACGACCACCAGTACGACGGCGGCCGCGCCCACCACCACGTCGCCCACCGACAACGCCGGATAGCCACCGGCGACCGGGACGGGCCTGCTGCGCCCCCTGAACGCCCTCGGCACCTATGGCAGGTCGACCCTCGCCGCCATCCGGGCTGACGGGGTGAACGCGTCCTCGCCGGCGATACGCGAGTACCGGAAGCGGATCTCCTCCAGGTCGTTCGGTTCGGCCACCGTCCGCTCGGAGAGGCGCAGGACCATGTCCGCCTGCCGCCGCAGCACGTCGCGCTGCTGCTCTGTCGTGGTGTCGAGCATGATCGAGCCGAGGGAGTCGATCAGGCGGATGAGGACGGCCGGCATGGCCGACGCCGCCTGCCTGATCTTGTCGAAGGCCCGGTTGACCATGCGGGCGTAGGAGGGGTCGGACTCGATGAGGCGCACCCTGCCCGAGCCGTCCCGGTAGACGCCCTCGTCGAGCACGCGGCCTGAGATTTCGCTGAGCCCCGCCGCCAGCCAGTCGATGCATGTCAGGGCGGTGAAGGTGTCGTTGACGGCGGCCGACAGCGCCCGGATGGCGATCTCGACCATTTGGTCGATGGCGAAGACCGGATCCTGTACCAGGGTGCGGTGCGGCCCGGTCACGTGCGCCCGGGACAGGGCGTGGGCCACTTCCGGAGCCGACTCACGCGGGTAGACCTTGGCCAGCGTCCGCCCTGTGGCCAGGTAGTGGCCGGGCCGGTGCTCCAGCCGGATGAAGGAGTCGGTGCGGGTGGCGATGGCGATCAGCTGCGAGTAGCCGACGTACTGGATGTAGCCGCTGACCTGCGAGGGCACCACGGCGCCGTGCTCCTCTATCAGCGTGAGGAGCTCGGGGACCGACTTGCCGGCATGCACTTGCGGCGCCAGCGAGGACGTGCCGACCCGGTCGGGGAACTCGGCGTCGATCGACTGCATCAGGTCGTTGGCGATGCCCGCGATGACTTCGGGCAGCTGGATCGACTTGGAGATGTGGTGGATGAAGTAGATCAGCACTCCGAGATCGACCAGCAGGAGTGCTTCGGCCACCGAGGTGGACAGATAGGGCACGAACCCGGCGCTGAGGCTGCTGATGGATCCGAGCGCCAGCACGGAGTAGACGAACGTGCCCACGAAGACACCCAGGGTGACCTGGTTGCCTATGTCCCGGACGAAGTTGCGCATCATGCGCGGACCGAACTGCTGCGACGCCAGCGTCAGCGCCAATATGGTGATCGAGAAGACCACGCCGACCACCGTGATGACCGCGGCGGCAATGGCGATGAGAACCTGGCGCTCGGCGTCGCCGTTGCCCGTGTGGATCCAGACCGGGAGCGTCAGCCGGTGATGGTACGCGGCGACGTCGATCTCGAAGGTGACGATGAACAGAAGCACCGCGACGACGACCAGAATGCTCGGCACCACCCAGAAGGTCGTCCGGAACTCCTCCCAACGCCAGCTCGGCAGCTTGCGCCGGTCCTTCCCGGCCCGCGCCGGCTGTGGCGCCGGCGCCTTCTTGTCGGTCACGCTCACGGCTCCCCGGTTCGCTGGAAGCCCGGGCCGCGCCCGCGCTCGTGCGGCGGGCTCGGACACGCCAGGTTGGTGAGGGTGGTGGGCTCAGTCATGGACAGACGGTCACTCGTTGCCGACCAGTCTTCCCGGCACACCGTTGAACTGCGACTCATCGTACTCTCGGGCGCCGGGCAGGCTCTCCCGTCAAAGACGGTCCGTCGGGCCCGGGCTGTCCCTGGTCCTGGCCGGCCACCAGCTCAGTCCGCCGACGCGACGGCGGCCTCGGGCATGGCGTCGGCCACCAACCGCTCGTCGTCGGCCAGCAGCGCGTGCGCCAGGTCCTTGACCATCTCAATGATCTCGGGATGCTCCTCGGGGTTCCAGCCCTCGAGCAGGTCCGTGAGGCCGCGGCGGCGCGCCTCGGTCAGCCGCTCCATGGCGTCCGCGCCCGACGCGGTGAGGTGCAGGTCCACGTCTCCGGCGCCGCCGGTGCGGCGCGCCTCCACCATGCCCGCCGCCACCAACCCGTCGAGGCCGGGCTCAATGAGCGCCGGGTCCACCTTCAGCTTCAGGGCCAGGTCGGTGACCGAGCACGCCGGGTACTCAGAGAGGCGGTAGAGCAGCCAGCACGAGCGCGGCGGCAGCTCGACGCCCGCTCGCGTCGCCAGGGTCTGGTAGAGCTCGGCCCGGTTCTCCCGGGCCGAGATGCGATCGAGCGCCAGCTCTATCTCCTTGAGCGACGTGCGGTTCATCCCGTGCGCCTCGCCCAGGTCCGACGTCGTCGTCGACACCGTCTTGCGCAACTCCACCTCGGGCAGCAACCAGCTCAACAAGAAGGCCACGAACGAAATGGGCACGGCGACCAGGAACACCGTTTGCACGGCGTGGGTCACCGCGCCGATGTACTGGTTGAAGAAGGCCAGCCCGGCCGCGGTCGACTTCAGCTTCTCGAGCACACTCGGCGAGAGCGTGGCCGGGTTGAACGACCGGAGGACCGCCGGCGGCACCTTGGCCAGCGTCGACGCGATCGCCCGGTTGAACACGATGGCGTAAATCGCACCGAAGACCGCCGTCCCGAACGAGCCGCCGATCATGCGGAAGAAGGTGGACGCACTGGTGGCCACGCCCAGGTCCTGGTACTCGACGGCGTTCTGCACCGCCACCACCAACACCTGCATTATGAGGCCCAGGCCCAGGCCGAAGATGAACATGTAGGCCGACATGACCCAGAAACTGATCGAGGCGTCGATGAACGACATCAGGTAGGCGCCCAGGGTCATGAGCGCCGTGCCGACGATCGGGAACACCTTGTACCGTCCCCACCGCGTGACGAGACGGCCCGACGTGACGGACGCGCCCAGCATGCCCACCATCAGGGGCAAGATGCGCAATCCCGACACCGTCGGGCTCACCAACTTCACGTTCTGCAGGAACAGCGGCAGGAAGGTCAGGGCGCCGAACATGGCGAAGCCCATGACGAACCCGATCGAACTGGCCGCCGAGAACACCCGGATCCGGAACAGCCGCATCGGGATGACGGGCTCGATGGCGGCCCTCTCGACGAACACGAACACCACGGTCAGCACGAGGCCGATCCCGAGTGTCAGGTAACTCGGCGCCGATCGCCACGGCCACGAAATACCACCCAGGCTCAGGAACAGGATGAGCGACGTCGCTGCTCCCGCCAGCACGCCCGTCCCGGCGTAGTCGATCTTGTGGTGCACCCGGCGCAGGTGCCCCGGCAGCACGGCGCCCGTCACGAACAGCGCCAGGATGCCGAACGGCAGGTTGATGTAGAAGACCCAGCGCCACGACAGATACGTCACGCACAGGCCGCCGATCAGCGGCCCAATGACGGTCGCCACGGCGAACATTGCCCCGAACAGGCCCATGTAGCGCCCGCGCTCACGGGGCGATACGACGTCGCCGATGATCGTCTGCGCTCCCACCATGAGGCCGCCACCGCCGAGACCCTGCAGGGCCCTGAACGCGATGAGCTCGGTCATGGTCTGGCTCAAGCCGCACAGCGCCGAGCCGATGAGGAAGATGACGATCGAGGCCTGGAAGAAGATCTTGCGCCCGTACTGGTCGCCGAGCTTCCCCCACAGCGGCGTCGAGACGGTCGACGACAGCAGGTAGGCGGTCACCACCCAGGCCAGGTGCGACCCTCCGTGCAGGTCTCCGACGATGGTCGGCAGCGCGGTCGAGACGATGGTCTGGTCCAGCGCGGCCAGCAGCATGCCGAGTAGCAGCGCGCCCAGAATCAGCCACAGGCGTCGCTTCGTGATGTTCTCCGCCACGGGCGCGGCACCCCCGTCGCCGACCGCCACCTCCGGGGCGTCTACCACGACGCGCTCACGGTCGGACCGTCCCGCTCCTGCTCACAACGCACATTCTGGCAGCCCACCGCCCCGCCCTGCCTGACCGGTCCCGGCGGGACATGTCGTCACTCCGGGCCTGCACCGCCCGGTCGCGCTACGGTCCCCGGCGACCGATGCCCGGAGCCGTCCCCCGAGCCGTCCGCGGACGCGGACGATCACACGAAAGGCCCGACCACCATGCGCACACGCCTCACCGAGCTGCTCGGGATCGAGCACCCCGTCATGCTGGCCGGCATGGGCGGGGTGTCCTATTCGGCGCTGGCGGCGGCCGTCTCGGCCGCCGGGGGCTTCGGGTGCCTCGGCGCGTCGACCATGGGCAACGACAAGATGGTGGAGGAGATGGCGGCCGTACGCGCCGCCACCGACAAGCCCTTCGGGGTGGACCTGCTGACCGCCATGCCGGGCGGCATGACCGAGCAGGTCAAGCTCGTCATCGAGGGCGGCGCGTCGGCCTTCGTGGCCGGGCTGGGGGTACCGACCGAGGTGGTCGACCTCTGCCACCAACACGGTCTGATCGTCGTGAGCATGTGCGGCAAGGTGGAGCACGCCGTGCGCGCCGTCGAGGCCGGCTGCGACCTGGTGGTGGCCCAGGGCACCGAGGCCGGTGGCCACACGGGCCAGGTCGCCTCGCTCCCCTTGGTGCCCCAGGTCGTCGACGCGGTCGGCGCCCGCGTCCCCGTCGTCGCCGCCGGTGGCATCTTCGACGGACGCGGCCTGGCCGCCGCCCTCTCGCTCGGAGCGGACGGCATCTGGGTGGGCACCCGCTTCATCGCCACACCCGAGGCGCGCAGCGTCTCGGGATACAAGGAGAAGCTCCTCGAGAGTCACGAGGACCAGACCACGGTGAGCCGCGCCTACTCGGGCAAGACCATGCGGGTCGTGCGGAACTCGTACACGGACTACTACGACGCCCATCCGGGCGAGCTGAAGAAGTTCCCCGAGCAGATGAGCGTCTCCTTCGGAGCCGGGGCCCTGCATCTGGGCGGCGACTCGCTCAGCGAGGGCATCGACCTCGACAAGGAGTGCTACCCCGCCGGACAGGGCGTCGGCGGCATTGCCGAGCTCGTGCCGGCGGGCGACCTGGTGGGGCGGTTCGTCGCCGAGGCGCAAGCTGCCCTCGACCGCCTGACGGCGCTGCGCTGACCGTTTCGAGGCCCGTCCAGCCGTGGTGAGCCCGGGGTCTGAGTTCCGGGTGGCCCTCGTCACCGGATCCAACCATGGGATCGGGGCCGCCACCGCCAAGGCCCTGGCCGCGCACGGCGTGGGCGTGCTGTGCACCTACCTGCGCAACGAGAAGCTCGGCGGGCTCGAAGACCCGTCCATGCCCGCCGCGTACCGGGCCACCCGCATGGCGAGGGCCGACTTCGTGGTCGAGTCGATCGTTGCCGGGGGCGGAAGGGCCGTGGCGCTCGAGGCGGACCTGTCCGACGCCACCGTCATCCCCACTCTCTTCGACCGGGCCGAGGCCGAGCTCGGCCCGGTGCAGATCCTCGTCAACAACGCCTCGGGCTGGGTGGGCGACACCTTCGCCCCCAAGGAGGCCGACCGCTTCGGACGGATCTCGGCCCGCGTCTCAGCCGAGACGCTCGATCAGGTCCTGGCGGTCGACACCCGCGCGGCCGCCCTCCTGATCTCGGAGTTCGCGCACCGGCATCTGTCCCGGCAGGCGCAGTGGGGGCGGATCATCGGCCTGACGTCGGGTGAGGGCGACGGCTTCCCCGAAGAGGTCTCGTACGGTGCCGCCAAAGCGGCCCAGACGAACCTCACCCTCAGCGCGGCGAGCGAGCTCGCCCGCTACGGCGTGACGGCCAACGTCGTGCACCCGCCCATCACCGACACCGGCTGGATCAACTCGAAGACGGCCGCCTCCGCCCAGTCGGCGGGCCGGCGGGTGGCCACGCCCAAGGAGGTGGCCCAGGTGATCGCCTACCTTGCTTCGGACGAGGCCGGGCTGATCACGGGCAACGTCATCAGGCTGCGATGACCGCCCGGCGCGTGTTCCGGTCAGTCGATCCGGGAGGTGTCCTGCCGATGGGCGCCCCCACCGCCGGCGCTCACCCCGATCCCGGTAGCCCCACGGGGCACGAGACGCCGGTGCCGCCCAAGCCGCAGTAGCCGCCCGGGTTCGCCTCGAGATACTGCTGGTGGTAGGGCTCGGCGTAGTAGAACGCGCCGGCGGGTGCGATCTGGGTGGTGATGTCGCCGTAGCCGGCCGCCGAGAGCGACTCCTGGAAGTGCTTGGCCACCAGCTTTGCCCTGTCTGCCTGCTCCGGGGTGGTCGTGTAGACGGCGGAGCGGTACTGGCTGCCCACGTCGTTGCCCTGGCGCATGCCCTGGGTCGGATCGTGGCCCTCGAAGAACACGCCGAGCAGCTGCTCGTAGGTGATCGTCTGGGGGTCGAAGACGACCAACACGACCTCTGCGTGCCCGGTGCGGCCGCGGCACACCTCTTGGTAGGTGGGGTTGGGCGTCAGGCCGCCCGCATATCCGACCGCGGTGGTATGGACGCCTGGGAGCGTCCAGAACTTCCTCTCGGCGCCCCAGAAGCAGCCCATCCCGAAGACGGCCTGCTCGAGACCGTCGGGGAACGGTGGCGTGAGCCCGGTGCCGAGCACCAGGTGGGGCATCGTCACGGGCATCGCCTCGTCACGGCCGGGCAGGGCTCTCTCGGGGGTGACCATTTCGGTCTTGTGCGACCTGAACAAACCCATAACGCCTCCTTTGGGCGGCGCACGCCGCCTGGCCGTGGTGCCTCGGCATGTGGCTCCGGCTGCTGGACCGCCCCACCGGCCGTCTACCAGGTGGAACAGCTCCCAGGAACAGAATATTTCGTGACGTCATTGACATATACCGATATATCGTTATACTACGAGTGTTCAGAGCGCAACACGAGACAGAGCGCAACACGAGACAGAGCGCAATATGAGACAGGAGGAGGCATGGAGACCAGCTCGACCGACGGCACGTCCTTCGGTGACGAGCCGGTGCCCCCGACTGCGGCCAGGCGTACCAACCCGGCCAAGGTCCGGGCCGCCCGTGCCAATCCGGATCGCCCCGGCGAGCGCTGCCGGGCCGAACCCGGTCGCTTCGTTCCGGTCGTCGAACTGAGCCGCTGCGAAGGCAAGCGCGACTGCACCGAGGTCTGCCCGTACGACGTCTTCGAGGTGACACGGATCACCGACGAGGACTTCGGCTCGTTGAGCATCCTCGGCAAGCTGCGCAGCGTCGCCCACCGGCGACAAGGCGCCTACGCGGTACGGGCCCAGGACTGCCATGCCTGTGGCCTGTGCGTCGTGGCGTGCCCGGAGTCGGCCATCGCCCTGCGCCCCGTCTCCGAGCTCTGACACACCACACGAAATTCGAACGACACAATCGAAAGGAAACACCAATGCAACACGCACACAATCACGATCACGAGCGCGCCCACGAGCACGACCACGAGCACGACCACGACCACCATGATCACGGCCACGAGCACCCCTTCCGGGGCATGCGAGGCGGCCCGCGCGGCCGCGGGGGCTGGGGTGGCGGACGCGGGGGCTGGGGTGGCGGCCGGCGCATGCGCCGTGGCGACATCCGCACGGCCGTACTGGTCGCTCTGCGCGACGGACCCGCCAATGGCTACGAGGTCATGCGCCGGCTCGAGGAGATGAGCGGCGGGCTCTGGCGACCGAGCCCAGGGTCGGTCTACCCGCACCTACAAATGCTCGAGGACGCCGGCGTCGTCCAGGCGACCGAGGTCGACGGCAGCCGCAAGTTCAGCCTCACCGAGGCCGGCCGGGCCGAAGCCGAGCAGGCCGCGATGCCCACCCAGGGCGACGAGAGCGAGGAGCAGATCCGCACTTTGCGCCAGGCGGTCGGTCAGCTCATGAGCGCCGCCAAGCAGCTCTCCGGAGCGGGCGAGCAATCGCAGCTCGAGCGCGGCATCGCGGTCATCCAAAAGGCCCGCAAGGATCTGTATCAGATCCTGGCCGAGGACTAGGCCGCAGAACGAGGACGTCGGTCCGACGGTCGCCAGGTACTCTTCTCGAAGACGCCATGACGACTGCGACCGCCCCCACGCTCGACGGGTACGACCCTGACGGAGCGACACCCATCATCGAGACCAGGGGCCTCACCAAGACCTACACGGGCACGGACTTCCGTGCCGTCGACAAACTCAACCTCAGCGTCGGGACCGGGGAGGTCTTCGGGCTCCTCGGTCCCAACGGGGCCGGCAAGACGACGACGGTGGGGGTGCTCACCACCAGGGTGATCCCCACGGACGGGCAGGCGTTGGTGGCCGGCATCGACGTGACCGAGCACCCGTCTCTGGTGAAGCAGGTCATCGGGGTCGTCTCGCAGCAGAACACGCTCGACCGCCAACTGACGCCCCGGGAGAACCTGTACTGGCACGGGCGCCTGTTCGGCATGGGGTCTCGGGAATGTCGCCAGGTCGCCGACGACCTGCTCGATCGGTTCCAGCTGACCCGCTTCGCCAACGCGTCGGTCTATGCACTCTCCGGCGGGATGGCCCAGCGCCTCATGGTGGCCCGGGCCATCTTCCACCGGCCGGCGGTGCTCTTCCTCGACGAGCCGACTGCCGGCCTCGACCCGCAGGGACGACTCGTCCTGTGGGAGCTGCTGCGCGGCCTCAACGCCGAGGGCCAGACCATCATGCTCACCACGCACTACATGGAAGAGGCCGACCGGCTGTGCAACCGCGTGGCCATCATGGACCACGGGAAGATCCTGGCCCTCGACACGCCGGCCGAGCTGAAGCGCAGCGTTGGCGCCGACACCATCGTCACGGTCAAGTCGAGCGGCAAACCCGAGGAGCTGGCCGAGGCCTTCGGGTCGCAGCTCGAGGGCCTGACCAGGACGCGGACGATCGACGGCGGCGTGGAACTCCATATCCGGGGCTCGGAGCGGCTGGTGCCCCGCGTTGTCGCGGCGGCCGAGGCCGCCGGGGTCTCCGTGGCCGACCTGTCGGTCGCCGAGCCCACGCTCGAGACAGTCTTCATCGGACTGACCGGAAAGGAGTTGCGCGACTGATGGCCACCACCACCGATGCCGTCCCGGCGTCCACTCCGGACACGTCGACCCACCGCCACATCGACCTGAAGCCGACCCGCTCGGCCGCCTCCTCCAGCTGGACGTCGCTCGGTGCCCTCATCCGCCGCGATCTGTTGGTGCTCTGGAAGCACAAGGTCGAGTTCGTCATCCGCACCCTCGTGCAGCCGTTCCTGCTGTGCTTCGTCTTCCTGTACGTCTTCCCGAAGATCGGTCAGGGCATCGGGGCGGCCAGCGGTATCCCGGGTGCGGAGTCGGCCTTCGCCACCGTGCTGGTGCCCGGCGTCGTCGGCCTGTCCATCATGTTCCAGGGCATTCAGGCCGTGGCCATGCCCATGGCCCAGGAGTTCGGGTTCACGCGTGAGATCGAGGATCGGGTGCAGGCGCCGTGCCCGGTATGGCTCGTCGCCATGTCCAAGGTGATCTCGGGTGGCTCACAGGGTCTGGTCTCCGCCATCATCGTGTTCCCGATCGCCCGGGTGGTGCACGCGGCGGGCGTGGAGGCACAGATCACGTACCACTGGCCGTTGATCGTCACCCTCGTGCCCCTCTCGTGCTTCTGCATGGCGTCGCTCGGACTGCTGTTGGGCACGTCGTTCGAACCACGGAACCTCGGCCTCATGTTCGGCTTCATTGTGCTCCCGATCACCTTCTTGGGCGGGACCTACTACCAGTGGACCCGTCTGGCCGCGGTCAAGCTCGGAACCGTCCACTGGCTCCAGATCGTGGTGCTGGTGAACCCGCTGATCTACATCAACGACGGTATGCGCGCCGCGTTCACGGACGCGGCCCACATGCACCTCTACGTGATCTATCCCGCCATTTGCGCGTTCAGCGTGATCTTCCTGACCCTCGGCCTGCGCAACTTCCGTCGCAAGGTCCTGGCCTGACCCTTCGCCGCGCCACGAGGGGCGCCCCGGCCCGAAGGGGATCAGGCCCGCTACAGGACGCGCAACCCGCTGGGCTCCGAGCGTTCGCCCCTGGTGAAGGCCCGCAGCGTCTCGATGTCGCCCAGACGGCCCCGGGCCATCTCCAAGCAGACGCCGAGACACATGTCCATGGCGGCAGGAGGCGGATCGGCCACGCTCATGCCGGGGACGCTGCTGGCCACGTCGTCGCCGTGCACGACCACCTCGAGGACCCGGGTCCGCAGGTAGTCGCGCAGCGGAACCTGCGCGCCAGGGACGCGCACCACGGGCACGGCCCGCTCCGCTGACGCTTGGCTCAGGAGGCCGACCAGTTCATCACGTGATGCGGTGCAGGTGGAGATGACCACATACGGCCCCGTGGCCGCGAAGGCCTCCGCCGCCGCCCGCAGGGACGCCGAGAACGGGTCACGGTCCTCGCTCTCGTCCACGCGGTTGATCCCGAAGAACCCCGCGATCTCGACCCGCCGCAAGTTGACCGGCTCCGCATCCTTGAGCACCTGGTCGAGCCACACGACCGAGTGCACGGCATGCGCCGCCACGCCGCCCACGGTGTAGTTGGCCACCGCGCTGGCCTTGGACCAGTGCTCCGCCACCTCGGCGCGGCGAAGGATGCCACGCAGCCAGTCGACGCCGCCCAAATACGCGTCGATGGCCTCCCGGGAGAGCGGCGGGCCGTCCACGGATTCGACAGTAGCCAAGGGCGGGCCGTCATCCAGCACAGTCGCAGCCACCTGGCCTTTACGTGAAATCTGGGGCAAACGCGCCTGTTCGCGGGGACATCTGGGTAGGGTGATCCACTAATCGCCCAGCCAGCGAAAGCGACCGCTCCGGGTGGGGTGGCGAAGGGACTATCTCATGGAGACACACGGTCGAGCGGTGCCGTCTGACCTCCGGGACGCCTACGGCCGGGTACGGGCGACCACCGAGCGCCTGGCGTCGCCCTTGAGTGCCGAGGACCAGACCGTCCAGAGCATGCCCGACGTCAGCCCGACCAAATGGCATCGCGCCCATGCCACCTGGTTCTTCGAGACCTTCATTCTGGGCGAGTACGCCCCTGGTTACGAGCCGTTCGACGACGCCTACGCCTACATCTTCAACTCGTACTACGAGGCGGTCGGGGCCAGGCACCCGCGGCCCGAGCGTGGTCTGCTGTCGCGCCCGGGCATCGAGGAGATCGCCCGCTACCGGGCCCATGTCGACCGGGCCATGGACGCGCTGTTCGACGAGCTCGACCATCCCGGGCTACCCGAGCTGGTCACCCTCGGCCTCCACCATGAGCAGCAACATCAGGAGCTGCTCCTCATGGACATCAAGCACGTGCTGTCGAGGAATCCGCTGCAGCCCTCCTACCTGGCTGGTACCCCTGCCGGGTCGCCCGTGCACCCGCCCAAGGCGGGCTGGCTCGAACACGACGGGGGGCCGGTCGAAATCGGCCATCGCGGCACCGGTTTCGGCTTCGACAACGAGTTCCCGGTGCACACCGTGCAGCTGACCCCGTTCGGCCTGGCCGACCGGCCGGTCACCTGCGGCGAGTGGCTGTCGTTCATGGAGGACGGCGGCTACAGCCGGCCCGAGTTCTGGCTCTCCGACGGCTGGGCGGTGGTGAACGCGCAGCACTGGGAAGCCCCGCTCTACTGGGCACGGCACCCCGACGAGCCCGACAACTGGACCCAGTTCACCCTGTCAGGCCAACGCCCCCTCGACCCCGACGAGCCCGTCTGCCACGTGAGCTACTACGAGGCCGACGCCTTCGCCCACTGGACGGGCATGCGCCTCCCGACCGAATCGGAGTGGGAGACGATCGCGACCAGCCACGGCCAAGGCCACAACTTCCTCGCCGACGACTTCCGCGTTGACGGAGCGCCACATCCGCGGCCGGCCGTCTCGACCAACGGGCTCTTCGGCGACACCTGGGAATGGACGTCCAGCGCCTACGCCCCGTACCCCGGCTTCCGGGCCGCCCCGGGTGCAGTCGGCGAGTACAACGGCAAGTTCATGGTCAGCCAGTACGTGCTCCGAGGCGGTTGCTGCGTCACCCCGCGGGGCCACGCGCGGGCCACGTACCGCAACTTCTTCCCACCCGGGGCCCGCTGGGCCTTCAGCGGCGTCCGACTGGCCCGGGATCCCTGAGTCCATGGCCTACACAATTGACGTGCACCTCTCGCCCGACGAGGTGCGGAAGCAAATGAAACTCGACGCCCTCCGCGGCCTGGGGGGCCGGGAAAAGTCGATCCCGCCCGTCTGGTTCTACGACGAGCGGGGCAGCCAGCTCTTCGAGGAGATCACCCAGCTCCCCGAGTACTACCCGACCAGGGCCGAACGGGCCCTCCTCGAGGCGCACGCCCCCGCCATCGCCGAGTTGTCAAAGGCCGACACGCTCGTCGAGCTCGGTGCCGGCGCGTGTGACAAGACCCGGGTGCTCCTCTCTGCGCTCGAGGACGCGGGAACGCTCGAACGCTACGTGCCCTTCGACGTCAGCGACGAGTTCCTGCGCAACGCCGCCACCACCCTGGCCCGTGAGTTCGACACCCTCGACATCCACCTCGTCATCGGCGACTTCCACCATCACCTGGCCGAGATCCCCGCCGACGGCCGCCGGCTGGTCGCCTTCTTGGGGGGGACGATCGGCAACCTCGATCCCGCCCAACGGGCCCGGTTCCTCTTCGATCTGAACTGCACCATGTCGAACGACGACTCGCTCCTGCTGGGCACGGACCTGGTGAAGGACCGGGGCCGCCTGGTGGCGGCCTACGACGACTCGGCCGGCGTCACCGCTGACTTCAACCGGAACGTGCTCTGGGTCCTCAACGAGCAGCTGGGGGGTGACTTCGATCCCGAGCTTTTCGAACACGTGGCGGTGTGGAACGAGGACGAGCAACGGATCGAAATGCGCCTGCGCGCCGGAGCGGCGACGGAGGTCTCACTGGCCGAGGCCGGCCTCACCGTGCGCTTCGAAAAAGGCGAGGACCTCCTCACCGAGATCAGCACCAAGTTCACCCCCGAGCGGGTGGAGCGGGAGCTGAACGAGGCTGGCTTCGTCGTCGAGGGCATGTGGGGGGCCGAGGACGGCGAGTTCCTGCTCTCACTCGCCCACCCCTACTGCTGAGGCCGTAGGCCCGGGGTTCGGGTACCCCGAACCTGCCCGAGGGCACCACGCGCCAAGGCCAAGAGGCGACGTCATCAAGTGAGGCTCACCTCACGTGGCTGCGCCGGCTCGTCGTCGGCCTCGTCCGTCCTCTCCCCCGCCTCGGCGGGCCCGTTCCTGCCCGACGGCCGGCGACGGCGCACGACCAGCCAACCGGCCAGCAGCGCCACGAGCAGGACGATCGCCCCCAGGCTGAGCACGCTGGCGGTCAGGAGGTGCGGCGGTCGGTAGTGGAAGGTCACGACGTCGTCGCCGGCGGGAATGCGGATCTGCTGGACGAGGTCGTAGGACGTCACCGGGACCGTCCGGGCCGTCCCGCCGTCGACCGAGACGGTGCCCTTCCAACCCGAGTCCCAGGCCACAGAGCGGGTCACCGTCGACGCCACCGGTGCGTCGACGCGGACCTGCTCCGATTTGGTGGTGCTGGAGATCACCTGCACGGAGAGTGGTGCTCCCCCCTTGGTGCGAGCCGAAATGGGCCGCGGCGGCTTGGCGTAGGTGAAGACCACGTACCCCTGCGCGAAGCCCGCCACCCGCCATGCGCCGGGCACGAGCGCGGAGGAGAGGGACCCGGCGAGCTCGTAGGGTTGCCCGTCGACCGTGATGATCACCCGCTGCTGGGGTATCGATCCGCTGAGCACCTGGAGCGACAGCCCGACACCGGCTCCCGAGGGGACCGCGGCCGTCACCATGGTGGCGCCCGGGGCGACGGGAACGGCCCCGCCCCACCGGGTCGACCCGTCGGCGGAGAGCCTCCCGAAGCGGATCAGCGCGCCCGCCGGGCTGGCCCGGTCGAAGAGCACCGTGGCGGAGGCCGGCTGCAGCGGCTCGCCGAAGAACCAGGCCGCGGTCTGCCCGGTACGGAGCGCGGGCCGCGGTCCCGGATAGAAGGGGTAGGCGGTGTCGTTGTAGTCGACTCCATAGCCCCGGGGCAGGACGGGGTCGCTGGTTATGTTCTCCGCCAACTGGGTTATGTCGGCGGTCGTGCGCGGCAGGGAGACGAGCGGCACCAGGAAGTACTCCGGCAGGGTGACGACTTCCCTCAGGTTCAGCTGATCGACGATCCCCGAGCCGAGCTGGGCCAGGTCGAGGTCGTCCTGCTCGTGCGTGTGGGTGACCGCTTCGTAGTTGCCGTTGACGATCGACGCGTAGCCCGACACGGACGGCAACGCCGGGATGATGTTCAGGTCGGGGACGCCTTGCGGGCTGTCGGGCCAGCTGTCGTACGTCTGTGGGTCGTAGTTGACCATCCGCCCACCCGGCACCAGGTGGGCCGCCATCAGCTGCTGGACCGGGGTCGTCCCCGACACCAGGTCGTTCGGCGGGAAGGTCGTCAGCTGGCTCGTGAGGGCCATCAACCCGATGTCGACGGCGACGAAGGCCGCCGCCAGGCGGAGCCAGGTGGTCGTGCTCACCCGCGGCCGCAGCCACACGATGGCAGCTGCCGCCGCCGAACAGCACCAGCGCGTAGGTCGTGGCCGTTCGCACGGTTGACGCGATGCCCGAGTTGATGGAGACGCCTGCGAAGAAGTGCACCAGCGAGGCGGGCGCGGCGAGCGCCCACACGAACAGGGCGGCGACAATCGCGAGGGGCACCAAGCCCAAGATCCGGTCGTAGCCCGTCGTTCGCCGCTCCAAGTGCTCCGCGTCGGTCCGGTCGAGCCAACCGGCGAAGAGCACGCAGACCGCGGTGGCCACGGTGATCATGTTGCGGCTCTGCAGCCGTTGATTGCCGTAGAGCGGGATGCTGTTGAACAGATGCTCGAGCGGCGTGTTCGACCCCAGGGCGAGCAAGTAGCCGAACAGCCCGACGCCATACCAGGTGAGGCGGTCACGGGCGGGAATCCGGCTGGGCCAGCGCGGGTTCAGCAACGTGATCAGCGCGATCAGCGGCAGCACGCCGAGGTAGATGCCGACCTCGGGCAGGTTGTACTGGCTGAAGAACGGCCGTTCGCCCAGGCGCCCGTAGCCGCCATCCAGGTAGGGCACGAGCCAGAAGATGTTGAACGGGTTTCGGATAGCTCCCCGCGGCGGCGAACACCCCGCTCCCCCGCTGCGAGTTGCGGATGGCTTCGAGGCCCGGCAACCACTGAATGGCGGCCAGCGACAGGGCCAGGGCGGCGCCGGTGGCGCAGCGCGAGAGGACCCGCCACCATCGTCCGCGCGTTCAGGCCCGCCGAGAGGGCGGCGTAGGCCACGACCATGAGCGCCTCGTCGAGCATGGCCTCGGGCGCGCCGGCCAGGATCACCGTGGCGAAGGCGATGCCGAGCACAATGGTCCAGCGCCAGCGCCCGTCGCGCACGATGTGGTGGACGGCCAGCAGCATCCAGGGGATGGCGGCGTAGCCCTCGGTCATGTCCACGTGGTTGACCTGGCTGAGCACGGGCCCGGCGAAGGCGAACGTGGCGGCGCCGAGCAGGCATGCCATCGTCGAGAGCTTGAGCGCCCGGAGGAAGACGTACATGCCGATGGCGATGGCGGCGAAGAGCACGACCTCGGTGGTGATCCAGGCGACCCGGTCCGGCAGGGCCACGAACAACCCCATCAGGGGGTAGAAGGCCCCCGCGTTGAAGTCGGCCATGAGCGGCGTGCCGCTGAAGATGTACTGGTTCCAGAAAGGCAGCTGCCCGTGACGCAGCATGGCGCCGACCAGGACGTGGAGGGGGTAGTTCTGCTGGAGGTTGTCGCTGGTGATGACCAGCCGGCCGCTGATCAGGTCCGGCAGCACGAAACCAGCGGTCGGAATGGCGATCAGCACCGCGTAGGGCCACAGGGGTCCGAGGTGCGCTCGTATTCGATTCACTGGCGGGGAGTTACCTTCCGGGAGTGTCGGCGGCGCCGCTTCCCCGGCAGAAGGCGGTGACGCACATCGCGGCGAAACCTAGCCCCCCTCGCCAAGAGACCGCTCCGAGGGTGACCGCTCAGAGGGAACGTTCCGACGGGAACCCTTCGGGCTCGGGCCGCCCGGTACGGGTGATGGTGCTCGACGTGGAGCGCCAGAGCACGTTCGGCTCCAGCGCGGACCGGTCCAGACGGTCGATGTGCGCCCGGGCGATCGACAGCAGATCGGCCAGGAGCTCGTCGCCCAGGAGGAAGGGCAACAGGCCCAGGTCCAGCAGCTTCGTGTGGGCGGCCCGGTAGTAGTGCTCCTCCAGCTCGACCCGGGGGTCTTCGAGGTGGACGATCCGGGCTCCGCCGGAGGCCTCGGAAACCTTCTGAGCCAGTTCGCCCACGGAGAACGACTCGGTGAACTGGTTGAACACCCGGAACTCCCCCGCCTCTGCGGGCTGCGGATGGCCAGCTCGACGCAGGCCAGGGTGTCGCGGATGTCGAGGAAGCCGCGCGTCTGACCGCCCTTGCCGTAGACGGTCAGCGGTTCGCCCGCGGCGGCCTGGATCACGAACCGGTTCAGGACCGTCCCGAAAACGGCGTCGTAGTCGAACCGCGTGGCCAGGTCGGGGTGCAGCGTGGTCTCGGGGGTCGACTGCCCGTAGACGACACCCTGGTTGAGGTCGGTGGAGCGCAGCCCCCAGGCCCGGCAGCAGAAGGCGATGTTGTGGCTGTCGTGCACCTTGGACAGGTGGTAGAAGCTGCCGGGCTGCTTGGGAAACGGCAGCACGTCGGTGCGCCCACGGTGGGTGATCTCGATGTACCCCTCTTCGATGTCGATGTTGGGAGTGCCGTACTCCCCCATGGTCCCCAGCTTGACCAGGTGGATCGACGGGTCCACATCGGCGATGGCGTAGAGCAGGTTCAACGTGCCGACCACGTTGTTGACCTGGGTATAGACCGCGTGTTTGCGGTCCGCCATGGAGTAGGGCGCGCTGCGCTGCTCGGCGAAATGCACGACGGCGTCGGGCCGGAACCCGCCCACCATGTCGTAGACGAACTGCTCCTCGGTCAGGTCGCCGATGAAGACCCCGAGGCGGTTCCCCGACACCTGCTCCCAGCAGTCGACCCGGCGGTGCAACGATGCGATGGGGACCAGTGAGTCCACGCCCATCTCGAGGTCGTAGCCCCGGCGGGCGAAGTTGTCCGCCACCGCCACCTCGTAGCCCGCCCGGGACAGATGCAGCGCCGTCGGCCAGCCCAGATACCCATCGCCTCCCAGGACCAGAACGCGCACTCGGGACATCCTTCCGCTTTGCGTGACAGCGAGATTTCACCTACGTGACAACCAGAGTTTTCCGTTGTAGTCTGGGAGGTACCTGAGAATCCTGTTAAGGAAAGTTTCGGGCCCCCCGAAGACGGCCCCGGCTGTGACAGAATCACTGCAGTTTCATGACGATTTACGAAGCCGCGGTATCCCCACTGCGAAGGCGTAACGAAGGAATCCCCCGATGGAGCTCGTGACTCCGAGCGCTTCCTCCGACAGCGGAACGGCAACCCCGGACTCCCCCGGTATGGCCGCGCCCTCCATCCGCTTGGCGCGCACCGCGCTCCTCGGCACCATCGGCACGGCGGCCATCGTCTTCGGTGCGCTCGTCGGCGGGCAGTCCTTCGAGACACATCTCCCCGGCGCGTGGTTCTTCGGCATGCCCGGGGGCCTCTTCGGCAACGTAGGTACGTCCGACCAGTGGCCTCCGGTGGCTTCGCTGGCGCTCGTCTTCGGCGGTCTCATTCTGCTGACCCGGGTGTGGCTGGGTCTGCTGCGCCACCTGAACCGACACCCCGGGTTCCCGGTCAAGCGCGTCGTGCTCGTCGTCCTCGTCTGGTCGGTCCCGCTCCTCATGGCCCCACCGCTCTTCAGCCGCGACGTCTACACCTACGCCGCGCAGGGCGAAATGATGAGCCACCACATCAACCCCTACGACTATGGGCCGAGTGTGCTCGGGGCAACGCCGTTCAACGAAATGGCGGACACTGTCTGGTCCAACACCGAGTCGCCCTACGGCCCGACGTTCCTGACGGCCGACGGCGTGCTCGACCAGGCCTCACGGCACGAACTCCTGGGGGACCTGGTCCTCCTGCGACTGCTGGCTTTGGCCGGCCTCGCGCTCATGGTGGCCGCCACCCCCACGCTGGCCCGTTCCCTCAAACGTGACCCGGCCCATGCGGTCCTCCTGGGAGCGGGGTCCCCCCTGGTGCTGCTGTCACTCGTCGCCGGCGACCATAACGACGCGCTCATGATCGGCCTCCTCATGGCGGGACTGGCGGTGGCCAAACGCTTCGGGACGATCCCCGGGGTGATCCTCTGCGCGCTAGCCGCCGGAGTGAAGTCACCCGCCGCGCTCGGCGTGCTCTTCCTCGGGTGGGTGTGGGCCGGACCGGCCGCATCGACTCGGCGGCGTCTCGTCCACACCGCAGCGGCGGGCCTCATCGCCCTCAGCACCATGGAGGTCGTCGCGCTCGCGTCGGGCACGGGATGGGGTTGGGTGCGCACGACGACGGCCGCCGATGCCGCCTTCACCGGCGTCACGCCCGTCAACATCGTGGCGCGCGCCGCCTCCATCCTGAGCCATGTGGTGCAAATGCCCATATCCGTCATGGACATGCGCCCGATCTTCAGTGTGCTCGGGCTGCTCATCGCCGTCTATGTGGGCTGGCGGCTCCTCTTGCGGTCCCCCCGGGACGGCGTCGTCCGCAACCTGGGCCTTACCCTGCTCGTCCTGGCGCTGCTCGGCCCGATCGTCTGGGCCTGGTACGTCACCTGGGGCATCGTCGTGACCGCGCCGGCCGCGGTCGGTCGCCTCCGCAGCGCCCTGATCGTGGTCAGCACGTTCTGGGCCTTCGCCGGGCTGACCTCGGTGCACAACGTCTACATGCGCACGCTGCACACATTCTTCGTGAACGACCTCCTGCTCATCGCCGTCCTGGCCGTGGCGGTCATTGTGCCGCTGGGCCAGTTCGCCTCCCTGCGTCCGGCTGGCGCCGCCTGCCGCGGTTCACCCGGGGACCGGGTGACGGCGACGCTTCCGGCGGCCTGCTCGGTGACGGCGTGCTGGCCGGCGCCGGCGCCGGCGGAGGCTCCTGAGCGACAGCCGGCCGGACGAGAGCCGGCCCGACGGGCCGCCTGCTCGCTCTCAGTCCGCCAGGGCAGCCGCCGAGACGACCCGTTGGGGCCGAAGACGCACCACCAGTTCTCCCGGCACGCCGTTGCGGGCACCGTACTCTTCGACCCGGTCGGCCCCCATGTAGCGGCCACCGAGCCGCCCGGCCCATCGGCGCACCTCGTCGAGGTCGTCGCTGATCTCCACCACCCCTTCGACGATGACGAAGCTGAAGGGTGGGCGCTGGTCGTCCACGCAAAGGGAAGCCCTGGGGTCCCGCCTCAGGTTGCGGCCCTTGACGGTGGCCGATCCGGTGTTGAAGACGAGCGAGCCGTCGTCGTCGACATCGAACCAGACGGGTGCCACGTGAGGCCGCCCGTCCGCCCGCACGGTGGCCAACTTGCCCGTGCGCGCCGGAAGGGCGGACAGGAACTCCCGCACCTCCCGGTCGTTCATAGCGTGGTACGGCACGTCAGCTCACCCGGGCCGCCCGCCGTTGGCCTCGTACGCGGCCAACCAGCCGTTGATCATGGGACCGAAGGCGGCGGGGTTGTAGGCGTCCTCCTCGTAGGAGAACTTCATGTCTCCCGCGTAATGCAGCACGGTGATGTTGTGCGCCTGGTGGATGGAGCCGTCGCCGGGGTCCTTCATCCGGTTCTCAATCCGGCAGATCCACCAGCCCCGCTCCTCGTCGCACACGCACCATGAATGCGGGAACGACGTCATGGCCGAGTTGGGCCACTCCGTCATGAGCGGGGCGATCCACGCGTGAATCTCGTCGGGGCCGACAAACGTGCCGAACGTGTGCTCGAGGTACAGCGCGTCGTCGGTGAAGAGGTCCGCCCACGCACGCCAGTTCCCGCTGGCCGCGCACACCGCTGGCCGTCTCCTTGTAGTGCTCGTGCGCCTGCTCGAGCTCTTCCCTGCTCCATCGGGGCGTCGTCATGATTTCAGGATCCATTCGCTCATGGTCACACTACGCAGCGTGCTCAGGTCGGTGAAGGCGGTGATCTCCTCGAGCATCTGGGTGACGTGGGCTTCCATGCGGTCCGAGTCGCCGTCGGCGCAGTAGAACAGCATGGGGTCGGTCACGTGCTCGAGGGACGGCCACGCCTCCTCGACGATGCCCTGCAATGGGGGCGCGTCCGCGGTCAGAGGGCGGAAGACGGCGTTGCGGACGTAGCGCATGCGGGGCTGGATCGACTCGGTGATCGGTGAGATCCGGGTGTGCCAGCGCGTCATCCACTCGTCGAAGGACAGGTCCGGATGCTGCCGGAGCAGCGCCACCGTCAGCACGCCCGGCGAGCGCGCCCCGTCGGGCCAGTCCCGGGGTGCCGACCACCGGTTTGCGCCGTAGTCGCGGTAGAGCGACTCGAGCACCGAGTACCCGGCCACTCGCGTCGCCACCGGGGCCAACACCGCCTCGTAGGGGGCCCGATGGTCGACGGCGTCCAGCCACAGCGACACCAACCCGTGCAGCGGGGTCTCGCCGTCGGGCGTCGGCACAGGAGCCGGGATGTCGCTCTCGGGGTCGCGCACGTCCAGGCTCAGGCGCAAGGGCCCGAGGTCGAGCAGCTCCGGGGCCACCCGGCCGAGCATGACGTCGGCCGCCTCGGCCCGGGTGCTGTCGCGGTCGAGCCACACGAGGTACATCAACTTCTCCATGACGCTCCCGTTCTCCGGTGCCTCACCACGTGAGGCTCAGCGCCTCGCGCATGGTGGCCTCGAACTCGGTGTCGCTCAGGGTGCGGCGGAGCTGAAGGATCATGGCGGCATCGCGGCCGACCTCGACCCGCAGCGGGGTGCCCGGGTCCTCCAACGCGTCCGCCACGGCCGTGCCCACCAGCTCGGGGCCGGGCCGACCTTCGGGGCCGACCAGCGTGCCCGCGGTGCCGGCCCACTGGGCGTGGAGGTCTTCGTAGAGCGGCGGCCCCCGGTGGTCGTCCTCGTGCTTCATCCCCGGCGCTATGTAGCCGGGCTCCACGACCACGACCCGGATGCCGAAGTGGCCCAGCTCGAAGTGCAAGGTCTCCGACAGCGACTCGAGTGCGTGCTTGGAGGCGGCGTAGGCGCCCTCGAGCGGCGTCCCGATCTTGCCCTGCACCGAGCTGATGTTGACCAGCACGCCGCTGCCCCGCTCGCGCCAGGCCGGAATGACGGCCTGCGCCATCCGCAGCGGGCCCAGCGTGTTGACCTCGAGCACCCGGGTGAACGACGCCAAGGGGTAGCACTCGAGCGGCCCGTACCCGGTCAGCCCGGCGTTGTTCACGACGGCATCGAGCTCGCCGGCCTCCGCCACGGCGGCACGGACCGAACGGTCGTCGGCCACGTCGAGCGCCAGCACCTGGGCCGCCGGCAGGCCGGACAGCCCGGCCGGGTCACGAGCCGTGGCCACCACCTCGTGCCCCCGGGCGGCCAGGACCTCGACCGTGGCCCGGCCGATGGCCCGTGCGGCACCGGTCACCAGGACACGCAGGGCTCAGCTCTCCTGGGGCTGGGGCAGGCCGACCAGCTGCTCGCTGACCTGCCACAGCCGTCGCGCCGCGTCCGCATCGAGGGCCTGCTTGCGCGGCTTGCGGGGCTTGGCCTTGACGAAGTACTCCCCGCTCACGCCCTCCACCTCGGGAGACGAGGCCAAATAGATCGACGTCCGCGCCCCCTTGGCCGGCGAGAGGAAGAACGGGGCGGCGATCTTTATGCCGACGGCCAGCAGGCCCCGGGCGTCGCCGTCGGCCCCGTACCCCGTGCGCACCGTGCCGGGGTGGAGCGAGTTGGCCGTCACCTCGCTGCCCTCCAGCCGTCGCGCCAGCTCAATCGTGAACAGCATGTTGGCCAGTTTGGACTGGCCGTACACGCGCATGCCCCGGTAGCGCCGTTCCGATTGTAGGTCGTCGAAGGGGATGCCCTTGCGGGCCGCGCCGTGTGCGGTCGAGGCGACGTTGACGATCCGGGAGGGTGCGGACTCACGGATCCGGTCGAGCAAGAGGTTGGTGAACAGGAACGGCCCGAGATGGTTGATGGCGAAGGTGGCCTCGAATCCGTCGACCGTGATTGTGCGCTCGGTCAGCACCAGACCCGCGTTGTTGATCAGGACGTCGAGCCTGGGGGCCTGCTCGAGCACCTCAGCCGCCCCGCGTCGCACCGAGTCCAGGTCGGACAGGTCGAACACCACGAGCTGCACCCGGCCCCCTGCGCCGCCGGCGCGCTCCCCCATGGCTGCCACTGCCGCCCGCCCCTTGTCGGCGTCGCGCGCCGTGACCAGGACCCGTGCCCCCATGGCCGCCAGCGCGGCCGCCGTCTCGAACCCGATCCCGGAGTTGCCGCCGGTGACGACCACCGTCTTCCCCTGCATGTCGGGCACCGCGTCCAGCCTCCTTCACCCACCCCGACCGAGCGTCGAGCCGGCGTCAGCATTCCACACCACCTGCGCCCACAGGCCCTCCGGCCACGAGGGACGTCAGCGCCAGGTGTCGCGCGCCTCGACCAGCCCACGTTCGGGGTCGAGGAAGCTCCCGCTCAGCGTCCGCTCGGCCGTGCGCATGTGCCACTGCGCCAGCTCCTGGGCCCCGGCCCAGGCCGCCTCGGCGGCCGCCGACTCTCCACCGGCCAGCAGGTTGTGCGTCTGCCCGGGGTCGGCCGCCACATCGAACAGCAATGATGGGAACAGTTCGGGCGCGGCGGCGAACTGGACGTACTTGTAGCGGGGCCCACGCGACACGGCCAGCGAACAGTGGCTCATGGGGAGGCCGAAGGCCCGTTCGGGCAGCCGGTTCACCGGGTCGGCGAAGCTCCACTCGAAGTGTGCCGTGTCGCGCCAGTGCTCCGGCGCGGGCTCACCCCGCAGGAACGGGTCCAGCGACCACCCGTCAGCCTGCAGTGGGACCTCGGCCCCCATGAACTCGCAGATCGTCGGCAGGACGTCCACCGACTCGGTGACCGCCCGCACCACCGATCCGCGACCGTCGTCGGCCTCCTGGCGGGGGTCCACCACAATGAGCGGCACGTGGTAGCTCTCGTCCCAGTACCCGAGCTTCTCGAGCAGCCAGTGATCGCCGCCCATTTCGCCGTGGTCACTGGTCAGGACGACCATGGTCGAGTCGGCCAGCCCGCTTGTGTCCAGGTACTCGAAGAGCGGCGCCAGCCCGTCGTCCACTTCGCGCTGCGCCCCGTAGTAGGTGGCGCGCAGCTGCCGGCGCTCCCGCTCCTCGACCGGCGCGCCGATGACCGGCATCCGCACCATGGCCCCCGCCAGCGGGTGCAGCGCGCCCTCCTCTTCCAGCGTCGGGCACCCGACGAACGGGCCGATCGAGTCGGCCGAGTACAGGTCGTGGTATCCGACGGGGTTGCGCCGCGGCGGGTGTGGCCGGATGAACGACGCGTGCACGAAGAAGGGCGTCTCACCGTTGCGTTCGAGGAACTCCACCACCGCCTCGCGGACGAATGTGGTCTGTGACAGCTCGACCGGGAATCGGGCAGGTGCCCATGTCGACCCGTGGGCGTCGGAGCCGGGGTAGCCCTCCATGGGCTCGTACAGCTCATGCGGGTTGGCGGGCACCTCGACGCCCTTCGAAGCCAGCCAGCGGCCCCAGGCCGGGCTGCCCTGCTCCCAAGGGTCCTCGATGAGGACCCGGAATCCCGGCAGCACGCCCTCGTAGCTGAACAGGCGCGGATCGCCGGGCGGCACGGTGCGCGGATCGACCGAGGTGTCGGTGTAGCCGAAGAGCACCGGGTCGTAGCCCAGCTCGCGGGCCAGGAGCGCCACGTTGGTGAACCGGGCGTCCAGTGGCGTGCCGTTGAGCAGGCTCCTGTTGCGGTGCTGGTAGGTGCCCGTGTACAGGCAGGCCCGCGACGGCCCGCACGGTGCCGCGTTCGCCCAATGGTTGGCGAAGAGCGTTCCCCGGCCCGCCAGTGCGTCCAGCGTGGGCGTCTCGAGCACCGGATGCCCGAGCGCAGAAAGGCAGTCACCCCGCCACTGGTCGAGAGTGATGAACAGGACGCTTCGGGTTCGCGGCATCACGCCACTCTTGCCGATGCCAGTCGTCTCGAGCCTGGCGGGCCGACGGGATGCCGCGACGCCGGTCACACCCTGGCTCAAGAGGTGCGGATCGACGCCCCTCCCAGCCGGGTTCCGAAATCGATCAGCCAGGCTCCGAGCCGGGGCGCCCGGACCCGCCGCACTGCTCGGCCGCCGGCAACCGGGATCCCGGCGGCCGAGCGCTGCGTCGCTCCTGTTTCGCTCATCTCAGCCGCGGCCCACCGCGAAGCCATCCGCGAGCCAGCTGTGTCCAACAGATCCCGTTGGTGAGCCCTGACCTGGTCTTCTAGTTGCATCATCTCTCAACCTCGCTCGACTTCGCCCCCCTCCGGACTTGTCGCCGTGCCTCGCTTCACTGCCCTTTCATCATACTGGAAGTTTGACAACTAATCAAGAATATCCTAATATAGCCCTATGCCTATGTTCACTGAGGATCCGGCCCTTCTCTCCAGGCGTTCGGTGCATTCGTCACCGTCCCTGGCGACCGACCTGGCATGGCTTCTCATGGCGGCGCGCCCGTCGATGCAGGCCCGGTACCCCAGGCTGGCCGAGATGTTCAGCGGCCGAGAGGACCTGGCCGATCGGGTGCAGGGGTTCTGGGGCGAAGGGTCCGAGGAGTCGTGTTTCAGCGAGCTCCACATCCTGGCCCAGCACGCGGGTGTCACCTGCGAGACCGATCCCGGCGTCGTCTGGCCGGCGCTCGAGGCCGCGGTGGCGACGGTTCCGCTCGAGTTGGACATGCCCTCTGAGACGCACGAGGACCTCGAGAGATTCGCTGATCGGTTACGCCGGCTCAACGAGTCACCCGAGCTCGTGCGCGCGTACCTCAGCCTCTTACAAGAGGTGTGGGGGCCGGTCGACGCCATGTGGCAACAGGCACTGCCCATCATTGAGGAAGCCGGCCGACTCGCCGTGGCCCAGTACGAGCGTGGTCGTTCACTGGAGATATTCCTATCGGGCGGTTGTGACATCGTCCGGAGCCGGACTCCCGAAATCCTGGCGAGCCTCGATGCCGGCATGCCGCTGCTCTTCGTGCCATGCCTGTTCTTCGGGTCGAGCATGTACCTCGAGTTCCCGGACCTGATCCTGATCGGCACCGGGGTCGGCCAGGGTGATGTCGTGGCTCGGTCCCGCACCGAGTCGGTCGCCCGGCGCCTCAAGGCCGTGGCCGACCCCACCCGCCTGGCGCTGCTCCACGTGCTGGCTACCGCTCCCAGCACGGTCGGCGAGCTGGCCCTGCTCTTCCGCTTGGCCCAGCCCACGGTGAGCATGCACATAAAGACGCTGCGCGAGAGCGGACTCGTCCGTTCGGAACGGGTCGACGGCCGCCTCCGGCTGAGTGCCGATCCCGTCGCCGTGGAGTCCCTGGTCGAGGAGCTCCGTCTGGCCGTGCTTCAGGGGGCAGACGGCGCCAGCACCATGGGGATCGAATGGATGCCGGCGACGGTGGACGAGAGCACGCGCTCGGCCGAACCCGTCACGGTGTAGCCCCCGAACCGCGACAGCAATTCGTCGAGGAAGACACGGCCCTCCAACCGGGCCAGGCTCGCCCCCAGGCACACGTGCTCGCCGAAACCGAAGGCCAGGTGTACCGGGTTGACGGGCCGGCGCACGTCGAAGCGGGCGGCACTGTCGCCGAAGATCCGCTCGTCGCGGTTGGCCGATGCGTAGAGCATGCACACGTAGTCGCCGGCGCGAAGAGCCGTACCACCGACCTCGACATCCCTGGTCGCCGTGCGGCAGAACGCGTGGACCGGGGTCACCCAGCGCAGGCACTCCTCCACCCCGCCGGGCACCATTGAGCGGTCCTCCACCAACGCGGCGCGCTGGTCGGGATGCTCGAACAGGGCCAGAACGCTGCCCGACAACAGCGTGCGCGTCGTCTCGTTGCCCGCCACGAGCAGCGTGAGCAGGAACATGAACAGCTCCTCCTTGCGCAGAGGGGCCCCGTCCACCTCACTGCGCACCAGCAACGACACCAGGTCGTCGCCGGGATGCTCGCGCTTGACCCGGATGTGGTCGCCGATGAACCCCGCCAGCTCCCCGAGGGCGGCTGCGGTCTCGTCCGGAGGCAAGTCCGGTGACTCGATGGCCGCGTCGGACCACCGCCGGAAGTCCTGGCGGTCGGACTCGGCGATGCCCAGCAGCTCCGCGATGACGATCAGCGGGAAGGGCGCCGCCAGCTCGGCGACGAAGTCGATCTCCTCGTGCGTCTCGACGGCGTCCAGCAGGGTCGAGGCGGTCTTGCGTACCGACTCACCCAGACCCGAGAGGGCACGCGGGGTGAAGCGGCGGTTGAGCAGGCCGCGGAACGAGGCGTGCTCGGGAGGGTCCATGTGCAGGAGGGAGGGCGCCGCCAGGGGCATGGCGCTGGTGCGAAAGGGATCGTTGACCAGCGCGCCCCGCCCCGAGCAGAAGCCGGCCGGATCGCGGCTCACCTCCCGGATGTCGTCGTAGCGGGAGAGCACCCAGAAGCCGGGCTCGACCAGGTGCACGGGGTCCTCGGCGCGCAGGCGGGCCAGCACGTCGTAATAGTCGTCACGCTGGAAGAAGGCAGCGTCACGCGGGTCGATGCGCTGGTCCGCGACCATGACCGAAGCGTACTGTGCAGCGAACAACGAACAACGAACAACGAACAACGAACAACGAGCAGCGACCAACGGGGCACAGCAAAGAGGAGGAGGACCGCCGTGACCGCGGTGCGGACCGAGTACGACAGCCTAGAAGCCTCCCGAGGGCGCGGGTCGACCGAAGGCGCTACATGAACGAGCCGAGCACCGTCCCACCGGGTGCCTCCCCCTACCCCGCCTCCCGCGAGCACGCCCCGCTTTCGGGCCTGGACGAGTTCCTCGTGCACAACGCGCCCTACCCCGTCCGCGTCATGTGGACAGCGGACGCCCAGGCCTACGAGCGCGTCTGGTTCACCAGCCAGGACAAGGTGGGCGACCTCCTCGTCGTGATCGGCCTGGCCTTCTACCCCAACCTCGGCACGGCCGAGGCCTTCGCCATCGTCAACCATCGGGGGCTCCACACCACCGTCCGGGCTCACCGCAAGCTCGGAAACGACCGCATGGACATGGCCATCGGCCCCTTCAGCTTCGAGGTGGTCGAACCCTTCCGCCGGTGGCGCCTGCGCCTCGATGCCGACGCCGCCGAGGCCGCCACGGGCCATCGCATCGGCTACGACATGTCCTGGCTCGACACGAAGCGTCCCGTCTTCCGGCAACTGGGCGCCGGCATCATCGTCGGCGCCCGCGCCATGAGCCCCGTCGCCGGCTACGACGGCTTCGGCCGCCAGGAGGGCTGGGTCGAGACCGCTGGCGGGCGCGTCGAACTCTCTCCGGCCACCCATCTCGGCACGCGCGACCATCACTGGGGCACGCGCGACGGCGTGGGCGGGCCCGGCCGCTACATGGGCATGCAGCACCCGCACAGCGGAGAGTGGGTCGAGTTCGAGGACTTCGGTATCTGGGGTGACCACGTGCTCTACAACCTCGGCGACGCCCGCAAGCGCAGCGCGACCCTGCGCGAACGCGTCCACCGCATGCGCTTCGAACCCGACACGAACCTGCTCGTCGCCGGAGAGGTCGACCTGGTCTTCGCCGACGGCAGCAGCAAGACGATGCGTTTCGAGCGGCTTGGCCATCAGATCGCGTTCCTTCGCTGCGGCATGTACGGCGGCCCCAACGGGGGCACGCCCGATGGCGACCTGTGGCACGGCATGGCGGTCGCCCAGGGCGAAGAGACGGTGGTGCACGGCGAGACCTTCGACGTCACCGACCCCGACGTGCGCCGCCGCCTGGCCGGCCAGGACCAGCACCACTGCCGTGTCGAGTGCGACGGGGAGGTGGCCTACGGCCTGGTGGAGCCCTACGACACCCTCTGCTACGAGGTGTCCAAGGCCGGTGTCATGGGCTTCTCGCTCCTCGACACACCGGGCTGACGCGTCCGGGTTGATTCAGCCGAGCCGGGCCGACGCCATCCGCTCCAGGAGTACGGCGCCCATCGGGTTGTCCCGGCGGCGCGGGTCGCCGGTGATGCGCTGGTGGCGGTCGTTGATGGCCAGGGCCCGCACCAGGGCGAAGACCTCGTGCCAGTCGAGGTCGCGCACGACGTTGCCGCTCACCTCGACATAGTGGTCCACCGCCTCGGCCCGCTCAGGGAAGCCCGGCACGGTCTGGCCGAACAGCTCCTTCATCATGAACTCGAGCCCGAAATGCCAGCCGAGGTCCATTTCCGGCGGGCCCAGTGACGAGAGGTCCCAGTCGAGCACGGCCGCCAGGCGCCGCTCGCCGTCGAAAATGAGGTTCCCCAGGCGTACGTCACCCCACAGCAGCACGGGGTCGCGCTCGGCCGGCACGTGCACGCGGCACCAATCGAGGGCGGTGGTCAACGCAGGCAGCGGCTCCCCTTGCGACGACCACTCGACATAGGCCGCCCAGCGGGCCAGCGCGTCGTGCAGCGACGTCGGGCCGAGGAGCACGCCCAGCCCGTGGGCCCGCCAGGGCACGGCGTGCACGTGCGCCATGGTGTCGACGAGGGCATCGTGCATGCGGCGCTGCAAGCCTGTTCCGGCGTCGCGCACGTAGGGGTCGAAGACCGGCGCCGGGCCGGCGATGTCCCCGGGGACCCGCGGCATGGCCAGGAAGGTGCACCCGATCCAATCGGGATTCCGTTCCAGGACGGCCGGCGCGGGAGCCGGGACTCCCACGGCGGCCACCGCGTTCTGCACCGCCGCCTGCGGCGCCAGGTCGTAGTCCGGGAAGGTCGGTTCCAGTGGCGGCAGCCGCACCACCAAGCCGGCGTGGTCGGGGCCGAGGTCGACCAGCACGGTCTCGTTGGCCATGCCACCGTCCGCGTGGACCATGGACACGACCCGCGGGGCCGGCGCGGTCGGCTCGTCCATGGCCGCCACCAACTCCGGGTGGCGGGCCACCCAGCGGCCGAGCCCCTCTGCCAATGTGCCGTCGTCGCGCCGCCGCCCTGTGGCCACCTAGGGAAGGTAGACCACGGCCTGCCACTCGCCGGTCATGTCGACCCGGCACAGCGCGGTACCGGCCCGGACGCACCAGTCGACGATTTCGGGTTCGGGGGCGTCGACCGGCGTGCGCAGGACGAGGCCGCGCCGCGCGTGGTCCTGGCGCACCACCCAACCGGTGGGAATGGTGACGCCGGCCTCGGCCAGTCGCGCCACGGCCCTGGCCCCCGTCGGGTGCATGAGGCCGACGGACACGCCCTCGATCTGGCGCCGGTCCTTCTTGGCCGGAATGACGGTCGCCATCGTCACCGGCGCCGCCCGGTTGCCGAAGAAGGCGAAGAGGCCCGCCTGCGGCTCGGGCGCGGCCGCGTCCACGTCGACGCCGGGCAGCAGGTTGACCCATCCGTCGCCGGCGGCCCGCAGTCGGCGCAGCGCGTCGGCCACCCGGTCGATGGCGGGAGGCCTGAACTCAATGACCTGGGTCTGGCGCCGGGTCCTCACCGGCGCCATCCTGACACCAGCCACTCCACCACCTCGGCCGCCGGCCGCGCCTCGGCCCGGCGATAGGCCGTGCCGGCGTAGAGGCTCATGTGCCCGGTGTCCCCCGCCGCCGCCGCGGCCGCCCGCCACGGACGCGTGGCGTTGTTGATCTCGGGGTAGGCGGCCGGCGCGTCCCGGTGCGCCCGCACCATGTCGTTCACCAGCGCACGCGCCCGGCGCCCGCTGAAGGCGCGGGTCACGGCGGTGTGGGTGAACGACAGGTCGGCCAGCGCGTCCTTGGCCACGGCGTGGGCGCCGCTCTCGGGGCAGCGCAGGAATGCCGTGCCCGACTGCACCAGCGCGGCACCGCGCGCCAGCAGGTCGACGACGTCGTCGGGCCCGCCGACGCCGCCCGCTGCGATGAGCGGCACCGAGGTGCGACGGCCCACCGAGGCCAGCAGCGAGCGGACGGAGCGGTCGGCGTCCGCCCGGTCGTCGTTGGCCAGGCTGCCCCGGTGCGCGCCCGCCTCGGCGCCTTGGAGCGCGAGCGCGTCAGGGGCGCACCCGGAGCGCCCGCGCGGCTTCCTCGGGCGTGGTCACCGTCAGGGCGACGAGCACGCCAGCGTCGTGGAAGGCACGGACGACCTCGACGTCGGGCACGCCGAAGGTGAAGCTGACCATGGGCGGCGGTGCCGCCAAGAGTGCCTCGACCTTGGACGCATAGTCGTCGTCGTCCCAGGTGGCGTCACCGACGACGGCGCCGAGCGCGCCCGCCTCGGCGGCCAGCGAATGCAGATAGGCGGCCAGCCTCTCGGGCTCCGCCGTGGGCGCGCCCGGCACGAACAGGTTGACCCCGAACGCGTGCACCCCGGAGCGGCGGACGGCGGCCATGTCGGACACCACGTCGTCGGCCGTCCTGTAGCCGCCGGCCACGAAGCCGAACGCGCCGGCGCGGGCCACCGCCACCACGAGGTCCGGCGTCGAGGGCCCTCCGGCCATGGGCGCCACGACGAGCGGCACGCGGGCGAGCGCACGCAGGCGCGCCACCGCGGCCGCACGCGGGAGAACGGGACGGGCGGCCACGGGCACATCCCACCACATACCCGGGAACACCCAGCGGCCGCTACGGTGGGACACTCGTGGACCTCGATCTGCTGACGACGCTGCGCAGCACCGGGGCCGCCCGCCAGTTCCACCCCGACCCCGTGCCCGACGACGTGCTGGCCCGCCTCCTCGACACGGCGCGCTTCGCCCCCAGCGGGGGCAACCGCCAGGGTTGGCGCGTCATCGTGGTCAAGGACCCGGCCAAACGAAGCGCACTGCGCGACCTCTACCTGGCCGGGTGGTACGAGTACCTGGCCATGGGCGCGGCCGGCCTGGTACCGAGCGCACCGCTCAACGACCGCGCCGCCGAGGCGGCCGCTCTGGCGCACGCGCCCGAATTCGCACGGGCGGGCGCGGCCAACCCGGGCTTCGCCGAGACGCTCAATGCGGCACCCGCCCTGCTGCTGGTCCTGGCCGACCTATCGGCGCTGGCGGCCATCGACCGCGACCTGCCCCGCTACACGCTGGTGGGCGGCGCCTCCATCTATCCCTTCGTCTGGAGCCTGCTGTTGGCCGCCCGCACCGAGGGGCTGGGTGGCGTGACCACCACGGTGGCCATCCGCCGCGAGGACGAGGTGCGTGCCCTGTTCGGCATCCCCGACACGGTGGCCGTGGCCGCGCTGGTGGTGCTCGGGCGCCCGGTGCAACAGCCGAGCCGGCTCCGGCGGGCGCCGGTGGCCGAGTTCACCTGGGTGGACCGTTACGAGGGCCCGTCCCTCGGAGCCTCCTAGGCAGAACGCTCCCGCATCCCCACCCGGGCCTTTCCGACCGATTCTCGGACGCCTCACCCCCGGTGCGGACCCGGGCGCCGGCCGGCCCGGCCCCCCGGGCCGGTCGTGGTCAAATGGGGCATGGCACAGAACGTCCTGGGCGACGAGCTCCAGCCCTGCAATTTCGACCCGCTGACTGGCTTCTACCGCGACGGCTGCTGCAACACCGGCGCCGAGGACATCGGCGTCCACACCGTGTGCATCCGGGCCACGGCCGAGTTCCTGGCCTTCTCGGCCTCCGTGGGCAACGACCTGTCCACCCCGCGGCCCGACTTCGGCTTCACCGGCGTGCAGCCCGGCGATCAGTGGTGCCTGTGCGCGCCGCGCTGGCAGGAGGCCTTCGAGTCCGGCGTGGCGCCGCCGGTCGTCCTGGCCGCCACGCACGCCGCCACCCTCGAGTGGGTCCAGCTGGGCGACCTGGTCGCGCACGCCGTCGCCGAGCCGTAGTCTCCGGACCGGAGAACTCCGACACAGACCGGGGCAGCGACCGCCCCGCCCCGCCGCGGGAGGAGACACATGGAAGGCAACACCGTCAGCGTCGACCGGGTCATAAAGGCGCCGGCATCGGCCATTTTCGCCATCGTGGCCGACGCGTCCCGCCACGCGGAGATCGACGGCTCGGGCTCCGTCGTCAAGGCGAAGGACGGCGCACCCGACCACCTGACCCTGGGCTCCACCTTCGGCATGTCCATGAAGGTCGGCGTGCCCTATTCCATGTCCAACACCGTCGTCGAGTACGAACCGGACAAGGTCATCGCCTGGCAGACGTCGCTGGCCGGGCCGCTCGGCCGCTTCCTCGGGGGCCGCATCTGGCGCTACCAGCTCGAGGAGGACGACGGCAGCACCAAGGTCACCGAGACGTGGGACATCTCGAAGGACAAGCAGGCCTTCTTCTTGCGTCTCGGCCGGCTCCACCAGCAGACGGCCACCTCCATGGCCAAGACGCTCGACCGCCTGGCGCAGCTGACCGAGTCGCCCGCCGCATCGTGACCGACCTCGGGGCCGCCATCGACGCCGCCTGGGACGAGCGGGTGTTGCCGGCGCTGTCCGACTACACGCGCATCCCGTGCCTCTCCCCCGCCTTCGACCCCGACTGGGCGGAACACGGCCACATCACGGCGGCGGCGCAGCTGCTGCGCCAGTGGGTGGACGCACAGGGGACGGGCCTGAGCACCGAGCTCGTGCAGCTGCCGGGCCGCACGCCGGTGCTGCTGGCCGACAACGGGCAGCCGGGCGACGCCATCGTCATCTACGGCCACATGGACAAGCAGCCACCGCTGGGCGAGTGGCGGGCCGGACTCTCGCCCTACGAGCCCGTGCGCGAGGGTGACCTCCTCTACGGGCGGGGCACGGCGGACGACGGCTATTCGACGTTCGCCGCCGCCACCGCCCTGGCGGCGACGGGCGGCGGCCAGGGCCGCGTGCTCATGCTCATTGAGGCGAGCGAGGAGAGCGGCAGCCCCGACCTGGCGGCCTACCTCGAGCACCTCAGCGCGCGCATCGGACGGCCGCGCCTCGTCATCTGCCTCGACTCGGGCGGGCTCAGCTACGACCGCCTGTGGTTGACGACATCGCTGCGCGGCAATCTGGTGACCACGGTGACGTGCGAGGTGCTGACCGAGGGCATCCACAGTGGGCAAGGCGGCGGGGTGGTGCCGTCGTCGTTCCGCATCCTGCGCCGCATCCTCTCCGGCATCGAGGACGAGGACACCGGCCGCATTGTGCTGCGCCAGCTGGCGGGGACGGGCATACCCGAGACCCACCTGGCCAATCTCCGTGCGGTGGCTGAGGAGTTCCCCGACAGCGCGGCGCCGGTGGTGGACGGGCTCAAGCTGCTGGCGTCGGACCCGGTGCAGCGACTGGTGGCCCGGACGTGGAGCCCCGCGCTCGAGGTGACGGGGGCCGACGGCCTGCCCACGCCGCGCGACGGCGGCAACGTGCTGCGGCCGTCGACGACGCTCGAAATTCTCGCTCCGCCTGCCGCCCGACGTCGACGCCTCGGCAGCGGCCGACGCGGTGATTTCGGCCATCCGGACCGACGAGGGGGCCCACCTCACCATCGACATGGAGGCGGCCGCCCAGGGTTGGGTGGCGCCGCCGCTGGACGACGGCATCGCGTCGGTGCTCGAGCGGGTGTCGAAGGAGCGCTTCGGCCGCACCTGGGCCGGCGTGGGCGAGGGTGGGTCCATTCCGTTCCTGGCCGATCTGCAGAAGGGCTTCCCAAGCACCCAGTTCGTGGCCACCGGGGTGCTCGGGCCGCACTCGAACGCCCACGGGCCCAACGAGTCCCTGCATATCCCGATGGCCAAAGCCGTGACCCAGCTGGTGGCCGAGCTGGTCGGGGTGCCGGCGTGACCGCGAGCGGCGGTGGCCGAGGGCCAATGGCCGGCAAGGTGGCGCTGGTGACCGGGGGCAGCCGGGGGCTCGGGCGCTCGATGGTGCTGGCCTTCGCCGACGCCGGGGCCGACGTCGTGGTGACCAGCCGCAAGCTCGACAGCTGCCAGGAGGTGGCGGCCGAGGTGGAGGCCAAGGGCCGGCGCGCCCTGCCCGTGGCCTGCCATGTGGGGCACTGGGACGAAATCGACGGGCTGGTGGAGCAGGCCTACGACGCCTTCGGCCACGTCGACGTGCTCGTGAACAACGCGGGCATGTCGCCGCTCTACCCCGACCTGACGTCGGTGACCGAGGAGTTGTGGGACAAGGTGCTCGCCGTCAACCTGAAGGGGCCCTTCCGCTTGACGGCGCTGGTCGGCCCGCGCATGGTGGCCGGTGGCGCGGGCGGGTCCATCATCAACGTCTCGAGCACGGGGTCAATCCGGCCGGGACCGCACATGCTGCCCTACGACGCCGCCAAGTCCGGCCTCAACACCCTCACCGAGGGCTTCGCCAAGGCCTTCGGGCCGAGCGTGCGGGTCAACTGCATTATGGCCGGACCCTTCCTCACCGACATCTCGAAGGCCTGGGGCCCCGACGTGCGCGAGCGTGGCATGCCCCACCACGCGCTCGGCCGGGCCGGCGAACCGGACGAGATCGTGGGGGCCGCCCTGTATTTCGCCACGGACGCCTCGTCGTACACGACGGGCGCCATCCTGCGAGTCGACGGAGGGATCCCATGACGAACACGACGAACACCACTCCCGGCGCGAGCTCCACCCGCGGCGCCGGCAAGGACACGGCCGACTTCTGGTTCGACCCGCTGTGCCCCTGGGCCTGGATCACGTCGCGTTGGATGCTCGAGGTGGAGAAGGTGCGCGACATCCACACCGAATGGCACGTGATGTCGCTGGCCATCCTCAACGCCGACCGCCAGGGCCTGTCCGACGAGTACAAGGAGCGCATGGGCCGGGCCAAGGGGCCGGTGCGCGTGTGCATCGCCGCCAGGGAGATGAAAGGCCAGGAGATCCTGTTGCCGCTCTACACCGCGCTGGGCAATCGGATCCACGTCGAGGGCTGGGGCCGCGACGAGGAGAAGCGCGAGCAGATTCTGCCCGACGCGCTGGCCGAGTTGGGCCTGCCGGCCTCGCTCCTCGAGGCGGCGCATTCGGAGGAATACGACGAGGCGTTGGCCGCCTCGCACTACGCCGGGATGGAGCCCGTCGGCGACGACGTCGGCACGCCCGTCATCCACTACAACGGAGCGGCCATTTTCGGCCCCGTCGTGACACCGGCACCCAAAGGAGAGGCGGCCGGCCGGCTCTGGGACGGCGTACTGCTGTGCACCGGGACCGAAGGGTTCTACGAGCTGAAGCGAACCCGCTCGGGGCGGCCCAGCTTCGAGTGAGACAGGGGCGGGTCGGGCACCCCACTGTTCGGATGTTCCGAGTGCCAACTCGGCATGTCGCCCCTCGATGTTGTGGCACCTGACTCATGGCGCGGCCGGTGAGAACAGGCTCCGCAGACCCGTCTCCAAGTCGGAATGGCAGAAGTCGAATCCGCTCGATTCGAGGACTGTCGGCCGCACCCGGGCGCTGTTGAACAGCAGGGCGTCGGCGAGCTCAGATCCCAAGAGCAGCCTCGGACCGAACCTGGGCACAGGTAGTCGGGCCGGTCGGTGCAGCACCGCACTCAGCACCCGGGTGAATTCACGGTTGGTGACGGGCTGAGGTGCCGTCAGATTCACCGGCCCATTCACGTTGTTCTCCAACAGCCAAGAAACGGCACGGACCTCGTCGTCGAGGGTGATCCAGCTCCACCACTGCGCCCCTGATCCCAACCGGCCGCCCAGGCCCAGCTTGAACAACGGCAACATCTGGCGGAGCGCACCACCTTCTCTACTCATGACGACACCGGTGCGCGCACAGACCACTCTGATGCCGGCCTCGGCGGCCGGGGCCGTCTCGGCCTCCCAACGCACGCAGAGCGACGCCAAGAAGTCGGCTCCCGGTGGGCTCTGCTCGGTGAGCACGTCGTCGCCGCGGTCGCCGTAGAACCCGATGGCCGACGCGCTCACGAGCACCCGGGGTCGACGTTCCAGACCGGCCAGCGCACCGGCGAGCGTGGCCGTGGATCGGGTGCGGCTCTCCACGAGCACCCGCTTGCGGGCCTCATCCCATCGGCGGTCCCCGATGCCTGCGCCGGCCAGATGGACCACCGCGTCAATTCCCTCGAGACTTCTCGAATCGATGGTGCCGGCCTCGGGATCCCAGCGGATCGCGGGCTCACCGGGACGAACCGGACGGCGCACGGCCGTGACCACGTCGTGGCTCTGCTCTCCTAGATGCGAACACAGGGCTTGCCCGATCAGGCCGCTCGATCCTGTGACCATGACCCGCATCACCGTTCAGGATAGGTGCGTTCTTTCGCCGAGGTCGACGTCTACCGCTCCCTGACGCGCGCCTCGCGCCCGGTCCGGTCGATTCAGGGACAGTGCGTCTTTTGCCGTACACCCGACCGGCCCATAATCGACGAACACGTCATGCCGAATGGACCGTGCCAGCGGACTGACGCTGGCCAATGTGCTCGCGCACCCGGCCGCCTCGGTCGGGCACCTTCCGTGACTCTGACGCAGCTACGAGGTCCGCCTCACTCTGTTGACCGGTGACGAACCGCTCCTGGTGATGGGCAACGGTGCGCCACGGATGCCGACCGTTGAAACTGGTCGGATCGATACCTGAGCCACTGGTGGCCCGAGTCCCGGTCGCACCCCTCACACGGCACGCATACCGTGGCGACCGGGACTACAGCATCGCCCACATCGACGATCGGTGAGTCCTGAGACTCCGTTACGGGATAACGAAGGTCCAGGTCTCGGACGTGCCAGAGGACGGGCCGGTAACGGCGTCAATGGGACCGCCGTTGGTGGTGGACTCGAGCACGTCACCGGTTGCGACGTTCTCCCACCCGGTTCCGTCGAAGACCCACTTCTGGTTCGCCGCTCCAGTCGCCTGGGTCAGGACGATGGTGTGATTCACCTCGGCCATCACCCGGTTCGACGCTATTCCATCCGGGGCGAATTCCGCGTACTTGTCGTTGTTGGCTGCAGTGGCGGACGCATCCGCAAACCAGAAGAATTCGGCGTTATTGGCTTGCGGCTTCGCTGTACCGATCAGATGGTTGCCCCATCCGACCGCGATGTAGAGGCTCGTCGCAGACTCCTGCGTACCGCAATACTCGGCGTAGATGCCGTTGACGCAGTTGGACGTCCCATACCCGCCACCGGCAGGACCATTCGTACCTCCTGCACTCACGACTCCGATTGCGAGGCCGGCGGACATTACGAACGCGACGCCAACGGCGTAGATCCTCTTGCGCGTGATCATGGGATTTCCCTCTCCTTGGTTATCCCCCCTCAAGCCATGCCTCTGTTCTATGCGCAGCCCTCGCACGAGGACCAGAGCCGAAGGTCACACATTGCTTGGGATGAGAGCGCGCCGATTTCGTCACGCGGCGCAGTGGCTACCCCGTCTTCGGGGTGCACACAAGAGAGAGTGATTTCACTGTTCGTGTCATAAGGTGCCCCGCCTTCGAGAATGCAAAAGATGGGCTGCGAGTGATGAAGCGCCCACACTTCCTTGCCCGACAAGTGCCCTCGAAGGAGGTGCCGAACCGCCCCTCGCTCCCGGCCGAGCACAACACAGAGCAATGTGGCTAAGCGCGCCTCGAGATGTACAGGGCGGCATCCTCGACCTTGTTGATGGTGCCCCCGAATTCATCGTCGATCATCCTCGCAATGGCGTCGTACTGCTCGTCAGTGCGTCGGCCGCCATAGGTCTTCGTCACGGCTACGAAGGTCGCAGCGTCGAGTGTGCGCTCGAAGACATGGTGGAGAACCTGAGGTTCCCCGAACCGGGGGTCGGCACGCAGCGGCCGCATGGAGTCGTCGACGTGGCCGAGTCGCTTCGCCCACGGGTCGCCGAAGACCTGGGCCAGCCGTTCCTCGAACGGTTCCTCACCCCACGAGACGACTTCGGTCCACACGAGAGCGAGGAAGCCGCCGGGCGCGAGGAGCTCGGCCACGGTGTCGACGGCGACATCGGGGTTCACCCAATGCCAGGCATTGAACGAGGCGACCAGCGGCACGGGCGCCGGTGCCGGATAGTCCTCGAAGCGGCCCACGAAGATCGAGGCCCGATGGCCGAGCTTGGCCTGGGCCAATGAGGCCATCTCCGGTGCCGGTTCGATCGCGGTAACCGAGAGGCCGCGGCGCACCAACGGTTCCGTCGCAATTCCCGTCCCCGCTCCGATTTCGATCACGGCGGTCCCGGCCGAGGCGTGGGCGATCTCCACGATGTCGTCGAAGACGCTCTCTGGGTACCGCGGCCGATAGCGCTCGTAGTCCCGAGCCTGCGCACCGAATCTCTTCGATGCCTCAGCGGCGGTCTGCCACGGTTCCGGCATGGACACCAAGTATCGCCTGGGCCACGCCACCTGTCACGGTCCCCACAGCGCCGGGGTCCCGCGTACCGGCTCCCCCGCCGATCCGTGGACGCCGGCACCTGATCACTTACTGTGTTCGCATACCGGAGGAGGGACGAGTGAAGAACGACGGATCGAAATTGGGCAAGCAGTTCGCGGATCTCTTGGAGCCGGGCGAGGCTTTCGTCGCGGCAGCGACCGTCAATACCGGATCGATCACGCGTGCCGCGTTTGGCGGCAAGAGCTCGCCCATTGTGAAACTGGGCGTGACCGACCGCCGGATCCTCACGTTCTCGACCAGCAATCTCGGATTCAATCTCAAGGCCGGCAAATTCCTCGGGGCGATCCCGCTGTCAGAAATTGCATCGGTTGATTTCTCGACCGGACGACTTGCGGCGATAAAGAGTGTGCAGATCCAGATCCATCTCAAGGACGGCTCCGAACTCGCCTTCGAAGCATCGGGCGCAACGTTCAAGAGCGCGGAAGAACTGGCTGCTGTTCTCAAGGAAGCGGTGACGTAGACAGCCCAGGGCCGGTCGAACCGGGATACTCGAGAGGGACACCGGTGCCGGTCTTCGGGCCGCATAATGGAGTGGTGACCGATCTGCGGCTGGCTCTCTGTCAATCCGCCTCCGAGGGCGATCCGCGGGCCAACCTCGAAAAGGGATTGGCTCTGTGTGCCCGGGCCGCCGAAGAAGGGGCGGACATCGCCATCCTGCCGGAGATGTGGCAGATCGGTTACGCCCCTTGCCCGGATGACGAGGTGGGACGGGCGCAATGGCGGGAGATGGCCATCGCCCGTCACGATCCATGGCTGAGCGCATTCAGAAACGCTGCGTCCGATCTCAACCTGGCGATTGTGGCGACATTCTTGGAGCGGTGGCCTGGTTCCCCCCGGAACACCGCGCTGCTCATCGACAGGCATGGACGAGACGTTCTTTGCTACGCCAAGGTTCACACGTGTGACTGGGGAATGGAGAAGGCCCTCACGCCCGGAGAATCCTTCGAGGTCGCTCGACTCGACATCGAGGGTGGGTTCGTCGACGTCGGCGTCATGATCTGCGCCGACCGGGAGTTCCCGGAGTCGGCGCGTGAACTGATGCTCGGCGGCGCCGAACTCATTGTGGTTCCGAACGCCTGTCCCATGGCGGGCGAGCGGACCTTGCAGCTTCGGTCCCGCGCCTTCGAAAACATGACCGCGATCGCCACGGTGAACTATGCCGCCCCCGATCAAGATGGGCATTCCAGCGTCTTTGACGCAATGGTCTACGAAGAGAACGGTCATCCGAATGGTCAACCTCGTGACCACCTCGTCTTCGAGGCAGGCGAGAGCGAGGGCGTCTACCTGGCCACGCTCGACCTGGCCGCACTGAGGGAGTACCGAGGGCGGGAGACGATGGGGGACGCGTACAGGAAACCCGGGGCCTATAGGCGCTTGACGTCCGACGCACGAGGCGTACCCGTCTTCGATCGGTCCGATTCGCGCCGAGGATCTGCGATCACAAAGGGCTGAGAGCGGGCGCTCCAAGACCAGGCAGACGGTCGTTCCGGCTGCCCCATACGTGCCTGAAGTGCCCGCCCGAACCGGCTGACGGCGACACGCGGCGAATCCGAGCGCCCACCATCGCCCACGCCTTGCGGCTGGGCAAGCGCTAGGGTCCCGACGGGCCGTGTCCAATGCGGTATGGCCGCAGCATCAACATTGCGTCGAGGACGCAGAGAGGCGGTGCCGCATGGCGCTCGGGATCTATTTCGTACACGAGGGATTCACGCCTGAGAAGTACAACAATGCGATCAAGCAGCTCGAGGCAGCCGGAGCCGGCGCGCCCAAGGGACGCACGTACCACGTTGCCCTCGAATCGAACGGGGAGATCCAGGTGTTCGACATCTGGGAATCCCAGGAGGACTTTGACGCCTTCGGACCGACCCTCGTGCCGATCCTGGCCGAACTGGGTGTGAGCCTCAAGGACCCGATGGTGGCGACGGTGCACAATGTGATCGTGGGCTAGGTACTCGGGCCAACTGTGGGAGGTCCGCCCCGCCCGGAAGCACCGATGGGCCGCGTCCGGTCCCCGCGGCGTGGGAACCCGGTATCAGGCAGGTGGGCCGATGCGTCAGGTTCCGGCCAATCGACTCAAGTAGGCCGCAGCAACCGCTCTCGACTCAGGATCGCGGAGCGCCGTCATCAGGGAGTCGGCGTCGTTCCAGGCGCGCGCCGGGTTGACCATGCCCTCGGTGACGGCGTTCACGTGTCGCTTCGTCGCGAAAAGCGTCAGCGATGACTTGCCTTCGAGCTGACCGACGAGGGTCTCCACGGAAGCGTCGAGGTCGGCTGCGGGGACGACCTGGTTGAGGAAGCCGGCCGCGTGTGCCTCCGCTGCGCCGAACGCCCGGCAGGTCATGACCAGCTCCTTGGTCATCGCCGGGCCTATTTCGCGGACGAGACGGGGGATGCCACCCCAGGCCAGAGGTATCCCGAGATCGACCTCGGGGATGGAGAAACGGGTGTCGTCAGCGGCGATCCGCAGATCACACGCCGCGGCCAGGACCAGCCCTCCGCCCACGCAGTGGCCGTGCAGTCTCGCCACCGTGACGGCTCGCATCGACTCGATGGCTTCCGCCATGAGTCGCCCGGCGTCAGCCGCCTCGCGCAGCGCACTGGCAGACGGCGCAGAACCGTCACGGCCGGAGAACGCAGCCAGGTCGGCGCCGGCGCAGAACGCCCGCCCGCGGCCGCTGAGGACGACCACCTTGACCTCGCGGCGCGCGTCGAGGAACCGGGCCGCTTCGATAAGTTCGGTGAGGGTGAGTGTGCCGAGCGGGTTCAGCTTGTCGGGGCGGTTCAGGGTGATGGCACCTCGGGCGCTGCTGAAGCTCACCTCAATCGTGGAGAAGTCCATGTCACCAATCCAACTCTGGCCGCGCCGTCCGGGCAAAGGCGCCGCGAGACCGGCTGTGACCGAGCGAAGTCCCCCGATCGCGCCGGCTCAGTAGTAGCCCGCCATCAACTCGCTCGCCCACGCCGGCTGCCGCACGGATGCGGGGTCCGGCTCGAACTCACGCAGGTAGGGCTTGACGTCGAGCACCGGCGAGCCGTCGACGGCGTCCAGGCCGCGCACGTGCAGGTCGAGCCCGTCGACCCGTACCAACGCGCAGGAGGAGACGCCGAGCCGGTTGGGGCGCATTTTGGCCCGTTGGGCGAACATGCCCACCTCGGGCCAGTCCGGGTTGCCCCGGGGCCGCCGTGCCCCGGTCTGCACCTCCGACTCGGCCACCAGGTGGAACTGGAACACCACGATCAGATGCGAGAAATCCTCGAGCCCGGCCACGGCGTCGGGACCGAAGCGCCCGGGGTCGAGCCGGATGAGCGCCCCGACCGCACCCCAGTCGTCGTCGATCGCCTCGGTGCGCCCCCCGACCACGACGCCGACGGGTTCCAGCGCGATCACGCCGGCCAACGGTAGTTTCTGACGGCGTGAGCGGCGAGGAGCACGGCGGCTGACCGGCATTGTCGCTCTCAACGAGCTGCGGCGGCGGCTCCGGGACCGCTCCGTGCTCATTACGAGCCTGGTGGCCCCACTGGCCATTGCGGCCGTCCTCGGCTTCGCCTTCGCCAGCCGCCCCGCCCAGGGCGCCCTCCCCATCGGCGTGAGCGGGGCGGCGCCCGCGGTGGTCCGGGCGGCCGCGCACGCGGCCCAACTCCCGGCCAACGTCGCCGTGCGCACCGTGGCCTCGCCTGCCACCCTCGAACGGGAGGTGGCCGACGGCACCCTGGCCGGCGGGGTCATCGCCTACCCGGTGCACAAGAGCCTGGGGAACCTCCTCGTCCCGATGGTGGCGCCGGGCGCCACGCCCACGCCGGGGTTCAAGGTGGTCGACCGCGCCGACGCGCTGGTGGGCGAGGAGACGGCCCAGGCGGTGGCGGCGGGGCTGGCCAGCCGCCTCTATGCGGCCCGGGTCGGCCACGGGCCGGCCGCAGCCGACGCCTCGCTCGACGTGGTGACCGGCACCGTCGGCAACGGCGGGAAGGCCGTGCTCGATTACTTCGCCCCCTCCATCGCCGTCGTCTTCCTCTTCATCGGCAGCGGTCTGGGCATGCGTGCCCTGATGCTCGAGCGCACCCAGGGCACGCTGGTGCGCCTGGCGGCGGCGCCGGTCCGCCCGGCCGCCATCGTCAACGGCAAAATGCTGGCCGTCGGCGCCACCGGCCTCGTCTCCATCTTCGTGGTCTGGGGCGCCACCGCCCTCGTCTTCGGGGCCGACTGGGGCGACCCGCTGGGCGTCCTGCTGATGTGCCTGGGCGCCGTGGCCGCCATGTGCGGCTTCGGCGTCCTCGTCACTTCGTTCGCCCGCAACGAGCGCGAAGCGTTCGCGGCCTCGCTCATCGTCGGCCTCGTCCTGGCCCTTTTGGGCGGCAACCTGCTCCCGCCCGGCGCACTGCCCACCTTCTTACAGGTGCTCAGCCTGGGCACGCCCAACGGCTGGGCCCTGGTCGGCTTCGGCCGCCTGGCCCTGCTGCGCGAGCCGGCCCGCGACATCATCGGCCCCTTCCTCGTCCTGTGCTTCATCGCCGTGCTGACGATCGGGCTCGCCCTGACCCGGGTGCGCCGCATGGTGACGCCGTGATCCCCGTCGTCCGGGTGAACGTCCGCCGCGCCGTCGGCGACGCCCGCCTGGTGTTCGTCGCCACGGCGTTCCCCGTGCTCTTCATTCTCGTCACCGGCCTGCTGGCCGGCAACCCCCGCGAACCGGTGGGCCTGGTGCACCCGCCACCGCGGCTGGTTCAGCTCATCGACCGCACCAACAGCCTCAAGGCCCACCTCGAGGCCAGCCCCTCCACTCTGGCCGACGACATTCTGCGCGGGCGCGTGGTGGCCGGCCTCGTCACCCTCCCGGCGGCACCGGGGCACCTGCGGGTCGAGTTGGTGAGCGAGGGCGCCAACACCAGCGCCGTCCAGGCCCGCACGGACGTGGTGGCCCTGCTCGACCTCATGACGGCCGAGGGCACGCGTACCAAGCTGACCGACGTCACGTTGGCGCACACCGACATTCCGCCGCCCATCAGCCCGTTCGCCTACGTGGCGCCGGCCGACCTCGTCCTCTTCCTCGGCATCACCGTGCTGCTCCTGTCATCGGGACTGGTGGAGTCACGCCGTATCGGCATGATGAAGCGGCTGGCCGCCGCCCCGGTTCTGAGCCGATCGGTCATGGCGGCCCAGACCGTGTCCTGCCTCGTGGTGGCGGCCGGGCAATCCGCCGGCCTGCTCCTGGTGGGCCGGGTCATCTTCGGGGTGCACTGGGGCGACCCACCCGCGGTGTTCGTCGTGCTGGCCCTGCTCTCGCTCAGCTACGCCGGTGCGTCGGGTCTCCTCGGCTCGCGGGCCCGCAGCGAGGAGCAGGCGATCGCCGGGGCCGTCGTCCTGGGCATCGTCTGCGGCATGCTCGGCGGCTGCATGTACCCGCTCGATGTCGTCGGGTCGGTCGTCCGTGCCGTCGGCCACGTCGTCCCGCAGGCCTGGGCCATGGACGCCTTCGTCAAGCTGATCTACGACAACGCCGGCTTCACCGCCGTGCTACCCGAGATCGGCGCGCTGTCGGTGTTCGCCGTCGTGCTGCTGACCCTGTCGGCCCGCGTCTACGCCCGGACCGTGTACTCGGCGGGGTGAAAGCGCCGGGTCAGGCGGCGGAACTTCCAGGTGTGGTCGGGCCACAGGGTGGTGTTGCGACCGCGGTGGTCGAGGTACCAGCTCCCACACCCGCCCTCCACCCACACCGAGTGCTCCAGCCGGGCCTGCAGGCGCTCGTTGTACCGCTGCTGCACCCCCGGCTTCACCTCCACGCTGCGCACGCCCGGCCGGCGGAGGAAGGCCAACGCGCTGCCGACGTAGTTGATGTGCGACTCGATCATGTAGATCATGGAGTTGTGGGCCAGGGTCGAGTTGGGCCCGATCATCAGGAACAGGTTGGGGAAGCCGGCCACGGTCGACCCGGCGTAGGCCTCGACCCCGTTCGCCTTCCAGTGCTCGGACAACCGCACGCCGTCGCGCCCGACGATGTGCTCGGCGTAGGGCGGTTCGGCCGCCTCGAACCCGGTGCCCATGATCACCACGTCGACGGGCCGGGCGATGCCGTCCTGCCCCACCACCTCGTGGGCGGTGAACGAGGCCACCGGAGCGTCCACGACCTCGACGTTGGGCCGCGTCAGCGAGGGGTAGTAGTCGTCGGAGAGCAGGAGGCGCTTGCAGCCCGGCTCGTAGTGCGGCGTGAGCTTCTCGCGTAGCGTCGGGTCGGGCACCTGCTTGGCCAGGTGGCCGAGGGCCAGTTTGCGCACGGTCTGCTTGCGCCTCTGGCCGTTTCCGACGAAGACCGAGAGCAGCGACTCGAAGAGCATGTAGATGCGCAGGCGCGCCAGGCGCTGGGTGGCGGGCACCTTGCGGTAGACGAAACGGCGCAGGCGCGAGACGGCCCGGTCCCGCCGGGGCACGACGAACGGCGGCGTGCGCTGATGGAGGTAGAGGTGCTCGACCACCGGCGCGATCTGCGGCACGAACTGGACCGCCGAGGCCCCGGTGCCGACCACGCACACCCGCTTGCCGGTCAGGTCGAATCCGTGCGCCCACCTGGCCGAGTGAAAGACCTTGCCGCGGAATCCGTCCAGGCCGGGGAACTCGGGAATGGTCGGCTCGCTCAACGAACCGGTGGCCCAGACCAACACCGGTGCGGCGTACTCGCCCCCGCCCACCGTGCGCACCACCCAGCGGTGCTCCGCCTCGTCCCAGTGCGCCTCGTCCACCGCATGGTCCAGGCGCAGGCGGCCCCCCACGTCGAAGCGATCGACGCAGTGGCGCATGTAGTCCCAGATTTCACCCTGGGAGGGAAACGCGCGCGACCAGTCCGGGTTGAGCGCGAAGGAGAACGAGTAGAGGTTGGACGGCACGTCGCAGGCTGCCCCCGGGTAGGAGTTGTCCCGCCAGGTGCCCCCCAGATCGTCGCCGCGGTCGAGCACCACGAAGTCCTCGATGCCCATTTCCAGCAGGCGGGCCGCCATGCCGATGCCGGAGAAGCCGGCGCCGACGACGACGACCGCGTGCTCGTGGGTCACGAGGTCGAGGCGACGAAGTCCACGACCACCTGGGCCAGGTCCTCCCCGCAGTCCTCCTGGAGGAAGTGTCCCCCGCCGACGATGGTCGTATGCGGCTGTCCCTTGGCCCCGGGGATCCGCTCCTTCAGGTTGCGGTCGGCCCCCTTGGTGATGGGGTCGCTGTCGCTGAACGCGCAGAGGAAGGGCCGGTCGAAGGCGGACAGCCCCACCCAGGCGGCCACGTTGGCATCGTGGGCGGGGTCGTCGGGTCGCGAGGGCACGAGCAGGGGGAACTGGCGGGCGCCCGATTTGTAGGACTCGTCGGGGAACGGAGCGTCATAGGCGGCGCGGATTTCGGGCGTAATGCCCTTGGCGCACCCACCCTGCACGATGCCGCCCGTCGGGAACTCCTCGACCTCCTGGGAGAAGCGCTGCCAGGCGAAGAAGGCGTCACCGGGGTTGGTGTCGCCCGTCGGCAGGAAGGTGTTGGCCGCCACGACCCGGGCGAAGCGGTCGGGGTGCTCCCCCACCAGACGGAGGCCGATCAGGCCGCCCCAGTCCTGGCCGACCAGGGTGACGGCGTGCAGGTCGAGGCGGTCGAACAACAGCTCGCGCATCCACTCGACGTGGCGGGCGAAGGTGTAGTCACCGCGCTCGGCCGGCTTGTCCGAGCGGCCGAACCCCACCAGGTCGGGCGCCACGATCTGCAACCCGGCCGCCGTGAGGATCGGGATCATTTTGCGGTACAGGTAGGACCAGGACGGCTCGCCGTGCATCAGGAGCACCACCGGGCCGCCGGGGTCACCCTCCCGCAGGTAGTGGACCCGCAAGGTGGAGCCCTCGGCGTCGGCGATGTCGGCGTAGTGGGGTTCGAAGTCGTAGCCGGGCAAGCCGGCAAAGCGTTCGTCGGGCGTGCGCAGGGTCTTCATTCGGCCGGGAGCCTACGCGGTCGGGCCCACGGACGCCCCGCCGGTGCGGCCGGCGCCGGCCAGCCTAACCTGACGCAGACGTCAGCTGCAGAGAGGGAGCCGCCATGGCCATGTCCGACGCCCAGGAGTACGACCCGTTCGCCGCCTTCGACGACGTCGTGGCCGGCACCACCCGAGACCCCTACCCGGGCTTGGCCGACAAGCGCCGCACCACGCCGGTGAGCAAGGGCTACACCATGCCGCCCGAGGTGCTGCCCGAGGGATTCAACCCCGAGCCCGAGTGGATCGCCTATCGCTACGACGACTGCTCGCGCATTCTGCGCGATGCCAAGACCTTCACCTCGACCGGCTACGACGTGACCATCGGCATGGTGATGGGCCACATGATCCTGGGCATGGACGACCCCGAGCACCGCAGCCACCGGAACCTGGTGGCCCACGCCTTCCGTGAGAAGGCACTGGCCCGCTGGGAGCCCGAGTTCATCGGCCCCATCGTCGACGAGCTGATCGACCGCTTCGTCGCCGACGGCCGCGCCGACCTGGTGCGCCAGCTCACCTTCGAATTTCCCGTGCGCGTCATCGCGCGGCTGCTCGGGCTGCCCGAAGAGGACTTCGAGCAATTCCAGCGCTGGTCGGTCGAGCTCATCGGCCTCGTGGCCGACATCGACCGCGGTCTGGCCGCCTCGGAATCGCTGCGCGAGTACTTCGCCGGCGTCGTGGCCGAGCGCCGGGCCCATCCGGCCGAGGACGTCATCAGCGACCTCGTCTCGGCCGAGGTGGACGGCGAGCGGCTGACCGACGAGGCCATCTACTCGTTCCTGCGGCTCCTGTTGCCGGCGGGCGCCGAGACCACCTACCGGTCCTCGGGCAATCTCCTCTACCTCCTGTTGACCCACCCCGACCAGCTCGACGCGGTGACGGCGGACCGCTCGCTGCTCCCGCAGGCCATTGAGGAGGCGCTGCGCTTCGAGCCGCCGCTCCTCAGCATCGGCCGCACGACGACGTGCGAGGTGGAGATCGGGGGGGTCACCATCGGCGCCGGCGTGGGCATCGTCCCGCACCTCGGCTCGGCCAACCACGACGAGAGCCGGTGGGACGACCCCGAGGTCTTCGACATCTTCCGCCCGGCCATCCCCCACATCGCCTTCGCCCACGGCCCCCACATGTGCCTGGGCATGCACCTGGCCCGGCTCGAGACGCGGGTGCTGCTCAACCGGGTGCTGGACCGCCTGCCGGGCTTGGCCCTCGACGCCGGGGACAGCGACCCGCACATCCGCGGCGACGTCTTCCGTTCGCCGACGGCACTGCCGGTGACCTTCGCCGCCTGATCGGGCCGGGCCGTGCCGCCGGCGGTCGGGCGTCAGCTGCGCGGCACGTCCTTCCAGGCCAGCTCCTTGTCGGTGCGCACGTCGCCGGGCAGGCCCAGCACGCGCTCGCCCAAGATGTTGCGCATCACCTCCGACGTGCCCCCCTCGATGGAGTTGGCCCGCACGCGCAAGAACATTTTGTGCAGGTCGGCTGAGCCCATGCCGACCAGCTGCGGGCGCACCATGGGGTAGCCGGCCGGGAACAGCATGGCCTCGGCTCCCAACAGGTCCATGCACAGGTCGTAGACGCGCTTGTTCTCCTCGGCGTAGGCCAGCTTGGCCACCGAACCCTCGGGCCCGGGCGTGCCGGCCCGGCGGGTCTGCGACGCCCGCATGTTCGTCATGGAGTACGCCTCGCTGCGGATGTAACTCGACACCAGCCGGTCACGCAGGGCGAGCGCGTGGGGCGACGTGTCGCCCTGCCAGCGCTCCTTCCAAAGGCGGATGGCCTCGGCGACGGGACCGCCGCCACGCCGGGTCACGGCGCCACCGATGGAGACGCGCTCGTTCATGAGGGTGGTCACGGCAACGTTCCACCCCTCGCCCTCGCCGCCGATGCGGGCGGTGTCGGGCATGTGGACGTCGGCGAAGAAGACCTCGTTGAACTCCGCCTCACCCGTGATCTGGAAGAGCGGTCGGACCTCGACGCCCGGCGCCTTCATGTCGATCAGGAAGGCCGTCATGCCCTTGTGCTTGGGGACATCGGGATTGGTCCGGGCGATGATCAGCCCGAAAGCCGAAATGTGGGCCAGCGTCGTCCACACCTTCTGCCCGTTCAGCAGCCACTCGTCGCCGTCACGCTCGGCCCGGGTCGACAGCCCGGCCACGTCGGAGCCGGCGCCCGGCTCGCTGAAGAGCTGGCACCAGATCTCCTCGTTGGAGAACAGGGGCCGGAGGTAGCGCTCCTTCTGCTCGGGCGTGCCGTGGGTGGCGATGGTGGGTGCGCACATGCCGTAGCCGATCGGATTCTTCAGCCCGGCCACCGGGGCGCCGGCGGCGTGGAGACGCGACTGGGCCCGCTGCTGGTCCTTCGGCGTCAGTCCGAGCCCCCCGCAATCCGGCGGGAAGTGCAACCAGGCCAGGCCCCGGTCGAACTGCTCCTCCAGGAATTTCTGGGGCTCGGTGGTGGCCGGTGGGAAGTCGGCCAGGAGGCCGTCAACCAGCTCGTCGACGTTCACGCTCATGCCCGCACCCTATAGCGTGCTCTCGTGCAGGTACCTGCCCCCGGGCCGCTCGCGCCGGCCGAGCCCGTCGGGACGGGACGGGGCAAGGCCGCACCGGGGTGACCGGGTTCGTCACGCTTCCCGACGGGAGGGAGCTCGCCTACGAGGAGTACGGGGACCCGACCGGCTTCCCCGTCCTCAGCTGCCACGGCGGCCTCAGCTCGCGCCTGGACGCCGCTCCCGCGCACGACGCCGCGGTGGCCAAGCGCGTGCGGCTGCTGTCCCCGGACCGGCCCGGCATGGGCCTCTCGACGTACCAACCGGAACGGCGGCTGGTCGACTGGCCACGGGACGTGGCCAACCTGGCCGACTCGCTCGGGATCGGCCGCTTCGCGGTCATGGGCTGGTCGGCCGGCGGACCCTATGCCGCCGTGTGCGCGGCCAAGCTCGAGGGGCGGGTGACGGCGGCCGCGCTCCTGTCGAGCTCGGTCCCACTCGACCGCTACGGGACGTCACGGGGGTTGACGTTCGACGATCGGGTCCTGCTCTACCTGTCTCGGCACGCGCCGGCGCTCGCTTCGGTGATCATGAAGGTGAGCATCGTCAACGCGAGCAACACGCGCCTCCTGCGCGTCGTCATGCGCTCCTTCCCGCCCGTCGACCGGTCGGTGCTCACCGAGTTCGGGCCACCCGAGCTCGCCCTCTCCTTCCTCCGAGAGTCGCTGCGCCAGGGCACCGAGGGGCCGATTCAGGACTACCGGATCTTCGGCGACCCCTGGGGGTTCGAGCTCGAGGAGATCAGCGCGCCGGTGCAGATTTGGGAGGGCTCCGACGACACGACCGGGCCCCCCGGCTACCGGGCCTACCTGCAGCAGCACATCGCGGACGCCACCGTGACCGTCGTGCCGGGAGAGGGGCACCTGTCGTTGCTGCCGCACAGGGCTCCCGCCATCCTCGAAGCGCTCCTCGGCGGCGACCACGACGCCGAGTCGATGGCGCGGCGGAACGCCGGGTAGGCCGGCGTCGTCGACGGGGAGTTGGTGGCCTCGAGGCCGACGACGATCGCATCGACCCTGCGCCGATCTACAGACCGCCCCAGTTGGTGATCTGCACCGGGGCCACGATCGGCGTGCCCACGTCGAGCTGAATCTGGTAGTGGTACCCGAGAGGGAGGTTGTTGGGGTCGCCGGTGTAGATGCCCGGCTTCTTGCCAGGGGACGTGAAGAAGACGGTGACCTTGCCCGTCGCCGGCCCGACCTGCGTCTTGCTCAGGGTCTGGCCCCACTCGTCGAAGAACTGTCCGAGGCTGAAGCTCATGGTCGTGCTGGGCGACTCGACGTGGACGATGCCGTCGTTGGCGTGGACGTGCAGCCAGTAGAAGCAGCTGCCGGTCTCCACGAAGGGACCCTCGGGGGTCGACACGGCCTGGAAGCCGGGGATGCCGATGCCGTAGGGGATCACCTGCGCCTTGCCGTCCACGAAAATGGTGAGGTGCGTGTGGACGTGGACCGCCAGCTGCTCGCCCGCCTGGCACTGCACGCCGTCCACCGTCTGGCCGGTCGCCGCGTTGATCAGGGTGGCCAGCTTGGGCCCGCTGGGGATGGGGACCGTCTCGGGGCCCGGTGAGCCGGCGGGCGGCTGCACCCACGTGGACGACATGGCGGCCGGAACGGCTGAGAGCGGCACGTGCGGGTCCTTCAGCTGTGGCGGGGTATTGGCGAGGGCCGACGAACTCGGGTGACCGCCGCCGCCCGTGACCTGGGTGATGATCACCACGGCGGCCACGATCACGACGAGGACGCCGCCGACCCTGAGGCCGATGCGGACCCGTTGCCGGCGCTGCTCGGCTCGGCGCTTCTCTTCGGCCCGGCGCTGATTCTCCGCCCTGCGCTGGGCTTTCGACTTGCTTTGACTGGTCATTGGGGCGTCAGCGTAGCGAACCAGTCCCAGCGGTAGGCATCGACTCGCTCCAGCGGTCCGGCCCATTCGGGCGCCGCGCCGGCCAGGCTGAGGGGCCCCAGCGCCCCGGCCGCCGCCCACAGGTTGCCGTCGACGAAAGCCACCGTCACGTGGCGGCCGTTCGGGCGATCGGCGAACTGCCAGGTTCCGGCCACCCCGGGCCGTTCGGTCAGCTCGGCGCCGTCGACCGGGGGCCCGACCACGACGTAGACCCCCTGGGCGGGGCGGTGCGGAATGACGGCCGCGGACACCGCGACCCGCGGCGCGGCCCAGCGTCCGGTCACCTCGAAGGGTCCCGAGAGCATGGCGTGGCGCTCCGAGAAGAAGCGGTCCTCGGCCCGCAGTCGGACCGCGAGGTCGAAGAACGGTGCCACCACGCTCTCGTCCCGCAGGAGGTAGAGGGTCATGTAGTGGAAACGCTCGAGCAGGGTGCCCGTGGCCGCCTCGGCCGCCCGGCAGCGCGGGGAGCGCACCCAGCGCTGCCCGAAGGTGATGCCGTCGATGCTGAACTGCTCGGGCAGGTGATCGAGCTGGTGCCAGGCGTTGTAGGCCTCGTGCGCCGAGGGGTCCGTGATCTCGGTGAACGAGAAGAAGCCGAGCACCCGATGAGGGTACCGGCCACCGCGACTGCAAGACTCTCGACCCGATGGCCGAGCGGACGACCTCCTTCTTGTCCGGGGTGCGGGTGCTGGACCTGAGCATCTGGCGACCGGGCCCCTATGCCACGTCCCTGTTGGTCGCCCTCGGGGCGGACGTGCTGAAGGTCGAGCCACCCGGTGGCGATCCCATGCGCCACTACAGGGGGCTCTTCGAGGAGATCAACGCCGGCAAGCGCAGCATGGTGCTCGACCTCAAGGCGCAGGCCGATGGCGATCGTGTCCGCGAGCTGGCCGCCGTGGCCGACGTCGTGGTGGAGGGTTTCCGGCCCGGCGTCATGGCCCGGCTCGGCCTGGACGACGCCGCCGTGCGTGCGTCCAACCCGGGCGTGGTCTACTGCTCCATTTCCGGCTACGGCCAGCAGGACGAACGTGCGGCGTTGCCCGGCCACGACGTCAACTATCAGGCCTGGTCCGGCGCGCTGACCCCTGAGGGCGGCGTGGGCGCCATGCCGCCGCTCCCTACGGCCGACCTGGCCGCCGGAACGACCGCCGCCTTCGGCATCTGTGCCGCCCTCCTCGGGCGGACCCGCACGGGAACAGGCGCCTACCTCGACGTCTCCATGACCGACGTCTTGTCGACCTGGACGGGGCGGACCGGACCAGAACCCGGACGAGCTGGTCGTGAGGACACGAGCGTGCCCGGCTACGGCCTGTTCGATACGGTCGACGGCGGACAGATTTCGCTGGGCGTGGTGAACGAGGACCACTTCTGGTCCAGCCTGTGCCACGAGCTGTCTCTGGACGACCTGGCCGACCTCGACTTCACCGAGCGCACGCGGCGCGGAGTCGAAGCGCAGAAGGCGGTCGCCCACGCCATCGCCGGCCGCCGGCGCGGGGACCTGGTGGCCGCGCTGGTCGCGGCCGGCGTACCGGCTGCTCCGGTCCTGGACCGCACGGCCATGCTGGCGGGTGGCCCGTTCCCCGCCTTCCCGATCCGGATCCCGGTCGACCCGTCGCTGCCCGTGCCGGCTCTCGACCAACACCGGGGGGCAGGGTTCGGGGGCACCCCATGACCGAGCTCTCCGACCTCCTGGCGGCCAATCGGGGCTACGCCGCCGCTCGGGCCAACGTGGCCGACCCACGCCCCGGCCGCCGGCTGGCGGTGATCACGTGCATGGACGCCAGAATCGACGTGTTCGCCGTCCTCGGACTCCACCTCGGAGAGGCCCACGTGATCCGGAACGCAGGCGGTCGGGTGACCGAGGACGTCCTGCGCAGCCTGGCGCTGTCGAGCGGCGTCCTCGGGGTGGACACCGCCGTGGTGATGCAGCACACCAAATGCGGGCTGGCCGGGGTCACCGATGCCGAGTTGCGCCAGATGACCGGCGCCGACCTCGGCTTCTTCCCCATCGACGATCATGCCGCCGCGCTGCGTGAGGACGTCGACCTGTTGGCGCGCACCCCGTATCTCTCGCGCCTGTTGCTCATCGCCGGCCTGATCTACGACGTCGAGAGTGGCGAGCTCGAGGACGTGGTCCACTGGGAGCGAGAAGGCTGAGCGGCGTGCGCGTCGCTATTTTGGACGACTGGTTCGACACCATCCGGACGCTGCCGAGCTTCGCCAGGATGGCTGGTCACGACGTCACCATCTTCACCGACCATGTCGAGGACACCGATGAGCTGGCGCGCCGGCTCGGGCCCGCCCAGGCCCTGGTGCTCATCCGCGAGCGGACCGCCATCCGCGCTCCCCTCCTGGAGCGCCTGCCCGAGCTGCGCCTCATCAGCCAGCGCAGCGTCTATCCCCATATCGACGTCGACGCCTGCACGGCGCTGGGCGTGATCGTCAGCTCCGACATGCACGCCGGCACGCCGTCCTACGCCACGGCCGAACTGACGTGGGCGCTCGTGCTGGCCGCCATGCGCCAGCTGACGGCACAGGAGACCTCCCTGCGGGCCGGCCGCTGGCAGGCCGGCGTCGGCCGGTCCCTGCGCGGCAAGACGCTGGGCATCCACGGCTACGGCCGCATCGGCTCGGTGGTGGCCGGCTACGGCCGGGCCTTCGGCATGGACGTGCTCGCGTGGTCGCGCCCCGAATCGCTCCAGCGGGCCCGGGCCGACGGCGTGGCCACGGCGGACGACGCAGCAGAGCTCTACTCGTCGTGCGACGTCGTCTCGCTGCACCTACGCCTCACCCCGGCCACGCGGGGCATCGTGACCCGGTCCGACCTGGCCCGGATGGGGCCCGACGCGCTGCTGGTGAATACCAGCCGGGCCGGCCTCATTGAGCCGGGCGCCCTGGTCGACGCCCTGCGGGCGGGTCGGCCCGGCCAGGCCGCCCTCGACGTGTTCGAGACCGAACCGCTGGTGGACACGGCCGACCCCCTCCTGGCCATGGAGAACGTCGTGGTGACGCCCCACATCGGCTACGTGACCCGCGAGGACTGGGAGGTACAGTTCAGCGATATCTTTGACCAGGTCAATGCTTACGCGGATGGCGCCGCAATCAACGTGGTGAACCCCGACGTGTTGGCACACGCCCGCAGCCGACCCTAAGGAGCCCCATGCCGGCCGATCCCACCGCCCGTCACGGTCGCCACGTCGTGGCGCGGCCACGAGGTTCCTTCGTCGCCGTCCTGATCGCCTGTCTGGCCTTCGTTCCGGCGCTGCTGGCGCTGACGCCGGGCACGGCCGCCGCGGCCTATCCCGACAACGTGGCCCAACCGGTCAACTTCGGTAACGCCGTCTTCTACGGTCCGGCGGGTGGCCTCACCCTCAACGCGCCCGACGTCGGCATGGCCGCCACGCACGATGGCGGTGGTTACTGGATCGTCGCCTCCGATGGCGGCATCTTCAACTACGGCGACGCGAGCTTCCTCGGATCGGCGGGCAGCATTCCGCTCAACAAGCCGATCGTCGGCATGGCCGCCACGCCCGACGGAGGCGGTTACTGGCTGGTGGCGTCCGACGGCGGAATTTTCGCCTACGGCGACGCCGGCTTCTACGGTTCGCGGGGAGGCCAGCCCCTCAACGCGCCCATCGTCGGCATGGCGGCGACGCCGACCGGGAAGGGTTACTGGCTGGTGGCGTCCGACGGAGGCATTTTCAGCTACGGCGACGCCGCGTTCTGGGGCTCCGCCGGATCGCTCACTCTGAACAAGCCCGTCAAGGGCATTGCGGCCACGCCCGGACGGCGGGGGCTACTGGCTGGTCGCCTCGGACGGAGGCATCTTCAACTACGGCGACGCGCCCTTCCTCGGCTCCATGGGCGGCACCCCGCTCAACTCGCCCATCGTGGGCATGGCGGCCTCGGGAGCGGCTACGTGATGGCCGCCGCCGACGGGGGCGTGTTCAATTACGGCACCGGATTCCAAGGATCCATGGGCGGCCAGTCGCTCGGGAACCCCGTGGTCGGCATTGCCGCCACGCCCGACGGCGGGGGCTACTGGTTGCTGCCCGGTCCCCCGCCCCCGGCACCGCCCACCGTCGGGCCCGGCGACACCGGGGCGGCGGTGTCGCAACTGCAGACACAGTTGCTCAGTCTCGGCTACTGGGTCGACACGACCAGCGGCAGCTTCGACGACAGCACCGAGCAGGCCGTCTGGGCGCTCCAGAAGGCCGCCAACCTGACGCGGGACGGCGTGGCCGGGCCGGCGACCTGGGCCGCCCTCCAAGCGGGCGTGGTCCCCCAGCCCCAGCCGGAGTCCGGCTACGAGATCCAGATCAACCTGGCCGACGACCTCCTCATGGTGGTCAACAACAACAAGGTCCTGTGGACGCTCAACACGTCGACCGGCGGCGGCTACGAGTACACCGAGGACGGCGTGACCTCCATCGCCGACACCCCGACCGGGGTGTTCCAGACGTTCCGGGTCGTGGACGGACTGGTGACCGACTCGCTCGGCACGCTGTGGATGCCGAGGTTCTTCTACCAGGGCTTTGCCATCCACGGCGACCCCGTTGTCCCGCCCTACCCGGTCTCCCACGGCTGCGCCCGCATCAGCAACGAGGCCATCGAGTGGGTCTGGGCGAACAACATCGACCCCATCGGGACCACCGTCTGGGTGTATTGACCCGGCGCCGCTCCGACCCGTTCAGCCGGTCGGCGGCACCTGCAGGCGCTGCAGGCAGTCGTAGGCCGCGTACTTGTAGGAGTCACTCACGGTCGGTACGTCGAACGTCGAGTGGATGAAGTAGTCCAGGGTCCCGCCGAAATGCATGACGGCCTGCCCCTGGTGGATCAGTTCCGTCGCCCCTTCCCCGATGATGTGCACGCCGAGGAGCCGCCGGTCGTCGGCTCGCACGACCAGTTTGAGCGCGCCCTCGCCCGCGCCCGCGATGGCGGCCCGGCTGTTGTCCTCGAACCGCGCCACACCCACTACGTGCTCGATACCGGCCTCTTGTGCCTCCTGTTGCGTGAGGCCGACCATGGCGCACTCGGGGATGGTGTACACCCCGAAAGGGGTCAGGGGGTCCACCGTCTGCTTGAAGGGGATGCGCCATGGCGTAGCAGGCCGCGACCCGGCCCTGCTCCATGGAGACGGAGGCCAGGGCCGGCGGCCCGATGACGTCTCCGGCCGCGTAGATCCCCGGGACCGACGTCTCGTAGTGGTCGTCGACCAGGATGCGCCCTCGATCGTCGGTGGCGACGCCGGCCTCCTTCAGCCCGAGCTGCTCGGTGTTGCCGATGCGGCCCGCTGCGAAGATCACCTTCTCGGTCGCGAGCGCCTCGCCGGCTGAGGTCGCGACGCACAACATGCCATCGGTGCGCGTCACCCCGGCGACACCCGTCGAAGGGAGTATGCGCATGCCCCGGGCGCTGAAGATGTCGGCCAGGAGAGCCGAGATGTCCGCGTCGAGGAACGGGAGCAGCCGGGGTCCGCGGTCGACCAGCACCACCGAGGCGCCGAGCGCCTGGAAGATCGACGCGTACTCGCAGGCGACGGCACCTCCCCCGACGACGACCAGGCTCTGCAACGGCTGGTCGAGCGCGCCCGCGGTCTCCGAGTCCAAGACGTCCGGGTCGTCGAACGGGATGCCCGGAGGATGGAAGGGCCTCGAGCCGGGTGCCAGCAGGATGGCGTCGGCGGCGAGCACCCGTTCGGGGCGGCCCCCGGCCGGGGTCACGGTGAGCGTGTGCTCGGGGTCGCCCAGGCGGGCGGTGCCCTCGACATACGCGATGTCGTGGCGCGCGAGGTTGCGGCGCACCGCCTCGGTCATCAGTTCCCTCACGTGGGCCTCGCGGGCACGCAGGCGGTCGACGAGCGCCTCGGGGAGGAGATCGAGGCCGACGCCGTAGACCTGGTCGCGGGTGAAGCCGGTCAGGTAGAGGGCCGCCTCACGCATGGTCTTGGTGGAGACGGCACCGGCCACCATGGTGCCCCCGGGTCGGTCGCGTTCCACCACGGCCACCCGCCGGCCGAAGTACGCCGCCTGGGCGGCCGCCTTCTCACCGGCCGGCCCCGATCCGACCACCAGCAGATCGAACCGCTCTGCCCCGACGTTCGCCATGCCCCTCCACCCTGATCAGCCGGCTGCCCACCCTATACGGGTCTCCTCAGCCGGCCGGGGTGACGGTGCGCGCCGGGAGGGGCCGTGGCCCGATCAGGTGCCGTAGTACCACGGATACGCCTTCATCAATACTTTGACCTACGTCCGGGTCCGGGTCATTTCTCAGGGGGCCGGCGGCGTGCGGAGGACTCGGGCCCTTGGGTCCCGAGGACCCATGGCATCCTTCTGACCAGTGATGCCTCCCGCCGGACTCAAAGAGAGCGAGCAATAAGGTTGGGACTCGGACTCGCGATCATCGGGGTGTCGCTGCTGCTTGTCGCAGCCGTATCCCGGTATCTGTCGGGAACGCCCCTCACTCCGGCAATCGTCGTCGTGACAATCGGAGTCGTGGTCGGGCCGCTCCTGCTCGACGAGATCACGGTTCAGCCAACCAGCTCGACTGTCCGAACGCTTGCGGAGGCAACGCTCGCCGTTGTGCTGTTCTCCGATTCCTCTCGCGTGAACTTGCGGGCACTCAGACGCGATGTATCGATGCCACTACGTCTGCTCGGGATGGGGCTGCCCCTGACGATCATTCTCGGCGGGCTGACTTCGCTCTTGCTCTTCCACTCGTTCGCGTTGAACGATGCCATGATCCTTGGTGTCATCCTCGCTCCAACCGATGCAGGGCTTGGTTCTGCGGTCGTGACCGACGACAGGCTTCCCCAGGCAGTGCGTCAATCGCTCAACGTAGAAAGCGGTCTCAACGACGGAATCTGTGTTCCCCTGTTGTTGATTCTCCTCGCAAGCATTTCGGGAGCGGCGGTTCACCCGGTTCGCGTGGTCACCGAGGAGATCGGCTACGGAGTCCTCTGTGGCGCCGGCGCGGCTCTTCTCGCCTCGGGAATCGTCGTCTTCGCGGGACGGCGAGGTCTGATCGAAGCGACCTGGCGACAGATCGTCCCTCTGGCCTCGACGCTCGCCGCCTACGGGGCGGCCACAGCGTGCGGCGGGTCCGGATTCATCGCCGCATTCGTGGCCGGCGCCCTCTTCGGTCTGCTTGCCGGCAGCGAGGTGGCACAGACGATGCGACTCACCGAGGAAACGGGACTGGCTCTCGACAGCGTGACATTTCTGGTCTTCGGAGCGGTGCTGCTCGGTCCATCGCTCGAACACTTGAGCTGGCAGATTGTGCTCTACGCCCTGCTGAGCCTGACCGTCGTACGCATGTTGCCCGTGGCCTTGTCGCTGCTTGGGACCCACGCCAGACCTGCGACGGTTGCGTTTATGGGATGGTTCGGTCCACGCGGACTCGCGTCGATTGTTTTCGCAGTGATCGTGGAGGATGCGCATCTCCCACACGCCTCGGAGATAGTCACGATCACCTACTTCACCGTTGGCCTGTCGGTCCTTGCCCATGGGGTTTCGGCTGCACCGCTGGTGAACCGCTACGTCAGGTGGTTCCAGGGCGCTTCAGAACTCGGTCCCGTCGTGATGGAGACCAGACCCGCTCACGAGCATCGACTACGACACCGGGGAGTTCGGGAATGACCAGCGCGTCAGGTACCCACGCCAGAGGCGCCGCCCAACGGCAGGCGTTTGGCCCGTCTTGTACCTACATCCCGGCCGTTATGGACACCCAGGCCGACCCCGGTAACCGCCCGATCCGGGCATTTTCTGGTGCTGCCCCCTCGATAGCGACCAAGGGTCTACGACGCAATCAACTGGAACACCTTCAGTCCGCTATCTCATGGCGGCCCGGGAGATCGGTCTGTCCTGCTCCCAGCAACCACAGGGACCATGATGGGGACGCCCGGCATCGATGTTCGAGCCAGGATTGAGGAAACGATGACGGATCTGACGCAGCACCCACACCCGGCGGCTCACGCCGTTGCGCACCTCACCTTCGAAGAGCGCGCCAAGCTCGGCAAGCAGGCGCGCGCTCGGGCGCCCCGGTCGTCCCAGGCGGAGTTCAGCCCTGGGCCGAACCGTCCGGACCCGATCAGCCTGCTCGAACGGCAGGCCACCACCCGGGTGTCCGAACTTGTTCCCATCCGTTATGGGCGGATGCTGGTTTCGCCGTTCACCTTTTTCCGTGGAGCCGCGCTGATCATGGCTTCCGATTTGGCCACCACTCCCCGGTCGGGTCTGACGGCCCAGGTGTGCGGCGACGCCCATCTTTCCAACTTCGGACTCTTCGCCTCGCCTGAGCGCAAACTGATGTTCGACGTCAACGACTTTGACGAGACCCTGCCGGGGCCGTGGGAGTGGGACCTCAAACGGCTCGCCGCCAGCGTCGTCATCGCCGCCAGGGACCGCGAGTTCACAGCCAAGGAGGCTCGCACCGCCGCCCTCGAAGTGGGAGCGAGCTACCGCCGGGAGATGGCCCGCCTGGCAAGGCTGTCCACTCTGGAGGTCTGGTACTCGCACATTGACGTTGTCGGCCTCCTCGCCGAGCTCGAAGCGACGGCTGGCAAGACAGGGTCGAGGGCCGCCAAGCACATGGCGGCGCGCACGGCGCAGATCATCGTCAAAGCCCGCACCAGGGACAGCCTCCAGGCCCTGAGCAAGCTCGCCACCGTCGTCGATGGCCGGCTGCGCATCGTGAGTGATCCGCCGCTCATCGTTCCGACCGAGGAGCTGTTCTCCCAGGAGGTGAATGACGAGCTGCACGAGTCGTTCCACCGGCTCGTGCGCGGCTACCGCCACAGCCTCCAGTCGGACCGGCGCCACCTCCTCGAGGAGTTCGAGTTCGTCCAGATCGCCCGCAAGGTGGTCGGTGTGGGGAGCGTGGGCACCCGGGCCTGGATCCTGCTCATGGTGGGCCTCGGAAACGAGGACCCGCTCTTCCTCCAAGCCAAAGAGGCGGAAGCGTCCGTGCTCGAGGCGTTCGTGGGCAAGAGCGGTTATGCCAACCATGGGGCGCGGGTGGTGGCCGGCCAACATCTGATGCAGGCGGCCAGCGACATCTTCCTGGGCCACCAATCGTTCGAGGGCCCCGACGGTGTGACCCGCGACTTCTACCTCCGCCAGCTCCGCGACTGGAAGGGGAGTTTCGAGATCGAGGGGTCGATACCGCCCGGCCTGACCAAGTACGTCGGGGTGTGCGCCCAGGCGCTGGCCCGGGCCCACGCGCGCTCGGGCGACCGCGTCGCAATCGCCAGCTATCTCGGGAACGGACCGACGTTCGACCTGGCTCTGGCCGAGTTCGCCACGACCTACGCCGATCAGAACGAACGTGACTACGAGGCCCTCAGGCTCGCGGCTTCCACGGGGCGCATCGTGGTCGAATCGGTTCTGTAGGGCAGGCGGGCCCGAACACCCGAGCGCAACCGGCCCAGCTCGACACAGGTCTCGACCCGCTTGAGGCACACGTTCAGCCGACGAGACCCGGAAACGGTCGCAGACGTGACAAGCCGACTCAAAGGTGAAGAGCAAGCCGAAGGTCGGGTCAGTCGGAGTCCTGGGCGCACTCGGACAGGCGTCGCGCCCAACTCCCGGATCACGGGCAGCAAGCCGTGTGGATGTCAGCCAACCGTATGCCCACCCGCCGGTCTGGGCTACCGGGGTCGCTGTCCGGGCGCAGCCGTGGCCGCGTCCGACGGGGCCTGCTTCTCCGGCGCTCGAGAAGCGGCGGAGCGCCGGTATCTGGGCGATGACGGGCCGGTGACACCTGGCCGGCAGCGATAGATCGCTCCGGCGAACGGCTCGGCGAGGCGGTCGTGCGGCTCGAGGTCGAACCACGAGGTCGTGATGTAGAGATCTCGACCGTCGATCCCTCCGAAAGTCAGGGATGTGGGGTTTGATGTGGGGAGCTCAAGGACGGCCTCGATGTTGGCCGCGCTGTCGTAGCGGTGGACCGCCCCGGCCCGTCCGAGCGCAACCCACAACATGCCGTCATCATCGACCGTCATACCGTCGGGCCACACGCCGTCGTCGCTGAAATCGAGGAACCGCCGTCGCGTGCCCAATCGCCCTGTCGTCGGGTCGAAGTCAAAGACGTCCACGATCCCGAGGGCGGTATCCGCCAGGTACAGCCGGCCGCCGGCGTCGTCAAAAGCAGGCCCGTTGGAGATGGTGAGCCCGTCGACCACACGGGTCGCGGTGTCGCCCTCCACCCGGTACAGGGCGGCGTTGCCCGGGCGCTTGTCGAAGGCCATCGTTCCCACCCACACCCGGCCGCTCGTGTCGACCTTGGCGTCGTTGGCCCGGTTCTCAGGTCTGTCGGCTTCGATGGAGACGCACGCAGCCATGGATCCTGTCGTCCGGTCGAGGACCGCGAGCCCCACCGGGGTCGCCACGACCGGATCGCCCGCGGTGTCGATGACCACGCCGCCGGCCTGTCCGTGCGTGGGCCACGAGCTGGCGGCGCCAGAGGTCGGATCGAGACAGTGCACGCGCTCTCCGGTGATGTCCACCCACCAGAGGCGGGCACTGACGGCGTCCCAGATCGGTCCCTCGGCGTGCTCTGCCCGCAGGTGGAGTGCCACCTCGACATCGAGGTCACCCATCAGGGCCCCCTGCCAGGAGACTGGCTCGGCTGCAGTCAGGAACGTTCACACCGTCGGGGTGGAACTTTGTGAGCCCCGGCTATGGGCTCTCGGTCGTGACGAACGCTTATCCACTGCACATCCCTTCGGGCGGGCACGCGACGATGCCCTCTGGGCCAACCTCGAACCGTTCTGAACGGGTGACCCGCCACCCAGTGTCGTCCGGTTGGAGGATCTTTACCGCAAGGGTCGCGCCCGGGACCAGCGGTCCCGCCAGGTCCAGCACCGCGTAGGCGTTCGGCACCCCCCGGGTCCTACGGCTGATGGCCGTTCCCGCGCCCACAGCCAGGGCCTGATGGCGGACGCCCGCCGCTCCCATCGTCACGCTGTCCACCGATGGGACGTGGGTGTGGCCGGAAAGGAGGACAGACACGCCGGTCTCGGCGCAAACCTCGACGAGCGGCCCCCTGCCCACCAGGCCAGACAAGCTTTCTGGCAGCACGGGGTGGTGCGTGACCAAGAGCCGCCACGCCCCGGCGGGACCGTTACTGAGTGCCTCGCGGACCAGGCCTCTCTGCCGAGCGGACACATGCCCGCCTTTCCAGCGCCATGGCGGCATTGAGTCAAGGCCGACGACGACGAGGTCCGGCAAAGCGACCACTGGGTCCAGGTCTCTGGCGATGAACTGCTCGTATCGTCGACGCGGCCGGAAGAGGCGCGCCGGCAGGTTGAACAAGGGCATATCGTGATTGCCCGCAACACTGAACACAGGGCTCGGTAACCTCTCCAAGAGTTCTCGAGCATCGAAGAACTGGCCTCGGCCAGCGCGCTGGGTCAGGTCGCCCGAGACCACCACGAGGTCCGGCTGACGATCCCGAATGTCCGCAAGCATTGACTCGGCGAGTGCGTCGATGTGAGCGCCGAGGTGAAGGTCCGACACGTGGACGACGACCGGCACTCCTCCATGATCGCGTCCTTCCATCTCCACTTGCCACCTCCGGAGCACCAGGCACGGCCGCTCCGGCCACGCAACAGCAGCCGTACGCCCCGCAGCCGGCACCAACACCGGCTCCAGACCCCATCGCGCAGCCGAAGGGCCGGATGAACTCAAGTCACGGGGAACCTCACCGAGGCCGAGTTCGGGGGCCCAGAAGGCGAAGATCCTGGCACCGTGAACCGCCCGCCACAGGATGCCGCGCTGCTCCATGAGTGAATGGGGGCCAGCCGTCGTTCGCCGCCGGCAGCCGTCTCGTCGTTGTGCCATTCCGCGCAGCCAATCCGCAAGTGTCATGCCTCCCCGACGGCCGCGATGGCGGCCTCGAGCGTGGGGTAGAAGCGGTCACGATCGAGCGTCTCGAAGAGACCGTAGCGACGAACCAGATCTTGGAGCCGGGTGCGCATCTCCGCGAAAGCCATGTGGATGCCCTTCGCATTGAGCTCACGGTCGAGTTGCTCGAGCATCCTGGCTGCCGACACGTCGACGTCGGTCATAGCCTCGCACTGGACGACCACCCACGACGCGTGGCGTTCAGCGACGGCGTGACGGATCTGGTTCCGGAAGGCTGAGGAGTTCGCGAAGAACAGCGGAGCCTCCCAGCGGTAGACGACGATGCCTGGGAGCTGCCGCGCATCGGGGTACCGCCCGACGCTGTGCCAGCCAGCCAGGTCCTCCACCTGGCCGAGAACCGCACCGTGGGGTTGCCAGCTCCGGTGGAAGAACAGCAGCACGGCAAGTGCGATGGCGATGACGATCCCCGGCAGGACCCCGAAGACGATCACGCCCAAGCTGGCGACCACCGAGAGGACGAGCGCACTCTTTCGGACCCGGTAGTAGCGGACCAGGGCCTCGAGGTCGAGTAGGGCGAGGGCGGCGGCGATCAGCACGGCGGCCAGGGCGGACTGAGGAAGGTCGGCCAAAAGGGAGTTGAAGAACAGCAGCAGTGACACGACGATGCCGGCACCGACCAACGACGCGAGTTGGGACTTGGCTCCCGCCTGCTCCACGACCGCAGTACGCGACCCGCTGGTCGACACCGCGAAGCCCTGGAGAAGGCCCGCGGCGAGGTTGGCCGCTCCGATGCCGATCATCTCCTGGTTTGGATCCACCTCCTCACCGCGGCGGGCTCCGAAGCTCGAGGACGTGGCGATCGTGTCCGCCAGCGACACGAGGGTTATGCCCACCGCCGCGACCAATAGGGGGCCCACGTCGGAGACCTTCGTCCAAGGGACCGACGGCCTGGGGACCCCCCTGGGGAGCGTCCCCACGGTCGACACCCCGTGCGCGTGCAGGTCGAAGATGGCAGAGACGATCGTGGCCGCCACAATCCCGACGAGGACGGCGGGAACGACCTTGGTGAATCGGGACAGCACCAACAAAATGGCGAGCACCCCCAGGCCGACCAGGAGCGCCGCTCCGACAGTGTTGTCGAGCCCGAGCACGAAGGCCTTGAGCTCGGGACCGAAGCCTTCGACGTCCGTCGAGAACCCGAAGAGCTTGGGTAGTTGGCCCACGATGATGATGAGGGCGAGACCGTTCATGTAGCCAACCTGCACCTCGCTCGAGAGCAGGTCGGCGACGAAGCCGAGGCGCCCCAGCCCCAACCCGATCTCGATGAGCGCGACGATGACAGCGAGCATGCCGGCCAGCGCGATGGCGCGATGCATGTCGCCGCCCGCCAGCAGTGGCATGAGGGCGGCGAAGATCAGGGGCGAGATCGAAGAATCCGGGCCGAGGACGAGGATTTTGGAAGGTCCGAAGACGGCGTAGCCGACCAGACATCCGATGGACGTGTACAAGCCGGTTACCGGAGGCAGCCCGGCTAGCTCGGCGTACGCCAAACCTTGCGGCACCAAGATGGCGGCGAGCACGACGCCCGCGACGACGTCGGACCGTGCCCATCTCCGGTCGTAGGTCCGGACGACCCGGAGACCCGGTATCCACCTCGCTATCCCCGAAGGTCCTTCGTCCAACGTGCCCTCGTTCCCCTTATGACCTTCGGCCACCACGCTGTTCGACCCGAACCTACAATGCGGTCACGTAGAAGACCAGCGAAGGGTGCGCGTTGATGTCCAGACCCGGGCGACATCGGAGGATCCGACGTCCTCGCGGCGCCAGGACACAAGGGGTCCATGGCGTGCACCCGTATGGGAGGATGGCGACACGAAATGGGTGACCCGAGTCGAACGGCCCTGGGCCCATCGCGAGCTCTCGCCACCCTGTCGCTGGCCGCAGTCGCCCTGCTCGTTGTCGCACTGATCCTCTTCCTCGTTCGCAACGGCGTCTACGTGGCGATGGGGGCGGTCGGCCTGGCCCTCGGCGTGGCCGGAGGATGGTGGGCGATCACGAAACGCCCCCCGCACCGCTGGTTTGGCGTCATCGGGGCGATCCTGGGAGCCGCCGTTCTGGTCAGCGCGTTGCTCTTGGCCGGGCACGAAGACTGGGAGTCCCTCGTCCGAGCACTTATCTGCCTCGCTCTCCTCGCCATTGCCGTTCTGGCGGCCCGGGCGGCATTGGCCGCCAGCCTCCGAAGCACGGCCGCCGGACGAGTGCACCGCGCCGCACGACCCGCGCACCCGGTCCTGTTGTGCAATCCATGGTCGGGTGGCGGCAAGGTCGAGAAGTTCGGTTTGGTGGAGCTGGCCTCTTCCCTCGGGGTCGAGACCGTCATGCTCGACCACGGGCTCGACCTGGCCGAGCTCGCCCGAGACGCCATCGCCCGGGGTGCCGACTGCTTGGGCATGGCGGGCGGTGACGGCTCGCAGGCCCTGGTCGCCTCCATCGCGGTCGAGCACGGTCTTCCCTTCGTCTGCGTCACCGCAGGGACGCGGAACCACTTCGCCCTCGATCTGGGCCTCGATCGCCGCGATCCGCGCCAGAGCCTGTACGCCTTCCGCGATGCCATCGAGCGCCGAGTCGACTATGCGACGGTGAACGACCGGTTCTTCGTCAACAACGTCTCGCTGGGCGTCTACGCCACCATCGTCCAACAGGAGGGCTATCGAGAAGCCAAGGCGGAGACGACGCGGCGGCTGCTCCCCGAGATGCTGGGCGACACACAGGAGCCGTTCGATCTGTCGTTCGTGACGCCCGACGGCACCGAAGTCGACGGGTCCTTCCTCGTCATGGTTTCCAATGACCCCTATGTGCTCGCGGCGTCGCCCAGCACGTCCCAGCGCCTCCGTCTCGACACGGGGCAGCTCGGTGTCTTCGCCGTGACCGCCGCGACCGGTATACAGGCGGCTGAGGTCGTCACCCTCGCCCTGGCCGGCCAGGGGGGACGCAGCCGCCATGCCTTCGAATTCACCTGTGAGACCTTCGAGATCACATCCCGTTCCGGCACGGCGTATGCCGGCATCGACGGTGAGGCTCTTGAACTCGAGACGCCGATGACGTTCCGCACCCATCCGGGAGGTCTGCGCATGCTCGTCCCGGAAGGGAACGTCGAGGTCGCGCTGCGGCGCCAGTCCCGCCAGGTGCAGGTTCGCGACCTCGTCCACCTGGCGACAGGCGCGCCACCCGGCTAGGTGTCGCCCCAGAGAACGGATCAGAACAGCATCGGCACCTCGTGGCGGTGCGCGCGCGGCTCTCGGTAGTCGCCCTTCTTTTGCCGGGACGGCAGGACCACGGGTGCCTGCTCTTCGCGTTTGTAGGGGACTAGGTCGAGGATGTGGCTGATGATGTTGAGGCGGGCCCGGCGCTTGTCATCGGAGTTAGCCACGTACCAGGGCGCCGTCTCGGTGTCGGTGGCGGCGAACATGGCGTCGCGCGCCCTGGAGTAGTCGTACCAGCGACTGTAGGACTCGATGTCCATCTCCGAGAGCTTCCAGGTCTTGCGGTCGTCGTCGATGCGAGCCTTCAAGCGGCGCGTCTGCTCCTCCTGGCTGACCTCGAGCCAGTACTTGAGAAGTATCACTCCTGAGTCGACGATGGCCTGTTCGACGAAGGGCACCAGCTGGAGGAACCTGGCCGACTCCTCTTGAGTGCAAAACCCCATGACCGGCTCGACTCCGGCGCGGTTGTACCAGCTTCGATCGAAGATCACGACCTCGCCTCCGGCGGGCAGGTGGGGGACGTAGCGCTGCATGTACATCTGCGAGCGTTCGCGGTCGTTGGGAGCAGGCAGGGCCACGACCCGGAAGACTCGGGGGCTGACCCGCTCGGTGAGCCGCTTGATCACACCGCCCTTCCCCGCCGTGTCCCGACCCTCGAACACGATGCACAGCTTGGCATTCTCGTGCACGACCCAGCTCTGCAGGTACACGAGTTCGACCTGCAAGCGCTCGAGCTCCTCCTCGTACTCCTTGCGTCGCATCTTGATAGGTGGCACCGCTCCGCTATCTCACATCACGCGGTCGGTCGCCTTGCCTCCACAGACCGTCAGCCCGTAGATCACCTGATGCATCCATGGCCAACCTCCTCCGGTCATCCCACTCCCGGCGTCAGTGTAAGCCCACGCCATTCCGCCGAGCTCAGGTGACCACAGGCTCCTCCACGAACCCCGGGGGGAGGGTGCCGGTGGCGGCCTCCCAGCCCATTGCAGCGACACGGGCGCTCAGCACTTTCGTGATGCCAAGGCCGATGCCCGCTGCGGCCGCCCACAGCAGGGCGTCGAGCCACGAGAACCGGGCGCTGGTGGGGTCGAACGGAGAAGGAGCGGCGGCGTCATGGCGGACGGCCCGGTACCCGGCCCTCATGAGCTTCCGGGCGAGCAGCCCGCCCAGCATGCCGATGCCGGCGGAGACCAGCTTCCACATCCGCTCACGGTTCATGGCATAGAACCTACCTTGTCGCCACCTTGGATGGTCGCGTCGCTCTCGACCCAAAGTTGGAGGCGCTTCCATGACGCCCGTCCTGGCCCGCCCTCCCGAGCCGCGATCGACCAGGCTGTGGCCGAAATCGCTTCCGACCGGATACGTTGGCGGTGATTCCGATATGGAGGCCTACGTTGCGCTGCAAAGGACCACCGCCCCATACCCGGCAGATGCTAAACCGGGCATGATCGGGATCATGGCCTCCACGCCACCTTCGACCGTGCAGGACCGCAGTCCGGAGAGAGGCCCATGGCGATGAGCCCCACGCCTGACGACGCCGTCGAGGAGGAGAACGGCGCCAGTCCCCGACTAGCCGTCCTGTTGGCGGCGGCCATGTTCGTCTTGGTGATCGACACCTCGTTAATGAACGTGTCGATCTCGGCGGTCATCAAAGATCTGCATACGACGGCGAGCGGTGTGCAATCGGCCATCGCCCTCGAGGCCCTCATCTCCGCGGCCTTCATTTTGATCAACTCCAAGATGGGCGACCTGATGGGCCGCAAGCGCGCCTATGTGATCGGGCTCCTGGCCTACGCCATCGGCGCACTGGCCATGACGGTGGCGCAGAGCTTGACCGCCATCATCATCTTCTGGGCGATCATCGGCGGGCTTGGCGCATCGCTCCTGCTCCCGGCGATGCAGTCCCTGATTCACGGCAACTTCACGGGTGCCGCTCAGAGGCGGGCATACGCATTGGTCGGGGCATCCGCAGCGATCGCCGCAGCTGTCGGACCACTCCTCGGCGGGTTCCTCACGACCTATCTGTCGTGGCGTGTCGGCTTCGGACTCGAGGTGGTCGTCATCCTTGTCGTGTTGTCCCAGATCCGGCTCGTCAAGGATGTGCCCTACACGGGGTCGCGCAAGGTCGATTACGTCGGCGCAGTGCTGTCCGTGGTCGGGATGGGCGGCATCGTCCTCGGCATTCTCGTCTGGCAAGAGGGCGGTGAGTACGTCGGCCTGCTGATAGGCGTCGGCGCAGTGACACTGGCTGCGTTCGCCTTCTGGCTGGTCCGCCGCAAACGCACCGGGAAGCCGCCACTGATAGATCCCGACCTGTTCAAGCACTTGAACTTCCGCATCGGCATTTCGCAGCAGATGTTCCAACAGATCACGCTCGGCGGAGCGATGATCGCACTTCCGCTCTTTTTGCAGATGACGCTCGAGTACAACGCCATGCAGGCTGGTCTTTCGCTGGCGCCCCTTTCACTGTCCATGTTCGGGATGGCCTTGCTTGCCGGCCGCAAGGCAGGGAATCGGCGCCCGGCCAACATCGTCCTGGCCGGCTTCGCGCTCAGCACTGTCGGGATGGCCGCAATCATCCCGCTGGTGCCCAGAGTGGACTCGGGGTGGTACTTGGTGATCCCGCTGCTGATCACCGGTTCGGGTCTGGGGCTCCTCGTGTCTCAACTCAACAACTTCACGCTCGCACCCATAGCCGAAGAACGCGTCAGCGAGGCGGCCGGTGTGAATTCCGCCGCAGGCTCCTTCGGGTTGTCCTTCGGGCTTGCGATGGCCGGAGGCATCATGCTTTGGGTCTTGGCATTGAGCTTCACCCACTTGACCACCACGAGCAGCGTGATTCCGCCGACCCAGCAACAGCAGATCTCCACTTTGCTCGAGCACGACGCCGAGGTCATGAGCAATACACAGCTGCAGGCGCAGATCGCCGACGAGCCGCAGGACGTGCAAAACGCGGTTCTTGCCATCAACACAAAGGCCCGAAATCGCTCCCTCCAGGTGGCGCTACTGGTACCCGCTCTCGCGTCGCTTCTCGGTCTAGGCAACTCGTTCCGGATGCGGCGGCTTCCCGACATCATCCCCAAGGCTGACATTGAGGGCGTCGACTTCGGTTGAGTGTGTCCGAAGTGCCCACTGCCGCTCCCCCGCCGCAGTCGCCCGGCACGGCGGCCGGAGCCTTACGGCGAACAGCGTGCGTAAAGCCGGCTGTGGTGGGCCGGCTTTACGCGAACCTCTGGTCAGAGCCCTCCCGGGCCGGCTGATCTAAATGTCGTAGTAGAGCTGGAACTCCCACGGGTGAGGGCGCAGACGCACGGCGTCGACCTCGTTCGACCGCTTGTAGTCGACCCACGTCTCGATAAGGTCGTCGGTGAACACACCGCCGACCTTGAGGAAGTCCTGGTCGGCCTCGAGCGCGTCCAACGCCTCCTCGAGCGAGGACGGGACCTGGCCGATTTTTGCCAACTCGTCAGCCGGCATGTCGAAGAGGTCCTCGTCAACCGGCGGCGGCGGCTCGATCTTGTTCGTCACGCCGTCGAGACCGGCCATGAGGATGGCCGAGAAGGCCAGGTATGGGTTGCAACTCGGATCAGGGCAGCGGAACTCCACCCGCTTCGCCTTCGGACTGGGCGAGTACACCGGGATGCGGCAGGCGGCCGAACGGTTGCGCTGCGAGTACACCAGGTTGACCGGAGCCTCGAAACCCGGCACGAGCCGCTTGTAGGAGTTGGTGGTCGGCGCCGCGAACCCGAGCACGGCACGCGCGTGCTTAATGATGCCGCCGATGTACCAGCGGCCGATGTCCGACAGGTTGGCGTACGTGCCCTCTTGGTGGAAGAGCGGCTCGCCGCCGCTCCACAGGGACGAGTGGCAGTGCATGCCCGACCCGTTGTCGTCGAAAAGCGGCTTCGGCATGAAGGTGGCGGTGAGCCCGGCCTGGGTGGCGATGCTCTTGACGATGTACTTGTAGAGCATCAGTTTGTCGGCCATGCGCAGCAACGTGTCGAACCGCATGTCGATTTCGGCCTGGCCGGCGGTGCCCACCTCGTGGTGCTGCACCTCGATTTCGATCCCCATGCTCTCCATGGTGAGGATCATTTCCGACCGCAGGTCCTGGTAGTGGTCCGTGGGGGGCACCGGGAAGTAGCCCTCCTTGTAGCGGGGCTTGTAGCCGAGGTTCGGGCCCTCGTCCTTGCCGGAGTTCCAGACGCCTTCCACGGAGTCCACCTGGTAGAAGGCCGAGTGCTGGTCCTGGGAGAAGCGGACGTCGTCGAAGATGAAGAACTCCGCCTCGGGACCGAAGTACGTCGTGTCGGCGAACCCGCTCGCCTTCACGTGCTCCTCGGCCTTCTTGGCCACGTAGCGGGGATCGCGGCTGTAGGGCTCCAGCGTCAATGGGTCGTGCACGAAGCAGTTCAGGTTCAGCGTCTTGTGCTGGCGGAACGGGTCGATTACCGCAGTGGAGGGATCGGGCAGCAGGATCATGTCGGACTCGTGGATCTGCTGAAAGCCGCGGATGGACGAACCATCGAAGCCGTATCCCTCGCTGAACCCTTCTTCGGTCAGCGCGTGCGCCGGCACCGAGAAGTGCTGCATCAGGCCGGGCAGGTCGCAGAACCGGAGGTCGACGATTTCGACCCCCTCGGACTTGACGAGCTTGACGACCTCGGCCGGGCTGCGCTCTTGCATGTCGACGTCTCCCTCTGAAGATCACGAACAGCCAGTGCCGACCGCCCGGAGCAAATGGAATTGCGAGTCGTATGTACCACAGGGTTCCCAGTGAATGCCCAGCTGGGAGGGCCGAGTTCATCAACTTTTCATAATGCGGGGCACCCGCGCCGACGGCGGACTCGGACGTGAACCCGGGGCCACTGATATCGGGACGGGTTGCGCCACCGGGCGCTCGCTGCCCGCGGCGTCACGGCAGGACTAGGGTCGCCGAACAGGGCCATGGCGTACGAAAAGGGACTGCACGAGGTGGCGGACGGCGTCTGGGCCTACCTGCAGCCCGACGGAGGATGGGGGTGGTCCAACGCCGGCCTGGTGACCGGTGGCGGGTCTTCCCTCCTCGTCGACACGCTGTTCGACCTGCGATTGACCGCTGAGATGCTCGACGCCATGCGCCGCATGACGCCCGACGCCGGCACGATCGGCACCGTCGTCAACACGCACGCCAACGGCGACCACTGCTACGGGAATGCCCTGGTCGCCGATTCCGTGATCATCTCCTCGACCGCGTGCGCCGAGGAAATGGAACACCTGCCGCCGTCGACGATGGCCGCCCTGATGAAGACGGCACCTTCTCTCGGTCCGGCCGGGGAGTTCCTGGCCCGGATCTTCGCCCCGTTCTCCTTCGACGACGTCCCGCTCACCCTGCCCTCCGAGAGGTTCGATGGACAGCTCGACCTCGAGCTGGGCGACCGGTCGGTGCAGCTCATTGAGGTCGGACCAGCCCACACGGCCGGCGACGCCATTGTGCATCTTCCGGCCGAGCGCATTGTGTTCACGGGCGACATCCTCTTCCACGGTGGCCACCCGATTGTCTGGGCCGGGCCGGTGTCCAATTGGATCGCGGCGTGCGACCGCATCCTCGAACTGGCGCCGTCCATCGTCGTGCCCGGTCACGGGCCGCTGGCTACGGGCGCCGCCGTGGCCGATCTCAAGGCCTACTTCGAGTTCCTGACCATTGAGGCTCGGCCCCGCTTCGAAAGCGGACTGACCCCCCTGGAGGCAGCGCGCGACCTGGAGCTCGGAGTGTTCTCCGGCTGGGGCGAACGCGAGCGGTTGGTGGCAAATCTCCACGCCCTCTACCGCGACTTCGGCATCGACCCGGCCCCCGACGTCCTCACCCTGATGGGCGAGATGGCCCAGCTGGCCCGCTGAGGCGGCGTCCGTTCACCGCCGGTTGCCTGCTGGCCCCATCGGCGCGCCCCCGGCGCTGACCAGGGAGTTCCACCCTGGGCCGCGCACCGGGATTGCCGACCAGGCCGGTCGGGTAAACCTGGGGGGTGGACACGCGGGCCACCGTGACCGTCGTCGGGGGTCGCTACCGACTCGACGGGCTCCTCGGGGAAGGTGGCATGGCCCGGGTCTACGACGCGTTCGACGAGCGACTCGAGCGCCACGTCGCGCTGAAGATCCTCCGTCCCGAGACCGGGTCGATGCCCGGCATGCGGCAAAGGTTCCAGCAGGAGGCCCGCATCGCGGCACGCCTCGTCCACCCGCACATCGTCGCCATTCTGGATTACGGGGAGGACGACGCGTTCTGTTTCCTGGTGATGGAACGGCTCTCGGGGAGCACGCTCCGCGACGAAATCGCGTCCGCTCCTCTCACGAAGACCAGGTTCCTGCGTGTCATGAGCCAGACCCTGGCTGCCCTCGGCGCCGCCCACCGCTGTGGCGTGCTGCACCGCGATATCAAGCCCAGCAACATCCTCCTCGATGACGGACGGGCCAAGATGGCCGACTTCGGCATCGCCAAGAGCTTCGACGGACGGGTCGCGTCGCCAGTTGCGACACAGGACCTGACCATGACCGGGGTCATCCTCGGAACGCCGGGCTATTTGGCGCCTGAGCGCCGAGCGGGGAATCCCGCCACCGTGCAATCGGACCTCTACTCCGTGGGCGCCGTGATGGTAGAAGCCGTCTCGGGCCACCGACTCGAGGTGGGCGACGATATGGCGCGCCTGGTCCCGCCAGAGTTGCTGCCCATTGCGACCCGCGCCCTCGCTCCCGATCCCCGCCACCGCTTCGCCTCGGCCCAGGCGATGGCGGAGGCATTGGGTGCCCTGGAAACCCGGCCCGGTTCGCCACGACCCGCCGACGCCGAGGCGACCCGGCCCCTGGGGACGGTCATGGTACCGGCTCGGACCGCGGCGGCCACGTCTCCCGCCTTCGTGCGCCGGTCTCCCCCGCCTCCGCTGCGACAGGTCCGACGGCGTTCCTGGCGTCACGTCGTCCTGCTGGCTGCCTTCGCGGTGGCTGTGGTGGGAGCGGTCGCCTACTGGCTGACCGTCGGTACCGCGCAGCCGACCGGGCCCGCCACCTCGGGGAGCGCTGCGACGACGACCGCGTCGACACACGCGCACGCGACGGATCCCGAACGCGGCGCCATCCGAACTCTCGCCGCCCGGATCGCCCAGGGTGGGATGCCGGGCGACCAGGCCATGGCCGCCGCGCTCGACGGCACGGCAGCCGAGAAGGCCGGAACGCGGCGCCAGGCCTCGGCCGAGCAGGCGCTGTCCCTGGCCCAGGTACTGGTGAACGGGAACGGCATTTCGGCCGACCAGTACCAGGACATCGTGAACACCCTCGAGGCGACGGGCGCCGCCGTGCCGACCACGACCACGACCACGACTACGACCACGACCGTTCCCCCGCCGTCCCTCTTCGAGCCCTTCGGCGGGCACGGCTACCGCCACGGCCACGGAGGCGACGGAGGCCAGGGTTAGAGCCGCACGCCGTTGGTACGCTGCGCCCTCGAGACGAGAGGCTGAGACCCATGCGCGTACGCCCACGCCCGTGACACTGGACGAATACCCCGCGGCACCCGCTCCGCCGACGTTCGATCCGGACGCCCTACGGGCGAAATACCGCGCCGAACGGGACAAGCGCCTCCGTTCCGACGGAAACGCCCAGTACACCGACGTGACCGGGCCGTTCGCGGCGTACCTCCGCGACCCCTATGTCGAGGTGGTGCCCCGGGCGCCCCTCGTCGACCAGGTGACCGTCGCCATCGTCGGCGGGGGCTTCGCCGGGCTCATCACCGGAGCGCGGCTACGGCAAGCCGGGATAGAAGATTTCCGCATCATTGAGAAGGGTGGCGACTTCGGCGGCACCTGGTACTGGAACCGCTATCCGGGCGCACAGTGCGACGTCGAGTCCTACGTGTACCTCCCGCTGCTCGAAGAGACCGCCTACGTCCCGACAGAGAAGTACGCCAGAGCGCCCGAGATTCTCGGTCACTGCCGGCGCATCGCCCAGCACTTCGGCCTCTACGAGCGGTCCTGCTTCTCCACCGAGATCACCCGGATCGAATGGGACCCGGAAAACATCGTCTGGACGATCCACACCGATCGCGGCGACCGGATGACCGCCCGCTACCTCGTCATGGGCAACGGACCACTGCACCGCCCCAAGCTGCCCGGCGTCGCCGGCATCGAGTCGTTCCGGGGCCATACGTTCCATACCAGCCGGTGGGACTACGACTACACCGGCGGCGACTCGAACGGAAACCTCGCCGGTCTGCGCGACAAGCGCGTGGGCATCATCGGCACCGGGGCGACGGCGGTCCAGGTCGTACCCCACGTGGCGGCGTCGGCTGCGCACCTCTTCGTCTTCCAGCGCACCCCGTCGTCCATCGACGTACGGGCCAACCGGCCGACCGATCCCTCGTGGGCGTCCTCACTCGAGCCGGGCTGGCAGCGACGGAGGATGGAGAACTTCACCGTGCTGACCTCGGGCGGTATGGCGGGCGAGGACCTGGTGATGGACGGATGGACCGACATCATTGGCCGCCTGCTCCGCCGTCTCCGCGAGCAGGACGGGCCGCCGGACGAGAACCTGGCCACCACCCTCGAACTGGCCGACTTCGAGAAGATGGAGCAGATCCGTGCCCGGGTGGACGCCGTCGTGACCGACCCGGCCACGGCCACGGCGCTCAAACCCTGGTACCGGCAGTTCTGCAAGCGCCCGTGCTTCCACGACGAGTACCTGCAGTCCTTCAACCGAGCCAACGTCACGCTGGTCGACACCGAAGGGCGGGGCGTGGACCGTATTGGGCCTGACGGAGTCGTGGTCGGTGGGCGGGAGTACGCCGTGGACTGCCTCATTTTCGCCACCGGCTTCGAGGTCGGGACGGATTACACGCAGCGAGCGGGCTACGACGTCGTGGGCTCCCGAGGTCGCACCCTGTCGGAGCACTGGATCGATGGTATGCGCTCGGTCCACGGCATGCTCGTGCACGGGTTCCCCAACATGTTCGTGCTGGGTCATTCGCAGGGCGGGTTCACGGTCAATTACCCGCACCTGCTCGACGAGGCCAGCACCCACCTGTGCCACATTCTGCGACACGCCATCGACAACGAGGTGACCACGGTCGAGGCGACCGCCCAGGGCGAAGAGGAGTGGATCGCGACCTTGTCCGAGTCGGCTCGGGATATCAGGGCGTTCCAGGAGCAGTGCACGCCGGGCTACTACAACAACGAGGGTCAACCCGCCGCCGGTGGGTTCCTGGGCAGCTCCTACGGGAAGGGCCCCATGCCCTTCTTCCAGCTCCTGGCGGAATGGCGCGCTGACGGCGGCTTCGGCGGGCTCGAGTTGCGGCCGTAACCCGCCCGGACGGTCACCGAGAGGCGGGGTGTGTCAGGCGCTGGAGGGCGAATCGTCGAAGGCTTTCAGCATGCTCTCGGATGAGCCGAGCCCAATCTGGCGCGGCGACGAGCTGAGATCGTGCTCGCAACGCAACTCGTAAAACGCACGCAGCTCCGTGGACTCGATCACCTCGTCGATGCGGCTGTGCCGCACCGCTTCCTGTTCGGCGACCTTCGTGGCGGCGGCGCCCAACGCTGAGGCGTCGGCGTCGACAAAGCCGAAGGTCAGGATTTCGCGCTCGTCATCGAGTCGTTGCGCATTGAACACCCGCGTCGGGACGCCGAAACCCTTCTCAGCCTGCCACGCCTCCAGGAAGTCGCCGAAGGTCTTTCCTTCCTTCAGGCGGCGGCGAAACACCGTCACGATCATGACCGGACCCTACCGTCCAGAGTCGGTCCGGTTCGAGCCGACTCCGTCGATAACCCGTCGCCCGGCGCTCGGCCGTACGTCTCGGTGCCGCCCGCCCACTCGTGGCCCGGCATGGAGGTTCTGCCACCCCGCGACCTCACCTTCTCCACAGGGTCCAGCATGAGAATCCGATTCGACCGCAGGCGGGTCGACCTCCGGGTACCCTCAGCCCACCCCTAGAGACTTTTGGCATACTCGGCCACAGCGGTCGGGACCGGGCTCCGGTAGGTCTTCGCCGGGGATGGGAGGGGTGCGATGAGGAAGGTGCTGATCCTTGGGGCAGGCTTTGCCGGCTTGGAGCTGGCGACCCGGCTGTCGGAAGACCTGCCCGGCGAAGTCGACGTCACGATCATTGACGCCAATGACGCATTTGTCTTCGGCTTCTCGAAACTTGACCTGATGTTCGGGCGGTCCGAGCTCGACGCCGTCCGCGTGCCGTATTCGAAGCTTGACAAACCGGGGGTCCGCTTCGCCCAGGAGACGATTCTCTCCATCGACCCCGAGACCCGGCGGGTCACGACCGACAAGTCGAGCTACGAGCCCGACATCCTGGTGGTGGCGCTGGGCGCCGATCTCGACCCGGCGGCCACCCCCGGAGTCGTAGAGGAGGGAACCGAGTACTACTCGGTCGAGGGGGCCAACCGGGTCCGCTCGGTGTTGCCCACCTTCGAGGGCGGAGACGCCATCATCGGCGTCCTCGGGCCAACCTTCAAGTGCCCGGCGGCGCCGTTCGAAACGGCGATCATGCTGCACGACCACCTCGAGAAGCGTGGCCTCCGCGGGGCCAGCACCATCAAGATCATCAGCCCCATGCCGAAGCCCATCCCGATTTCGGCCGAGGCATCGGCCGGCATTTTGAGAGCGCTCGAGGAGCGGGACATCGGATGGTGGCCCGAGTCAAAGGTGACGGCGCTCGACCCCTCGACCAAGACGGCGACGCTGCGCGACGGGCAGACCATTCCGTACGCGTTGCTTCTCGCCATCCCGGTCCACCGGGCCCCCAAGGTGGTCGAGGAGTCGGGACTGGTCGAAGAGGACGGGTGGATCGCCGTGGACCATCAGACCTTCGCCACCAAGTTCGCGCACGTCTACGCCGTCGGCGACGTGACGAGCGCGCCCGTCCCCCGGGTGGGCGCCATCGCCGAAGGCGAGGCTTCGACCTTGGCGGACGTCCTGGTCCACCAAATCCGCGGTGGGACCGAACCCGAGCCGTACAAGGGCATCGCGACCTGTTACATAGAGTTCGGCGGCCCCAAGGTGGCGAGGTTCGACGCCAACTTCCTGGGCGGGCCCTCCCCGTTCGGGACGTTCACCGAGGCATCGGAGGAGATGGCGGCCTCGAAGGTCGAGTTCGGCACCACGCGGCGGCGTCGCTGGTTCGGCGGGGAGTCCTGAGCAGACCCGCCATAGCCGGGCCGGGCGGAAGCACAACGACCGTCCGGCCGCTAGTGGCCGGTGCGCTCCCGGTGCTTGCACCCGGGCCAGCAGCAGGGCCGGCGCATGCCCTCCTCCAACTCCTCCTGGGTCCGGCGAATGCGGCGTTCTCGCGTCATCTCCTGCTTGGCATCCTCGACCCAGCAGATGAACTCGTTGCGAGCCAGAGGCGTGATGTCCTTCCAGGCATCGAGCGCCGTGGCGTTCGCGACCAGTGCTTCCCGTAGGTCTCCCGGAAGCTTGTGCACCACCCCACCGGGCACTCGCGGGCCGCTCACAGCGTCACGGTAGCGCGTCCGTGCACGCCTTCTCACCATCCACGCGGTCCCGGTATCAAGATGACGGAAGCGGGGCTCCTGGTGCCGACTCGGCGACAAGAGCGTCTTGGGTCCAGAAGAATCAGGGGCCGTTGTCAGCCTCGGCGCTCGGTCGGATGATGCAGAATTCGTTGCCGTCGGGATCGCGGAAGACCTGCCACCGGTCTCCGACGTACACGTCATCAGCTGGGGTAGCTCCGAGAGCTTTCGCCTTGGTCACCGCACGATCGAAGTCAGTGACGCGTAGGTCCAAGTGCACGCGATTCTTCACCGTCTTGGACTCAGTCACCCTGAGGAAGAGAATTGGAATGGTATCCGTGTCGAGACGGACGTCGCCGTCGTCGTCGACACTCACCGTTCCACCGAGTAACTCCTGCCACCACCCCGCCAACCGCTGAGGGTCGGGGCAATCGATGCATATCCAGCCAACCGCCACGCCGCTGTTCATCTGTTCTGCTGACACGGCCCGATTATCCCGCACTACTTTCGTGTACCCCGAACGAGCGGACGACGATCCGTCGCTTTTGGCGTGTTGGCCGTGCACGGGGCAACCGGACCCGGGGTACTCCGAAGAGCGACCCGACAATGAGGTGGATCCCAGTATCAGCCCCTGGGGTTGACCTTCGCGTGGCCACCCTCATCGTACCCACCATCAGGCGGCGCGTCGGAACGACCTCCGATAGTGGGACGGTGAGGTCCCCACAATCCGTTGGAACTGCTCGCGCAGTGCGGGCGGACCCATGCCGCATTGGTCGGCGATGAAGTCGACCGGTTGGTCGGTCGTCTCCAACAGCCGCCGAGCGAGCTGGACGCGCTGGAGCAGGACCCACCGGTAGGGCGTCGTACCAGTGGTGTCACGGAAGCGCCGGGCGAAGGTCCGCGGACTCATTGCGGCCCGCTCGGCGAGCCCTTCCACGGTCACTGGTTCCTGAAGATGACTGCGGACCCACTGCAGGGTCTCGGCGAATGTGTCGTCGGATTGGACGCCGGTCAACGGAGTCTCGACGAATTGCGACTGGCCACCCTCGCGGTATGGCGATATCACCATTCGGCGTGCGACCGCGTTCGCCACCTCGGCGCCGAAGTCGAGCGTGACCACGTACAGGCATAGGTCGATTGACGCCGCGCTGCCCGCAGAAGTGAGAATATCGCCGTCGTCAACGTAGAGCACGGAGGAATCGACCTTTACCCGCGGGTAGCGCTCTGCGAGCTCGGCTGTGTGCATCCAATGGGTGGTGGCGGCGCGGTCATTGAGCAATCCGGCAGCGGCGAGTACCAGCGCTCCGGTACACAGTGAAATGAGCCGCTTCCCACGCCTGTGGGCGCGGCCGAGCGCTGCGAGCAGTGCCGGTGGGTGTTCGACGTCGTCTCCGGGCGGGATGACGACGATGGTGTCGGCCCGGGCCAGTGTGTCGAGGCCGTAGGGCGCCACCACGCTGAAACCGGATTCGGCTCTCACCGGCCCCGGCTCAGCTGCGCAGACGAAGGATCGGTACCAGGGCACTCCCAGTTCTGAGCGGTCCACGCCAAACACTTCGCAGGCGACACCGAATTCAAACGCAGAAAGGCCCTCCGACAAGACGATGGCCACCTTGTGGCGTTTGGCAGGATTCACGCGCATACCGTCAATCCTACCAGTGTCATCCCGGGACTGATGCCTTCATAGTGGACGTATGAGACATGCACGCAGCTTCCAAGAGTTCACCGAGCACAACACGAGGTTCGTGGACGACACCCCTCCGGCCTCCCGGGTGCGACGCCTGATGCAAACCCTGCGCCGGGCCCAGGCCGACGCGACGTACCTCAACCAACGGATGCTGGAGCTGCCGAAATGACGGGCCGTCCGGCACTACGACCGTGGGTGATCGAATCCATTCGGCGAGCGTTGCTGCCTCGAGCCCGGCGATACCCGCGGGTCCGTCGGCAGGTAGGTCGGGACTCAGCGGCGGGGACGTGAGGTTCACCGCCATGGATGATCACTTTGCGGCGCCATCGCGACGTCTTCAGGTGCTCGTCCCCCTCGGTCGATCGGCGACCCGAATCTCAGGACGTTGCCATCGCTATCCACGACAGCGCCTGGTTCACTTGGGCCACGGGTCGTCGAGGACGCCTAGCTGAATGAACAGGCCGAGTTTGTCGGCTCCGATCCATTCCCTGACGACCTTGTCGCGCTCGAAATGCATAATGGTGACGACCCACTCCTCCACGGCCCGACCCGAAGCGGCTCGTCCCACGTAGCCGCCCTTGTCCGTGCCGCGAAATGTCATTCTCAAGACAACCGTGTCGCCGGCAACGATCAGCTCCTCGACGTCCATGCGGAGGTCAGGAAACGCCATGTGGTATTGGCGGATCGGCTCGGTTCGGGCCGCGGGCCCGGTCCCAAGGGGATTGACATAGTTTTCGCTGTAGAGATCAGCGGCCGCCTCGTAGTGTCGGCCATTCCAGACCTCGTCAACGAACGTTCGCACCTGCATGTCGCGCTCGGCGGCTTCCATCGCTCCCCCGTCCTCCAGCTGTAGTGATTCCAATATGTTGTGCGGGTTCCGGCATCCTCTGAACCCGATTGCCACGAGCTGAGAGCCTCCCGTGTTGCCTGGCATCGCCCAGGTGTCGACCCGTTTCGCCGCCTCTCGCAGAAGCGGCCGCCTGATCAGACTGTTATCGCCTATAAAGAGCGGATGGCCATCGTGATTGTACAGGGAGTGTTCTTGATCGACCCGAACGAACGGGATCGGTTCGTGGAGACGAGTGGCGGGACAATGCGCTCCTCCCGCCAGGAGGAGGGCTGCCTCGAATACGTGATCGCCGCCGACCCCCTCGACCCCGAACGCGCAATTCTGTCGGAGCGGTGGGAATCAATGGATCACCTCCAAGAACATCTGGCCCAGCAGAAGAACGCGCCTCGGGGTGTGGATGCCAGGCCGGTACCTCGGGACGTTGAGATCACGCTCTTCGAAGTGGCGAGTTCACGCCCTCTCCGCTGAGAGGAGGGGCCGGCACAACGACGGTCCCGAGCCTGCAAGAACCCGGTAGGTGGAGCCGACAGCGCGACGCTCCGCGTCTCGAGGGGTGTTCTACGGAGCGTCGCCTACCTGATTGGGATAGCCCGGTGGCCGAAGCGTCCGGCTGCGAGGTCTCCCTCGAGCATCGTCAACGCTCCCCGCGCCAGAGTGACCTGGGTCTTGCCGCTTCGTTGTCGCCTGGAACGAGCGTCAATACTTTCGGTTGGAAATCCGCCTGGCAAGCCACAGTTTGAATCGTTTCCACCGAGTCTGCATCGGGGCGCCCGGCACGACCCTGACGATACACCTGGCCGTCGGCGGAAAGGGAGATTCGCCGAATGGCGACAGGCTGGAGTTTGGGGATGCCTGTACCGGGCGAAATACCCGATTGAGGCTGAGCACCACGACGGCTCACAGAGCCGTTGTGGCGAGCTCGTTGGGAACGAAGCGCGCAGTTATCGCAGCGGGTGCCGACGTTGGCGTTCGGCTGCGAGGTTCTGAAGTTCCCGGTGCAGCGCCAAGCGCTTATCCGTCTCGCGGGTGCGATCGAGGTCCGCACGTAGGGCGTCGTACCGCTCCACTAGCGCTCTGTCGTTCAGGCCGGTGACATCCATGGTCTCTACGCTACGCCGAGCAGGGTTCGTAATAGCGGATAGGCACCGGCCAGCGGGCCTTCCAGCGCCGGAACTGTTCCTCGAAGCGCTGCTGTGTGATGTCCCTACGGCTGGAGGTCGTTCTTCAGGAGGTCCAGTCGCGGTGAGCAGGACCCAGCCGACCCACGATCGCCGGCCTGGCAGTTTGCGACGGACCGGGCACTCTCGTCCCAGCCTTTATCCTCAGGCGGATGGCTCGTGCGAGCAGCAACCGACCGGCCCCTCCCCGCCTTCCCCGCGATTTACCTTCGGAGTCAGATCGGAATCTCGTCACCGGCGCCGAGATCAATAGCGTCACCATTCGGGGGGACTTTTCTGATCGCGTCCTCGAGGGCTTGGTTATTGAGGACTCGCATGTCGTCCAATCCTCATTCACAGCAGCGGACCTCACTCGGCTTCGCCTGGTAGATGTCCTGGTGGAAGGAAGTGACTTCTCGGGCGCAGATATGACAGAGGCCTCGTTCACGCGCGTGAGATTCAACGGTTGCCGCATGTCCGGAGCGCTGCTCCCGCGAGCGCGGATGCAGGACACCACCTTCTCAGAAGTAAGGCTCGACGATGTGAACCTCCGGATGGTCCAAGGCGATCGGATCCTCTTCGAGCATGTAAACCTTGAGCGAGGTGAATTCTACTCAGCTCGATTGACAGGCTCGTGCTTCTTCGACTGCAACCTGAGCGGGGCGGATGTATCCCAGGCAAAGCTGCCGGAGGCCCGCTTACACGGGTCCGTCCTGTCGGATATCAAAGGCAGCGAATATCTTCGAGATATCGTGATTGACGGCGCCCAGGTCCTCCCGCTGGCTAAAGGGGTCTTTGCCGGGTTGAACATTCGGGTCGATGACGACCGGGAAACTCATCCCTCTTGAGAGGCTCAAACACCTGTCACCCACTCGGCGAACCGGACTACCCCACCAGCCTTGGTGTCGCCAGGCAGACTTTCGGGGGCACCCCCGACCTTCCCGATCGGACCAGCACCGGCCGGCTTCGTGAAGGCTGAAGTCGGCCGGTGCTACCGGGGTCCCATTTCGACCCAGTCGAGGTCAGGCGGCTCGCACGACCTCGTACGTCACGAAGGTCAGGCCGTCACCGATGGTGGTCACGTGGACAAGCCGCATGGGCTTTTTGTCACTGGTCTCTCCAAAGAGGCGCTCGCCGGTCCCGAGCACGACCGGGAAGATCACGAGCCGCAACTCGTCAACGAGGTCATGCTCAATCAGAGTGTGCACGAGTTGGTAGCTGGCATAGACAAGGATCTCGCCGTGGATCCGCTGCTTCAGCTTCGAGACCTCGCCGACCACGTCGCCCCTGATGATCGTCGAGTTGGACCATTTGGCATCCTTCAGAGTGGAGGACACGACGAACTTGGGCATGGTGTTCAGCTTGTCCGCCCACTCGCCGCTTCGGGTCATCCAACGCATGGCGAACCATTCGTCACTGCGCCGCCCCAGTAGCAGGGCCTCGGCTCCCAGTGCCTCCTCGGTCTCGACCTTGGCCCAGCCTTCGAGGTCCTTGCCTCCGAACTGGCCGAACCATCCGCCGAGCGTGGATCCCTCTTGGCCGTCGGGGTCCTCGACAACGCCATCAAGCGAGATGTTGGTGGTGATCACAATCTTTCCCATTTCGGGTCTCCTTTTCGGTCGGTGTTGTCACCGTACGAATACAGACACCGCAACACAGAGAAACTGGGCGGTCCCAGAACGCCCAGTTCGCCCTTCGAGCGGTGTCTATAGGAATGATGGGACTACGACAGGGTTCGAGAAGGAGTCGCCAGCGTGGGCACGGTCGACCTGATCACGAGAGCACGGGCCGGGGACGGCGACGCATTCGAAAAGCTGACCCAACCCTTCCGCCGAGAGCTCCAGGTGCACTGCTACCGAATGCTCGGCTCCTTCCAAGATGCCGAGGACGTCTTACAGGACTCGCTGCTCGCCGCCTGGCAGGGCCTCAGTGGCTTCGAGGAACGCGCCTCGCTGCGGACCTGGCTGTATCGAATCGCGACGAACCGATGCCTCAACGCACGTCGCTCGGCGAGCCGACGCCAGGCTAAGGAGTGGGACGTGCCCGGGGTTGAGCCCCCCGAGCCGACGCGGCTGGGAGAGGTTCCTTGGCTTCAGCCCTATCCCGACGCACTCCTCCCGGGCGCAGCCGATGAACCTCCCGGCCCGGAAGCCCGTTACGAACAGATCGAGTCCATCTCCCTGGCGTTCGTGACCGCCGTCCAGCTCCTTCCGCCTCGGCAACTGGCCGTTCTCGTTTTGCGCGATGTGCTCGGATTTCATGCCAGTGAAGTGGCCGACATGCTCGATTCGACGGTGGAGTCGGTGAACAGCGCCCTCAAACGGGCCCGCACCAGCCTCCAGCTGAAAGTGTCCTTCGGTGCCGACCGCCTCGCAGCACCCCCATCCCGTTCGCCCATGGAGGACGCGACCGTGGCCAGGTTCGTCGCGGCATATGAGTCCTCCGATCTCGACTCGCTGGTGACACTCCTGACCGACGACGTCTTCATTTCGATGCCTCCGCTGCCCTTCGAATACGAGGGCCGTGACCCAGCCTTCCGCTTGTTTGCCAGCATCTTCGGCTCAGGCCGCAAGTTCGATCTCCTGTTGACGCGAGCCAATGGTCAGCCAGCGCTGGGGGCCTATGTGCGCGGCGCAACAGGGATCAGTCACGGCGTCGGCCTCTTTGTCCTGACCCTCACGGGCGACCGGATATGTGCCATGACCCGCTTCGAAAGCAGTGTTCTCCCATGGTTCGGGCTACCGCTATCGCTCCCCAACCGATAGGCAGAATCCAGACACGCGGTATCCCAAAGGACCGAAGTGTGCCGCCCCGGCGACGTGGCCGCTCCTCGGACGAGCGGCGTCTCTCTCGAGTGTGAACCCGGCGGCAACTGTCGCTCTCGGGAACCGGACAGAAGCTGTCTACAGGCCCGGAAGCGCGGGGATGCCACGCCGAACCGAACCGGCGATCTGGGCGATCTCAGTGGCGCGCTATGGCGTCCTCACCCCAGGCTTGCGTCCGGATCACGAGACACAGCAATGCCATCTGCGAGAATGTTCTCGATGGCCTTGGTATCGAGGTCCAGCTCGGCCAGGATCTCACGGGTGTGCTCGCCAACGTGCGGAGCTCGGTAGCGGGGCGAGGGGGGTGAGCCTCCGAAGTCAGCCGGCGTGGCCAGCATCGGCAAGGTCCCGTGCTCGTCCGGCACGCGAACCACGGCCTGGGCAGCATGGAATTGCTCGTCGGCGAGAACCTCATCGATGGAGTTCACCGGGCTCCAGAAGAGGTCGGGCTCAGCCGCAAATGCCTCCGCCCATTCATCGAGGCTCTTCGCCTCGAAGATCTCGTCGAGAAGCGCAATCAGTTCTCTGGCGTTGGCGGCCCGGCTGCCCGCTGAAGCGAATCGATCATCGTTCAGCCATTCGGCGTGGCCTACGGCCCGAGCCAGCGCCGGCCAGTGTCGATCCCCTTCGAGTCCGACGATCCAGAACGCCCTCCCATCTCCTGCCGTGTAGTTGTTCAGCACGGGGCTGTACATCGCCTCGCGTTGTCCGATTTCCAGGGTCTGACCCCACATGAGCGCGATGTTGAGATCGAAGCCGATGGTGTAGACGCCCTGTCGCAGTAGAGAGGTCGAGACGACCTGGCCGCGCCCGGTGCGCTCTCGCTCGAACAGTGCGGCACTCACCATGGCTGCGCCGGTCATCGCAACCGAGTGATCACCCATACCGCCGCGCTGGAAGGGCAATGGACCGCCGGGACTGCGGAGCGACTCTGCAATTCCCGCACGCGCCCAGAACGCAGCGATGTCATAGGCGCCCCGGTCGGCATCAGGTCCCTGCATGCCGTAGCCGGTGATGAGGGCGTAGATGAGCCGAGGATGCCGCTCGATGCGCCTCCTCCGGTCCGAGTCCGATGCGCTCCAGTGCGGCGGGTCTCAGGTTGCTGAGAAAGACATCCGTATCGGCCACTAACTGGTGCAGCAGCGCAATGCCTCGCTCGTCAGAAAGGTCGAGAGCAATGGCGCGCTTACCACGGTTGTCGAGCTCGAAGACGGGGTTCGAAGAGAGGTCGCCGCCCAGCATTCTGAGCAACGTTCGACACGGGTCACCTTCGGGAGTCTCCACCTTGACGACGTCAGCACCCCAGTCGGCCAGGATTCCCCCGCACCCCGGACCGGCGACCCATACACCTAGCTCGATGACTCGGACACCTTCGAGCGGACCACTCACGCTCTGTAGCCTAAAGACTTGGGGACGAGAACCCATTGAGCGACAACACATGGCCTATTTCAAGGAGTCTCTGATCGGCGTGGGGGCACTCCTGCGGCTGGCCGTGCCGATAACGGATTCAGGTATGACTCGGCATACCTGCCCATTCGGTAGGACAGGTGTCAGCTTCGACCATGCCTCTGAGCCATCCACACCGATTTGGCACCAAGGTATTTTGGCGGGGTTCTCAGACCGGTTCGCACTGGCGTCTCGGGCCCGAATGCTCGCCAGCAAAACGGAAGTTCGTCTGTGTCGGCGCGGTTCGGCCAGTGCGGACCTGATTGGCCATGGTGAGCTCCCTTGGTAGGTCTCGATAATCTCAAAACCCACATGTTGTAGGAGGGACGATGAAGGAACTCTGCCTACAAGGCGTCGTGGCCGAACGCCTCCGAATATCAGACCCGCTAGGTACGTGAACCAGACTGGAGACCTTCCTCATCCGACTGTCGAGGCCCAGCAGAAGGCCGTTAGCCATGATCCTTCCCTCTGTCGCATTCACATCACAACTTGATCGGCGCCTGGGTGGAGATGGAATCTCGCCCCGTTCGCTTTACTTGGTAGAGCGCGAAGTCAGCACTGTCACGCAAGTTCTCGGCAGTCGGCTTTGATAGATCGAGGCTGCCGATTCCGAAACTCAGAGTTACTGGAACTTCGACTGCCGCGGGGAGGTCTCGACGAATACGTTCAGCAACTTCCACGGCAGCGGGAACACTGGTGTCGGGGAGGAGCACAGCGAACTCATCCCCTCCAATGCGGCTGGCCAGGTCGAACCCTCGGCCAACATGTCGCAGGACCCGTCCGACACTCGCGAGCACGTGGTCGCCGGTGATATGACCGAAGTTGTCACTTGTAGCTTTGAAGTAATCGACATCGATCATCAATAGGCTGAGGGGACTCCGACTGCGCACTGATCGGGCGATTTCCTGGTCTATCCGTTGATCCAGCACACGCCGGACGGCACATCCTGTGAGTTGATCAGTGGCCGCCATGTCCGCCAGCAACGCCTGAAGGTGGGTTTCATGGTCTTCGATGTGCGTCCGCTTGATTGTGGCCCTTACGGTGAGTGCGGAGGCGCCGGCGAGTGCCGCAAAAAATAGGAACAACTGGCCGGGATGGTCTGTCGTATGACTATCGGTCACGGCAAGAAGGGTCACCGATGCCAGTGTGGCAATGCCGCATACACCCGCTGCGCTCGGGGTGAACATCAGTGTGCCGAAGATCAAGGGGAGGAAGAGAAGTATGAGCAGCGGGCTCTCAATTCCAGTGTCCAGACCAACGAGGGCGACTCCGAACGCCGCTAACGCCGTCCAAGCCACCGAATACGTGGCACACCAAGGCCTTGTCGCCACGATCGGCGCCACGAGCATGCCCACAAGGGCCAGCAAAAGCCAGAGGCACGTCACTGCCCAGAGAATCGCGCGATGGGGCCCTTAGGCGTGAGTGCGAGGTAACCGGCGACCACAACCGTCTCGGCCAGGAATATGCCAAATCCCAAGCGCATGTGCTGCAGCCAGAAAGTCCGCCACGCAGTTCGTTGAGCCCCTGATCCAAGTACGCTGTCGACTAGACGTTCCTCGTTCGAGTTCATGGCTCGAGTCTGCCCTTCACACAGTGCTGCCCTTGTGAGTCGACCTACTCGTGCCTCAGCTTTAAGACGCCAAGGCGACCTCTCCGTTGGACGCCCTCTGTTCGGCAGACTTGACGCAGTGTGAGGGTGCTTGGTTACCCGAGGGTGCCCCCGGGCCGTATGGGCGACACCTCCGAATTGCGTTTGCTACAGCCTTGCTACATTCGCTGCTGGAATTCGTACTTTCCGGTTGTGTCATCACCGGCGAGTCGAAGCGGGACGGTCCTTCTGAGCTGGGACGATGCGAGTGGGCCGTAGAGGACTCGAACCTCTGACCCCTTGCGCGTCATGCAAGTGCGCTACCAACTGCGCCAACGGCCCCGAGGGCAGAGACCCTACCACCAGGCCAATTCGGCCCTGACCCGCTCGAGAACCCTGAAGCGGCACGGTCGCCGTACAATTCGCCACGTGACTTCCAGCGACATCAGCAGCGACGGCGCCCCGGCCACCACCGGCACTCCGGGCACCACCAGCAGCCCTCTCCCCGATCTCGAGGACCACCTGCGGAGGATCGCCGAGGACGGCTACACCGTGCTCCCCGGCGCCATCGAGCCGGAGCTGGTCGACGAAATCGACGAGGCGCTCCTCGAGCTCGAGCACGACCTCGGCATCGTCCCGGCGACCAACCTCTTCGAGGGCCTGCACACCACCCGCATCTACAACCTGTTGGTCCACGGGGAGACCTTCCAGAAGATCCCGGTGCATCCCAACGTCCTGCCCGTCGTCGAGGGCGTCCTCGATCCGGGACTCCTCATTTCGTCCCTCTCCTCCATCGCCATCGGACCTGACGAACAGGCCCAGCCCGTGCACGCCGACGACCAGCTCATCCCGCTCCCCCGGCCGCATGTGCCGATCATCTGCAACACCATGTGGGCCATCACCGACTTCACCGAGGAGAACGGCGCCACCCGGCTGGTCCCCGGCAGCCATCTGCTCGACCAGCCGCCCAACCCGCTCGAGCCCTACGACACCATCCCGGCCGAAATGCCCAAGGGCAGCGTGCTGGTCTGGGTGGGCAGCCTGTGGCACGGCGGTGGCGCCAACCGCACCGACGAGCGCCGCGTCGGCATCGCCATGAACTATTGCGCCGGCTACATCCGTCAGCAGGAAAACCAGCAGCTGGGCATTCCGCCGGCCCTGGTCAGAACCTTCCCCAAGCGCCTCCAGGAGTTGGTTGGCTACTCGGTCTACAACGGCCTGGTCGGCCACATCGACAAGAAGCACCCGGCCAAGGTCGTCCTCGCCGAGAACGAGGGCGTCGACATGGTCTGGGATCTGCTGAAGATCTGAAGCAACCCGAAGTCAGGCCGCCGGTGGCATCACGGCCGGCGCCACCGGCCATACGAAGTCGCGGCGGTCGATCGGCGTCATCCCCTGCGACATCCGCCAGTCGTCCATGTCCGCGGCCCACGCCCGGTGCCAGACGATCTGCTCGGCGTGCAGCCGGCTCAGGTCGGCCCCCCGGACCTCCTCGAACCGCTCGGCCAGCGCGAACAGGACCTGGACGGAGGCGATGGCATCCGCCGACGCGTCGTGCGCGTTCTCGAAGGGGATGCCGTAGTGCGCGCAGAGATCGACCAGCGTCCTCCGACCCTGGCGGTCCGGGTCGAAGTGGCGGTCGATCACGCCGGCGTCGAGCACCGGGCCGTGCCAGCCCCGCACCACCAGCCCGCGCCCCAGAGCTGCGTCGCCTGCGCGTCGAGGAGCGTCAGGTCGAAGTCCAGCTTCATGCCCGCCAGTGGTGCGCCTCGCCGACTGGCCGCCACGACGGCGTCGGCCACCAGTGCGATGGCCTCGATGAGCGGCATCCCCTCGGCCCGTGCCCGCTCGGTGGTGATGCCGTGGACCGCCGTGGCGTCGGCCGGGATCTCCCGGCCCGGGTCGATCAGACCCGACCAGCTGCGCACCACGACGCCGTCCACCACCGACACCAGTGCGTACGAGACGGGGACATCGTCGAAGCGGTCGATGCCGGTCGTCTCGAAGTCCAGCCCGAGCACCTCGCCCGAGGTCCACGTACCCATGGGCCGAGCATGGCAGCGCGATGTGACAGGACCGCGGATGGTTGCCCCGCTCGGCCCGGGCCCGACCCCCCGACCGCCCACCGCCGCCGGTAGTCGGCAGCGCCGACCCGTCCCGTCGGCCCACCAGCGGCGCTCCTACCATTGTCGGCCGTGGCCGCTGCCCTCGGACCCTCCGGCGCCCGGCCCCGATCGTGACCTCCCGCCGGACCGGCTCGCCCGCGCCCCGTCCGAGGCGCCGCGTGGCCCTGACAGGAACGCCCATCCACGGACGCGGTGCGTCGGCGGCCATGGCGCTGGCCGGCTTGCTCGCCGCCGCCGGCCTCCTCCTCCCGTCCGTCCCCGCCGGCGCCACGTCGAGCACGACGGCCGCGGCGACCGTCACCGACCCGGCCGCCCTCGTCCACCCCCTCGACGGCACCGGCACCGGTGCGGTCAGCCCTGGCACGGTGGGCGAGTTCCCCGGTGCCGACCTCCCCTTCGGCACCATCCAGTGGAGCCCTGACACCAGTCCCGACGCCGCGCAGTCCGGCGGCGGCTACTCCTACGCCGACGACCACCTCAACGGCTTCAGCCTCACCCACCTCAGTGGCACCGGGTGCCCGTCGTACCAGGACGTGCCGATCCTCCCCACCGTCGGCGCCCTCCCCGCCGCTCCGCAGAGCGCGCTGGACACCTTCTCGCACAGCCAGGAGGAGGCCAGCCCCGGCCGCTACCGGGTCACGCTCGGCCCGCAACCCATTCACGTCTCCCTCGCCGTCACCACGCGCACCGGCATCGCCAGCTTGACCTTCCCGTCCGGCACCGCGTCCAACGTCCTCTTCAAGGTGGCCGACAGCGCCAATCCCGCCAGCGCCGCCGCCGTGCGCGTGGTCGGCCACGACGAAATCGAGGGCCAGGTGACCAGCGGGCAGTTCTGCCAGACCGGGACGAACTACACGCTGCACTTCGTCGCCCGGTTCGAGCGCCCGTTCGCCTCGGCCGGCACCTGGGACGGCTCCGGCCCGCACGCCGGCGCCGGCAGCTGCACCGGCACCTCGTGCGGCGCCTTCGCCACCTTCGACACGCGTGCCGACCGCCAGGTGCTCATGAAGGTCGGCATCTCCTTCGTGAGCACGCGTGACGCGGCCCAGAACCTGGCCGCCGAGGACCCCGGCTGGTCGGAGGCGGCTGTGGCCGCCCAGGCCCAGCAGCGATGGAACGCCCTCCTGGACCGCATCGCCGTGGGCGGCGGCACCGCCGCCGAGCAACACGTCTTCTACACCGCCCTCTACCACTCACTGCTGTTCCCCAACGTCGTCTCCGACGTCAACGGCGACTACGCGGGGAGCGACGGTCGCGTGCATACCGACCACGGTCGGGAGGAGTACGCCAACTTCTCCGAGTGGGACATCTACCGCAGCGAAGTCCAACTCGAGTCCCTGCTCAGTCCCAAGGCCGTCGGCGACATGGTCCAATCGCTCCTCGACGACGCCCAACAGGGCGGGTGGCTCCCGAAGTGGGCCATCGTCGGCGGCGACGAGTCCCAAATGAACGGGGACTCGGCCGACCCCATCATCGCCGACGCCTACGCCATGGGCGTGCGCAACTTCGACGTCGCCGCTGCTCTCCGCGACATGGTCAAGGGGGCGACGCAGAACGAGACGAACCATGGGCTCGAGATCGAACGCCAGTATCTGGGCCAGTACCTGACCCAGCACTACGTCAACGCCGGGTCGCTCGACCTGACGTCCATCGACTACTCCATCGGGGGCTCGGCCACGCTGGAGTACGCCATCGACGACTTTGCCATCGCTCAGGTCGCCGCCGCGCTGCACCAACGCGCGCTCGCCTCCACCATGGAGCAGCGCGCCGCCAACTGGGAGTACCTGTTCAACCCCGCCACCGGCTACATCGGGGCCCGGGGCAACGACGGCAGCTTCCCGCCGGGGACGGCCTTCGAGGCGTCCCAGTTGGAACCCGGCGGCCAGCTGGGCTTCGAGGAGGGCAACGCCGTCCAGTACACCTGGTCCGTCCCCCAGGACATGGCCGCCGAGGCCTCCCTCATGGGCGGTGACGCCGCCGCCGTGGCCAAACTCGAGACGTTCTTCACGCAGCTCGACGCCACGCGCAACGCCCCCTACGAGTGGTCCGGCAACGAGCCCGGCGAGTGGGCGCCCTGGCTCTTCGACTATCTGGGCGCGCCCGCCCAGACCCAGCGCGTCGTGCGCGCCATCGCCGACACCGAGTACGCCGACGCTCCGGTCGACGAGCCCGGTAACGACGACCTCGGCGCCATTGCCTCGTGGTACGTGTGGGCCGCCATCGGCCTCTTTCCCGTGACACCCGGTGCGGGCGACCTGGCGCTGGCGAGCCCCCTCTTCCCCACCGTGAGCATCCTGTTGCCTGACGGTCGCCGCCTCGACCTGCGTGCCCCGGGGGCGGCGGCCTCCCGGCCCTATGTCCACGCCCTGACCGTGACCGGCGTGCCTCGCCCCGCCACGGGTCCGACCGGCTGCTCGACCGCGCCGGCCGAAGGGTGCGTCGACGGACGACTGGGATCAGCCTTGGCTGCCGGCCTCGGTCCTCGAGACCGGGGGCACGCTCACCTACACCCTGTCGGGCGCGGCGGACCCGGGCTGGGCGTCGTCGTCCGCGTCGAGCCCGCCGTCGTTCGGCGCCGGCACGCTCCCCGCCGTCGGCTACTCCTTGCCGAGCGGCGCCGTGTCGGTCAGCGCCGGGAAACCCACCGCGGTGCAGCTCGGTGCCGTCCCGGCGATCGCGACGGCAACGACGGTGGACTGGCAGGTCTCCGCGCTGCCGTCGGGACTGCAGCTCACGCCATCCTCCGGCACCTTGCACCTCAGCGCCGCCGAGGCCTGCGGCGCCACGTCGGCCGTCCACCCCGTCACCCAGCCGCTCACCCTGACCGCGGCCTCGCCCGGCTCGTACACCCTCCGCATCGCGCTGCACACGGCAGCCGGGCAAACCCTGCCGGCCGTGAACCTCGACGTCCAGGCGTCAGCGGGCTGAGCCGGACGCCGGCTCGGCCGGTGCCCGCCGCGTGAACGACGCCACCGACCCCGACCCGCCAACTTCGTGGCACGGGTGCTGGGAGCACCCACGAGGCGCGGGCCTGGGCCGGTGGCGGTCTCGATGTCGGTCCCGGCCGGGTCAGAGGCCCGGCGCGAAGCCGACCACCGGCGAGGGCGCCGAGAGACCGGCCGAGGAGATCTCACCGGGCACCGACCCGAAGAAACCGGCAGTGCCGTTGGTGACGAGCACCTTGTTGACCGTCTTGGTCGAGTTGTAGGCGAAGACGCCACCGTCGGCCCCCACGGCCCAGTAGCCGGTGCCGTCGGGTGTGTAGGACAGCCCCACCACCGGCGCGTTGGGCGTGAACCCGCTCAGCAACGGGGATCCGTAGAACGGCGCGTCACCGAAGGAGTAGATGGCACCTTCGGTGGTGCTGATCAGATAGCCCGGGCCGACCGGGTTGGCGGCAATTCCGGTGGCGTTGCCCTCGGGTGAGGGTCCGCCGAACTTCAGGGGGATGCTCCCGGCGAACACGGCGTCACCGAAGGAGTAGACCGCGCCGTCCGCACCGACCAGGTAGTAGCCCTGTCCGTCGCTGGTCAGCGTTATGCCCACGATGGCGCGCTGATGCTCTGCCCGCCCAGTCCTCCCCAGTAGGGCACGTTCTGCCCGAAGGTGAACACACCACCGTCGGCGCCGACGAGGTAGTAACCGCTCCCGGTGGCCGTGGCGACGATGGCGACGATCGGCGCGTTGAGTCTGGTTCCTCCCAACCCACCGAAGTACTGCGCGTCACCGAAGGTGAACACGCCGCCGTCCGCACCGACCAGCCAGTAGCCGTGGCCGGTCCCCGTCGACGCCACCCCGACGACGGGAGCACCGGAGACGCCGATGGCCGTGCCGGCGTTCGGCGCCACCCCGAACGAGTAGGTGCCGCCGTTGCCGGCGACCAAGGTGTAGCCGGTGGGGACGGGAGGTGCCGTGGCAGCGGCGGGACCGGTGGCGAGGGTCATCGGCAGCAGCAGGCCGACGGCACCGAGTACAGGCACGGCACCGAGCAGAAACCGCTCCGGCAGCCGGGCGAACCGCCGGCTCCGAGGTGACGTCGTCGATCCCCGGCATTGGTCGTTGGACACGAAATGCTCCTCTCTTCGGCACCCGGGAACGGCCATTTGGCCGGCCCGCACCGCCCTCCATACAAACACAAGTGTATTTATTGTTTTGACAAATATGACTGACTTAGTCAAGAATAGCAAATCGGCCGGATCGCCGGCCGTGGGGTCGCTCGGACCGCACCCAGGCGACTCGGCATTCCACTGGCATTTCAAAAGGACGGGGAACTCGACGTGAACATCTCTACCGGTACCGCTCACGGGCAACACGGGGGTCGGCGCCGCCGTGTCGGCGCCGTCAAGGCGGGCGCATCGCTTCTGGCGGCGGGTCTGGTGCTGGCCGCCTGCTCGTCGGGCCCGTCCCACCCCGACGCCGCCAAGAAGGCGAAGCAGGCGAACCACCACGACGCCAAGAGCGCCGTCAAGAAGACCGATCCCACGACAACCACCACGGTCGCCCCGACCACGACCACCACGACCAAGCCGAGTGTGGTGGCCGCTCACAGCGTCACCCCCACCACGGTCAAGCCGACCACGCCGACCACCGCCGCGGCGCCGAGCACGCCCGGCGGGTCGCTCTCGGCCAATCCGACCTCGTCACCGGCCGCGTCGCTGACCGGCGTCGGCGCCAGTTCGATCCAGCCGTTCTACGGTCGGGTGCTCTACCAGTACAACGCGCTCAACAAGGGCGTCTCGGTGAACTACTCCCCGGCCGGGAGCGGTCCCGGCGTGACGGCCATTGAGCAGAACACGGCCAACTTCGGCCAGAGCGAAATCCCCATGACGGCGGCCCAGCTGGCGGCCTCCCAGGGTCCCGTGCTGCAGGTGCCGGTCGACCTAGGCGGGGTGGCCATCTCCTACAACGAGAGCTGCGCCGGGGCCAACCTCCAGCTGACCGGGCCCACGCTGGCGCAGATCTATCTGCGTCAGATCACGAACTGGAACCAGCTGGCACCCGCCTGTCCCGACCAGCGACAACATCGTCCCGGTCTTCCGCTCCGACACCTCAGGCCCGGGCTACGACCTCGACCAGTATCTGATCGACACCAGCCCGGCCTGGACGAGCGCCATCGGCACGACCTCCGCCTCGACCACCTGGCCCAACGCCGGCCGGGCCTCGGGGAGCTCCGGCGAGCAGCTCAACGCCGGGGTGGCCACCTACATTCAGCAGACCCAGGGAGCCATCGGCTACGTCGAGTACTCGTACGCCCTGGAAGCCAACTTCACCAACGCCGCGCTGCAGAGCCACGACGGCACCTTCGTGTCGCCGTCCATCGGCACCATCGCCAACGCGGGAGCCCAGGCCTCCTCGCTGAGCCCGACCAACTTCAACATCGTGTGGGGAGCGGGCGGCCAGACCTACCCGCTGGCCAACTTCAGCTGGGCCCTGATGTACCAGAAGCAATCCAACACCAACATCGGCATCGTGCTCGGCAAGCTGTTCCAGTGGGTCACCACCTCGGGCCAGTCCTACTCGACCGGGCTCGGGTACGCACCATTGCCCGTCGACGCTGCCAACCAGGCGCACCTGACACTGCTCGGACTGCAGACGGCCAGCGGTCAACCGGTCTTCACCAACTGAGTGACAGCCCTTCCGACGTTGGAAAGCGGATCCCCGCCGCCTGATCTTCCGGGCGGGCCGCCCGGTGACGAGCCGGTTGGGGACGAGCACGCCTCCGTGGTGCGACGCGCCATGGCGGCCCGAGTCCAGAGGCATCGCACCACTCCTCTCTATGCCCTGGCCCGCTGGGGTGGTGCCCTGGTGTTCGCTGCCCTGGTGGTGGCCCTGGTGGTCAGCCTGGTCTGGCAGGCCGCACCCGCGTTCCGGCACTCGGGCTTCAGCTTCATCTTCAGTGGCACCTGGAGTCCCGACCAGGGTGAGTTCGGGGCCGGGGTCTTCATCATCGACACCCTGATCACGACGGGGGTGGCGCTCCTCATCGCCATCCCCGTCGGCATCGGGACGGCGGCCGCCCTCTCCGAGTTCCTGCCCCGCCGCCTGGCCGGGCCGCTCTCGATCGCCATCGACCTGCTGGCCGCCGTCCCCAGCATCGTGGTCGGACTCTGGGGCCTCCTCGTCCTGATCCCGATCTTCGACCGCCACGTCGGTCCTGCCCTGGCCGGGATCCCCGTCCTCGGCCGCCTCTTCGGGGGGCCGTCACTGGGCACCAGCCTCCTCCTGGCCTCCGTCGTGCTGGCGGTCATGATCCTCCCGACCCTCATCGCCCTCACCCGCACGGCCTTCCAGGGTGTGTCGGTGGCCGACCGCGAAGCGGCCATCGCACTGGGCAGCACCCGCTGGCAGGTGGTGCGCTGGTCGGTGATCCCGGGCGCCCGATCCGGCATTCAGGCCGCGGTGACCCTGGCCACCGGCCGCGCCCTGGGCGAGGCCATCGCCGTGTCGTTGGTGATCGGGGGTGGCGTCACCCTGCCCCGTTCGTTGCTGGCCAACGGCACCACCCTCGGCTCAGCCGTGGTGAACTTCTTCGCCGGCGCCTCGGGGATACAGCGCAGCGCCGTCATCGGCCTCGTGGTGGTGCTCCTCGCCTTCACTGCGTTGGCCAACATCGGGGGTCAGTACCTCTTGCGCTTCGCCGCGCCTCCAAGGCGCCCGGGCACGAGGAGTTCGGCCCCGCCCTCGACCCCGCCGTGGTGACCACATGAGTGGCGTACCGGCGACGGCCGGCGCATCCGATCTGCTGTCTGCCGAGGCGATCGAGCACCGCCGCGTCGTCGTCCGGCAGGCCTCCCGCGACACCTTGCGCCGCCGCAAGATCGCCGGCAACGCCGCCCGGCTAGCCTGCGGCGTCGCCGTATTTTGGCGCTGGTGCCCCTGGTGGCCCTCATCGGCTACACCGTCTCGCGCGGTGTGAAGGGACTCTCGGTCGACCTGTTCACCCAGCTGCCGGTGCCCGAGGGTGTTCCCGGCGGTGGCGTCTACAACGCCATCGTCGGCACGCTCATCATCGTCGGTCTGGCCGCGCTCATGGCCATTCCGGTCGGCCTGGCCGTGGCGCTCTTCCTGGTCGAGCGCCGCGGGAAGGTGGCGGCCACCATCCGCTTCACCGCTGACGTCATGTCGGGCATTCCCTCCATCGCCATCGGGGTGTTCGCCTACGCCCTCATTGTGGTGCCGTCCGGCCACTATTCGGGCCTGGCGGGCAGCTTCGCGCTGGCCGTCCTCATGCTGCCCATCGTGGTGAGGGCCGACGAGGTCGCCATGCGGACGGTGCCCGACGACCTGTGGGACGCCGGGCGGGCCCTCGGAGTGCGGCCGTCCCGGGTGGTCCGCTCCGTCGTCCTACGCGGCGCCGCCCCGGGCCTGGTCACGGGAAACCTGCTGGCCGTGGCCCGTGCCGTGGGTGAGACGGCGCCGTTGTTGTTCACGGCCTTGGGCAGCCAGCTGCTGGAGACCAACCCGCTCCATCCCATGGATGCCATGCCGCTCTCCATCCTCGAGAACGGGACGCAGTTCGAACCGAACCTGCAGACCACGGCCTGGGCCACCGCCCTGGTCCTGCTGGCCTTCATTCTGGTCCTGAGCATCGTGGCCCGTTCCGTCGCCGCCTACATGACGCGCCATGCCAGGTAGCCCGACCGCCACTCCGGTGGCGCCCGCCACCACGGAGAACGGCGTCACCCTCGAGCACGTGACGGTGACCTACGGCAGGGTGGAGAACGCCAAGCAGGTGGCCGTGCAGGACGTCTGCCTCGACATGCCCAAGAACACCGTCACCGCGCTCCTCGGCCCGTCGGGGTGCGGGAAGACCACCATCCTGCGCTCCATCAACCGGCTGCACGACCACACCACGGGCCGGGTCAGCGGTGTCATCCGGGTGGGCGACCTGAACGTCTACGACCGCGACACCCAACCCGAACTGGTGCGGACGAGGGTCGGCATGGTCTTCCAGCGGCCTAATCCCTTTCCCACCATGAGCATCTTCGACAACGTCGTGGCCGGTCTGCGCATGAACGGCGTGCGCAAGCGCGCCTTCCTCCTGGAGGCGGGCGAGGCCGCACTGCGCCAGGCTGCGTTGTGGGACAGCGTCAAGCACCGGCTCAAGGCGGCCGCCGTGCAGCCTCTCCGGCGGTGAGCAGCAGCGCCTGTGCATCGCCCGCGCCCTGGCCGTCGAGCCCGAGGTGCTTCTGCTCGACGAGCCCTGCTCGTCTCTCGACCCCCATTCGACCGCCCTGATCGAGCGTCCTCATCGTCGAGCTCTCCTCCCACATCACAGTGGCTCTGGTCACGCACAACCTGTTTCAAGCCACCCGGATCGCCGATCGCACCGCGGTGTTCCTCCCGAGCGACGAGGGGTTCGGTCAGCTGGTGGAGTCGGGACCTACGGCCGAGATCTTCGAGTCCCCCGCCGACCCGCGCACCAAGGCCTACGTCACCGGCCAAATCGGATAGAGCCGGCGCCCGCCCCCGGGTGTCCGGAAGCTGAACCTCTGCCCGGGCGCACAGCCGGCTCGCCTCGACGCCTCAGAGAGCGCCTGGATCACTGACCTGTCCCTAGGGCGTTTCGGACGCGCTCGGCGTTCACTTCCAAAGGGTCCGTCGCCGGCAGCACCAGGTCCACGCCCGATGGTGCCTGCCACGAGGCGCGGGCCTGGGCGACATGATCCCAATCGAGCTCGTACCAGTCCGGAATGCCCCGGCGGCGTCCTTCCACCCGTGAGCGGTGCAGCTCCGCGTCCGCGCAGTCCGTCACGAGCACGCGGCACTCGACCTGTTCTTCCGCGGCGACCTCACGGGTGCGGTCGACCTCGGGCTGGCGCGCCACACCGTCGAGCACCACCGAGGAGCCGAGCCGGAGTTGTTCCCGGGCCAGCGCCCACAGGATCGACCACCCCACGGCCCGTCGACCGGCGAAGCCCAGGGAGTCGAGCGCCTGTTCCATCTCCCGAAACGGACGCAGCCCGCTCATGGCCCAGTCGTGGCCGAGTACCGGTGCCCCCAACGCACGAGCGGCCGCCTCGGCCATCGTCGATTTGCCTGTCCCGGGCAGTCCGGTCACGAGGACGAGGAGGCGCGCACCCATGTGGCAACTCCAACACGCTCCGCGTTCACTTACCAGTCCGCATGGGGCACGGGGCCGAAGTGGCGACGTGATCTCCGCCACCCGGGACGGCCGCCCAGGCGGAGCCAACTACGACGCGGCGGTGCCGTGGCACCACGAACGCATCGCACGAAGCGGCCGAAGGGCGTGCACCTACCCGGTACACGGGAACCCATCGCCAACGCCTCCTCGAGGCGGCGGGTGGAATTGAACCACCGTAGGGGGCTTTGCAGGCCCCTGCCTAAACCACTCGGCCACGCCGCCGTGCCGAGACACGGGAACCTGGACAGTTTAGTCCGGGCTGGCCGCCCAGCCTTCCCTAAGCCCCAGACTTGTGCGGAACTTGTCAGGGCCGCGGCCCCTGGGGGCCGCGCCTCGCTCCTGCCAGTTGCAGTTAGCGGCGCATCCGGGAGACCACCCAGAACACGCCGGCGATCAGGGCGACGATTGCCGCGATCTTGACGAAGAACCAGATGACGCCCAGAAGGCTGGAGAGGATCCAGAACGCCACGATGATCCCGACCACGCCGACGGCCGTCATGGCCACCGCATGGGTGAAGGTCATCGGCGTCTTTCCCTCGCGACTGCTTACCTCTTTGCTCACGGACCCAATGCTACGTTCCCGCCATGGCCGCCGAAGCGTCACTACGCAAACGGCGTAGCCGGCTGCTGGCCGAGAAGGGCCTGATGGGCGAGGAATTCTGCCGCCGCTACTCGGCCGAGGCCGACGAATGGCTCTCCGACCTGGCCGACCGCGCCGCCGGGGACGCCCGGCGGCACCTGGCCCTGGTGGCCGTGGGGGGCTACGGGCGGCGGTCGCTGTGCCCCTACAGCGACCTCGATGTCGTGCTCGTCCACAATGGCCATCGCGACATCAAGGCGGTGGCCGACGGTATCTGGTACCCGGTATGGGACGAGGGTGTCCACCTGGACCACTCGGTGCGGCGGCCCGCCGAGGTGCTGACGGCCGCGGCCGACGACGTGCGCGTCGCCCTCGGCCTCCTCGACGCGCGTCTGGTCTGGGGCGAGTCCCGCATCGCGGACCCGCTGCTCGAGCGGGCCCGCACGGCGTGGCGCGACAAGCTCGGGACCAAGTACCTGCCGCTCCTCGAAGCGCAGATGGCCCAGCGCCGGGCTGCCGCGGGCGACGTCGCCTTCCTCCTCGAGCCCGACCTCAAGGAGAGCCACGGCGGCCTGCGCGACGTCAGCGTGCTGCGCGCCATCTCCGAGTACGCGCCCGAGCTGCCCGACTACGCCGATCTGACCTCCCTCGAGGGCGCCACCTCGCTCTTGACCACCATCCGCGTCGAGCTCCACCGCATGGCGGGGCGCGAGCACGACAAGCTGCTGCTGCAGGACCAGGACCAGGTGGCCGACGCGCTCGGGTTCCCCGACGCCGACGACCTCATGGGCGCGGTGTCCACCGCCGGCCGCCAGATCGCCTGGGTGAGCGACGACGTGTGGCGGCGCAGACGCCTGTGGGATCCCACGCCGCCGCCCCGGCGCCGGTTCCGCCGGCACGCGCCGGACACCGCGCCCAAGGACCACGCGACGACCGAGCTGGGGTCCGACATGGTCGAGGTGGACGGCGAAATCGCCCTCACGCCGGAGGCACCCGTCTCGACGGACGCGTCGCTGCCCCTGCGGCTGGCCTTCACGGCCGCCGAGCGCGATCGGCCCATCGCCAAGGGGTCGCTGCACCGCCTGGCCGACCGCATGCCGGCGCCGTCCGACCCGTGGGCGCCCGAGACCCGCCGGGCACTGGTGGCCCTGCTGGGCCTCGGCCCGCCCGCCGTCGACAAAATCGAGTCGCTCGACCAGCACGGCCTCCTGGTGCGCCTGATCCCGGAGTGGGCGGCCGTGCGGAACAAGCCGCAGCGCAACGCCTACCACCGCTTCACCGTCGATCGGCATCTGCTCGAGGCCGCCGCGCTGGCCGCCGAGCTGACCGATCGGGTCGAGCGACCCGACCTCCTTCTGGTGGGCGCCCTGCTCCACGACATCGGCAAGGGCTTCCCGGGCGACCACACCGAGGTGGGGATCGAGGTGGTGGGCCGCATCGGCACCCGCATGGGCTTCTCGCCGGCCGACGTCGAGGTCCTGGTCGACCTGGTGCGCTACCACCTCCTGCTGCCCGACACGGCGACGCGCCGCGACCTCGACGACCCCGCCACCGTCGCCCGCGTGGCCGCCGCCGCCGGCAACCGCCTCACGCTGCACCTGCTCGCCGCGCTGACCGAGGCCGACAGCCGCGCCACCGGCCCATCCGCCTGGGGCGCCTGGAAGGCCGGCCTCGTGGCCGACCTGGTCGAGCGGGCGGACAAGCTGCTGCAGGGCGAGCCGCCACACCGGTGGGACCGGACCCGATCCCGACCGCCTATGGGGACCTGATCGACGAGGTGCGCCAGACCGGCCTGCCGTCGGTGTCGCTGCGGCCACCCCAGGTCGTCGTCGCCGCGCCCGACCGGCGCGGCCTCTTCTCCTCGGTCGCCGGCGCCCTCGCCCTCAACGGCATGGACGTGCGGGCGGCCAACGTGGGCGGCGTGGACGGGGTGGCCGTCGAGGTCTTCACCGTCGAGGTGGCCCGGGGCACCTGGCCGGACACGGCCAAGCTGCGCGAGGACCTGACCGCCGTGCTCTCCGACCGCCTCGCCCTGGCCGAGCGCCTGTCCGAGCGCGAGCGCGTCTACCCGTTGCGCCGGCAGTCCGCCGCCCACCTCCCGGGGAGTGACGTCACCGTCGACAACGAGGCCTCGGCCACGGCCACGGTGCTCGAGGTGCGGGCGCCCGACGAAATCGGCTTCCTGCACCGGATCACCCGGGCCCTCTTCGACGCCGACCTCGACGTCGTCTCGGCCCGGGTCTCCACGCTCGGTGAAATGGTGGTTGATGCCTTCTACGTGCGTGAGTCGAACGGGTCCAAAGTCACCGAATCCGGTCGGCTGGGCGTGGTGACCGCCGCCCTCGAGCGCGAATTGGGTCTTTAGACCCTAACCCCACAACCAGGGTGGTCCCGGTAGAATCCTCCCTGCCATGGCCCAGGGTGGACACGTGCGGCAAGCAAACGGCAGGCGGTGGTGGGTGATCCCCACCATCTGCGTGGTCGCGCTCGTGGTCGCCGCGGCCGGGCTCGTGGTGGCCGTCCACGTGCGGTTCTCCCCCGCCTCGGCCAGCCCGACCGCCCCGCCGCCCGCCCTCAAGGTGGTGTCCATGTCGCCCACGGGCTCGAGCGTCGCGGCCGGCTCCACCATTTCGGTGCAGTTCTCGACCGACCTGGCGCCCAACGCCCCCATGCCGACCCTGGACCCACCGGTCGCCGGGAGCTGGGCCGTGCTGTCGCCGTCGCTGCTCCAGTACCAGGCGACCGGTCCGCTCGTGCCCGGCGCCACCGAGACGATCACCGTTCCCGGCGGGTCGAGTGGCATGGTCAGCTCGGGCGGACAGCACCTGGCCAAGACCATCACCTCCTCGTTCACCGTCGCGCCCGGCTCGACGCTCCGCCTCCAGCAGCTCCTGGCCGAGCTCGGCTACCTGCCGCTGTCGTTCACCCCGGCCGCGCCGCTGACCTCGCCGACACAGGAAGGCAACGACCAGTTGGGCACGTTCTCGTGGCGCTGGACCGACCTGCCCGGCTCGCTCACCTCACTGTGGTCACCGGGCCAGTCCAACGTCATCACCACCGGCGCCGTCATGAACTTCGAGGACCAGAACGGCCTCAGGGTCGACGGGCTGGCCGGTGCCGCCGTGTGGACCGACCTGCTGGCCGACGTCCAGAGTGGCCACGGGGACGCCAACGCCTACAACTTCGTGATCGTCAACAAGGCGCTCCCGGAGACGGCCACCGTGTTCTCCAACGGCGCCGAGGCGTACAGCACGCTGGCCAACACGGGCGTGCCCGGGGCGCCGACGGCCGACGGCACCTTCCCGGTCTACGCCCGCTACACCGTGACGACGATGAGCGGGACCAACCCCGACGGGTCCCACTACGTCGACCCCGGCATCCCGTGGGTCAGCTACTTCAACGGCGGCGACGCGCTGCACGGCTTCGTACGGGGCTCCTACGGCTTCCCGCAGAGCGACGGCTGCGTCGAAATGCCCCCGGCCAACGCCGAGGTCGTGTACCCCTACACGCCGCTGGGCACCCTGGTCACCGTCGAGGGATAGCGGACCCGGACCGCCCGACGGCACGGCAGCGGCAGTGACGACGCAGGCGGCGGCCGAGGCGACTCCGGCCACCGGGACCGAGGAATCCCACGAGCAATCGCCGCGGCCGATGAGCCGGGGCCGCCGGGTCCTCGACCTCACCGGCCGCATCCTCGTCGGCCTGGGCGTGCTCGTCCTGCTCTTCACCGCCTATCAGGTCTGGGGCACGTCGATACAGGAGGCGCACACCCAGTCGCAGTTGCGCTCCAGCCTCATCGGGCAGACCAACGAGCAGGAGGTCCGCCACGCGCTGGCCGAGGCGGCCGCCCTCGACAAGTTGCCGACGGGACCACCCGTCACCGCGGCAACCACGGCGGCACCGCCCGAAGGGGAACCCGTGGGCCAAATCACCATCCCGGTCATCGGCGTCAACCAAATCCTCGTGGAGGGCACCAACACACCGGATCTGCGCAAGGGGCCCGGGCACTACACCGGCACACCGCTGCCGGGTCAGGCCGGCAACGTCGGCATCGCCGGCCACCGCACGACGTACGGGCATCCCTTCTACAACCTCGACTCGGTCAAGCCCGGTGACCCCATCGTCCTGACGACGCTGCAGGGCATCTTCGTCTACGACGCCTTCCGCAGCTTCGTCATCTCGCCGAACGACTCCCAGGTCATCGACAACGTGTCGGCCAACTGGCTCACGCTCACCACCTGCAATCCACGCTTCAGCGCCTCCACCCGGCTGGTCGTCCAGGCCAAGCTGACCCACTCCCAGCTCTTCCCGAACTCGGGGCTGCCCGCGGTGCGCACCGCCACGCGCCATGCCGCGCCGAAGAGCGAACAGCTGGGGGGCAACAACAGCGTCGACCTGACCGAGGCGCTGGTCTGGGGCATCGTCGCCCTCGCCCTCGGAGCGCTCACCCTGCTCGCCGGTCGCCACTTCCGCCGCCAGCGCTGGCTGGCCTGGATCGTCGGCACGGGCGGCATCCTGGTGCTCCTCTACCTCTTCTTCGGCGCCGTCAGCCCGCTCCTGCCGGCCAGTTACTGAGCCGGTGCCCCTGGTCGACGCGCCCCTCCCGGACCACTTCCGGGGCTTCGCCACCGTCGTCGAGCGTGACGGCGGCACCACCTACCCGGCCATCTGCCGTGCCGTGGCGGACGACCCCGAAGTCCTCTCGCTGCTCGAGGGCGCGCCGCTCCCCCAGCGCCGCCCGCTCCTGCTGCTGGCGGCGGTGCACTACCTGCTTCTCTCGGGCGTGGCGCACCCGCTGGCCGCGCACTACGACACCGTGGCCGAGGTCCTCGGGCCCACCCCGGCCTCGTCGAGCGACGCCGCCACCGACTTCGCCGACTTCTGCCGGGCCCACCGCGGCGAGCTGGCGGCGCTCATCGCCCGGCGCGCCACGCAGACCAACGAGGTCGGCCGCTGCACCAGCCTGCTGCCCGGGCTCTGCCACGTCGCGGCGCGCCACGATTGGTCCGAACCGCTCTCCCTGCTCGACCTCGGGACCTCGGCCGGGCTCAACCTCCTCTTCGACGACTACGCCTACACCTACCTGTCCCGGCGCGGCGACGGCCGGCTCGCCGCCGGAATGCCCGGCTCGGCGGTGACGCTCGAGTGCGAAGCCCGCGACGACGTCGCCGGCCTGCCCGAGCTCCGTCTGCCCACCATGGCCGAGCGCGTCGGCCTCGACCTCTCCCCCATCGACGCGTTCTCCGAGGACGCGGCGCGCTGGCTGCTGGCCTGCCAGTGGCCCGACAACCCGGCGCGGTTCGGACGCCTGCGCGCCGCGCTCGACAACGTGCGCGCCTCGCCCCATCCGCCCCGCCTCGAGCGCGGCGACATGGTGGGCGACCTGCCCCGCGTCGCCTCCTCCATCGCCGGCCACCATCCGCTCGTCGTCTTCCACTCCTGGGTGGCCGCCTACCTCGACGAGGCGCAGCAACGCGCCCTCGTCAGCCAGGTGCGCGCCCTCGAGGCCACCCGGCCCGTGCATCACCTCTACTGCGAGACCCCCTTCGAGACGCCCGGCCTGCCCACGCCGCCGTCACCCGTCCCGCGCGACGGGCCCGACCTCGCCACCGCGCTCGTCCACATCGGCCCGGGCGGAGCCGAACCCGTCCGCCTGGCCGACACCCACCCGCACGGCTACTGGATCCGCTGGTGGCCTACTCGTCCGGACCCCACGGGGCGTCGCGCCTAGCCGGCACCTGCACGCCGTCCTCGGTCACCATGGCGGCCGAGCCCACCGAGGACCGGCCGAACCGGGTGCGGATGGCATCGACGGCGGCCGTCACGTCGTGCCACGACTGCTCGCGTGCCATGGCGCTCTCGTTCGAGGATTCGAGGCCGTCGCCGAGGTCGAAGGAGAGCTGGTCGGCGCCGCCCACGGTCAGCCCCGAGGCCGACACACCGATCAACCGGATGCCCTCCCCCGGGTCGATGCCGGCCAGCAGGGCCGACGCCACCTGCCCGATGGCCCCGCCCGTGACGATGGCGCGCCCGAGCGTGTGCGAGCGCGTCTGCAGCGACAGGTCCTTGAACTTCACCTTGACCGTGATCGTCCGCGCCGCCGTCGACGTGCCGCGCAGCATGGTGGCCACCGACTCGGACATGCGCAGCACGTGGCGTTCCAGCTCGTGCGGGTCGACCAGGTCCTGGCTGAACGTCTCCTCGTGCCCGATCGACTTGGTCGGGCGGTCCGGCCGGACCGGGTCGGGGTCCTCCCCGCGGGCCAGGGCGGCCAGGTGGGCCCCGCTCGCCTTGCCCAGGCGGCGCGTCACCGTGTCGAGCGGCAGCGTGGCCAGATCGCCCACCGTCTGCACCCCGAGGTCGCGCAGGCGCTTGGCCGTGGCCGGGCCGACGCCCCAGAGCGCCTCGACGTCATGGCCGTGCAGGAAGGCCAGCTCCTCTTCGGGCGCCACCAGGAGGACGCCCGGACCCGGCTCGAGCCCGGCCCGCGTCGCCCGCGGCTTGGCCGCCCGCGAGGCCAATTTGGCGATCATTTTGGAACGCCCCACGCCGACGGCGCAGTCGAGCTGCAGCTCGTCGCGCACGCGGCCGCGCACGCCCCGGGCGATGACCTCGGGCGGCCCGAGCAGGCGCACTGCGCCGGCGACGTCCACGAAGGCCTCGTCGAGCCCGATGGGCTCCACCATCGGGGTCACATCGCGCAGAATCCGGTGCAGCTCGGCGCTCACCTCGGCGTAGCGGCCGTGGCGTCCCGCCAGGAAGACGGCGTCGGGGCAGAGCTGGCGCGCCCGCACCGACGGCATGGCCGAATGCACCCCGTAGACGCGCGCCTCGTAGGTGCACGATGCCACCACGCCCCGCGCCCCGGCCCCGCCGACGATGACCGGCTTCCCCGCCAGCGACGGGTCGTCGAGCACCTCGACCGACGCGAAGAACGCGTCCATGTCGACGTGGAGGATGGTGGGGACGGAGGCCCGGTCGCGCTCAGCCACCGAGGGTCAACCGGCGGAACCCCTCGGCGTAGGCCACGCCGGACCGCCGGCCCTCCTCGGCCGCCCGCCGCCGCACCGCCTCCCCCGCCCAGCCCGCCTCGCCGGCGAACTGGGTGCGGTGGCATTCGACCGCGGCCGCCTTCGTCTCAATGGTGTCGCTCACGTCGACCCACTCGTCGGGGTCGAGCGTCCCCGACAGCAGCACCGTGGCCACCTGGTGCGGCGGCCCGGTATCGGGGAAGTAGTGCGGCAACGCCGAGGCCGGCGCCACGGCATCGAGCAGGGCCAGGCCGGCGATGCGGTGGTCGCGATGGTTGAAGTAGTCCTGCCCGAAGAACACCGCTGTGGGGTCGTGGCCGCACACCAGGTCGGGGCGCAAGCTGCGCACGCGCCGCACCAGGGTGCGGCGGAAGTCCTCGGAGTCCGTCAGCTCCCCGTCGGGGAAGCCCAGGCAGTCCACGCTGGAGAGCCCGATCAACGCGGACGACGCCTGAAGCTCCCCGGCGCGCTCGGCCGCCAGCGCCGTCGGCACGACGGCGGGGTCCGGCGTCCCCTTCCCACCGTCCGTGCACACCACGAGGTGCACCGCGCTGCCGGCCTTGGCCCAGCGGGCCAACGACCCGCCACAGCCGACGTCGGCGTCGTCGGGATGGGCGTAGACGGCCAGGACCACGCCGGGCCGGTCCGCCATCACGTCCGGGTCACCTGCGCTTGGGCTCGGTCGTCTTGGTCAGCAGGCCGGCCTCGCGCTGGAAGTCGCCCGCCTCCTCGAAGCCCTTGTAGACGCTGGCGAAGCGCAGGTAGGCCACGTCGTCGAGCGCCTGCAGGCGCTCGAGCACGGCCACCCCGACCTCCTGGCTCGAGGGCTCGGTCGACGCCGCCCGCAGCGCGTCCTCGACGCCCTGGGCCAGCTCCTCCATCTGATCGTCGCTCACCGGACGGTTCTTGCAGGCGGCCCGCACGCCCTCGACCACCTTGGCCCGGTCGAAGGGCTCACGCAGTCCCGAGCGCTTCACCACCCAGAGAGGTACCTCCTCCAGGCGCTCGAACGTGGTGAACCGGCGCCCGCAGCCGACGCACTCGCGGCGCCGACGGATGGCGGCACCGTCCTCCGCCTGACGGGAGTCCACGACGCGATCGTCATCCACACCGCACCACGGACACCGCACACAGGCGACGATAGTCAGGGAATGAGGATGTGCTCCCCGGGCACGACCACGGTCGAGCCGACCTCGCGGACCAGCTCCGAGGTAAGCGAGGCGGCTCCCGGACCGTTCGCCCGGGCGGCGATGGAGGCCAGGGTGTCGCCCGCCTTCACCACGTAGACCTGCCCGGGGGTCGGGCCGGCCTGGGCCAGGGTGCTGCCGCCCAGCTGCCGGACCGGCAGGGCGAGCAGGACCAGCACGACGGCGACCAGGGTCGCCACGGCGGCCATGACCGCCCGGCGGCGGCGCACCAGGGGGGTGGGTGCGAGCCGCGCCGGCCGGTCCGGCAAGGCGTACAGCCGGGGGCGGCACGCCTCGAACTCGAGCTCAAATGCGACCGACATGGCGTCCTCCTGTTCCGAACACCTGTTCGCTTGCGACACATTGGACCACGAACACCTGTTCGCTGTCAACCGGGAGGGCGAACAGCCGTTCGTGCACCTCGCACACGGTACGGAGGGGGTGTGACACCCCAATTTTCCAGCTCAATTCCTATTAATTTGACAAATCCTATAGATTTAGTCAGGATTACTCCGAAACCCCCCTCACCCCGTCCGGAGGAACGACACCCATGACCACCACCATTCCGCTCCAGCTCGACATCGCCCCGCTCTCGGGCACCATCGGCGCCGAGATCCGGGGCCTCGACCTCCACCAGACGCTCGACCCCGAGTCGCTGGCCGCCGTCCGTCAGGCCCTCTTGGACTACAAGGTCATCTTCTTCCCGGGCGCCCACCTGAACCCCCAGGAGCACAAGGAGTTCGCCGCGCTCTTCGGGCCGATCACCGAGGCCCACCCGGTCATTCCCGGGATCGAGGAGCACAAGGAGGTCTTCGAAATCGACTACACGAGGGCCCGCGAGCTGTACAAGGCCGCCAAGAAGACCTCCGAGTACGGCGACCGCGAGCGCTGGCACACCGACGTGACCTTCGTGGAGGAGCCGCCGCTCGGCTCCATCCTCAACGCCATCGTGATCCCGCCCGCCGGCGGCGACACCCTGTGGGCCGACACCCAGGCCGCCTACGACGCCCTCTCCCAGCCCCTCCGCGACCTGGTCGACGGGTCTGACCGCGGTGCACGACGGCACCCGCAACTTCGGCGAGCTGCTGGCCGCGCGCGGCCACGGCGAGTGGAACGGCGAGACCTTCACCGAGCTGGTCTCGGTCGAGCACCCGGTCGTGCGCACCCACCCCGAAACCGGGCGCAAGAACCTCTTCGTGAACCCCGGCTTCACCCGGTACGTCAAGGGCCTCACGACCAAGGAGAGCGACGCCCTGCTGGCCTTCCTCTACGACCACATGACGACGCCGGAGTACGTCGTGCGGTACCGCTGGGAAGAGGGCGACCTCGGCTTCTGGGACAACCGCACGACCATGCACTACGCCATCGGCGACTACGGCGACGCCCACCGCGTCATTCAGCGCGTGACCATCAAGGGCGACCGTCCCTACTGAGGCCGCCGCCTCGGCCTCCACTTCCATCCGCCCGGCGGCCTGCGCCGGGAACCCACCCAAGGAAAGGTATGCACTCCCCTCTTCGCTCGTTCCTTCGCCCGCTCACCACCGGCGCTGCGCTTCGCGGTGACCGCCCTCGCGCTGGGCGTCGTGTTGGCGACGCTCGGCGCGTCCGGTGCCGGCGTGGCCGGCGCCCAGCCGGCCAAGACGCCGTCGCTGGCCGGCGTGACCATCACGTTCGGCGACCAGCTCAAGGGCATTCAGACCGTCTTCGCGGCGACGAACGCACTCAAGGGCGCGCCCTACACGGTCGACTGGGCCAACTTCGTCGGCGGCCCGCCGGTCATCGCGGCCGAGACGAGCGGGTCGGTCGACCTCGGCTTCATGGCCGAGACGCCGACCGTGTTCGCCCAGGCGGCCGGCGACCCGGTCAAGGTGGTGGCGGCCACCCTCGGGGACAACCCGAAGGTCTCGCCCTACGACATCGTCGTGCCGAGCGGCTCGCCCATCAAGAGCGTGGCCCAGCTGCGCGGGCATTCGGTCGCCGTGCAGGAGGGCACGGTGGAGCAGTACTTCCTCGTCCAGGAGCTGGCCAAGGCCCACATCCCCTACAGCGCCGTGCAGATCGACAACCTCACCGTGACCGACGCCTCGACCGCGGTGGCGAACGGCCAGGTCCAGGCGGCGGTCATCACCCAGCCGCTCACCGGCCTCGACCAGTCGGCCGGCAAGATCACCGTGCTGGCCACCGGCGCCGGCGTGTCGGAGACGATCGGCTACCTGACGGCGAGCGACGCCGCGCTGGCGAACGCGCAGAAGGCGGCGGCCCTCAGCGACTTCATCCAGCGCTACTACAAGGCTGAGACGCAGCTGAGGAAGGATCCACTGCTCGCCGCCCAGACCTACGTGAAGACGTATGGCGTCACGTTGGCCGTGGCCAAGGAGGCGGTGGCGTCGGACCAGGGCGAGGGCACTCCCATCACGCCTTCGATCATCAGCTACCAGCAGAACGAGGCGAACACGTTCCAGAAGCTGGGCCTGATCGCCAGCACGCTCAACGTCAAGCAGATCTTCGACCTGCCCTTCAACCAGGCGCTGGCCAAGCAGGCGGGCTTGACGCCGTGACGCTGCAGGCGACCCACACCCCTCTGGCTCCCGCGACGCCGACCCCCCCGGGCACGCCGGGAGCCGATGCCGCCGCCCCGGGGCCGGACCCCCTACCGGCCCCGGACGCGGCGGGACTCGTACGCCTCGAGACCGGCGCGCCCGGCCGCCGCCCCCGCCGTTGGACGGTCGCGCTCCGCCTCCTGCTCCCCGTGTCGATCTTCGCCGCCTGGTGGATCCTCACCAACACCGGCGTCATCGCGCCGACCACCCTGTCGTCCCCGGCCGCCACCTGGGGCGCCTTCGTCGAGTTGTGGCGGCACCAGGACCTGCTCGGCGACATCGGCGTGTCGGCCCGGCGGGCCGTGCTCGGCCTGGCCCTCGGGGCGGGCGTGGGACTGATCCTCGGCATCGTGGTCGGGCTGACCCGGCTGGGCGAAGAGCTCTTCGACGCCTCCCTGCAGATGCTGCGCATGGTGCCCTACCCCGCCGTCATCTTCCTGTTCATCATTTGGTTCGGCATCGGCGAAATGGCCAAGGTGCTCCTGATCGGGCTGGCCACGCTCTTCCCGATGTACCTGAACACTTCCAACGGCGTGCGCAACGTCGACCGGCGCGTGGTCGAGGCGGCGCGCTGTTTCGGGGTCAAGGGCTGGCAGCTGGTGCGCCGCGTCGTGGTGCCGCTGGCCCTGCCATCGATCATGACCGGGCTGCGCTTCTCGGCCGGAATTTCGGTCATCGCCCTCGTCTTCACCGAGAGCATCGGGGCCAACCAGGGCATCGGCTACCTGGTGGCCCAGGCCGACAGCCTCCAGCAGATCCCCGTCCTCGTCGTGTGCGTCGTCATCTACGCGCTGCTCGGCATTGGAGCCGACCTCTCGGTCCGCCTGCTCGAACGGGTCACCATGCCGTGGCGCCGGCACCAGGCCGTGCGATGACCACGCTGAGCGCCACCCCGGCCGCGGCCGTCGTGCTCGACGCCACCAAGTCCTTCGGCGAGCGCACCGTCCTCGAGGGTGTCGACGTCACGGTGGCGCAGGGCGAGTTCGTGGCCCTGCTCGGAGCCTCGGGCAGTGGCAAGACCACCCTGCTGCGCATTCTGGCCGGGCTCGACGCGGCCAGCGGTGGGGAGGTCTCGGTCCCCCGCGTGCGCACCGTGGTGTTCCAGGAGCCCCGCCTCGTGATCTCCCAGCGCGTCTGGCGCAACGTGGTGCTCGGGCTCCCCCGCGCCCAAGGGACGCGCCAGCGGGCGACGCAGGCCCTCGCCGAGGTCGGCCTGGCCGACCAGGCCGACGCCTGGCCCGGCACGCTCTCGGGCGGAGAGGCCCAGCGCGTGGCCCTGGCCCGGGCGCTGGTGCGCGAACCCCAGCTGCTCCTCCTCGACGAGCCCTTCGCCGCCCTCGACGCGTTGACCCGCCTGCGCATGCAGCAACTGGTGGCCGACCTGTGCGCCCGTCACCGCCCCGGCGTCCTGCTCGTGACCCACGACGTGGAGGAGGCGGTGCTGCTGGCCGACCGCGTGCTCGTGCTCACCGAGGGCCGCATCTCCTTGGACCTGCGTATCGACCTGCCCCGCCCCCGGCGTCTCGGTGGCGAGGCCTTCGACGCCCTGCGCGACCGCTTCCTGCTCGAGCTCGGCGTCAGCGCCGGCACAACCCGCTGAGACGGGGTCCTTAGAACCGCTCGATCAGCCAGGCGTGGATGGCGCGCAGCTTGAACAGCAGGGTCAGGTGCCCGTCGTCGTCGGACAGGTGCGACTCGACGCCGGGGATCTGCTGGGCCAACCACTCGCCGTGCTGGAACGGCACGAACTTGTCGTGGCGGCCGTGCCAGAGCTGCACCGGCACCTCGATGTCGCCGAAGGAGAAGCCCCAGTCCTCGACGTGGACCTTGCAGTCCTCCCACCAGCCCTCGTCGCCGGGCTCGAGGCCGAGCTGCATGGACCGCAGCAGGTAGTCGTCGAGCCCGCTGCGCAGCGCGGCGGCGTCGGCGGGCGAAATCAACGACTCGATCCCGGCCGTCACCGTCTCTGCCGTGGCCTGTAGCAACCCCTCCCGGTCCGACGCCAGCTTCTCGTGCGCCGCCGCCGGGTCGCGCAGCAAGAGCTGGATGTCGTCGACGTTGTCCTGCCCCATGTCGGTGAAGTAGTCGAGGTCGGCTGGGCCGTACGGAGCGACGGAGGCCAGGGAGGCGACCGCACAGACCAGGTCGGGCAGCAGTGCGGCGCAGGCCAACGCGTGCGGCCCGCCGCCGGAAATGCCCCACACGGCGATGCGGTCGTAGCCGAGCGCGGCCGCGATGGCGCGCACGTCGGCCGCGCAGTCGGCCACGGTGCGTGTCGGGTCGGGCGTCGAGTCCCCGTACCCCGGCCGGTCGTAGCCGATGAGACGCACGCCGTCCTCCGTGGCGTCGGACACCCAGTCGTCGAGGAGCAGCCGGGCCCCGGGTGTCCCGTGCTGAACGAGCACGGGTTTGCCGTCGGGATGGCCACCCGTCTCGACGCACAGTCGGCGTCCGTCGGCGGCCCGCACCATGGTGGTCTCGACGCTCATGGGCGCAGGTTACGGCCGCCCGTTGGACGGTGCGCAGACCGGCCCGATCATCCCAGAAACGAACAGATGTTTGCTTTGGGTCCCTGACTTGGGTATGTTGGTCCCTCACGAACGGATGTTCGCCCCCTGGAGGGGCCCGGCGCAACGGCCGGGGTGGGCACCAAAGGAGACGCCGATGGCCGAGGTCCTGAGCGGGAAGCGGCTGCAGATCCTGAGTTTCATCGCCGACAACCAGCGCGACCGGGGCTATCCCCCCTCGGTCCGCGAAATCGGCGAGGCGGTGGGCCTGACGTCGTCGGCCACGGTGCACACGCATCTGGCCGTGCTCCAGCGCGAGGGCTACCTGTCCCGGGACCCGAGCAAGCCCCGGGCCATCCAGGTCCACTTCGACCCCGACACCGAGTCCAAGCTCCCCCCCGGCGCCGTGCACAACGTGCCGCTGGTCGGCGACGTGGCCGCCGGGACCGGCGTGCTGGCGGAGGAGAACGTCGAGGAGCTCCTGCCCATGCCCGAGCAGTTCATCGGCACCGGCCCGGCCTTCATGCTGCGGGTGCGCGGGGACTCCATGGTCGAGGCCGGCATTTACGACGGGGACTTCGTCGTGGTGCGCCAGCAGCCCGAGGCCGACAACGGTGACGTGGTGGTGGCCGGCATCGGCGACGGCGAGGCGACGGTGAAGACGTTCAGCCGACGTGGCGCCCAGGTCGTGCTCACGCCGGCCAACGCCGCCTACGAGCCGATGGTGTTCGACGGGAATGACGAGGTGACGATCTTCGGCAAGGTCGTGACCGTGGTGCGCCAGCTGAACTGAATCACCTTGGTCGGGTGAACTCTGGATTTGGTGACTCGTTTCGGGCGCCGGGACTCGCTCGGTCCAGCCGGCAGATCGGGTTCGGGTTCGAGCTGTGCCCGGCCCAAACCCCACCAGGTCGAGCGAACCGTCAACTGCACGTCCCGGTGATGGTGCGCTCGGCCGAGGCCGCCGACTGGGTGCCGGTCCAGTTGGTGCCGAAGACCGCCGCCACCTTGAACCAGTAGTGGCCGCTGGTCAGCGTGCCGCTCGTCCAGGGCGTCGCGGTGACGCCGCTGGCGAGCAGCGTGTAGCTGCCCGTGGCCGAGGTCGTGGCGTCGTAGATCGAGTAGGTCGTGGCGTGCGTAACGGCACCGAAGGCCACCTTGACCGTCTTGTTGACCGGCGGAACCGAGCAGGTGGCGGTGACACCGGTCGGTGCGACGGGAAGGGCCTGGGCTTGGGCTTCGCCCGCGCTGGACGACGCCACGTGCACCAGCCAGTTGGTCGCGGCATCGACGGCCGGAGCGATGGCCAGGGCCCCCAGCAGCGCCAGGACTGCGAGGGCGAAGGTGAGGGCGAAGGAACGAGAGACCATGGGTTCACGCTCCTTCGCACCTCATCAGACCGTTCGGTGCCCAGGGGAGCCTGAATCAGCTGGTCCAGGCGTCGGTGGCCGGACTGGTCGTGGAAACGGCTGCTCCACCGGTGGCGCTGACGCCGCGCCGGGCTCTGCCGTCGCTCACTTGAGCAGCCGCGACAGCCTTCGATCGGCCAGCACCTTCCCACCCGTCTGGCAGGTGGGGCAGTAGGCCATTTCGTAAGACTCGAACGAGACACGCTGGAGCGCGGTGCCGCAGGTCGGGCAGGGCTGGCCGAAGCGTCCGTGCACCTTGAAGCGGCCCCCGAGGCTGGACTCGGAGAGGCCGCCGGGACGCCGGCGCTCGAGCTCGAGCGCCTCTTCGATCACCTCGGTGGCGGCGGTAATGAGACTCTCGCGCTGGTCGGGGCTGAGCGAGCGCAACGAGGCGAAGGGCGACAGCTTGGCCCGCTGCAATATGTCGTCGCCCCAGCCGCGCCCGATGCCCGACACGGTGTGCTGGTCGCGCAGGTCGGTGGTGAGATGGCGGTTGGAGTCGCTGGTGCGGATGAACTCGGCGAACTCGTCGCTGCCCGGCTCGGGGCCGAGGTCGGCCAACGGGCCCTCGACGCCCGGCGCGAGCACCCACCAGGAGGCCTTGCGCTGAGTGCCGTACTCGCGCACGAGGATGCCGACGCCCGATCCGTCCAGGCCGCCGTCCCCCGTCCCGAAGACGAAGCGGGCCACCGAGCCCCGGGGCTTCGTCTTCTTGGGCGGGTCCTCGATATCGAGCCGCCCCGCCTGCGAGAGGTGCAGCACCAGGCGGTTCCCGTTGTCGAAGTCCCAGACCAGGTACTTGGCCCGCCGGCTCACCGAGAGGAGCGTGGCGCCCTTGAGCGAGTCGGGCGACGGGTCGTAGGTCTTGAGCGACGAGAACCCGAGCAGGTCGGCCCGGCGCAAGGTCAGACCGGCCAGTCGCGCGTCGAGACGCTCGGCGAGGGCCTGCATCTCGGGCAATTCGGGCACGCGACAATGTTGGCATGACCTACACGCACGGGCACCACGAATCCGTCCTGCGCAGCCACACCTGGCGCACGGCCGAGAACTCGTCCGCCTACCTGCTGCCTCACCTGCGTGCCGGTCAGGCCCTCTTGGACGTGGGCTGCGGTCCCGGGACGATCACCGCCGACCTGGCGCTGCTGGTGGCGCCCGGCGAGGTGGTCGGGCTGGACGCCGGGGCCGAGGTGGTGGCGCAGGCACAGGCGCACGCAGCCGCGCTGGAAGTATCGAACCTCCGCTTCGAGGTGGGCGACCTGTTCGCCCTCCCCTACCCCGACGAGTCGTTCGACGTGGTCCACCTGCACCAGGTCCTCCAGCACCTCGGCGATCCCGTGGCGGCCCTGGTCGAGATGCGGCGCGTGCTGCGGCCGGGCGGGCTGCTGGCGGCCCGGGACTCGGACTACGGCACCTTCACCTGGGCGCCGGCCGACCCCGTGCTCGACCGCTGGCTGGCCCTGTACTTCGAAGTGACGCGACGCAACGGCCACGACGCCCGCATCGGGCCCAAGTTGCCGGCGTTGGCCCGGTCAGCCGGGTTCGACGACGTCGTCACATCGAGTTCGACGTGGACCTACGCCGACCCCGAGTCGCGGGTGTGGTGGGGGGACCTGTGGGCGGACCGCATGCGCTACTCACGCATTGCCGAGCAGGCGGTGGAGTACGGGCTGAGCGATGCGGCCGAGCTGGAATCGATCGCCGCCGCCTTCCTGCGCTGGGCCGCGGCCCCCGACTCCGTGTTCGTGATCACGCACGTGGAGATCCTCGCCCCGGTCTGACTCCGGGGCTGCGCCGACCGTGCCCACGCGTGCACCGAGGCATGCGAGCGTCCGCCCACCGTGGTGGTCCGAAGGTAGGGTGGCGCCGACCGTGGCCCACCCCGACATCAACTCTCCGCCGGGCAGCCCAGGCCGGCTGCCGATGGGCCACCTCCCGGCCCAGGGCGTCGGCCCGGCACCGGCCGAGCACTCGAGACCTCTCCCCGTGGCCGGATGAGTCTCGTGGCGGGCGCCGAGCTCAAGGCGCAGTGGGAGAGCGATGGCTGGTGCGTGGTGGAGCGACTGCTGCCCGACGAGGTGGTGTCGGCGGCGCGGTCGGCACTCGAAGCGGTCTTCCCGAGCGCCGACGACTTCGCGGCCGATCGGGATCCCGAACGCAATGCCCCCTTCCGCACCGATTCGCACGCCGTCATGCCCAGGTTCCCCTTCGAGAGCGCCGCCTTCAACGAGCTGGTCCTCCACGACCGGCTGATCGACCTGGCCGAGGAGTTCCTGGGCCTCACCGACCTTCGCCTGTACCAGGGCATGCTGAGCGCCAAGTACTCCGGTGGCGCCGAGTCGGACGACCAGCTGCTCCACGTCGACTACGGCAACCACACCCTGGTCGTCCCACGCTCCGACATCGGCTACCAGCACATCGAGCTGTTCGTCTACCTGAGCGACGTGACCGCCGACACCGCGGCGACCCGCATGGTGTCGCGGCGGCTGACCGGGGGCATCCCGGTAGAGCGGACGTACCTGGGCCTGAACGGAATACCGCCACCTCTACGAGGCCGAACAGACGGCCGAGGGCCCGGCCGGCTCGGTGCTGGCGTACCGGCCCGACGTGTACCACCGGGGGGTCCGCATGAGCGCCCCGGCCTCGGCTCGCTTCATGCTCCACGTGTCGTTCAAGCCGGCCCAGACGGACTGGCTCGGTTCGCAGGCGTGGCCGGGCGCAGCCGAGGGGATGGCCTGGCACCGGTTCGCCAACGGCGCCGGGGTACGGCAGCTGTCCGCGTTGGGCTTTCCGCCACCGGGCCACCCCTACTGGAACGAGCAGACACTGGCCGGGGTGGCCGCCCGCTATCCCGGCCTCGACCTGACGCCGTGGCGGGAGTCCTGAGCGGCCCCGGTCCGCCGGTCCGGGGCCACCTCCCCGGCCGACGCGACGGTCAATCGACCCAGAGCTTGTCGGTGTAGGTGTCGGTGCCGACGATGGTCGGGATGAAAGGGAGGGCGGCGACGACAGTGCCCTGACCCGCCTCCTCGAGCTGGCGACGGTGTTCGACGAAGACCGGCTCCCAGGCCGCCTCGGGCGGCGTGTTGAGGAAGAACAGCAGGACGGTCCGGTTGTCACCGGCGGACTGGCGCGGCACGTCGCCCGGTGCGTCGACGCCCTCGAGCGCGATGGGCGTGAACGCGGCGACCAGGTCGGCGTCGCTGCCCGGCAACAGCGACGGCAGGTGCTCGGTGCGCAGCCAGGTCCACAGGTCCTCATTGGTGATGCCGTCGGCCCGGTCGATGAAGACGGTGACGAAGCCCCGGTAGGGGTGGTCCAGGGCCAGTTCGACCGGCACCCCGTCGGGGTCGCGCCGGTATTCCCACTGGAAGTCGTAGAGGAGGGTGTGCACGTGCTCTCGCTCTTGGAACATGCGACCGGCCGCATGGAGCGCGTTCACCTGCCGCAGGGCCCAGCGGTTCCACACGTCGTGATACCCGTCGAGCACCCAGTAGACGGCGACGTAGGAACCCCGGTACGGCTCGCCCGTGATGGCGGAGGGGTCCGGGTCGCGCAGCTCCTTCAGGTCGGCCGTGGCCACCCATCGTCGCCCCGCGAAGTTGTAGGGACCGACCATGCAGCCGGCATAGAAGTGATCCCGTTCGTACCAGCGGTTGTACGCCACCTCGTGACCGCGGTGCGGCTCGACGAGCGTCCACAGCATGGAGCCGAGCTTGATCGGCTCGGCCTCGGCACCCACCTCGATGGGACGGCGCTTCTTGGGTTCCTCGGACATGGGGAGCGAAGCTAACAGCTGGACCCAGGCGTCAGACAGTTCCCGTCGCCACGATGGCCCCGCTCGGGGCGACGGTGCCGCCGGCGGGCTCGGCCGTGATGCTCAGGCGCGAGGGCCGCACCGAGCCCGCCATGGTGAACGTGGCCTGCCGCGGTGCCGCGCCGAGGAGGCCGAGCGAAATGGTCTGTGCGCCCACGGTGCCCCACAGCTGGTAGGTGCGACCCGCACCCAGCGACGGCAGCCTGGAGTCGACCAGGTAGCCCCGCCCGTCGGGGACCACGACGAAGTCGGCCAGCGTGGCGCCCGTGCTCGAGGTGAGCTCCACCATGCGATGCCCCTTGGTCGTGAGGGCCAGCGCCTCCGCCGACGGTGCGTGCGCGGCGGCCGACTGGAGGTGGCTGACCTTGTTGTCGGCCCGAACCAGCCCGATGCCCAGGACAGCGGCCACGGCGGCGGCGGCCACGGCGATCCCGACGACGGTGGCGACGGCGCCCCGCCGCTGACGCCGCTCCGGCGCCGGGGTACGGAACGGCGAGCGCCCCTCGGAGTCGAGCGGTGGCATGGGCGGTGCCTCCTCGTCCCCGTCGCGCTCGGGCAGGCGGCTGGCGATGCCCGACCACAGCCCCTCCGGTGGCGTCTCGACCGTGTTGCCCAGGGCGGCGGCCACCTCGCGCAGGCCGTCGAGCTCGGCCCGGCAGCGCGGACAACCCTCCAAGTGCTCCTCGAGCTCGACGAACTCCCCGCCGTCCACCGCGTCCAGGGCGTAGGCGCCCAGGAGTTCGCTGGCCTCGTCGTGCGACATCACGCCTCCACCCCCCGCACCCCGGCGTCCGCCAGGACGGCCCGCATGCGCCGCATGCCGTTGCGGATGCGGCTCTTCACCGTGCCCTCGGGCTGGCCCAGGAGCGTGGCCACCTCCCGGTAGGTCCGCCCGTCGAAGTAGGCCAGCTCAATGGCCCGGCGCTCCTCCTCGGGCAGCGAGCCGATGGCCGTCGCCACCTGGTCCGCCACGGCCAGGTCCCAGACCTCGTGCTCGATGTCGTAGCGGGTCCGGGCCGTCCGCATGGCGTCACGGGCCTCGCGCAGGCGCCTCGAGCTGGAGGAGCGCACGGCATCCACGGCCCGGGCGTGGGACTGGGCCAAGAGGAACGAGCGCAGCGACCCCCTGGTCGGGTCGAAGCGGTCGGGCTGGTTCCACAGTCGCAGGAAGACCTCCTGGGTGACGTCCTCCGCCTCGGCGCCGTTGTTCAGCACGCGCTTGGCCAGTCCGTAGACCGCGCCCCCGTGGCGGCGGTACACCTCGGCCAGGGCCACCTCGCTGTAGCGGGCAATGGATGTGACGAGCTGGGCGTCGCTGACCTTGTCGATGTCCCGCATGTCTGTCCTGTTCGGAGCCGGCCCCCCGGGCGGATGTGCACGAGCTCATCCGGGCGTACCCTGTGCTCCGGATAGTAGGTCGCCATGCGAACCACCATTGACTCCTACAAATCCCACACGGGACGGCTGGACCTGGAGGGCATCGACTTCGACGACTTCCGGGACGAGCCGCTGGCTTCGGACGCCCTGCGGTCCCTCCGCTACATGCACGACGTCGAGCACCACACCGTGTGCTATCTGCGCGACCTGCTCCTCACGCCCGCCCACCAGGACCCCGAGATCACGTCCTTCCTCTCCTGCTGGGTGTACGAGGAGATGTGGCACGGCGAGGCCATCGCCGAGGTGCTCGAGGCCCACGGGGAGCTGGCGGGCGCACCCCGGATTGAGGCGTTGCGGCACAAGCGACGCCGCAAGGAGGCGCTGACGACCCTCAGTACCATCGGGCTCGCCGCGTTCTCCGGTCGTGCCTTCATCGCGCTCCACATGACCTGGGGCGCCATCAACGAGTGGACGACACAGGCCGGGTACGCGCGGCTTTCGGAGACGGCGAGTCACCCGACACTGCGCGAGCTCCTGCGTCGTATCATGAAACAGGAGGGTGGCCACATCGACTTCTACGCGTCAGAGGCCACGCGCCGCCTGAGCGCCAGCCTCAAGGCGCAGAAGCTGACCCGCTTCGCGCTCAAGAACCTGTGGCGGCCCGTGGGCTCGGGCGTCATGCCCAAGCACGAGGTCGGCTTCCTCGTCAACTATCTCTTCACGGGCGAGAAGGGGGGCGCCGTGCTGGAGCGTATCGACCGCCGCGTCGACCGCCTGCCCGGACAGGAGAACCTGCACCTGCTGACCCAGGCCGTGGCGCAACTCGCACCGTCATGACGCGGGACCCGGTGCCGGCGGGCGCTCCGGCACCACCTGCCGCCTCCACCCGTACCTGACAGGAGGACTCACTCGCAATGAGTGTCGGCCGGACGGCCGGTGTCACACCTCGAGGAGGTCTTCGCCGAAGACGACGTCCCCGCCGAAGTGCTGCCGGGCCAGAGCGAGCCACTCCTCGGCGGCTCCAGGAGCCGGCGTGGGCACCTGGTGGGTCAGGACCAGCGTGCCGACCCCGGCGCGGGCGGCGGTTTGCGCCGCCTGCTCAATGGTCGAGTGATAGTCGATGATGTCGACGAATCGCTGCATCGGCACCAGCCGGACGAGATCCTCGCGGATCACGGTCTGGATGTAGACGTCGGCACCCGCGCAGACCTCGTCCAGCCCGGCGCACGGCAGGGTGTCACCGGCGACGACGATGGAGCGACCGGCGTGCTCGAACCGGAAGGCCAGGGTCGGTTCCACCGGACGGTGGTCGGTCGCGGCGGCAATCACCTTCAGGTCGCCGTCGTCGAGCACCACGCCCGGCCCGAGCTCCTCCACGACCACATCGGGCTCCCACGTCAGGTCGGCGTGATGGGCCACCCGGTACGACACGTCGGGGGCGAGCATGGCGAGGGCGCCGTCCACGACCTGGTTCGTGGCGCCGGGGCCGAAGACCTGCAGCGGCGTCGGCTGCCCCGACATGATCCAGTGCGTCGTGATGACGTCGTTGAGGTCGCAGATGTGGTCGCTGTGGAGGTGGGTGAGGAGGACACCCTCGAGCATGATCGGCAGGGTGCCGGCTCCGGCGAGTCGCACGCAGACACCCCGACCCGCATCGACCAGGAACCGCCTTGCCCCAGCCCTGATCAGTGTCGCCGCCCCCGCTCGGTTCTGATCGGGCAGCGGGTTCCCGGTACCGAGCAGGACGGCGGACAGGGAGGGCTGGGATGCGGCGGCGGAGTTCACCGGTCGAATCTAGGTCAGGCGGCTGGTCGCCCGTTCGACACTGACAACGCGTCGCCCGACGATCCACCGGCTCCGATGGCCGCGCCCTACGTGTTCGGCTCCATGGACCGGCCTGACCAGTACACCGTTGGTGCCTGACCACGCGCGACCGCAGCGACTACCCCAGTGCCGGCCCGGGTCATCCTCGGGTGAAGCGGGTCTGCTCGCCCGCCTGCTGCCAGTCGGTACACCGCCAGAAGCCCATCGCCCGCCCGTCCGTCTCGATCACGGTCGCCTGCAGGCGACGCGCCCCGTGCGCGGAGAGGTGGTGCACCCCCGCCTGCAGCAGTCGCCTGCCCAGACCGCTGCGGCGGTGCGAGGGCGCCACGGCCAGCCGGTAGATCGTGCCCCGCCAGCCGTCCCACGCCGCGATCACCGACCCGACGATCTGCCCCGAGGACTCCCCGAGGATGAGGGCGCCCGGCTCGTGCTCCAACAGCCGGGTCAGCGCCGCGGCGTCGTCGGTCGACGACGGCTCCGCCGACTCCCGCCACAGGGTCAGGACCGAAGCGATGTCCTCGAGCTGGGCCGGTCGGAGCGTGGTCATCGGACAATGTTACGAAGCGGCGACCGAGACGCCGCCGGCGGTCAGCTGATCAACTCGAAGAGCACCTGGCGGGCCCGTTCGAGCTGGACCCGGGTCACCCGCTCGTCGGGATGGTGCGCCAAGAGGGGATCGCCGGGCCCGAAGTTGGCCGCCGGCACGCCGTGCTCCCAGAACGAGGCCACGTCGGTCCAGCCGACCTTGGCCCGCGGCACGGCGCCGCTCTTCTCGACCAGCGCGGCGAGGAGCGGATGGCCGAGGGAGGGCGGCGCGCCATCGCCGGCGTCAATCGAGCTCCCACTCGTCGCCCGGCTCGAGCTCGTCGTCCAAGAGCGCGTGCAGGGAGGCCACGGCCTCGGCCTGCCGGCGGTCCGGGGCATAGCGGTGGTTGATCACAATGCTGGCCCGGTCGGGCACGACGTTGGCGGCCACTCCCCCTTCGACCGACACCACCTGGAGCTGCTCCGCGTACGTGCACCCGTCGAGCACGACCTCTCGCCCGGGCCAGGCCGATACCCGGCCGATCAGCGACCCGACCCGGTGGATGGCGTTGCGGCCGGTGAACGGCCGCGCCGTGTGGGCGCGGGCGCCTTTGACCGTGATGCGGATGCGCAGCGTCCCCTGGCACCCCGCCTCCACCAGCGCGTCGGTCGGCTCGCCGAGAATGGCGGCGTCGCCGGCCAGGAGCTCGGGACGCTCGCGCCAGAGCTGGAACAGGCCGCTCTCCTCCCGGCCGACCTCCTCGCAGGCATAGAAGCACCAGGTGATGTCGACCGTCGGCTCGGCCACGGCAGCGGCCAGGTCCAGCATGACCGCCAGCCCGCCTTTCATGTCCGAGGCACCCACCCCCCAGACCTCGTCGCCCTTGCGCCGCGGCTCCTCGTTGTCGACGGGGGGACGGTGTCGAGGTGCCCGGCCAGCACGAGACGCTGGGTGCGCCCGAGCGCCGTCCGGGCCACGACGTTGTCACCCACCCGCTCGACCTGTAGCCAGGGGCACGGGGCCAGCGACGCCTCGACGGCGCTGGCCATCGCCTCTTCGTCATGGCTCACCGACGGGATGGCCACCAGTTCGGCGGTCGCCTCCAGCAGGTCGCGCCCGGCGTCGCCCACGGATCAGGTGCTGGCGCCGTGGTCGCGCAGGACCTCGTTCAGCTGAGCCTTGTCGTGACGCTCCCCCTCGCTCAGGCGCTTGATGACGAGCACGCACGGCACGAAGAACTCCCCGCCGGGGTACTCGCGCCGGCGGCTGGCCCGGATGGCGACGCACCAGGGCGGCACCACGCCACGCGAAATCTCCTCACCCGTCTCGGCGTCGATGACCGGGATGGACGGATCGAGGAAGCTGCCGGCGCCGAGCACCGCGCCCTGGCCGATACGCGCCCCGCCCGTGACCATGCAACGACTCCCGACGAAGGCGTCGTCCTCCACCACCACCGGGACCGCGTTGGGCGGCTCGAGCACCCCCCCGATTCCCACCCCGCCGGCCAGGTGCACCCGCTCGCCGATCTGCGCGCACGACGCCACCGTGGCCCAGGTGTCCACCATGGAGCCGGCCCCGACATAGGCGCCGATGTTGACGTAGGAGGGCATCAGCACGACCCCGCGCCCGAGAAAGCAGCCCCAGCGCGCCGAGGCACCGGGGAGAGCGCGCACACCGGCCGACGCGAACCCGTGCTTGAGCGGCAGCTTGTCGGCGTACTCGAACGGCCCGAGCTCAATGGTCTCCATGCCGCGCAGCGAGAAGAGCATCAGAATCGACTTCTTGAGCCACTCGTGCACCACCACCTGGTCGGTGGCCGGATCGACCTCGGCCACCCGCGCTTCGCCCCGGTCGAGCAGTTCGATGGCCTCTTCCACCAGCGCCGCCGCGTCGGCGTCTGCGGGCGACAACCCGTCCCGTCGTTCCCACAGCTCCTCGATGCTCGCCTGCAGATCGGCCATGCCGCACCTTATCGAGCGTCGGGCCGGGTCACGCCGGCCGGTGCTCGGTCCGCGCCGGAGTCGGCGTGACGAAGAGCAGCGAGGTGGGCCCGACGAATTCGGCCCGGTGCCAGGCACCTTCGGGGACGAGCAGGCTCTCCCCGGCCGCCAGGTCGACGGCGGACCGACTGCCCCCGTGGTCGAGGTGGAACACTGACCGAGCCGGAGACCACATGGACGAACTCGACCCCGACGGGGTGCCGCTCCCAATAGGTCCATGTGGCGACATAGTCGAACACGCCCAGGACCCGGCCGTCGAGGAACTCGGGGACCTCGGCCCGGCGGCGCCAGGTTTCGTCGTCGGCGACCAGGGCCGCCATGGACTGGTCCTCGGCCAGGTGGATCAGGGTGTCCCGCTCGAGAGCGCTGACCCTCCGGGCGGGCGGTGGGAGTCGTGGGAGTCGTCACATGACCATCGTCAGCCATGGCGGTGCTGAGCGGTAGAGGGAGCGCGACTCGCGCCAGTCATAGGATTTACTTATGACCATCCAAACAGAAGACATTGCGTGCTTCTTGGCCGTGGTGCGGGAGGGCAGCTTCGGCCGGGCCGCCAGCTCGCTGCTGGTGTCGCAGCCGGCCGTCAGCGATCGGATCGCCCGCCTCGAACGCGACGCCGGCGCTCCCCTGTTCCGGCGCAGCACCCGCGGGGTCACGCTGACGCCCGCCGGCGAGGCCTTCGTGCCCTACGCCACCCGCACCGTCGAACTGTTGGACGACGCCGTCACCACGATCGGCGGGCTCGACGAGGCGCCGCGCTTCCGCGTCGCCGTGCACACCACGTTCGCGCACCGCGCCGTCGACCTTGTCCTCGGTTCCCTCGAGTCGTTGCGGCGCAGCGTAAAGCTACGCGACGCCCACTCCGACACCATCGTCGCCATGCTGCTGGACGGTGCCTGCGACGTCGGCTTCATCGTCCCGGGCACACGACCCCGGGCCCTGCGCTTCATGGCCTTGCCGCCGGATCCCGTCGTCGCCGTCGTCGGGCCCGGGCACCCGTTGGCCGGGCGCCCGGCCACCTTCGAAGACCTGGCCGCGCACCGCGTGGCGTTCAATCGCTTCGGCACGGGCGCCGTCGAGTTCGTGGCCCGCCTCCGCTCGGCGGCCATACCCGAGTCGCGGTGGACCGAGTGTTCCGACGCGGTCACCGCCCTCCACCTGGCCGCGCACCACGGTCACGTCGCCATGGTGACGGCATCGTTGGTGGACGGCCACGCGGCCGGAGCCGGCGTCGTCGTCCTCCCCATCCGGCGGCTGCCGCGCTGGACCATGCCGCTGACGCTGGCCTACCGTCACGCGGACCGCGACGAGCCCGCCGTCGCCGCCGTCCGGTCAGCGGTGGCACGCCTCGGGCGCGGCCGGCGCGCCGCGTCCTGACGCGGAGCCGCCCGTTCAGTCGGGACGGACCGTCACGCGGACCAGAACCGGTCACTCTCCTCCGGCAACGCCTCGACCATGCGGTACTCCGTCATCCGCCCCTCTTCCGAAAGGCGGATGAGGATCCCGGCGAAGTTGTGCAGCGACCGGCCCTTCCGGTGGGCGCGGATCTCCACCATGGCCAGCACGCTCCGGTCGTCGATTTCGTGCACCTGGGTCGCGACGGCCTCGAACGAGTCGGCCATGGACGCGAAGTCGGGGAACCGTTCCAGGAGTTCACCGCTCCCCTCGACGAAGTCCGTGCCACCCGCCGCGTTGGTGATGAAGGCACGCACGTGCGGATCGAAGCTCATTGCGATCGCCTCCATGTCGGACGCCTCCATGGCCGCCACGAAGCGGCGCAGGAACGCGGCCGGAGACTCAGCCGCCACGTCGACCCGCCGGCGTCGCGGCCCGCGCCAGGCGCTCCGCCACCAACGCCAGGCGTTCCATGGGCTGGACCACCGCCACCCGGACATGTCCTGGGCCGGCCTCCCCGTAGAGGTCGCCCGGGCTCACCAGGAGACCACCGTCCCGGGCCAGGGCCTCGGCCAGGCCCCAGGCGTCAACCCATCGTCCGGGCGGTACGGCCACCCACAGGTAGAAACCGCCCTCGGGGAACGTGGCCGGACAGCCGTACGCCGTCAGGACCTCGGCCAGGTACCCCAGCCGCTCGCGGTAGCGGGACCGCTGCGCCTCCACGTGCTCGTCGTCGGCGAGCGCCGCCACTCCCGCCGCCTGCGCCGGACCCGGCACCATGAGCCCGGCGTGCTGGCGCACGGCCCGGAGGAACTCGACCAGCTCGGCGTCGCCGGCGTAGAACCCGACGCGCACGCCGGCGAGGTTGGAGCGCTTGGAAAGCGAGTGGACCGCCACCACGCCCTCGGTGCCGTGCTGGAGGATGGAGCGCGGCGGACCGTCCCAGGTGAACTCCGCGTAGCACTCGTCGGAGAACACGGGCACCCCGTGCGCCCGGCCCCACACGGCTTCGGCCCCGAGATCGCCCAGACCGCCGGTCGGGTTGGATGGCGTGTTCGACCACAGCAGCAAGGCCCGGGCGGCATCGCCTTGGTCGATGGCGTCCAGGTCGAGGCCGCCCAACCGGCCGGGCGGGGCCGGCACGGCCACGGCACGACAGCCGGCCAGTTCGGCGCCCATGGCGTAGGTCGGGTACGACACCGCCGGGTACAGGACGGTGTCGCGCTCGGGCTGGCGCAGGCGCAGCATGTGCGGCACGGAGGCGACCAGCTCCTTCGTGCCGACGCAGGCGGCCACCGAGGCGGGCACCTCGTCCAGCCCGAAGCGACGGGCCAGCCACGCCGCCGCGGCCTGGCGCAGCTCCGAGCTTCCCGCCGAGGCGGGATAGCCCCGCTCCGTGTCCGAGGTCGCGAGTGCCTCGACGACGCTCGGCAGTGGAGGGTCACAGGGCGTGCCGATGGAGCAGTCGACCATGCCGCCGGGATGGGCCCGGGCCAGCTTGGCCAGGCCGTCGAGGCGGTCGTAGGGGTACGGCGGCAGGCGGAACGTCACCGGGCCGCCACGAACTCGGCGAAGCGGGCCCGGCCCACGTCGTCCAGCACCACCTGCACGGTGGCCGACTCCTCCCCGTTGTGCTGGCCGACCACCTCGCCCTCGCGGTGGATGGCGGCCAGCACGTCGCCGCGGGACCAGGGCACGACGAGCTCGACCACGCGGTCGGAGCCGCGCAGCCGGTCGCCGACGATACGCAGGAGGTCCTCCACGCCCTCGCCGGTCCGGGCTGACACGAGCACCGAGCCCTCCAGGCTGTGGGCCAACGCCTTGGCCTCGTCCGGCGCCCGGTCGGCCTTGTTGACCACGACGAGCTCGGGCACGTCAGCGGCGCCGATCTCGGCCAACACCTCGCGTACGGCTGCCATCTGCGCCTCGGCGTTGGCGGCGGTGCCGTCGACGACATGGAGGACGAGGTCGGACAGGTGCACCGAGTCCAGCGTGGACCGGAAGGCTTCGATCAGCTCGTGGGGCAGCTTGCGCACGAAGCCGACCGTGTCGGTGACCAGCACCGTCTCGCCGCCCGGCAGCGACAACTGGCGGGTGCGCGGGTCGAGCGTCACGAACAGACGGTTCTCGGCCGGCACGCCCGCATCGGTCAGCTGGTTGAGCAGGGTGGACTTGCCCGCGTTGGTGTAGCCGACCAGCGCCAGCTCACGGTGGCGCCCGCGCGCCCGGCTGCGCCGCTGCAGCGACCTCGTCCGCTCGACGTCGCGCAGCTCCGCCTCCAGCTTGTGCATGCGCCGCACGAGGCGGCGTCGGTCGACCTCGAGCTGCGTCTCGCCCGGACCGCGGGTGCCGATGCCACCGGCCTGCTGGCTCAGCTGGACGCCCCGCCCCCGCAGGCGCGGCAACCGGTAGCGCAGAATGGCCAGCTCGACCTGGGCCTTACCCTCGGGGCTGCGCGCGTTCTGGGCGAAAATGTCGAGGATCACCGCCGTGCGGTCGATCGCCGTGCGGCCGAACAGCTTCTCGAGGTTCCGGTGTTGCGCCGGCGTGAGATCGTCGTCGAACACCACGGTGTCCGCGTCGAGGGTGCGGCTCAGTGCGGCGATCTCCTCGGCCTTGCCCCGCCCGACGAACGTGGCCGGGTCGGGTGCGTCCCGGCGCTGCACGACCCGTTCCACGACGTCGGCGCCGGCGCTGTCGACCAGCTGGGCCAGCTCGTCGAGCTCCTCCTCGACCAGCTCGATCGTCGAACCGGGGAAGACGACCCCGACCAGGATGATGCGCTCCCGGAACGCGCGCTCGATGAGCGTGCCGGGCAGCACGTTGCTCAAGAGAGCATCCCCGGATGGATGTCGATGTCCGCCACCTTGCGCACGGGTCCGGCCAGGTGCGTGGTCGCCTCCTCGTCGGCCCCCAGGGAGACCTCGAGGATGCCGCCGGGATTACGCACACGGATCGGTCCGTCGCCCACCGCGCCCCAGCTGCGCGCCGCCGCGGCAGCGGCGACGCTGCCCGTGCCGCAGGCCAGGGTCTCGCCCACGCCCCGCTCCCAGACCCGGAAGTCGAGTACCTGACCCTCGGCGTCCTCGGTCAGGGTGATCCACTCCACGTTGATGCCGCCCGGGAAGTTGGACGCCAGCTTGGGGCCGAGCTCGGCGACGTCGACGTTCTGGGTGTCCGGACCGAGCAGCACCAGGTGCGGGTTGCCCACGTCGGCCGTCCGGGCCCGCCGGTCGTCGAACATCTGAGGCTGGTCCGGTCCCAGGCGGACCGGACCCATGTCGACGCTCGCCCGGCCCCAACCGGGTTCGGCCCCGACCGTGTACTCAACCGTGCGCGCGCCGGCCCGGGTGGCCACCGTGAAGCGGGGCGGGGCCACCAGGCCGGCGTCCACGGCGGCCTGGGCCAGGCAGCGTATGCCGTTGCCACTCATTTCGGCCTCGCCACCGTCGGCGTTGTGCAGCTGCATGGAGAGGTCGCACCCGTCGCGGCCCGGGCCCACCCGGATGATGCCGTCGGCCCCGATGCCCCGCCGGCGGTCGGCCAGCAGGCGGACCTCGGCCACCGACAGCGCAATGGCGCCCTCCGGGTCGAGGACGACCAGGAAGTCGTTCCCGGCCCCCTCGTGCTTCGTGGCCTTCACCCCACCATTGTCGCAGGTAGCGCCTTTCAACCGTGCACGTCGAGCACGTCGGTAACCAGACTCTGGGCCTCGCGGCCGCTGCCGGCCCAGGTGATGCGGGGATCGCGCCGGAACCACGAGGCCTGGCGACGGGCGAACTGACGCGTGCGCTGGACGGCCTCGACGAGGCAGTCGTCGAGCGGGGCGCCTTGCTCCAGGTGGCAGAGGATCTCGCGGTAGCCCAGCGCCTGGCGCGCCGTGCGCGACAGGCCACCGGGCCGGGCCAGAAGGGAGCGGACCTCCTCCACCAACCCGCTCTCGACCATGGCGTCGAAGCGCGCCGCGACACGACGGTCGACCTCGCCGGGCTCAAGGGCGATGCCCACTTGGGAGATCCCCGTGTCCGGGTACGCCTCCAGGCCGGGACCGAAGGCAGAGAAGGGCTGCCCGGTCCCGATGGTGACCTCGAGCGCCCGCACGACGCGCCGGCGGTTGGTCGGTGCCATGCGCCCGGCCGCCACCGGGTCGAGCTCGGCCAGGCGCGCGTGCAGGTCCTCGGGGCCGGCACGCCCCTCGTCGAGCTCTGCCTCGAGCTCGGCCGCGACGTCGGGGAAGCGTCCCGGAATGGCCAGGTCGTCCACCACCGAGCGCAGGTAGAGCCCGGTCCCGCCCACCAGCACGGCATGGCGGCCGCGCCGCTCTATGTCGGCTAGTGCGAGCCGAGCGGCCCGCTGGAACTGGGTCAAGGTGAACTCCTCGTCGGGATCGACCAGGTCGAGCAGGTGGTGCGGTACCGCGGCCCGGGCCGCGGCGTCGGGCTTCGACGTCCCGATATCCATGCCCCGGTACACGCACATGGAATCCACTGAGACCAGCTCGCAGTCGCCCCGGCGGACGGCCAGTTCCAGGGCCGCCTCGGACTTGCCCGAGGCGGTGACGCCAACGAGCGCGACTGCCGTCAACCGCTCGCCACCGGGATGCGCACACGGTGGCGCGGCCGCGCCGTCACCTCCTCCAGCCGGCCGGAGAGGTGGTGCGGATGGCCGGCGGTCACCGCGATCCGAGCCAGGGCCCCGGGCATGGCCCCCGTGCCGGCGTCGGTGCCGGCCGGGAAGTGGACGAGTTTCCCCTGGCGGGTCCGCCCCGTCAGCATGGACTCGTCGCGGCGGCTCACCCCTTCGACGAGCACCTCCTCGCTCCGACCCACGCGCGCCTGGTGTCGGGCCAGGGCCGAGCGGTCGATCACCGTCTTGAGGCGCTCGAAGCGCTCTGCGATGACATCGGCCGGCACGAACAGCTCCTCCAAGGCGGCGGCCCGGGTGCCCGGCCGCGGCGAGAAGATGAAGGTGAACGCGCTGTCGTATGCCGCCTCTGCACACACGGCCAGGGTGTCCTCGAAGTCGTCGTCGGTCTCACCGGGGAAGCCGACGATGATGTCGGTCGTCACCGCCAGGTCGTCGATGGCGCACCGCGCTGCGGCGAGCCGCTCGAGGTAACGCCGAGCCGTGTAGCCCCGCCGCATGGCGCGCAGCACGAGATCGCTGCCCGACTGCAGCGGCAAGTGCAGCTGTTCGCAGACCTCCGCCGTTTCCGCCATCGCCTCGATCGTCTCGGGCCGCAGGTCCTTGGGGTGCGGGCTGGTGAAGCGGACGCGCCCGATGCCCCCCACGGCACCGACGGCCCGCAGGAGCTCCGCGAACAGGGGCCGGCGCCGGGTCAGATCGCGACCGTAGGAGTTGACGTTCTGTCCCAGCAGCGTGACTTCCGTGACACCCCTCTGCGCGAGCAGCTGGACCTCGGCCACGATGTCGTCGAAGGGGCGGCTCACCTCGGGCCCGCGGACCGACGGGACGATGCAGAAGGCGCAGGAGTTGTCGCAGCCGGTCTGGATGTTCACCCAGGCCGCGTAGGGCAGCTCGCGCACCGCGCCCTCCCCCAGCAACGGGTTGGCGGCTGGCCTCGGGCGACGGTGCGTCCAGGATCTCCATCACGGGACCTTCGGTCCGGGCCCGTCGCAACAGGTCCGGCGCGCGGGCCAGGTTGTGTGTGCCGAACACCACGTCGACCCAGCCCACCTTCTGCTGGACGAGCTCCCGGTCCTTCTGGGCCAGGCACCCGCCGACGGCGATCTGGAGTCCCGGCTTGGCGTCGACGAGCTCCTTGAGCCGGCCCAGGGTGCCGTAGAGGCGCTGGTCAGCGTTCTCCCGGATGCAGCAGGTGTTGAGGACGACGACGTCGGCCTCCTCCATGGTGGGCGCCGGCTCCAGGCCGTCCGCCACCAGGAGCCCGGCCAGCCGCTCCGAATCGTGCTCGTTCATTTGGCACCCGAAGGTACGGATGAAGTAGGTCCGGGGCATCTGACAAAGTCTAGGGAGCGCCGCCGCCTACGATTCCCGATCGTGACACGACCCACATTCCCTCGGCCGGCTCGATGGGCCATAGTGCTGCTGCCCCTCGTGCTGGCCGCCTGCAGCTCGGGGCCCGGGTCGGGGTCCGGCTCGTCGACGACCGCCAGCGGAGGCGCCACCCTGTCGAACGGGCAACTCGGGGCTGCCGGCACGACCGTCCTGAACCAGATGGACGCCTATACGTCGAGCTCCGCCAAGTGCACGTCCGCGACCAGCCCCGTCGTCTGCGTCGAGGCGGCCGACCGCACGCTGGGCGGACAGATCCACACCTACGCCAACCTGCTCGCGGTCGGCCACGGTTTCCACGCACCGGCCGGTATCGTCAGCACCGCCCGCGACACCGCACAGACGCTGGCCAACAGCCTCGAGATCCTCGGCGACGCGCAACCGACGCAGGCGAACTACGACCAGGTCCTCAACACCTTCAACATTGCGTCGGCCATCCATCAGCTGCAGAGCGACATTTCGAAACTCGACGGCCAGCTCGGCTGACCACCCCTCGTCACAGCGTCACTTCGGCCTCGTCGTCGTAGACGATGCCGCGCCGCTCCGCCTGCAGGGCCAGCACGCGACCGGGAACGCCGGACGCCGCCAGCGCCTTCTCGGCCCCGGCCCGCACGGCATCGCTCACGCCGGCTCGCACCATGCCGATCAACGCGGGGCCGGCGCCTGACCAGCTGGCCGCCAGGGCGCCCGCGTCGACCAGGCCCTGCAGCAGCGCCGGCGCCTCCGGGAACAACGCGGTGCGGGGGAGCTGGTGGATGCGGTCATCGGTGGCGTCCGCCACGAGCTCGGTCGGATCGGCCAGTCCGGCCAGGAGCAGGCCCATCCGCCCCAGGTTGAAGACGACGTCGGAGCGGCTCAGCGTCTCGGGGAGCACGGCCCGCGCCCCGGGAGTCGACAGGTTGAGGTCGGGGACGATGACCACGAAGGCCAGATCGTCGCTGAGGGGCAGGGGGGCGTAGACCGGGACACCCTCCACCGTGGTCGCGGCGACCAGGCCGCCGTAGACGCTGGCGGCCGCGTTCTCCGGATGTCCGTCGTAGGTGGCGGCCACGGCGAACGGATCCTCGGCCCCGGCCGCGGCCGCCGCGGCGGCGGCCAGCGCGGCGGAGGACCCGAGGCCCCGGGCGACCGGGATCTGCGAGCGCACGGTCACCGCGAAGCGGTCATGGCCGAGCACCCCGCCGACCACGCGCGCCGCCAGGTGCGACGCGTCGTCGAAAAGCCCCGCGCCCTCCCCTTCGGTGCGGACCACCAGGGCCGGCGCCGCTTCCACCTCCACGCTGACGTAGCACTCCACGGCGACGGCGAGCGTGTCGAAGCCGGGCCCGAGATTGGCCGACGACGCTGGGGCCCGGGCGCGCACGGCGCTCACGCTAATGACTCACGACAGCCCGGCGCTGTAATCCGGCACAACCGGTGGTAGAAAACCCGGGCGCGACGCCGCAGCCCGTGCCTCTCGACGTCAGCCTCGATGCACTTCACAGCATCCGCTTCAGATTCGACCGGCATGTCGGCGGTCGGGGAATCGCCGGCGGCGCTGACGAGCACCCGGCTGATCCACGACACCACCGCCGTGCGGAGACCCTCACCCCGGAGAGAACCCTGGCAACATGACCTCCATGCCACGTCCACCCCACGACTTCGATGCCATTTATGCGACCGGCACTCCCCCCGCATGGGACATCGGCCGAGCCCAGCCGGCTTTCGACCACCTGGCCCAGGCCGGCGACCTGGCCGGCCGGGTGCTCGACGCCGGTTGTGGCACCGGCGAGCACGCACTCATGGCGGCCTCACTCGGCCACGAGGCGGTGGGGGTCGACATGTCGGAGCGGGCTATCGAGCTGGCCCAGGCGAAAGCGGCCGAACGAGGCCTGGACGTGCGCTTCGTCGTCGCGGACGCCCTTCGCCTCGTTGAGCTGGGTCAGCAGTTCGACACCGTGCTCGACTGCGGGCTCTTTCATGTCTTCGACGACGACGAGCGCGAGCGCTACGTCGGCAGCCTGGCTGAAGTGGTGCCTCCGGGTGGCCGCTATCACATGCTCTGCTTCAGCGATCGACAGCCCGGTGACTGGGGGCCGCGTCGCGTGACCCAAGACGAGATTCGGGTCGCCTTTTCCACCGAGTGGAGCATCGAGTCGATCGAGCCCGCCATCATCGACCTGACCTGGGACCCGGCAGGGGCCATGGCCTGGCTGGTTGCCGCGACCCGCAAATAGGGATTTTCCGTACACAACGAACTCGATGTTGCCGTGGCGTCGGCGACCGATTTGGTGTCCCCCGCGGAGGCGGTAATCCCGTCCTCAGCCCGCCGCGTCGCGGTGGCAACACTGAACGGGTCGATTGTGTGTCAGTTCGATCCGAAAATGCGGAGGAAGAACAGGAAGACATTCAAGATGTCGAGGAAGATCGATGCCGCCATCAGCGGTGCCGAAGCGATGTCCTTCGAGCGTCGCAGACGCTGAAAGTCGAACATGGTCAGTGCAGCGAAAATCACCAGGCCGAGGACGGCGTAGATGAGCGACCCCTGGGGGATGTGCACGAAGATCAGCACGATGCCAAAGACGATGAGAGCCAGGAGGGCGAAGAACGCGACCCGGGCCAGAGCGGTGAGATCGCGGCGTATGAGGTAGCCGGCTGTTCCGAAGCCGGCAATGAACAGCGCGGTCGCGCCTCCTGCCTCCCAGAGGATCGCCGGGTCGGTGGTGGCGTAGTACGCCAGAAGTGGCGCCATGGCCAGACCTATCAGAACGCCGAAGGCGCCGAGAAGAAGGGACGTGGCGGGAATGGAGCGCCGAGCGGTGAAGTTCATGGCGAACAGGCACCCGAGGGCTGCGATGAACCAGATCCACCCGAGCGCCTCGGAGAGATTGCGGCCGGCGTAGGCCCCGAGGGCGAAGAATCCCGCTGTGGCCGCGACATAGGCCATCGTCTGGCCGAACAGGGTGAGGGTGCGGTCCCGCGTTGTCGCCCGGCTCCCCCCGAGACTCATTGCCTCGCTCATGACCCCGATCCCCTCGCCTCTCCTGACTCCCCCGACATGCTATGGCACCAGCCCCTCGCTCCGGGCTCCGCGGCAACGATCACGCTCCGCCGAATGCCGAAGAACCAGATGTCTCGCGACAGCGTTCCGCGATGTCATCCGACAACCAATGAGCGTCGCAGGACGGACTCCACCGGAGTGACCGCAGACTGTTTCCTTGCCACTCCCTCACCAAATCGAGGGACCTCGGGTGTGGCATGGACGCGGGAGGCGGGCCACCGCCCTCTGCACGCGGTTGCATCCTCCGAGGAGCGTCCAACGCCGCGTCCGCCACCGCGCCACCGGTCGGAACTCAGCCCAGGCCGAGGAACGTCATGGTGGCGTCGATCGCGCCGAAGTCCGAGGGCGTGGCGAAATGGTCGACGCCGGCCAGCATGACCAACGATGCCGACGGCAGCGCCGCCATGAGCCGATCGGCAGATCCCACCGTGTCCCGCTCGCCCAGCACCACGAGGATCGGGCAATTGAGCCTCGACAGCTCTTCCTCGGTGACCGGCCGGCGTGGCCGACGGAGGAAGGCCGAGAGCGCTCTCGGGTCGTTGCCCGCCGACTGGGCCAGCCGCCGGAACACCCGAGCGTGGACGTCCTCGGGCTCTTCGCTGCTCTCGAGAGCCGCCACCAATACCGCCGGGTCGCGCGACTCGAAAACGTTGTCCCCCAGCCCGAGTAGGACGATCCGGTCGAAGCGCTCCGGCTCGGCCAGAGCGAGACGCAGCAGCAATTCTGCCCCGGCCGAGAACCCGACCCCGGCGATGGGTCCGTCCGCCGGCAGGGCGCGTCGGACCTCCTCGGCCGCGTCGGCGTAGTCCGCCGGGTCGGTCAGCGGCGGAGACGACCCGTGACCCGGTAGGTCGATGACGGGGACGGTGACCTCGAAGTCGGCCAGGATGTCGACCCAGCCTGTCTGCCGCCAGTTGTGCTCGAAGGAGGAACCGAAGCCGTGCAACAGGACCAGTGAGTCGGGTCGGCGAGACATGATTGCGTCAAGATAATGGCATCTGCTGCCCTGGCTCGTGTCCCTGCGAAACCTGACACCCTCGGCGAGATACGGGTGGTCGCCCTGGCTCCGCATGCCGCAACCCGAAGCACCTCCTACGTGCGCACGGCCCCAGATTTATCGGCGCGCTCGGCCTCTCTCTTCATCGTTCTCAAAAGACTTCGTACACCGAGGACATGGCCCCCCGACCCGATCACGAGGGCGCGGTACGCCCTACCCGCAGGGCCCGGAAATGCAGCCGACGATTCGGCTCTGATGACGCAACGCTCCGCTCCGAGAGGAGCAATGCGAAAGGTGAGTGAATAACGCGAAAATCGATGGCTACCCTCGAGCCTCCATTCCGTGGGTGCCACAGACCGCGTGACGCGAAAGCCGGGGACAGAGGCTCCCTCGGCGCCAGGTGGGCCACTCGCCGAGTCAGGTCGGCATCCCAAGACCTTCGCCATGACACGCCACCCGGCCCGAGTCGTGAAACTCGTGAACGTGTCGAGCACCGCCGCCCATGCCTGCTCGGGCAGTGCGTCCACCAGAACCTGGTGTTCGTCGATTTTCGGCAGGGAGCCTGTGGCCGCCACCTCGCGATTATGACCGGTAGGCGCCTTGCTCCATTGTCGGTGTGTCTCGCCCATTCCGGCGAATGGAACTCTCCAGCGGAGCACGTTTCCGCACATGGCGATGCAGCGCTGGGAATGCACTGGTGGCACCGGGCGAGCTACTCGAGCAGCCGAAGGTGCGCCTCGGTCTTTCCCGGTGTTCGGACCGTGACACGACGCAGGAATCTCGACCAGAGCCGGCCAAGTCGGCTCGGACCCACGTTCGGAATGAGGCGGCTCACCCGGGATCGCCTCGGTCATTCCATAGGCCAGGGTCGAAATGAGGCGAGCCGCATCCTTGGCGGGCATCCGAAAGGTGCCCGTGCAGACGTCGCCCTGCCACAGCGAAATTACAACGGTGGAATCTGCCGGGTGGGTCGAGACCCCCATGCGGCGAACGTGACCCCGGGCGTCGTGGAACCAGACTCGTTCGCCATAAAGGTGGCCCTCCACCGGCACAGGTCGATTATCACATCGGCGGCCCTCTTTGGCTACTGGGGTTCGGAGAAGCCCCCTGCTGTCGCGCCCGGACTGCTCGCCGGTGATCTTCGACTTGGCGCACCCGCACACCGCTCACCGGGACAGACTCAGAGCCCGCCGCAGCCCGTTCAGGGCCGGTAGTCGGCTGGCCACTGCTGCAGAGCCCACATGTTTCCATCCGGATCGGAGAAATACGAGTAGAGGACGCCACCCATGTCGTCCACTTCGCTGAGTTCGATACCACGCTCCGTCAAAGCAGTCCGGGTCGCCGACATGTCGTCGACCACGAGGTGAAGGCCCTGGAGGGAGCCTGGGGCCATGTCGGTGATAGGACCCATCCCTGTCCCGAAGACGATGGCGCAACTCGACCCCGGCGGGGTCAGCTGGACCACTCGCATCGTCTCGGTCACCTGGGTGTCGTGCAGGTTCTCGAAGCCGACCTGCTCGTAGAACTCCTTGGCCCGATCGACATCGGACACCGGTATCGGTACGAGTTCCAGGCGCATATGGGGCACTTCCGGCCAATCAGTCATCGACTCCTCCTTTTGAAACCGCTGCACCTTCTTCTGTTTCCGGCCACCCCCCACCACCATTGTGCCCGCTCTCTGTCGTTTCGGCCCGGGTCGCATTCCTCCGTGTCGCCTGCCGGGCAGGGGGCAGCTGGAACATCGGACCAGCAGGACATCAGGCTGCGAAGCGGGCGATCAGATCACGAGCTCGTAGAAACTCTCACGTCCGAAGGCGCCCGGAGCCGAGTGGGTGAATGCGAAGCCACATGCCTCGTAGAGGCTCCGAGCCTCCTGCCACTTTGCATTCGTCTCCACCACAATGCGATCGACCCCACACTCGGACGCGACATGAACCAACTCCGCCACCAGCCGTGTCGCAATGCCGCGTCGCCGGTAGTCCCGGTGGACTGCCATCCGCACAATTTCCCCTTCCGCGGTTCGGAGAAGGAGGATGCCGGTACCGACCACCAGGGCACCGTGAAGGGCAACGAGCACGCAATCGCCGCCGTAGTGCGCGTCGATGTCGTCGAGATCGGTGTTGAGCGACGCGTCGAGCGATCCCCAGCGCTCCGCCATGCCGTCCAGCACGAGAAGCCTGAACGCGTCCTGCATCGCATGATCGAAGCGGGCAATCACGACGGCGTCCTCCGCGTTCACGTCGACAGCATGGCAGCGGATGCGACCGCTCTCCCTGGCCCATGATCTCCGAGCGTGTCCGACGGACGCGGCATCGAGGGCCACCGTCGCGTCGAGGCGGTCAGCCGACCTCGCAGCGGTGCCCGACGCCCATGACGGTTCCGGGTCGACCCCGCCGGACGGCGCAATACGATTGCTGCCCATGGCCCGGGGCACCGTTGCCACGTGGCACAACGAGGAGGGCTGGGGTTCTCTCAGCGCTCCGGACCGACCAGGGGCCGGCTTCGTCCACTTCTCGAACATCCAAGGCGTCCAGGGTTATCGGGCGCTCGTACCCGGTAGCTCGGTGGAGTTCGAGTGGCTCGATGACCTGGACCAGGATGGATGCCAGTGGCGGGTGGCCTGGGTCCGCGCCGTCTGACCCGCGGGGCCGGCGGGAAGCCCCGGTCCGACCGGGGGCACCCCACCCGTGCGGCCTGGCCCGAACAGGTCGGACGCCCGGGCTGAATCCGCCGTTTCAGCCGCCCCGCCGCCGGGTAGTACTGCGTCGGGGTCGAACGGTTCACCGGCTTTTCGAACCCGAAATGGGCGACGGCCCCCGGGGTTCTCTCTGGCGCACCTCGGGGGCTGCTTCGCGTCCGGGCTCGGACCCGGGCGTGTCCTCAGAAAAGGCGCTGGAGGAGTGACGGTCGGGGCACGTCCCGGCGCAGGCGCACCGGGACCACCACCTTCTGCGTGCCGAGACGCACCACGACGGTGCCCACCGTGGCCCCTCGGCGCGCCTGGTCGGTCAGGTGCGGATCGGGATGGAAGGCCCGGGTCGCCGCCACCCCGGGCCAGGTGAGCATGTTCACGGGCGCCGTGGCCCGGGCCTCGACCGTGCGGCCGGCCTCGGTCACGTCCGCCACCAGCTGGCCGGAGCGCAGCACCGACGTGGTGCCGATCAACGGCTGGACCGCATTGACGAGCGCCAACCCGTGCAGGCCCGCCTGCGCCAGGACCACGGGGCCCATCTGACCGGTCACCGCCGCCAGCAGAAGGGTGGGGTGGCCGTGGACGGGGCGCACCACGGCCACGACGTCGCAGCCTCCGGCCGCCGTGGTGAAGCCGGATTTCACCCCGATGATGCCGGCCAGGCCCAGCAGCGGCGTGTACGTCGAGATGGTGCCGGCCACCGGCAGCGTAATGGAGCTCATTTGGACCAGCGAGGCGAAGACCGGGTTCGCCATGTCGGCCCCCGCCACCTTCAACAGGTCCGAAGCGGTCGACTCCGAGCCCGGGCTGACGCCGCTGGGGTCGGCGAAGTGGGAATGGACCATGCCCAGCGTGGCTGCGTCCGCGTTCATCTTCGCCACGAATGCGGCCTGGCTCCCGGCATCCCAGCGGGCCAGGAGGTCGGCGTAGTTGTCGGCCGAGTGCACGAGCATGCCCCCGAGCACCTGCTCCTCCGTGACCTTCTCACCGGCGACCACCTGCGCGTTGGAGTCGTCGTTGACCGTGTCGTTGTCGTAGTCCGAGACGTCCGCCGCCGTCACCGTGATCGTCGGCCCGGACCGCCCGCCGGCCAGCGGGTGGTCGTGCAGAATCACGTAGGCCGTCATCAGCTTGGTCAGGCTGGCCACCGGTACCGCCTGCTCGGGGCCGGACGCCACGTCGACGCCGATGGACGGAACCGCTACGGCGCCCTGCCCGATCTGTGGCCACGGCAGCGCCACGGTCGTGGCCGGCACGGTGACCGGGTCGAGCGTGACCGGGGTGACCGCGGGCGGCGGGTCGGCCGCGCTGAGCCGGACCGCGGCGAACACACCGGCCGCGGCGACGAGCAGGGCGAGAACGACGAGCACCGTGAGGAGGACGCGCGAACGCCGGCCGCGCCGGCGTGCGCGGCTGCGCCGGCGCCGTGCGGGTCCCTTCTGTGGTGGTGGCGGTTCCGGCGGGCGCAGCGAGTCCAGACGGAAGGGCGCCACCATGAGGGGCGCCGGACCGGGCTCGCTCACCTCCGGCTGAGCGCGTCGAGCTCGTCGGGCGTCATGAGGACGGCGCGGGCCTTGGAGCCCTCGCTCGGTCCGACGACACCCTGTTGCTCGAGCAGGTCCATCAGCCGGCCGGCCCGGGCGAAGCCGACCCGCAGTTTGCGCTGCAGCATGGAGGTGGAGCCCAGCTGCGAGCGCACGACGAGGTCACGGGCCTGGGCCAGCAGTTCGTCGTCGTCGTCGTCGAGACCCGAACCGCCCGAGGCCGAGGCGTCGGCGTTCCCGATGCCGACCACCGGCTCGGTGATGCCGCCCTGGCGCTTCCAGTGCGCCACCACCTCGCGCACCTCCTCCTCGGACACCCAGGGGGCCTGGAGGCGGCGCAGCACGTTGGACGAGGCCTCGAGCAGGAGCATGTCGCCCTTGCCCACCAGGCGCTCGGCGCCGGGCTGGTCGAGGATGACGCGGCTGTCCATGAGGGTGGAGACGGAGAAGGCCATGCGGCTCGGGATGTTGGCCTTGATCACGCCGGTGATGACGTCGACCGAAGGGCGCTGCGTGGCGATCACCAGGTGGATCCCGACGGCGCGCGCCATCTGGGCGATGCGGACGATGGAGTCCTCGACGTCGTGGGCGGCCACCATCATGAGGTCGTTCAGCTCGTCCACCACGACGAGGACGAAGGGCAGTGGCTGGGGCGGCTCGGGCTCTTCCAGATCCGTCTCGTCGTCGATGCCGGGGTGCCCCTCGCCGAGGGCCCGGGCCGCCACCTCGCGCACGCGCCGTTTGTCGGTGGGCGGCGTGGCCACCCGGCCCTCGGCCACCAGTTGGTTGTAGCCGGTGATGTCGCGGGCCCCGTTCTCGGCCAGGAGGTCGTAACGGCGCTCCATCTCCTTGACGGCCCAGGCCAGCGCGTTGGCCGCCTGCTTGGGGTCGACCACAACGCGGCTGAGCAGGTGGGGCAGCCCGTCGTACTGGCCCAGCTCGACGCGCTTGGGGTCGACCAGAATCAGCTTCACGTGGTCGGGGTCCTGGCGCATGAGGATCGACGTGATGAGGGAGTTCATGCACGACGACTTGCCCGACCCGGTGGCGCCCGAAATGAGGATGTGCGGCATTTCGGCGAGGTTGGCCACGACGGCGCGTCCGGCGATGTCGCGGCCCATGGCCACCTCGAGCGGGTGGGTGGTCGGCGTGACCCGCGTCTCCTTGGCGTCGAGGATGTCGCGCAGGGCGACGAGCTGGCGGGTCCGGTTGGGCACCTCGACACCGATGGCCGACTTGCCCGGGATCGGAGCCAGGATGCGCACGTCCGGCGAGGCCATGGCGTAGGCGATGTCCTTGGACAGGCTGGTGACGCGGGCCACCTTGACGCCCGGGCCGAGCTCGAGCTCGTAGCGCGTCACGGTCGGGCCGACGCGGCTGCCGACCAGGCGGGTCTCGACGCCGTGAGCGGCCAGGGCGCGCACCAGCTCCACCCCGGCCGCGTCGACCTGACGCTGGTCCTGGTGCAGCTTCTTCGAGGCCTTGAGGAGCGACATGGCCGGGAGCACCCACCCGCCCCGCTCGCGGTGACCCGCCGGGGCCGCGGCAGGTGCGGGCGGACCGGCCTCGACCGGCTCGGGCTCGGGGTCGAGAGGAATGTCGATGTCGTCGTCGGCGTCGGGGGGCGGCTCGTCCGGAGGCGGAGCCCCGGAGAAGACCGGAGCCGGGGGTGGCGGGGCGGCCTCAGCCTTGTCGTCGTCCATGTGCTCTATGGGCGTCACGAAGGGTTTGCCCCGCCAGAGCTCGAGCGCCGTACGCCCGGTGGCGGCGCCGGCCCGGCGCAGACCCCGGCCCACCGACTGCAGGGGGACGCCGGTGGCGATCAGGACGCCGACGAGCGCGAGCGCCACGAGCAGCACGGCGGCGCCGGCGGCGCCGAGGCCGGCGTGCAGGGGCGAGCCGACCAGCGCGCCCAGGTACCCGCCCCCCTGGCGCAGGGCGGCGGTGTCGGAGAGCGCCGGGGTGCCCTTGGCCAGCTCGGCCAGGCCACACACACCGAGGAGTCCCAGCACAATGCCGACGGCCAGGCGGACGGGATCGGTGCCGGGCGGCGTGTCCTCCTCCGGTTCGCCCCGGTCGATCAGCAGGGCGACGCCGGCACCGATGACGACGAGCGGCAGGAGGATGCGGGCCCAGCCCGCCACGAGGGCCAGGCCGGAGTCGGCGCCGTGGCCGACCGGGCCGAGCTGCTGGCCCCACAGCGCCAGGGCGAGCAGGACACCGAGGGTGACCAGACCCACCGCCCACAGGTCGCGCGCCTGGACGCGCCAGAACGGCGGCCGCGACGGGGCGGCGGCCTTGGATCGCCTGGCGGGCTTCTTGCCGGAAGAGCGGGCGGGCGCACGCGTCGGGGTCCGCCCGTGGGTCTTGGTCACCACAGTGAGGCCGAGACTACCGGCTGACCTGCCCGTATCCGGGGACACCCCGGCCGTTGAATTACGAACATATGTTCGCTATCGTAGGGCGGATGGCACTCCGGTGGACCACGGCGGAGAGCGAGGACGGCGGAACGCTCTTCCCCGACGAACGGGTGGCCGAGCGCCACCTGGGCCGGGGCGCATACGCCGGGCTGGAGTTCCTCCACGTCAACGCCCGCACCATCATCAACACGGTGCCGCCGGAGAGCCTGATGCCCTTCCGCCACACCATCAACGCCTATCGAGGCTGCAGCCATGCCTGCGTGTACTGCTTCGCCCGGCCCACCCACGACTACCTGGGACTCGGGATCGGGACCGACTTCGAACGCAAAATCGTGGTCAAGGTGAACGCGGTGGAGCGGCTGCGCGCCGAGCTGCGCTCGTCCCGCTGGTTCGGCGACCACATCGCCATGGGGACCAACACCGACCCCTACCAGCACGCCGAGGGCAAGTACCACCTGACCCGGGGCATCGTCGAGACCCTGTCGCGGGCGCGCAATCCGTTCTCCATCCTGACCAAATCCACCCTCATCCTGCGCGACGGCGCGGTGCTCGCAGCCGCGGCCCAGCGCACCGAGGTGGCGGTGTCCTTCTCCATCGGGACCTTGGACCGGCGCGTCTGGAAGCTGACCGAGCCGGGTACCCCCCCGCCGGACCGGCGGGTCGAGGCGCTGCGGCGGCTGACCGATCTGGGCATCTCGTGCGGGGTGCTGGTGGCCCCCGTACTGCCGGGGCTCTCGGATGGCGAGGCGCAGCTGCGTGAGGTGGTCGAGGCCTGCGCCGACGCCGGGGCGGTGTCGATCTCGGGGGTGGCGCTGCATCTGCGGGGCCCGCTGCGCCGGCACTACCTGGGCTGGCTGGAATCGGCACGCCCGGACCTGGTGGCGCTGCACCGGGCCCGGTTCGCCCGGGGGCCGTATCAAGCGGACGACGAACGGGATCGGGTGGAGGGTGTGGTGCGCGCCGCGGCGCGGCGCTGTGGCGTCAGCGGGCGGGACCGCTACCGGGCGACCACGCCCGTAGGTCCGCAGGCGGGCGAGGTCACGACCGGGCGCGGCGGGCGGGACGGCGAGGGGACCGCCAGCTGCGCCTGCTCTAGTGCTCGCGTCGGGGGCGCGCCGGCGGCGGTGGCAGCGGTCCCTACAATCGTGGCCTCATGACGAGCGGGGTCAGGTGGAGGCGGTGGACCGGCCGCGGGGCCATGGCGTTCCTGGCCACCGGGTTGGCCGGAACGCTCCTGGTGCTCGTCACCGACGTGGGGGCCGGCCACGCTGCCGTGGCCCGTACGGCGGTGCAGGTGCCGGCGGCCACCGACTCGTCCTACGGCCTGATCGACTCGGCCGGGGGGATCATGACCTTCGGCGGTGCCGGGTACTACGGCGACACCCTCGAGGTGCCGCTGTTGCGCCCGATCGTGGGCGGCGCGGCCGACCCGGCGGGCGGGTACTGGATGGTGGCCTCCGACGGGGGCATCTTCGACTACGGGAACGCGGGCTTCTTCGGCTCCATGGGCGGCCAGCCCCTCAACGCACCCATCGTCGGCATGGCGGCCACGCCCGACGGGGGCGGGTACTGGATGGTCGCCTCCGACGGGGGCATCTTCGACTTCGGCGATGCCGGGTTCTTCGGGTCGCGGGGCGGCCAGCCCCTCAACGCGCCCATCGTCGCCATGGCGGCCACCCCCGACGGGCGCGGGTACTGGCTCGTCGGCACCGACGGGGGGATCTTCACCTACGGCGACGCGCAGTTCTGGGGCTCGACGGGCAGCATCAGGCTCAACAAGCCCATCGTCGGCATGGCGCCCACCAGTGACGGCAACGGCTACTGGCTGGTGGCCTCCGACGGGGGCATCTTCGACTACGGCGATGCCGGGTTCTTCGGGTCGACGGGCTCCCTGGCGCTGAACAAGCCCATCGTCGGCCTGGCCCCGACGCCCGACGGCCAGGGCTACTGGCTGGTGGCGTCCGACGCCGGCGTGTTCACCTTCGGCGACGCCGTGTTCTCGGGGAGCGCCCAGACACCCGAGCACCCTCCCCTGTACCCGCCCGCGCTGTCGGCCCCGATCGCACCGGAGGTGGCGATCATCAACGACGTGCCGGGCCCCCAGGCGGCCCACCAGGGCGGGCTCCGGGTGGCCTTCTCGGGTGACTCGCTGTCGCTCTACGAGGGCTATTACGTGGCCGACAGCATCCCGCCCTATTGGGTCGAGGACGGGGCCGAGGCGGGGTGCGGCTACACGAACGGAGCCCCGACCATCCCGTGGGGCCACCCGTCGACCGACGTCTTCTTGAGCCAGCCGGCGTGCGCCCTGTGGTACGAGCAGCTGCAGTGGGTGGTCTCGCGCTTCCATCCCGACGTGACGGTCATACAGACCGGTTACTGGGAGACGCAGGACCGCGAGTTCGACGGCGGCTTCGCCACGCTGGCCGACGCCGACTACTCGGCCTACATAGAGGCCAACCTGCAAGAGGCCGTCCAGATCGCCCACTCCGACGGGGGCGCCGTCCTCCTTTCGACGTCGCCCTACTTCGATGACGGCACACCGAACACTCTGGTCGACGCCTACAACCAGATCGTGGCGTCGGTGGCGGCGCAGGACACCCCTTACGTCTCGATCGACGACGTCTACTCGGTGCTCGACCCCGGGGGGACGTACTCGTCGACGGTGGACGGCATCGTGGCCCGCGGGGCCGACGGCGTGCACATCACCCAAGCGGCGGTGGAGGACCTCATTGAGCCGGCGCTCAACCAGGAGATCGCCAACGTCGCCGGCGCGGTGTACGCCGGCTCCTCCTAGTCCCAGACGGGACGGACACCCTCCCGCCCCCTCCCCGCCCGGCGCAACGGCGGAAGCCGCCCGGGGCCGGCTCCCCCAAAATGGGGGCGCGAAGTCGCAGCTCTCCCGGTTTCCTATGATTCTGGCCTCATGCTCAGCCCGGGAACGTGGAGATGGCGAGCCCACCTCTCTGTTCTGGGCCTGGCCGTGCTGCTGGCGGCCAGCGTGCTCGCCCTGCCGGCATCGGCCCCGGGGCACGCAGCACGGGCGGCCGGGGCCACGCTCCCGGCGGCCACCGACTCGTCCTACGGCCTGATCGACTCGGCCGGGGGGATCATGACCTTCGGCGGTGCCGGGTACTACGGCGACACCCTCGAGGTGCCGCTGTTGCGCCCGATCGTGGGCGGCGCGGCCGACCCGGCGGGCGGATACTGGATGGTGGCCTCCGACGGGGGCATCTTCGACTACGGGAACGCGGGCTTCTTCGGCTCCATGGGCGGCAGCCCCTCAACGCACCCATCGTCGGCATGGCGGCCACGCCCGACGGGGGCGGGTACTGGATGGTCGCCTCCGACGGGGGCATCTTCGACTTCGGCGATGCCGGGTTCTTCGGGTCGCGGGGCGGCCAGCCCCTCAACGCGCCCATCGTCGCCATGGCGGCCACCCCCGACGGGCGCGGGTACTGGCTCGTCGGCACCGACGGGGGGATCTTCACCTACGGCGACGCGCAGTTCTGGGGCTCGACCGGCAGCATCAGGCTCAACAAGCCCATCGTCGGCATGGCGCCCACCAGTGACGGCAACGGCTACTGGCTGGTGGCCTCCGACGGGGGCATCTTCGACTACGGCGATGCCGGGTTCTTCGGGTCGACGGGCTCCCTGGCGCTGAACAAGCCCATCGTCGGCCTGGCCCCGACGCCCGACGGCCAGGGCTACTGGCTGGTGGCGTCCGACGCCGGCGTGTTCACCTTCGGCGACGCCGTGTTCTCGGGGAGCGCCCAGTCACCCCTCTACCCGCCACTCTTCCCGAAGGACTTTTCCAATCCCATTGCACCGGTCGTGAGCATCATCAACGACGTGCCCGGCCCCCAGGCCAACCATCAGGGAGCGTTGCGCGTCGCCTTCGCGGGTGACTCGCTGTCGCTCTACGAGGGCGAATACATCATTCAGGCGGGCCCGCCCTACGCCGTCGACGACGGCGCGGCCGCCGGCTGCGGCTTCACCAACGGGGCGCCGACGGTGCCCTGGGACGACCCGACCTCCCTCTACATCAGCCCGGCCGCCTGCGCCGTCTGGTACGAGCAGCTGCAGTGGGTGGTCTCGCGCTTCCATCCCGACGTGACGGTCATACAGACCGGGTACTGGGAGACACAGAACCGCGAGTTCGACGGCGGCTTCGCCACGCTGGCCGACGCCGACTACTCGGCCTACATAGAGGCCAACCTGAAAGAGGCCGTCCAGATCGCCCACTCCGACGGGGGGGCGGTGATTCTGTCCACGTCGCCCTACTTCGACGACGGGACGCCGTTCAACCTCGTTGCCGCCTACAACCAGATCGTCGAATCGGTGGCCGCCCAGTACCCCTACGTGTCGATCGACGACCTCTACACGGTCCTCGACCCCGGAGGGACGTATTCGTCGACGGTGGACGGCATCGTGGCCCGTGGGCGCCGACGGCGTGCACATCACCCAGGCGGCGGTGGACAACCTCATTGAGCCGGCGCTCAACCAGCAGATCGCCAACGTCGCCGGCGCGGTGTACGCCGGCTCCTCCTAGCGGTCGCCCTCCGGTGGGGGCCGTGACCGCCATTGCCCACCGGGGCGACCCGCTGGCGGCGCGCGAGAACACGCTGCCGGCCTTCGCGGCCGCCGCCGCCGCCGGCGCGGACTGGGTGGAGCTCGACCTGCGCCGGACGCGCGACGGCGAGATTGTGGTGCTGCACGACCAGACGCTCGAGCGCCTGTGGGGCCTCGAAGCCTCCGTCGGGGACCTCGAGACGGACGAGGTGACGGCGCTCGGCCGGGGAGACGAGCGCATCCCCACGCTGGGCCAGTTGCTGGCGGCGGTGGAGCTGCCGCTGATGGTCGACTTCACCCGCCGCGAGGTGGTGGAGGGCGCCCTGACGGCGGTGCAGGCGGCCGGGGCCATGGCGCGGGCGCAATTCGTGACGGGCAACGTGGCGGCACTGCAGCTGCTGCGCGGGCGGTCCGGGCAGGCCCGCATCGGGCTGACGTGGACCGAGGGCACCGAACCGCCCCTGGGCCTGCTGGCCGACCTCGACGCGGAGTGCTGGAACCCGTGGTCCGGGCTCGTCACCGCCGAAGGGGTGGCCGCCGTCCACGCCGCGGGGCTGCTGGTGTCCTGCTGGACGGTCGACGACGAAGCGGAAATGGCCCGGGTGGTGGAGGCCGGCGTCGACGCCGTGGTGAGCAACCGGATCGGCCGGCTGCTGCGGTTCCTCGGGCGGGGTGAAGGGGCGGGACAGAAGACCTCGTGACAGCGGATCGGTCTTCACGAGAGACTGATCCAGGGTGACGCGTCCCTGGCCACCCGGTGCCGTCCTGGGAGAGCTGCATGGCGTCGAACACGTGGGGCAAGGAGATCGCCGAGGCCTACGACGAGTCGTCGGCGTTCATGTTCGCGCCCGAGGTCCTCAACCCGACGGTCGACCTGTTGGCCGAGCTGGCGGCCGGCGGCCCGGCGCTCGAGCTGGCCGTCGGCACCGGCCGCGTGGCGCTCCCCCTGAGCGCCCGCGGCGTGCGCGTCGAGGGCATAGAGCTCTCGCCTCACATGGTCGAGCAGCTCAGGGCCAAACCGGGAGCCGACGCCGTGCCCGTGACGGTGGGCGACATGACGACGACGCGGGTGGCCGGCACGTTCACGCTCGTCTACCTCCTCTGGAACAGCATCATGAACGTGACGACCCAGGACGAGCAGGCGGCCGTCTTCGCCAACGCGGCGCGCCATCTCGGCCCAGGCGGCCGGTTCGTCGTCGAGGTCCTCGTCCCCCAGCTGCGCGGTGTCGCCCCGGGCCAGGCCGGCCGCGCCTTCACGCTCGAACCGGACCACGTCGGGATCGAGACCTTCGACGACATGGTCGGACAGGTGTCGTGGTCGCACCACTACATGCAGGTCGGTGGCCGCCTGGTTCATCACGCCGCCCCGTACCGCTACGTCTGGCCGTCCGAGCTCGACCTGATGGCCAGGCTGGCCGGGCTGCGCCTGCGTGACCGCTGGGCCGGCTGGGGCGGCGGGCCGTTCACGTCCGACAGCGTGTGGCAGGTCGTGGTCTACGAGAAAGGGCCGGTGTAGCAGGCCACCCGGTCCGGGCCATTGCTCCGGCATCCGGTATATCGGTTGACAGTATATCGGCAACCGATATATAACGGTGGCCATGAACCACGACGAAACACTCCCCTGGCCCGAGACGACGGAACACGATGGGCGCCGCGGACGCCGGCTGAGCCGCCGAGTGTTCCTGTGGTCCTGGGTGCTGATCGGCGTCGCCGCCGTCGTGGTGTTCGTCGCCCTGCACGTCGTCCCGGCCGCCGGGGCGGCCGGGGGCTGCGGCGGTGCCTGATCGGACACTCCGCCCTGCCTCGCCATGGGGCCGACAGCCGGCGACCCGATGGGCCTGGGCGACGATCGCCCTCACCGTGGGCGCACTGGCCGGAGTCCCACTCGTGGCCCTCACGAATGCGGTGCCGCCGGCGGTGCTGGCCTGCTTCCTGTTCGTCGGCTCATCCGTCCACGTGGCGTCGACCGCCTGGCTCTTCACCCTGCCATCGGTCCGCCGGCACGCCCGCGGCCGGCCGGTCCGCTACCTCTGCGCCCCCGCCGTGCTGACCGCCGGCGGGTGCGCCGTCGTGCTGATCCTCCCTCCCCACGTCGTGACCTGGCTCCTCCTGCCCTTCTTCGCCTGGCAGTTCCACCACTTCCAGAAGCAGAACCTGGGGCTGGTCGCGCTCTGTGCGTCGTCGGCCGGAGTGGCCGGCCCTTGTCGTCGTGAACGGCGGAGCATCACCGCGGCGGGTCTCTGCGCCGTTGGGGGGCTCCTGGCGCACCCGGCCCTGCTCCAGCTCGACGTACGGCCCGTTCTCGGCCCCGCGTTCGCGCTGGCGGGCGTCGGGTACGGCGCCGCGGTGTCGTACGGTGGCCTCTCGTGGGCGGCGCGGGAGCGGCACGAGCGGGTAACGCGCGTCGGCGCCCTCTACGCGTTGGCGCTCCTCTTCCCGCTGCCGATCTTCCTGTTCGCCTCACCCTGGGCGGCGGTGGCCGGCATGACGATCGCGCACGGGTTCCAGTACCTGCTGTTGACGGGCCTCGTTGCCCTGGGGACACCGGGCCACGACCGTGCGCCGGCGCGTGCGGCGTGGCTCGCCACGATGGCAGTGGCCGGCGGCCTGCTGCTGGGCGTGACCTCGCACCTGCACGGCTCGGGCACCGCCCTGCGCGGCCTCTTCGGCGTCTACCTGGGACTGGTCATGACGCACTTCGTGGTCGACGCCGGCCTGTGGCGCCAGCGCGACCCGTTCCCCCGCCGATTGCTGGCCAGCCGGGTCCCCTGGCTGCGCCCCGGTCCGGCCGTCACGCTCGACCGGCTCCCGATAGATCGTCTTCCGATATAGCATGAGGGCGATGCCGCGGTCGAAGCAGCAGCCCGCCCCCTCGCCCACCGATCCGGGCCACATTGCCGGTTTCGGACGCTACGCCGGACCGGCCACCCTGATTCTCTCCAGCCTGGCCGACGGTCCCAAGCACGGCTACGCCCTGACCAAGGACATTGAGCGCTTCGCCGACGTGCGGCTGGCTCCGGGCACCCTGTACGAGGCCCTCAGCCGCCTGGAGCGACAGGGCCTGATCGAAGCGGTGCCCAGCGACGACCGGCGCCGCCCCTACCGTCTCACCGGCGTGGGCGCGGAGGCACTGCGATCACACCTGGCGGCCCAGCGGCGCATCGCGGAGGTCGGCCTGCGCCGCCTGGCCGGCACCTGGGGTGCGGCATGAGCGAGCGCGAGGCGGCGCTCAGGCGGCGCGCCCGGCGCGCCCTGCGCTGGTACCCGCGCAAGTGGCGCGCCCGCTACGGCGAGGAGTTCACCGAGCTCTTGATGGCCGATTTCGACGAGCGGCCCCACGTGCCCGGGCGCGCCGTCGATTTGGCCGTGAGCGCCACGACGGCTCGCCTGGCTGCGGCCGGGGTGGCGGGTCGCACGCTCGATCCCGATCTCCAGGCGGCACGCAGCCTCACCGCAGCCGGCGGCGCGACCGCGGTGTTCCTCGTGTCCGGAGTCGCCCTCTGGTCCCAGCTGGCCATCGGTTGGCAATGGGCACCGCCCGCCACCCGAGCGACCGCCTGGGCCATGTACGCCATGACCTACGGCGCGCTCACCCTGGCCGTCCTGGGCCTGGCCGCGGTCGTCCCGGTGGCCGGCCTCACCATGTGGCGCCTGGCGCACCGGCCGTCCCACGCCCTGGTGCGTCCCCTCCTCACCCTGACGGTGGGGGTGGCCATCCTCGTGGTCGGCGCCCACCACTTCGCCAACGGCTGGCCGGGCACGCGCGGGCACCCGTGGGCGGACCAGGGCGTGGTGCCCGGTGGCGTGGCGGCCTACGCGTGGGCCTCCTCGCTCTCCGTCACCTCCTATTGGATGCACCCCGGTGCCCTGGGTGCCTTCCCGCGGGTCGAGCTCGCCTTCATGTTGGTGAGCCCCGCGGCGCTGCTCGCCATCGTCGTCAGCGCGACCAGGTTGGTCCGCCGGCTCCACCTCCCGGCCTCCATCGTGCGCTACGAGCACCACCTGTCACGGGTGGGCGCGCTCGCCATGGTGGCGTTCTTCACCGGCGCCGCGCTGTGGGTGGTCGACGGCGCTCCGGGACCGCACAATCTGTTCCACGTCGGAGCCATCGACGTGCTCGAACTGCTGGCCATGCTCGGTGCGTTGGCCCTGGCGGTGCGGTCGGCGCGGGCGGCTCGGCGGGGCACGCACGGGCTGATCGCAGCCTGACGGCACCCGGCCCGGGACGCTCAGGCCCTCGAGTGCTCCAGCGGCGCCAACGGCGTCGTGACCCAGCCCCGGTCGTCGGGGTTCCACTCCTGGCGCTCCGTCCATTGCCGGCCGTCCCAGTAGCACCGCACGTTCAGGTCCCACTCCAGATAGACCCACCCGGGGTCACGAGGCCGGCGGCGGGGCACCACCACCGGCGGGGTGGCTTCGGAACGCGACCGACGCGCCGCCTTGGTGGATGACCGCCGTGGCGGCGACGGGGGCGCCTGCCCGAGGGTCGGGCCGGTGTCGAGAAAGGCTGGGTGAGGTCGCGGCCGCTTCGATCGCCGCCACCACAGCGCGAGGGCGACCACCGAAACCACGGCCAGCGCGAGCAGGCCCGTGGCATCGCGTGAGACGGGCCACCACGACGTGCCCGTCCCCGACGGGCCCGCCACGGACTGGACCTGTTCCTGCGCCACCTTGAAGGCGTCGAAGGCGTTCAGGTCGCCTCGTGTGAGCAGCGTCGTCACGAAGACCGTGTCGCGGACGGTGAACATGACCACGTACTGGTCGAACCCGACACCGGCCATGGTGCCCGAGAGCGAGTAGCCCTGGGCCGCGAATTTTCCGTCCATGCGGAAGGCCGTGTTGTGGTGCATGCCGGCCACACCCTGGACGAACAGGGGGATCAAACTCGGATTGACGAAACGAGTGGCGATCATTTCGAGACCGTCGCCCGTCGCCGGGTCGTGCCAGGCGCGGGCGTAGCTCGTCAGGTCACCGTCGGCGCCGTACTGCTCGACCAGGTCGCTGCTCAGTCCGAGGCCAGGCTGGTCGGCGTCCAACGGCGTCAGATAGCCGTTGTCCGAGCTCGGCGGGACCACCACGAACCCCGGCAGGGGCTGGGTGATGACCACGCTCGAGAGGGGCGGCGCGGCGCCCACCTGGGTCGCGGCCATGCATACGATGCCCGCGGCGATGACGGCCGCGGCACCGCGCAGGACGCCCCGGACTCGCGTGCGCCGCACTCCTTCCCCCTCACACTTCGCCGCCGCCGGCCCTGCGTCCCCTCACCAGATCTGGTGCCGCGACCGGACAGCGTGCGTTTCACGTCGACTCTAAACGCCCCCCGGTCAATCGACGGTGGCTGGTCGGTTGCGCTTAGGTTGACGGTGGCGTGCGCCGGAGGCGGCGCCGAACCCGCCGGGTCACACCATGAGCACGACGGGCACGATCATGGGCCGGCGGCGGGTGCGCTCGCCCACGAACTTGCCCAGAGCCTTGCGGGTGTGGCGGCTCAGCGCCTCGATGTCGTGCGCCCCGTCCTTGAGCGCCTGCGTCACCGCCGCCCCGACCACTTCGCTCGCCTCTCCGAGCAGCTCCTCGGCCTCGGGCGCGTACACCCAACCCCGCGTCTCGACCACAGGCGGGCAGCTCAGCGTCCCCTTCTGGCGGTCCACCGTCACCACCACCATCACCACGCCCTCCTCGGCCAGTTTCTGGCGGTCCCGCAGCACCCCGTGCTCTATGTCGCCCACGGTGCCGTCGACGTACACGAAGCCGGCGGGCACCCGACCGTCGCGGTTGATGCCCTTCTGGTCGAGCTGAATGACGTCGCCGTCCTCGCACAGCAGCACCTTGGCCGGGTCGATCCCCATCGACAGCGCCAGGCGGGCATGGTGGACCATGTGGCGGAACTCGCCGTGCACCGGCACGAAGCACTCGGGTGTCGTCACCGCAATGAGCGTGCGCAACTCGCCTTGCCGGGCGTGGCCGCTCACGTGGACGGCCTCGGCGCCCGAGTGCACCACCTCGGCCCCGCGTCGGTACAAATCGTCGATGACCCGGCCCACCGACCATTCGTTGCCGGGGATGGGGTGGGCACTGATGACGACCACGTCGTCCTCACCGATGCGCAGCCACTTGTTCTCGCCCGTCGCCATGAGCGAGAGAGCCGACATGGGCTCGCCCTGGGAGCCGGTCGAGATCACGCACATCTCCCCCGCCGGCACCGTATCCACCTCCTCTATGTCCACCTGCATCCCGTCGGGGATGCTGACGATGCCGAGCCGCTGACCCAGCTCCACGTTCTTGCCCATGGAGCGTCCGAGCGTGGCCACCTTGCGCCCGGTGGCCGCGGCGGCGTCGATGATCTGCTGCACGCGGTGCATGTGGCTGGCGAAGCAGGCCACGACGATGCGCTTGCCGGATTGCGCGGCGAAGACCCGGCGCAGCGTCACGCCCACCGACGACTCGGACTCGGTGAATCCGGGCTCCTCGGCGTTGGTGGAGTCGGAGAGCAGGAGTCGGATGCCCTCCGTCCGGGCCAGCTCCCCCATGCGCGACAGATCGGTGCGGCGGCCGTCGACCGGCTGCAGGTCCAGCTTGAAGTCGCCCGAGTGCAGAATGACGCCCTGTGGCGTGTGGAACGCGATGGCCATGGACTCGGGCACCGAGTGGGTGACCGGGATGAACTCGACGTCGCAGGCGCCGACGCGCACCCGCTCGCCGTCGGCCACCGCCACGAAGCGCGTCTTGTCCGCCAGCCCCGCCTCTTCGACCCGATGGCGGGCCAGCCCGACCGTCAGCTCAGACCCGTAGATGGGAGCCTGCAGGTCACGCAGGAGGTAGGCCAGCCCTCCGGTGTGGTCCTCGTGGCCGTGCGTGAGCACAATGCCGTCCACCCGATCCTTGCGGTCACGCAGGTAGGTGAACTCGGGCAGCACCAGGTCGATGCCCGGCATGTCGGGATCGGGGAACATGATCCCGCAGTCGAGGACGACGATGCGGCCCTCCACCTCGATGCAGGCGCAGTTGCGGCCGATCTCACCGAGGCCGCCCAGGAAGACGACTCGGACCGGCCTGGGCTTGGGCTTGCGATCAGCCAAGCGCCGGGACCGTGACCGCCGGCGGGCCCACGGCGGCCAGGACCTTGGCCGCCTGGGCGTCGAGCTCGGGCGTGGCTTCCCCCATGGGCAGTCGGCACTGGCCGACCCGCAGTCCCAACGCCCGCATGACCGCCTTGGCCGGCAGCGGGTTGGGGTACTCCGCGCTCGACTCGAAGTCGAAGGAGTCGAGCAGCTCCGCGTGGCCGGCGATGGCCGTGTCCAACGCACCGGCCAGGAAGGCATCCACCACCTGGGCGAACCGCGGCCCGACCCAATGGGCCGCCACGCTGATGACACCGACGGCGCCGACGGCCAGCAGCGGCAACGTCATGACGTCGTCGCCGCTGTAGACCTCGAAGCCCGGGGGCGCCTGCGCTATGAGGTGTGCGGTCGCGGGCGGGTCGGCCGCTGCGTCCTTCAGCCCGACGATGTTCGGCACCTCACGGGCCAGGCGCAGCATCGTCGGCGTCTCAATGCGCCGTCCCGCACGCACGGGAATGTCGTAGAGCAACACCGGCAGGTCGCCCGCCGCCTCGGCCACCACCCGGAAGTGCTCGAGCAGGCCGGCCTGGGAGGGCCGGTTGTAGTACGGCGTCACCACGAGCACGCCGTCGACCCCGCACCCGGCGGCCAACCTGGTCATGGCGACCGAGTGCCCGGTGTCGTTGGACCCGGTGCCGGCGATGACGGGCACGGTCACCGCCTCGGCCACGGCGCGCCACAGCGCCACCTTCTCGTCGTCGGTCAGCACCGAGCTCTCGCCCGTCGAACCGCTGAGCACCAGCCCGTCGCTGCCGTGGCCGACCAGCCAGCGGGCCAGCTCGACCGCCGCGGGCAGGTCGAGCGCCCCGTCATCGTCGAACGGGGTCACCATGGCGGTGATGACCCGCCCGAACCGGGGCGCCTGCAGAGGGCTCATTACCTCTTCAGGCTACCAGCAGGTGCCTTCTGACTCAGGCGACCTGGCGCTCGGCCGGCGATCCGTCGGCGAAGGCGTCCTCGTCCTCGGTGGAATCGGTCAGGTGCTCGAAGGCGATGGCGCCCAGGTCGGTGAACTTCTGGCGCAGCCAGCCGTCCGCCGCGTCGAGCAGACCGAGCTTCCTGAGGTTGGGGACGATCTTGGAGAACAGCAGGATCTGGAAGTCGTCCCGCTCGGGCGCCGCCTGCATGATCTTGATCACGTCGGCCGTCGGGACCTCCATGCGCTCCCACACTTCCTGCATGGCCATGCGGTCCTTCATGCGGATGGCGGCCTCGAAGGCGAACTCCTGGCGCTCGCGCAGCTCGGCCGCGTTGAGCTCCTTGTAGTACTCCTGCAGGCTCAACACGCCGAAGGCGACGTGGCGGGCCTCGTCGGCCATGACGTAGCGCAGCAGCTTCTTGAGCAGCGGCTCGGTCGTCATCATGTGGATGAACCCGAAGGCGGCGAGCGCCAGGCCCTCGACCATGATCTGCATGCCGAGGTAGGTCATGTCCCAGCGCGAGTCGGACACGATGTCGTCGAGGAGCAGCCCGAGATGCGCGTTCATCGGGTAGTGACCCGAGAGCTTCTCGTCGAGGTACTTGGAGAACACCTCGACGTGGCGGGCCTCGTCCATCACCTGGGTGGCCGCGTAGTACTTGGCGTCGATCCACGGCACCGTCTCGACGATTTTGGCCGTGCAGAGCAGCGCACCCTGCTCGCCGTGCATGAACTGGGAGAGCAGCCAGTTCTGGTTCTGGATGCCGAACTCGAGGAACTTCTTCTCGTCCCACTTCTCGAGCACGGTGCCGGCCAGGGCGGCGTCGTCCCATTGCATCTGTGCCGCGTTGGCCTCGGCGTTGGCCATGACCACCCTCTCCTGGTCGACCTCGATCGACCAGTCCAGGTCGGTCTGCGCGTTCCACTGCGCCTTCTTGGCCTTCTCGTAGAGCTTGTCGAGCTGCGGCTTGGCCCCCTTCTGGTAGTCCCAGGTGAACTCGGCCGGGCAGTTGTCGGGGACGCGGTGGAAGCCCTCGACGTCGTAGTGGCCCACGAAGCCGAGGACGGCCTCGAGGTCGTCGATGCTCTCGCGCCCGATCAGCTCGAGGTTCGAACCGAACTGCTCCTGCTCGTTGTCGAGCGTGGTCATTGCACTGCCCCCTTGATGGTTGGTCGGTAGGTGGAACTGGTCGTACGGGTGGAAGAACCGGCGGCCTCGAGCCGCAGGGCGAGGATGCCGGGCAGGACGAAGGCCCGCACCAGGGCGCGGGTCTCCTCGGAGTCGGTCAGGTCGGCGGCCGGGTTGCGGTCGGACGTGTAGGCCAGGACGATGCGCACGGCCCATTCGGCCGCCCGGGAGGCCTGCGCGGGCTCGAGCCAGCGGGCGAAGAAGGGGGCGGCAAGGTCGCCCGCCACCAGGAGCACCCGGTCGAGCTCGGCGAAGGTCAGGTGCGGGAGGACCACGCCCGGCTCGTGCGCCAGCAGGTAGGCCAGGGCATCGTGGGCCGAGAGCCAGCGGGCCGACTCGACCATGCCGGCCACCAGCACGTCCTCGAGGTCAGCCGCCTCTCCCATGGCTACGGCCAGCGACGAGAAGAGCCGGGCCGTCTCCGTCTCGACCACGGCGGCCAGGATGTCGTCCTTGCCTCGGGGGAAGGTGCGGTAGACGGTGGCCCGGGACAGGCCGGCCTGGCGGGCGATGTCGTCCACCGTGCTCTTGGCCACGCCCTGGCGGGCCAGGCAGCGCAGTGCGCCGTCCACGATGCGGACCCGGGTCGAGGTGCGGTCGTCCGCCCCCAGATGCCGGACGACCCGGGACGGCCCCGCTGTCAGCGCATCAGTTACCGCCTGTGCCACACCCACTGGTGAAACAGTATGGCGATATTTGTCTCACTGTCAACCATGACCCGCTCAACTCCAGTTCACGTGGCCCGGGGCGATGGCCGTCAGGAGCAGGGCGAGGACACCGAGAACGGCGACACTGCCCCCGACGGTGAGGGCGAGGCCGGCCGAGCGGTCGCGCATGGTGCCGGCGTAGTCGTAGAGGAGGGCGAGCACGGCCCCGGTGGCCAGGCCGCCCAGATGGGCCCGCCAGTCGATGTTGCCGAAGAAGCCGATGGCCAGGTTCAGCACGATCAGGCCGACGACCGGGGCGATGGGCAGGTGGCGCCGGAGGCCGATCACCACATAGGCACCGAGCACGCCCATGATCGCCCCAGAGGCTCCGATGCCGGCGACGTTGTGCGGACCGAGGAGGTACGAGCCCACGCTGCCGCCGAGCCCGGCGATCAGGTACAGCGCGAGGAAGCGGGCCTTGCCCAGCAGCACCTCGACGGCCGGACCGACGATGAGCAGGGTGAGCATGTTGAAGAAGATGTGCTCGAAGTTGGCGTGCAGCCACATGGCGGTGAAGACCCGGTAGTACTGGTGCAGGTAGTGGACGTAGTCGGGGTCCATGGCGTAGCGGTCGACGAACACTGTGTCGGTCCCGAACCGTTCGAAGAAGAACACGACGACGTTGACGGCGATGAGGCCCAGCACGAGCGGCGTCGGGTTGGTGAAGCCGACGACTCCGGTGCGCGTGCGGCTGGTATGGGTGAACGCCGGCACCTGGCGCGAGTGCCGGGCACCCTCGCGGGTGCAGCTCGGACATTGCCAGCCGACCGGCGCCTGCACCATGCAGTCCGTGCAGATCGGGCGGTCGCAGTGCGCGCACAGCACCGAGGCGGCCTGCCCGGGGTGCCGGTAACAGGCGGGCGGAGGGGCGGGCTCGGGAGACCGGTCGCTCACCGGATGCCGGCCAGCAGCTCGGACCGGACCAGGAGCGCCACCTGCTCGGGGTCGTTCAGGTCCCAGCGCCCCGGCGAGCTGATGTAGGAGAGGACCATGCGGGCCAGGAAGTCCGCCGCCAGGTCGAGGTCGGTGCCCTCGGCCATCCCGTGGCGCACCAGGTAGGGCGCCAGGAAGGCGGCCACGAGCGTGTGAATCTGGTTGGCCTCAATGGTCAACCGGGGCAGCAGGACGTCGGGCTCGGTCACCAGGATGCGCTGGAGCACCTCGTGTTGGACCAGCGCGGCTCGGGCGAACATCAACCCGCGCTCCATGACCTCCTCCAGCGTGTCGGCGTCGTGCACCTCTTCGTAGAGACGGACGAAGAACCGGTTGAACTCCCAGCCCACCACGGCCGAAAGCAGTTCGTCGCGGCCGCCGGGGAAGTAGCGGTACACCGTCGCCCGGGACACCCCCGCCTGGCGTGCCGCGTCCTCGACCGTCGTCTTGGACAGGCCCCAGCGGGCCACGCAGGTGTAGGTCGCCTGCAGCAGGCGCTCCCGGACCTCGGGGTTCACAGTCCGAGCAAGGCCTCGAGGCCGACGGTCACGCCCGGCCGGGTGGGCACCGCCCGCACGGCCAGCAGCACGCCCGGCATGAACGAACGCCGGTCGTAGGAGTCGTGGCGCAGGCTCAGGCTCTGCCCGGGCGCGCCGAAGATGACCTCCTCGTGGGCCACCAGGCCGGGCAGGCGCACCGAGTGGACGCGCACCCCGCCCGGGCCCGCCGCGCCGCGGGCTCCCTCGAGCACCACCTCGGTCGTGGGGTCGGGTGGCAGGGGCCCGCTGCCGGCGCTGCGCCGCGCCTCGGCGATGGCCGTCGCCGTGTGCAGCGACGTGCCCGACGGCGCGTCGCGCTTGAGATCGTGATGAAGCTCAATCACCTCGACGCCGTCCATGTGCGGAGCCGCCAGCTGGCAGAAGTGGATCAGCAGCACCGCGCCGATGGCGAAGTTGGCCGCCACCACGGCGTTGGCGCCCGACCCGGCGAAGCGCTCCACCATGTCGGCGATATCCGCCTCCGACAGCCCGGTGGTGCCGACGACGGCGTGCACCCGCTGCTGGGCGTAGTGGCGGACGTTGTGGCGCACCGCCTCGGCCACGGTGAAATCGACCACCACCTCGGCACCCAGGTCGCTCAGGGCGTTGACCTCCCCGACGATGGTCCGTCCGCACGCGTCTTCCCCGACGTGCGCCGGGTCGACCGCCCCCACCAGCTCGAGATCCGGCGCTTCGGTGACGGCCCGGCACACCTCCTGGCCCATGCGGCCGCCGGCACCGACCACAGCGACCTTCAACATGGAGGTCAGGCTACTGGGCGGCCATCGCGGGCAGGTGGGACCGGAACGGCTCCTCGTCGAACGGACCCACCGCGCTCATGGTGCGCGGTGCACGCGTCAGCTCCGCCGCCACCTCCAGCACCTGCGACCGCTCGACGGCCTCAATCCGGGCCAGCACTTCGTCGATGGTCAGCACCTCGCCGTAGAGAAGCAGCGAGGCGCCGATGCGGCTCATGCGGGCCCCCGAGTCCTCGCCCGACAGCAGCATTTCGGCCCGCAGGTAGCCCTTGGCGACGGCCAGCTCGCGTTCGGTGATGCCGTCGGCCGCCAGCAGCTCGAGCTCACCGTTGACGATGCGCAGCACCTCGTCGACGTGCTCGGGCGCCGTCCCCACCACGACGGCCAGCGAACCGGCGTCCTGGTAGGCGGCGCGCTCGGACCACACCGAGTAGGCCAGCCCGCGCTGCTCGCGCACCTTTTGGAACAAGCGGCTCGACAGACCGCCGCCCAGCACGTGGTTCAGCACGGCGAGGGCCCAGCGCCGCTCGTCGAAGCGTGACACCGAGCGCATCCCGTAGACGAGGTGGGCCTGTTCGGTCGGTCGGCGCACGACGTGGAGGGGCACCGTGTCGGGCCCGGGGGCCCGGCGGGCCGGGGCGGCTCCGCCGTCGGTGCCGGCGAAGCGCCGCTCGATCTCGGCGGCCACGGCGTCGTGCCGGCAGTCGCCGGCCACCGACACCACCATGTTGGCCGGGCGGTAGTGGTCCTCGAAGAAGACGCGGATGTCGTCGCGGTCGATGCGCTGCACGGACGAGGCCGTGCCCAGGGTGTCGCGCCCGAGGGGGTGGTGGGGGAACAGCGCCGACTGCCAGCGCTCCGACGCCAGGTCGGACGGCTCGTCGGCGTGCATGAGGATTTCGTCGAGGATGACCGCCCGCTCCGCCTCGATGTCCTCCGGTCGCAGCGCCGGCGCCCACATGATGTCGCTCAGGATGTCGAGCCCGAGGGCAAGGTGCTCGGAGAGCAGCCGCACGTAGAAAGTCGTGTACTCCTTGGTCGTGAAGGCGTTGCAGTCGCCGCCGACCTCATCGAGCTCTTCGGCGATGGCCGCGGCCGAGCGCCGCTCCGTCCCCTTGAAAAGCAGGTGCTCTAGGAAGTGCGACGCCCCGGCCAGTTCGTCGGGCTCGTCACGCGAGCCGGTGCCGACCCAGTACGCCACCGACACCGAGCGGACGTCCGCCATGGTCTCGCTGACCAGGCGCACGCCACATGGCAGGACCGAGGTCTCGATCAACGACGACGCGACCGGCCGCGCGGGCGGCGATCGCCACCGCGGTCGTTGCCGCGATCGCCACCGCGGTCATTGCCGCGTTCGTTGCCCGCTCCCGGGCCGAGGTCGCCCAGGTCGGCCACCAGCTCGGCCTCGAAGGCGTCCTCGAAGGAGAGGCCGTCGCCGCTGGAAGCCGGCGCTGCCGACGACGCCGGACGACGCCGACGACGATGACGACGAGCTGTCGCCGTTGCCCGCCGGCGCGGCGGCCACCTCGGGCGCGTTGGCCAGCGAGAGCGAGACCTTGCCCTGTGGGTCGATGTCGTCGACCCGCACCTCGAGGGGCTGGCCCAGCGTGAGGACGTCCTCGACGTTGTTGATGCGCTTGCCGCCGGCCAGGGCGGAGAGCTTCGAGATGTGCAGCAGGCCGTCGCGGCCGGGCAGCACGTTGACGAAGGCGCCGAACTTGGTGATGTTGACCACCTTGCCGGCATAGACGGCCCCTACCTCGGCCGTCGGCGGGTCGAGGATGAGCGAGATGCGACGGCGCGCTTCCTCCACCGCGTTGCCGTCCTTGGCCCCGATGGTGACCGTGCCGACGACACCGTCGTCGTCGACGGCGATGTCGGCACCCGTCTCCTGCTGGAGCGTGTTGATGACCTTGCCCTTGGGCCCGATGACCTCGCCGATCTTGTCGATCGGGATCTCCATGGAGACGATCTTCGGCGCGCTGTTGGCGACGTGATCACGCGGCTCGGCGATGGCGCCGGCCATGACCCCGAGGATGACGAGTCGGGCCTCCTTGGCCTGGAGCAGGGCCTTGGCCAGCACGTCGGCCGGGAGTCCGTCGATTTTGGTGTCGAGCTGCAGCGCCGTGACGGCGTCGGCCGTGCCGGCCACCTTGAAGTCCATGTCACCGAAGGCGTCCTCGGAGCCGAGGATGTCGGTGAGGGTGACGTAGGTGCCGCCGTCGTAGACGAGACCCATGGCGATTCCGGCCACGGCTGCCTTGAGCGGCACGCCGGCCGCCATCAGCGACAGCGACGACCCGCAGACCGACGCCATGGAGGTGGAGCCGTTGGAGGAGAGCACGTCGGAGACGACGCGCAGGGTGTAGGGGAACTCCTCCGGGCTGGGGACGACGGGCAGGAGGGCCCGCTCGGCCAGCAGCCCGTGTCCGATCTCCCGGCGCTTGGGTCCACGCATGAAGCCGGTCTCGCCCGTCGAGTAGGGCGGGAAGTTGTAGTGGTGCATGTAGCGCTTGAACTCCACCGGAGTGATGGTGTCGAGCAGCTGGTTCATGCGGGGCATGCCGAGCGTCGTCACGTTGAGCACCTGGGTCTCGCCCCGCTGGAAGAGGGCCGAACCGTGGGCGGTGGGGAGCAGGTCGATCTCCGCCGAGAGGGGCCGGATGTCGGCGACGCCGCGGCCGTCCACCCGGACGCCGTCCTCGACGATGCGCTTGCGCACCAGCTTCTTGGTCAGCGAGCGGATGGCCGCCTTGACCTCACCGGGCCGGTCGGCGAACTCGTCGCCCAGGGCGGCACGGATCTCGTCGCCCGCCGCATCGAGCGCCGCGTTGCGCTCCGCCTTGGACGTCACCAGGTTGGCCTTGGCGATGGGGTCGGTGCCCACCGCCTCCACCCGGGCCCACACGTCGTCCTCGTAGTCGCTGAAGGTCTGGTACGGGACCGTCACGATCGGCCCCCGGGCCGCCGTGTAGGCCTCCACCAGCTGACGCTGCAGGTTGATCGACTCGCGGATCCACTGCTTGGACGCCTCGAGGCCGGAGGCCAGCACCTCCTCGGTCACCTTCGGCGCACCGTCCTCGTAGTAGGACCAGGACTTCTCGGTGCCGCCGGCCTCGACCATCATGATGGCGATCTCGGTTTCGGCGTCCTCGCTCAGCGCACGGCCGGCGACGACCAGCTCGAAGGTCGAGGCCTCGCCCTGCTCGAAGGTCGGGTGGGGGGCCCAGGTGCCCTCGGTCGTGTAGGCGACCCGCACCGCGCCGACGGGGCCGTCGAAGGGGATGCCCGAAAGCATCAGCGCGGCGGACGCCGCGTTGATGGCCAGCACGTCGTGCGGGTTCTCCTGGTCGGCCCCGATGATGGTGCCCACGATGTGCACCTCGTTGCGGAAGCCCTCGGGGAACGACGGGCGCAGCGGGCGGTCGATCAGGCGGTCGGTGAGGATGGCCTGGTCCGAGGCCTTCCCCTCGCGGCGGAAGAACGAGCCCGGGATTTTGCCGGCGGCGTAGGTCCGCTCTTCGATGTCCACCGTGAGGGGGAAGAAATCGGTGCCCTCGCGGACCGAGCGGGCCGCCGTGGCCGTGGCCAGGAGAACGGTGTCGCCGATGCGGGCCAGCACCGAACCGTCGGCCTGTTGGGCCAACCTGCCCGCTTCGAACGACATGGTGAGGTCGGTCCCACTGATCGGGGCCGACACGGAAATGGCATCAGTCATGATGCTCCTCGTATGTAGGGGGCATCTGCTGATCTGGTTCCCAGTGGTCGACCACCTCGCGTTCGGAAGTGACCGGCGACTGGCAGCCAGCTGCTCGAGACGCCCGTTTCTGTGGTGCTCCGCTACCTTCGGATGCCGAGACGGCTGATGATGGAGCGGTAGCGCTCGACGTCGTTCTTGCGGACGTAGTCGAGCAGCCGGCGACGCTGGCCGATGAGCTTCATCAGCCCGCGTCTGGTGTGGTGGTCCCCTTTGTGCTCCTTCAGGTGCTCCGTGAGGTGGTTGATCCGGCCGGACAACAGCGCAATCTGCACCTCGGGTGAACCGGTATCCGTGTCGTGGAGCCGGTACTCGGCGATGGTGGTCTGCGTGTCGGGCATGAAGGAAGGAACCTCGGAAACGTCGTCGGAGTGCGCCGGGAACCTGCCCCGGACGCCAAATATGGTAGCAGCCCCCCGTTGATCAGGGAAGATCGGCCGCCGCCAACACCCGCTCGGTCGCCTCGACGTCCGCTTTCATCTGGGTCACCAGGTCCTGCACCGAGTCGAAGCGTCGTTCTTCTCGCAACCGGTGGGCGAACGACACCCGGGCCGCCTCGCCGTAGAGATCCCCGTCGAAGTTCAGGAGGTAGGCCTCCACCAGCACCGGAGCCGTGCCCGGCTCGTAGAAGGTCGGCCGGCGCCCCACCCCGATGGCCGCCCGGTGCACGGTTCCGTCGGGCCGGGCGTAGTAGCCGGCATAGACGGCGTCGGCCGGCAGCACTATGTCGTCGGGCACCGCCAGGTTGGCCGTCGGGAAGCCCAGCTCGGGCCCGCCGCGCCCGTCGCCGCGCACCACCGGGCCCCGCACCTCGTGCGGCCGGCCCAGCAACGCTGCGGCCGCCTCCACGTCACCGTCCGCCAGCAAGGCGCGGATGCGGGTCGACGAGACCGCCTCGGCACCCTCGCCGGTCAGGGCCACGCCCACGACCTCGAAGCCGTGCTCGGCACCGAGCCGGCGCAGGAGCTCGACGTTGCCCCTCCGGGCGTGTCCGAAGTGGAAGTCCTCCCCCACCACGACCAGCCGGGCCCCCAGCTTCTCGACCAGGACGTCCTGCACGAAGTCCTCGGCCGACTCGTCCGCCCGCGCCTTGTCGAAGGGCACCACCACCGTCCGGTCGATGCCGCACTCGCCCAGCAGCTCGAGTTTCTGTTCCAGGCCGGTCAGCTGCTTGGGCGCCGACTCGGGCCGCACCACGTACGCCGGGTGGCGGTCGAAGGTGACCACGACGGTCGAGAGCCCGGCCGCGGCGGCCCGCTCCCGCAGGTCGCGCAGCAGGGCCCGGTGCCCGAGATGGACGCCGTCGTAGGCCCCGATGGTGACAGCGGTGCCGGGCATCGGTTGCGAGGGTAGTCCGGCCGCGCTCATTCCCCGGCCAGGACGACCGCCGGCCGGATGCGGTCCGTACCGGTGGCCTCGTACACGGCCAGCAGGGAGCCGTGCTCGTCGAGCATGGCCCAGGGTCCGTCGCCCGCTGCGCCGAGCGGCACCCGGTCGAGCGGCAAGCCGGTGCGAATCGACGCCGCGACCGATGGCTCGACCCTCACCGGCTCCAGGTCGCGCAGGGCCTCGGCCGGTGTCAGCACGGCGTCGGGGCCCAGCTCGTCCAGGCGGCGCATCTCGGGGCCGCCGAAGGAGCCGATGCGTGTCCGGCGCAGGTGGTCGACGTGCGCCCCGCCCCCGAGCGCCAGACCCAGATCTTGCGCCAGCACGCGGACGTAGGTGCCCGACGAGCACTCGACCTCGGCGCGGTACACACCGGGGCGGGCGGGGTCGGGCACGGCGTCGAAGCGATACACGCTCACCGGCCGCGGCGCCCGTTCGACCTCCACCCCCTGACGGGCCAGCTCGTGCAGCCGCCGGCCTCCGACCTTGACCGCCGACACCATGGGCGGGACCTGCTCGATCTCCCCCGTGAGGGCCGCCGTGGCCACCGTGACCATCTCGGGCGTGACATGGGACATGTCGTAGGTCCCGGTCACCTCACCCGAGGCGTCGAGGGTGGAGGTGGCGGTGCCCAGCACGATGTCGGTCGTGTAGGTCTTGCGCAGCGGGGTCAAGTAGCGCATGAGCCGCGTGGCCCGCCCCAGCCCCACCAACAGCACGCCCGTGGCGTCGGGGTCGAGCGTGCCGGCGTGGCCCACCCGGCGCTGCCCGAAGATGCGCCGGCAACGGGCCACCACGTCGTGCGAGGTCCAGCCCGGCTCCTTGTCCACCACGACCAGGCCCGAAACGACGGGCGTGTCCGCACCCGTCACGCTCACGGCGCGGCCCCCGATGGCATTCCGCGCGGACGATCGACGGGCACGGTGGGACTAAACCCGCTCGTGCAGCGTTTTCAGGACCACGGTCGGCCGGCGCCCCGCCGCCCGGCCGTCACCCGCCCGCTCCGCCCTCTGGCTCGGGCGGCGAGCCCGGTCCCGAACCGGACCCGGACCCGGACCGGGACTCCGGTTCCTGAACACCACCGGGGGCCGGGTGCAGCCCTCGTAGAAGCTCCTCCACCCGGGATCCGGCCGCGATGGCCGGATCGGCCCGGAACGACAAGCGGGGCGTCCGCTTGATCGTCATCTGCTTGCCGATCAGCCGCTGGAGGTGGGGACGGTGCTCGTCGAGCACCTCCAGAGTCACGGCGTCGGCCGAGGCCAAAAAGACCACGGCCGTCCGCATGTCGGACGCGACCTCCACCGAGGTGACCGTGACCATGGGCAGCTCGTCGGCATCGGCCAGCCGCTCGAGCTCCTCGGCCACCACCTGTCGCAGCACCTGGTTGATCCGCAACGCGCGCGGGTACGTCGCCGTGCGCCGTCTCACCGTCACCGCCGCTCAGCTCCTCGCGATCTCGCGCTCCTCGTAGGTCTCGATCACGTCGCCCTCCTTCAGGTCCTGGAAGTCGGACAGGCCAATGCCACACTCGAAGCCGGACGCCACCTCGCGCACGTCGTCCTTGAAGCGCCGCAGCGACTGAATGGCGCCCTTCCAGATGACGGTGCCCTCGCGGAGGAACCGCACTTTCGAGCCGCGGGTGATTTTGCCGTCGCGCACGTAGCAGCCGGCAACGGCGCCCACCCGGGGCACCCGGAACACCTCGCGCACCTCGGCCTCGCCCGTCACGATCTCCTCGAACACCGGCGACAACAGGCCGAGCATGGCCGCCTCGAGGTCCTCGAGCAGCTTGTAGATGATTTCGTACGTCCGGATCTCCACGTCCGATGCCGCCGCCAGCTCGCGCGAACGCTTGTCCGGGCGCACGTTGAAGCCGATGATGGTGGCGTTCGACGCCGCCGCCAGCTGCACGTCGTTCTCGGTGATGCCGCCGATGCCGCGCAGCACGAAGCTCAACTTCACGTCGTCGCGCTCGAGGCGCTTCAGCGACTCGGTCACCGCCTCGAGCGAGCCCTGCACGTCCGCCTTCAGCACAATGTTGAGTGTCGCCGTCTCACCGCGCGAAATCTGCTCGAAGAGATCCTCGAGACGGGCGCCCGACGCCGCCGCCACCGGCTTGTGCCCGGACAGACGGAACCGCTGCGCCCGCGCCTCGCCGAGCGTGCGGGCCCGGGCCAGGTCCTTGGCCCCCCGCATTTCGTCGCCGGCGTGCGGCGGCTCGGAGAACCCGAGGACCTGCACCGGCGTCGATGGCAGCGCCTCCTTTATGTGGTCACCCCGGTCGTCCACCAGCGCCTTCACCTTGCCCCAGGCCGCTCCGGCCACGACGGGGTCGCCCACCCGCAGCGTTCCCTGCTGCACGATGACCGTGGCCACCGGGCCGCGGCCCGCTTCGAGGTTGGCTTCGAGCACGACGCCGCGCGCCTCGCCCTCGACCCGCGCCGTGAGCTCCTCCACCTCGGCCACCAAAATGATCTGCTCGAGCAGATCCTCGATTCCGGTCCCCTGGAGGGCCGAGACTTCGACGAAAATGGTGTCGCCACCCCAGGCCTCGGGCACCAGCCCGCGCTCGGACAGCTGCTGCAGCGCCCGGCTGGGGTCCGCGTCGGGACGGTCGATCTTGTTGACGGCCACGATGATCGGCACGTCAGCCGCCTTGGCGTGGTCGATGGCCTCGATGGTCTGGGGCATCACCCCGTCGTCGGCCGCCACTACCAGGATCACGATGTCGGTGGCCTGCGCGCCCCGGGCCCGCATGGCGGTGAAGGCGGCGTGGCCCGGCGTGTCGATGAAGGTGATCCGGTTGCCCTGCCACTCCACCTGGTAGGCGCCGATGTGCTGGGTGATGCCGCCGGCCTCGCCCGCCACCACGTCGGTGGAGCGGATGCGGTCGAGCAGCAGCGTCTTGCCGTGGTCGACGTGGCCCATGACGGTGACCACGGGCGGGCGCGGCCGCTGGTCGGCCTCGTCCTCCTCCTCCTCGTCCTCGAAATAACGGGCGAGCAGCTCCGCCTCCTGCTCCTCACCCGGGTCGACCAGGCGCACGTTGGCGCCGATCTCCGCCGCGAAGAGCTCGATCATGTCATCGGTCAGCGACTGGGTGGCCATGACCATTTCGCCCTGCAGCAGCAGGAAGCGCACGATGTCGCCGGCGCTGCGGTTCAGCTTGGGGCCCAGGTCGCGCGCGGTCGACGCGCGCTCGATGATGACCTCGCCGTCGGGCACCGGAGCCGTGGAGGGCTGGTACGTGGTGAGCTGCGTCGGCTCGAGCTCTTCGAGATTGCGCCGGCGACGCCGCGCCCGGCGCTGGGGCGGCCGCCGCCCGGGCATGCCGCCACGCCCACCCGCAGGCGGCGCGCCGGCCGGAGCGCCGGCACCGGAGCGGCCGGCGAAGTTGCCGCCCGACGGGCGCCCTCCGTAACCACCACCGCTGGCACCGCCAGGTCCCCCACCGGGCCGGCCCGAACTGCCGCCGGCCGGGCGACCTCCGGTGCGTTGTGGGTAGGTGCTGCCACCACCCGGGCGCGCCCCCGACGGAGGGGCCGGCGGTCGGCGCCCGCCCATGCCAGGCGGGGGCGGGATGGGACGGCCACTCGGACCGAGAGGTGGGCGCGGGGCGGGCGGCGGAGGCACGGGGCGGCCCGAGGGGCTCAGAGGTGGGCGGGACACGCGCTGCTGCTCAGGCGCCGGGGGCGCTCCCACGTCGGGTCCGGCCGGCGCCGACGCGGCCGCCGGTGCGGACGCGGCCGCCGGTGCTGCCGGTGCCGGTGCCGGTGCCGGTGCCGGCGGAGCCGTGGGACGGCTGCTGATCAGGCGGGAAGAACGAGCGGGGAGGTCGGGAGCCGAGGCGGGCGCGGCAGAGGCGGTGGGAGCAGGGGCGGTCGCCACGCTGCGGGCGGGCGCCTTCTTGACCGGGGCCGTGCCCACGGTGGCGCCCGAGGTGGACGCGGCGACCGCTTTCTTGGCCGGGGCCGGGGCCGGGCCGGCGTCGCCGGAGCGGCCGCAGCGACGGCGTCCTCCGCCGGCGCGGGCGTGCTGGTCAGGGCGCTCTTGGCGGCCTTGGTGGCCTTGGCCGCCTTCTTGGCCGGGGCCGGCTCCTCGGGCTGGACCGGTCGGCGCAACCCCTCGGCGTCGGCCTTGCGCCGGACGCGGTCGGCCTGGGCGTCCTCAATGGAGCTGGAGTGGCTCTTGACCCCGATACCCAGGGAAAGGGCCAGCTCCAGCCCCTCCTTGTTGGTGAGGCCTAGCTCTTTGGCCAGCTCATAGACGCGAATCTTCTTCGGCAAGTGGTTCTCTTCGTCCTTTGTTCATCACGGGGCCCGGCGCCAGCCCAGCTCCCTATCCTCGCACATCAGGTGCGGCCTGCCCCCACGCGGCGGCCAGCTCTGCCGCCAGACGCTGCACGTCCTCGGTCCCGACCGGCCCCCTGAAAGAGCGGTCGAACCCGTGCCGGCGCACCGCCGCCTGCAGGCACCCGGACGATTCCCGGCACAACCAGGCGCCCCGACCGGCACCGTTCCGGTCCACCGCCAGGCTCCCGTCGGGCCGGCGAACGATCCGGATCAACTGGTCGGCCGACCTGGCTCGCCGGCAGCCGACGCAGGTCCGCTCGGGCGTTATGCCTCAGCCTCCTCCGTGACCCCGGCCACCTCGGTGACCTCGACTTCGACTTCGACCTCGGCTTCCGGCGCCACCTCGGCTTCCGGCGCCACCTCGGCTTCCGGCGCCACTGCGGATGCCGCCTCCACTTCGGGTGCCGCCTCCGCCGGGGCCGTCACCTCGCCCGTGTCCTCGGCCTGGTGGCTCCACTCCTTGGCGGACATGGCCTCTCCGCCCTCGGCCGGCTTCCAGACCAGCTCGCCACTCTCGTCTTCGACCCACTCGCCCTCGGCCCATTCCTCGTCGGCGTAGCCGGCCTCTTCCTCGGCCAGCTGGGTCTCGCTCTTGATGTCGATGCGCCAACCGGTGAGACGGGCGGCCAGGCGGGCGTTCTGCCCCTCCTTGCCGATGGCCAGCGAAAGCTGGAAGTCGCTCACGATCACGGTCGCCGTGCCGGTCTCCTCGTCCAGGCGCACCTCACGGACCCGTGCCGGGGCCAGCGCGTTCTGAATGAGCTCGACCGGGTCGTCCGAGAACGGCACCACATCGACCCGCTCCCCCCGTAGCTCGTTGGTGACCATGCGCACCCGCGACCCCCGGGCGCCCACGCAGGCGCCGACCGGGTCGACGTTGGGGTCGTTCGACCACACGGCGATCTTGGTGCGGTGACCCGGTTCGCGCGCCGCCGCCTTTATCTCCACCACGCCGGAGCCGATTTCGGGGACCTCGAGCTCGAAGAGCCGCTTAATCAGGCCCGGGTGCGTCCGGCTGACCACGATCTGAGGGCCCTTGGTCGTCTTGCGCACCTCGACGATGTAGGCCTTCAGACGGGCGCCGTGTTCGTAGCGCTCGTAGGAGACCTGCTCGGCCTGGGGCAGCAGCGCCTCCACCTTGCCCAGGTCGAGCAGCGTGTAGCGGTTGTCGGTCTGCTGCACTATGCCGGTGACGATGTCGCCCTCGCGCCCGGCGTACTCCTCGTACTTCATGTCGCGCTCGACCTCGCGGATGCGCTGGAGAATCACCTGCTTGGCCGTCTGGGCGGCAATCCGGCCGAAGTCGTCCGGCGTGTCGTCCCACTCCCGGATCACTTCGCCGTCCTCGTTGAGCTCCTGCCCGTAGACGCGGATCTCGCCCGAGTCCGGGTCGATGGTGACGACGGCCTCCTCGGCCGCGTCGGGGCGCCGCTTGTAGGCGGCGACCAGCGCGTTGGCCAGGGCGTCGAGCAATGTCTCGACCGAAATGCCCTTGTCACGGGCGATCTGGCCGAGGGCGTCGAGGAACTCGAAGTTGGTCTTACTCATGGCCGCTTGACCCTCTCACTCTTCGCTCTCCGGGGCTCCGGCCCCCACTGGAACACTGTGCGCGCCCGCTCGATGTCGTCGAAGGCGAGGCGCGCCTCACCGCCGGGCACTTCGGGCCCGGACACGGTGCACCCCGTCTCGTCGGCCGCCGTCAGGGTGCCGGTCAGGCGCTGCACGTCCGCCGTGCCGGCGTTTACCCGCACCGTCACCGTCTCGCCCACGGCCTTGGCGAAGTGCGCCGGAATCCGCAACCGCCGCTCGAGCCCGGGGCTCGAGACCGACAACGTGTAGCGGCCGGGCAGGGGATCGAGCTCGTCGAGGGCAGCCGAGACGTCGCGTGTCGCCTCCCCCAGCTCGTCGAGTCCGACGCCGCCGTCCCGGTCGACGTAGACCGTCAGCTGCGCCCCGTGCACCTCGACGTCGACCAGGTCCAGGCCGCGTGCCTCGACCACAGGTGACAGCGCGCCTGCCAGATCCGTCGTCCTCTCGGCCACCGCCGTCACCTCCTCTCTCACACCAGGGCCCCGCAAAGCGAAAGCGTGGGCCGCAGCCCACGCTTCCAACGAGGTACTGATTCTTAAATGGACAGCTGGAGGATTATAGCAATCTGTGCGTCAGTACGATCGGCCGACGACGGCCACCAGGTCGTCGTCGGCGTCGCCAGGCCGGGCCAGCGAACCGTCGGCCCGTTGCAGGCAGCGGACCGAGATGGCGTGCTCGGCCAGGCGGTCCTCACCGTCGGGCCCCATCGTCCGCACGGGCAGGCGGGCGAAGCCGTCCGAACCCGCCTGGACCGCCTCCTCGAGCGTGGCGACGTCCACCGTCCGGGAGTCCCGGGCCACCGTGGCCTCGTCCAGCAGTTCTGCCGGCGCCGCGGCCAGCACGGCCGCCACCGCCTTGGCCACGCCCCCCACCGGCACCGTCTCCTTGGCCCGCCGGTGCCGGGCCACGACCACGGCGTTGCCCTCGGCCAGGTCGCGGGGCCCCACCTCGACGCGCACGGGCACACCTTTGAGCTCCCAGTCGACGCTGCGCCGGCCGAAGCTGGTGTCGGTGCGGTCGTCCAGGCGGACCCGGTGCCCGGCCGACCGCAGCTCGGCGACCAGCGCCTCGGCCGCCGCGCCTGTCTCGGGGTCGTCCTTGACCATCAGCACCACCACCTGCGCCGGCGCCAGGGCGGGTGGCAGACGCAGCCCGAAGTCGTCACCGTGGGCCATCACCAGTGCGCCGACCAGGCGCGTCGACGAGCCCCATGAGGTCTGCCAGACGTGCTCCAGGTTGCCTGACGCGTTGGTGTAGGTGATGCCGAAGGGGATGGCGAAGTTCTGCCCGAGCTCATGGCTGGTGCCCATCTGCAGCGCCTTGCCGTCGCCCATCATCCCTTCGCAGGTCCAGGTCCGGATGGCGCCGGCGAAACGCTCGCGCGCCGTCTTGTGCCCGGTCAGCACGGGCACACCCAGCGCGTCGACCATGGTGGCCCGGTAGACGTCGTCGAGGATGCGCAGCGCGTAGGCCCGGGCGTCCGCCTCGGTGGCGTGCGCCGTATGACCCTCCTGCCACAGGAACTCGGTGGTGCGCAGGAACAGACGCGGCCGCAGCTCCCAGCGCACGACGTTGGCCCACTGGTTGATCAACAGGGGCAGGTCGCGGTGGCTCTGCACCCACTTGGCGAAGAAGCTGTTGACGACCGTCTCGGAGGTGGGCCGGACGACCAGCGGCTCCTCGAGCTCCTTGCCGCCGCCATGGGTCACCACCGCCAGCTCGGGGGCGAAACCCTCGACGTGCTCGGCCTCGAGCTTCAGGAAGGACTCGGGGATGAAGAGCGGGAAGTAGGCGTTCTCGGCCCCCGCCTCTTTAATGCGCCGGTCGAGCTCGGACTGCATGAGCTCCCAAATGCCATAGCCCCACGGGCGGATGACCATGGTGCCGCGCGCCGGGCCGTTCTCGGCCATCTCCGCGCCCGCGACCACCTCCTGGTACCAGCGCGGGAAGTCCTCCTGCCGCGACACGATCGCGCCCTTGGCCATGGGAGCGCAGGCTACTGGCCCCGCTACGTGTCGCCGTTACGTGTCGCTGTTACTTCGCTGTGACGGCGGATGATCTCTATCTTCTCCGCCGTGTGGTTGGGGTCGGACCCCGTCGACTCGAGCAGCGCCTTCCGGTCGGCCTCCGCCTCGGCCTCGGCGCCGCGGTCGGCCGCCGCGATGCGCGCCTCGACGCCCTCGCTCACCAGCCGCTCCGCTTCCTCGACCAGCGCGGCCACCATGTCGGCCTCGGGGACGACACGGACGATTTTGCCGCGGATGAACAGGTGGCCCTTCTGCTTGCCGGCGGCAATGCCGATGTCGGCCTCCCGCGCCTCGCCGGGGCCGTTCACCACACATCCCATGACGGCCACCTGAATCGGCAGGTTCAGCTTCTCGAGCGCCTCCTGGGCCTCCTTGGCCACGGCAATGACGTCGACCTGGGCCCGCCCGCACGAAGGGCAGGCGATGAGGTCGAGGCCCTTGCGCTCGCGCAGGCCGAGTGACTCGAGCAGCTGGCGGCCGGCGCGGGCCTCCTCCACCGGGTCGGCGGTCAGTGAGAAGCGGATGGTGTCGCCGATGCCCTCGGCCAGCAGGGCCCCGATGCCCGCCGTGCCCTTGACCAGACCGGCCGGCGGCGGCCCGGCTTCGGTCACGCCGAGGTGCAGGGGATGGTCGAACGTCTCGGAGGCGAGCCGGTAGGCGGCGATCATGAGCGCCACCGACGACGCCTTGACCGAAATTTTGACGTCGCTGAACCCGACTTCCTCGAAGAGCGCCAGCTCGTTCTGAGCCGACTCGACCAGCGCCTCGGGCGTGGCGCCGCCGTGCTTCTTGTAGAGGTCGGGGTGCAGCGACCCGGCGTTGACCCCGATGCGGATGGGGACGCCGCGGTCTCGGGCCTCGGCGGCCACTTCCTTGATTTCGGCCTCCTTGCGCAGGTTGCCCGGGTTCAGCCGCAGCCCCTGCACGCCCGCCTCCAGCGCGGCGAGCGCCATTTCATGGTGGAAATGGATGTCGGCCACGATCGGCACCGGCGAGCGCGGGACGATGTGGGCCAGCCCCTCGGCCGCCGCCTCCTCGTTGCACGTGCAGCGCACGATGTCGGCCCCGGCGGCGGCCAGTGCGTAAATCTGGGTCAGCGTGCCGTCGACGTCCGCTGTCTTGGTCGTGGTCATCGACTGCACCGTGACCGGCGCGCCGTCGCCGATGGGGACGCCGCCCAGCACGATCCGGCGGGTCGGGCGGCGGGGCGACAGCAGCGAGGAGGACAGTTCCATGCGCTAGTGGGGCAGCTGGAGCGGGTGGGTGATGTCGAGGAACACGCCGGCGAACACGAACAGGGCCAGGAACGCGATGAACAGCGCGGCCACTGGGAACAGCTTGGTGATGTCTGCCCGGTAGTACGGCTGGCCCGGCTTGGTGCGGATCCACTCGTAGACGGCGACCGCCACGTGCCCACCGTCGAGGGGGATCATCGGCAGCATGTTCAAGAGGGCGAACACGATGTTGATGGCAATGAGCAGGGCCAGGACGACGGCCAGCCCCTCCTGCTCGGCCTGCGCGCCGAGATTGGTGATGCCGACGATGGAGACCGGCCGGGGGGCCGAGCCCGGGTCGTCGACGGCGCGGTCGGCTGCCTTGGAGTTGGTCACCTGGTCGAAGATCGACGTGAGCCCGCTCCACGAGAACGTCTGGCCGAGGCCCGAGACCTCCTCCGAGCCGATGTTCCACGCGCTCGAGATCGCGGCGCCGGGGACGGCCAGGGGAGCGACCGACCGGGTGGCCTCGTCGATGCCGACGCCCAGATAGCCGTGATCGGCCAACTTGGTCCCTTGGATCGTGACCCCCTGGCCGCTCTTCGGTGTCGCCGTCAGGTGGATCAGCCGGCCTCCGCGCTCGACGCCGAGCCTGAGTGGCTGGCCGGTCGAACGGGCGACGATGTCGGTCATCGACTTCTGGCTGGTGAACGGCCGGCCGTCGATCGAGACGATGGTGTCCCCCGGCCGCAGCCCCGCCATCTGGGCCGCGGTGCTCTGGCCCTGCCAGTGCTCGAGTGAGGTCACGGTGTAGTTGTTCGTGAGCTGACCGAAGGTGAGCACCAGCACCACGGCCAGGACGAACGCAATGAGAAGGTGCATGACCGAGCCCGCCGACGCCACGATGATGCGCTGGTGGAACGGTTGCTGGCGGTAGGCCCGCGGCTCGTCCTCGTCGGGCACGTCCTCGGTGGAGGTGAACCCCACGATGCGCACGTACCCGCCGGCGGGGATCGCCTTCACCCCGTACTCGGTCTCCCCGCGTCGCACCGACCACAGTCGGGGGCCGAAGCCCACGAAGTACTCGGTCACCTTCATGCCGGCCCGCTTGGCCGTCACGAAGTGGCCCAGTTCGTGCAGCATCACGATGACGATGAGGATGACGATGAAGAGCAGCAGGTCGCCCCAGCCCAGGGCGACGAAGACGACGGTGATCAGGGCCAGCGCGGCCAGCAACTGGAGGACCTGCGTCGGGCTGCCGGTCTGCTCCGGGGCCGGCTCGCTCGGCGGCACCGCTGCCGGCACGTCCTTCTCGATCAAGGTCATCGCAGGTATAACGCTACCGGTCGCCGTCTCCTGCTCATCGTCGCTCGAGCGCCTCGCGGGCCCGGGCCCGGGCCTCGGCATCGGCCGCCAACACCGCTTCCACCTGGTCCACCTGCTCGTCGGACCAGGACTCCAGTGTCTCGGCCACCACCTCGGCAATGCCCGTCCACCCGAGCCGTCCCTCGAGAAAGGCCTCGACCGCCACCTCGTTGGCCGCGTTGAGCCAGGCCGGGGCGGATCCGCCCCGCCGCCCGGCCTCGTAGGCCAGGTCGACGCAGCGGAAGACCGTCCGGTCCGGCGGTTCGAAGGTGAGGCTCCGGGGCTGGGACCAGTCCAGCGCGCCGTAGGCGGTGGTGGCCCGGTCCGGCCATCCCAGGGCGTAGCTGATGGGCTGGCGCATGTCGGGACTGGCCAGTTGGGCCAGCGTCGAGCCGTCGCGCAGCTCCACCATGGAGTGGATGATCGACTGTGGGTGCACCACGATGCCGATGCGGTCGTAGTCGATGCCGAACAGCTCGTGCGCCTCGATGACCTCGAGGCCCTTGTTCATCAGCGTCGAGCAGTCGACCGTGATCTTGGGACCCATGGACCAGGTCGGGTGGGCCAGCGCGTCCTGCACCGTCACCTCACCCAACCGTCTCGGCCGGCCAGCCCCGGAAGGGACCGCCCGACGCGGTGAGCAGAAGCCGGGCCACCGCGGTGGTGCCGTCCACCGAGGCCAGGCACTGGTGCAGCGCGCAATGCTCGGAGTCGACCGGGACGATTTCCGCCCCCGGGGTACGGCGCGCCTTCTGGACCACCGGTGCCCCGGCGATGAGCGACTCCTTGTTGGCCAGGGCGAGGCGCTTGCCCGCCTCGAGCGCCGCCAGCGTGACCGGCAGCCCGGCGAACCCGACCACCCCGTTCAGCACCACGTCGGCGCCGCGAGCTGCCACCACCATCCCCTCGGCACCCACGAGCACCTCGGTGCCGGCCGGAACACGGGCGCGCACGTCGTCCACCTGCCCGGCGTCGCCCACGACCACGACGGCGGGGCGGAACTCGTTGGCCTGGTCGACCAGCACGTCGACCGAGCGGTGCACGGCCAGCGCGTACACGGCGAAGCGGTCCGGCTCACTGCGGATGACGTCGAGCGCCTGGGTGCCGATGGAGCCCGAGGAGCCCATGAGGCTGACCGTGCGCATCAGCTCATCCGAGGTGCAACGCCTTGACCACGAAGTAGGTGGCCGGGAGAACGAAGAGCAACCCGTCGACACGGTCGAGCACACCGCCGTGGCCCGGCAGGATGCGCCCCATGTCCTTCAGGCCCAGGTGCCGCTTGATCATGGACTGGCTCAGGTCGCCGATCGGCGCCACCACGGCCACCACCACCCCGTAGACCAGGGCCTTGCCCACGGTCCACGGGTGGATGAAGTGGACGACGATGACCGACATGAGAATGGCGGCGAGGGCGCCGCCGAGGAGGCCCTCCCAGCTCTTGTTGGGACTGATGGACGGCGCCAGCTGGTGGCGCCCCATGGCCGATCCGACCAGCAGCGCGACCACGTCGTCGGCCACGGTCACCAGTACGGCCGCCAGCAGGAACGCGATGCCGTGGCGGTCGGGGAACAGGTTGGGGTTGAGCAGGAGCGCGGCGAATGAACCGAACGCCCCGACCCAGACGAAGACGAACACCGTGGAGACCATGCCCGACACCGGGTCGGCTGCCGGTTCGACCCGGGCCAGGTACCAAATGAACGAGCCGGCCACCAGCAGCACCAGCACGAGCGGCAGCGCGGCGACGCCCTTGTTGTAGGTCTCGACCACCAGCGACAGTGCGGCCACCAACCCGAGGAGGGTGGCCGGGTGGTACTGCGCCCGGCGGAAGGCGGCGTACGCCTCGGCCGCGGCCAACAGGAGGACGACGGTGACGATGACCATGGAGGTCACCGTCCCGAAGGCGAAGCAGACCAACGCGGCCACGCCGAGCAGCACGCCCGAGCCGATGGCCACGCGCATGTCGCGCCCCCCCGTCCCGGCGGTGCTCACGTTGCCGGTGCGCACCGGGCCGCCCGAGCGCGTGGTGCGCGGGGCGCGCGCCTTGGGCTCCGGCGGGACCGGCGGGGACAGTCGCGAGGCCGCCGCGGCAGAGGCGGTGGAGGCGACGGGCGAAGCCACATTGGCCGCCGCCCCGTCGTCGGACTCGGAGGACTCGTCGGTCGGGACCGGCGTCGGCACCGGCACCGGCTCGGGCGCGAGGCCGGGTTCGGGTGCGATGACCAGCGTGTCGTCCGACTCGAAGTGCCAGGGCTGGCGCTCGTCGTCGACCGCCTCACCCTGCTCGCTCAGCAGGGCGCCCACGGCCGGCAGGTCGTCGGACAGCATCGAAGGCTCGAAGCTTTCCTCCTGGGCCACCCAGTCGGTCTCCTCCTCCCGCCACGTCGGCGGCGCGACCGCCTGCTCCTCGCCGGTGCTGCGGTCGAGCACCGCCGGCACCTGCCCGGTCGGCGCGTCGTTCCAGTGCGGCAGCTCCGGATGCTCCTCTTCGACGGGGCCGGTCACCTCCCGCACGGTGTCGCCCGCCGGCTCGGCACCGATGATGCGCACCCGGCCGGAGTGGTAGCTCGGCGGGTCCCCGTCGCCCTCCTCGACCGCCGGCTCGCCGGGGTCGGCGAGCACGTCGTCGAAGCTGTCGAAGCTGTCTACTGGTCGTTGTCGTCGGGCATGGTCAGACCTGCAGCAACTCCTGCTCCTTGCTTGCCAGGAGCTGGTCGATCAGAGCCACCTGATCGTGCGTGATCTTCTCGAGCTCCTTCTCCAGGCGCTCGAGCTCGTCGGTCGACAGGTCGCCGTCCTTCTGCAGCGCCTCGAGCTCGTGGCGTCCGGCGCGTCGCAGGTTGCGCACGGCCACGCGCCCTTCCTCCGCCTTGTGCCGCACCACCTTGACCAGATCTTTGCGGCGCTCCTCGGTCAGCGGCGGGAAGGCCAGCCGGATCACCGTCCCGTCGTTGGTCGGATTGATGCCGAGGTCCGACGCCATGATCGCCTTCTCAATGGCGCCCAGTGAGCTCTTGTCGTAGGGCGAGATGACCAGCAACATGGCGTCGGGCACGCTGAAGCCGGCCAGCTGGCGCAGCGGGGTCGACGTCCCGTAGTAGTCGACGATCAAGGGCTCGAGCAGCGCCGAAGAGGCCCGGCCGGTGCGCACGTTGCCCATTTCGTGGCGGACGTGCTCAATGGCCTTGCCCATCTTCTCCCTGGTGTCGTCCCTGACCAGGCCGGCGAGGTCCTCGTCCATCAGCGGACCAGCGTACCGATCTGCTCGCCGCTGAGCGCACGAGGGATGTTCCCGGGCGCCATCAGGTCGAAGACCCGGATGGGCAGGTTGTTGTCCTTGCAGAAGGTGATGGCGGTGAGGTCCATGACCCGCAGGTCACGATTGATCACCTCCATGAAGCTGATTTCGTCGTAGCGGGTGGCCGAGGGGTCGAGCTTGGGATCGGCTGAGTAGACCCCGTCCACCCCCGAGTGGGTCCCCTTGCAGAGGAGCCCGGCCCCGATTTCCGCCGCCCGCAGGGCGGCCGGGGTATCGGTGGTGAAGAAGGGGTTCCCCATGCCGGCGGCGAAGATCACGATGCGGCCCTTTTCGAGGTGCCGGATGGCCCGGCGCCTGATGTAGGGCTCGGCCACCTCGGCCATGGAGAGCGCGCTCAACACCCGCGTCGGCTGGTCCTGCTGCTCCAGCGCGTCCTGCAGCGCCAGCGCGTTGATGACCGTGCCCAGCATGCCCATGGTGTCCGAGGTGGCGCGGTCCATGCCGCCGCTCTCTCCGGTGGTGCCACGCCAGATGTTCCCCCCGCCCACCACCACGGCGAGCTCGAGGCCGCCCCCGTCCATGGCGCGCGCCATCTCCTTGGCCATGCGCTCCACGGTGGCGGCGTCGATGGTCTCGTCCGACGCGGCGGAGGCCAGGGCCTCCCCCGACATCTTGAGCACAATCCGGCGCGGCTCTCCCACTATCGGTGCGTTCAGTCGCCGATGACGACCTGGGCGAACGACACAATGCGCGCCGAGCCGAGCATGGAGGCGATCGTCTTCTTCTCGTCCCTGACGTAGGACTGGTCGAGGAGCACGCGCTCCTTGAACCAGCCGTTCATGCGGCCGTCGATGATCTTCTCCAGTGACGCCTCGGGCTTGCCTTCGTTGCGCGAAATCGTCTCGAGCGTGGCCCGCTCGGCCGCCACCTCGTCCTCGGGCACCTCGTCACGGCTGAGATAGGCCGGCTTGGTGAAGGCGATGTGCACGGCGATGTCGTGGGCCAGCTCCTCGCTGCCCCCCTCGATGACCACCGCCACGGCGTTGACGCCCCGGCCCGACTGCTGGTGCAGGTAGGTGTCGACCACCTGGCCGGCCTCGGCCACCAGCCGGCGCACCCGCCCGACGGAAATGTTCTCCTTGAGCGTGGTGCGCAACCGCTCGACCTCGCCGTCCAACTCGCTCACGGCGTCCTCGCCCTTGGCCGCCACCAGGGCAGCCAACTCGTCGGCCAGGGCGACGAACTCGGCCGCCTTGGCCACGAAGTCCGTCTCGCAGCGCAACTCGACCACGGCGGCGGCGTCGCCCGAGCGCACGGCGGCCACGGCGCCCTCGGAAGCCTGGCGGTCGACCCGCTTGGCCGCGCCGGCCTGGCCCTTCTCACGGAGGATCTGCGCCGCCTTCTCGAGGTCGCCGCCGGCCTCCTCGAGGGCGTTCCGGCAGTCGAGCATCCCGGCGCCGGTCATTTGGCGCAACGTGGCGACGTCCTTGGCGGTGTAGTCGGCCATGGTCAGGCCACCTCCACCGGCTCCGGCGTCGCGTGCATGCGGCGCGGCCGCGGCGTCGGACTCGCATCCTCGGCAGGGGCGGGCGGCGCCATCTGACGCCGGTGCTCGGCGATGAAGCGGCCCTCGACGACGGCATCGGCGATGACCCGGCACATGAGCGAACCGGAGCGGATGGCGTCGTCGTTGCCGGGGATGACGTAGTCGATGACGTCGGGGTCGCAGTTGGTGTCGACCACCGCCACCACGGGGAGCCCGAGCTTGCGTGCCTCGGTCACCGCAATGTGCTCCTTCTTGGTGTCGATCACGAACACGGCGTTGGGCAGCCGGTCCAGGTTGGCGATGCCGCCCAGGTTCCGGCTCAGCTTCTCGAGCTCGCGGGTGTGCTGGAGCGCCTCGCGCTTGGGCATGCCGTCGAAGTCGCCGGCGGCCTGCATGGCCCGCAGTTCCTGCATGCGCTTGACCCGGCCCGACACCGTGGCGAAGTTGGTCAGCATGCCGCCCAGCCAGCGCTGGTTCACGAAGGGCATGCCGCAGGCCTCGGCGTACTCGGCCACCGGACCCTGTGTCTGCTTCTTCGTGCCTACGAACAGGATGGTGCCACCGTCGGCGACGAGGTCGCGCACGAAGGAGTAGGCGGACTCGACGCCACTGAGCGTCTTGCGCAGGTCGATGAGGTAGATCCCGTTGCGCTCACCAAGGATGAAGCGCTTCATTTTCGGGTTCCACCGTCGCGTCTGGTGGCCGAAGTGCACTCCGGCCTCCAGAAGCTGTCGCATGGAGACGACGGCCATTCAGAGATTCCTCCAGTCGGTTGTTGCTCCCCTGGCGCAGCGCCGGCCGGAGCCGGCGACCGTGGATCGCGCCCAGGTGGTGTTGGTCGGTGCTGCCACCCACCGGTCGGCGGGCCTTGCCATGCTAGCCGCTCAGCTGGCCTTACGCTCTCGGGTGGGTCCCCCCGTACACGCTGCGCAGGCGTTCCTTGCTCACGTGCGTGTAGATCTGCGTGGTGGCCAGGCTGGAGTGGCCCAGCAGTTCCTGGACCACACGCAGGTCGGCCCCCCCGTCGAGCAGATGGGTGGCGTAGGTGTGGCGCAGGGCGTGGGGGTGGGTCGGCGAGGCCGCCCGCCGGTCCAGGATGCGCCGGACGTCGCGCTGGCCCAGGCGGTTGCCCCGCCGGTTCACGAAGGCCGCCTCGGGCGGCCCGGGCAGGTCGTCGCGCCCGTCCTCGAGCCAGGCCCGCAGGGCACCGGCCGCCGCGTCGTGGATCGGTACGCGTCGCTGCTTGGACCCCTTGCCGAGCACCGTGACCGTCCGCTGCTGCCAGGTCGATGTCGCCGCGATCGAGCCCGCACAGCTCCGAGACCCGCAGGCCGGCGGCGTAGAGCAGCTCGAGCACGGCCAGGTCGCGCCGGTCCAGCGCCGTGGGCGCGGCGACGTCGAGCAGCGCGCCGACCTCGCCGGGCGACAGCACGCGGGGCAGGCGCCCACCGCCGGCCGGCGCGCGCAGCGAGCGGGCCGGATCCGTACCGAGGCGACCCTGCCGGACGAGCCAGGAGAAGTAGCAGCGCAGCGCAGCCGCCTTGCGGGCCACCGTGGCCCGGGCCAGCTTGCGCGTCCCGAGCGAGGCCAGGTAGCGCCGCAGGTGCAGGCGGTCGACCCCGCCGGGGCCGGCCACGTCGCTGCGTGACATCCACTCGGCGAAGGCCCGCACGTCGCCCACGTACGCCTTGCGGGTGGCCGCCGCGCGGCCGCTCAGCCAGTCGTCGAAGCCGGGGAGATCCCACTCCGGTGGCACGCGGCAACCGTACTGCCCGCGCTGGGGCGATCCTGGGAACTAACGTCCCACGAGAACCTTCGGGGGGTCCGCTGGGTTCGCCACAAGGGAGGATCATGGTCTCGAGATTCGATCGCCGTGCGCTGCTGGCCGGGGGTGCGGCCGCCGCGGCCGGACTCGCGGGCGCGTCCGCACTCGGCCTGGGCTGGGACGGGATCGCCGGCGCCGTCACGAACGGCCCGGGGCGCAACGGAGTCAGCAAGAAGACCCCCAAGAAGGGCGGCTCGCTCGTCTTCGGGGTGGACGCCGAGGAATCGGGGTTCGACCCGACCCAGGCCCGCTTCGACGAGGTGGGCGTCATGTACGCCCGCACGGTGTTCGACCCGCTGACCATTGTGCTGGCCAATGGCGATTGGGCCCCCTACCTGGCCGAATCCGTCGTGCCGAACTCCTCCTACACGGCGTGGACCATCACCCTCAAGCCCAACGTGCTCTTCCACGACGGCACGCCCTGCAACGGCGCCGCGCTGGTGACGAACCTGGAGGCGCAGTCCAAGTCGCTGCTGACCGGTGTCGTCCTCAACCCGACGCTCGTGTCCATAACGCAGACGGGGCCGCTGGCGGCCACCATCACGTTCAAGGACCCCTGGGTGCCCTTCCCCTACTACCTGGCCGGCGGCATCGGCGGCCAGGTCGCCTACGTCGCGGCGCCTTCGATGCTGGCGAACAAGAACGGCACGTCGAACCCGGTCGGCACCGGGCCGTTCGTGTTCCAGGAGTGGATCCCCAACGACCACTTCACGGCCACGGCGAACCCGAAGTACTGGCGACCCGGTCTGCCGTATCTCGAGTCGATCACCTTCAAGCCCATCCCCGACGAGGAGGCCCGGGCCGAGGCGCTCAAGTCGGGGACCATCGACATCATGATCACCGACACGCCCCAGATCATCACGCAGTTCCGGGGCAACCGCAGCTATTCGTACATCGACGACTCGGGCAAGGTGGCCGGAGAGCCGGACATGAACTGCATCCAGCTCAACGGCGGCGAGGCACCGTTCAACGACCCCAAGGTCCGCCTGGCCGCCGCCATGGCCATCAACCGCCAGCAGTACGCCAAGGTCATCGACCAGAACGTGCTGCCCGTGAGCAACGGCCTGTTCACACCGGGGTCGCCGTACTACTCGGCCACGCCCTACCCGAAGTACAACCCGAGTCAGGCGGCCAGCCTGGTCAAGGCGGCCCAGAAGACCCATGGCGGCCCCATCAGCTTCACGTTCGGGACCACCAACTCGCCGGCCGCCATCCGGGCCCAGGAGTACATCCAGCAGGCCTGGCAGGCCGTGGGCCTCAAGGTCCAGAACACCATCGTCGAGCAGAACGACGACATCAACAACGCGCTGGTCGGCAAGTACCAGGCCCTGGCCTGGCGCCAGTTCGGTGCGGTCAACCCCGACCTGAACTACATCTTCTGGAGCAGCACCACGGTGGGGGGCGAGGGGGACCTGTCCATCAACATGGCCCGCAACAACGACCCCAAGGTCGAGGCGGCCCTGCTGGCCGGGCGCTCCAGCACCGAGCACGAGGTGCAGGCCACCGCCTACCAGACCGTCAACAAGCGCCTCGCCGTCGACCTGCCCTACCTGTGGCTGGACCGGGCCGTGTGGGCCGTCATCAGCGAACCCAGCGTCCAGAACTTCAACAATCCGACCTCGCCCCAGGGCCAGCCCGCATACGGCATGATCGGTGGGTCGGTGTGGCCGACCCAAATCTGGATCAGCTGAGCTGGAGGCTCGTGAGCGGACGCATTCTGGTCGTCGAGGACGATGAGCGGATCCGGTCCTCCATGCGCCTCGCCCTCGAGGGCGAGGGCTACGAGGTAAAGGACGCCGCCAGCGGCGAGGAGGGCCTCGACCTCTTCGCGGAGGCACCCACCGACGTCGCGCTCGATCGACCTCATGCTGCCCGGCATGGACGGCTTCGAGTGCTGCCGCGCCCTGCGGCGCAGCAGCGCCGTGCCCATCATCATCGTGACGGCGCGGGCCGACACCCACGACGTCGTGGCCGGGCTGGAGGCCGGGGCGGACGACTACGTGACCAAGCCGTTCGTGGCCAAGGAGCTGGCGGCGCGCATCCGCGCCCTGCTGCGCCGGGCCCGGCCGGCCGAGGAGGAGCCGGGGGCGCTGACCTTCGGCGACCTCCAGCTGCTGCCCGAGCAGGGCGTCCTGCGCCACCTCAACGGTGAGGAGGTGCACTGCACGCGCACCGAGTTCCGCCTCCTGTGCGAGCTGGCCGCCAGCCCCAACAAGGTGCTCAGCCGCGAGCAGCTGCTCGACCGGGTGTGGGGCTACGACTACTTCGGCGACGGGCGGCTGGTCGACGTCCACATCCGGCGCTTGCGCACCAAGGTCGAGGCGGACCCTGCGGTGCCCCAGCACATACTCACCGTCAGGGGCATGGGCTACAAGCTGGTGCCCTGACCATGAAGCTGGGCATCGGGGCCCGCATCACGGCGGTCTTCGGGCTCGGCGCCCTCGTCCTGTCCATCTTCATGGGCGGCCTCTCCTACTTCACCACCCGCCACTTCCTCCTGGCCGGGCGCGAGTCGGCCGCCCAGCACCAGGCCTTCGCCAACGCCGTGCTGGTGCGGAGCAACCTGCTGGAGGGCGGCGACAAGCACTACGTGACGCTCCTCGCCTCCATCGACGCCGGCGACGCCGGCACCGCCCACTCGGTCCTGTACCACGGGGCCAAGTCCTACGTGTCCTCCCTCTCGGTCAACGCGTCCTCCATCCCGGTGCAGCTGCGCCACGAGGTGCTGGCCGGCACCGCGGCCACGCAGACCTACCGCAGCTCGGCCGGCACGGCCGAGATCGTCGTCGGGGTGCCGATCCCATCGGTGCAGGCCGCACTACTTCGAGGTCTTCGACCTGTCCGACCTCGACCACACGCTGCGCGTCCTCGGCCTCACCCTCTTCGTCGCCGGCATCTTCACGACGCTGCTCGGCATCGGCCTGGGCCGCTTCGCCAGCGACGCGCTCGCTGCGACCGCTGGCCGCCGTGTCGCCGCGCCGCCGGCGCCATTGCCAGCGGCGAGCTCGACACCCGGCTGGACCCCGACGCCGCCGACCCCGACCTGCTCGGCCTGACCAACTCCTTCAACGCCATGGTCGACCAGCTGCAGGAGCGCATCGAGCGCGAAGCGCGCTTCAACTCCGACGTCAGCCACGAGCTGCGGTCGCCGCTCACCACCCTGGCCGCCACGCTCGAGGTGCTCGAGGCCGAGCGCGACCAGCTGGCGCCCCGTTCGCAGCGGGCCCTCCTGCTGCTCGGCGCCGACCTGCGCCGCTTCCAGCGCCTGGTGGCCGACCTGCTCGAGATGTCGCGGGTCGACGCCGGCTCCGTGGACGTCTTCTTGGAGGAGGTGAACGTGGCCGAGCTGGTCGAGCGCTCGGTCGAGGCCGGCACGCGCAGCCTGGACGGTGTCCGGGTCGGGCCCGGCACCGGCGGTGCTGGTCGACGACGCCGTGCGGGAGTGGCATGTGGGGGTGGACAAGCGCCGCTTCGAGCGGGTGATGGCCAACCTGATGGAGAACGCCGCCCACTACGGCGGCGGCGTGACCGAGATCACCGTGCGGCCGGGCGGACAGGAGGAGGAGGTGGAGGTGACGGTGGACGACGCCGGGCCGGGCATCGACCCGGGCGAGCGCACCAAGGTCTTCGAGCGCTTCTACCGCGGCTCGGCCTCGGGCCGGCGCGGCGCCGGCACGGGCAGCGGTCTCGGGCTGGCGCTGGTGGCCGAGCACATGCACGTCATGCACGGCGACGTGCGCGTCGAATCCTCACCGCCGGGCGGCGCGCGCTTCGTCCTCTCGCTGCCCGTGCTCGACGGGGACGAGTCCGGCGACGAGGCCTGGGACGGGCGCGAGCCATGAGCCGGCGCCTGCGGACCGCCATTGTTGGTGGGCCTGCGTCGCCCTGCTGGCCGGCCGCCTGCGCCATTCCGACCCAGGGCGCGCCGGTGTCCATTGCGCCGTCCAAGATGCCGTTCAACCTGCTGGAACCCGCAACCTGCCACGACGACCACCACGCAACCCAAGTCATACGTCGCGGTGAAGGTCTTCTTCGTCGGACCAGAACACCGGCCAGCTGCAGCCGGCGCCAGCGCTCCTGGCGTCGGGCTCGGCGTCCCTGACCGCCATTTTGGACGCGCTCATGGCCGGCCCTACCGCTGTCGAGGCGCCAACAACATCCGTCCACGGCCATCCCGAGCAACGTGGCGGTGCTGTCGACCACCACCGCGCCGGCAACATCGTCACCGTCAACATGAACAGCGCGTTCGGCGAAATCAACGGGACAGACACCGAGTTGGCGGTGGGGCAGATTGTCGCCACCGTGGCCGCGGAGAACGGCAACGGCACGGGCGTGCTCTTCCAGATCGACGGGCAGCGCACGAGCGTCCCGGTGGCCAACGGCTCGGAGGTCGCCGGGCCCGTCTACGTCATCGATTTCCTCTGACGTCCGCGCCGTCGCCGGTGGACCGAGAGCGGTTGGCGGGTCATCCGGCGTGCTCGACCTCGGCCCGCCAGGGCACCCGGGGCGCGCCCGACCACAGGTGTTCGAGGTCGTAGTACTCGCGTGTCTCCTGCAGGAACACGTGCACAATGAAGTCGCCGTAGTCCATGAGGACCCAGGTCGCGTCGGCCAATCCCTCGGTGCGCAGCGGGCCGGCGCCGTGCGCCGCCTTGACGCCCTTCTCGATCTCCTCGACCAGGGTGCGCACGTGGCGGGTGTTCGCCGCGCTGGTGATGACGAACGCGTCGACCACGCCGAAGAGCTCCCCCATGGCCAGGACGACGGTGTCACGGCCGAGCTTGGCGTCGGCCGACTCGGCGGCGGTGGCCACCGCCGGCGGCAGCTGGACGTGCACGCCCAACCCTGGGGTCAACGGAGCACGTCCAGGATCCCCACCGTCAGCCCGAACGAGCCGACCAGCACGGCACTGCCGATGAAGGCCCAACGCCTGCGGTCGCGCCGGGCCAGCCTCTGCTCGGCCCGCCGGTCGGCCCGGCGCTGTACCGGCTCGGGGACCGCAACCACGACGGGACCGTCGGGCAGCTCCGTCACCCTGGCCGGCATGGCGCTCATCTGCCCACAGCGTACAGAGCGCGGCGCTCGATGCAACGGATGACGGATTCGGGCACCAGGCCCTCGACGGGCTCGCCCGCGGCCAGGCGCTCGCGCACCTCCGAACTGGAGACGGCCTCCTGGGGGCCGTCGACCCGGATCACCCGCCAACCAGGGGGGACGCCGGCGGCCGACCCCGAGGGCCGTGACACGACGGCCACCGTGACCAGGCGCTTCAGGACGTCGGGGCGGTGCCAGGAGTCCAGTTCGGGGGCCAGGTCGGCGCCGACCACCAGGAAGAGGTCGAGCAGGCCGGGCGTGGCGGCCCGGACCTCCTCGGCCGTGTCCACCGAGTAGGACGGCCCGCCGCGGTCGAGCTCGAGCCGGCTCGCCTCGGCGGCCGGGATCTGCTCGGCCAGGGCCTCGGTCAGGGCGTAGCGGTCCTCGGCGGGCGACACCCGCCGGGAGCCGGACTTCTGCCAGGGGTCGTTGGCCACGACGAGCAGGAGGCGGTCGAGCCCGAGCGCGTCGATGGCGGCGCGGGCGGCGGCCAGGTGCCCGACGTGCGGCGGGTCGAAGGTCCCCCCGAGGATGCCGACGCGGGCCGGGACGTCAGGTACCGGCAAGTTCCGCGATCACCGGCGCCAGCGCTTCCATCTCGGGCTGGTGCACGACGATGTTGGTGAAGCCGAGCTCCTCCCGCCGCTTGCGCAACGTGTCGGCGATCTCCCCGACCGTGCCGATGAGCGCGGCGGGCGTGGCGCGCAACTGCTCGGGCGTGAGGTCGAAGGCCGACGCCATCATCTCTATGACCTCGCCCGCGTTGGGCACCACCTGCACGGTCACGGTCCAACACTGGAATTCGAGATCGCCGGCGCGGTCGCCGGCCGCCTGGCGGGCCCAGCGCACGCGATCGGCGTACTTCTCGACCAGAACCTCCCCGGCGACCTCGGGACCGACGACGCCGGCGGCCAGGCTCGGCACGACGCTGACGATCTGCGCGTGCTGCCCGGCCAGCGTGAGGATGCGCTTGCTCCCCCCGCCGATGACGAGCGGCGGGCCACCGGGCGTGACGGGACGCGGGGACCCGATCGCCTCGTGCACCCGGTAGTGCTCGCCCTCGAAGGTGGCGCGCCCGTCGGTCCACAACGCCTTCATGATGTCGATGCTCTCGGCCAGGCGCGCCACCCGCACCGACGGCGCGTCCATGGCGATGCCCGACTGGTCGTAGTCGCTCGTCATCCAGCCGGCGCCCAGGCCGAGCTCGAAGCGGCCGTCGGAGACGAGGTCGAGCGTGGCTGCCTCCTTGGCCAGCACGACCGGATGGCGGAAGTCGTTGTCGAGCACGAGCGTGCCGACCCGCAGCGTCGTGGTGGCCTCGGCCGCCACGCTCAACGCGACCAGGGGGCCCCACTGGTCCCCGAGATGATCGGGGATGTAGAGCGTCGAGTAGCCCAGGTCCTCCGCCTGGCGCGCCAGATCACGCCAGGCAGCAGGGGATGCAGCGCCCTCGAGCTGCAGGGTGAAGCGGAAGGCGGCCATGTGGGCCGATCCTACGGCGTTAACCTGGTGCGGTGACGAGCCAGACCCCCGCTTCCTCCTGGAGCGCCGCGTCCTGGCGCAAGTTCCCGGCCGCCCAGCAACCCGACTGGCCGGACGCCGACGCCCTCAAGAAGGCGGAGGCCAGGCTGGCCACCCTGCCGCCCCTGGTGTTCGCCGGTGAGGCGCGCCATCTCACGGCCCAGCTGGCGCAGGTGGCCAACGGCGACGCCTTCCTGCTGCAGGCGGGCGACTGCGCGGAGTCCTTCGCCGAGCACACGGCGGACGCCATCCGGGACAAGCTCAAGATCATGCTGCAAATGGCGGTGGCGCTGACGTACGCCGCCGGCGTGCCGGTGGTGAAGGTGGGCCGGATCGCCGGGCAGTTCGCCAAGCCGCGCTCGGCCGACACCGAGCGGGTGGGCGACGCCGAGCTGCCGGCCTTCCGCGGCCACATGGTGAACGACGAGGCCTTCGAGCACGAGGCGCGGCGGCCCGACCCGGCGCGCCTGGTGGCCGCCTACCAGCAGTCGGCGTCGACGCTGAACCTGTTGCGCGCCTTCACCAAGGGCGGCTTCGCCGATCTGTCCCAGGCGCACCTGTGGAACCAGCAGTTCGTGGCGTCGTCGGCCGAGGGCCAGCGCTACGAGCACATCGCCTCGGAGATCGACCGCGCCCTGCGCTTCATGGCGGCCTGCGGCATCGACCTGGGCAAGGAGGAGGGGCTGCACGAGGTCGACTTCTGGACGAGCCACGAGGCGCTGATCCTCCCCTACGAGGAGTGCCTGACCCGGCAGGACTCGCTGACGGGCGACTGGTACGACTGCTCGGCCCACATGGTGTGGATCGGCGACCGCACCCGCCAGGTCGACGGGGCGCACGTCGAGTTCGCGTCGGGCATCAACAACCCGGTCGGCTGCAAAATCGGCCCGGGCTGCCCGCCGTCGGACGTGGTGGCCCTGTGCGAGCGCCTCAACCCCGACCGGGTGCCGGGCCGGCTCACGCTCATCACCCGCTTCGGGGCGGAGAGGATCCGTGAGCTGCTGCCACCGGTGCTGCGGGCCGTGGAGGCCGAGGGCCACCCGGTGGTGTGGGCCTGCGACCCCATGCATGGCAACACCTTCACCAGCGAAGGCGGGCGCAAGACCAGGCGCTTCGACGACATCCTCTCCGAGGTGCGGTCCTTCTTCGACGTCCACCGCGACGAGGGCACCTGGCCCGGCGGCGTACACGTCGAGCTGACGGGCGACGACGTGACCGAGTGCCTCGGCGGGGCCGAGGAGATCCTCGAGGGGGACCTGGGGGCGCGCTACACCACGACCTGTGACCCCCGCCTGAACGCCCGCCAGTCGCTCGACCTCGCGTTCCGCGTGGCGGAATTCCTTCGAAGTTGATCAGGCGCCCCGCACTGGCGGTCCTCCTCGCGGCACTGCCGCTCCTGGCCCTGGTCTCCGTGGCCGTCACGACGTCCGCCCCATCGGCCGCGGCCGGTACCGGCTCGAGCGTGCCTGCCTACTGGTTGGTCGCTTCCGACGGTGGCATCTTCAGCTTCGGCGGCGCACCCTTCTACGGCTCGACCGGGGCGCTGGCGCTCAACCGGCCCATCGTCGGCATGGCGGCCACCCCGGACGGCGCCGGGTACTGGCTCGTGGCATCCGACGGCGGCATTTTCAGCTACGGCGATGCGGGCTTCCAGGGCTCGACGGGGAGCCTGGTGCTCAACAAGCCCATCGTCGGCATGACCCCGACCCCCGACGGCGGGGGCTACTGGCTGGTGGCTTCCGACGGCGGCATTTTCGCCTTCGGCGATGCCGACTTCTACGGGTCGACGGGGTCGATGGTGCTCAACAAACCGGTGGTCGGCATGGCGGCCACGGCCGACGGCGGGGGCTACTGGCTGGTGGCGTCCGACGGCGGCATTTTCGCCTTCGGCGATGCCGGCTTCCACGGCTCGACGGGCTCGCTCGTGCTGAACAAACCGGTCATCGGCATGATCGCCGACCCCAACGGGGGCGGGTACTTCCTGGTCGCCTCCGACGGCGGCATCTTCAGCTTCGGCACGGCCCCGTTCTACGGCTCACTCGGCGGGCTGCCCCTGAAGAACCCGATCGTGGCGGCGGCGGCGACCACGGCGAGCGGGACGCAAAAGCCCTCGGGACAGAGCGACGTGGGGTACTGGTTCACCGACGACACGGGCCTGGTCTCGAACTTCGGGTCGGCCGACTACTTCGGGTCGGCCCCCAACCCGCTCAACCGGCCCATTGTGGGCATGGCCGAGGCGCCGGGGAACGGCGCCTTCGTCGGCTCGCCCTTCCCCTCAGGCGCCTACGGCTACGACATCAGCAATTACCAGTGCCCCGCCAACTTCCCGGCCGGCGACCACCAGATCGGCATCGTCCAGGTGGACGGGGCGTCGGACACGTCCACGCAGGCGGGGCAGTCCGGGAACTATGCCAACCCCTGCCTGGCGGCCGAGGCGGCCTGGGCCGGGGCCGGGCTCAACCTCTACACGTTCTTGACGTATCAGACGTCGAGCACGAGCGAACCCGGCTGCAGCTTCGACTCGACGGATGCCTGCAACGCGGGGTATCAAGCGGGCATCGACGCCTTCGGCGACGCGCAGCGCTCCGGCATCGACACCGGCGTCACCTGGTGGCTCGACGTCGAGAACGACCCCGCCATGCCGTGGTCGGGCAACGACGCATCGAACGCCGCCTTCGTCCAGGGTGCGCTGAACGCGCTGCACGAGACCGAGGGACTGGCGAACGTGGGCATCTACGCCAGCCCGGGCGTCTGGAACTCGATCGTGGGCGACTACCAGCCCAGCGTGCCCTACTGGATGGCCGACTACCTGCCCTCGCCCAGCGGCCCGGGCTCGTGCAGCCGACTACACCAACTGGGTGCAGAACCACAACGCGCAGCTACCGGGACCGCCGATCCTCGTCCAGTACAACAGCCAGCAGTACGACGAGGACTACGCCTGTTGACCAGACCGCGCTGACGGGCGGCCCAGCCTGGGACAGCCGGTTCCCCGTGAGGCCACAGGCACCGGTGACGGAATGACCAGCTCATCGCACACGGTGAGGACCAACCTGTCGACGCTGCAATGGTCCGCCGACGGCACCCGGGTCACGAAACGCCACGACCCCGCGGCCAACGCCGGCAATCTCGGTCCCCGAGCCACCATCCTCGAACATCACCATGCGGGCTCAGAGCCCTGGGCACGCCACTTCGCCTACGAGCTGCGGGTCAACCAGCTCCTCACGCGCCATCGCCCGGCCGTACCGACCCCACGACTGGTCGGCTGGGACAGAAAGGCCCGCACACTCGAATTCGAGGCCATCGACGGCCACCGCCTCGGCCCCAAATTCCCCCTCGACCTGACCGGCGGGGACCTCGAAGGGCTCATCTCCCTCGCCACCGCGCTCCCCTCCTACCGTCCCCGGCCCCGCTGGCTCCGCCGGCTGCCGATCCAGAACCGGTTACGCCGAGCCCGTCAGGTCGGGTTGCTCACCGAGAGCGAGTACCTGGTCCTCCAACAGGTGAGGTCGCGGATCGACATCCGATGGGTCTTTGCCCATGCCGACATCAACCCGAGCAACATCGTGGCGGCCGACGGCACATTGTCTCTCGTCGACTGGGAGTGGGCGGGACTCTACCCGGACGGCTACGACCTGGCTTTCCTGTGGTTCGTGCTCGTCGATGTCCCCGACGCCAGATCGGCCGTGGAGGGCCGGATCCGTACCGACCCCACCGTCTTCTGGCTCTGCGCCCTCATCATCGAGCTTCTCCACCTCGAGTGGTTTCAGGGCGAGTTTCGGCCACGCCACGAGGCCATCCGCGATGCGCTGGTCGCGAAATTGCTCGATCGGCCAACTGTCGAAGCCTGATCCTTGGCGAGGGCCAGGGCGACACCCAGATGGGACCTGTTCTACGACTACCGGACCAACGTCGCGAGCTACCCGGCCTGGCAGGAGTGGCTTCGCCGGCACCAACCGCCGCTCCTCGTCCTGTGAGGTCGCTACGATCCGTCGTTCCAGGTCGAAGAAGCCGACGCGTACCGGCGCGACGTGCCCAGCGCGGAAGTCCACATTCTCGATGCCGGCCATTTCGCGCTCGACGAACGGCCCGACACGGTGGCACGCCTGACCCGGAAGTTCCTTTCGTCTGCCCACGGGTAGGGGCCAGAACTCCTTTCCGGCTGCGGTTCAGTGGTGCCTCTGTCCGCGGGGAGCCGAGACGTGAGCGTCCTAACCTTCTTCGGGTGCCGGCCCTTCCCCGAGTGGTGACCCCGCTGACGGACGGATCGATCTTCATCCGCCCTTTTGAGATGGCCGACGTCGCGGCCGTCACGGCGGCATGCCAAGACCGTGAGATCTCCAAGTGGACGGCGACAATCCCGTGGCCTTACCGAGAGGAGCACGCGTCGGGGTGGATACGGACGCACCGTGGTCTGTGGGAACGGGGCGAAGGAGCGGAGTTCGCCATCACGAAGGCTCCGGACGGCGATTTCATCGGCGCGGTCGGCCTGCGCCCCATCGATTGGAAGGACCGCAAAGCTGTGGCGGGCTATTGGGTGGCCGCATGGGCACGGAACGAAGGTGTGGCGACGAGGGCACTGACGCTCGCGACGGGCTGGGCGTTCGAGCAGGTCGGGCTTCAAATCGTCGAGCTGCAGACGATGATGGGAAACCGCGCCTCGGAGCGAGTGGCGGAGAAAGTTGGGTTCGACCTCGACGCGATCGTCTCCGACGCGGCGCACCCCATCGCTGAAGGGCAACGCTTCAATGTCACACGCTGGGTCCTCACGCGGCCCTGACGTGTGGGTGCACCAGACGGTGAACGCAGTCACGCCGCCTCGGAACCAGTGCCGAGGGAGAAGGGTGGGTGCCAGCCCAGGATGAATGGTGCGTTCACGGCAGCGGACCCCGACAAGCTTATCCGGCAGGTCGAATGGAGGTGGCCATGCTGCGGGCCGCCAGAGGTGCTCGCGGCACCCCTGCCAGGTGGTCAGGGGCGCCGGGCGCGAAGGACGGCGTCGGCCACATGCGGGGTGTCCGGCGGCGGGTCGATGCGGGGCTGGACCGCATGGAGCTCGACCGTGAAGTCGTCGCCGAGCAGCTGGGCGAGGTCGTCAATATCGACGTAGTCGGCCGGGTCGACACCCCGGGACTTCATGTGCTCACGGTGCTCGTCGTCCAGGTCGTGGTAGACGGCCAGCAGCAACCCGCCGGGCCCCACGGCGTCGAGCAACGCCCGCACGGTGGCCTCGCCGGCCGCCTTGGGCAGCGCCGGGTACTGCATCGACACGAGGGCGAACGAGCCGGCCGGGAACGCCATCTGGAGGGCGTCCCCACAGATCCACTCGACCGCTGCGCCGGCCCGTTCCGCGGCCGCCCGCGCCCGGCCCACTGCCACCTCGGAGATGTCGATCGCCGTGACCGTCCAGCCGCGGCCAGCGAGCCAGATGGCGTCGGCGCCCTCACCGCAACCGACGTCGAGCGCCCGGCCCGGCGTGAGGTCCGCGACCTCGACGAGGAACCGGCCGTTCGGGCGGCCGCTCCACCTCGAAACATCTGCTTCGCAGTACCGCGCGTCCCACTCGTCGGCCGGGGACGCCGTGCCAAAGCGGTTCACGTCGTCATGGTGGTGCTCAGCCATGGTCTGCAGGGTAGATCGCCATCCCGGGCCAGAGCGCGACGCGGAGAACGGCGGCTCGACGTGGAAGCGAGCCGGGTTCGGCGAACGCGAAGGGCCGACATGAAGCGGGACGAAGCCGGTCACCGCTCGTGGAGCCGTGTTCGGCGTCAGCCTTTCATCGCCCCGTCGGCGGTTCGATCCCGATGGCATCGACGCCGATCCAGGGCAACTCGATGGGTGACGATCCGACGGCTCCCGTGGTGATCAACCGTACGAGGTGGCCCAAACGGCCCGGCAGCACGGCCTCGTTCGTGGTGTCGAGCTCTTCAGTCGGTCCACCATCGCCACGCCGCGTGGAGTTCGCGCTCCAGAGGCTCCCATCTCTCGGTCGACGGCTCGAACCGCTCCGTGCGCCAGGCGAAGAAGGAGTCCACCGAGAACAGAGGCTGGCCTCGAAAGACCCATTCGCCCCGGCACATCGCCACGGGCCGGCCCAGCTCCGCAGGTTCGATGACCGCACCCGTCTCTTCGGCGAGCTCACGTGCGGCGGCTTCGACGAGTGTTTCGCCCGTCTCGACTCCTCCGCCAGGAGTGATCCAAAGCGGGGGCTTGGAGTCACGAGGGTCTTCGACCCGGAACAGCAGGACGCTGCCTGTCCCGTCGATGACGACCACGCGCGCCGAGGGCCGATGCAGCGGCGGAGTCATCTTCCCTCCCAACGCCGGTTCAGGAGAAGTAGTCGTAGTACTCGAGGCCGAGGTGCGTAATGGGCTCCTCGCCGGCCAGGAAGCGCAGGGTGTTCTTGAGCTTGGTCAGCTGAATGAACAGGTCGTGCTCGGGGTAGACGCCCGGGGCGCACTGCGGCGACTTGAAATAGAAGGACAGCCATTCCTGGATGCCGCGCATTCCGGACCTCTGGGCCAGGTCGGTGAAGAGCAGCAGGTCGAGGACGAGCGGCGCCGCCAGTATGGAGTCACGGCAAAGGAAGTTGACCTTGAGCTGCATCGGATAGCCGAGCCATCCGAAGATGTCGATGTTGTCCCACCCCTCCTTGTTGTCGCCCCGCGGCGGGTAGTAGTTGATGGAGACCTGGTGCTCAATGTCGCCGTAGAGCTCGGGGTAGAGCTCGGGCTGCATGATGCCCTCCAGCACGCCGAGCTTGGACTGCTCCTTGGCCCGAAAGTTGTCGGGGTCCTGGAGCACCTCCCCGTCGCGATTTCCGAGGATGTTCGTCGAATACCACCCCGAGAGCCCGAGCATCCGAGCCTTGATCATGGGCGCCAGGACCGTCTTCACCATGGTCTGGCCGGTCTTGAGGTCCTTGCCGGCGATGGCGGCCGAGTGCTCGGCGGCGTAGTCGTGAGCGCCGGCGTGTCGATGGAGAGGTTGGGCGAGCAGTTGACGAAGGGGATGCCCAGGCCGAGGGCGGCGTAGGCGTAGAGCATGCTCGGGGCGATGGCCCGGTCGCTGCGGTCGAGGGCCGCCTCGAACGCCTCGAGGCCGTGGTAGGCCTCGTGATCGGGCAACAGCGCCTCGGTCGACCCGCACCAGACCATGACCCCGCGGGCCGAGCCCTTGGCCTCCATGAAGGTCATGATGTCGGCCCTGATGGCCTCGACTCGCTGGCGGTGAGTAGCGTCGGAGCGGACGTTGTCCCCGTGAACCTGGGAGACGTAGGACGGGTCGAACACGGCCGGGAGGGGTCGGATCGTCCTCAGGTAGGCGCCCGACCCGTTCGATGGACGGCTGGTCGAGGACCCCGGCCCGGGTGGCGGCCACGAAGCCGTCGTCGGGGAACGGGTCCCACGCACAGAAGTCGAGCTGATCCAGGGAGGCGAGGGGAACCAGGTCGCCGATCCGGCTGACCCGCTCCTCGTCACGCCGGCCGAGGCGGACCGTCCCGAGCTGTGACAGCGAGCCGATCGGCTGGCCGGAGCCGGTCCTGATGGCCTCGACCCCGGCGATCAGTGTCGTCCCGACGGCGCCGAGCCCCACGCAGAGCACGGCGAGACGCCCGTCGGCCGGCGTGATCTCAGGCGGTCTCGGGAGGGAACCTCGGGGCACGTGCTCGCTTGACGACATCGGCTACACCCGTTCTCTGGGGATGGGGACACTGGTGGGGCAATCTCGAGCGGTTGGTACCTCCCGCTCCAGGCGCTCGAGCGAAACACCGATGATACCGGCGGCCCGGTCGGGCACAACGGGTGAGATTCCAGCCGGTCCTCAGCCCGTCGCACTTCGGAGGCTGGAGCCTCCACCGCCGATGACGGATCCCTCGGAGGAGCGCGACCCGATGACTTCGGCCGTGGCCGACGTCTCGTCGGTAAGGTTCGCACCTGATGCTCGTACCGGAGCTCGACGTCACCGCGCTCGCCACATCTCTGCGCTTCTACGCTGAGGTGCTCGAGTTCCGGATACTGTTCGAGCGATCTGCAGAGCGTTTCGCGTATCTCGAGCGCGACGGCGTCGAGCTGATGATCCAGGAAGCCGCCGGACCGGGGCGTCGGTTCCGCACCGCTCCGCTGGAGCCCCCGTGTGGTCGCGGCGTCAACTTCCAGCTCCGCGTCGAAGACGTCGATGCGGTGCACGCCCGAGCCGTTGACGCTGGTGCCGACATCATTGTGCCCGTCGAAGAGCGTTGGTACCGGGTCGACGTCGTCGAGAGCGGGGGCCGCTGGCAGGCGAAGGGACCGACCGACGTCGGCAACCGTCAGTTCGTTCTCGCCGATCCCGACGGCTATCTGTGGCGTCCGTACCGCGACCTCGGCCTGCACCCCGCTCCGCGGTGACCCGGCGCGGCGGACCTCGGCGGCGCGTCTCCGTTCGATGAGGATCGATTGATCCGAGGGCCAACGGCATCGATAGCCGTCACAGTTCGAGGCACTCCGCCAGGGACACTTCGTGACTACCGTCGCGATGCTGGGGCAGATGCCTGAACGAGTACGCCTCCGCGTTGACCTTCACCGACTCCTGGCTCACCATTCCCGGTCGGATCCGGGCCGGAACCCCGAGCGCCATCGCTCCGGAGGGGACCTCCGTCCCCGGCGGGACGACGGCGCCGGCCCCGACGAGCGAACCGGAACGGCAGGTGACCGCTTCGAGGACGACCGCTCCCGAGCCGACGAGCACCAGGTCCTCGAGAAGACAACCTTCCAGATGGACCAGGTGGCCGATCACACAATCGGCCCCGATCCGGGTCTGGTTCGTCAATTGGGTATGGATGACGGCCCCGTCCTGAATGGAGGTCCGGGCACCAATGACGATGGGACCGTTGTCAGCACGGATCACCACCCCTGGCCAGACACTCGAACCCGGTCCGATCAGCACCTCGCCGATGAGAACCGCCTGGGGGTGGATGTAGGCCTCGGGATGGATTCGTGGCCGTTCTTCGCCCAACGCATAGAGAGTCATGGAGACCATTCAAACAGCGCCGCGCCTGCTGCCCGCGGCCGCTCTGTCGAGACTGTGGGACACCCGCGTCCGGTCATGGCATTCCGAACCACGTAGTCAGCGCGTCATGCGATCCTGTATCCGTGCCCTCCCCCACCCAGGCGACATATCCGTCGGGCCGGATCAACACGGCGTCGGGAGCGGTCACCGCGCCGAGTACCGGGAGCTCCCACTGGCCGTCGTACTGGGCGTCGATCAGTTGGACCCGGCCAGCCCATGGCGCGATGTCGGCGCCGCCGGGCTCACCGAGGTTGAGCAACACGGGCTTGGCGTCGTGCAGCAGAGTGAAGACCCGCAGCGGGCCGTCGGCGGTCACGAGGTCCAAGTCGGGCATGCGGCGACCGAGGAGGGGATGGCCTTCGCCAAGGTCGTAATGGATGTCCAGCCCGGAGTTGATCCCGGCGAGCCGCTTGCGAGGCTCGTCCATGAGCGCGAGCTCCGACACCAGATCCACCACGGGCTTCATGCGCTCGTCCTGACGTTGAAGCGTCCCCAGAGCCATCGTGTGCTGAAGCGCCCGGGCGGCGACCGGATGACGCTCGTCCTGGTACGTATCGAGGAGGGTCTCCGGAGAGGTGCCCTCGACCACCTGCGCCAACTTCCAGCCCAGATTCACCGCGTCCTGCACACCGAGACTGAGACCCTGTCCACCGGCCGGGTAATGCACGTGGGCCGAGTCACCGGCGAGGAGAACCCGCCCGGCGCGGTAGCGACTCGGCCTGACGTGTCATGTCGGTGAATCTGGAGATCCAGGTGGGACTGTGGATCCCGAAGTCGGTGCCGTAGACGGCGGTGAGCGCGTCGCTCAGGTCACCCAGGGTGGGTTCGCTGCTCGGCCCGAGCTGCTGCTCGGTCGTGACAACGCGAAACGTCCGCCCATCCTCCAACCTGTGGAGGCCGTGCACGCCCGTCGCGTCGTGGCGAACGCCCGGCGGCGGCTCTTCGGTCACCTCGACCTCGGCGATCAGGTTGCTCTTGGTCGCGTCCCATCCCGGGAATCCGATGCCGGCGCCCCTGCGGACGAGGCTGCGCCCTCCGTCGCACCCGGCCAGATACTGCGCCCGCAGCGACTCGCCGTCGGACAGCTCCACGTCGACGCCGGTCTCGTCGGGAGCGAAGCCCGTCACCTCACGTCCGTAATAGACACGCACCGAAAGCTCGGCGATCCAGGCGGCCATGATCCGCTCGATCTTGCTCTGCCATATCCCGAGTGAATACGGATGGCGCGTCGGGAAGTCGCTCATGTCCAACACGGTCGTGCCGATCATGGCGGCCTGAGCTGTCTGACCCTCCGCCAGGAAGCGATCGGCGACCCCACGCTGATCGAGCACCTCGATGGTGCGCGAGTGAAAACCGCCGGCCCGCGAGCCGACGAGCACATGATCGGGTCGCCGCTCGACCACCGCGACGTCGACATCCGCCAACGCCAACTCGGCCGCCAGCATCATTCCGGTGGGTCCACCTCCGGCGATCACCACCGCGTGCTCGGTCATATGCGACCCCTCTCATTCGTGCCGTTCGTACTCGGCCGAAGATTCTGCGCACCGGCCGGGGCCTTGTTGCAAGAGCCTCGAGCGCGGTACATTGAACATGGCGGGGCGCTTCTCCTGTCTCCCTTTGCTCGGTGAGACGGACAATCCCTTTGGGTGCGGCAGCGGCCTGGCCCGGTACCACGAAGCGTGCGACTACTCCGTGGGGTTTCCGGATCTCAGCTGCGCATCAAGCGCCGGCTGTGACCGATCACGGTTTCGCCTTCGTCCGGTTCGAGGTCCGATTCCGGAATCGGTCGCGGACCGCTGCCGGCGCCTCTACGGCGCGGCGGACACCGCCGAACGAGCGACTGCCCTCGGATTGTGACGCAGGGTGGCCAGGCGCAGGAGGACGAGCGTCCGCACGGCCCACCAGCCCGGGTCGATCTCACCCCGGGCCATCGCCATGCGGCCCGACGTCGTGGCCGCATGGTGGTTGTTGTGCAGACCCTCACCGGCGACCAGCCAGGCCAGCCACTGGTTGTTCGTGGCCAAATTGGCGTGTGGCCGCTTCCCCCATTTGTGCCCGATGGCGTTGATGGCACCCCCGCCGAGGATGTAGGTCGTTGCGTGCACGGCGCCCGCCAGCAACCCGACCTCCCATCCGAACAATCCGACCAGGATCGCCAAGCCGATGGCAAGGCCCAACAGGGCGTGGTCGAACAGCAGTCGGTCCCAGCGATCGCCGGGGAGATCGCGCGCGTAGCGGGCCACGGCGGTGCGGTTGCGCGCCACCCGGCGGTAGAGAATTGCATTGCCGAACTGGACCGCCGAGAAGCCGAAGACCACCGGCGAATGGGGATCGCCGTCCTTGTCGGTGAAGGCGTGGTGCTTGCGGTGCACCGCCACCCATTGGCGTGGACGGGTCCCCGTCGCAATCCAGATCACGAACCGGCAGGCGAACGCCACCGGGGGCTTCAGGGTGACTGCCCGGTGAGCGAGCGACCGATGGAGGTACACCGTCGTCACGACGAATGCCACCTGGCTCGTCACCAGTCCGATGATCACGGCCTCGAAGACCGCGGGCACAGGGAGCACACTACTCGTTGGGCGTGGTGTCTTCGCAAATACCCCTGTTTCCTCCCCCGCCACGGCTACGACTGATCACCGGAGAGGTCGAACCGCCTCGACGATGGTGACCGTCCGACGCTGGTGGCCCGGTCGCGGGTGAAGCCCGGGAGCGCCGTCTCTTTTCGGGCTCTACGTGCTCTCATCGTCGGAGTCGGGCCCCGGCAGGCGGTAGATGGCGACGGGATCGTCGGTCCGCTCCGACGCCAGGGCGGTGACGTCGATGAGCCGGAAGCCGTTCTTCTCGAGCACCCGCCGCGAGGCCACGTTGCGCTCGTCGGGGTCTGCCGTGACCGCACACCCCGGATGCTCGTGCCCTGGCCAAGTCGACGAGCGCGGCCACCAAGGCCGTCCCCATGCCCCGCCCGACCCGGGCCGGCTCGCCGATGGCGTAGTCGATCCCGACGTCGCCGGGCGCCGCGCCCATGTCGGCCGCCCACACGGGGTCGACCGAACACGGGTACCACTGGCACCAGCCGATCGGCTCGTCGCCCTCGAGTACCGCGAGCACCTGGACGGGCGACCCGGCGACGCTCTCACGCAGGTCGTCGAGCTCGCGCTCGACGGATGAGCCGGCCAGGTACCACCGGGCGACATGGGGCGTGGCCAACCAGCGCGCGACGAGCGGCAGGTCCTCCGCCGTCAGGCCACGCAGGCGCACCGGCCCGGGCTCCACCTCTGCTCCACCGGCCCCGGAATGCGGGTCGGGCCCCGGTCGGCGCCGGCCGGTGTCGTCAGGCGGTCTTGACGATCAGGACGGCGCAGTGCGCCCCGTGGGCGACCGAGTTGGGCACGCTGCCGAGATAGCGACGGGCACCGCGCATGCCCTTGGAGCCCACCACGATCAGGTCGGCGTTCAACAAGGCGGCGGTGTCCAAAATGGCGTCCACGGCGTCACCGTGCACGGCATGGGCCTGGGTGAAGAGGCCGCTCCCCCACTTCTCGATCGCCCGCGCTCCCACCTGGCGCGCCGCCTCCTCGACGACGGCGTGGCTCGCACCCGTGTCCACCAGCGCCGCCCCGGTCACCTGGGCCAGGCCCGGGCTGCTCGGCCGGAAGGACGTGATCACGTGGAGCTCCGAGCCCCACGAGCGGGCCAGGTCGGCCGCCGCCTCGACCGCCCCGTCCGCGGTCTGTGTCCCGTCGGTGCCGACGGCGATGATCTTGTACATGGCTCGGTCCCTTCTCGTACCGGGCCAGTCAGCGTAGTTGGAGCGGAGCGGCGGCGCCCCGATCAGGAGCGGGCCGCCGCCAGGGCTCCGTTCCAGAACTCACGGAAGAGCGGAGGCGGTTCGGGCGAGGTCATGGCGCGTTGGGTCAGGAGGATGCCGGTGACGCCGCGCACCGGGTCGGTCCGCCACGTCGTGCCCGTCCCCCCGTCCCAGCCGTAGCCCCAGGGGACCGGCGGTTCGCCTTCCAACGGGACCGGCGCGGCCATGCCGTAGCCCCACCCGCCCTGCTCACCGAGGAAGAGGGTGTTGGCCGCCCGCTGCTCCTCGGTCAGGTGGTTGCGTGTCATGGCCGCCACCGACGCGCCGGACGGCAGCCGCCGCCCCTCGTGCCAACCTCCTGCGCCGAGAGGCCATCCGCCCGCAGTCCGGCCGTCATGGCTGACCATCCATGCCGGCGGACGTTAGCGATATGGTGCCGTCGATGGCGTCGCTCGAGGACGTGGTCGGGCTGATCGCCGAGCTACCCGAGGTGACCGTGGGCCAGCGCCACGGCCATCGGACCTGGTACGTCGGATCCAAGGCGTTCGCCTGGGAACGCCCGTTCTCGAAGGCCGACCTCAAGCGGTTCGGCGACGCGCCGGTGCCTCGCGAACCCATCCTCGCCGTGCGCACGGCCGACCTCGGTGAGAAGGAGGCCGTGTTGGCGGCCGGCCACAAGGGCTTCTTCACCATCCCCCACTTCAACGGCTATGCCGCTGTCCTCGTCGAGCTGCGCCGGGCCACCCGGCGGCCGCTGCGCGAGACGATCGAAGACGCCTGGCTCGCCTGCGCGCCCGAAGGGCTCGTGCGCCAGTTCAGGTCCCGCAGCTAGGCGGCCCTCACGAGCGGGGCACGCCGGCGGCGTCGTTGAAGCGAATCAGCACGAACCGGTCCTGGTCGCTCACCCACTCCCACTCGGTCATGGAGGCGTGGGCGATGCTCAACCACCCCCGCTGGTACACCTCGGGCGCCACCCTCAGGAACGAGATCATGGTGGCCTCGATCACCCCGGCGTGGACCACGGCCACCACCAGCTCGCCCGGGTGGTCTCGCAACACTTCGCGCACGGCGCCGGCGGCGCGGGGGACGAAGGACGACCAGCTCTCGCCGCCGGGGGCGAGGGGCCGGGTGGGGTCGCGGTCCCAGTCCGGCACGCCGAACGTGGCCACCACGTCCTCCCAGCTCATTCCGTCGCACTCCCCGGGGTGGAGCTCGCACAGGTCGCAGCGCTGGCGCACCGGCCCGAGCGCGTCCGGGCCGGAGCCCACGATCGCCCGCAGGCCCTCGGCCGTCTCGACGGCACGCGCCAGCACCGAGCTGTACAACGCCGTGGCCCCGCGCAGCTCACCCGACTCGTAGAGCCGATCGGCCAGGGCGGCCACCTGCTCGCGCCCGAGCGTGGTCAGGCCGGTACAGCCCTTGACGCCCCCCACCACCCGGTTGAGGTTGCACTCGGCCTGGCCGTGACGGACCAGCACAATGCGGGTCGCCCCGGGCGCCGGCGGAAAGAGCCGCAGGACCCCGTCGTGGTCGTCTTCGGCGGGCGCGGCGTCGCTCACGCCAAATTGCCAACGAAGTGCTCGAGCTGGCGCAGCGTGCGGCACTCCACCACGTCGTCACAATGGGCGGCGTACTCGCCGACGATGGAGTCGCCCGAACCCCAGTAGTCGCGCGGCTCGGGGTTGAGCCAGAAGACGTGCCGGGCCCGGGCCTGCAGGTCCTCGAGCACCCAGGACTGGGACGCGTGGTAGTTGTTGCGCGCGTCGCCCAGCACCATGATGCTCGAGCGCGAGGTCACCTGGTCGCCCCAGCGCCGGTGGAACTCGGTCAGTGCGTGGCCGTAGTCGGAATGGCCGTCCACCCAGATCACGTCGGCCTCGGTGTTGATGCGGGCCACCGCCTCGGCCGGGTCGACGACACCCTCGAAGAACCGCGTCACCTCGTCGATGCCGTCGACGAACACGAAGCTGCGCACTTTGGAGAACTGCGACGAAATGGCGTACACCAGGTGCAGGGTGAAGCGGGCGAAGCTGGCCACCGAACCCGATATGTCGGCGACGACGAAGATCTCCGGCTTGGCCGGGCGCGGGTGCTTGAAGCGCGGCTCTATCGGCACGCCACCCGTCGAGAGGGAGCGCCGCATGGTGGCCCGGAAGTCGAGCGGGCCCTTGCGCCCGTGGCGCCGCTTGCGGGCCAGGCGGACCGCCAGCTTGCGCGACAGCGGCTGGAGCACCCGGTGCAGCACGGCCAGCTCGTCCCGGGTCGCGTGCATGACGTCGATGTCCTCGGGCAAGGGCTTGCGGACCGACTTGGCCAGGGCCTCCGCTCCCCGGTCTTCGACCAGGCGCCGGCGGATCTCGGTCTCGACGGCCCGGCGGAACTTCTCTATGCGGGCCTTGAACTCGTCCTGGATCAGCCGCTCCTCGAGTTCGGTCAGCCCGCCGCCCGCGGCACCGGCCTGCGCCTGGGCCATGAGGCGCTCCAGCACGGCGTCGAGGTCCAGGTTCCGCAGCGTCCGGTAGAGGTAGTAGGTGCCGCCCACCGGGCGCCCCGGCTCCATGCCGGCGTAGCGATCGACGGCGTTGCGGGCCACCGCGTTCATGAGCGCGCCGTCGGCCGACACCAGCGACTTGAAGAGCAGCTCGGCCAGCTCCTCGGGCGTCATGCCCTCGCCCCCACCGCCGCCCTTCCAGGACCGGCCCTGTCCGGGCATGCGCGCCTGGTCCCCCGTCCCTTCTTCCTCCGTGTCGCCCTGGCCCTCGCCGAGGTCCCCGTCCTGGCCGGTGCCCGCGCCCGTCCGCACGGCGAAGAAGACCTCGAAGGCCGTCTCGAAGGCCCGCCAATGCGACGACGACTTCACCAGGGTGGCCGCCAGCGCGTACTTCAGGGCCTCGCGGTCCTCCAGGGGTATGTGCTTGATCGCCTCGGCGGCATCGAGATGCTCGGTCAGCGAGACCGGCAGACCCGAGCGGCGCAGCTCGGTGACGAACCCCGAGAGGAGGTCGAGCACCTCAGCCCGCCGCGGACGACAACAGCTCCTTGGCCGCCCGCTCAATGTCGGCTTGGTACTTCAACAAAATGTGCAGCGTGTCCTTGGCGCCGGCGGCGTCGATCGTCTGCACCCCGAGCAGGACCAGTGTGCGGGCCCAGTCCAGGGTCTCGGAAACCGAGGGCGCCTTGCGCAGCTCGAGCGTGCGCAGCGAGCGCACGATGCGGGCCACCTGGTCGGCCAGCTCCTCGCTGATGCCGGGCACCTTGGCGCGCACGATGTCGCGCTCGCGGTCGAGGTCGGGATAGTCGATGTGCAGGTACAGGCAGCGCCGCTTGAGCGCCTCGGACAACTCACGGGTGTTGTTCGACGTCAGGAACACCATGGGCAGCTGCACCGCCCGCACGGTCCCGAGCTCGGGAATGGAGACCTGGTACTCCGAGAGGATCTCGAGCAACAGGGCCTCGGTCTCGAGTTCGACCCGGTCCACCTCGTCGATCAGCAGCACCACGGGCTCGGTGGCCCGGATCGCCTCGAGCAGCGGCCGGGTCAGCAGGAAGTCCTCGGAGAAGATGTCCTCCTCCAGCTCCTTCCACGACGGCCCTTCGGTCTCACCCTTCCCGTGCTCGCCGGCCTGGATGCGCAGCAGTTGCTTGCGATAGTTCCACTCGTAGAGTGCCTTGGACTCGTCGAGACCCTCGTAGCACTGCAGCCGGATGAGGCGGGCATCGGTCAGCTCGGCCACCGACTTGGCCAGTTGCGTCTTGCCGGTGCCCGCCGGGCCTTCGACCAGGACCGGCTTGGCCAGCCGGTCGGCCAAATAGACGACGCCGCTGATGGAGTCGTCGGCCAGGTACCCGACCTGGGCCAGCCCGCCCCGTACGGCGTCCAAGGACTCGAACCGGGGCGGACCGCTCTCGGGGAGGCCCAGCCCGGCCCTTGCGTTCCCATTGCTCACCGGCGCACCTGCCCATCACCGCGCACGACCCACTTCAACGTCGTCAGCTCCTTCACTCCCATCGGTCCCCGGGCGTGCAACTTCTGGGTCGAAATGCCGACCTCGGCGCCCAGCCCGAGCTCCTCGCCGTCGACGAACCTCGTCGACGCGTTCACCAGCACCGCCGCCCCGTCCACTTCGTCGACGAAGCGGTCCGCCACGGCCACGTCCGATGTCACGATCGCCTCGGAGTGCCCAGAGCCGTACCGGGCGATGTGCCCGATGGCCTCGCCGACGTCGTCCACCACGCCGATGGCCACCACCGGCGCCAGGAACTCCGTGGCGAAATCGTCCTCGGTGGCCGCCACCGCGTCGGGCACCAGGGCCCGCACCCGAGCGTCGGCCCGGATCTCCACTCCGGCCGCCCTCAGCGACTCGGCCAGCCGGGGCAGGAACGCCGCGGCCACTCCGGCGTGCACCAAAATCGTCTCCACCGCGTTGCACACGCCGTAGCGGTGCGTCTTGGCGTTGACCGCCAGCTCGTGCGCCATCTGCAGATCGGCCGCGCCATCGACGTAGAGGTGGCAGTTCCCGTCGCCGTCGAGCACGTAGGGCACGGTGGCGTGCTGCACCAGCGACTCAATCAGCGCCCGGCCGCCACGCGGAATGAGGCAGTCGATCCGGCCGCGCAGCTGCATGAAGGCGACGGCCGTCTCGTGCGAGGTGTCCTCCACCAGCGCCACGGCGTCCTCGGGTAGGCCCGCCTTGACCACGGCCCGTCGCAACAGGGCCACGACGGCCCGGTTGGAATCGATGGCCGAGGACGACCCGCGCAAGAAGGCCGCGTTGCCCGCCTTCAGGCACAGGCCGGCGGCATCGCTCGTGACGTTGGGCCGGTTCTCGTAAATGACGCCGATCACGCCCAGAGGCACCCGCACCCGGGTCACCCGCAGGCCGTTGGGCCGCACCCAGCCCTCGGTCACCTCGCCCACCGGGTCCGCCAACGCAGCCACCTTGCGCAGGCCGGCGGCCATGGCGTGCACGCGGTCCTCGGTCAGGCGCAGGCGGTCCCGGGCGGCGTCGGCCATGCCGGCCGCCCGAGCGCGCTCGAGGTCGCCCTGATTGGCCTGGACCAGGGTCGGCCACTCCTCGTCCAGGAGGTCGGCGGCCAGGCGCAGCGCGTCGTCGCGCACCGCGCTCGACGAGCGGGCCACCAACCGGGCGGCCGACTGGACGCGGCCCGCGAGCTGCTCCAATTCCGGCCAAGTCATCGGTTCAGGTTACTAGGACGAGGTCGTCTCTATGGACGACGACCTGGCTGCGCCGGCCCATCCACTCCGACGCGCTCTCCGCGGCCACCCGGACCAGGCCCTTGGCGAAGACAGCGCCGTCGGGGCCCGCGATCTCCACTGCGTCCTCGGGCCGGAAGCTGCCCGCCGCGCCGGTCACGCCGGCAGCCAGCAGTGAACGCCCGCGCTCGGTCAGCGCCGCCCGCGCGCCTTCGTCGACGATGAGGCTGCCCGAGGACCCCAGCGCGAACGCGATCCACAGCTTGCGAGCCGACAGTCGGCTCTCCCGGGCGGGGAACACGGTGCCCGCACCTGACTCGCCGGCCAGGGCGGCCGTCAGCACACCCGGGCGACCGGCGTCGCCGATCACCGCCTGCACGCCGGACCAGGTGGCGATCTTCGCCGCGGCCAGCTTCGAGGCCATGCCGCCGCTGCCCACCGCGCCCGGCCCGCCGGCCAGGCGCTCCAGCTGCTGGTCGATCTCGACCACCTCCTCGATGAGTGACGCCTCGGCGTCGCGCCGCGGGTCGGCCGTGAGAAGCCCGGGTGTGTCGGTCAGCAGCACCAGCAGCTGCGCGCCCACCAGGTGCGCCACCAACGCGGCCAGGCGGTCGTTGTCCCCGAAGCGGATCTCCTCGTCCGCCACGGCGTCGTTCTCGTTGACCACCGGGACCACTCCGAGGTCGACCAGATGGCGCAGTGTCCCCCGGGCGTGCAGGTACTGCGTGCGGTGCACGAAGTCGAGCGGCGCCAGCAGCACCTGCCCGGCCAGCGCGTCGTGCGGGTCGAACCCGTCCTGCCACAGCCGCATCAGCCGGTGCTGGCCCACGGCCGAGACGGCCTGGAGCACCGCGGGGTCGGCGGGGCGCTGCTCGCCCCGGCCGAGCGCGGCCCAGCCGGCAGTGATGGCGCCCGACGAGACGACGACCACGGTATGGCCGGCCCGGCGGGCCGCGGCGATCTCGTCGCACAGGCGCTGTACGGTCTCGGCCGTCACCGACGACGACCCGACCTTCACCACGACGATCACGGCGCGTCCTCCTCCCACGTGAACGTCATGGAGCCCACCGTCACCTCGTCGCCGTCGCGCACGCCGGCCCGGGCCAGCGCGCGGTCGACCCCGAGGCGGCGCAAGCGGCGCCACGCCTCCGCCTGGGCGCCGCCATCGGTCAAATCGGAGAAGGCCACCGCCCGTTCGGCGGCCCGGCCGACGACGACCCAGGCACCGGCGCCCGCCCGCTGCACGTCCACGCCCTCCGGGGCCGGGCGGTGCACGACGACCTCGCTGCGGGCCACGTCGGCCGCCGTGGCCCGGGCCTCCTGGACCAGCACAGCCAGCCGCTCGACCAACGGGCCCGCCCCGACGCCGGTGGCGGCGGAGAGCACCATTTCGCACACGCCCTCCTCGTCGGCCGCCACGTCCGCCTTGCTCCCGACCACGATCCGCGGGCGGTCGAGCAGCTCGGGCTGGTAGGCGCCGAGCTCGCTCAGCAGCGTGCGCAGCTGGGCCGACGGCCGTTCGCCACCCTGCGCCGGCGCGGCCAGATCGAGCATCACCACCAGCACGCGCGCCCGCTCGATGTGGCGCAGGAACTGGTGGCCCAGGCCCTTACCGCCCGCCGCCCCCTCGACCAGACCGGGGATGTCGGCCATCACCAGCTCCGTGCCGTCGCGCACGCCGCCGACCCGGACCACGCCCAAATGCGGCTCGAGCGTGGTGAAGGGGTAGTCCGCGATTTTGGGCTTGGCCGCCGAGACGGTGGAGATCAACGTCGACTTGCCCGCATTGGGGAATCCGACCAGCGCGACGTCCGCCATCAGCTTGAGCTCCATGTCGAGCCAGTGTTCCTGCCCCTTCTCACCCTGTTCGGCGAAGGCCGGGGCGCGTCGGCGGTTGGACAGGAAGCGCGCATTGCCCCGGCCACCCTGCCCGCCCTCGGCCACCATAGAAGCGCGCCCCGTTCGTGGCCAGGTCGCAGACCAGTCGGCCGAACCGGTCGCGCACGGTGGTGCCCACGGGCACCGCCACCTCGACGTCCTTGCCCCGGGCACCGTGGCGCTTGGACCCCGAGCCATGCGCCCCGTCGGTGGCGCGGCGGAACGGGTGGTCACGGAAGCCGAGGAGCGACGCCTCGTTCGCCGAGGCCACCAGCCACACGTCGCCACCGTGGCCGCCGTCGCCGCCGTCGGGACCGCCGCGCGCGACGTGGGCCTCGCGGCGCCACGACACCGCCCCGGCTCCCCCGTCGCCGGCGCGCGCGTGCAATTGGGCCTGGTCGACGAACCCGGGCATGGCGAGAAGCCTAAGAGGCCGCGAGTCGCCGGGCGCGCTGCCCCACCTCGGCGCGCGCCTTCTCGACGTCCACCCGCGTGCAAATGCCCGACGCGACCACGCACGCGCCGCCCACCCACACGTCGGTCACCAGGTAGCCGGCGCCGGCCCACACGAGGTGCCCCAGGAGCTCGCCCTCGCTGAGGGACGGCGTGAAGCGGGGGTCGTCGGTGCGCAGGCGGATGACGTCGGCCGGCCTTCCGGCCTCCAGTGCGCCGACCGGCAGGCCCAGCGCCTCCCCGCCGCCGCGGGTGGCCAACCGCAGCGCCGTGGACGAGCTGACGGCTTCGGGATCGGCCGCCGTGGCCCGCGCCAGGAGCGCGGCCAACCGCAGCTCGTCCCAGAGGTGGAGGTCGTCGTTCGACGCCGGGCCGTCCGTGCCCAGGCCAACCCGCACGCCTCGATCGAGCAGCCGGCGCAAAGGCGCCACGCCGGCACCCAGCTTCCCGTTGGAGCCGGGACAGTGCGCCACCGCGACGTCGTGCCCCGCCACGAGATCGAGGTCGGCATCGTCCAGCCAGACGGCGTGCGCGGCCAGGACGCGGCCGTCGAACACTCCCTGGGCCGCCAGGAGCGCCGGCGCGCTCATGCCGTAGCGGTGGCGCACCTCGTCGCACTCGGCCGCGGTCTCGGAGAGGTGGATCTGCAGCAGCGCGTCACGCGCCTGGGCCTCGGCCCCGATGGCCCGCAACCCTTCGGGCGGGACGGTGTACGCCGCGTGCGGCCCGAAGCCGAGGTGCAAGCGCCCTTCGGCCTCGTCGAGCGCGTCGAAGAGACGGCACGCCTCCTCGAGCAACGCCTCCCAGCTGTTCTCGGGGCCGGACCCGGGCACCGAGAAGATGCCCGGCGTGTAGACGGCGCGAATGCCCGAGTCCAACACCGCCTCGATGACGGGCCGGGGATGGCGGTACTGCTCGCAGGTGGTGGTGACGCCGTTACCGAGCAGCTCGGCCGCGCCGAGCAGCATGCCCCAGTAGACGTCGTCGTCCGACATGAGCGCCTCGCGGGGCCAGACCGACTCGCTCAGCCAGCGGTCCAGCGGCAGCCCGTCGCCGGCGCTGCGCACGAGCGTCATGGGCGAGTGCCCGTGGCAATTGACCAGTCCGGGCATGAGCAGGCCGCCCAGGCGGCGCACTTCTGACCCGTTCGGCCGGGGGGCGATCGCCCGGACGGCCCACCCAGGTGATGAGGCCGTCGTCGATGTCGACGGCGCCGGGGCGCAGCACGGTGTGCGCGGCGTCCACGGTGAAGACGGCGTCGGCCTCCAGCCGCAACGTCACGCCACGCCGACGAAGAGGCGGTCGGACAGGTCGCGCGGGACCCGGATGGGCCCGCCGCCCTCGACGGTCACCTCGACCATCCCCTCCGCGTCCCGCTCGCCCACGCGGGCCACCGCCCCGGGAATGAAACCGCCGTCGTCGAGCAGGGTCAACGACCCGTAATTCAGCTCGACCTCCTCGCTGATGCGCAACAGGCGCACCCGTTCGCCCGCTCCCACGTCGGCCAGCGGGCGCGTGGGCTCGGAGGGCGCGGTCGAGTGCGAGCCCGGGATGGGATTGCCGTGGGGGCAGGTGGCCGGGTCGCCCAACAGCTCGACCAGGCGCGCCTCGACATCGTCGGAGATCACGTGCTCCCAGCGCCCGGCCTCCCGGTGCACCTTGTGCCATTCGAGGCCGATGACGTCGACCAGGAGCCGCTCGGCCAGCCGGTGCTTGCGCACCACCTTTTCGGCCAGGGCCCGCCCGCTGGGGGTCAGGGAGAGCCGCCGGCCCTCGCGGGTGACGTACCCGTCATCGGTGAGGCGGTCGAGCATCTCCGAGACGGACGGCGCCGAGCGCCCGAGCCGCTCGGCGATGCGGGCTTGGATGACCGGCACCCCCTCTTCGGCCAGGCCCAGCATCGTCTCGAGGTACTCCTCGACGGGCGGGTGGTACTCCTGAGGTTCAGCCATGGCAATGATCACCGCTCGGCGGCACGTCCAGCGCCGGGTTGCGGTCGAAGAAGCCGAACGGCACCAGCGTGAACCCGGTGTACTCGACGGGCATGACGGGCCAGTCCTCGGGCCGCGGCACGTGGGTGACGCCGAACGTGTGCCACAGCACGACGTCGGTGTCGACCAGCGGGCGGTCCTGCGCCGTCCAGGCCGGCAAGACCCGCGCCGCCCCGGTGCTGGTTGGGATAGTCCCCGGCCGCCCGGCGCTCGTCTTCGTCGAACGGCGTGACCCAGAGGTTGTGACATGCGAAGGCGGCACGCCGGCCGACGCTCGATTCGGGGTCGGCCAGCAGGGTCGGGGTCGACGCGGGCAGCAGCTTGTACGCCGTGGGCTCGCCCACCTGGTTGCGGCACGAGCGGTTGGCGATGCGCCACGTGCGGCTGCGCCCCGCATCGACGTCGCGCCGGGCCGACAACTCGGACTCCAGCAGTGTCGCCGTGGTGCCGAACGCGTTACCCCACGGGTTCGCTGCGCTGCCCGGCGAACCGGTCGGCACGGCGTCGACCTCGTACACCGCGTTGTCGGCACCGTCGACCTCCACGTCGAGGCGCACGTTGAACAGGTGCTGGTGCAAAGGGGCGGCCAGGCCGGGGGCCACCATCCGCGCGTGATCGCCCGGCCCCTCGTCCCCTACCGCCATGGTCGACATGATCCCCGTCAGCTTCACCTCGAGCTGCAGGGTGCCGTCGAGGTAGAAGTACCAGTAGAAGCCGTACTCGTAGTTGCCCACCGTGGCGACGGAGCTGATGACCAGCCGCCGTGAGCGGCGCACCTCGGCCCGACCCGTCATCAGGTCGACGTGCTTCCAGAGGATCCCGTAGTCCTCCTCGTGCATGCACACGGCGTTGGGCCGCGTGTGCGGCTTGCCCCGCTCGTCGGCGAACACGTCGTCGAAGTAGGTGATCTCCCCCAGGCAGTCGCAGCCGAGGGTGAGCGAGTTGGCCATGCGGCCGAGGCCCCATTCCCCGGCGTCGAAGGCGCTCTTCCAGGCGTGCATCGGGCCCGGGTGCCCGTAGGGCACCACCATTTCGCTGACCGCGGCCCGGTAGAGGATGGGGCGCACCCGGCCCCCGTCCTCGTAACCGACAGTCCACAGCACCAGGCCCTCCAAAGGGTCCATGCCGATGCGCAGGGACCACTTCTGCCAGCGCACCAGGTTGCCCTCGACCACGAAGCTCGGCCCTTGCGGCTGGGCGATCTCCAAGGGCTTGAGGTCGGTCCGCAGCGGCTCGTTGTGCTCGGGGTAGTAGCTGCCCGGTTTGGGCGGAATGGGGACCACGCCGTAATCGACGACCTCGAGGACCTCGCCCCGTCCCATGTCGACGAAGGCCACCAGACCCTCGAGCGGCCGGGCGTAGCCGTTGTCGCCCTCGAACTGGCGCAGGTAGGCCAGGCAGCGGGTGATGCGGCGGCCCTCCTCGTGGGCCAGCCCGAACGTGCCGGCCGGCCAGGGGTCGATCTGCACCAGGTCGCGGTCGACCACGCCGCGCCGGTCGAGCGCGGCGTTCCACTCCGGATGTTCGTGCAGCGCCGCGATGACGTGAATGGACTCCTCGATCTGGAGCGGTGGCCGGACGCCGCGTACCACCTCCCAGCGGTCGACGGTGCCCCGGGTGACCGAGACGATCGCCTCGACCACGTCGGCCTCGGGACCCTCGAGGAGCACCAGGCGGAGCCGGCGGTCCACCTTCACCTCCTCGCCGCGGTCCGCCGCCCGCACCTGATCCTTGGGCGGCTCGCACAAGCCGACATAGGCGAAGCGCAGAGCGTCGGGGGCGGTGGCGGAGCGCCCGCTGGTCTGGACGATTTCGCGGGCCCGCGTGATCTCGTCCCCGGTCAACCGGTCGAGGGGGTGCAATGGGGGCATCCCGGCCGATGTTATGCGGCCCCGGCGATGGCACCCTCTAGCATCGTCGGATGGACGAAGCGGCCGACCGTGCCGCTCGCAGTGCGCGCGAGCTGGCCCGACGCTTCGGGACCGACCACCACGACGTGCTGGTGGTACTGGGCAGCGGGCTCTCGGGCACCGGCGAGCTGCTGGCCGAGGGCGCCGACGCCCACCAGCTCGACACGCTGCCCTTCTTCCCGCCCTTCACTGCGGGCGGACACCGGGCCTACGGCTGGTCCGTCGCCATCGCCGGGCGCCAGGTGCTCGTCCTCGGCGGCCGGGGTCACGTCTACGAAGGGATTGAGCCAGCCGAGGCCGTCCACCCAGTGCGCACGGGCGTCGCCGGCGGGGCCGCCGTCGTCATCCTGACCACGGCCGTGGGCGGCATCCGCGACGACCTGGCCCCGGGCACGGTCATGGTGGTGGAAGACCAGCTCAACCTGACCGGGCGCAGCCCCCTGACCGGAGCGGCGCCGGTGGACATGGTCGACGCCTACTCCCCTCGTCTGCGCTCCCTGGCGCTGGCCACGCCCCCACCCGCGGGCGACATCGTCGCCCCCCGGCCCGGCGTCTACGCCCAGGTACCCGGACCCCAGTTCGAGACGCCGGCGGAAATCGCCTTCCTCCGGAGAGCGGGCGCCGACGTGGTCGGCATGTCGATGGCGCTCGAGACGATCGCCGCCCGCCACGCCGGGGCGGAGGTGCTCGGCCTGGCTCTGGTCACCAATTCGGCGGCCGCGGCGGGAACCCCGACCGCGATCGGCGACATCGCCCAGGTGGGCCGGGTGGCGGCGCCCGCCGTGGCCGGGATCGTGCGTCACGTCGTAGGCTCCCTGACGTGAGCAACTCGGTGGCACCGGCCGGCGTGGACCACGTGGCCATCAACGTCCCCGACGTCCCGGGGGCCATCGTGTTCTACACCGAGACGATGGGCTTGACCCAGAACACGACCAGGCCGGACTTCGGCTTTGCCGGGGCCTGGCTCGACACGGCCAGCGGCCAACAGGTGCACCTCATTGAGCTCCCGGCGCCACCCAACGTGGGGCAGCACTTTGCGCTCGTCTACGACGACATAGGGGCGGCGGTGGCCGGGCTGCGTGACCGGGGGGTCGAGGTGACCGACCCCATCCCGGTCGGCGAGACGGGGCGGCAGCAGGCGTTCCTGACCGACCCGTGGGGCAACGGGATAGAGCTGCACCAGCGACCATAAGGACAACCGTCAGGGGGCTGCACGGATGCGTCCCGACGACATGCTGACAGGAAGGGCGGCGGCCGGGGGTCGTAGCCGCCCCGGCGCAGGCCGACACCTCCCGCCCGCCCGCCCCGGCCCACGTATCGGGGCCCTGGGCCTCACCGCCGTGCTCATCGTCGCCAGCCTGGGAATCGGGTGGTTGCTCTGGAGCGTGGCCGAGTGGCGTCGGGGCCGAAACCCGGGCTACCGGCTCACCGGGCTCCACGTGGTGCGGCGCTCCGACGGGCAGCCGGCCGGCCTGGCTCGGTCGGCCCTGCGCGAGCTGTGCTGCGCGGCGCTCCTCATCCCGATGCTGTTGCTGTGCGTGCTGGTCGGGCTGGCCTTCGTGATGGGCGCATCAGCGCCGGACGGCCTGCTGCGCCAACCCCGCTCCGCCCCGTGGGACGTCGTGAGCGGCACGGAGGTGGTCGACGAGCGCCGCCGGGGCAAAAAGACACTGCGCCTCGGTCCCCCCTGGCCCGTCAAACCGTCTCCTGACCTGCTCCGCGCCGCCGAGCGACGGGGGCCCAGCCGGAACTGAACGGCCGCCTCGACTGGGGGCGGCGGTGTTAGTGGGAGTAGGCTCTTTGGTTAAGTGCTCTTAATGTTGAGCACGGCGCAGGGGGCGGCTATCGCGCCTTTCGTTGACGACCCAACGACCGGAGGACGCCATGAGAAGCACGGCGGGCAGGGGAAATACCTTCTCGTTCCCACCCAGTGGACTGATCGAGGTGACCCGGCGGGTGGCACCCCTGGGCGCCCTCACCTTGCTGGTCGGCTCGGTGCTGAGCGTCGTGGCCTTCGCCATGCCGTCGGCCCAGGCGGACACACCGGTCACGCTCTTCTCGTCCTCGACGCCGGCCTACAGCGCCTCGGGCGTCACCATCCCGGCCAACGTCTGCTTCGTGAGCATCACGGCCTCGGGCGGCGAGGGCGGCGCAAGCTCCTTCCCTGCGCCTTGGTGGGTTTGGTGCCACGGTGAGTGCCCACGTGTCCGTGACGGCGGGCGAAGCGCTCAGTGTCCTCGTCGGGGGCGCCGGCGAAGACCAGGTCACGTTCGATAGCGGGGGCGCCGGCGGCCTCGGCGGCGGGGGTGGGGGAAACGGCACCAGTGGCGGCGGCGGCGGGGCCTCGGTGGTCACCACCGGAGCCGGAACACCCCTCGTCGTCGCCGGAGGTGGCGGTGGTGGTGGCTTCGGCGGCGCGGTCGGCAATGGCGGCACCCTCGGCAACAGTGGCGGAGCCGGTTATGACAGCGACGGTGGCTCGGCCACCGGGGCCGGCGGCTCTGCGACCATGGGTGGCGGCGGAGGAGGCGTCACCACTGGTGGGACCGGTCCCGGGCCCAGTAGTGGTAACGGCGACAACGGCGGAGGGGGCGACGCCACGGGCACCATCGGCGGCGGCGGCGGCGCGACCGGCGGCGTAGGCGGCACGGGGCGGCGCCACGGACATGGGCGTCGGCGGTCCAGGCGGTGTCAACGAAAGCGCATCTGGCATCACGGGTGGCGCCGGCGGAGCCGGGAACAGCAGCGGTGGCAACGGCGCCAATGCCAACACCGGACCCCTCAGCCTCACCTATCCGGGCACCGCCAACGGCGGGGGCGGCGGCGGTGGCGATTGGCTTCGGCGGCGGTGCTGGCGGCGGCTACGGCACCGGTGACGGCGGTCCCGGCGGTGGTGGCGGCGGTGGTGGCTACGGCGGCGGCGGCGAGGATGCCGGGGGCTCCTCGTACGCGATCGCCTCGGCAACCCAGGTCACTTCGTCGGCGGCCAACGCCGGGCCCGGCTCCGTGAGTATCACCTATGACCCGACGGCCGACGCCTGCACGCCGCCGGCGCCGGTCACCTCGTCGTCGACCTCGACCCACGGCTACTGGCTGGTCGGCTCCGACGGGGGCGTCTTCAACTTCGGCACGGCGGGCTTCTACGGCTCGACCGGCAGTCTGGCGTTGCAACGTCCCATCGTGGGCATCTCCCCGTCGAAAAATGACGGCGGGTACTGGCTCGACGCCTCCGACGGCGGCGTCTTCAACTACGGCGACGCCGGATTCTATGGCTCGATCCCCGGCCTCGGACTGCATCCCGCCGGGTCGGGACTTCCGAACTCGCTCAATGCGCCCATCGTGGGCATGGTGCCCTCGGCCGATGGTGGTGGCTACTTCATGGTGGGCGCCGACGGTGGGGTCTTCGCCTTCGGTGACGCCAAATTCGAGGGTTCGTGCCCCGGCATCGGAGGGTGCGCCGGTACCGCGGTGGCCGTCATGCCCGACGCCACCGGCAACGGCTACTGGCTCGTGACCAAATCCGGGAACGTCTACAGCTTCGGTGACGCCTCCTACGACGGCGCCCCGGAGCCGGCCAGCGGGTCGCCGGTGACCTCGGCCGTCGGCACCCCGAATGGCGGCGGCTACTGGATCCTCACCGCCAACGGGACGGTCTACAACCAGGGCAGCGCCGGTGCGTTCGGGAGTCCCGGTGGACAGTACGGGGGACTGCTCCCGGCGATGGCCGTCTTCGCGACGTCCGACGGTCAGGGCTATTGGGTGGCCGCCTCGAACGGCGCGGTCGACAACTTCGGAGATGCTCCGAATGACGGATCGATGGTCGGCACCCACCTCAACGGATTCATCGTCGCGGCAACGGGCTTCTGACGCGCTGATCCGCCGGTCGGCTCGGCCTGTGCCACCGACCGGCGGGGAAATCGACGGCGAACCGGGCCACCGGGTCGTCGCCGGCCTCCTCGTGAGAGACGGGCGGGTCCTGCTGTGCCACCGCGCACCCGGACGACGGTGGTATCCCGACGTCTGGGACATGGCGGGAGGTCACGTGGAGGAGGGAGAGCTCCGTGAGGCAGCCCTCGGCCGCGAGTTGGCCGAGGAGCTGGGCATCGTCGTCCGCCCGCCGATCGGCGACCCCGTGGCCGTGCTGTCGGCCCCGGACCTGTCCTTGACCGTCTACGTGGTGCGGAACTGGGTCGGCGACCCGGTCAATCGTGTTCCAGAAGAGCACGACGAAATCCGGTGGTTCGACGTGGACGAGGTGCGTCGACTGCGCCTCGCCCTCCCCGCGCTGCCGGGCATCATCGACGAGGCCCTCACGCCAACCCTGAGGCCCAGCTCGCCTGGGAGCCCGTGTGCCGTGCCCACAGGAACTCGACGGTTCGGCCGTCGAACAGCGGCTACCCGCTGAGGACGCTCACGTGCTTGCGGCCGCGCCGTTCGCCGAACTTCACCACACCGTCGGCCGTGGCGAAGAGCGTGTCGTCGCCGCCGCGCCCGACGTTGGTGCCGGGGTAGAACTTCGTCCCCCGCTGGCGCACCAGGATGGCGCCGGCGGTCACTGCCGTCCCGTCGAACGTCTTCACCCCGAGGCGCTGGGCCGCCGAGTCGCGGCCGTTGCGGGTCGAACCGCCACCCTTGGTCTTCGACATGCCTGGCTCCTGCCTCTACTTCGCCGTGATGGCGGTGATCACGAGCGTCGCGTAGTGCTGGCGGTGGCCCCACCGGCGGCGCTGGTTCGACTTGGACTTGTAGGTCATGGCGTTGATCTTGGGGCCCTTCTCCTCGCCCACGACCTTCGCCGTCACCGAGGCGCCGGCCAGCTGGTCCGGCGTGGCCAGGACCCGGCCGCCGTCCACGACCAGCACCGGCTCGAGGGACACCTCGGCGCCCACCGGCTGGCCCAGAAGTTCCACCCGGACGCGCTGACCCTCGGCCACGCGCTCCTGCTTGCCTCCGGACCTGATGACGGCATACATAAGGGCGAGATCCTAGCGCAGAACGGAGTCGTCCAGGGTCACGCCCCGGCCCCCGCAGACGGCGCATTCGCTGGACAGCGTCTCGAGCAGGCCCTCCGAGACTCGCTTACGCGTCATCTCCACCAGCCCCAGCTCGGAAATGTCGAAGACCTGTGTCCGGGTCTTGTCCCGGGCCAGCGCATTGCGCAGCGCGGCGGCCACCCGCTCCCGGTTCTCCCTCACCTCCATGTCGATGAAGTCGATGACGATGATGCCGCCGATGTCCCGCAGACGAAGCTGGTGCGCCACCTCCTCGGCCGCCTCCAGGTTGTTGCGGAAGACGGTCTCCTCCAGGTTGGTCTTGCCCACGTTCTTGCCCGTGTTGACGTCGATCACCGTGAGCGCCTCGGTCCGCTCAATGATGAGCGAGCCACCCGAGGGGAGCCACACCTTGCGGTCGAGCGCCTTGTGCAGCTGCTCGTGCACGTGGTAGCGCTCGAAGATGGGCAGCCCCTCCACCTCGGCGTCGTAGTACTCCACCCGGTCCGACAGCTCCGGGCTGACCGCCTGCACGTAGTCGCGCACCTGCTCGTAGAGCGCCAGGTCGTCGATCACGACGCCCCGGTACTCGGCGTTGAGCTCCTCGCGCAGGATGCGCACGGACAGCTCGGGCTCCCGGTAGAGCAAGCCCGGCGCGTCCGACCGCTTGGCCTCGGCCTCGATGGCGTTCCATTGTTCGAGCAGCGAGGTGACGTCACGCTGCAACTCGTCGGCCGAGACGCCCTCGGCCGCCGTGCGGATGATCATGCCGTGGCCGGCCGGCTTCACCTCGTCGATGATGCGGCGCAACCGCCGGCGCTCGTTGTCCCCGAGCCGCTTGGAGATCCCGAAGGCGCTCGAGTTCGGCACCAGCACGGCGAAGCGGCCCGGGAGCGAGACCTCCTGGGTGAGCCGGGCCCCCTTGGCGCCGATGGGGTTCTTGGTGACCTGGCAGAGGATGGTCTGCCCGGCCTTGAGCACGTCCTCTATCCGGGGCTGGGCCGATCCCCCGCCTTCGATGTCGTCGCGGTCGTAGCGCACGTCACCCCGGTAGAGCACGGCGTTCTTGGGGATCCCGATGTCGACGAAGGCGGCCTCCATTCCGGGCAGGACGTTCTGGACCCGGCCCCGGTAGACGTTGCCGTCGATCTGGTTGGTGTCGTCGGCCGCCCGGGACACGTAGTGCTCGACCAGGGAGCGCCCCTCCAGCATGGCGATCTGGGTCATGTCCGGCTGGACGTGCACGCAGACCAGGTAGCGACCGACCTGGCGCGAACGGCGCTCCCGTCCCGAACGACGGCGGCCGCGCGCCCGCTTGGACCCGTCCTCCTCGGCCGGCTCGGCGCCCTCGTCGGTCTCGGACGGGGTCGCCGCCTTCTCCGGCCGGGGCGGCGGGGTCGTCGCGCCGGGCCGCACCAGCGGTACGACGGGCGCCGCCGCGGGCTGCGGTGGTGGCACGGCCGGGGCTGGGCGCGTGTCGCCGATTTTGGGTTTGCGCTGGGGCGCCGGGCGCGGCGCGGCCGAGGGGCTACTGCTCTCGGGCGCCTCCGGGGCGCGACCCTCTGGGGTCTGGCTGATTTCCGGCTCGGACATGAGGGAGAGCCCTCCTTGCGTTCTGTTCGGCGACGGCGGTGGTCCCGAGCCACTCCACGGGGAGCGGCTCGAACCGTGTGCCATCACGCTCGATCCATTGATGCGTCCTGCACGCTCGGGCCGGCACCTTGTCGGTGCCCAGGGCCACGAGCACGTCGGCCGGGCGTACCCCACGCGGGTGGGTGGCCAGTTCCGCCCGCAGGCGACCTTGGGAGCCGGTCAGCTCGAGGGCGAGGATGGCAGGGCGTATGTCGTCCGCAACCGGACGACCCTTCCGTTCCCGCCGCACGATGAGGACGGGAGAGGCCAGGATCTTCTCGACCCGCTCTTGCAGCTCCTCACCCGGCACCTCGAGCACCTCCAGCTCCCAATCACACGATGCTACCTCCTGCTGCAGCGATCCCTCCCCACCGTCGACCAGCGACGCCGCCTGGACGTCGATCCCGTCGGGGAGCAGGGCGCTGAGCGCGGGTGCCAGCTCGGCCACGGGAGTGTCCCCCGGCTGGGCGGGTTCCAGGCGCACGTCGAGGTACTCGCCCCGCGACTCGCACCCGGTCGGGAGGGCCAGTCCGAAGCTCACCAGAGGGTGGGGCGCGAACCCCTGTGAATAGGCCGTCCGGACACCGCCACGCCGAAGCGCCCGCTCCCACATGCGGGCCACGTCACGGTGGCTGGTGAAGCGGATTTTTCCGAACTTGGAGAAACGCAGCCGGAGGCGGCGCTGGTCCTCAGGAGGCACGGCCGACCAGCCGGACCGGGATGCGGTCGCCCTGGCGCAGGTCCTGGCCCGTGCCCTGGCTGCCGCCGGCCGGCGGTACGGCCGAAGCCACCACGTGCTCGACACCCGAGCCGGTACAGGCGCCGCAGTCGTAGCACGGAGTCCAGCGGCAGTCCTCGACGCCGGCCCCGGCCAACGCGTCCTGCCAGTCGCCCCAGAGGAAGTCACGGTGCAACCCGGCCGAGATGTGGTCCCAGGGCAGCGCCTCGAACTGGTCGCGCTCACGGTGGCACACCTCGGACAGGCTCAGCCCTTCGGCCTCGAGGGCCGCCTCCCACAGGCCGAGGTCGAAGCGCTCTGACCACTCCTGGAAGGTGCCACCGGCGCGCCAGACGCGCTCGATCACCGCGCCCATGCGCCGGTCACCCCGGCTGGCCAGGCCTTCGGCCACCGAGGCGGCCGGGTCGTGCCAACGGATGGTCAGGCCCTTGGCCCCCCGGGCTTCGGCCCGCAGGAGCGCCACCTTGCGCTCGAGCTCGGCCGCCGTGTCCTGGCCGAACCACTGGAACGGCGTGTGCGCCTTCGGGACGAAGCCGCCGACGGAGGCCACCACCGTCACCGACTTGTGATAGCGCCGGCCGATCTCGGTGCAGCGCGCTCCCAGCTCGGCGATGCCGCGGACGTCCTCGTCGCGCTCGGTCGGCAGCCCAATCAGGAAGTACAGCTTCACCCGCCGCCAGCCCTGGCTGAAGGCCGAGTCGACCGCGCCGTAGAGGTCCTCCTCGGTGATCAGCTTGTTGATCACCGTGCGCATGCGCCACGTCCCGCCCTCGGGCGCGAACGTCAGGCCGGTGCGGCGCACCTTCTGGATCTGCGCCGCCGTGCCCACGGTGAACGCGTCGACCCGCAGCGACGGCAGGCTGACCGACACGCGCCCGCCGTGGGCGGGGTCGTCGACGATGTCGCGCACCGTGTCCTCAATGCCGGAGAAGTCGGCGGTGGACAGCGACGTCAGCGCCACCTCGTCGTGGCCGGACCACTCCAGGCCACGGCGCACCAGCTCGCGCACCTGGGCCGCCGGTCGCTCGCGCACCGGCCGGGTGATCATGCCCGCCTGGCAGAAGCGGCACCCCCGCGTGCAGCCGCGGAACACCTCGACGTTGAGGCGGTCGTGCACCACCTCGGTGAGCGGCACCAGCGGGTGGGCCGGGTAGGGCCAGTCGGCCAGGTCGGCCACCGTGCGCTTGGTCACCTCGGTCGGCGCGGCGGGGTCGTGCGGCCGCGTGCCGGCGAGCCGGCCGTGTTCGTAGGACGCGTGGTAGAGCGCCGGGACGTAGACGCCCTCCAACCCCGCCAGGCACCGCAGCAGGTCGAGGCGATCGCCCCGGCCGCCGGACACCCAGGCGGCCACCACTTCGTTGAGCTCTCCCACCACCTCCTCGCCGTCGCCCAGGACGAAGGCGTCGACGAAGTCGGCCAGCGGCTCGGGGTTGAACGCGCAGTGCCCACCCGCCAGCACCAGCGCGTCGGCGGGGCCGCGGTCGCGGGCGTGCAGCGGAACGCCGGCCAGGTCGATCAGGTTGAGCACGTTCGTGTAGACCAGCTCGGCCGCCAGGTTGAAGGCCAGGACGTCGAAGGCGGCCGCAGGCAGGTGCTGCTCCACGCTGAAGAGCGGCACGCCGGCGGCCCGCATGGCCGCCTCCATGTCGACCCAGGGCGCGTAGGCCCGCTCGGCCACGGCGTCGGACCGCTCGTTGAGGATTTCGTAGAGGATCTGCAGGCCCTGGTTGGGCAGCCCGATTTCGTACGTGTCGGGATAGAGCAGGAGCCAGGCCACCCGGCCCGGGCCGTGCTCGGGGTAGAGCGCGCCCTGCTCGCCGCCGATGTAGCGGGCGGGCTTGGACACGTGCGGCAACAGCCGCTCTATCTGGGGCCAGAGGCTATCCATGGCCCCCCAACCCTACGACCTGGACGGCGCTCAACCGCCCGGCACAGCCGTCGTCGTGGTCGTGGGCGCTGTGGCCGGGTGCTGGCCCGGTGTGGTCGTCGTCGTGGTGGTGGGCGCGCCGAAGGGCGCGTTGGAGGCCGGCGCGGTCACGCTCGGCGGGGCCGACGGGGTCGGGGTCTTCACCGGGGTGATCGGGTTGGTCAGGAGGTAGTCGAAGATGTTGCGCACCAGCGGTGCCGCGGCGGCGGCGCCGTAGCCACCCTGGTCGATGACGGCCAGCACCAGGTACTGCGGGTTCGGGTTGGGGCCGAAGGCGACGAACCAGCTGTTGGGTTCGAGGCCGGCGGCGTTCGAGGCGGTGCCCGTCTTGCCGGCCAGGTTCCACGAGGTGGGGAAGCCCTGAAAGTCGGCGTATGCCGTGCCCGCCCGGCTCGACACCACACCCTCGAAGCCGGCCAGCATGGCGGCGTAGTTGGCCGCCGAAATGGTGACGTGGCCCGTCACCCGCGGCGCGATCTTCTTGACCACCTTGCCGGTGGTCGGGTCGACGATTTCGGAGGCCACCTGCGGTGCGTAGCGGGTGCCGGTCTGGGTGGTGGCCGACCAGTTGGCGAAGGTCGAATACGACACCGCCTGCTCAATCGGGGTGAGCACGGTCTCGCCCTGCCCGAACGCCATCTCGACGTTGTCGCCGGTGAACCACGACGGCGGGTTGGGAAAGCCCTTGGGCGCCTCGGCGTGCAGCTTGGCCCGGGTCAGGTAGCCGTCGACGCGACCCTGCGCCTCGCCCGGCAGGTCGATGCCGGTGATCGTCCCCTCGCCGTAGTCCGTGCCCTCGTTCTGAATAGGGGTGTCGCCGTACTGGGTCCGGTCGTCCCAGAACGTGGCACCGAGGTTGTAGAAGAACGAGTCGCTCGACGCCGTCAGCGCCGTCGACACGTCGTAGGTGCCACCGCTGTCGCCCGGGTCGTCGTGGAGGATGCACCCGGTGTCGTTGTTGACCCCGGGCGCCGGGCAGCCCGGGATTTTGAAGCTGCCGGTGTCGACGTAGGGCGTGGTGGGACTGATGAGCCCGTCCTGCAGGGCGGCGGTGGCCGTCACGAGCTTGAACGTCGACCCCGGCGTGTAGAGGCCCTCGATGGCATTGTCGTTCTCGGCCCCGCTGGCCGCGAGCGCGGCGTAATTGGCCGAGGAGATTCCGCCCACCCACTCGTCCAGGTCGTAGCTCGGGTAGGAGGCCAGCGCCAGGACCTGGCCGGTCTGGGGGTCCATGACCACGACGGCACCGTTGGGCGCGGGCGGGATCCGGTTGTCCACGGTGTCGAGCGTGTGCCGGTCGGTCAGGATCTGGTTCTGGAGATCGGCCTGGACCTGCTGCTGGAGGTCGGAGTCGATGTTGAGGACCAGGGTGTCGCCGATCTGCGGCGCCGTCGTGCTGAGCGTGCCCACCACGTTGCCGCCGGCGTTCACCGAGAGGGCCTGGCGCCCGTCCACCCCCCGCAGGTAGGGCTCGTACTGCGCCTCGACGCCGGCCAGGCCGATCTGGCTCCCCTGGGTGTAGCCCTGGTTCGGGTTGGCGGCCAGGAAGGAGGAGGTGATCTGACCCACGTAGCCCAGGACCTGCGTGGCCGTCGTCCCCCCCTGGGGGTAGGTGCGTTGCGTCACCGTCTGCACGCTGACGCCGGGGTACTGGGCCTGGTGCGTCTGCAGGTACTGCACCGTGGACACCGAGACGCCGCTCGCCACGGGCACGGGCTCGTAGGGGCTGTACTGCACGTTGTTGACCGCCGTCTGCACCTGTTTCGGCGTTTCGCCGACCAGCGCGGCCACCATCCCGATGATGCCCGGGTTCTGGGCCGCCTCTTCCCGCGACAGCAGGATCTCCTGCTGCGGGGTGTTCGACACCAGCACGGTGCCGCTGCGGTCGACGATCTCGCCGCGCGGGGCTTGGATGCTCACCACCCGCACCTGGTTGCGCGTCACCGCGGCGGCGTAGGTCTTGCCGTCGATGACCTGCAGCGTCCACAACCGCAGGATCAGCACCGCGAAGAGGACGAGCACGACGACCCCGACCACGCGCAGGCGCAGGTTGGGCCGCGACTCCTCCTCTTCGGGCGAACCGACGATGGAGGCCACGTTGACCGACTTGCGCGGCCGCATGCGCGGCTGGCGGGCGTCGGTGCGCCAGGAGGCGCCCCGCGCCGGGCGGTTCGAAGGCTTGGGGTGGAGGCGGTCGCCGCGGATGGGGTGGCGGAGTGTCCTCTTCACCAGAGCCTGCTGTCGGCCTGGGCCGTGACGAGCGAGCCGCGGTGGTTCTCCCCGGCCAGGGCCCACCGCATGAGCCGGTTGACGGGGAGGACGCAGACCAGGCTGGCCACGCCGACCACCGCGAAGAGGGTCAAGAAGTCCACCTGCACCATCTGTTGCTGTCCGAGGATCGCGCCGAGCACGGCGAACAGCATGTCCGCTCCCACGCTCCCGACGAGCGCGGCCACCGGCTTGAGCCAGGCCGCCCGGGGGTCGACCGCCTGGGTCAGGGCGCCCACGGCGTAGCCGAGGAGGCACCCCACCAGGGCGGACAGGCCGAAGGGCGTGGGCAACGTCAGGTCGAAGGCGAGCCCGGACCAGAACCCGACGATGGCGCCCGTCTCCGGCCCGTCGAGCAACGCGGCGGTGATGGGCAGGAGCCACAGCAGGTCCGGGTGGTAGCCGCCGACGCGCAACGCCACCATGACGGTCTGCTGCACCATCAGGACGACGAAGATCACGAAAGCCACGCGGAGGATGGACCGGCCGGTCATGTGGGCGGCTCCCACTGCACGACGTCGACGTAGGCCAACTCGTCCAGGTTGGCCGCCGGGTCGACGGTGATGGATTCCTGGCTCGCTCCGGCCTCGTTGTGGAACGACTCCACGGTGGCCACCGGGATGCCGGGCGGGAACGACGCGGCCTGTAGGCCGCTCGTGTACATGATTTCGCCCTTCTGCACCGGCGTGTGCGGGGGCACCAGGTCGAGCGTCATGTCGTTCCCCGGCCCCTGCCCGTCGACGATGCCGGTCTGCTGGCTGCCGAACGTCACGCCGACCTTGGACTGGCCGTCGGTGATCAGCTGCACCACGCAGGTGTGGTGGAAGGACTGGATGACCTGACCCACCAGCCCGCCGGCGCCGACCACCGGGTACCCGACGTCGACCCCGTCCGACCGTCCCTTGTTCAACGTGATGGTGGCGGTGAAGTTCGACAGGTTCAGGTCCACCGTCTGGGCCGGCACCGTCGTCAGCGACTGCAGGAAGGGCAGGTTCTCGAGCGCCATGAGCTGGCGCAGCTGCGCCTGCTCGAAGCCGCGTTCGGCCTGGTTGGCCCGCAACTGCCCAATGGTCTTCTCGAGCTGCTCGTTCTGCGCCTGCACGGACCCGTAGTCGAAGGCACCGGCGAAGAAGTGGCCGATGGGGTTGATGATGTCCGCGATCCCCTGGCGCAACGGGGCGTAGACGTCGTTGGCCACCGATTTGATGCCCGAGGTCAGGCTGTGCGTCCGCCCGTTCAGGTCGAGCGAGATCAGCGACAGGGAGACGATGACGAGGACGACGACCGTCCAGGTGCGGCGCGAACGCCTGGTCCGAGCCACCCAGGGGAGACCGTCAGCGCGAGGAGGTGGTGATCAGCACCCGCTTCAGCGCTTCGAACTCCTCCAGGCACTGGCCACTGCCTACGGCGACGCAGTTCAGCGGGTCCCGGGCCACGACGATCGGCATGCCCGTCTCGTGCTGGAGCCGGGACTCGAGCCCGTGCAGCAGCGCCCCGCCCCCGGTCAGCACGATCCCCTGCTCCATGATGTCGGCTGCCAGCTCGGGCGGCGTGCGGTCCAGCGTGACCTTCACTGCGTCGATGATGGCCGACACCGGTTCTTCAATGGAGCGGCGGATCTCCTCGGTGGAGACGACGATGGTCTTGGGCAGACCGCTCACGAGGTCGCGGCCACGGATTTCCGCGTGCAGCTCCTGCTCGAGCGGATACGCAGAACCGAGCGTGATCTTTATCTCTTCCGCCGTGCGTTCACCGAGAGCCAGGCTGAACTCTTTCTTCACGAAGGACACAATGGCGTCGTCGAGCTCGTCGCCGCCGATGCGCACGGACTGGCTCGTCACAATGCCACCGAGCGAAATGACGGCCACCTCGGTCGTGCCGCCCCCGATGTCGACCACCATGTTCCCCGTCGGCTCGTGCACCGGCAGGCCGGCCCCGATGGCGGCGGCCATGGGCTCCTCAATGATGTAGGCGCGCCGCGCCCCGGCGTACTCGGCCGCCTCCATGACGGCGCGTCGCTCCACACCCGTGATGCCCGAAGGCACGCAGATGACCATGCGCGGCTTGGCGAAGCGGCGCTGGTGCACCCGGTGGATGAAGTAGCGCAGCATCTTCTCGCAGATTTCGAAGTCGGCGATGACGCCGTCCTTGAGCGGGCGGATGGCCTGGATGTTCGACGGCGTGCGGCCGATCATGCGTTTTGCCTCGGCGCCCACCGCCAGCGGACGGCCGTCCTTGATGTCGACCGCCACCACGGACGGCTCGTTCAGGACGATGCCGCGGCCTCGTACGTAGACGAGGGTGTTCGCTGTCCCGAGATCCACGGCCATATCACGGCCAAGGAGGGAAAGGCGGTTTTCAGCCATAAGTCATTCTCCACCGTGGGGGTCCTGTGGGCTCCGGCGACGCCGGCGGCCCGTTGGTTCGTCCACAGGCTACGGGAAGGCGGCACCCATCACAAGGCGGACACGGGCGTGCACGCACTCCAGCAGCAATTTTGTGCACCTGTAGGGCGCCCGCCTGCAGGCGGCGGCGGTACTACGGAGCCAGGTCGGGGAAAAACAGCGCGATCTCGCGTGCCGCCGACTCGTGCGAGTCCGACCCGTGCACGAGGTTCTCCGTCGTCTCGATCGCCAGGTCGCCGCGGATGGTGCCGGGCGCCGCCTCGGCCGGGTTGGTGCCGCCCATCATGAGGCGCACCACGGCGAAGGTGTCCTTCGGCCCCTCGATCACCATGAGGAGTGCCGACGACCGGGTGATGAACGTCACCAGGTCGCTGAAGAACGGCTTCTCGGCATGCTCGGCGTAATGGGTCTCGGCCACCTCCTTGGTGATGGTCCGGAGCTCGGCCGCGACCAGGCGAAGCTTCTTGCGTTCCAGGCGCGCCAGCACCTCGCCGGCCAGGCCACGCTCGACACCGTCGGGCTTCACGATCACCAGGGTGCGGTCCACGACGCGGACACTACACCGCAGCCGCCCCGAGTCCCGACGGGGCGGGGGCTCAGCGCCCGGCTTCCTCCCACGGCACGGCCGCCGCCAGCGCGTCCGCCCGCGCCGCGCCGACGACGTAGAGCGAGCCGGCGACGACGACGAGCCCGTCGGCGTCGACCATGCCGCGCGCCAGGCGAAGCGCGTCGCGCACGTCGGGTTCGACGCGCACGTTCAGTCCGAGCGCGCGCGCCGCCTCGGCCACCGCGGCGACCGGCATGGCGCGGGGCGAGTCGGGCGCACAGGCGACGACGGCCGCCACACCGGCGGAGGCCAACGGCGACAGCATGGCCGAGGGGTCGCGTCCCGAGAGCATGCCGACCACCGCCACCGTCGCCCCGTCGACCTCGAACTCGTCGCGCAGCGCGTCACCCAACGTCGCCATGCCCGCGGCGTTGTGCGCGCCGTCGACCAGCAACAGCGGGCGTCGGCCGAGTACCTCGAGGCGGCCCGGCACGCGCACGGCGGCCAACGCCTCTTCCACCACCTCGGGCGCCAGCGGTTCTTCGAAGAACGCCTCGGCCGCCGCCAGCGCGGTGGCCGCGTTCGTCCCCTGGTACGCACCGTGCAGTGGGACGAGCACCTCGTCGTAGCGACCCCCGGGTGTCCACAGCGTGACCAGGCGGCCCCCGACCGCCACCCGGTTGGACTCCACGCCGTAGTCGCGCCCGGCCACCCAGACCGGTCCGGCCCCCACCTCGGCGGCGTGGGCCAGGACGATATTCAGCAGGTCAGGGGCCAATTCCCCCACCACGGCCCGGCGGCCGGGCTCCATGATCCCGGACTTGTCCGCCGCAATGCCCTCGAGCGTCGGCCCGAGCACGTCGGTGTGGTCGAAGCTCACATTGGTCAGCACGGCCACGTCGCCGTGCACCACGTTCGTGCAGTCCCACGTCCCGCCCAGCCCGACCTCGATCACCATGGCGTCGACGGCCTCGGTGGCGAACCACGACAGCGCCGCCGCGGTCAGCAGCTCGAAGCGCGTCGGGCGCTCGGGCTGCAGCGACTCCAGCAGCGCCAGCTCGGTCAGGACCTCCGTGAACGAGGCGTCGTCGATCGGCTCACCGTTGCGGGCAATGCGCTCGGCCACGCGTGTGGAGGTTGGGGCTGGTGAAGGTGCCGACGTTGAGCCCCTTGGCCATGAAGAGCGCGGTGAGCATGGCCGATGTCGACCCCTTGCCGTTGGTGCCCGTGACGTGCACCGACGGGATGGAGTCCTGCGGCTCGCCCAGCAGCGCGGTCAGCGCGCACATGCGCTCGAGCGTGGGCACGGCGCGCCGGCGCGGCATGTTCGACTCGAAATCGATGTGGCTGTCGAGCCAGGACAGCGCGTCGCTCAGGCTCTCGAAGGGCAACGGGGTCGGATCGTCCACGGCGAACGGCTCCGCTGGGTGTTCCGGCCGCGGTTCGGGCGTCGGGACCGGCCGGGTCAGGACGCGGCGCGACGAGAGCGCGTCGACTTGACCGGCGCGCCGCCGAGCGGCACCAGCGTCGGGGCGACCCGGTCCAGCACCACGGAGCGGTCCACCACGCACCGGCCGACGTCGGTGCGGCTCGGGAGGTCGTACATGACGTCGAGGAGCACCTCTTCGAGGATGGCCCGCAGGCCGCGGGCACCCGTGCCGCGCAGCAACGCCTGCTCGGCCACCGCCTCGAGCGCGTCCGGAGTGAACTCGAGCTCCACGTTGTCGAGCGCGAAGACCCGCTCGTACTGGCGCGTCAGCGCGTTCTTGGGTTCGACGAGGATCTGCACCAGCGCGTCCTTGAAGAGCGGCGACACCGCGCTCACCACGGGCAGCCGGCCGATGAACTCGGGAATGAGTCCGAATTTGATGAGGTCCTCGGGCAGCACGTGGCGCAGGATTTCGCCGTCGTCGCGGTCCTTGCGGTGCACCTCGGCCCGGAACCCGATCCCCCGCTTGCCGATGCGGCTCTCGATCAGCTTGTCCAGCCCGGCGAACGCGCCGCCGCAGATGAACAGGATGTTCGTGGTGTCGATCTGGATGAATTCCTGGTGCGGGTGCTTGCGCCCGCCCTGGGGCGGCACCGAGGCCGTGGTCCCCTCCAGAATTTTGAGCAGCGCCTGCTGCACGCCCTCGCCCGACACGTCACGCGTGATGGAGGGGTTCTCGCTCTTGCGGGCGATCTTGTCGATTTCGTCGATGTAGATGATCCCCGTCTCGGCCCGCTTCACGTCGTAGTCGGCGGCCTGGATCAGCTTCAGCAGAATGTTCTCGACGTCTTCGCCCACATAGCCCGCCTCGGTCAGCGCGGTGGCGTCGGCAATGGCGAAGGGGACGTTGAGCATGCGGGCCAGCGTCTGGGCCAGCAGCGTCTTGCCGCACCCGGTCGGGCCGAGCAGGAGAATGTTCGACTTGGCCAGCTCGACGCCGTCCTCGGCCACCGGCGGCCCCGCCTGCACCCGCTTGTAGTGGTTGTAGACAGCGACGGAGAGGATCTTCTTGGCGTACTCCTGGCCCACGACGTAGTCGTTGAGGAAGTCGAAGATCTCGCGCGGCTTGGGGAGGTCCTCGAAGCTCAGCTCGGTGGACTCGTCACGCTCCTCGGCGATGATGTCGTTGCACAGGTCGATGCACTCGTCGCAGATGTAGACCCCGGGACCGGCGATGAGCTTCTTGACCTGCTTCTGCGTCTTGCCGCAGAAGCTGCACTTGACGAGATCCCCGCCCTCTCCGAATTTGGCCACCCGTTCGCTCCCCGTCCCGTCCCAGCGTCCTACGCGGCGCCGATGGCCTCGAGCGGGGCGATCGTGCGGGCCGTGATCACTTCGTCGATTATGCCGTACGTCACCGCCTCCTCCGCCGTCATGATGAAGTCGCGGTCGGTGTCCTGGGCCACCTTCTCCTGGGTCTGGCCCGTGTCCTCGGCCAGCATCCCCGAGAGCAGGTCACGCATGCGGAGGATCTCCTTGGCCTGCAGCTCAATGTCACTCGCCTGGCCCTCGACCCCGCCCCAGGGCTGATGCAGCAGAATGCGGGCGTGCGGGAGGGCGAACCGCTTGCCCTTGGCCCCGGCGGCCAGCAGTACGGCGGCGGCCGAGGCGGCCTGCCCGAAGCAGAAGGTCGACACGTCCGCCTTTATGAACTTCAGCGTGTCGTAAATGGCGAAGAGCGCCGTGATCTCCCCGCCGGGCGAGTTGATGTAGAGGTGGATGTCCTTGTCGGGCTCCTCGGACTCGAGGAACAACATTTGCGCGCAGGTCAGGTTGGCCACGGCGTCGTCCACCGGGGTGCCGAGGAAGATGATGCGCTCACGCAGCAGACGTGAGTAGAGGTCGTAGGCGCGCTCGCCGCGGTTCGACGACTCGATGACGGTCGGGACGAGATAGTTGTACGCCTTCATCCGTTCCCCCGGGCTCTGCATGCTCACTCGCTCTCGCTCTCCTCACCCGCGCCGACCGTCTGGTCCTCCTCGTCCTCCGAGGCATCGACCTTCAGGTCATCCCGTGACATCGGGTTGCCCTCCTCGTCGAAGAGTGCAACATGGTCCAACAGCCACTCCAGCGCCTTGCTCTTCCGTAGCTCCGAGCGTACCGCGCCCGTCCGGCCGCTCGTGTCGAGTTGCCGGCGCAGCTCGTCGGGAGTGGCCCCGAAGCGCTCGGCCATCCTTTCTATCTCGGCATCGAGCTCCTCGTCACTGAGCGCGACCTCCTCGGCCTCGACCAGGGCCCGCAGCGCCAGGTCGGCCCTGACGGCGGCCTCGGCATCCACCCGCACGGACGCCAGCAGGTCGTCGGGCGACGTGCCCGTGGCCTGGAAGTACTCGGCCAGGCCCATCTTCTGAGCCTCCAGGCGGTGCTGCAGGTCGTGCAGGCGCTCGTTCACCTCGGCGTCCACCAGGACCTCGGGCACGGCCTCCTGGTCCACCAGCCCTGACAGCGCCTCGATCGACTTCTGGCGCAGCGCCATTTGGCTCTGGATCAGCTTCACCTGGCCGATCCGCTTCTCTATGTCGGCCCGCAATTCCGACACGGTGTCGAATTCGGAGCTCTCGGAGGCCCACTCGTCGGTCACCTCCGGCAGGCGCTTCACCTTGACCTCCTTGACGAGCACGCGGAACGCCACCCGCTCGTCGGGCTCGGCCGGGTTGGCGGCGTCGAAGGCGAGGATGGCGCCGGCCTTGGCGCCGTGCAGCTCGTTGTCGAGCTCGGCCACCACCGTCCCGGTGCCCACTTCGTAGAGATAGTCGTCCACGCCGACCACCTCGGCGCCCGACGCGTCGTTGCCGTGCAGATCGATGGTGACCAGGTCGCCGTCGATGGCCGGGCGGTCCACCACCTCGAGCTCCGCGTCGTTCTCGCGCAGGCGGTCGAGCTGCCGCTGCATTTCGTCGTCGGTCACGGTCAGGCCGGGCAACGTCACCGACAATCCGTCGTAGCCGGGAATGGCCACGAGCGGGCGCACCTGCACCACGGCGTCGAAGGACACCGCGCCGGCGTCCTCGCCGGAGGTGATGTCGATCTCCGGCCGGGCGATCGGGTCCAGCTCGGTGTCGACGACGGCCTGGGCGTAGAAGTCGGGGAGCGACTCGCGCAGCGCCTCCGCCCGCAACGCGCCGGCACCGCCCATGCGCGCCTCGAGCACCTTGCGCGGCACCTTGCCGGGGCGGAAGCCCGGCACGCGCACCTGCTTGGCCAGCGCGCGCACGGTCTCGCCGAGCGCGCGGTCGAACTCGGGCTCGTCGATCTCCACGCTCAGGCGGACGAGGTTCCCCTCCATTGGCTCGGCAGTCGCACGCATCGGAAGTCGACCACTCTACCGGTCACCCCCGTGACCACCGCACGGCACCCCGTGCGTGCGGAGGAACACGAGATTCAGAACATGAAATTCATGGCACCGAGCACCTTCCCGGCGACGGCCGCGTCCCCCATGACGCCGATCCCCGCGGCGGCCTCCACCTGTGCCGCCGTGGCCCGGCCGCAACCGAGGCGCACGAAGTCGAGGCTCGACATCGAGAGGGTGACCGTCGGCGCCACGTCGTCGCCGACGATCCGGGCCCGGCCGCCTGCGACGGCCACGGTGAAGGCGCGCCCGTCGTCACCGGGGCCGGCCACATCGAAGCGCACCGCCGTGCCGTCCGCGCAGCCGGCCTGCTTGCCCACCACGAAGCCCATGGCGCCCTGCACCCGGTCGAGCGACAGCGCCGAGGCCTGGTTGCCGCTGCCCCCGGGCCGGTCGAGGGCCCGGCGCACGTCCTGCTCGTGCACCCAGGAGTCGAAGACCCGCACCTCCATGAACTCGGCCTAGGGCACCTGGCCGACCGGGCTCCAGCCGACGGCCTCCCACTGCTCCCCGGTGAGCTTGTCCAGTTCCGCCAGCCGCTGCCCGGTCACCTGGACGAACTCGGCCCGCACCTCGGGGCCGGACCGGGAGCGGCGCACGGCGATCCAGGCCTCGTTGCTGCGGGCGAAATCGTTCTTCACGTGGTCGCCCAGGGGCCCGTCCCACTCCGGCGCCGGCTCCCCCAGAATGGTCCGCTCGACCGCGATGACGTGCGACAGCTGGTCCTTGACGTCCCAGCCCGGGCACTCGGTGGGCCGCGCCCACTCGGTCTCGGTCAGCGCGTGGGAAACCTCGGCCAGCCCGCCCCAGGTCTCTCCCAGGGCGTCCCGGGCGGCCCGCCCGACCTCCGACAAATCCCTCTGACCTGCGTCGTTGTCTGTCATGGCCCCGACCCTACCGCCACCTCGGGCCGCCGGCTGTGTGACCATCCCCCAATTTTCGTAACCCTCCCGCTACGTTCGACCCCCGTCCAGGCCATCACCGAAGAGAAGGAGTCGCCATGGCTGAGTACGAGGGGTACTGCGTCAAGTGCCGTGAGAAGCGCAACTTCGACGGCCAGGAAGTCGAGCTGGCCAACGGGCGGCGGGCCGCCCAGGGCACCTGCCCCGAATGTGGCACCAAGATGAACCGCATTCTGGGCAAGGCCAAGGCCGCCACCTGAGCACCACCTGAACACGAGTCGTGGGAAAGGTGAACCCGGCCCACCGGGGTCACCTGCGTTCGTCTCACGCCGGCCGGTGGGCGTGCGGCTGGCCGGCGTGAGACGATCTGCCCCATGCACGACCTGATCATCAAGGGGGGGACGCTCGTCGACGGGACGGGCGCCGAGGCGAGGCAGGCGGACGTCGCGGTGGACTCCGGCCGCATCACCGACGTGGGGCAGGTGCCGGGCGGCGCCACCCGCATCATCGACGCCGACGGCCTGCTGGTCACCCCCGGGTGGGTCGACATCCACACGCACTACGACGGGCAGGCCACCTGGGACCCCGAGCTGGCGCCCTCCTCGTGGCACGGGGTGACCACGCTCGTCATGGGCAACTGCGGTGTGGGCTTCGCGCCGGCGGCGCCGGAGCGCCACGACTGGCTCATCGGCCTCATGGAGGGGGTGGAGGACATTCCCGGGACGGCGCTGGCCGAGGGGATCGAGTGGGAATGGGAGACGTTCCCCGAGTATCTCGACGCCCTGGAGCGGAGGCACTGGACCGTCGACGTCGGCACGCAGATCCCCCACGGCGCCGTGCGGGCCTACGTCATGGGCGACCGGGGGGCCAAGAACGAGCCGGCGAACGCGGAGGACATCGAGGCCATGCGCGCCATCGTGCTCGAGGGGCTGCGGGCCGGCGCGCTCGGCTTCTCCACCTCGCGCACACTGGGCCACCGGGCCGTCGACGGCGAGCCGGTGCCCGGGACCTACGCCGCCGAGGACGAGCTCTTCGGCATCGGGGCCGCGCTGGCCGAGGCGGGCACCGGCGTCTTCGAGCTCGCCCCCATCGGCTCGGCCGGCGAGCTGCTGGGCGACGCCTGGCTCGAAGTCGACTGGATGCGTCGCCTGTCGGCGGCCATCGAGCGGCCGGTCTCCTACGTGCTGCTGCAGGTGGACGACGATCCCGACCTGTGGCGCAAGCAGCTGGCGGCGTCCCTCGAGGCGTGCGCCGAGGGCGCACAGCTCTACCCGCAGATCGCCGGGCGGGCGACCGGGCTCCTCACCGGGCACCACGCCACTCTCTGCCTCTTCTCGGACATCCCCGCCTACCGCGAGCTGCGCCGGCGCAAGCTGTCGAAGGCCGATCTGGCCCAGGCGCTGGGCGACCCCGAGCTCCGGCGGGCCATTACGTCGTGGACGCCGTCGACGCCGGCCGAGGCCGAGGCGATGGAGAAGGCGTACGGGCGCACGTTCGTGCTGGGCGACCCGCCCGACTACGAGCCGGGGCCCGAGCGCTCGCTGGCCGGCCTGGCCGCGGCCCGGGGCCTCACCCCGCTGGAGGTGGCCTACGACGAAATGGCGGCCGACGGCGGCGAGGGTCTCCTGTACCTCCCCATCCTCAACTACGCCACGGGCGACCTCGAGCACGTCTACGACATGCTCCAGCATCCGCGCGGCCTGCTCGGCCTCTCCGACGGCGGCGCGCACACGGGGACCATCTGCGACGCCTCCATGCCCACGTTCATGCTCACGCACTGGACACGTGACCGCTCCCGGGGCGCCACGCTGCCCCTCGAGTACGTGGTGAAGAAGCAGACGCACGACACGGCCCGCCTCTACGGCCTGTCGGACCGGGGCACGGTGGAGGTGGGCGCACTGGCCGACTTCAACGTCATCGACTACGACGCCCTGGCCCTCGGGACGCCGTTCGTGCGCCACGACCTGCCGGCCGGGGGCCGCCGCCTCCTCCAGCGCGCCGAGGGGTACGTCAGCACAATAAAGAAGGGGACGGTCACCTTCGAGCGCGGTGAGCCGACCGGGGACCGGCCGGGCGGACTGCTGCGCGGGGCGCGCTGACTTCTCAGGCGTCCCGGTAGACCGCAGCGGTATGGACGCGCCGCTGACCCGCTACGCGGTGCGCGACGGCGTGCACATCGGCTACCAGATTTGGGGCGCCGGTCCGGTGGACGTGCTCGAGTTCAACCACGGGCTCATGATTTCGATCGACGAGACCGTCGACGAGCCCAACTGGCTGGGCTACACCGAGCGCGTGGCCGCCTTCTCGCGGTTGATCCGCTTCGACGCGGGCGGCCTCGGGCTGTCCGATCCCCTGCCGGCCGGGACGGCGCCTTCGGTGGAGGTGTGGGCGAACGACGCCCTGGCCGTGCTCGACGCCGCCGGATGCGCGCGGGCCGTGGTCCTGTGCAACACGGGCGGTTCGATGGCGGCCATTTGGCTGGCCGCCCACCATCCCGAACGGGTGGCGGCGCTGATCGTGATCAACGGCACGGCGCGGGTGGGCCGGGCGCCCGACTACGAGTTCGGGGTTCCGGACGAGCTCACGGTGGACACATCGCAGTACATAGAGGTGGCGGTCGACGACGACGCCGTACCCCAGGACATCGCCATTTTCGCCCCCAGCCTGGCCCGCCGGGTCGGCTTCGCCCAGTGGTGGGGACGAGCCGCCCGCCGCGGGGCCAGCCCGGCCACGGCCATCGCCTTCAACCTGATCACCTTCACCTCGGACGTGCGCGACCTGCTGGCGGAGGTGCGATGTCCGACGCTGGTCATGTCACGCACCGAGGGCTTCATCGACCTGGTGGAGCACGGCCGCTATTTGGCCGAGCACATCGACGGGGCACGCTTCATGACCTTCCCGGGGCCCGACCTGTTGGCCTGGGCGGGCGAGTTCGACTCCATCGTCGACGAAATGGAGGAGTTCGTCACGGGTGAGCGCAGCCCGCAGGCGGCGCAACGCATGCTCTCCACCGTGCTCTTCACCGACATCGTGGACTCGACCGGGCGGGCCGCGGCGGCGGGCGACCGGCAATGGCGGGCGACGCTCGACGAGTTCGACGTCAACGTGGCGCGCCTGCTGTCCCGCCACGACGGGCTGTTGGTGAAGACGACGGGCGACGGCATCATGGCCCGCTTCGCCGCGCCGGCGCAGGCGGTGCGCTGTGCGGTTGCCATGGTGGCCGCGGCGGCCAACTCGGGACTGGAGCTGCGGGCCGGGCTGCACGCGGGCGAGGTCGAACTGCGGGGCGACGACATCGGCGGGCTGGCCGTGCACATCGCGTCGCGGGTGACGGCCCTGGCGGCGGCGGGCGAGGTGCTGGTGACGGGAACGGTGCGCGACCTGGTGGTCGGGTCTGGCATCGTGTTCGACGACCGGGGCCGGCACAACCTCAAGGGGGTGCCCGACGAGTGGCAGGTGCTGGCGGTGGAGCGCGCCTGAGCCGCATCGCCCGGTGTCGGTGCCCCCACGACACCCCGACCATGGGTGAGCGGGGCCCCGTCGGTCACGTCGCTCCACCCACGGATTGACGCACGCTCAAAGCATCCTTAAGGCCCCCTAAAACATTGCGCCGGCGACATGGCGCGCCGGCGCCGTCGCGCAAGCGACCCTTGCATCGACGCGCACAAGTTCGTTGCGGTCGCGGGGCCCGGCACGCCACGGATGTGAGCGCCCCAGTCACGCAGCTGGCCCAGCTGATGCACGGCCGGCGCCGGTCGGTCGCGGTGAGCAGCAGCCCCACGCAACGCTTCAACAAGAAACGACCGCAAGACCCCCGGAGGACCCTCGTTGCCTTGGTGGAGAAAACCTCCCGGCTAGGGGGTCGGGAGGACACGGAAACAGGGGGATTCTCATCGTGAAACCCGCACATGCTTTCACGTCCGCGTCCAAGAAGCGGAAGCTGCCGGTGCTCGTGCTGGCCTTGCTCGCCGCCGCTTACTGCGCGACCGCACTGGTGACCGCCGCGCTGACCACGCCCCGCTCGCACTCGGCCGGGGCGGACACTTCCTCGGCCGCCTGGCTGGTGGACCGTGACGGGGCCATTTTCAGCATGGACGGTGCACCCACCTACGGCTCGGCCACCAACCAGTGGGCCTCGCCCATTGTGGGCATGGCGGCCACCCCCGACGGTGGTGGCTACTGGGAGGTGGCCCGCGACGGCCGCGTGTATCCCTACGGTGACGCCGGCTACTTCGGCTCGGCCAGCAACGAGTGGGCCTCGCCCATCGTCGGCATGGTGGCCACCCCCAACGGCAAGGGCTACTGGGAGGTGGCCTCCGACGGCCGCGTGTATCCCTACGGCGACGCCGGCAACTTCGGCTCCGCCGGCAGCCATGTCCTGAACGCGCCCATCGTGGGCATGGCCGCCACGCCCAACGGCAAGGGCTACTGGGAGGTGGCCTCCGACGGCGGCATCTTCAACTACGGCAACGCCCGCTACTACGGGTCGACCGGCAGCATCCACCTCGTGCAGCCCGTGGTCGGCCTGGCCACGACCCCCGACGGCCACGGCTACTGGATGGCGGCTCGCAACGGCAACGTCTACTCCTTCGGTGACGCCGTGTTCCACGGTTCGACCCCGGCGCAGGGCCTGGCCCCGGTTTCGGCCATCACGGCCAGCCCCGACGGCAAGGGGTACCTCGAAGCCGCCACCAACGGCGCGCTCTACCCGCACGGCGACGCGGTCGCCCCGGTCGGATCGACCAAGGGCATGTCGCTGACCGAGCCCGTCGTCGGCGTCGCCACCGTCACGATCACGATCTCCACCGGCGGGTCGACCACGACCACGACGGAGCCGCCCACGACGACGCCCAGCACGGCGCCGCCGACCACGACGTCCACCACGAGGCCGGCCACGACGACGCCCACCACGAGGCCGGCCACCACGACCTCCACGACGGCGCCGCCCACGACCACCACGACGCCACCGCCCACGACGACCACCGCGCCCGCAGGTTCGATGGCAGCGCCGTCGGGTTACACGTCGAGCCAGATGACCTTCGACGACACCTTCTCGGGCTCGTCGCTCAACACCTCGAACTGGACGCCTTCGCTCGCTCCGGGATCCACCTGGAACGACGAGAGCCTGCCCAGCGGCGACTCGTCCGCCGGGTCCAACCAGGCGGCCTACTGGGCCCCGTCGCAGGCCACCGTCGACAACGGGCTGACCCTGGCCGCCCGCCAGACCACCTCGGCCGACGCCGGCTACTCCAAGGGGTTCAAGTGGGTCTCGGGCGTGATCACGTCCAAGTTCACGTTGCCCACCTCGGGGTGGTACGTGCAGATCCGCGCCAAGATGCCCGACACCTCGGACGGCATGTGGCCGGCACTGTGGTTCCTCCCGTCCAGCTCGGCGCAGGAGTTCGACGGCTACGAAGGCGGGTGGCCGGGCTCGAGCCCCAACGACCAGGGCCACACCGACCTCTTCCTCGGCTCGGGCCAGCAGCAGAACGTGTGGTCCAGCGGCGGCACCGACATCACCGCCGGTTACAACACCTACGGCTTCGAGTACGTCCCGGGCAAGTCGGTCACCGTCTACCTCAACGGCAAGGAGGTGGACCAGGTGAGCAGCAGCAGCGTGGCCTCGGAGGCCTACTACCTGCTCATTGAGCTCCAGGTCGCCTCGTCGAACACTTCGGGGTGGCACACCTCGCTGTCGTCCAGCACGCCCAGCCCCTCGAACATGAGCATCTCGGAGGTGCAGGTCTACTCGTAGACCCTCTCAGCCTCAACCGATCACCCCCCGGCGGTGACCGCCGACCGGTTCAGCTCCCCGAGTTGACCGGCGGCGGCTCACCGCCGTTGGTGTTCTCGGATACAACGCCGTTCCGGTTGTTCGTACACGGTCGTTCGTACGCGCACACCGTGGTTCCACACCGTGGTTCGCACACCGTGGTCCGCACACCGTGGTCCGCACACCGTGGTCCGCACACCGTGGTCCGCCCACCGTGGTTCGTGATCGCGGGATGGCGGACAAAACGAGACGCCACCGAGCAGAGTCACAGGCGCGTGCGGCATCGCGCTCCCTGGTCACTCCTCGTCGTCGCCGGGCGACCCCTTCGATCGACGCCCTCGAAACGCCGGCCTGAATCGCCCCAGAGCAGCGGAGGAGGTCAGGCTGCCCGGCGATCCCCACCAACTCTTCAACAAGAAATGACCGTAAGACCCGCCGGCCACCCTCGTTGTCCTTGTGGAGAGAATCTCCCGGCTAGGGGGCCGGGAGGAACGGAACAGGGGGAAACACCCGTGAAACCCGCAGGTCCTTTCACGTCCGCGTCTAAGTCCAGTAAGCGCAAACTGCCGGTACTCGGCCTGGCGCTCCTCGCCGTCGCATACTGCTTGACCGCGTTCCTGACGTCGGCACTCACCACTCGCGGCTCGCATTCGGCGGGTGCCGCCTCGGTGCCAGGCGAATGGCTGGTGGATCGCGACGGGGCAGTCCTCAGCGTCGGCGGTGCGCCCAACTACGGCTCGGCCAGCAACCAGTGGGCCTCCCCCATCGTCGGAATGGCAGCCGCCCCCGGCGGCGGTGGCTACTGGGAGACGGCGGCGAACGGCGCCGTCTACTCCTACGGCGACGCACCCTTCTACGGCTCCATGGGCGGCCAGCCGCTCAACGCGCCGATCGTCGGCATGGCGACCACCCCCGACGGGAAGGGCTACTGGGAGGTGGCCTCCGACGGGGGCATCTTCTCCTATGGCGACGCCGCCTTCTACGGCTCGACCGGCAGCCTGCACCTCAATGAGCCCATCGTCGGCATGGAGTCCACCTCCGACGGCAAGGGCTACTGGTTGGTAGCCGGCGACGGGGGCATCTTCAACTACGGCGACGCCGGCTTCTTCGGATCGACCGGCAGCATCCGCCTGAACCAGCCCATCGTCGGCATGGCGACCACACCCAACGGCGGCGGCTACTGGATGGCGGCGCGCGACGGCGGCATCTTCAGCTTCGGCGACGCCGGTTTCTTCGGATCGACCCCTGCGCTCGACCTGGCCCCGGTCTCGGCCATCACGGCCACCCCGGACGGGGAGGGTTACTGGGAGGCGGCCACCGACGGCGCCGTCTACCCCCATGGTGACGCCGTTTCGTTCGGCGCCAACGGCTTGGCGCTGCCCCAGCCGGTCGTCGGGTCCGCACTGTCCGTCCTGAGCACCGGCACCGGATCGTCCTCGACGTCGCCCCAGGGTCAGATGGCGCCGCCGTCGGGTTACACGTCGAGCCAAATGACCTTCGACGACACGTTCTCGGGCTCGTCGCTCGACCCGAACTGGACGCCCGAGCTCGCTCCGGGTTCGGTCTGGAACGACGAGAGCCTGCCGAGCGGCGACTCGTCCGCCGGGTCCAACCAGGCGGCCTACTGGGCCCCGTCGCAGGCCACCGTCGACAACGGGCTGACCCTGGCCGCCCGCCAGACCACCTCGGCCGACGCCGGCTACTCCAAGGGCTTCAACTGGGTCTCGGGTGTCGTGTCCTCCAAGTTCACGCTGCCCACCTCGGGGTGGTACGTGCAGATCCGCGCCAAGATGCCCGACACCTCGGACGGCATGTGGCCGGCGCTGTGGTTCCTCCCGTCCAACTCGGCGCAGGAGTTCGACGGCTACGAAGGCGGATGGCCGGGCTCGAGCCCCAACGACCAGGGCCACACCGACCTCTTCCTCGGCTCGGGCCAGCAGCAGAACGTATGGTCCAGCGGCGGCACCGACATCACCGCCGGTTACAACACCTACGGCTTCGAGTACGTCCCGGGCAAGTCCGTCACCGTCTACCTCAACGGCAAGGAGGTGGACCAGGTGAGCAGCAGCAGCGTGGCCTCGGAGGCCTACTACCTGCTCATTGAGCTCCAGGTCGCCTCGTCGGCCACTTCGGGCTGGCACACGTCGCTGTCGTCCAGCACGCCCAGCCCCTCGAACATGAGCATCTCCGAGGTCCAGGTCTACTCGTAGGATAGTCGAGTCCGTCGCCCCTCCGGCCCGTGGCCCGTTCCCCTCGGCCCGTGGCCGGAGGGGCGACCCTGCCGGTTCAGCCCGCCCAGTCGGCCGGTGGCTGCGGCTCACCGCCGTCGGCGTTCTGCTCCGGCGCCTGCGGGGGCGCCGGCGCCTCCACGGCGGGGGCCGGCGACGCGGGTGCCTGGGCGAAGGCCGCGGGTCGGTGGCGGTGACGGTGGCGTCTGAGCCTGCGCCTGGGCCCGTTGCTGGCTGCATGGTCACCATGGCCTGATCGGCCTGATCCTTGGACAGCTCGATGGTGCCACCGCACAGCGTGCAGGTGGACCGGTACTTGGTGCCGACGGGGATGATCGGGAGGAAGAAGAGCGTGAAGAACGTCTTGATCCGCACGACCGCCTGCGCCGCCGGGCTATGGCAGATCCCGCACATGGCGAAGACGTTGGCCATCCGATAGCCGCGCCGGCGTAGGCCGAAGATGATGAGCATGTGATTCTTCCCCTTACCGAGCTGTCCCGTCGAGGCAAAGTATGACGCCGACATGCGGCCGCGTGCGAGTGATCTTGATACTGCGTTGTGCCTCCGAGCGCGATGGGGTCTGACCGGGTGACGAGGGTCAGGGCCGCCGGTCAGCCGGTGAGGGCGGCGTCGAGCCGTCGCCTTGCTTCGGCCACGGCCTGAGGGAGTGACGCGGCGTAGTAAGGGATGAACAACGCGGTCTGCTCGACGACCCAGCCGCGCCCACGGGCCCAGGTCGCGTCGTCGAATCCGGCGATGGCCCGGTACTCGTCGCGGGCGGCCGGCGGCAGGGACCAGGCGAGCATGGCGTCACAGGCGGGATCGCCGACCCCCGCGCCGCTCCAGTCGATCACCCCGGACAGGCGGTCGTGGCGGACCAGGACGTTGCCGGGCAGCAGGTCCCCGTGCACCCACACCGGATCGCCCTCCCAGGGTCCGGCATCGAGCGCGTCCCGCCAGACGCGCCGAGCCCGATCGGCGTCGACGAGGCCACCGAGATGCTCAATGGCCCACTGGACCTCACGGTCGTACGGGGCCATGGGCGTGCCCCGCCGGCGCGGCGCTGGCGCCCCGTCGACGGGCGCCCGCCCCAGGGCGACGACGAACGCCCCCACCTGGCGCGCGACGTCGCGCCAACTCGAGACGGTGGCCCCATTGAGGCTGACGCCCGGCAACCACGGATAGACGAGCCACGGGAACGGATACCCACGCCCGGCCTCTCCCCGGGCCAAGGGCACGGGCACCGGGGACGGGAGGAGCGGGGCCAGCCGGCCGAGCCATTGGAGCTCCTTGTCGACCTGATCGACCGCCCAGTGAATGCGGGGCAGTCGGATGCCCTTGTCGTCGCCCAGCCGGTAGATGGCATTGTCCGTTCCCGAGTCGGGCAATCGGCGGAGCGACTCGCCGGACCATTCGGGGAACTGGTCCGCCAGGAGTCCACGCACCAGGTCGTCGTCGACCGCGACCTCGTCGGGATGCATCCGGGGCCGGGCGAGGTCGTCACTCATGACTCGACCGGACCGGAGCCGGCGGAGGGAATCACGACGTCGGGCGTGGCGTGTGTCGGGAACAGCGGGTGCCCCTCAGCTCACGACCACCCGGACGCGGGCCAGGTTCTGGAGGCGCGCGTAGGCCGGGCGTCGCGACGGATCGGCAGGGTCCGGCGAGAGGCTTCACCGGGTCCGGCTGCGACCGGGGCCGGCCGGCGGGTCGTCGTGGTGGCCCGGCGGCGTGACGTTCACCCTCGTCACGATCCAGCCGTCGCCCCTCTTCTCGACCACGTCGAAGCAGCCGGTCTCCTGTGGGAGCGGATCCACCTGCTCGAGTCGGGGATCGAGCGCCGGCAACAACAGCTGAAGGACGGCATCGTGGGTGACCAAGGCGGCCGAACGCGACCCGGTCCGCCGGGCCACGTCGTTGAAGGCATCCATGGCTCTGGCGAGCACGTCTGCCGAGGGCTCCACTTCGGGTGCGGCGTCAAGGGAGCCCCAGCGGGCGATCAGCTCCGACTTGGGTCTCCCCGCCCAAGATCCGTAGTCGCGGTCGATCAGCCGCTCGTCGATCTCGACCCCGAGACCCGCTCGAGCGCCGATCTGGGCGGCGGTGTCGACGGCCCGTTGCAGCGGACTCGCGACCAGCACCGCGAGGTCGGCCGGCCCGACGGCGTCAGCGACGGCCTTCGCCTCGACTACACCGATGTCGTCCAGTTCGGGATCCAGCCGGCCACGCAGGACCCCGGCGGCATTCAGAGACGTACGACCGTGTCGAACCAAGAAGATCCGCCGAAGGCCGTCGTCACCAGCCCACACGGCCCTTCGGGCGCCGGCGCGCTCCGGTGCGTCAGGTCGCACCCCGGTCCCGGGCTCGGGCTCGGGCTCGGGCTCGGCTCGTGCCGTGCCAGGTGCACTACTGACCACCGGATCCCCCTGCTTTCGCGTCTTCGTCGTCGGCAGGAACCCGCGTGCTCATCGAACTGACCCGATACCTGCGACACCGGTACCCTTCCGAATCCTCGTTCCGGGGCGCTCGGCCCGGGGACACTCCCGACGTCAGCTGGGTCGTGGGCGAGTTGAGCATGGTCATGGACGAGGAGCTCGCCTTTGTGACCTACCGGGATCCCGCCGTCGGGATCCATCCCGGATGCCCTCGTCGCTGACGCTTCTCTTGTCGGGACCCATCACCGGTTAGCGCCGACGGGGTCCTTCGGGCGTCGGATCGTCAAGAGGAAGGGTCGGCTCCCCTTCCAAGTGCGTCACCCTTACCTCTTCCCGCGTCACGAACGACCCGGGCGCGAGCTCCTTGACCACAGGAAGAAACGCCTCGATGCGCTCGGGTGTGTCGACCAGCTCGACGGTCACCGGTAGCCCGGTCATGGCGTCGGGAAAACGCGACGTACGGATCCGGCCCGAGGCACCGAAGCCCTCGATCCCCCGCCAAACGGTCGCCCCGGCCAGGCCGTCCTCACGAGCACGATTCAGCAAGGTTTCATGCAGGCCGTGATGCCCTGAACGATCATCCTCGCTCAAGAAGACCACGATCCGCGTGGCGATCTGGCTCGTCGGCATCAGCGACCTCCCATAGGAGCGCACGTGCAGCACTGCGTACCCTACTGCGACGGAGCGCCAGCTGACGCGGCTCCGAAAGCTCTTTTCCGTTGGACCCAGTTGGTAGATTGGACCGTGGCGATGGAGCTCGCCCTGTATACGCCCGTTGGCTGATGGCTCCTACCGGATGATGCCCACTGCGGCACAACGAAGGAGGAACTGATGAGCCCAACCGGTGGTGACCACCCCGGGGTCCCGCTCGACCCCGACCTCGATATCGGCCCGCGTGGCGGGTTCGGTACACGACCACGGTCGCGCCGGGGTCTGCGCCCACAGGCGGTCATCGTGGTCTCGCTGGCCCTCGGCGGCGCGCTCGGAGCGATCGCTCGCTACGCCATTTCGCTGGGCTTGCCCACAGAGACCGGACGGTTTCCCTGGGGCACCTTCGTCGTCAACATTTCGGGCAGCTTCGTCCTTGGCTTTCTGCTGATCATCCTGATCCAACAGTTCCCAGAGGCTCGGCTCGCCCGTCCAGTCATCGGCACCGGCTTCATCGGGGCGTACACGACCTTCTCCACGTTCACGGTCGAGTCGATCCAGTTGGTGCGCGCCGGCGACCCCGGGACGGCGGTCGCCTATGTCGGAGCAAGCCTGGTTGTCGGCCTGCTGGCCGTGTTCATCGGCATGGCCGCGGCCCGGGGGCTGTTGCGGGCAGAGCCCCGGCACCAAGAGGAGATGCGATGAGACCCGGGTCCGCCTCGGCCTTCGCTGGAGTACCGGCCACACGCCTCACCTTGATGATGACCGTCCACGACCACGTCGGACGCAAGGGGATGGAGATGGAAGTCCTGCAGCGGGCGCGCCGGGCCAAGCTGGCCGGAGCCACCGTCTTCGAGGCGGTCGAGGGATTCGGCCGCTCGGGCCAACTCCACCGGAGTCACCTCGCGTCGGACGATTCGCCGCTCGCCGTGGTCATCGTCGACAGACCGGAGCGGATCGACGCGTTCTTGGAGTCGATCGAAGGATTGCTCGAGGGCATCCGCGTCGTGCTCGACGACGTCGAAGTCATCACCTTCTGAACTTGGTGACGCCGCTCTCATGTCACTGACCATGTTTCTCGTCGTCGCCGCAGGCGGTTTCGTGGGTGCACCGTCTCGGTACCTGCTCGACCGGGCCGTCACCACCCGGGTCAACTCCGACCTGCCGTGGGGCACCTTTGTGATCAACGTCAGCGGATCGCTGCTGTTGGGATTCCTGACCGGGTTGACCCTCAGCCACCACCTCTCCGATGTCGGCAAAGCCCTTCTCGGGACGGGATTCTGCGGCGCCTACACCACGTTCTCCACCTTCACCTTCGAGACCCTGCGGCTGGTCGAAGACGGTCGGTTTCTCGAGGCGGCGGGGAACGTGGTCGTCAGCGTCCTGGTGGGCCTGGCCGCAGCCAGCGCCGGTCTGGCCATTGGGCTGGCGCTCTAGGGGGCGCGCGGCGACCGCCTAGGCGGCGCTGCCCCTGATGAGCTCGCGCAGGGGGACACTGGCACCGGTGCGTAGCACGGCGCGCAGGTAGATCCCCGAGGCGATGCGGGCCACCACCACCGTGGCGGCCACGGTCACGAAGACCGAGATGGCGAATCCCCACCACTGGACCTGGTCCAGTCCGACCAGCACCGGCATGGCGAACGGTGCCGTCGGCGGGAAGTAGGCGAGCGCCTTGACGAAGGTGCTGGCGCTTCCCGACGCCGCCGCGGTCAGCGCAATGACGTACCCGACGATCATGGGCAGGCTCAGCGGCAACGCGAGCGTCTGCACCTGGTCCTGACGTTCGGCCATGGAGCCGGCCGCTGCGTAGACCCAGCAGTAGAACGCGTAGCCGAGCAGCAGCCACACCAGCGCGGCGGCGAGCGCGACCGGTTCGGCGCCGTGGAGCACCTTCGACCCGACCGCTTCGCCCAGGATCAGCGCGAAGACAAGGACGGTCGCGGCCTGTCCCATGGCAACCAGGCCGATACCCAACACCTTCCCCGCCAGCAGCTGAATGGGGCGCATGGTGGCGAGGAGCACCTCCACCACCCGGCTTGCCTTCTCCTGCATGACCCCCATGAGGATCCAGGTCGTGTATTGCGTCAGCATGACGAATACGAGGATGACCCCGATCACCGACGCCCCGTTGACCGTGTGGGTCCTGGCGGCCGGCTCGAGACTCTGAACGGGAACGGGCTTGGTCGAGTTCAGCTGCTGGATCTGAGTCGCCGTGAGCCCGGCCGCCCCGTAGGACTGCTCGACCCCGAGCGCCCCGGAGACCGCGTCGACCAGGTTGGACGTATCGGAACCATCTGTTGGGTCGATCGCCTGTCCCACGACGATCCGGTTCCCGTCGACCACGGCCAAATCGAGAGTCCCGTTGCGGAGGTCGCTCTCGGCGGCCGACACCGACGCCTCCGGGACGAAATCCACCGTGGTCCCGACGCGTATCGCCTCAGCCCTCACGAGGTGCTCGAGGGCTGCGCCGTCCCCGCCGACGACAGCAACTTTCTCTGCCGACGTCGAGCTCTTGTGAAGCACCGGAATCACGATCGCGCCGGCGACGACCAGCAGGATGATGATCGTCCCGACACGGAAGATCCGACCGTGCACGCGCTCCCTGATCTCCCGGGCGGCGACCAGGCGCACCGCCCCGGGTGAGCCGACCGGCGGGATGGTCATCCGACGGCGCACGGGCGGCGCGGCGACCCCCGCACGCCGACGGTGGCGCCAGACCCGCAAAGCGACGGCGGCGACGAGCAGCACGCCGAAGACGACGAACCGCGTCACTGCAGCGACTCCCGGAACACCTCGGACAGGCGACGCCGTCCGAACGAGAACTCGGTCACACGCCCCGCGGCCATGGCGGCGCGCAGGACCAGGTCGCTGTCCACGCCCTCGTCGAGAACGAGCCGGGCCGCACCCGCGGCGACCTCCGACACGGTGACGCCGGGCAGAGCCTGGGCCCAGGCGGCATCACGATCGCCCTCCACCCGCACCTCCAGGCGCTGGGAGCCGGCGGTCACGAGCTCGTCGACCGTCCCGCTGACGACGAGTCGACCGTGGTCGATGATGGTGACGACGTCACACAGGTCTTCGACCAGGTCGAGCTGATGGCTCGAGAACAACACGCAGCAGCCAGCCCGCGCTTGGTCGACGAGCACGGCGCTGATGGCGTCGATGCCCGTCGGGTCGAGACCCGCCAGGGGCTCGTCGAGAACGAGGAGCTCGGGGTCGTGGAGAAGCGCCACCGCGAGCTGCACCCGCTGCTGGTTCCCGTGTGAGAGGGTCTCGACCTTGTCCCGTGCCCGGTCGGCGATGCCCAGCCGCTCGAGCCACGTCACCGTGGCGGCCGACGCGTCGGGCCGGGAGAGACCGTGCAGGCGGCCGAGGTACTCGATCTGATCGCCCACCTGCATGCCCGGGTAGAGCCCTCGCTCCTCGGGCATGTAGCCAAACCGGCGACGTTCCGCCTGTCCGACGACGGTGCCGTTCCAAGTGACGGAGCCGGACTCGAGGTCGGTGAGCCCGAATATGGCGCGCATCGTCGTCGTCTTGCCGGCACCGTTGGGGCCGAGGAAGCCGACGACCTGCCCCGACGGCACGCTGAACGTGAGATCGTCGAGAGCGGTCACCGAACCGTAGGTACGACGCAGCCCGTTGAGTTCGAGCAGCCCACCCATTGGGCCAGGCTAGGGCGAATCAAGAGGCCCGAATCCCAAACGGGCGATGCTCCACTTGTCGAATACGTCAATGTCGTGTCGGCCGCGCCCGGCGCCGGGCACTGACGGCTTGGTCAGGCAAAGCCACGCGACGTTGCGCAGCCCGGTTCGCGCGGCCTGCTTCGGGAGCAGGAATCAATTCCACTCACTCAGGCGTCTGGAGGACCTGAGGCCCAAACGGGAGAAACGGTGCGGCGGTACCGCTGACGGCACCCGGAACGAAGCCGCCGAAGAGCCCGGCGACGGCGCGCCGGTAATACCCCGGTGAGTCCGCGCGAACCGCCTTCTGGGCCTCCTTGACCTCGGGCCTGGCATGGTTCGAGCCCTCTGACCCCAACGAACAGCCCTGGTCGCCCAAGTAACATTGGTCGAGGCACACGGGATGTAGCGCAGCTTGGCAGCGCGCCTGCTTTGGGAGCAGGAGGTCCGGGGTTCAAATCCCCGCATCCCGACGGCGTACGCGAACAGGCGGCAAGAGCGCGCCTCATGGGGCCCGCTGGGCCACAATACCCGTCGTGACCGACCGCGAGGCGCCGAGCGCAGCCGGCAGCGGGCTGGTCCTTCTGACCCTGGCCTCGGCGCAGTTCCTCATGACCCTCGACAGCTCGGTCATGAACGTCTCCATCGCCACCGTGAGCCAGGACGTCGGCACCACGGTCACCGGGATCCAGCTGGCCATCACGCTGTACACGCTGGTCATGGCCGCCTTCATGATCACGGGCGGCAAGCTCGGCCAGATCCTCGGCCGCAAGCGCGCCTTCATGATCGGCTGCGTCGTCTACGGCTGCGGCTCGTTGACGACGGCGCTGGCGAAGTCCCTTCCCGTTCTCATCGCCGGCTGGTCGGTCCTCGAAGGCCTGGGCGCCGCGCTGATCATGCCGGCGGTCGTGGCCCTGGTGGCCACGAACTTCGGCCGCCCGGACCGCCCCCGGGCCTACGGGTTGGTGGCGTCGGCCGGCGCCATCGCGGTGGCGGTCGGCCCACTCCTCGGAGGGTTGTGCACCACGTACCTGAGCTGGCGGGTGGTGTTCGTCGGCGAGGTCGTCGTCGTACTCGGCATTTTGGTGCTCTCGACGCGGCTGGCCGACTCGCCCCCGGTCCCCGGCGTACGCCTCGACCCTGTCGGCACATTCCTCTCCGCCGCCGGCCTCGCCTTGGTGGTGTACGGCGTGATCCGCGCCGGCACGTGGGGCTTCGTGCAGCCGAAACCGGATGCACCGGTGTGGCTCGGCGCCTCGCCGGTCCTGTGGCTCATCCTCGGCGGTGCCGGTGTGCTGGCGTTGTTCCTCTTCTGGGAGCGGTACCGGACCACGAGGGAAAAGGCCGCGCTGATCGATCCGGCCATGCTCCGCAACCCGACGCTCCAAGCCGGCCTGACGTCCTTCTCCTTCCAGTTCCTGCTGCAGGCCGGGCTCTTCTTCGTCGTGCCCCTGTTTCTCTCCGTCGCACTCGGGCTCTCGGCCGTCGCCACCGGCGTTCGGCTGCTCCCGCTGTCTGTCGCGTTGCTGGCGTCGGCCGTCGGTGTCCCAAAGCTGTTCCCCCGGGCCTCACCCCGTCGTGTCGTGCGGATCGGCTTCGCTCTGCTGCTCCTCGGGATCGTGCTGCTCCTCGTGCTCCTGGACCAGGGTGCCGGTGCGGGCATCGTCACCGGTCCCCTGCTGCTGGCTGGCCTCGGCATCGGCAGCCTGGCCTCCCAACTGGGGAGCGTGACGGTGTCGGCGGTCCCCGATTCGCAGAGCAGCGAGGTGGGCGGCGTGCAGAACACGGTGACCAACCTGGGCGCCTCCCTCGGCACGGCCCTGGCCGGCACCGTGCTCATCGGCGTCTTGACCACCACCTTCCTCGGTGCTGTCGCCGCCAATCCGGCCGTGCCCCACGAGCTGTCGTCGCGCGCCCAGGTGGAGCTGTCGGCCGGCATCCCCTTCGTCAGCGATGCTCAGCTCGGACCAGCGTTGGCACAGGCGGGGGTGCCCGAGCCCGCGGCCCAGGCGATTGTGGACGCCAACGCGTCCAGCCGCATCAACGGGCTCCGGGCCGCGCTGGCCGTCCTGGCGCTGATCGCCCTGGTGGCATTGCTGCTGACGGGGCGCCTGCCCGACGTCCAACCGGGGACGCAGGACTCCGCCGAGGAGGACGCCACTCCCCGTCCCGACTAGAACGCGTGGGGAGCTGGAGCTCAGCGCCGGCGGAGACTCACGCTGCACCACGTCCGCTTGCGGCACGCCGGGCACGTCATATGGCGGTCGAAACGTCCTCGGGGCAGCCAGAAACCGATCGGAAGTTGGAAGATCAGCAGGTCCAGTACTCCGACGTAGGACGTCTGCCCGCAGCGCTCGCATTCGACGATGAACGACCCGCGCTGGTCCAGCGGGTTGCCCGACATGGCGACCTGACTGTCGGGCTCGGGGCGCGCCCCGGAGTAGAGGGCTCGCTTGCCGACCGGCAGCGCCGTGGTCGTGGCGGCCCGTCGTGCCCCCGGCTCCTCGTCGGGCTCGCCCGCCGCAGACGGCACCCAGAAGAGGGCGCGCTTGCCGAGAGGATCCGGAGGGCGCTCGCTGCGCGATGCGGCCACGTCAGAGTGTCTGCATGGCGTCATACACCGAGGTCGCGATCGTCCGGTACGCCAGCGCACCCGGTGACGTCGGCGCATGCTGGAGCACCGAACGCCCCAGGCCCGGTGCCTCGGCGAAGCGCACCGATTTGGGCACCGGCGGCTCGAAGAGGGGAAGGCCGTACTTCTCTTCCACCTCCGCCAGCACCTTGCGCGCGTGGGTTGTGCGTCCGTCGTACATCGTCGGTATGACGCCCAAGACGCGCAGCCTTTCGTTGGCGAACTGACGCACATCCTCAATCGTCTCGAGCAGCTGTCCCACGCCTCGGTGACTGAGGGCCTCGCACTGCAGGGGCACAATGACCGCCTCGGCCGCGGTGAGCCCGTTGATCGTCAGCACCCCGAGCGACGGCGGGCAGTCGATGAGCACCGCGTCGTAGTCGCCCAGCACCGGGAGCAGCGCCTTGGCCAGGACGTGCTCGCGCCCGGTGCGGCTCAAGAGGTGCACCTCCGCACCGGCCAAATCGATCGTCGCCGGAACGAGCGACAACCCGTCCACATTCGGCACCTGGCGGATCACGTCGCCCAGGCGGGCGCGGCGCACCAAGTACGTCGTGCAGCGACTCGTCGAGCTCGTCGGGGTCGAACCCGAGCGAGAAGGTCAGGCAGGCTTGGGGATCGAGGTCAACCACCAGGACCCGCCGTCCCTGTTCGGCCAGGGCGACACCGATCGACTGCACGGTGGTCGTCTTGGCCACGCCGCCCTTCTGATTGGCGACGGCGATGACTTTGACCATCGGCAGAGCATAGGACCGGGGCGCCCGGATCCCAATGGGGTGGCGCCACGCAGGACGTCCGCGCCCACCGGTGGGCGGACTCCTCCACTGCAACGTCGGCTACGAGGTCCCCCAGGGCCAGGTTGATGTCGTCGAGGTGGTAGCCCCGCTCAGGCCCGAGGCCGGCATGGAGGACCAGTGGGCGAGGGTCCCCCGGCGCCGCCGTGACCCGGAGCCGCTGGCGCCGTGCGAGTCCTGGCACTGGACCGTGTACGGCGACGGGGTACGACCGGCGCACACCTGGAACCCCGGTGCGAGACTGGGTCGCCCCAGCGCATAGGGTCGGGGGCGGAGCGGCGGCCGGCGGGCAGGCGGAGCCTCGTCACCCGCTCCGGCTGGTCACACCATCAGGAAGAGCCACGTGCCCGCATTTCGCATGAGCCAGAAGATCGTGGTCGGCACCGTGTTCGTCTCCGCCATGTTCATGAACATCATGGACATCACGATCGTGAACGTGGCTCTCCCGACGATCGGCCGGGACTTCGACATCCCACCCACCGCGGTCGACGGCGTCGTCATCGCCTACCTCGTCAGCCTGGCCGTGTTCATTCCGGCTTCCGGCTGGTTGGGCGACCACTTCGGTGGCAAGCGCGTCCTGCTGGTCGCCATCGTCGTCTTCACCCTCGGGTCGGTTCTGTGCGGGCTGGCCCAGAACATGACGGAGCTCATCGTCTTCCGCGTCATCCAAGGGGCCGGCGGCGGGATGATGGCACCGGTCGGCATGGCCATGCTCTACCGGGTCTTCCCGCCGGCGGAACGGGTGCGGGCGGCCAGCATCATGACCGTGCCCACCACCATGGCCCCGGCCCTCGGACCGGTGCTCGGAGGCTTCCTGGTGACGGAGTTCTCATGGCGTTGGGTCTTCTTCGTCAACCTCCCGCTGGGGATCATCGCGGTGACCTTCGGCGCGCTCTTTCTCGAGCGGGTCGGGGCCAGCGACGCCGGACGCTTCGACCTGCCAGGCTTCGTCCTCGGTGGCGCGGGGCTCGGGCTCCTCATGTACGGCGTCTCCGAAGGCCCGCTCAAGTCGTGGTCGTCGCCCGATGTCATCGTCAGCTGCGTGGCCGGTGCCGTACTGCTCGTCGCCATGGTCTTCGTGGAGCTGCGGACACCGAGGCCGATGGTCGACCTGCGCCTGCTCTCCGGCCGGTTGTTCCGCTCGACCAATGTGGTGATGTTCCTGGCGGCTGCCGCCTTCCTGGGCATGCTGTACCTGATCCCGCTCTACTTCCAAGATGCGAGGGGCTTGTCGCCCCTCCAATCGGGGCTGTCGACCTTTCCCGAGGCGTTCGGCGTCATGATCGGCGCCCAACTGGCCAGTCGGCTCATCTACCCCCGGATCGGTCCGCGCCGCCACATCACGGCCGGGCTGCTCGGCCTGGCCCTGTGCATGCTGGCCTTGACCCAGATCAGCCTCGTCACCAGCCTCTGGCTCATCCGCGGGCTCATGTTCCTGCTCGGTCTGGCCATGGCGCAGGTCATGGTGCCGAACCAGGCCGCCTCCTTCGCCATGATCTCGCACGAGTCCATGGGACGGGCCTCGACGTTCTTCAACACCATGCGTCAGGTCGGCAGCGCCGTCGGCGTGGCCGTCCTCTCCACCGTGCTGATCGGCGTCGGGTCGGCCCAGGCGGCGGGCACCGCCGGCGCCGCGCCCGACCTGGCCGCGTACCACTTGGCCTTTCTGACCGCGGCCTGCTTCGCCCTGGCGGGCGCCGCCTTCTCGCTGACCATCCATGACAGCGACGCGGCGGAGACCATTGTGCGGCGCGGTCGCGCCGCCAGGGTCCCTGCACCGTCCCCGGCGACCCTCCAACCCGAGCGCGTGATGTGACCAGCATCTGCGTCTTCTGCGGGTCGAGCACGGGCAGCAACCCCGCCTTTGCGGCGGCCGCGCAGCGGATGGGGGCAGGATTGGCCGCCCGGGGCGTCGGCCTCGTCTACGGGGGAGGATCGGTCGGCCTGATGGGCGTCGTGGCCAACGCGGTCATGGAGGCCGGTGGACGCGCCACCGGGGTCATCACCGAGGCGCTGGCGGGACATGAGATCGCCCATGGCGAGCTCAGCGATCTGCACATCGTCCGGACGATGCACGAGCGCAAGGCACTCATGGCCGAGCTCTCGGATGCCTTCGTCATGATGCCGGGCGGTTTCGGAACCTACGAGGAGTTCATGGAGTCGGTGACCTGGGTCCAGCTCGGCATCCACGACAAGCACTGCGGCATCCTCAACGTCGAGGGCTTCTACGACGGGCTGCTGTCGTTTCTCGCCCACGCCGTCGAGTGCGGCTTCATCCGTCCTGCGCAGATCGAGGGGCTCTCGGTGTCCGACGACGTCGACGGCCTGCTCGACGTCATCGTCGGCTCCACCCGTGCTCGTCTGGCCTCCCGCTGAGGTAGGCCGGCGCTCACCTGGCGTGACGCCCGGGCCAACGACCCGACCGGCCTCACCACTCTGATCGCCCCGCCGCCGCCGGCCCGACCGCCGCCCTCACGCGCGATGCGGCAGGAGCAGCACGTCGTGCAACTCGTCGCGCCCGGCCAGGTCCGCCAGGAGGGCCGTCGACGATGGATAGGGCTTCTCGGCCCCGCTGTACTCGTCCAGTAGGGACGGCGTGTAGCCGAGGCTCTCGAAGTACCCGAGGTAGTCGGCCGGCGACATGCCCGACACGCGAGCGAGCATCTCGGCCTTCAGCTCGGTGGTGACGATGGGTCGGTCCCGCTCGATCAGCCCCGTGGCGCCCTTGACCACCCGGCCCTCCGCCCCCTCGACGTCCATCTTGAGGAACCCGACGGGACCCTCGACGAGGTCGTCCAGGCGGAAGGTCGGCACCACCACCCCGGGGTGGGACAAGAGGTCGGTGCCGTCGATGATCCCGCCGTTCGAGCCGACATGAGTCGAGTAGTAAGCCCAGCCGGGAGCGACGTCGGCCGCGACGGGAAAGAGCTCCACGTTGGTGGCATTGGCCAGCCTCAGCGACGACAGGAGAAGCCGGCAGTTCTCCGAATTCGGCTCGAGGGCGATGACATGGCCCGAGGGACCGACGAGCTGGGAAGCCAACAGCGAGTAGTAGCCGAGGTTGGCGCCGACGTCGACCACGGTCATTCCCGGCTCGCAGTAGCGCTCGAACACGGCCGTCAGGTGAGGCTCGTAGGTCCCGGAGCGCAGACCCGGCGTCACGGCGGCATCAGCCGCGTCGCACAGCAGCTCGACGTCGCCGACGGTGCAGCGCACCGCGTCGCCCTCGGTGAGCTGCACGGAGAACGCTGTGGGCGCGACCTGGTGCTCGACCGTCCCCAGCATGCGGCGGATGGTCGGGGGCCGGCTCAGGTCGCCCGCCCCGGCCAGGTCGACCACCGGACGTAGCTCGTCGGGCAGCGTGGGGTAGAGCAGGTGCACCAGCTGCTCATAGGTGAGGCCCCGCTCGGGAACCGTCCCGCCGAGACGGTGCACGATCCGATCGCGGAGGGGTCTCAGGGTGTCCTTCACCGTTCGCCGCCAGTCGTCGTCCTGGTACTCCATGTCCGGGCCACGGTACCCGCGATCACGCCCGTCCCGGTTCTTTGAGACCCCTCTGTGTGCGCGGCTATTCGGTCCGAAGCAACGTGGCCGACGGTGACCGCGCGGCAATGACCGCCGGGCCAAGCGACAGAACGTTCGCCAAGACGAGAGACCCGAGAGCGATCAAGAGGATGAGCCACCCGTTGACGACGGTGACCGGGAACACCCCGAGGTTCTCGGCGAACAAGCGCCAGACGGCGCGCCCCAGGGCCAGCCCGACGGGGACACCTATCAGGATCCCGACGAGCACAATCGTCGTCGCCTGCCACGACACCGAGAGCGCGACTTGTCGCCGCACGAAGCCGAGTGTTTTCAAGAGTCCTATTTCGCGGCGCCGCCGGGCCACGCTGACCACGAGGAAGTGGATCAACGTCGCCACGCCGAAAAGGGCGACCACCAGGCCGAAGATCAGGGGAAAGTTCACCGACTCTCCGAAGTTGACCAGGTTGGTCGGCGGGGCCGGGAAGTTGATCGCCGACGGGTAGGTCCGTGCTAGCTGCGCCAAGGCCGCTCGGCCCTGTGGGTTCGGAGCGGCCTGCACAATGAAGCTGCCGCCCAGGCCGATCACGGCTTGGAGCTCGCACGCCGGCCGTGCCATTCCCGGAGGGCATTGGGAGCCGAGGAATCCTTCGAGGCTGAAGCCGGCGCCGGTGCCCAGACCCTGACTGTTGAAGTCGGGCGGGAACACGGCCGTGCCGATGACCCGGTACGTACGCGACTGCGTATGACCCGACGATCCGGCCACGCCGACGGTGACCGACGAGCCAACATGTGCGCCAACCTGGCGCAACGTGGTCGAGCCGAGTATCACCTCGTTGCCCTGGGGGACCCGGCCACTGGTCAGGGTGATGGGGAATTGGCCCCGGAGGCCCCGGGCGGCCACGGCATCGACCACGTGCCCATTTATGGTGACGTCGCCCGCGATCCCCTCGGTGATGCTGCGAATCCCGGGCCGCTCCAACGAGGCGAGCATCTGCCTGTTCTGGGTGGCGGACCCGGTCTGGTTGACGGAGAACCACGCATCGAACTGTTGCCCGTAGAGCGCAGGGGTCGTGGTGAGGCGCGTGAGGCTGGAGCCGAAGACGGCGACGCCGCACAAGACGGACACCGCCAGCACGGCCCCGAGCAGAGCGGAACCGACCGGGACCGAATTGCGGCCGCTGCCCCGAGCCAACGCGTGGCGCACCCCGATGACGGCACTGGGGGGTGCGCCCGCCGACGCCACGGCTTCAGCCGTCCGCGAGCGGCGCCCTACCCTGGCCTCCCCGTTCATGGCCACCACACTGGTGGTGTGGAACGCGGGCCACACTCCCAGCACGAGAACGCCAAGCACGACCGCCACCGCGCCCGGCACCACGATCAGAGGGTCGATGCCGAAACCCGGCGAGGGATCGGCCAACCTCGCCTCCCCCACGGGCGTGAACGGAGAGAGGGCGGCGGCCACCGCCACAGCACCCAGCGCTCCGGCCACGGCAATCACGAGCGTCCGGATCATGGAGAAACCGACCAGTTGGCGCCGCGACGTCCCGAGGGCGCTCAGCGTCGGGAAGTCCTCGGACTCGACCGTGGCCAGTCGGGCCAGTGCCTGCAGGACGACGCCGATCCCGACCAGCGCGACCAGCCCGGCGAGGATCCACCATCCGACCACTTGTGGCTCGATGGAGACGTCGACGGCCGAAGCGAAGGAGTGCAGGTCGCTCACCGAAAGGGCGCCCAGCCTTCGGGCCTGGGTCTCGAACCGCGGCAAGGACGCCGCGCCGCCGTGCAGCCGAACGAAGTACTCGTCGAAGACGATCGCCCTGGAGTTGTATTCCCGGGCGAACGCCCTGGTCGTGTAGATGTCATAGGTCGGTGAACCGGCGGCGGCCGGGAACTCGATCTCTGCCGCCGCGATGCCGACCACGTGCAGGCTGGGGGACGGGCCGTTCGGCGTCACGTTGGCGTTGTTCAGAACGGCTTGACGCTGTGACGGTGAGGCCAGCCGCAAGTGGATGACCGTGCCCACGTGCAGGCCCGCATCTCTCTGCAGCGTGAACGACGCCAGGACTTCGTCCGGATCGGACTGGTCGGGCATCCGACCTGACACGAGCTTGACCGTCTGGGGAAGGTCGTGGGCCGACACCTCGTCCAGGGCGAAATCGTTGACGTTGACGGTGCGGGTGCAGTCACAAAGTGGCGGGCCGGTCGTGGGTGACTGAACGAGGGTGGCCGACGCCACCTCGGGCAATGCGGCGACTCGGGGCACTGCGCCGGAGCTGTAGAAGAAGGCGTCGTACCCGTGCGCGGACAGATACCGCGGGAAGGCCGTCTCGGTGCTGCGGGCCGTGGCCACACCGGCCAGGACGAGACCGCCGACCAGGGCGACGAGGCAGGCGCTGGCCAGCCACGACCGCCGACGCTGGCGCAGCCCCGCCCGGAGCAGCATTCTCACGACGGCCACGACGACCTCCTGGCGGCAGTGTGGTCGATCACCTTGGCCCTCACAAGGCAGCCAGCCTCAGCGACCTTCGTGGTACCACCACTACGGCCGGCCGATCCGAAAGCGCCCCCGGCAGGATTTGAACCTGCGACCCGCTGATTAGAAGTCAGCCGCTCTATCCACTGAGCTACGGAGGCAGCGGCCGAATTCTAGGCTCTCGTCAGTTCTTCAAGGGGTTGGGCAGGTTCCACCGCTGGGTTCCGAAAGCAGCCGAGCCGGCGCAAGAGCTTGGCGTGACGATCTTCCTGGAGCCGATGCTCATCGGGGCAGCGCAGGTCCGCGTGAGGCACGAGAAGTCGGTCGGCTCGGTCAGCTCGGCCCCCCGGGGCACACCTGTTTTGCACGTTCGGGACGTGGGTCGCTCTGCGGGCGGCGCCACGAGTCCTCGAAGGTGGACGGACGCCAGAAGGCGTGCCGGCACCCTCGAGGCGGTGTGCCACACTTGTGCCCCTCGGTGGGCGTAGCTCAGTTGGTTAGAGCGCCAGGTTGTGGTCCTGGAGGTCGGGGGTTCGAGACCCCTCGCTCACCCCGAAACAGGGCGTGGGCCTGCGCCGTTGGCTCTCACGGCCCGCGTCTCCTGGCACGACTGGGGAGGTCCCGGAGTGAGTCCTTCGGCAAGCGGTCGCACGGTCCTGGTGACCGGTGCGTCGTCGGGCATCGGCGCGGCCGTGGCTCGCGAGCTGGCCAGGCGCGGCGACACGGTGGCGCTGGTGGCCCGCCGCGCCGAACGGCTCGACCAGGTCCTGGCCGAGTGCCGCGCCACGGCGCCCCCCGCTCGGAGCGCTGGGCAGCCGATCTCTCCGACCCGACCGATGCCGCCGCCCTGGCGCTCGATATCTGGGATCACTTCGGTGGTCTCGACGTCGTCATCAACAACGCCGCCGTACCCATGCGCCGCCACGTCACCCGTCTCACCATGGCGGAGGTGGAGCGGACCATGCGCATCAACTACCTGTCGCCGGTCGCCATCGCCCTGGCCGTGCTGCCGCGGATGCTCGAGCGCGGCACCGGGACCATCGTCAACGTGTCGAGCCTGGGCGGGCGACTGGGCATCACGACCGAAGCCGCCTATTCGGGTTCGAAGTTCGCCTTGGCCGGCTGGAGTGAGTCGGCCGCCATCGACCTGGACGGCTCGGGGGTGGCCGTGAAGCTCATCCTCCCCGGCGCCATCGACACCGAAATTTGGGATCAACCCGACAACGATCCGCCCCTCTACGACGGACCCAAGGAGTCGCCCGAGTCGATCGCCGGCGCCATCGTCGACGCCATCGACAGCGAGCGCTTCGAACACTACCTGCCCGACATGAAGGCGGTCATTGAGATGAAGACCACGGACATCGACACGTTCATCACCGGCATGCGCGCCTTCAAGGAGCAGGCGGCGAGCGAAGGGGCCGCCTCGTGAAGGCACTCCTCTTCGGCGCGCCGCCCGCGGAGGGCGATGTGCGGCCGACGCCCGAGGACGAGCTGGAGGCCGCGCTGGTCGGCATGCCGTTCGGCCTCCACGAGATCGCCGACGCCCGGCTGGCCCGCCCCGACTGGGTGCTGACCAAGCCGATCCTCTCGGGGATCTGCGGGTCGGACGCCAAGCTCGTGCTGGGCGACTTCAACACCGGCGACATCGACAACCCCATGGCCGCCTTCTCCTCGCTCCCGCACGTGCCGGGGCACGAGGTGGTGGCCGAGGTGACCACACTCGGACCTGAGGCACGCGGGTTGGACGTCGGACAGCGCGTGGTGCTGAACCCGTGGCTTACCTGTGGCCCACGCGGCATCGTCCCGCCGTGCCCGCCGTGCCGGGACGGCGACCTCAGCCTGTGCTGGAGCTTCACCAAGGGCGACCTGGGTCCCGGCGTCCACGTCGGGGTGATCACCAACGCGCCCGGAGCCTGGGCCGAGCGGCTGGCGGCGCACGATTCGATGCTGATCCCCGTACCCGACGGCGTGTCCGACGAAGCCGCCGTCCTGGCCGACCCGTTCTCCGTCTCCTTCCATGCCATCGTCCGCCATCCGCCGCCGCCCTCCGGCCGCGTGCTCGTCTACGGAGCCGGCGCGCTGGGCCTGACCAGCGTCGCCATTTTGCGCACCCTGTATCCCGAGGTGGAGGTGGGCGTGGTGGCCCGCTTCGAGGCCCAGCGGGACATGGCCCGGCGCTTCGGCGCTGCGGCCGTCTTCGCTCACGAGCCGAGGTCGGCGCTGGTCGAGGAGCTGGCCGCCTGGTCGGGAGCCGTCCTGTACCCCGCGCTGGACGGCCTGCCGGTGACCCATCCCGGCCACATCGACGTGGTCTACGACTCCATCGCCAAGGGGGAGACCCTCGAGGTGGGCGTGCGCGTCCTGGCCGAGCGGGGGCGCCTGGTCTACACCGGGGTGGCCACGCCCGAGCGCTGGGAGTCGACCCCCATCTACTTCAAGGAGATCACCCTGGCCGGCTCCAATGCCTTCGGGATGGAAGAGTTCGACGGTAAGCGCCAACACGCCATCGCCCACTACCTCGAGCTGGTGGCCGACGGCCGGCTCGACATCACCCCGATGCTGACACACCGCTTCGCCCTGGAGGAATGGTGGCCCGCTCTCAAGGCGTTGGCACGCCAGGACCGCAGCGGCGCGCTCAAGGTCGCCTTCACGCCCAACGGCTGAGACCTACGCGCCCGTCCCCATCTCCCTGAACTTCTCGTAGCGCACACCCGTCGCCCGCACCCAGGCCGGTTCGGGCTCGATGCGGCGACCGACACCGGCCCACCGCTCCGAGCCGTCGAGGGTCTGTTCCAGCCCCGCCGCCATCCGGGCGAAGTAGGCGGCGCCGCGCGCGGCACCCTCGGGCACGGCGACCGTGTCGACGGGGAGGTTGGTGGCGTCGGCCACGGCCGCCATCCAGGCCGTCACGCGGGAGCCGCCACCACTGGCGACGATGCGGGTCGTCGGGACACCCGAGAGGTCGAGCAGCCGCCGGATGACGAAGCCGCTGGCCTCGAACGCCGCTCGTTCGAGCGCCGCCGCGTCGGTCCCGATGTCGAGGCCGTAGAGGTTCGAGCGCAGCGTGTGATCCTCGAACGGGGTGCGCTCGCCCCGCACGTACGGCAGCCAGACGGGCACCCGATCGGGACGGCCGAGCCGCGGCTCGAGGCGCTCGCGGTCGGGCCCGGGCTTCGGGGATCCCCGCAGGAGGTGTCGCGCCCAGTCGACGAAGAGCGCGCCGGCGTTGCTCGGCCCGCCGATGAGGAAGCGGCCCGGCGTGGTGTGCGGGAAGCTGATGAGGCCGGGGACCGTCACCCACTCCTCCGTCACCGCCCACGTAATGAGCGTGGCCCCGAAGATCACGAGCACGTCACCGGGCTGGGACGCACCGGCGACGATCTGATCGCCCATGGCGTCGATGGTGCCCCCGGTGAACACCGTGTCGCTGTCCGGCAGCGTGCCCGCCGCCTCGCACATCGGCACCACGACCGGCATCTGCGACGCCTCGACCCCGATCTGACCGAGCAGCTCGGCGTTCCATTGGCCGCGCGTGTGCAACCCGGCCATGGACGTCGTCACCGCGGTGTCGATCGCCGGCACACCGGACAGTGCGTAGGTGGCGACGGCCTGGCACGGCCAGTAGCCGTGGGCACCCGGGGCCGACGCCGCCGCCCAGCGCAGGAAGCCCTCGGCATCGTGCATGGTGCCGGGCAGCAGTTCCTCGTGCGAGGCCGAGGGGGCCCGACCCTCCCGGTCGCCGTAGAGCAGGCCCGGCAGCACGGGTGTGCCCTGGCGCCCGACGGCGGTCAGCGAGGGCACCATGGACGAGACCGCCACGCCGGCCAGGCGATGGCCGGCGGCGGACAGCTCCCCCGCCACCGCGTCGAACGCCTTGCGGGGCCCGGCCCGCCAGGCCCGCTTGGCGTCGTGGCGCAGGACGTCGGGCTCGGGCGCCACCACTTTGTGGGGCACCCGGCTGCGGGCGACGACGACTCCTTCCTCGTCGACCGCCACCGCCTTCACCGAAGTGGTGCCCACGTCGACGCCGACGGTGACGGTGCGCGGCGAGGCGCTCACGAATCTGACACGGGTGTCATGATCCGTCATTATGGACGACGCCCGCCCCGAGAGGAGAAGTTCACGCCCATGACGTCCCCCCGCCCGAAGGCCCTCGTGACCGCCGCTGTCAGCGGTCCCGGCCTCGATCTGCTCCACCAGCTGGCGGACCTCGTCCTCGATTCGTGGCTGGACCAGCCCACTCTGCGCATCTACAACGCCCAGCAACTGGCCGAGCGGGTCGCCGCCGAGCAGGCGACCATCGTGATCGTGGAGGGCGACGTCTGCGGCGCCGAGCTCTACGAGCAGCCCATCCTTGCCGTCTGCAGCTGCCGCGGCGACCCGAACAACGTCGACGTGCCGGCGGCCACCGCCGCCGGCGTGCCGGTGCTGAGAGCGCCCGGACGCAATGCCGACGCCGTGGCCGAGCTGGCCGTCGCACTCCTCTTCGCCGCCACTCGCGGCGTGGTGCCGGCCGACAAGGACGTGCGGGAAGGCGAGATCTACCGTGACGGCAAAATCCCCTACCAGCGCTACCGGGCCTGGGAGCTGGCCGGCAAGACGGTCGGCCTGGTTGGTCTCGGTGCCGTCGGGCGAGCCCTGCGCTGGCGCCTGCGGGGGCTGGGCATGGAGGTGCTGGCCTACGACCCCTATGCCCCGGACGCCACGAGCACGCTGGACGACCTGTTCGCCCGGTCCGACATCATCTCCATCCACGCCCCGGTGACGGCGGAGACCACGGGCATGATCGACGCCGACGCGTTCGCCAAAATGCGCGACGGGGTCGTCTACCTGAACACGGCCCGGGCGAAGATCCACGACACGGACGCTCTGGTGGCCGCGCTGGCGTCGGGCAAGGTGGGCTCGGCCGGGCTCGACCACTTCGAAGGTGAGATCCTGGCCACCGACCACCCGCTCACGACGTTCCCCCAGGTCGTGCTGACCCCGCACATCGGCGGCGCCACGTACGACACGGAGAGCAACCACACGCGCACCATCGCCGAGGACCTGTGCCGTCTGATGGCCGGCGCGCGGCCGCTGCACATTGTGAACCCCGAGGTTCTCAGCGGCTGACATGCCGGCGCGCCAACCGACCATTGTCGCCACGTCCATCGGTTTCCAGCCTGACGGGCCCAATCCGATGAACTTCCGTCCCGGGCCGTCCTACCGGTTGGCCGCCGACCTGGCCGGCGCGGGGCCGCACCCCAAGCTCTGCATCATCGGTACCGCGCTGGGCGACGATGCAGCACGCCTCGCAGTGGACCACAACGCCTTCGCCAAAATCGGCTTCATCAGCTCGCACCTGGTGCTGTTCCCCATGCCCAACGTGCCGGACATGCGCGCCCATCTGTTGGCCCAGGACGTGATCTGGGTCGGGGGCGGCAGCACGGCCAACCTGCTGGCGCTCTGGCGCCTGCACGGGCTCGACGTGATCCTCCGCGAAGTGCTGGGAGGCCGGCGTCGTGCTGAAGGGCGTGTCGGCCGGATCGCTCTGCTGGCACGTCGGGGGGACCACCGACTCCTTCGGTCCGACCCTGCGGCTGGTCACCGATGGGCTGGCCTTCCTCCCGTACTCCAACAGCCCGCACCACGACGCCGAGGAGCAACGGCGTCCCCTCATCCACCGCCTGATCGCCGAGGGGGCACTCCCCGACGGCTATGCCACCGAGAACGGCACCGGGCTCGTGTTCTTCGGCACCGAGCTCCAGGACGCCTTCACCGAGGTGGAGGGCAAGGTGGCGTACTCGCTGACGCGCCAGGGCGACACGACGCGTGAAACGGCGCTCGACACCAGGTTGCTGTAGCGCTCAGGCGGCCGCGCCGGCCCAGTCGGCTCCGGCGTGCACGGTGTCGGTGTCGGTTCCCGACCGCAGGACCCGCCCCGGGACAGCACCGGTGAACTCGCCGGCGCGCACGATTTCGGTCCCGTTGACCAGGACATGGGCCACGCCCACGGCGTCGGCATAGAGGCGGCTCGCCCCGCCCGGGAGGTCGTTGCGGGTGCGTACGGCTCCGTGGCCGATGCTGGCCGGGTCGAAGGCCACGACGTCGGCGAAGGCACCGGGTACCAGGCGACCCCGGTCCCGCAGCCCGTAGAGACGGGCCGGGATGTCGGTCAGCTGTCGCACGGCCTCCTCCCAGCTGAGCAACCCGCGGGCGCGCACGCCGTCGCCCAGCATGGAGGTCGAGTAGATGGCACCGCACATGGTGTCGAGGTGCGCCCCGGCGTCGGAGCCCCCGACGATCGCTCTCGGGTCCTGCCAGGCCTTTGCCCGCAAGACCCAGTCCTCCTCGGACTCGCCGATGGGCGGCCGCAGTCCGGTGCGCAGGCGGTCGGCCACCACGACGTCGAGCAGCGCGTCGAAAGGCGTCACGCCGCGTTCGGTGGCCACCTGGCCTACCGAGCGGCCCTCGACCCCGGCGTTCTCCGGAGCGAACGTCTCCTCGAAGATGAGCCGCTCCCATACCGCCAGATGACGCAGAATGCCCGCCTCGTCCGACTGCGACCCGGCGTCCAGGCGGCGCCGGGTCTCCGGGTCCGACAGCGCGGCCATACGCTCCTCGACGGGGAGTGCGAACACCTCGCGCCAGCCCGGCAGGCCGTCGAGGATGGCTCCGTGCTCGAAGCTGAGGCGTAGCTGCATTGTGTGCGGAAGGGTGAGCGCCACCACGGTGGCGCCGCGCGCGGCGGCAGCCGTCCCGGCGCCGAGCTGGCTCCAGGCTCCGTCCGGATTCATGGCCGAGACGCCGAGCACGTTCCAGTTCACCGGCCGGTCGGCCAGCAGTGACATGCGAGCGAGGAAGTCGATCTCGTCGTCGGTGAACCCGTTCAGGCAGCCGGGGACGATCAGTTCGACGGTCGTCCCCTCGTGCTCCCTGACGGCCGCGGCCAGTCGCTCCATCTCTTCTCGCGCCGCGGCACGCGACGGTACGGGCTGTCCGTCCCCGTCGTTGTGCGTGTGCACCTGTGAGGTGGAAAAGCCGAGCGCCCCCTCGCCCAACGCGGCGTGCAGTGCGGCCACCATGGCGTCCAGGTCAGCCGGGTTGGCCGCGCCGCCGACGGCCCGCTCGCCCATGACGAGTCGGCGCAGCGTGGAGTGGCCGACCAGGAAGCCGGCGTTCACGGCAATGCGGCCGTCGAGGCGCCCCAGCCAATCGCCGAAGGACCCCCAGTCCCAGGGCAGTCCGGCCTGCAGCGCGGCCAGGGGCATACCCTCGACCCGGGCCATCATCCGGCTGATGTAGTCCGCGTGCTCGGGCGCCAGCGGCGCCAGCGAAAAGCCGCAGTTGCCGCCCAGCACGGTCGTGACGCCGTGCAGTGGCGACGGGCTGGCGTTGGAGTCCCAGAAGAGTTGGGCGTCGTAGTGGGTGTGCAGGTCGACGAAGCCCGGCGCCACCAGCAGTCCAGCGGCGTCGATGACCGTGTCGGCTCCAGCTCCGACACCGGGCCCGATGGCCTCCACCCGGGGACCTTCGAGCAGGACGTCGGCGCGCACGGGCGCCGCCCCGGTGCCGTCCACGACCGTCCCGCCGCGGAGGGCGACCGTCACGACGTCGACCCCTGCTCGGCCGGCCCCGGCCGACGGACCCGGACCCGCGGGCGGGCGAAGGCCTGCATGCCCTCGGTCCCCAGCTCGACACCGAAGCCGGACTGCCTCCAGCCGCCCATCGGCGCGTACATGTCGATGGCCGAAATGCCGTGCGCGTTGACGAACACCGTGCCCGCTACCAGTCGGGACGCCACGTCCGACGCCCGCTCGGCGTCGTTGCTCCACACCGACGCGCACAATCCGAACGGGGTGTCGTTGGCCGCATCGACGGCGTCGTCGATGTCGTCGTAAGGAATGACCGGCAACGCCGGCGCGAACTGCTCCAGGCGCACGATGCTCGAGTCCGCCGGCGGTGCCACCACCAGCGCCGGCGACACGAAATAGCCCCCGGCACCCTCGTCCTCGGTCCGCAGCCGTCCCGGGCGCAGCACGGCGGCGCCGCGCTGCTCGGCCTCCTCGAGCATGAGCTCGACCCGGTCGCGCGCCGCGGCGGTGTGCACCGGGCCCATGGTGACCTCCTCGGCCAGGCCGTCGCCCACCACCTCGGCGGCCAGGCGGGCGGCCAGCGCGTCCACCGTCTGCTCCAGGCGGTCACGGTGCACGTAGAGGCGCTTTACCGCCATGCAGACCTGTCCACTGGTGACGAACGCCGCATCGGTCAGTCGGTCGGCCAGCGCCGCGTCGACGGTCACGTCGGGAGCGATTATGGCGGCGTCGTTGCCGCCGAGTTCGAGCACGACGGGCCGGGTGGTGGCGGCCGCGGCGGCCATGACGGCCTGCCCGGTGCCCACACCCCCGGTGAACGAGACCATGTCGACGTCGGGGTGGGCCACCAGCGCGGCCCCCAGCTCGGCGCCCGGGCCGTTGACGACGTTGAGGACCCCCGGCGGCAGCGCTTCCGCCATTGCCGCCGCCACCAGCAACACGGTGCCCGGACAGGTCGGCGGCGCCTTGACGACGACGCTGTTGCCGGCCAGTAGGGCGGGCACGGCCTTGTTGGCCATGACCGACACCGGCCAGTTGAAGGGCAAAATTGCGGCCACCACGCCGTGGGGTACCCATTCGACGCGGGTGGCGCCGCCGCTCAGCTCGCGGGGCGCGAGCGCCTCGCCCACCAGCGGCGCGAAGGCGGCGGCCATGCCGCCCATGGTGGCGGTGTCGAAGACCGACTCGAGTTGGGTCTTCCCGTGCTCGCGGGTGAGCAGACGGGACAGGTCGCCCGCTTCGACGGCGGCCACGCCTGCCTCGGCCGCGGCGACGACCCTGGCGGCGCGCTCCCCCGCGGGCAACGCCGCCCAGGCCGGCTGGGAACGGCGGGCCGCCTCCACCGCCCGGTCCAGTTGCGCCGGCGAGGTCGACGGGGCCTCGAGGACCACCTCGCCCGGCCGGGCCGGGTTGGTCACCGGATAGGTGCCGTTGCCGCCGGCCTCGACACCGCCGTCGATGAGCAGGCCGACGCCGGTCGTGACATCCTCGACGTGTGTGGTCACTGCGCAACCCCCGGGCCGGCCGACTTTGCTGACGATAGTGTCACCAACTTGTGGGAGCCGTCGAGACCGAGCCGGCCGGGGCGGGCGAGGCCACCCTGCTGCCGGACCCCGAGCCGCGGCCGATCCGAGTACCCATCATTTCGGTCGACGACCACCTCATTGAGCCGCCCGACCTGTTCGAGCACCGTCTGCCTGCGGCGCTGCAGGAGCACGCGCCTCACGTCGTCGAGCAGGACGACGGCACCCAGTGCTGGATCTTCGAAGGCAACCGCTATCCCAACGTCGGCCTCAATGCCGTGGTGGGGCGGCCGCGGGACGAGTGGAGCATGGAGCCGGCACGGTTCGACGAAATGCGGCGCGGCTGCTTCGACATCGAGGCGCGCATAGTGGACATGGACCGGGCGGGCATCTGGGCCGCCTTGTGCTTCCCGTCCCTCGTCTCGGGTTTCTGCGGTGCCGTCTATTCGCGGGCCCTGGACGCCGAGCTGGGGCTGGCCTGCCTGCGGGCTTTCAATGACTGGCACGCCGAGGTGTGGGCGGGCACCCACCCCGATCGCATCATTTCGCTGCAACTGCCTTGGCTGGCCGACGTCACCGTGGCCGCCGCCGAGGTGCGGGCCAACGCGGAGCGCGGCTTCAAAGCGGTGAGCTTCCCCGAGTTCCCGGCCCAGCTGAAGCTGCCCTCCATTTTCAGCGGCCACTGGGACCCCTTCCTGGCCGCCTGCCAGGAGACCGACACGGTGGTGTGCCTGCACACCGGGTCCTCGTCCTGGGCTCCGCTGCCCTCGCCCGACCCTCCCTTCGAGGTGCTCCCCACCTTCTTCCCGGTCAACGCGCTGTTGGCCGCCGGCGAGTGGCTGTGGTCGGGCGTGGCGCTGCGGTTCCCCGGACTCAAGGTGGCCCTGTCGGAGGGTGGCATCGGGTGGGTGCCCATGCTGATGGACCGCTGCGACTACGTCCTCCGGCATTCGGCATCGGGCAGCGAGAGCCACGCATGGCCGTCGGAGCTGCTGCCGAGCGAGGTGTTGCGACGCAACTTCTGGTTCTGCTCCATCGACGACCCTTCCATCGTGCCGCTGCGCCACGTGATCGGCGTCGACCACATCATGGTGGAGAGCGACTACCCCCACGCCGACTCGTCGTGGCCCGACACCCAGCTCGTGCTGGCCGAGACCTGGGGCTCGCTGCCCGAGGACGAGCTGCGCGCCGTGGCGGGTGGCAACGCGTCCGCGCTGTTCCGCCACCCGTTGCCGCCGGCTGACGACTGGCGCACACCGGCCACCCCGTGACGGGCGCCGCGCCGGACCCTCCTCCCCCGCGGGCCGGTCCCGTGGTCGACGCCGACGGCCACGTCGTCGAACCCGAGTCGGCCTGGGCCGCGCTCCCTGACGACCAGCGGCCGCGCATCACACGGGACGCCGGTGGCTACGAGCACGTCGTGGTCGGGGGGACCGAAATCCTGGCCGTCCCCCTGGGCAACCTGGCCCGCCCGGGGTCCACCTTCGACGACCCGTCGACCTTCCACCCCCTGGCCGAGGCCCAGCCGGGCGGGTGGGACCCGGTGGCCCGTCTGGCCGACATCGATGCCGAGGGCATCGACCAGGCCGTGCTCTACCCCACCATCGGTCTGTACTTCTCCGCCGTCACCGACCCGGTCTGCGCCGTGGCGCTGGCCCGGGCCTACAACGACTGGCTGGCCGGCTACTGCGCAGCGGACGGGCGCCGCCTGTTCGGGGCGGCCATGGTGCCGCTGCAGGACCCGGTGACGGCCGCCGTCGAGCTGCGCCGCGCCGTGACCGAGCTCGGGTTCGTGGCCGGCTTCGTGCGTCCCAACCCCTGCCTCGGACGCTCGCTGTGCGACCGGGCCTACGACCCGGTCTGGGAGGTGGCGGAGGAGCTCGACGTACCCGTCGGCGTCCACGAGGGCAGCTCGGTCATTGTGCCGACGCTCGGTTCCGACCGGCCCTTCAACCCGCTGGTCCTGCACGCGGTGTCGCATTCCTTCGAGCAGATGCTCGCCTGCGCGCAGCTCATTGCGTTCGGCGTGTTCGAACGCCACCCGAGCCTGCGCTGCGTCTTTCTCGAGTCCTCCGGCGGCTGGGCGCCGTTCTGGCTGGAGCGCCTCGACGAGCAGGCCGAGTCGTTCGGGGGGTTCTGCCCGGACATGAAGCTGCGCCCCTCGGAGTACTTCGCCCGGCAGTGCGCCATCAGCTTCGAGGTGGACGAGCACACGCTGCCGGCGTTGGCCCCGGCCGTCGGGTCCCAGCGCATCGTGTGGGGCAGCGACTACCCCCACCACGACGCCACGTTCCCCGGCGCGGTCGACGCCATCCGCACCACCGTCGCGCCCTGCGCCACCGCCACCCAGGCCCGCGTCCTCGGCCTGAACGCCCGGCGCATCTACCGGCTGCCGCCGCGCCGCGGCGGCCTCGAAGGCCTGATCGACGACTACTTCGCCGCCGTCACCGCACACGACTCCGAACTGCTGCGCTCTCTCTTCGCTCCCGACGCCGTGTTCGACGTCGACGGTGAGCTCCGCAGCGGACACGACGACATCCTCGCCTACTACACCGGGCGCACGTTCACCTTCGACGACTTCCGACCCTCACCGGGACCACGACAGGTGGACGGTATGACGGTGACGGTGGACATCGACGTGCATCTCGGCGGCGCGGACAACACGGTGCGAGACGTCTTCGAGACGGATGGATCCCGGATCACCTCGTTGGTGGTGCGGGGTTTCGCCGATGCGCTGCAGGCGGTGCGGGGCGATCTCCCAGCCGACCGCGGCCGATGACCGCGCCGGTCGAAGGCAACTGACCCCGATCGCACGTCGACGGACAACTTCAGAAGACCGCCGGCCCTGCCTCCGAACGCCGCGGGGTGCGGACCCGTCAGCATGACGACGTTCGCGCCTGGTCAATGCGAAGGGTTCGACCGGTTGTCATCCGAGAAGCCGAGGCAGGCGTCCGGTTAACGCCAGGATTGTGCCCCATTGTGCATCTTGATCCATACGCGGAGCTCTCGGGCCACGCCAACCGCGGCCGTACCCATGGCTGCAGCCATGAGAACGACCGTAGCGACGAGCCAGAGGTCCCACGGTGTTCCTGGGGCGCCGCCCGGGCTGGAGCTCAAAAAGGCGGGCGCGTCCTTTGCCATCGCTCCCCACCAGACCGCCGTGGCCCCGAGCATGACCAGCATCGACACGGCGATGGCAACGGCCAGGAGCGCCTCCACGGTGAGAATCGCTGGGGGAAACTCCACCCTTCGGGCTGCGGCAACCGCGACCACCGTCCACAACGCCATGGTGATGACGATGAGCGCCGCCCAAGCCAGGAAAAGCGCTCCGTACCAGTGCAGGCCGTTGTTGCGTTGCTGTGACGTGAGGTGGTGGGCCGAAAGGAGCACTGGCATCGTGACGGCAGCCGTGATGGCGGTGCATGCGAGGGCCCGCAAAATATGCCCGCGCACACACGCCCAGCCGTCAGCTCGCAGGAATCGTACGAAGGCAGGGACAGCGACAAGAGCTCCTGCAACCACGAGGACGCCGGCCAGTCCGGCCACCGTCTGCAGCACCGTGAACGCGACGTCAGGTACGCGATGAGCACCCATGGCGTGAGGCAACGCCTCGTCGAAGTGTTCGGAGAACTTGGCGAAGCTCGCTCCGGCGATCACGAAGGCGGTCCAGGCGGCGAGGACCACCAGTGCCCCGGCGCGGACTCCGTCCGTCGCCGGTGTCGAGTCACCGGTTAGTCCCGACTGCCTGGCCCGCTGTCGGAGGCCACCGGTCACAAGGCCGAGGTGAACCGGGGTCGGGAGACGTTCGCCATACTCGTCGTGGAGGAGGGTCACCAGTTCGTCCCCGTATCGGGCGCGCCATGAGCGCGGATACCAGCGGAGACGGGGGTCGTTGACTCCCTCGGTCATGTGAGCGTCCTTGTCCTCGGCCGCCTGGTACCTCCGCTCGCATCACGCAAGCCTCGGGCGTGGTACGCGTGCGGTTCTGAGTCGGGTTTGTCCCACCCGGACGAGATCGCGCATCTGAGCGACGGACTCAGTGAGAGCCTGGGAGCCCGCAGCCGTGATCTGATACGGGCGACGGCGGTCATCTGACTCGAGCGCCTCGATGAGCCCGCGCTCTTCCAATCTGGTTATGGCCCCATAGAGGGCGCCGGGGCCGAGTTTCACGCCGGCGAACTCCTCGATGTCCTTGAGTAGGGCGTGGCCGTGCTTGGCCCCGCCGGCAAGGCTCATGAGGATGAGGACCGGCGGGTCGTTTGACCGTCGCCGAGGTGGCGGCGTTCCATCCTCGGGGCCATTGGCGCGCGTTGGCATGAGACAGAGACTACTACGTATGACGTAGCTACGCAATACGTAGTGAAGGCATAATCGAGGAGCGGACGGATTGCCGCCGTTCCGATCGCCGGCTCGAAGTCGACTCATCGTGGGTTCGAGGGTGACCAGAGCGGCCAGATCACGGACCCACGTTTCCAACTCGCACGTCCAAGTGTGCAGCCGCGCACAGAAATGGCTCCGTCCTTCCGCCGCCCGACGATCCGCGGATGGACCAGCCCAAGGCAGCGCTGGGTCGGACAGTCCAGCCGTTCTCCCCGTCCGGACGACCATGACATCTCGGGGCTAGGGATCTTCGGTCGAGCCTCTCCATTTTCTTGCCTCCTCGACATCCGGGACGGCGACGGCTCCGAATGCCTGTCGGGTTCCGACCTGGGAGCCCGACGTGAACGTCGCATCGAACTCTGGACACGGAGGAGGAGATCTGATGGGACAACTCAATCGCCGGCAATTCCTGCAGAGGGGGTCGCTGGCCGTAGCGGCGGCCGGAGTTGCCTCCGCCCTGCCGGGAGTCGGCGCCTTCCTCGACGACGAGGCGCCGGCCGTGGCCCCGGAAGCTCCGGCGGCCGTCGACAGCGCGGTGCCGAGCATGAGCGACCCCCTCGTGGCCCGGGTGACGGATGCGTCGAGCGGCGAGGTCCAGATGTTCTTCGGGACCAGCTCGTCCACCGTCAGGGATCCCGAACTAGCCGCCCGATTGTTGCGAGCCGCCACCCCGTAGCCGGTTCCGGCCCGTCCGGCCGCCTTTCTCCTTACCCGCTGTATCCGCCCCTGCCAACCCAAACCTAGTGAGGTGACCCATGTCGTCCCATCGTGAAGCTCCCGAAATCTCGAAGGACCCCGTGGCTGACAGCACGGACGTGTACGCGTTCGTCAGTCCCGACGACCCCTCGACCGTCACGCTGATCGCCAACTACATCCCATTGGAGCCGCCCGACTCGGGCCCCAACTTCTACGAATTCGACGACACCGTGCTCTATGCGATCAACGTCGACAACGACGGCGACGGAGTGGCGGATGTGGCGTTCCTGTTCAGGTTCAACACGACGCTGCGCGACCCGAGCTTCTTCCTCTACAACATCGGACCCATCGACTCGCTGTCGAGCCCGAACTGGAACCGGGTGCAGACCTACAGCCTGGAGATGATCGACTGGCACCACGGGCGGGCGACCCAGCTCGGAACGGGACTGCCCTGCCCGCCGTGCAACGTGGGCCCGCTGTCGACACCGAGCTACGCCAACCTGGCCGCCGAGGCCATCAGCACGTTCGGCAACGGAGTCAAGTCCTTCGCCGGTCAGCGCGCCGAGGGCTTCTACGTCGACCTCGGGGCCGTGTTCGACCTCGGGAACCTCCGCCCGTTCCAGGGCGACCATGCCGGATGGTCGTCCACCGGACTGCCCGCCATGGCCGCCGGTGTGAACTCGACGTCGGGCGTCAACGTGCACACGCTGGCGGTGCAGGTGCCCATGAACCTGCTGACCCCCAACGGCCAGGCGCCGACGAGCAGCACCGGCACCATTGGGGTGTGGACCACGGCCAGCCGCCAACAGATCCGCATCCTCGAGACGGGGCCCCACGGCGGGGACGGCGCCGTTTCGAACCTCGGCCCCTTCGTCCAGGTCTCGCGCCTCGGCAACCCGCTGTTCAACGAGGTGCTCGTCCCGCTGTCGACCAAGGACTACTGGAACTCGCAGTCGCCCGCCAAGGACGCCCAGTTCGCCGGGTACGTCGCCAACCCACAGCTGGCGGACCTGTTGCCCAGCCTGTTCCCGGGCGTCTTCGGCAACCTGGCCACGTTCAACGCCACCAAGACCGCCCGGGCCGACCTCCTGGCCATTCTGCTCACCGGCATCCCGGGCGGCCTGGTTCCCGGGTTCGCGGGCAACTACACCGGCCCCACCCAGGCCGACATGCTGCGGCTCAACATGACGATCCCTCCCACCGCGGCGGCGACCGCCAGCAACCTCGGGCTCGTCGGGGGTGACGTGGCCGGGTACCCGAACGGTCGCCGTGTGTTCGACGACGTCGTGACCATTGAGCTGCGGGCCATCGCCGGCCTGACCATTCCGCTCGTCGACAGCAGCTACACACCCGACGGCGCGGCCGGCTCGCTGAGCAACCCGGATTTGGGCATCAGCATGGGCCTGACGTCGGGTCCGAACGACCTGACCGCTCGGGGCACCGAGAACTACCTCACGTCGTTCCCTTACCTCGGCCTGCCCTATTCGGGCTACAGCGCCGGCGCGGCCTGAGAGGTCCGCCATGAGTGTGACGACCACCACCAGACTCGCAGCACGACACGACACGAGCACGAGCACGAGCACGGGCACGAGCACGGGCACGGGCACGAGCACCATGACCATCACCATCACCCCGCCCCCGAGGCGGTGCCGGGCCCCAGCGAGGCCGGGAGCGTCGTACTCGACATCGGGGCGGGGGCCGGTGCGGCCGTGGTGCGGACCGGCGCCGCCATGTGCGGGCTCGAACTGGAGATCCGGCGCGCCGGAGACGGCTGGGCCGGCACGCACATGGCGGTCCGCCGCCGCGAGGGTGCCGGCACGGCCCAGTTCGCCGCGGTCTTCGGCGGTCTGACCGCGGGGCGCTACGAGCTGCGCGTGCGCGGCTCGGGGCGGCGCGGGGCTGCATTGGTCATGGACGTCGAGGACGCGTCGGTCGGCGTGGCCGACTGGCCCGGCGCCGAAGGGGCGGCCTGAGCCAGCAGGCCGTCAGGCCGGCTGTGGCTGCGGCCCCCGCAAAAGCCGGCCCGGGCGCTCTCCGGTCGCCTCGTCGTGGTCGCGTACGACCGCGCCCGACTTGACCGTGGCCACGTAGCCGCGGGCCCGCTGGATGAGGCGCTTGCCGGCAGCCGGCAGGTCGTAGACCATTTCGGGCGGCTCGAGGGTCAGCCCCTCGTGATCGATCACGTTGATGTCGGCCACGTAGCCCGGAGCGAGCAGGCCGCGGTCGCGGAAGCCGTAGAGCTCGGCCGTGCGCCGCGTCTGGAGGTGCACCGCCGTCTCGACCGGGAGCTTCTCTCCGCGCCAGCGGTCGCGGGCCCAGTGCGTCAACATGAACGTCGGCAGACTGGCGTCGCACAGCACCCCGCAGTGGGCGCCGCCGTCGCCCAACCCCAGCACGGTGGCGGGGTGTAGCAACATTTCGCGCACGGCATCGAGATCGCCCGCGGCGTAGTCGAAGATGGGCAGGTAGAGCAGTTCCTTGCCGTCGCGCTGGAGCATCAGGTCGTAGAGGACCTCGTCGGTCGTGCGCCCCTCGGCGGCCGCCACGGCGGTGACGCTCCGCTCGGGTGCCGGCTCGTAGTCGGGTGGGTCCCCCAACGGGAACAGCTTGTGCAGGTTGGCCCGCAGCAGCTCGACGAAGCCCCCCGGTCGCGGCGACTCGCCCAAAATGGCAGCCCGCCGCTCGGGCGTGCGCAGCAGCGCGACCCGCTCGGCCAGCGGCAGGTGGGCGATCTCCTGGTAGGCGAGGTGGTGGGCGAAGGGGTGGGTGGTGGACTCGAAGCCCACCATGATCGACGCCGGCTTGCCCGCCACCTGGGGCACCAGCCAGGCCCCACGCCGGTTGGCCGCCACGCCGCGGTCGATCCATTCGCGCCACAGCTCGGGGGCGAAGTCGGGCTGGAGGACCTGGTAGGTCACCGGCACGCCGGCGCGGGTGGAGATCTCCGACATCCAGGCGAACTCGTGGTCGAGGTCGCGCATGTCGCTGGCCAGCGAGAAGACGCGGTGGCCCGCCTTGCCCAGCGCCTCGCCGATGGCGATCAGCTCGTCGGCCGCCGCGGTGGTGCCGGCCGCCAGCTCGCCGTCCTTGGCCCGGTGCAGCACCGTGCGCGTCGTCGAGGCGCCGATGGCGCCGGCGTGCACCGCCTCGCGCACCAGGGCCGCCATTTCCGCGATCTCCCCGGCGTCGGCCACGTCATTGGCCCGGCCCTCGCCGAGCACATAGGCGCGCAGCGCGCCGTGCGGGACCAGCGCGGCCACGTCGAGGACGCGGGTGGTGCGCTCCACCTCGTCGAGGTACTCGCCGAAGCTCTCCCAGTTCCAGGTGATGCCCTCTGACAGCGCGGTGCCCGGAATGTCCTCGACGCCCTCCATCAGCTGAATGAGCCAGCCCCGGTCGGACTCGCGGGCGGGCGCGAAGCCGACGCCGCAGTTCCCCGTCACCACCGTGGTCACCCCGTGCCAGCCCGAGGGCGACACCTCGGGGTCCCAGGTGACCTGGCCGTCGTAGTGGGTGTGGATGTCGACCCAGCCCGGCGTGACCAGGAGCCCGTCGGCGTCGATCTCCCGGCGGGCGGGACCGTCGACCCGGCCGACCGCGGTGACGATGCTGCCGTCGACGGCCACGTCCGCCCGGCGCAGCGGCCCGCCCGAGCCGTCGGCGACGGTGCCTCCTCGGATGATCAGGTCGTGCATGGGTGCTCCTCTCCGGCGTCCGCGGGGACCATGCCCCCGCAGCGCCCACCGCCACTACCCCCAGATTCTCGCAGAGGGGACCTGCGGCGCCAGATTCAGATGATCAGATGAAGCTCCGCAGCGTCTCGATCATTGCCACCGGGTCGGAGCCGACGGGCGTCACGTTCAGGTGGGTCACCCCCGCCTCGGCCAGGCCGGCAATGCGTTCCTTGATGTACCCCTCCGGGCCGCACAGCGAGGTGGCCTCGAGCAGCTCGGCCGGGACGAGCGCGGCGGCCTCCTGCTTCTGGCCCGAGAGATAGAGGTCCTGGATCTCCGCCGCCTCCTTCTCGTAGCCGTAGCGGCAGGCCAGGGCGTTGTAGAAGTTCTTCCCCTTGGCCCCCATGCCACCGATGTACAGCGCGGCCATGGGCCGGCCGAGCTCGCGGATCGGAGCCACCTCGGCCTCCTCGCCGATGGCCAGGAGACCGCCGGCCGCGATCTGCAGCGGGCCGAGCGAGGGGTCGCGCCGGGCCGAACCGGCCTCGAGGGAGGGACCGAACACCTCCTTGACCTTGTCGGGCACGAAGAAGATGGGGAGCCACCCGTCGGCCACCTCGGCCGTCATGGCCACGTTCTTCTCGCCCAGTGCGGCCACCCAGATCGGGATGCGCGGGCGCACCGGGTGGTTGATGATCTTGAGCGCCTTACCCAGTCCGGTGCCCTGCCCCTCGGGCAGGGGGATGTGGTAGGCCGCGCCGTCGTGGACGAGCGGAGCCTCCCGGGCCCACACCTGGCGGCACACCTCGATGATCTCGCGGGTGCGGGTCAACGGGCGGTCGTAGGGGACGCCGTGGAAGCCCTCGATCACCTGGGGACCCGACGCGCCCGAGACCGAGGATGCAGCGGCCGCCCGAGAGCGCGTCGATGCCGGCCGCCGTCATGGCGATCAGCGTCGGCGTCCGGCTGTAGATGGGGAGGATGGCCGAGCCGATCTCGAGCCGCTCGGTCTTGGCGGCCAGGTAGCCCATGAAGCTGGGCGCGTCGAAGCTGTAAGCCTCGGCCACCCACACGACATCGAGGCCGACCTTCTCGAGCTCCGCCGCCTGCCGGGCGGACTCGGCGTACCCGCCGGCGTAGTTCAACGTCATGGACAGCTTCACGGGACCTCCCTCGACCAGTGCTGCTCCTGCGCCCGGCGAGGCGGGGTGCCCTCCGGGAAAAAGAGTATACCGAATGGGCGATGGCCCACCTCCTAGGATCCTGACCCGTGACGGAGGGAGTTGTCGATCTGGTGCTCTTCGACCTCGGCGGCGTGCTGATCGAGCCCGGTGGCGTCGGACCGATGCGCGAGCTGAGCGGCATCGGCAGCGACGAGGAGCTGTGGGCGCGTTGGCTGGGCTGCCCCTGGGTGCAGGCCTTCGAGAGCGGCCGCTGCTCGGGCGACGAGTTCGCCGCCGGGGTGGTGGCCGACTGGGGGCTTTCGGTGTCGCCGGCCGCCTTCCTCGACGAGTTCGCCACCTGGCCCCAGGGCCCCTACCCCGGCGCAGCCGCCCTGGTGGCGCGGGTGCGCAAGCAGGTGCCGGTGGGCTTCCTGTCCAACATGAACGCGTTCCAGTGGGAGGCGCACTACGAGGCCATGCCCATCACCAATGCCTTCGACTTCCGCTTCCTCTCGTTCGAGCTCGGGTTCGTCAAGCCCGACCCGCAGGCCTTCGAGGCAGTGGCCCGACGGCTCCCGTGCGCGCCCGGACGGGTGCTCTTCCTCGACGACAACGCGGTCAACGTCGAAGCCGGCTCGGCGGCCGGGTTCGTCTCCCGCCACGTGCGCGGCATCGACGAAACGAACCGCGCCCTCGTCGACGCCGGCATCGTCACCCACTGAGCGAGCGGCGCCGCCGGCGCACGGTGTGCCAACATGCCGCCCATGGTCGCCAACGGTCCCTCACTGCGCCTCCTGCCGCGCCTGAGCGATGACGTCGCCTTCTACTGGACGTCGGGCGCCGACGGCGTGCTGCGTCTGCTGCGCTGCAACGCCTGCGGGCTTTTCATCCACCCACCCGGCCCCGTGTGCCCGCGCTGCCTCTCGCACGACCTCGGGCCGCAGGAGGTGAGCGGGCGGGGGCACGTGGAGACGTTCACCGTCAACTACCAGCAATGGATTCCCGGCAGCGACCCCTACATCATCGCCTGGGTGTCCATCGACGAGCAGCCCGACGTGCGGCTCACCACCAACCTCGTCGACGTCGAGCCCGACGACGTGTACATCGGCCTGCCCGTCCGGGTCGTCTTCGAGCAGAGTGACGACGTGTGGCTCCCACTCTTCACGCCGGCGAACCCGGACGAGTCGCCGGGTACGCCGTGAGTCCGGCCACCTCCGAGGAGCCTCTCGAACGACGGGCCGTTATTTCCGGCATCGGGCAGTCCGAGGTGGGGCGCCGGCTCGGCCGCAGCGATATCGACCTGACGGTCGAGGCGGCGGAGCGGGCCATGGCCGACGCCGGGCTGAGCCGCGACGACATCGACGGGCTGGCGACCTACCCGGGCATGGGCACCGGCACGCCGGGGTTCGCCGGCCCCACCACACCTGACCTGCAGGACGCGCTCGGGCTGTCGCTGAACTGGCACGACGGCGGCGGCGAAGGTCCGGCGCAGATGCGGGCCGTCATTGTGGCGGCACTCGCCGTGGCGGCCGGGCTGGCCCGCCATGTGCTGGTGTACCGGACGGTGAGCGAAGGCTCGGCCCAGGGTACGGGCGGGCGCCAGGGCATCGGCGGCGGGGGTGGCGGTGGCGTGCCGCGCTTCGGCAGCTTCATGCAGTGGTCGCTGCCCTTCGGCGCCGTATCGGCGGCCAACTGGCTCGCCATGGTGGCGCAGCGCCGCATGCACGAGTTCGGGCTGACGCGCGAGCAGCTAGGCGCCATTGCGGTCAACAACCGGGCCAACGCCGGGTTGAACCCCAAGGCCATCTACCGCGACCCGATGTCGCTCTCGGACTATTTGGCGGCGCGCATGATCACGACGCCCCTGTGCCTGTTCGACTGTGACGCGCCGTGCGACGGCTCGACGGCCGTGATCGTGTCGCACCGCGACGTGGCGGCCGATCTCGACCATCCGCCGGTGCACATCAACGCGGTCGGCACCGCGCTACGGGGGCGGCCGAGCTGGGACCAGTTCGACGACATGACCACCATGGCGGCGCGCGACGCCGCCGCCTCCATGTGGGAGCGCACCGAGCTGCGCCCGGGCGACGTCGATACGGCGCAGCTCTACGACGGCTTCTCGATCCTGGCCGTGGTGTGGCTCGAGGCGCTGGGGTTCTGCGGCCGGGGCGAGAGCGGACCGTTCATAGAGGGCGGGGGGGCCATCGCCCGCGACGGCGTCCTGCCACTGAACACGGCCGGCGGCCAGCTGTCGGGCGGCCGGCTGCACGGATTCGGTCTGATCCACGAGGCGTGCGTCCAACTCCGCGGCGAGGGAGGCCCGCGCCAGGTGGTGCGGCCCGGTGGGCGGCCCGTCGAGGTGGCGGCCGTGGGCAACGGGGGCGGTCCCATCGCCGGCTCCATGCTGTTGACCCGGGGCGTGGGCTGACTCACCGCCCCGGCGACGAGGACTCAGCCCGGCGCCGTCCCGGCCAGGTGGTGCGCGGCCCGGGCCGCCAATGCGACCAGCGTCAGCGTCGGGCCATAACCGCTGGCGGTGACGAACACCGACGAGTCGGCGACGACCACGTTGTCGAGCGTGTGCACCCGCCCCCAGCGGTCCACCACCGACGTGGCCGGGTCGTCGCCCATGCGGGCCGTGCCGATGACATGGCGACTCTCGGGACGCGTGGTGGTGCCGAGCTCGTGGTACGAGACACCGGGCGACGACGTGTGGATGACGAACTCGGCGCCCATCTCCTCGAGCACGCTCTGCAGGATTTTGCCGTGGTGCTTCGACGCCGCCAGCTCGTGCCTCCCCGGTGCGTAGGTGATGCGCGCCACCGGCAGGCCGCGGGCGTCACGGATGGACGGGCTCAGGTCGACCGTATTGGTGCCGTACGCCAGGTCCTCGCCCTGCATGATGAAGGCCCACATGCGCTCGCGCATGTTCGAGTCGCGCATGGCCTGGGCGTGGAGTCGGCCCCACGGCGTGTAGCGGGCCTCCATGATCGGCAGCCCACCCCCGCTGTGCTCGACCATGCCGCCGCGGAACCACGGCAGCCCGGCCTCCTTGGCCGCCGCCCGGCTGGCCTTGTCCTGCATCATGGCGTCATCGTGCACGTGGGTCACCGCCCGCCCCTTGTACGGATGGAGGCGCAGCTGCGAGAAGTGCCCGACAACGATCGTCTGGAAGTGCACCATCAGATGCCGCCCCAGCGCCGGGTGGTCGAGACCGGACAGCAGCAGTAGGCGGGGCGTCTCGATGGCCCCGCCCGCCACAATGACCAGATTGGCGTCCATGGTGTGCACCGACCCGCCGGCGTCGATGTACTCCACACCCGTGGCCCGGCTGCCCTCAATGAGGATCCGGCTGACGCAGGTCTCGGCCATCAGCTCACAGCGGCCGGTGGCCATGGCCTTGGTCAGGAGCGCCACCGGGTCGCCCTTGGCGTGGATGGGGCACCCGAAGAAGGCGCAGAAGCCGCAGTTGTTACACGCCGGCCGGCCGTCGTACGCGATGGAGTTGGCGGCCGTCGGCGCCTCGTAGGGATGCAGGCCGACCCGCTCCGCCGCGGCGGACGACAGCACGGCGCCGTACATGGGCGCGCCCGGCGGCATCGGGTAGGGGCCGCTGCGCCAGGCCGCGAACGGGTTGGCGCCCTCTCGGCCCGAGACGCCGATCGCCTTCTCGACCTCGGCGTAGAACGGCTCGAGCTCGTCGTAGTCGAGCGGCCAGTCGTCGACGTGCGCGTCCTCCTGGGGCCCGTTGACCGACAGTATGCGGAAGTCCTCTTCCCGAAAACGCGGCACCTTGCCGTCGGCATGCGTCCCGCCACCGCCGACGGTCGTGGGGATGGAGTTGACCTCACCCACGTGGGTGTGCTCGCCGTCGTCGGCCGACAACCGGAACGTCCGCGGCTCAATGAGCGGGTCCGGACCGAGGAAATGGCGCGTAATGAACTTGATCTCGTCGTTCGAGTAGTCCCCCGACGGCGTCGTCATGTCGTCGGGGTCGAGCAGGTGGTTGCGTCCCTTCTCCATGATGACGACCGACCAGCCGGCCCGCGTCAACACCTCGGCCACCGTGGCGCCGCCCGGTCCCGACCCGATGATGACCGCGTCCGCCGAGACGTCGCTCACGGCTGGGACACCTCGGCGTCGCTGTAGCCCCGCGGCTGGACGTCGCCCTCGTAGTCGATGTACGCCCAGCCGACGCAGTTGCGGTTGCCACCGTATTCGGGGGCGCCGTACATACCCTCACAGCAGTGCTCCCACAGGAGGGCGCAGAAGCGCTCGTCCGCCCGCAGCCGGCGGCGCTGCTCCTTGCCGTCCACCTCGGTGAAGTCCTCGCCCAGCGCGGCCAACCCCTCCCGGTAGCGCTGCTGGAGCCCGACCACCGGCCCGTTGAACTCGCGCTCGGGGAGGCCCAGTGACCCCTCGATCCGCATGCGCCAGGCCAGCTCGTCGAGCCGCGACAGCCGGTGGAACCGGCCGAACGCGGCCTCACCACCGTGTCGCCCCGACGACGGCCCGCCCGCCCAGATGCGGGGCGGGTCGAAGGTGAAGGCGCCCAGGAAAACGTCGATGTAGTCGGCGACGCCGGCCTCCTCGGCTCCGGGTCCGCCCTGGTCGGAGGGCATCATTTGCGCGCAGGCGGCTCGCAGCGTGGCGTATTCGTGATCGCTCAGCCAAACCGGCATGGCGCAAACGTAGCCCGCGTCCACCCCAATTGCTGACGCTGCTGTCAGGTTAGGATCGGTCGCCGCTGCCCCGCCCCTGGGGCACGAGGAGGATGTTTTCGCTCATGGCGCAGGGTGGCTACCGGGTCGGCGTCGACGTCGGCGGCACGTTCACCGACCTGATCTGCATCACCCCCGATGGCGAGGTCGTCCTGGACAAGACCCCCACCACACCGGCCGACCAGTCCGAGGGCGTGCTGACCGGCATTGAGCAGCTGGCCGGCAGCTTCGGCATGGAGACCAAGGCCTTCTGCGGCGCCCTGGAGTCCTTCGTCCACGGCACCACCACGGCCGACAACACCATGATCGAAATGAGCGGCGCTCCCACCGGCCTCCTGGCCACCGAGGGTCACCGGGACGAAATTGAGCTGCGCCGGGACCACAAGGAGGAGATCTGGGACCCGGCGGCGCCCCCGCCCGTCCCGATCGCCCGGCGGCGGGCCCGCATCCCCATCCCCGAGCGCTGTGACTTCGAGGGCAACGTCGTGCTCGCCCTCGACGAGGATGCGGTGCGCCGCGGCGTCCGGCGCCTCCAGAAGCTCGGCGTGGAGTCGATCGCCGTCTGTTTTCTCTTCAGTTTCGTCAACGCCGACCACGAGCGTCGCGCCCGCCAGCTGATCCTCGAGGAGTTCCCCGACGTCGGCCACATCTCCTTGTCCCACGAGGTCCTGCCGCGGGCGCCCGAGTTCGAGCGCACGTCCACGACGCTCGTGAACGCGTATGTGGCACCCAAAATCAGCGCATATGTGGAGCGGTTGGTGGAGAGACTGCGGGTGGCCGGCTTCGACGGCCAGGTCGTGCTCATGCAGTCGAGCGGCGGCGTCATGCCCCCGCAGTCCGTCCAACGCCGCGCCGTCTCACTGCTCGGTTCGGGCCCGACGGGCGGGGTCATGGGGGCGGCCCTGGCGGCCGGGCGCAGCGGGGTGCACGACCTCGTGGCCGCCGACATGGGCGGCACCTCCTACGACGTCTGCCTGATCGAGGGCGGTCGCCCCGCCGTGGCCACCGACTGGAACTGGCGCCACCGCTACTACGTCAATCTGCCCATGGTCGACATCCACAGCGTCGGCGCCGGCGGTGGCTCCATTGCCCGCGTCCGCCAGGGTGCACTCCTGGTGGGCCCCGAGTCGGCCGGCTCGTTCCCGGGCCCCGTCTGCTATTCACGCGGCGGCGTGCAGGCCACCGTCACCGACAGTGACGCCGCCCTGGGCTACCTGCCGGCCAAGGGCTTCGCCGGCGGCCGCATGGAGCTCGACGTGGAGGCGGGCCGCGCCGCCATCGCCCGCGACGTGGCCGAGCCGCTGGGCCTCGACGTGGACGAGGCGGCCTGGGCCGTCCAGCGCATCGTCAACGCCAACATGGCCAACGCCGTGCGCAAGGTGCTGTCCCAGCACGGCGCCGACCCACGCCGGCTGTCGCTGATGGCCTATGGCGGCGGGGGCGCCGTCCATGCCTGGGCCCAAGCGCGCGAGCTCGGAATCCGGCGCGTCCTCGTGCCCAAGGCCTCGCCGGCCTTCTCCGCCCTGGGCCTGTTGGTGGCCGACTACGTCGTCGACCTCATGCGGGCCTACGTCGTCAAGCTCTCCGACATCGACCTGGCGCGCGTGCGAGCGCTGGCCGCCGAGCTACGGGCCGAGGCGGAGGCGGAGCTGGCCCCGGCCCATCTGGGCGAGGGTGCGGTGGAGGCGAACCTCTTCGCCCAGATGTGTTACCACGGGCAGAACTTCGACATGTCGGTGCCGCTGCCCGAAGGCGAGGCGCTGGCCGAAGAGCACCTCCTCGACCTGGCCGAGCGCTTCCACCACCAGCACGAGGCGGCCCGCGGCTTCGCCTTCCCCACCCAGCAGCCGCTGGTGCGCGGCATCCGCCTGGTGCAGCGGGGCGCCACGCCCAAGCCCCCGGTGCTGGCCCACATGGGCGACGTGACGCGGGCCGAGGACGCCCGCACCGGCTCGCGTCCGGTGCACCTCGGGGCGGGCTTCACCGACGTGGCGACCTACGACGGGGCGTCGCTCGGCCCGGGCGCCACCGTTGAGGGGCCGGCCCTCATAGAGGAGCCGTTCACGGTGGTGGTACTGGCCCCCTCCGACGTGGCCGTGCTCGACGAGCACGGCCACTACGACATCACCATCGGGCCCGCCTAGTTCCCAGTTAGCCGTGAAACGCTCATGCGCCAGCGTTGATGGCAGCGCAGTAACCGGCGAGGCGTTCAAGGATCTGCTCGGCGCTCTTGGTCCACACGAACGGACGTGGGTTTTCGTTCCAGGCGGCCGCCCATGCGGTGATGTCGGCGGCCAGGTCCTTGACGCTGCGATGCGCGGAACGCTTGAGCTTCTTGGTGCTCAGCGCGGAGAACCACCGCTCGACGAGATTCATCCAGGATCCATAGGTCGGCGTGAAGTGGAAGTGGAACCGCCGGTGGCGCAGCAACCAGCGGTGGACGAGCGGGGTCTTATGGGCGCTCAGATTGTCCAAGATCACGTGCACGTCGAGCTCTTTGGGGACTTCGCGGTTCACCTTGTTCAAGAAGGCGACGAAGTCGGCGCTGGTGTGGGACTTGCGGATGTCGGTGATCACGGTCCCGGTCGCCATGTCGAGGGCGGCGAAAAGGTCACAGGTCCCGTTGCGCTCGTAGTCATGAGTGGCCCGAGCCGGGGTGGTGGGCAACATGGGCAGGGTCGGGGCCGTGCGGTTGAGCGCTTGGATCTGGGGTTTCTCGTCGATGGCGAACACCGCGGCGGCCACCGGCGGGCTCATGTAGAGGCCGACCAGGTCGCGGATCTTTTCCACCAGGTCCGGATCGGGGGACACCTTGAAGGAGTCCTCGCGCCAGGGCTTGAGCCCGAAGGCCCGCCAGATCTCGCGGGCACCCGGCCGTCACCGCTCACCCCTGCTCGAAGAGGAGCACCTCGAGGTGGGCGGTCTCGCCAAACCGGATGCCTTGTTCCGCCGCGCCCGGCCGGCTCCTCGCCAGCTCGGCCTCGGCGCTCTTCATGGCCCGCCGCCCCTCCCACGAGGTCCCGGTGACGCCACGGCCGGAGTAGCGGTCGACCAGGTTGCGCACGGAGCAGAATCCCGGAAGGCGGATCAGCTCGGGCAGGAATTCGCGCTCGAAGTACATGAGCTTGTCGTCCAGAGAGCCGGGCTCGACACGGAACCGCGTCAGCATCAGCGAGCCGCCTGTGGCCGGTGGCCGGCGCAACGACTCCGACACCTGCTCGAAATGCTCGACGATCAGCGAGGCACCGCTCAGGGCGAGCGCCTGCTCCCGGGCCTCGATGAGGGGCCGGTTGCTGCTCGCGAGCGCGGACTCGTCCGCCCACAGCGACAGCATCATCATGACGCGCCTCTTTTCGGTCGGCGCCGACCGAGACGCCCCGGAACCCCGACTGCTCCTTCAAGACGGGCAACGCCGACTCGTGGAGGAACACCACCGCCTGGTCCACGTCGTGCACCCTCGAGAAGGTCAGCACCCTGGCGTGCATCGCGTCCTGTCTTCGGGCGATGTCCCCGAGGCTCCCACCCGTTCCCGTGGAGACCGTCGCGGCAGGACGCGGCGGCACCCGCCGCGTCCGTGCGCATCGGAGAACCCTGAGCGTGCGCGAGGGCCAGCGTGCACGCGCACCGCGTTCTACACCTTGTACGCGCAGCCGTCCCAGTACGAGACCAGGCGGCGCCGGCGTCTCCCGCGCACGTCGATGGTCAGGACGTGCGGTCCTTTCTCGAGGTCCCCGTGGTAGCGCACCGTGAGACCGCCGGCGTCAACCGGCACGAAGTCGCCCGCGTCGGGCGGTGCCTCCGTCGTCACGTCCAGCAGTGTGACGGGCCCGGCACAGCAGCGGTGCTCGTGCGACCGCACGTAGACCACACTGCCCTGCTCGCCGGCCAGCTGCCTGGCCCCGTCTGAGACCACGACCTGCATCGAACCCATCGTAGGGGGGCCGGGCCGCGGCCGTGCGGGTGCCGGCGGCTCAACCGTCCGGCGCCGACCGCCCGAAAGAGACCCGGTTGCCGCTCACCCGCCGCACGGCCCAGATCAGGCCTCGCTCTGCCTCGTCGAGGGTGTCACCCACCGCGTTGCCGGTCTGGGTGGCCCCGAAGTCGATCAGGCGGCACGCGTTGGCCATCACCCGCCAGCCCGGACCTCGATAATGGCGGCCGGCCATGCGCACCGGCACGGCCGGGACGCGGAGCGCCCGGCGACCAGACCGCCGGCGACTTCGGGTACCGAGGTCCGGTGGCGCACGATCTTCGAGTAGCGGCCGGTCACGACGGCCACGATGTTCTCCAAGGCCTCCGACCCCGGCACGAAATAGCTCGAGTGCGCCTGCACGGGCACGTGGCCGGGCGCGTTGGTGCGCATGCGCGTGCCCCCGAAGGTCGGCGCGCTGGGTGCGGCCCCGAAGATCCCCAGCTCGGCGACGGCGTCGCCCGGGGCCTGCTCGCTGAAGAAGTGGGACTTTTCGAGGTGGAGCTGGCGCAGGCGGTCCACCGTCATGCCCGGGCTGCCCGCCACGACGACGTCGGTGCAGTGCAGGTCGTGGTCGGCCAACGCGCAGCCCGTGACGATGGAGCCGAAGCTGTGTGCCACCACGGTGAGTGACTGGTGCGGACCCAGGGCCAGCCCGCCCACGAACGCGGCCAGGTCCTCGCCGGCGGCCACCAGATCCTCGGTGCACTCGATCGACCCCTCGGCGGCGACCAGGACGTTGGCCGGGTTGTCATAGCCCTTCCACAGAATCACCGCCGCCGTGGCGTCGGCGGCGTCGTAGAGGTTCATGGCTCCCGGGATCCAGTCAGAGCACATGTTCGTCCCGTCGCCCACGCCGGGGACGATGAGGGCGACGTGGCGCACGCCGCCGATGTCGCCGAAGAGGACGGCGTAGTGCTGCAGCTGCGGCCGGTACACGAGGAGATGTCCGCCGCAGGAGACGAGCGTCTCGAGCAGGAGCGCCCGGCCGGTGTCACCCTCGGCGTACGCCGTGGCCAGGTCCACCTTGGCCGCGGTCAGGTTGTCGGCGACCTCCTGGCCCAGCGGGTTCTGCGCGTGCACGCCGCCACAGTACGTCACCCTGCTCGGTACCCGGCTGGACCTAGCGTCTTCGCCATGGGTGAGGGCCTCGCCATCGTGGCCGCAGTCTGCTTCGCCGCCGGGACGGTCCTGCAGCAGAAAGGCACGCTCAGCACTCAGGCATCAGACGACGACCCGCGCTTCTTGGTTCAAATCCTGCACCGCCCCGTCTGGCTGGCCGGCGCCGTTGTGCAGTCGGCCGGATGGGTGCTCCAGGCCATGGCTCTCGACCGTGCCTCACTGGTCTCGGTGCAGTCGATCACCGCCCTCAGTCTCGTCATCGCACTCCCCTTGGGCGCCATGTGGACCGGCCAGCACATCGGGGCCCACGAGATCGCCGGCGCGGCGATGACGACGGCGGGCATCGTCTTCTTCCTCTCGGCCGGCCAACCCCAGGGCGGCACTGCGTCGCCGGCGGCCTCCGCTGGTGGACCGCCTGCGTCCTCACGCTTCGCCCTGGTGGGCGTTCCTGTTCCTGGTCGGCCGACGGTTCGTCGGTGCCGCCAGGGCGCTCACCCTTGGGGCGGCAGCGGGGCTGGGATACGGGCTGCAGGCGGCCGTCACCAAAACGTTCGTGACCCAGGTGGGCGGCGGCGTGGTCGCGTTGCTCAGCATCGTGGTCCGTCTGGGTGTTGATCGTCTCCGCCCTGACCGGCTTCGCCCTCCAGCAGTCGGCGCTCAAGACCGGGCGTGCTCGCCCCCGCCATGGCCTCGAGCAACTCGGTGACGCTCTTCACGAGCGTGCTTCTGGGCATCACGGTGTACGGCGAGACGCTCTCGAAGCCTGGTGCGGCGCACAGCTGGAGCGGCGGTCGCAGGGCCTGGCGCTGGCCATCGTCGGCATCGCGTTCCTCGCCGGCGCCGGCGCCGCCCGAGCCCTCTCCTCACGGCTCCACTGGTCCTTCGCCTGCGACCTGAAACGCCGGTTCGGCGCGCCGGCAGGCCGCCACCCTCAGGGCCACCTCCTAGGATCACCGACGCAATGCCTGCCTTCGGGGCCGTCGACCTGGCCGGCGCATGGTGGGCCTACCTGGCACTCTTCGTGGCCGTCGCGGCCTCGTGGGCGGGTGTGCCGTTCATTGGCGCCACGGCCATCACGGCGGCCTCCGTGTCGGCCAGCCAGGGCCGCCTCAACCTGCTGGCGGTGATCGTCGTGGCCACCGCGGCGGGCGAGGTGGGTGGTCTGGTCGGCTACGCCGTCGGCGACCGCTGGGGTCGACAGCTACTTGGACCGTCCCGGCAAGCATCAGGCCGGCCGTCAGAAGGTCATGGCCAAGGGAGAGGCCGCCTATGCCAAATGGGGACGCCTGGCCGTCTTCTTCACCCCCGCCATCGTCTCGGGCACCGCCAAGATGCGACGCGGGCAGTTCATGCTGTGGAACCTCATCGCGTCGGCTGGCCTTCTCGCTGTCGGTCGCGGCCAGCACGTACGGCTTGGGCCGCCTGTTCACCGGGCACACGTCGTTGCACGACGTCGGCACGCTCATTGTGGGATTCCTCGTCGGTGCGCTGATCACCGCGGTCTTCGTGTCCCGCCGCCGGCGGGCGCCGGGGCGCCGGAACGTGGGCGGGTCCGATCCGCTCTCGTGCGACTGACGACGCCGTCAGCGTGGCAGGCCCAGTATGCGCCCGGCGATGATGTCGCGCTGCACCTGCGACGTCCCGCCGGCGATGCTCGAAGCCTTGCTCCACAGCCACTGGCGCGCCCAGGGCCCCGCCTCGGCCGAGCTCGGGTCGCGGCCCGCGACCAGCAGCGCCGCCTCCGACAACCCCTGGGTCATGTGTGTCCAGGTCAGCTTGACCCAGCTCGACTCGGGGCCGGGCTCCTCGCCGCGCCCGAGGCGCGTCAGCGTGCGCAGGTTGTGCAGGCGCAACACACCCAGGTCGACGTAGGCGCGGGCCAGCGCATCGGCGACGATCGGGTCGTCCAGCGAACCGTTGGCCCGCGCCTCGTCGTAGAGGCGGGCCAGGTAGGTCTCGTGCACCACCTGCTCCTTGAAGGGGAAGTTGGTCCCACGCTCGTGGGCCAGCGTCGAGCCGGCGACGGTCCAGCCCTGGCCCTCTGTCCCGATGAGGTGCTCCGACGGCACGAAGACGTCGGTCAGGAAGACCTCGTTGAATTCGGCGTCGCCGGTCATCTGCACGAGCGGCCGTACCTCGACGCCGGGCTCCGCCATGTCGACGATGAACGCGCTGATCCCCTGCTGCGGCCGCGGCGCCTCCGGGTCCGTGCGGGCCAGGCACAGTCCCCAGGTGGCGAATTGCGCGTACGACGTCCACACCTTGCGGCCGGTCAGGAGGTAACCACCGTCGACCGGCGTGGCCCGGGTCATCAGCGCGGCCAGGTCGCTGCCGGCGTCGGGCTCGCTGAAGAGCTGGCACCAGATCTCCTCGGCGGAGAGGATGGGCGGCAGGTGGCGCAGGCGTTGGTCCTCGCTGCCGTGGGCCAGCAGGGTCGGGCCGACCAGGTTGATCCCGACCCGGTTCACCGGCTGGGGGGCCTGGGAGCGGGCGTATTCACTCTGGTAGAGCGCCACCTGCACCGGGGTGGCGCTGCGCCCGCCGTAGGCCGACGGCCAATGGACGCCCACCCAGCGGTCGCCGGCCAGCGTGGCCTGCCACTGGCGGCCCCAGGCCACCTCGTCGGCCAGGTCCACGAACGCGGGCGGGCGACGCAGGTGGTCGCGCAGCCAGTCGCGGAACGAGGCGGCGAAGGCCTCGTCCTCTTCTTTCAGCGCGAGATCCACGCCGCCCACGACCCTGACATCGGGGGTCACGTTAGTGGGGCCGCCGTGATCGCCTTGTCCGCCGTGACCGCCTTGTGCCGCCGTGACCGCCTTGTAGGGTGCCCTGCCGTGACGGCCCGTCTGCGAGCCACATGGGTGCCGAGTCAGGCCCGCCGCTACCGCCGGCCCGGGGGGCCCTGGGACGTGCCGACGCTCGACGCCCTGATTTCGTCCCACGGGGGCGAGGTGGTCGACGGCTCGACGCGCCTGTCGGCCGCCGGGGCCGACGCGCTGGTGGCCACGGTGGCCGGTGGACTGGCCGAGCGTGGCGTGCGGCCGGGCGACACCGTGGCGTGGCAGCTGCCGAACAGCCTGGCCGCGGCGATGCTGATCCGGGCCTGTTGGCGCCTCGGCGCCGTGGCGGCGCCCGTGCTGCACTCGTTCGGGCCGGCCGACGTCGACCGGGCCCTGGCCCAGGTCGAGCCGGCCCTCGTCGTCGAGTTGGCGCCCGACGCGCTCTCCGACGCCGCGGCGCTGGTCGCGGCGCTCGGCGGGGCGCCGCGGGCCGGCGGGTCGGGCCCGAGCCGGCCGTCCGACGTGGCGCTCGTCCTCTTCACCTCGGGTTCGACCGGTGTCCCCAAGGCCGTCCTGCACACCCACCGGGGGCTGAGCTGGAAGGCCGCACTGATGGCCCGGGTGCACAGGCTCGGCCGGTCCGACGCCGTGCTCATTCCGGCGCCGATGGCCCACATCTCGGGCCTGCTGAACGGCGTGCTGGTGCCCGGCGCCGCCGGAATGCGCGCCGTGCTGGTGCGCCGCTTCGATCCCGAGCAGGCTCTGACGCTGGTGGCACACGAGCGGGTGTCGTTCCTGGCCGGCCCGCCGACCTTCTTCATCGCCATGGCCGCCGCGTTGGCCGCGGCGCCCGGCGCCCCGCCCAATGTCTCCTCCCTGCGCCTGATCTCGAGCGGCGGCGCGTCGGTCACGCCGGCCTTCGTCGAGAACACGGCGCGCGCGTTCGACTGCCGGGTCAAGCGCACCTACGGCTCGACCGAGGCGCCGACCGTCACCACCAGCCGTGACGACGACCCCTTCGACCGGGCACGCGACACCGACGGACGGGCCATCGGCCAGGTGGAGCTGCGCGTGGCGGACCCCGAGACGGGTGTGTCGCGGCCGACCGGAGCCCCCGGCGAACTGTGGGTGCGCGGGCCGGAGCTGTTCGCCGGCTACGCCGACGCGGCACAGAACGCGACCGTCATCGCCCCCGGCGGTTGGTTTCGCACCGGCGACCTGGCCACGGTGGACGGCGAGGGTTGGGTGCGCATCGTCGGGCGACTCAAGGACGTCATCATCCGCGGGGGCGAGAACATCTCGGCCTCCGAGGTGGAGGCGGCGCTCGAGGCGCACCCCGACGTGCGCCACGCCGTGGCCGTGGGCTACCCGGACCCGCTCATGGGCGAGCGGGTGGCCGCCTTCGTGGAGTCCGAGCGCGCCCTTCGACCTCGAGGAGTGCCGGCGCTGGTTCGCCGGACGGGGCATGGCCAAGTTCAAGACGCCCGAGAAGGTCGAACAGCTCGAGCGATTGCCGTTGCTCGGGTCGGGCAAGGCCGACCGGTCCGCCCTGCGCCGCCGGGCCGCCGACTCGTGAAAAGGGTGGCTGGACCGGCAGGGGGCCGGCACTAGCGTCGTGCCGATGCCCCGCCGCAACCTGGTCCCGCTCGTGCTCGTGGCCGTGCTGGCGCTGTTGGCCCTCGTGTTCGCTGTGGTGGGCACCCTGTCCGCTCCGAGCTCGGCCACGGTTGTCGTGCAGAACGCCACCGGGGAGACCTTCGGCGCCCCTCCCGGGACCACGTCGTTCTCCATGAGAATGGTCGACTCCATCGCACCCGTGGCGGGTTCGGCCTCCATCTCCCAGACGCGGCTGATCGCGTACACGCCGCCGGGTCGCACCGCGGTCTACGAGGTCGGCAGCACTACCAGGCTGATCGCCCTGCTCGGTGAGCAGGGCAGCCAGTGCGCCCTGAACGCGTACACGTCCATCGTGGGCGGTCCGGTGGCCTGGAACGCCGGCCGCGCCGGGTCCTATACCCGTACCGAGACGTTGGCCGACTATTCGGGCCGGGTGCCGTACGCCACGGGCGCCACGTGCTCGCCCCGACCGTCGACGGTGCACGGCACGGTGGCCGAGGTGGCCGACGTCGAGTCGGGGTACCTGGTCGGCCTGCGGCTGAGCGTGGTCGTCCCGCCGCAGAGACTGCCCAACGGCACGGCGGCGGCGCACGGCGTCGAGGGCGAGACGCTCAACCTCCTGAAGATCGACGGCCGGCCGACGAGCGCGCTCGGCTCCTGAACCGGGGGCGTCGCCGTCGCCCCTGGGACGTGCGTCCTAGGTGAGGTCCTCGCCGTCGTCGAGGCGCTGGCGCAAAAGGGTGGCGATGCGGTCACGGTGGAAGGCGGCGTCGCCGTAGCTGACCTGGTCCAGCTGGGCCCGCTTCACATACAGGTGCATGTCGTGCTCCCAGGTGAAGCCGATGCCGCCGTGCACCTGCAAGCCGGTCGACATGACGCGGCGGGAGGCGTCGGAGCACCACGCCTTGGCCATGCTGGCCGAGAGCGAGCGGTCTCGATCGGCGGCGGCGCCGCACCACGCCGCGTAGTACACGGTCGACCGCATCCCCTCGACGTCGACCAGCGAGTCGGCCAGCATGTGCTTGACCGCCTGGAACGAGCCGATGGGTTGGCCGAACTGCACGCGGTCCTTGGCGTAGTCGACCGACATCGACAGCACGCGGTCGGCCGCGCCGAGCATTTCGGCGCTGGCCAGTGTCGCCGCCCGATCGAGCAGCGCCTCCGCCGCATCGGGCCCGCCGATGCGGCGCGCCGGCGTGGCGTCGAGGTCCAGCACCCCGAGCTCGCGCGTGCGGTCCATGGCCGGCAGCGGGACCGGCCGCTCCGGACGCCGCTCCAGGGCGTACACACCGTCACCCCCGGCCACGACGACGGCGATGTCAGCCGATGGCGCGTAGGCGGTGGGCGACGATCGACCGGTGAGCCGCACGCCGCCGTCGGCGGCGGCCGGCTGCACTCCCAGACGGCCGGGGCCTGTTTCGAAGACGACGCACCCGACGGCGTCGCCCTGCCCGAGAGCTTCGCGCCACTCCTTGGTGGCGGCGTCGGACCGGGCCTCCGGCCCGCACAGGGCGCCCAGGGCGAGGACGGACGGGAGGAACGGCGCCGCGGCCAGGTGTCGCCCGATCTGCTCGCACAGCACCGCCAGCTCGACCAGCCCCAGGTCGAGTCCCCCTTCGTCCTCGGGCAACTCGATGGCCAACCAACCCTGTTCGGCCATGGCGGCCCAAATGGCGATGTCGTAGCCGCGGGGCGCCTCCCCCGTCGGCGCTTCGGCTTCGTCGCCGGTGCCGGGCAGGGTGCCCACGACCGCGCCCCGCCCCACTCGGGCCCGGAGCGCGTCGGGGCCGGCCACGCCGTCGAGCAGCGTGGCCGCGGCGTCGCGCAGCGCCTGCTGGTCGAGGGAGAGGTCGAAGTCCACGGCGGCGCAGTCTACGGTCACCTCCGACACGGAAGTCGCCCTCGGGGACGGCTGTGCCATGCTGCGCCACATGGATCTGCGCGCCACGGCCGGGCAGGAGGCCCTGCGCCAGGAGTTCCGGTCCTGGCTGGTCGAGCATCTCCCGTGGCCCTACGGCGTCGGACTCCCGCCGCGCTTCGACGACCTGGCCGAGACGGTCGCGTTCGGCCGGCGCTGGCAGGCCGACCTGGCGGCCGACGGCTGGGTCGGCGTGACCTGGCCCGTCGAGTACGGCGGCCGCGGCCTCGGTGCGCTCGAGAACTACGTGGTGATCGAGGAGTTGGCGCGGGCCCGGGCCCCCGAACTGGTGGGCCGCATCGGCATCAACCTGGTGGGGCCCACCCTGCTGGCCCACGGCACGGCCGAACAGAAGGAGCGCTTCCTGCCGCGCATCCTCTCGGCCCAGGAGCTGTGGTGCCAGCTCTTCAGCGAGCCCGACGCCGGCAGCGACCTGGCTTCGCTGAGCACCCGCGCCGTGGCGGTGGACGGCGGCTACCGCGTCACCGGACGCAAGGTGTGGACCTCCTACGCGCAATTCGCCGACTGGGGGCTCTGCCTGACGCGCTCGGACCCCGACGTGCCGAAGCGCCAGCTCGGGATCACGGCGCTCGCGGTGGACATGCACGCCGAGGGCGTGGCGGTGCACCCGCTCGTGCAGTCGACCGGTGAGGCCGAGTTCAACGAGGTCGAGCTGGACGGCGTCTTCGTGCCGGCCGAGCGTCGCGTGGGCACCGAGGGCGAGGGCTGGACGGTGGCCAACTCCACCCTGTCGCACGAGCGGGGAGTCAACCCGCGCCAGCTCGTCATCCACTCGCAACTGATCGAGGAGCTGCTGCGGCTGGCCCACGACAACGGGAGCTTCGACGACTGGCGCCTGCGCCAGCAGCTGGCCCAGGCCGCCACCGAGGTCCGGCTCTTCCAGCTGCACAACTGGCGCTCGCTGACCCGTCTGTCCAAGGGCGAGGCGCCCGGCCCCGAAGGGAGCGCGCTCAAGCTGTACTGGAGCGAAATGTCCAAGCGGCTGCACCAGACCGCGCTCGACGTCCTCGGCCCGGCTTCGCCGCTGTGGGAGGGGGCCCCGGACAACCCCGGCGACGGCGCCTGGCAGCGCTCGTGGCTCTACTACCAGGCGTCGTCCATCTTCGCCGGCACCAACGAAATTCAGCGCACGCTGGTGGGCGAGCGGGTGCTGGGCCTCCCGCGTGGCTGAGGGCGGGCGGGGGCCGCTCAGCGGCATCCGGGTGGTCGACGTCGGCACCCGGATTTCCGCGCCGTTCTGCGCCGGGCTGCTGGGCGAGCTCGGGGCCGACGTGATCAAGGTCGAGCTGCCGGGCGAGGGCGACTTCATGCGCTCCATGGGACCCTTCGTCCCCGTCGACGGCGCGCCGGACTACTCGCTGTCGTGGGCCGTCGAGGGCCGCGGGCGGCGCGGCGTCACGTGCGACCTGCGCCGGCCCGAGGGCAAGGAGCTGTTCCAGCGTCTGGTGGCCGTCTCGGACGTGCTGTGCGAGAACTTCCGGCCGGGCACCATGGAGAAGTGGGGGCTGGGGCCCGACGACCTGCCCGACGACCTCGTCTACGTGCGCATCAGTGTGTTCGGGCAGAGTGGTCCCTACTCGCCGCGGCCGGGCCTCGACCGCCTGGGCATCGCGTTCGGCGGCCTGCTCCACCTGACCGGTGACCCGGACCGCCCGCCGGTGCGCCCGGGGGTCACCGTCTCGGACTACCTGACCGGCACCTTCGCCGCCTTCGCCGCCGTGGCCGCGCTCTACGGGCGTGACGCCGGTGGCGGCAGCGGCGGCGGGGAAGTGATCGACGCCCCGCTCTACGGGTCGATCCTGCGCATCTTGGAGTGGACGCTGGCCGGCTACGACCGCCTGGGCGTCGTGCGCGGGCGCGAGGGCAACCGGCTGTCCCACTCGGCGCCGCTCGACAATTACCCGACGGCCGACGGCTTCTTCGTGTGCATCGTGGCCGGTTCGGACGCCAACTTCGCGCGGCTGTGCGCCGCCATGGGCCAGCCGGAGTTGGCGGGCGACGCGCGTTTCGCCACGCTGGCCGAACGGGCGGCCCGTGGCGACGAAATCAACGGCCTGGTGGCCGCCTGGACGTCGAGCCTCACCGCCGAGGAGATCACGACCCGCTGTGTCGAGCACGACGTGCCCATCGGCACCGCCTACAGCGCGGCCGACATCTTCGCCGACCCGCACATGGCGGCACGCGGCGACCTGGTCCCCGTGGAGGACCCCGTCATCGGGACGGTGCGCCAGCAGGCGCCGTTCCCGCGCCTGACGCGGCACCCCACCCCCGTGCCGTCGGGCGCGCCGCGCCTGGGCGAGCACAACCGCGAGGTGTGGTGCGACCTGGTCGGCCTGAGCGAGGCCGAGTTGGCCGACCTCACCGCACGCGGCGTCGTTTGAGACGGCGGGCGTGGCCGTACGGGCCTGCCCGCCGCGCGGACCTAATCGGTGAGGCGTCCGAGGAACGAGGCGCCGCCGAAGGTGAAGATGCCGCCGTCGGCCGCAGCCATCCAGTAGCCGTTGGTGGCGTTGTCGGGCGCCATGCCCACCACCGGGGCGACCAGCGTCATGCCACCGGTCGAACCGTCGAACGGTGCGTCGCCGAAGGTGAAGATGCCGCCGTCGGCGGCCACGAAGCGGTAACCCCGGCCGTTGCCGGACGCCTCCATGCCGACGATGGGCTGGTTGAGCCGGATGCTGCCCGTGCTGCCGAAGAACGGGGCGTCGAAGCTGAAGATGCCGCCGTCGGAGGCCACCTCCCAGTAACCACCCGTTTGCGGGTCGGCCCCGATGCCGACGATGGGCTGATTCAACGCCGTGCCTCCCATGGAGCCGTAGAAGCCGGCGTCGCCGTAGCTGAAGATGCCCCCGTCGGACGCCACCAGCCAGTAACCCTTGCCGTCGGGCGTGGACGTCAGGCCGACGATGGGCTGGTCGAGGTGGAGGGATCCGGTCGAGCCGTAGAAGCCGGCGTCGCCGAAGTTGAAGATGCCGCCGTCGGCGGCCACCAGCCAGTAGCCGCCGTCGTCGGGTGTCGCCGCCATGCCGACGATGGGTGCATTGAGGGGCGTCGACACGGAGCCGTAGTTCTGGGCGTCGCCGAAGGCACCCACCGTCCCGTCGGCCTCCGCCTCCCAGTAACCGCTGCCGTTGGCCATGGGCGCGAGACCGACCACCCGTGTGGGTGAGCCGAGGTCGTACGCCACCTGGTCCCAGGTCATCGTGACGTCGGTCGGCACCGAGCACGAGCTCACCATGAGGGCGGCGAAGGACCCGCCCGGATAGCCGGTCGAAGAGAAGTCGGCGCCCATGGACAGCACCGGCGGGCCGCTCGGGCAGTCGGCGTACTCGTGCAAAATGATGTCGCGATGGTCCCAGCACCCGGTCGGCGTGGACAGGCTGCAGGCGGCGTTCGACGTCGACGCACCGCCGTATCCATCCTCGTACATCCAGTAGTAGTCGGCCTGCAGCACCGATGACATGCCGCCGGCCCACACGGCGCCGCCATAGGTGGTGGGCACGCCGTCGGTCACCGTCGTGGGGAGGCTCGGATCGGTCCCCGCATCGGCGCCGGCCAGGGCGAGAAAGTTGAGCTGCGTCGTCATGTACTCGATGGGCGACAGTCCGCGGTCGATGCGCTCGTAATTGAGCACGGCGAACACCTGCTCGGGTTCGGGCAACGCGGCCAGCTTCGACTCGGAGAACGGCATGGGATCGACGCCCTCGTCGGCTGCGGCGGAGTCGATGGAGGCCAGCCAGTCACCGCTGCTCGGCGCGATGTTGGCCGGCGGGTTGGCCGGAGGCACCATGCCGGTCGCGCCGGCCGGCGCGCTCGCCCATCCGTTCAGTCCCACCCCGACCGATGCCATGCACATGGCTCCGATGGGCAGCAACAGCGCCGCAATGCGACGGCGCACTCGACTTTGCACCGTGGTCCCCCCTGGCCCTCTCTTCCCTTTCGGCAGTATGCGGAGGGGACCCCACCGATTTGAATGGGACCTTTTGACCAAATGTTGTGTTCCGCCGCCTCGGCCGCCGGCGGCGCCCGCCTGGGCGGCACCTCCTATTGCAGCCGCGTCGCCGCAGGTCGTCCGTGGTCTCGGCCGCGGTGGCGGTGCGGCTGCGTCCTGCCGAGGACACGGCCCGTGCCCGCCGCGGCGACCCGTGGCGGCAACGCGGCGGCCACCTGACGGCAATAGCGCTGCCACGCTCATCACTCCATGGCTGCCCGCCGGCGGCGGGCTGCTGCGTGCCGAATGCTGCTCGTGCTCTGTTCTCGACCTCTGGTTCCGGTCGTCAGCCCGGGGGTTGTTAGGACGAGCTGACCAGCCGGCCCATGAACGAGGCGCCGCCGTAGTTGAAGATGCCGCCGTCGGCCGCGGCCATCCAGTAGCCGTTGGTGGCGTTGTCGGGCGCCATGCCCACCACCGGGGCGGCCAGCTTGATGCCGCCGGTCGACCCGTCGAACGGAGCGTTGCCGAAGGTGAAGATGCCACCGTCGGAGGCCACGAAGCGGTAGCCCTGCCCGTTCGGCGTGGCCTCCATGCCCACGATGGGCTGGTTGAGCCGGATGCTGCCCGTGCTGCCGAAGAACGGGGCGTTGAAGGCGAAGATGCCGCCGTCGGACGCCACCTCCCAGTAGCCACCTGTTTGCGGGTCGGCCCCGATGCCCACGATGGCCCGGTTCAGTGGGTGGCCGCCCATGGAGCCGAAGAAGCCGGCGTCGCCGTAGCTGAAGATGCCCCCGTCGGAGGCCACCAGCCAGTAGCCCTTGCCGTCGGGCGTGGACGCCATGCCGACGATGGGCTTGTTGAGACGCAGGGATCCGGTCGAGCCGTAGAAGCTGGCGTCGCCGAAGCTGAAGATGCCGCCGTCGGCGGCCACCAGCCAGTAGCCACCGCCGTCGGGCGTCGGCGCGATGCCGACGATGGGCGAGTTGAGGGGGCCGCTGAGCGAACCCAGGCTGGGTGCGGACCCGAAGGCGGCCACGGTGCCGTTGGCCTCGGCCTCCCAGTACCCGGTCCCGTTACTCATCGGCGCAATGCCGATGGTGCTCGAGCTCGAGTCGACCTGATTGGCCACCTGGCCCCACGTCATGGTGGGGTCGGTCGGCGCGCTGCAGGAGCTGACGAAGATGGCGGCGATGGAGCCGCCCTCGTAGCCGGTCGACGAGTAGGCCGCGCCCATGGAGAGGACCGGGGGGCCGGTCGGGCAGTTGGGGTACTCGTGCAGAATGATGTCGCGGTGGCCCCAGCACTCGGCGGGGTTGGCCAGCGAGCACGCCTCGTTGGTGGTGGCGCTGGAGCCACCCCAGCCGTCGCTGTACATCCAGTAGTAGTCGGCCTCGAGGACCGAGGACAGCCCGCCGGCCCAGATGGAGCCGCCGAAGTTCACGGCGGAGCCACCGGTCACGGCCGTCGGGAACGACGGGTCGGTGCCGCCGTTGGCACCAGCCAGGGCGTACGAGTTCAGCTGCGAGGTCATGTAGGTGATCGGCGGCAGGCCCCGGTCGACCCGCTCCTCGTTCACCACCGTGAATACCTGCTCGGAGACGGGCAACGTGTTCAGCTGCGACTCCGAGACGTCCATGGCGCCGACGCCCTCGGCCGCCGCGGCGGCGTTGATGGACGTCAGCCAGTCGCCACTGCTGGGCGCGATGTTGGCCGGTGGGTTGGCCGGCGGCAGAATGCCGGCGGCGCCGGCCGGTGCGCCCGTCAGCCCGGCCGCGACGAACGCTGTGAGCATGGCCCCGATGGGCAGCAACAGCGACGCGATGCGTACACGGACACGACGATCCACGGAACTTCCCCCTCATGCAACTCTTCCGACGCTTCAGTATCGGGAGGGGGGGAGGTGATGCGTATGGGCCCTTTTGACTAAATGCGAGCCTCCGGGGCGGCGCGCCGAGGTGCAAAACCACGCCCAAAAACTCAGTTGTTGGCGCGTTGTCGCAACCTTGCTGTTGTGTTGACGGAGTCGGCCCGCAATGGTGTTGGACGGAGCTCGGTCACTCGCCAGCAGATCTGCGAGGTGACTGCGCCCGTGCCGTGGGCCGGCACTGAGTCGAGCCCAGGACCGGGCGGCCACCCGGCCGCAATGGGCGCCCACCGTGACGGTTCGTCCGGGGCATCGGCCCTGGCGCGACGAGTGCTCGGCGCCGCCGCCGTGCGACCGCGCCGCCCGGGGTGCGGCGCGTCAGATGGCGGAGGGCGTCAGGAGGGTGAGCCGGCGATGCGCCCGAGGTAGCTGGCGCCGCCATAGGTGAAGATCCCGCCGTCCGCCGCAGCCAGCCAATAGCCGTTGGTGGCGTCGTCGGGCGCCATGCTGACCATGGGCGCCACCAGGGGCGTGCCGCCGGTCGACCCGAGGAAGGGCGCTTGCCCGTAGGCGAACACGCCGCCGTCCGACGCCTCGAAGCGATAGCCCTGCCCGTTGGGCGACGCCTCCATGGCGACGATGGGCCGGTTCAGTCGGATGTTGCCCGTGCTGCCGAAGAAGGGGGCGTCGTAGGCGAAGATGCCCCCGTCGGAGGCCACCTCCCAATAGCCACCCGTCGCCGGGTCGGCCGCAATGCCCACGATGGGCTGATTCAACGGCTTGCCGCCCATCGAACCGTAGAACCCGGCATCGCCGTAGCTGAAGATGCCCCCGTCGGAGGCCACCAGCCAGTAGCCGCCGCCGTCGGGTGTGGACGCCATGCCGACGATGGGCGCGTCCAGTCGGAGCGCACCGGTCGATCCGTAGAAGTGAGCGTCGCCGAAGCTGAAGATGCCCCCGTCGGACCCGACCAGCCAGTAACCGCCGCCGTCGGGTGTCGCCGCCAGGCCGACGATGGGCGCGTTCAGGGGTGTGGTCACCGAACCGAGGTCGGGCGCGCTGCCGAAGTTGCCCACGGTGCCGTTCGCCTCCGCTTCCCAGTACCCGGCGCCGCTCGGGGCCGCGGCCACGCCGATCGTCCGGGCGTCCGCCGCCACCATCGCCTGTTGCCAGGTGAGGGTGACGTCACTCGGCGCGGCGCAGGTGCTCACGACGACGGCGCCCAGCGAACCGGGGTCGTCCGCCGCTCCCATGGAGAGCACCGGAGGCTGCGCGCCGCAGGAGGGGAAGCTGTGCAAAATGATGTCGCGGTGCATCCAGCACAACGACGGCGACGACGGCGTGCACGCCGCGTTGGAGGTCGGCGCGCCGGCCGAGCCGTCGTCGTACATCCACAAGTAGTCCGACTCGAGCACGGAAGAGAGCCCAGCCCACATGGCGCCGCCAAAGGTCACTGCGGTGCCGTTGGACAAGGAGCTCGGCGGCACGACATCGGTCGCGCTCGCCGCGCTCTGCGCGGCCACGCCATTCAGTTGTGCCGACATGTACTCAATCGGCGGGAGTCCCCGGTCGATGCGCTCGTCGTTGAGCACAATGAACAGTTGCTCGGGCGCCGGCAGGCTGTCGAGCACGCTTTCGTCCACCTCCATGGGACCCACGCCCTCGACGGCGCGGGCGGCGTCGATCGACGTCAGCCAGTCGCTGTCGCTCGGCGCAATGTTGCCCGGTGGGTTCGACGGCGGGAGAATCCCGGCCGCGCCCGCCAGCGTTGTCGATCCGATTGCCGCGACGACGAAGCAGCCGAACACCGCGAACAAGGCGAAGCACGGATTGGGCCAAGGGGCGGCGGGGCCCACGTGGCGTCGACGTGCGCTGCACAAGTGGGACGCGCGAGTGACGCCCGCGGCCTATCACCCCCTCGCTTCCCATGGCGTCCCACCCCTTCCCAAAGTGCGAACGTTTCATGCATGGAATCCCAAATTTTCATGCATGTCGCGCTACATCAGGAACGATGCGGGCTCAGATTGCTTGCGGTCGCGTCGTGCAACCCCGATCAGCAATGGGGATAGCAATGGTGTGCAACCGATACGTTCGAGTCGCGTGGCGAGGCGGCGCCGCGCCTGCACTGTCACACCCGTGCGCGTGTGGCGCGTGTCAACACGCGGCGCCGCGTGCGCGCTGCAGCACCCGTGCCCGTGCCCGTGCAGCACGCGGGGTCTGTACGCGCGCGAGTGCGCCGTACCGGTTAGGGACGCGCGATCAGTCGCTCGAGGGCGCGCCGGTCGAGCTTCTCGCCCGCCGTCAACGGCAGCTCGCTGAGCACCACCATGTCCTCGGGGAGCTTGTAGCGCGCCAGGCGCTCGGCCGCGTAGTCGCGCAGCTGCGCCAGCTCGGGCGCCGGCGCGTCGGGTTGCGGCACGACGACGGCCACACCGACCTCGCCCATCACCGGGTCGTCGCGGCTGACCACGGCGACCGCCGCCACGGCCGGGTGATCGGCCAGCACGCCCTCGACCTCCATGGGGTAGACGTTGTAGCCGCCGCGCACGTAGCGCTCGCGGCTGCGCCCGGCCAGGTGCAGGCGCCCCTGCTCGTCCATCCAACCCAGGTCCCCCGTGCGCACGCTGCCGTCCTCGGTGAAGACCTCGGCGTTGGCGCCGCTGTTGCGCCAGTACCCCTCCATGACCGCGGGCGAGCCCAGGCAGACCTCGCCGATCTCGCCCGGAGCGACCGCTCCCCCGTCGGCCCCGAGGACGGACAGGCGCACGCCGGGCTGCGGCCGGCCGACGCTCACCTCGGCGTCCTCGTCGGGGTCGGTGAAGGAGGTGCCGCAGCCGATGCCCGCCTCGGTGCACGAGTAGCGGACGGCCAGCGGCGCGCCGATGCGCGCCCGCGCCTCGCGGATCAGCGCCGGCGTCGCCGGTCCCCCACCCATCACCACGGCGCGCACCGACGACAGGTCGGTGGTGTCGAAGGTGGGGTCGCGGAGCATGAGCGCCACCTGCGTCGGCACGCCGCCGAGCGCGGCGATCTTGAGCTCGGCCACCATGCGCAGGGCGTCGGCGGCGCGCCACGGGCGTCGCGACAGGTGCTGGGTGCCCCCTTTCTTCAGGTTGCCCGCCAGCTTGGTGGTGGGGCCCAAATGCGCCAACGCCGAGCCGGCCATGGCGTGCCCGCCGCCGCCCCAGGCCTCGCCGACGTCGCACTGGGTGATGAAGCGCAGCTGGCGCCCGCAGAACACGGCGCCCTTCGGCGTCCCCGTCGTCCCCGACGTGAACACGATGGCGATGGGACGGTCGTCGTCGGGGTCGAGGGGCGGCGGGCGCTCGCCGCGGTGGCGCACACCCTCGAACAGGGCCTCGGCGCTGCCGGCCACCGGCTCAATGAGCACCGTGGCGCACGGCTCGTCGCTCCCGGCCGCGCCCAGGTCCTCGGTCGTCACCAGCAGGCGCGGGTTGGCCGCCCGCAGCACGGCGCCACGCTCGGCCTGCACGAGCTTGGGGTTCACCGCCGCCGTGACCGCCCCGAGCTTGGCCGCGGCCACGTAGGCCACGAAGTGCTCGGGCACCGAGGGCAGCAGCAGCGCGACCACGTCGCCCTCCCCCACGCCCAGCTCGGCCAGGGCCACCGCCACCTCGTCGGCCGCCGTGTCGAACTGTTCGTAGCCGAGGGTCAGCCCTTCGTCGGTCACGAAGGCCGGCGCGGCGCCGAAGCGGCGCGCCGCCTCGGCCGCGGTCTCGGCGAGCATGCTGCGGAGCCTACGCGGCGCGCCCGCGACGCCGCCGGGTCACCGGCTGCTGGTCAACGGGGCAGCCCGAGCAGACGCTCGGCCACAATGTTGCGCTGGATCTCCGACGTGCCCCCGGCGATGGTGCCGGCGAACGAGCGCAGGTACTGCACCGGCCAGGCCCCGTCGTAGAACGAGTTCATGGCACCCGACTCGACTTGCTCGGGGGGCAGATGGGCCAGGTCCCACTCGGTCAGCCGGTTGGGTCCCGCCCCGTCGAGGTCGAGGCCGTCGACGCCGAGGGACTCCTGGGCCAGCAGGCAGGCCCGCTGCTCGGTCTCGCTGGTGAACAGCTTGAGCACCAGGTGCTCGGGGGGCATTTCGCCGCGGGTCGCCTTGGCGAAGCCCCGGTACCCGAGGCAGCGCATGGCCGCCGTGTCGGTGGCGATGCGCGCGATCGCCTCGGCCACGCGTGGGTCGTCACCCAGCTTGGCGCCCCCGGCCCCGGCCGCGGGCCGCTGGGCCAGCCGCACCAGGCCCTTGAGGGTGCGTTCCATTTTGGAGGTGTTCATGACCCAGAGCATCGCCCGCTCGTGGCGCAGCGACCCCTGGCTGACCGTCCAGCCGTTGTTCAGCTCGCCCAGGAGGTTCTCCGCCGGCACCTCGACGTCGCTGAAGAACACCTCGTTGAAGTCCACGTGATGCTGGTCGGTCAGCTCGGGCAGTGGCCGGCACGTGATGCCCGGCGTCTGCATGTCGACGATGAGGACGCTGATGCCGCGGTGCTTGGGTGCCTCGGGGTCTGTGCGCACGTAGCACATGCACCAGTCCGACTCGTGCGCCCCCGACGTCCACACCTTCTGCCCGTTGACGACGAACGTGTCGCCCCGCCGCTCGGCCCTGGTGGTGAGCGAGGCCAGGTCGCTGCCGGCGTTGGGTTCGCTCATGCCGACGCACCAGGTGATTTCGCCCTTCAGCGTCGGGACGACGAAGCGCTCCTTCTGCTCGTCGGTGCCGAACTCGACGATGGAGGCGGCGCAGATGTTGATGCCCTGGGGGTTGAGCGAGCGCGGGGCCATCCGCCCGGCGATGACCTCGAAGTAGGCCATCTGCTCCTCGGGCGTGGCGTTGCAGCCGCCGAGCTCCGGGGGCCAGCCGGGCACCAGGTAGCCGGCCTCGAACATCTCGCGCTGGAAGGTGCGGGCCCACCCGGGCAGGTGCGACGAGCTGCGCCGGGGATCGGCCTCGACGGCGTCGGCCGAGGGCAGGTGCTCGTCGAGCCACGCCTCGAAACCGGCGCGGAACCGGGCCACCGATTCGTCGGGGGCGAGACGCATGGCCAACTATGACATGGGCGTCAGTCGGCGGGCGAGTCGTCCTCGTCGTCGCGGGGCACCGCCGTGCCCTGCTTGAAGCCGCGCCGGGCCGCCGGCAGGGCCTGGATGGCCAGCACAATCCCGAAGGCGGGCTCGGTGAGCAGAATCGACCCGGCGATGTCGTCCCAGGTGGCGCCGACCTCGGCGGCCAGGCGGGCGTGGCGCTGCACGCCTCCGGGCTGGCGCGCGATGACGGTGCACACCATGCGGATGAGCTCGTGCGTCTTGCGATCGGGCGCGCGCAGCGAGTCGATGGAGGCCATCCAGGCGTTCTGTGCCTTCAGGACGCCTGGTGCCCACTCGTTGAGGAACTTCTCCGAGGGGAACGGCCAGATTTCCTCCTCGACGTCGTAGTCGAGCGACTCGTCGGGGTCTTCCGGGCTCATGGCCCGGCATCGTACCGGCGCCCGGCCGGCGCCCGGCCGGCGCCCGGGGTGGGCGGCTCAGGCCCCGGGCTCGGGGTCCTTGGGCTGGCCCAAAATGCGCTCGGCGATCACGTTGCGCTGCACCTCGCTGGTGCCGCCGGCGATGGTGAGGCAGCGGGTGGACAAGAAGCCCTCCTCCCAACGCTGCGCCTTGCCGTCGAGCACGGCGGCGCCGGCGCCGTAGAGGGCCATGCCGATCTCCTGGACCCGCTGCTCGTGCTCGACACCGAGGAGCTTGCGCACGCTCGAGCCGCTGCCCGGGTCGACGCCCGACAGCGTGGCCAGCGTGGAGCGGTGGCCCAGCAGCGCCACCGACTGGGCTTCGGCCATGAGGTGGCCCAGGCGGACCTGGAGGGAGGCCGGCACGGGCGCGCCGGACTCGGCGCGGCGGGACACGGCCCGGATGACCGACTCGAGGCCGTTGCCGAACGACGCGCCGGACGACATGGACACGCGCTCGTTGGCCAGCGTCGTGCGCCCGATGCGCCAGCCGTCGCCGGGCGCGCCGATGACGGCGTCGTCGGGGACGAACACGTCGTCGAAGAAGACCTCGTTGAACATGGCGGCGCCGGTGAGCTCGCGCAATGGCCGGATGTCGATGCCCTCGGTGCGCATGTCCACGACGAAATAGGTGATGCCGGCGTGCTTGGGCACCGAGGGGTCGGTGCGGGCCAGGCAGATGCCGAAGTCGGCGATCTGGGCCAGCGACGTCCACACCTTCTGCCCGTTGAGCACGTACCCGCCCTCGACCCGCTCCGCTCGGGTGCTCAGCGCCGCCAGGTCGGAACCGGCGCCCGGCTCGCTGAAGAGCTGGCACCAGCTGAGCCGGCCCAGCAGCGTCGGCCTGACCCAGCGCTCCTGCTGCTCGGCCGTGCCGTGGGCGATGAGGGTGGGCAGCGCCCAGGCGCCCACGGCCAGGTGCGGGCGGGCCACGCCGGCCGCCGCCAGCTCCTCGTCGATGACGAGCTGCTCGAGCGGGGAGGCACCGCGGCCCCAGGGCGGGGGCCAGTGCGGGCTGATCAGGCCGGCCTCGGCCAGCGCGGCGCGCTGCTCCATGCCGCCGGGATCGCCGGCCCCGGCCCCGACCGCCTTCACGTCGGCCACGACACGGCGGATCTCGGCCCGGTAGGCCTCGGCCTCCTCGGGCAGGTCGGCCACGAGGTTGCGCCGGGCGCCGTCCACGGCCAGCGCGGCCACCTCCTGCTCGAGCGACCCCGGGTCGCCGCCGGCCACCAGCTGCAGGTTGGCCATGGCGCGCTTGAGGTAGAAGTGCGCGTCGTGCTCCCAGGTGAAGCCGATGCCGCCGAGCGTCTGGATGCACTGCTTGGTGCAGTGCGCCGCCGCTTCCAGCGCCAGGGCGCCGGCGATGCGCGCGCTCAGCTGGCGCGTGGCCTCCGCCTCGGCGTCTCCGCCGCTCGCGCCCGCGCCGGCTGCGGTGCCGGCGTCCTCACTCCAGACGGCCGCGGCGTCCCACGCCACCGCAGCGGTCTGCTCCACGGCCACCACCATGTCGGCCAGCGCGTGCTTGACCGCCTGGAACTGGCCGATGGGCCGGCCGAACTGGACGCGCACCTTGGCGTAGTCCGACGCCGTGCTCAGGCACCAGCGGGCGATGCCGGCACACTCGGCCGCCGCCAATAGGAGGGACAGGCCACGCACCTGCGCGTCGCGCACGGCGACGTGCCGGTCGGACGAAAGCTCGAGCCCGTCGCCGGCGATCTCGAGCTGGCCGAGGGCGCGGGTGCCGTCGAGGGCGGGCAACGCCTGCACCGCCAGTGCGTCCCCCAGCAGTTCGCGGTCGAGCAGCCACCAGGTGGGGCCGTCGTCCTCCCCGTCCCCCTTCCCGTCCTCCCGCTCGACCGGGACCAGGATCAGGCGGGCCGTCGGCAGGCCGAGCACGGGCCGGAGGGTGCCGCGGACGGTGATCGCGGGCGCCCTCACCGCCACCGCCACCGCCACCACTTCCGCCACCACCTCCACCACCGCGGCCGCCGGCGCCGGCTCGAAGCGGCTCGGCGCCCAGCGCCACCGCCGCCGTCACGCTGCCGTCGGCCAGGCCGGGCAGATAGGCGGCGCGCGCCCGTTCGTCGGGATGGCCGACCAGGGCGGCCGACACCAGCAGTGTCGGCAGCAGCGGACCGGGGAACAGCGCGTGCCCGAGCTCCTCGACCACCACGGCGGTCTCGGCCAGCGTGAAGCCCTGCCCGCCGTATGCCTCGGGCACGTGCAGGCCGAGCCAGCCCTGAGCGGCCATCTGCTGCCACACGTCCGGAATCCCCCGGCCGTCCCCGTCTGTTTCGCCGTCTGTTTCGCCGTCTGTTTCGCCGTCTGTTTCGCCGTCTGTTTTTCGCCGTCTGTGTCCCCACCGGTGTCCGCGCTCGACGTCTCGGACGCAGCCGCCTCGGCCACACGTCGCGGCACCTCGGGCGGGCAGTGCGCCTGCAGCCAACGCTCGGCCGTGCGGCGCAGCGACTCGTGCTCTTCGGTGACGGCGATGGGCACTAGGCCTTCTCCTCGAGTCCTACTTCGACGCCGTGGCGCCACAGCGAAATGGCGCCCACCGGGCAGCCCTGGGCGGCAATGCGCAGACGCTCCTCGTCGCTGGCGGCCGGGTCGAGCACGACCGCATGCCCCTCGTCGGCCAGGTCGAAGGTCTCGGGCGCCCAGAACATGCAGTTGCCCGAGCCCATGCAGCGCTCGACGTCGATGCGGATCTCGAAAATCCGTGTTTCCTCGCTCATGGCTCCGTCCCTCCGCTTTCCTCGTCCACTCGACCCTCGTCCGCTCGACCCTCGTCGGCTCGACCCTCGTCCGCCCGGCCTACGCCGCCGACCGCAGCACCAGCGCGCTGGTGGGCACGCCCTCGCCCGAGGTGACCAGGCACGTGCTGGCACCCGGTACCTGGCTGGTGGAGGTGCCCCGCAGCTGGCGCACGCCCTCGGTGACGAGGTTGAAGCCGTGCACGTAGGCCTCGGACAGCCCGCCACCCGAGGTGTTGGTGGGCAGGGCGCCGGTGTCCCAGCGCAGGTTCCCGTCGGCCACGAAGTCGGCCGCCTCGCCGCGGCGGCAGAAGCCGTAGCCCTCGAGCGAGAGCAGGATGAGCGGCGTGAAGGCGTCGTAGATCTGGGCCACGTCGATGTCGGCCGGTCCGAGCTCGGACTGGGACCACAGCTTGGCCGCCGCCGTCCAGGCCGGCCCGGTCAGCGGGTCGTCGCAGTAGTAGTTGACCATCGACTCGTGCTGGCGGTGCAGGCCCTGCCCGAATGCGTGAACCAGCGCAGGCGGGTGCGGGCAGTCACGGGCGCGGTCGGCCGAGACCAGGACGGCGGCCAGCGCGCCGTCGGTCTCCAGGCAGTTGTCGAAGAGGCAGAGCGGCTCGCTGATGTAGCGGGCGTCCATGTAGTCGTCGAGGGTCATCGTCTTCTCGTACATCAGCGCGGCCGGGTTGCGGTTGGCGTGGGCCCGCGCCGCCAGGGCCACCTCGGCCAGGCTCTCGCGCCCGCCCCCGTACTCGTAGAGGTAGCGCCGGGCCAGCATGGCCACCTCGTCCACCGGGCGCAGCAGGCCGAACGGCCGCGTCCACTGCGCCTGAATGGGCAGCCGCGAGGGCGCCACGGCCCAGGGCCGCGACGACCGGGCCCCCCGCTTGCGGGCGCGCCAGGCCACCACCACCTCGGCCTGGCCGGTGGCGATGGCCATGGCGGCGTGCCCGATGGTGGCGCAGCCGGCACCGCCGCCGTAGCCGACCTGGGAGAAGTAGGTGATGTCGCCCGCCCCGATCGTCTTGGCCAGCGTGACCTCGTCGGTCGTCTCCATGGTGAACGACGACAGGCCGTCCACCTCGGAGGGGGCGATGCCGGCGTCGCGCAGGGCGGCCACCACCGCCTCGGCGGCCAGCTGGGCCTCGGGCCGGTCGATCGACTTGGCGAACTCGGTCTGCCCGATCCCCACGATGGCCGCGGCGTCGCGCAGCGGGTTGGAGGACGACATGGACGCCTAGGTCGCTCGGAAATGAAGACAGGCGGTGGCCATCGGCCCGAAACCTACCGGAACACCACCGGCAGCGAGAGCGGCGACCGGAAGGCCAGCCCCTCGATGTGGGGCGGCTCCGCCTCCGGGTCGAGCGTGAACCGCCCGAGCCGGTCGAACAGCGTGTTGATGGCCACGCGCGACTCCATGCGGGCCAGATGCATGCCGAGGCAGACGTGGACGCCGAAGCCGAACCCGACGTGCTGGCGCTGCGACCGGAACATGTCGTAGCGGTCCGGGTCGGCGTACTTGCGCTCGTCGCGGTTGGCCGCCCCGATGAGCAGCGCGATGTCCGCCCCCTGCTCGATCGCCACCCCGGCCAGCTCGGCGTCGCGGGCGGCCCGCCGCAGAATGAGCGTGACCGGCGGCTCCCAGCGCACCGTCTCCTCGAAGGCCTGCGCGAACAGGTCGCGGTTCTCGTAGAGCGCGTCGAACTGGGCCCGGTCGTTGAGCAGCGCGAAGAGCAGGCTGCCCGTGGCCCGGTAGGTCGTCTCGACGCCGGCCGGGAGCAGCAGGCGCAGGAACGAGTAGATCTCCTCGTCGCTGAGGTGCTCGCCCTCCACCTCGGCGCGCACCAGGTCGCTGATGAGGTCGTCGCCCGGCCGGGCCCGGCGCTCGGCCATGACCTCCGCGAAGTAGTCCCGCAGGGCAACCGAGGCGGCCACGCCCCGATCCCAGTTGGCGGCGACGCTGGTGAGCTCGAGGGCCCAGCGCTGGAAGCGCGGGTAGTCCTCGCGCGGCAGCCCGAGGATGCGGGCGATGACCTGGACCGGGAAGTTGAACATGACCGTGCGCACCAGGTCGGTGCGGCCGTCGTCGATGAAGGAGTCGATGAGCTCGTTGACCACGACGGCGACCAGATCCTCCTCCCAGCGCTCGAGCATCTTGGAGCGGAAGCTCGGCGCCACGAGCGCCCGGATGGCGCGGTGCTCGGGCTCGTCCATCTCCAGGATGGTGCGGCCCATGACGATGCCCATGACGTCCGTGTAGACGCACGACGAGAACGTCTCGTTGTCACGCAGCACCTGGACCACCTCGTCGAAGCCGAAGACGGTGACGGGCGGCGGCCTCGAGGGGTCGAGCGGGTCGGTGCCCTCGCCCAGATCGATAGGCCCGGTGTGTACGGGCGACTGCCGGCACAGCTGGTGCAGCAACGGGTACGGATCGCGCAGGGTCCCGCCGACCACGTCCTTCAATTCGTAGGGATCGAACGGCACCGCCGTCGAGTCCGCCGTCTCGATTCCTGGCATCTGCTTCGTGTACCCCCTAGGTTGGGTGTCGGCCGGGAAGTTCTCTGACTCCCGTGTCATATATACCAAACGAGCGTTCGGATGACCCACCCGAAGGGGCGCCCGGTTTCAGCAAAGAGTGAAAGAAGCTGTCGAACTGGGTGTTCGGGTGTGGTCGAGCCCGGGCGTTCGTGGAGGAAAACCCCAGGGCACCGGGGTCGTCGGAGCGGCGGGTTGAGCGGAGAGGGAGAAAAGGAGGGCGGAGGGTTGCCAGGCGGAGCGGAACTTGGGGGAAGAATGGGGTGCGGACCGTTGTCAGGCCGCAAAATCAGCTGCACGGGCCGACGGCGGCGTCCATGAAGGACGTCGACGCCAGCGGCACCGGCTCCGGCCGGCCGGCCCCGCGAGGCGAGCCGTACATCACAGAGCGCCACCGACACTCCCGGGGAGGGCTCCGCCACCCGGCGCCGCATTTTGCAGATCGCGCTGTCGCTGATGGCCCAGCGCGGCGTCGACGGCACGAGCATGCGCGACCTGGCCTCGGCCGCCGGCCTGAACGTGGCCTCGCTCTACCACTACTTCCCCTCCAAGCGCGACCTCCTCGAAGCCGTCCTGGTCGAGCAGGGCTTCCTCCCGGTGCGCGCCGTCCACTCGCTGCCCGACGCCGAAGCGCTGGAGGGCTCGACCCTGGCCGCCATGCTGGCCGACATCATTGTGTCCATGTTCCAGGTGGACGACTTCGTCCGCCTCATGGTGGGCGAGGCCATCCGCGGCGACGAGACGGCCCGCAACGTCGGGCTCGACCTCTTCTCCACGTTCCAGGTGTCGATTGAGGAGTGGATCACGAACAACCGCCCCGACCTGGCCGAGCGGGCCGGCGCGGCCGAGGTGGCGCGCTTCCTCAGCGCCATGGTGGTCGGCTTCTTCGTGGAGCATGCCGCCGGCGTGATCTCCGAGGAGGCGGAGGATCTCACCGCCCTGGCCGTGCAGCGGGCCAAGGAGGCGGCCTCCATTCTGCGGTCGGCGGACTGAGCGGCCGACCGACGTCGATGGCGCCGCTCGATCCCGCTTCGCCTCCGACGGCGGTCACCTCGGCGTCGTTCTCGGTGCCAGCCGAGGTCGTGTGGCGCTACCGGCTCGACTTCTCCAACCTGCCCGAGTACAACCCCGACGTCTCGGGCGTGACACGCACGGGCGACGGCGATCCGGGCGGTGTCGGCGGCGTGCTCGGACCCGGCGCCCGCTACTCCTTCCGGTTGGCCGATGCCCGCGCTCCGGGCGGCCGTCAGGGCGTCGAGCTGTGGCTGGTGGACGCGGTCGAGCCGACGCTCGTGTCCGCCGGCATGGTCGGTGGGCACGAGGCCTACGAGGAGTTCGTCGTTCGGCCGGTCGAGGGCGGCGAGGGCGGCGAGGGCGGCGAGGGCGGCGAGGGCGGCGAGGGCGGCGAGGGCGGGATGACGGCGAGGGGTCCGAGGGGTGTGCGGCGACACTGACCCTGTGGGTCGCCCTGCCCGCCGAGCTGCCCGAGGACGTGCGCGCCATGGCGGCAGCCGGGAGTCTCGAGCAGATCGCCAAGGAGCTGCGCCTCATGAAGGAGGTGCTCGAGGCTCATGAGAGGTGCACGAGAGCGTGGCCGTGGGGCGACCGGGGGCGGCCGGGCGCGGGTGATGGCGGCGATGGCGGCGGTCGCGCTCGAGGGCACCCGATGCGAGCACGCCGGGGCGGAGTCCGGCAGCCAGACCCGTCGGCCTGTCCGGATGGGCCGCTGTGGCTCCGGGGTCGGGGACCGGGGTCAGGGTCGGGTTCGGAACCGGCGGTGAGGCGAGACCGTTTTCATTTCTCATAAGGCCGTCGACGCCGGCGCCTCCTCACCTATCTCGAGGTCGTCGAAGCAGCCACACATGAGCGCCTGCCCGTCGCACCTGGGGCACTGCTCGAGATCGCAGCCGTGGTGGTGTACGCCGCCGCGAGGCGTGTTGCAGTCACCGCAGCGGGCCGTCGGTTGGAAGTACCACGAGCGCGACTCCTCGCCCCATCTGATCGGGTCGTAGAGCGCGCCACCGATCTTCAGGGGATCCTCCCGGCAGGTGACTGCGTCCTTCATCTCGTGGTCGCAGAACGTGCAGATGGCCATGGGCCGTCCTCCAATCTGTCCTTGTTATCGGAGAACGGTCGGACGTCGGGGACGGCGTGTGCGGATTTTTTTCTGGCGTATTTCTGCCGTTCTTTGGTCGTTCTTTGGTGCGGTGCGGTGCGGTGCGGTGCGGTGCGGTGGGGTGATGACAAGCGCGATGCGCGATGGCGATGGCGATGGCGATGGCGATGCGCAGAGCCGAGTGACGTCACACCCTTCTGCTGTGATGTACCCCATGGGACTCGAGGCCTTGGCAGAGGCCATCAACGGGTTGATCGACGAAGGGGTCGAGGCGCACGCCGACGAAGCGTCGGTCAAGTGCCTGGTCCTCCAGATGACGCGCTTGGACTCGGTGACCACCAAGGCCATGGGCGCCTACGACACGTCGGGTGACTGGGCCCTTCACGGGGCCAAAAGCTGTGGATCGTGGTTGGCCGTGGCATGCCGACTGCCGAGAGCGGCCGCCGGACGCATGGTGCGCCGCGCCCGTCATCTTCGAGAGATGCCGGTCGTGAGCCAGGCCTTCGAGGACGGTGAGATCACGCCCGACCATGTGGACGCCTTCGTGAAGATCCGCCGAGTGGACACCGAGGAGGTCATGGCCCGCGACGAGGTCATGTTGGTGAAGCAAGCCAAGCGGCTCCGCTTCGACCAGTTCGCCCGGGCGCTGGCCTACTGGGACCAGCTGGCCGACCCTGACGGGAGCGAGGAGGCCGCCGAGGAGCGCAGGGCACGCCGTGACGTCTACCTGCAGCCGTCGATCTCGGGCATGTATCTCGGTCAGATGACGCTCGACCCGGTATCGGGCGCCATCGTGTCCGGCGAGCTCAACCGCATCGAGTCGGAGCTCTTCAAGGAGGACTGGGCCAAGGCGAGGGACGAGCTCGGGCATGAACCGACGGTGGCCGAGCTCCGGCGCACTTCGACTCAGCGACGGGCCGACGCCCTGGTCGAAATGGCCACGCGGTCGGCCGTGGTGCGCCCCGACGGCCGGCGTCCCGCTCCCCTGTTCAGCGTGCTCATCGACTGGCCCACGCTCTCGGGCCGCATCCTCGAGCTGGCCGACGGCGTCGTGGTCTCGCCCGGTGACGTGGTCGACTGGCTGAGTGAGGCCGACCTCGAACGTGCGGTGATGGAGCCATCCGGCCGCGTCGAGGTCTCGGCCACCCGACGACTGTTCTCGGGCGCCACCCGGCGAGCACTCGAGCTCCGTGACCGCGAATGCGCACACCCGTACTGCGACACGCCGGCTGACCTCTGCCAAGCGGACCATATCGACCCGTACTCGCACGGTGGCCTCACGACGCAGGAGAACGGGCGCCTCCTGTGCGGGTTCCACAACCGCCTGCGCAACCACGATCCGCCTCCGCAGGACGAGTAGGTACGGGCCGGGGGGCAAATGGAATTGAGAATGGACGGGCGCTTTGGCGCGCCCGGAAACCGGTCGGGTCGCTGCGGCCTCGGCGCGCCCCGAAACAGGTCGGGTCGGGCCGACGGCGCAGCTCGGGGCAGCAGCCGCTAGTGCGTGTATTGCGCGTCGACGTCGGTCAAGCGCTGGGCCAGGTTGGCCAGCATCTTCAACCCTATGCTCGGAGTGGTCAACAGCATGGACCGGAACTCGCGGGAGTCGAACACCAACAGCTCCATGCGCGTGACGGCCACCACGTCTGCCGTGCGAATGCCGCCGTGGAGAAGGGCGAGCTCACCGAAGTAGTTGCCGGCCCGGAAGCGCTTGACCTCATTCTTCCCCACTCGGCACCCGGCCGTGCCGTCGAGCACGAGGAAGAACTCACGACCGGGCGTGCCCCGTCGGGTCAAGAAAGCACCCGGCTCGGCCTCTGCCGGTGTGCCCAGTTGGGCGATAGAGCGCAGCTCGCCCTGCGTGCAACCCGAGAAGAGGGGGACGGCGCCGAGGAGCTCGAGTTGGTGCTTGGGGATCCGACTGCGCATGTGACCGCCTCTCCCAGGTGGTGACCGCCGGCCTTCGTCAGCCGGAGCGTACCCCTCGGCCCCGATGGTGTCTCGGCGACGTCGTCGGCGGCTCGTGCCTTGGAGGACCCGGCTGCTACTCGCCGGCCCGCAGCCGCTGGCGCAGGACGAACTTCTGCACCTTGCCCGATGGCGTTCTCGGTAGCTCCTCGACGACGCGCAGCTCCTCCGGCCACTTCTGCCGGGCCAGGCCGGCGGCGGAGAGATGGGCGCGCACGGCCTCGAGGTCGGGCGGCTCACTGTCGGGCTGCATGCGGAAGAAGGCACAGCCGTGCTCGCCGAGCCGCTCGTCGGGGGCGGCCACGACCGCGACCTCGGCCACGCCCTTCATGTGGGCCAGCAGCTGCTCCACCTCCGCCGCGCTGACGTTCTCACCGCCGCGGATGATGATGTCCTTCACCCGGTCGGTGATGGTGAGGTAGCCGTCGGCGTCGATCACGCCGACGTCGCCGGTGCGGAACCACCCGTCGGCGTCGATGGCCTCGTCGGACAGCTTCGGGTCGGTGTAGCCGGCGAAGCGGTCGGGGCCGCGGCTGAGGATCTCGCCGGCCTCGCCGATGCCGACGTCGTGGCCCTCCTCGTCGACGGTGCGGATCTCCACCCACTCGAGGGGGCATCCGTCGGTGTGGATGCGCTTCTCCCGGGGCGCCTCGTGGGCCGAGCCGGTCACCGAGGGATGCTCGGTGCAGCCGTAGGAGCGCACGAGCGAGATCCCCAGCTCGTCCGCCCGCTCGGCCACCGCGTCGGGGATGGGCGAGCCGCCCAGGCCGATGTAGTGCATCAGCTCCACGTGTTCGGGCCCGAAGCCCGGGCAGTCCAGCAGGCTGGTGAAGAAGAAGGTGGACCCGCTGCCGGCGGAGATCTGCTCCTCCACCATGGCCTCGAGGACGGTCGGCGGGTCCCACCCGTCGACCAGGTACAAGGGCCGGCCGCCCACCAGCGGGCACAGCAGGCCACCGAGCATGCCGATGGCGTGGCCGACGGGCGCGCCCACGAGGGCGGGACGGTCCCGGCTGGCCTGGTGGCCCGACAGCTGGCGCACCTCGCAGCCGAGGGTGCGGTGCGTGTGGACGACGCCCTTGGGGTCTGCGGTGGTGCCCGAGGTGTAGGCGATCAGTGCAGGCCCGTCGGGATCGACGGCGACGGGGCCTTCGATCGGCTCGGAGCGGCGCAGGTCCTCGAAGGAGATCTGGCCGGGGCCGATGTCCGTCTCGTCGTCGGCGCCCACGACGATGACGTGGTCCAGGTCGGTCAGGCCGTCGCGGATGGTGGCCAGCTCGGACAGGTAGTCGCGCTGGCCGATGCGGGACACGATGACGAGGGCGCGGGCGCGGCTCTGGCGCAGGATGAAGCCGACCTCTTTGGGCCCGTAGAAGTGGACGATCGGCACCAGGGTCACGCCGAGCATGGCGCAGGCGTAGAAGGTGACCGCCGCTTCGACCCAGTTGGGCAGCTGGAAGGCCACGAGGTCACCGGGTTCGAGCCCGAGGGCACGCAGGCCGCCCGCCACTCGGAGCGCCTCGTCGTAGACGTCGCCAACGGTGCCGAGGTGGGGGTGGGTGGGCGACCAGATACGGATGCGACGGGTGGGGTCCTGGTGCAGCGCATCGCGCAGGAACTGCCCGAGTGACCGGTCGTCCCACGCCCCCTCTGCCTTGTAGCGCTCGGCCAGGTCGGACGGCATCGGGCGCAGCCCGAAGGCGGAGGCGGAGGGGGGAGAGAGGGGCGGAGTCGACGCCGGCCATCACGCGGGCTCCTCGATGAACAGGGCGGCCAGCCGGTGCCACTGGGCGCCCGAGCCGCCGGCGAGGACCTCGTTCTGCTTCACCCGCTTGAAGAGGAAGTGCGCGTCGTTGGCCCACGTGAAGCCGACGCCACCGTGCAGCTGGATGTCGTCACCCGTCACCCGCACGCCGGCCTCGGCCGCGTAGCCGGCCGCCATGGCGGTGGCCTGCGCGCGTTCCGGCGACTCGGTGTCGGAAGCCCAGGCGGCGAACTGGAAGCCGGCGCGGGCCATCTCGACCTGCTGGAACATCTCGACCAGGCGGTGCCGCACGGTCTGGTAGGTGGCGACCGGCTTGTCGAACACGATCCGCTCGGACGTGTAGGCGATGGCCTCGCCCAGGGCGCGGTCCGCCGCGCCGGTGGTCTCTGCCGCCAGCACCACGGCGATGTCGTCCTGCACGCGCTGCCACAGGGCGGACTGGTTGCCGCCCGGACCGAGCGGCACGGCCGGCGTCTCCTCGAGCACCAGGCGGGCCAGTTTGCGGGTGGGGTCGAGCGAGGGAACCAGCTCCAGCTCGGCGCCGGCCGCGTCGGCGGGCGCCTCGAGCAGGTAGGAGCGCACGCCCTCCTCGCTGCGAGCCACCACAATGACCCAGTCGGCCGTGTGCCCGTCGACGACGAGCGGCTTGTCGCCCGTGAGCACCCACTGCGCGCCCTTGCGGCGGGCCCGCGTGCGGACGGTGCCGAGCGGCTCCCCGTGCCCCTGTTCGCCCAGGGCGATGGTGCCGCGCCTCGCCCCGGAGGCCAGATCGGTCAACAGCTCGGTGGCACCGAGCGCGCGGGCGGCCAGGGTGGCGCACACGGAAGAGGAGAAGAACGGGCCCGGGAGCGGAATGCGGCCCATCTGCTCGGCCACGATGCACATTTCGAGCAGGCCGGCGCCGACACCGCCGTGCTCGTCGGGCACCAGCAGGCCGGTCCAGCCCAGGTCGACCAGCGTCGACCATAGCGACGGCGTGATGCCCGCTGGGTCGTCGGCCAGCTGACGCACGACGTCGGGTCCGCACTCCCGCTCGAGCGCGGTGCGCGCCACCTCCTGGAGCGCCAGCTGCTCGTCGTCGTAGGTGAAGTCCACGTCCCTCCCCTGGGATCAGCTCTTGGACTGTATGAGTTTGTCCGGGTCTGCCGGACTGTGCCGGTCTGTCTGGTCTGCGATCTGGGTCTGCGATCTGGGTCTGCGATCTGGGTCTGCGATCTGGGTCTGGATCTGGGTCTGCGATCTGGGTGCCGTGCTGTCTCTTCCGCGGTCTGCGTCGTCGTCCGGCCGGAGGTCAGCGCCGTGTCGGACCGGCCGGAGCGGCTACGCCGTTCCCTGACACTGGCGTCAGAGTACACGGTGGTCGGGTACCCTTCCCCCGTGGATTTTGCCCTGGCCCCCGAGGACGAGAAGTTCCGCGACGAGCTGCGGACCTGGCTGGACGAGCAGCTGCCGCCGTTCCTCGAAGCCGAGTCCCTCGGCGACGATGCGAGCCTCAGCGGCGAGGCGAGCCAACAACGTCGGCAGAAGTGGCAGCGCAAGCTGCACGAGGGCGGGTGGGCCGCCATCCACTGGGGACCCGAGTACGCCAACGGACGCACCATCAACGCCATGCAGCGTCTCCTCTACTCAGAGGTCATGGCCGAGTACCGGACGCCGGGGATGTTCAACACGAACGGGATCTGGCAGATCGGGCCGATGATCATTCAATGGGGGACCGACGAGCAGAAGGCGCAGTGGCTGCCCTCCATCCTCGAGGCCGAGGAGCACTGGTGCCAGGGCTTCAGCGAGCCCATGGCCGGCAACGACCTGGCCAACCTGCGCACGACGGCCATCTACGACCCCGAGACCGACGAGTACGTCGTGAACGGCTCGAAGATCTGGATCTCCTCGGCGCACCTGGCCACCTGGGGGCTGTTCCTGTTGCGGACGGACCCGACGGCGATTGAGCGGGGCAAGAAGCACGAGGGCATCACCGCCTTCATCATCAACATGAAGACGCCGGGGATCGACGTGCGGCCGATCCGCGACATGGCCGGCGAGGAGCTCTTCAACGAGATCTTCTTCACCGACGTGCGCATCCCGGCGGCGTGGCGCCTGGGCGAGGAGGGCGCCGGCTGGATGGTGGCCATGGGCACCCTCGGCTTCGAGCGCGTCGGCATCGCGTCGCAGATCGCCATCCTGGCCGCCGACCTGCGGGCGATGGTCGAAGCGGCCCGTTCGGTGAACCCGGACGCACTCGAGGACCCGTCACTGCGCGAGCGCATCGCCAAGCTGTGGACCGAGATCGAGCTGGCGCGACTCCTGTCGCTGCGGGCGCTGTCGAAAATCATGAAGGGCGAGAAGAACTGGCCCGAGGTCCCCTTCGCCAAGCTGTCGTGGTCATCGATGGCGCAGACGCTGGCCGAGTTGGCGGTGGACCTGCTGGGACCGGCGGGGCTGTTGGCCCGGGGCGGGCCCGACTCGGTCGACCGGGGCAAGTGGACCCGCCTGTACGCCTTCCAGCGCTACTCGACCATCGGCGGGGGCTCGACCGAGATCCAGAAGAACATCATCGCCGACCGGGCCATCGCCATGCCCGGCAAGTCGCGTGGTTGAAAGTCGCGTGGTTGAGACGACCGACACGCCCGCCACGTCGCATGCGTGAGACGACCGACACGCCCGCCCCACGCCCTCGCCCATGACCGCTGACCCGCGGGCGGCGTGCATCGTGGGAGTGGCGCGCCGTACCTGGCACCCCACCGACGCCGAGGTGACGGCGGCGGGCGGTGTGGCACCCGAGCCGCTCGAGATGTGGGAGCAGGTGGCGCGGGCCGCCGCCGCCGATGCCGGCGCGACCGACGGCGGTGCGGGCGTCCTACGCGGCCTCGAGAGCATCGACGTCGTGTACTCGCAATCGTGGCAGTACGACGACGCCGTGGCGCGGCTGGCCGAGCGGCTGGGCGCATCGCCGGCGCGGCGGCGCTATTCGGGCATCGGCGGGTCGGTGCCGCACGTGCTGGCCGTCGAGGCGGCGCGAGAGATCCGGGCCGGCCGCCTCGACGCCGCGCTGCTCGTCGGCGCGGAGGCCCTGGCCACGGTGCGCCGGCTGAAGAAGGCCGGCGAGAAGCCGCAGTGGTCGTACAGGCCGGCCGAGAAGCGGCCGTTCCCGATGGACCTGGAGTTCGACCCGTCCGAGATCAGCCACTCGGTGTTCGAGGCCTACCTGACCTTCGCGCTGTTCGACAACGCCCGGCGGGCGCAGCTCGGACGTGGGTTGGACGCGCACCGGGCCGCGCTGGGGCGGGTGATGGCGCCCATGACCGAGGTGGCGGCGGCCTCGCCCGAGCAGGCATGGTTCCCGGTGGCCCGCACGGCCGAGGAGATCGCCACGGCGACGGCCGATAACCGCATGGTGGCCTACCCCTACACGAAGCTCATGACCTCGATCATGGACGTCGACATGGCGGCGGCGGTCCTGTTGGCGAGCGCCGAGAAGGCCGATGCGTGGGGCGTGCCCGAGTCCCAGCGGGTGTACCTGCGCGGCTGGGGCTACGCCGAGGACCCGGCCCACGTGGCCGGCCACCCCGAGCTGTGGCGCTCCCCCGCCATGGCGGCGGCGGCGGATGCGGCACTGCGCGGGGCGGGGATCGGGGCGGACGACGTGGCGCACTTCGATCTCTACTCATGCTTCGCGTCCTCGGTCTGCTTCGCGCTCGACGCCCTCGGCGTGAGCGAGGACGATGCCCGCGCCGCGGCGGTGACGCAGACGGGCGGGCTGCCGTATCACGGAGGCCCGGGCTCGAACTACATGACGCACTCGCTGGCGGCCATGGCCGAGACCCTGCGCGCCGACCCCGGTTCCTGCGGCATCGTGAGCGGCGTGGGCATGCACATGCAGAAGCACGCCTACGGCGTGTGGTCGACGAAGCCTCCTGGCGGGGGCCGTGCTGCTGGCGGTGCTGGCGGTGCTGGCGGTGCTGGCGGTGGGGGGGGGTGGTGCCGTAGGCGGGGCTGATGGCGTGGTGTCGGACCCGGCGCCCTACGTGGCGGCGGCCGAGCCGGTACCGATCGTCGGGTCGCCCGAGGGCACGGCGGTTGTCGCCACCTACACGGTGCTGCATGGGCGAGACAGCGAGCCGGAGCGCGCGCTGCTCGTCTGCGACCTACCCGAAGGCGGGCGCTGTACGCGTTGCTCGACGGGGGGGTCGAAGCATTGGCCATGGCCGAGACCGACGAGCTGATCGGGAGATCCGTGACACTGCGCCAACAGGACGCCGTCAACCTCGCATCGTTGGCTTAGCGGCGGCGACCGGCGGTTCAGCCCGGACCGCCCTTGCCCGAGTTGCCGCTGTTGCCGGTGCCGCGTGCCGCTGCCGTGCCGCTGCCGCTGTCCGTGCCGCTGTTGCCGGTGCCGCTGTTGCCGGTGCCGCTGTTGCCGGCGCAGCTCGCAGTGTTGCCCGGATTAGCCGGCGCCGATCCGCCGCTGCGGTAGACCGAAGACGGTCCGCCTGCTTTCGGAGCGGACGAAGACGACACGCCCAGGCACGGTCCGCCCGGCTTGGGCGCCGGGACGAGTGCTTGCGGCGTCGTCCCCGATGCCGTCGTCACCTGCGCCGACGTGATGCTGGCGCTGCCCGGCCACCAGGCGACCAGCCATCCGTCGGCGACCGTGGCCACGACGTCCTGGCCGTCGTCGCGCACCAACGTGACCCCGGTCACCCCGTTCTCGGTCTGGCCGGCCACCAGTGTGTAGGGCCCGTCGGCCGTGGTGGAGAGGTGGGTCTGTGCCACCTGCTGGAGGTCCCCCGATGCCGTACCGCTCAGGGTCACAGAGGAAGTACCCGCGGCGGGAGAGCCCGAAGAACCGGCAACGCCCTCCCCCTGCACGCTCAGGGAACCCGAGGAGCCGTTCGCGTCGATTTGGGAGATCTCGGTGAACGACGAGCTGGTGAAGCACGCCGCGTCGTCCTCGCCGGCCTGGTATAGCGCTACGGTGAACGGCCCGCGCACGTCCGTGGCCACGTTCTGCCAGTCGACCGCTCCACTTGAAGTGCCGGGCTGCGCGGGCAGGGAATCGAGCCGGCTCTGACAGCTCTCCTGCGCCGGCGCCGACGGCGCGGGGGCGGCGGTCGGGGTCGGGCTCCACCCGGCGTACGCCGCCGGCGCGCTCCCGAACACGAGGACGGTCACTGCCGTCGCCGCACCGGCGCTACCGGCGAGAACCCCCAGTGCGGCCGGTGTCCGGACGCGGTGCGCCCGGGGTCGGTAGTCCGCGCTGCGCAGCCGGTCCATCGCGTCGGGACGGACGGCGACGTCGGCGCGGGCAGCGAGGGCCGACGCCAGCCGGGCCTCGAAACGGTCGTGCGTGTCGTGCGTGCTCATGGGAAAGTGCTCCTTTCGGGGGCCGGGTGTGGCAGGTGGTTGGTGCGGGGGCGGGCGCGGCCGTCGAGGCAGGTCCCAGCGGCGTGGGGGCCGACAGAACCTGCGGAGGTTCGGTCGGACGTTCGGTCCCAGGTTGGGTCGGACGTTGGGTCGCCTGTTCGGTCCGGCGGGTCTTCGGTCACGAGGCGGAGTCGCTCGAGCGCCCGCGCCGTGGTGCTCTTGACGGTGCCGACCGAGCACCCCATGGCCTCGGCCGTCTGCGCCTCGGAGAGATCCTCGAGGTAGCGCAGCACCAGCGCCGCCCGCTGGCGGGGCGCCAACTCTTCGAGCGCCCGATCGAGGTCGGTGCCCAGGTCGATCCGGTTGTACGCCGCTGCAGCCACGTGGTCCTGGTGACGATCCGAGTCGACCGACCCGCCGTGGCTCAGCTCGTCGCGCCGCCGCCGTTGCTGCCGACGTTCATCGAGGGCGAGGTTCACCAGCACCTTGCGTGCGTAGGCGCGGGGATTGTCCATGCGGCGAACCCTCGGCCAGCGGCGGGCCAACCGGGCGTAGCACTCCTGGAGCAGATCCTCGGCCTCCTGCTCGTCCCAGACGACGAGGTACACCGCTCGGAGCAGCGAAGCGGCGGTCTCGCCGACGAACCGGTCGAACTCCTGCCCGCGTCGCCCCGGGATCCAGTCGCCGACTCACGTCCACAGCCGTCGTCGTGACCAGGGCCTCGACCGCGGTCCCGACCTCCTGGTGCGCTGCCTGGACTCGCTCATCAACTCCTTCAACCCCCCGGGGGCCTCAAAAGGTTGCCCCGGCCCCCCGAGACTTCTCCGAACTTCACTTCCGACCGGTCCGGCCCGAAGGAACGGCCCCAAGGTCAGCAGCTGGGCAACCCCGAGCGCCAGTGTGGCCGGAAGGACAGATCGGTAGATGGCAGGGGGGTCCACGGCACGGTTGGTGGCGGGGTCCACGGCAGGGTTGGTGGCAGGGTCGACGGCAGGGTTCGTGGCAGGGCTGGTGGCAGGTCGGCCGGATCGGCGAGGTGGTCGTGCGCGTCCCGGTGCACGCTGAAGCTCGAGCTTCGGGGTCCGCGCTTCGCGCCGGCTGCGCAGCCATGCTGTGCGATATCGCTGGTGGTACCAGCCGGCGGCTTGGTCGCGAGTCATCAGGTAGTGGGAGAGAAGGCGTGGAACGAACGGTGTGCGGCCTCGACGGCTGTCGCTCCGGTTGGGTCATGGTGACCCTGGTGCTGCACGAGGGCATGGCGGCCCCGGTGATCCGTGTCGTGCCCGACCTGGCCGAGCTCGTCCGGGGCATCGAGTCGGGCTGGGTGGCCGCGGCCGCCATCGACATCCCGATCGGGTTGGCCGCCCGCGACCCACGCCAAGCCGACCTCGAGGCACGTCGGCGCCTCGGGCCCCGCACCAGCTCGGTGTTCCCCGCCCCGGTGCGGCCCGTGCTGGCCGCCGAGACGTACGCCGAGGCGTGTGCGATCTCGCGAGAGGTATGCGGGAAAGCCGTGTCGAAGCAGCTGTTCAACATCCTCCCGAAGATCCGCGAGGTGGACGCGCTGCAGTCGCCCCGCCTGCAGAACCAGCTCTTCGAAATGCACCCCGAGGTCAGCTTCGCCGAGCTCGCCGGCGGTCCCATGCGGTTCCACAAGAGCACCCCGGAGGGCCGCCACGAGCGGCTGCAGGCGTTGCACACCGTGTTCCCCTGGGCCGGCGAACTGTCCGGCGGCCCGATGCCGGGCGCGCAGCCCGACGACGTGCTCGACGCCATGATCGGAGCCTGGACGGCCCGGCGCTTCGCCCTGGGTGCCCACCTCCAACTCGGCGGCGACTACGACGAGCGCGGCCTGCGCATGGAAGTCATCGTCTGAACATCTGGCATCACCGGCCGGCAGGCCCAGATGCCAGTACGGCCCCTGGAGAACGGGTGATGTAGCGCCAGCGGCGCCGTACCACGCTCGGGCGCTACCCCGCGCCGGCCCGGTGGAAGTCGATGAAGTCGGTCACCCGCATGAAGCGCAATATGGGACGCATGATCGCCGGCACGTGTTGAAGGTGCGGATCGGTGACGATCTGCGGCTCGGTGAGCTCGTACACCTTGCGCCGGGTGGTGAGGCGCACGGCGCCATGGGCGAGGGCGTTGCGCACCCAGTCGGCGTCGCGGCCATAGGTCAGCGCGAAGCGAAAGCCGTCCTTGGTGCGAAAGACGTTCACCGGCGTGCGGTAGACCGTGCGGGTGCGGCGGCCCACGTGGGTGACGATGCCCATGTCGGGCAGGAAGCGGGCCAGGTGGATGGTGACCTTGTTGGCGGCGGCCCGGTTGAACCGGGCCATGCGCCGGCCCAGCCGCGGCGTCTTGGCGTGCTGCTGGGTCCCCGAGCGCGGTTGAGCCGAGTGCGCGCTCATACGAGCGTGAGTCCCCCGTCGACCGCCAGCACCTGGCCGGTGATGTAACTGGCCTCCTCGGAGAGCAGGAACACGGCCGCGGCGGCCACCTCCCAGGCCGTGCCCTGGCGGCCGAGCGGCACCGGGGTCCGCGTGCGCGACGGGCGCCCGGCCGAGGCGGCCCGGCCCAGTGGGGTGTCGATCAGCCCCGGGGCGAGGACGTTGGCCCGGATGCCGCGGCGCGCCCCCTCCACGGCCACGTGGCGGTTCAAGCCGATGAGGCCCGCCTTCGACGCGTCGTAGGCAGGGATGCGGCTACCCGGCCGAATGCCGGCCACCGACCCGATGAAGACGATGGAGGCGCCGTCGGGCAGCGTCACCACGGCGCGGCGCGCCAGCATGAAGTGGGCGCGCAGGTTGAGGGCGAAGGTGCGGTCCCAGTCGTCGGGCGACGTGCCGGCCATGCCCATGCCGAAGCCCGTGCCCACGTTGAGCACGAGGCCGTCGGCCACCGGGTCGCCCTCGTCGGAGACGACCAGGCGGCAGCCCTCCTCCGTCGTGACGTCGGCCACCACGATGGCCGCCTTCCCGCCCTCCTCGGTGATCAGGCGCCAGGTCTCCTCGACCGCCGCCTCGTCCTTGTCGACGCAGATCACCAGGGCGCCTTCCCGCGCCGCCCGCACGGCGATGGCCCGTCCGTTGCCGACGGGCGCATCGGGGTCGCGCGACGGCTGGGTGCCGGCCCCGACCACCGTGATGCAGCGGCCCTCGAGGAGGGGGCTCACCGAGCCACCACCCCCGGCCACCACCACCACGCCGCGGCCGCGGCAAGGCCGGCCGCGTCATGCAGGCGGCCCCGCCGGGACCGACGCGGCCAGTAGCTCGGCGCGGGGTTCGAGGGGGACGCGCAGGGAGCGCAGGACGGTGGTGAGCATCATGTAGTGGGCGATGAGCATGAGCAGCTCAATGAGCTTGCTCTCGTCGAGCTCGCGGGCCAGAGCGCTCCAAGTGGCGTCGGACACGACGCCGTCGTCCGCCGTCTCGTCCACCGCGGCCAGCGCGGCGCGCTCGAGCGGGCTCCACCCGACCGATTCCCGGTCGAGCTCACCACCGAGGGCCACGAGCTCGTCGGCGTTCACGCCCTCGCGCTCGGCCAGCTCGATGTGCTGGGCCCATTCGTAGCGCCCGTCGAAGCGGTAGGCGGTGCGCAAAATGACCAACTCACGCAGGCGGGCCGGCAGCGTCCCCGTGACGAGCAGCGCGCCACCGAAGCCGATCCAGCGCCAGAACACGATCGGCGTTGCGGGCCAGCGTGGCGAAGATGTGCATGGGCTCCTCGGTCCCGCCGGACGAGGCGGCCAGCAAGCGGGTGAGGCGCTCGTCCCACTGCTCGGGTGGCAACGGTTCGAGGCGAGGCGCGGGCAGTGTCGGCGAGGCCATAGCCGCATCGTAGGCAGCGCGTTCGCGTCGTGCTGGGCGTCGCCTGAGAGGCGACCGTGCCCGGTTAGTGCTGGGGCCGGAACCCCATCGGTGGACCCTCGCCCCGGCTGGCGCCCGGAAGCGGATGGATGGGCGCGTCGGGCCGCGCCACCTCGTCGACCAGGCCGTAGCCGACGGCCTCGGCGGCGCCGAAGAAGGTCCCGCGGACGAAGTCCTCGCGCACCTGCTCGAGTGGCCGGCGCACGGCCGCGGCCACGCGGGCGCAGAACCGTTCGCGCTCGTCGGCGTGCAGCTCGGCCCACTGGGCGGCATTCCGAGCGTGGACGGTGGCGACCGGCGTTGCCGGTTCGCGGAGCGCGAAGCGCGTGCTGGGCAGAGCCGAGCGGTGCGCGCACACGGCCACGACACCGACGGCGCCGGCCCCGACCTGGCCCAGGCACAGGGCGCGCACGGGGACGCCCATCAGCTCGATCACGTCCATCAGCGTCAGCGCCGGGGCGAGGCTGCCGTCGCCGCTGTCGACACGGAGGGTGACCGGGTCGTCGCCGTCCGCATCGAGGGTCATGAGCTCGGCCGAGGCCCGGGTGACCGACGCGTCGTCCAGCGGCCCGTGCAAGAGCACGACGCGCTGGTCGAGCAGCCGTTGGGCCATGAGGTCCGACAGCGGCCCGCCGGCGGCGCCGGCGCCGAGGCCCAGGCCGGGGCCGGGGCCGGGCAGCGGCGGGTACAGCTGCGGCCAGGGCGGGTCGACGGGTCGCCCCGGGTCGCGTCCGTGCTCACCCACGGCGGGCGGGGCCCCCGAGCTCGGCCTGCCGACCCGGCTGCCTGTGCTCATCCTGCCTGTGCTCATCCTGCCTGTGCCCGCCCTGCCCACCCTGCTCACCCTGATCTCCATGTTCAATCCTCCATTCCAGCCGGGCCCCGAGCGCGGTGGAGTAGCGCTCCACCGTCGACAGGCGGACGTCGAGATCCCCCGCCTCGAAGCGGGCCACCGCGGACTGCGACGTGCCCATGCGTGCCGCCACCTCGGACTGGGACAGCCCCATCTCCTTGCGGAGGGACAGGAGCTGACCCGAGACGGAGCGCCGGCGCTCCGCCATTTCGCGGAAGCCGGGGAAGACGGTCGGATGGCGGCGTGCGCTCACGGTGCACCGATTATCTCACATTTGATATAACCTCGGAAAGGACCGGGACGCGATTCGACCCGACCCGACCCGACCGACCCGACCGACCCGACCCGACCGACCGACCCGACCAGCCCAGCCCAGCCCAGCCCTCGACCACAAGCCAGACCGGTGACACCCCAAAGAGCAGATCCAGACACGAAGGAGCCCAACCCATGACCGCCAGCGCCGACGCCGCCACCGCTCACCCCGCAGCCGCCGCACCCCGCAGCCAGCTGCCGCGGCACGTGCTGGTGCCCACCGTCATAGAGGAGGGCAACCGCGGCGACCGGGCCTTCGACATCTACAGCCAGCTGCTCCGCGAGCGCATCGTGTTCCTGGGCCAGGAGGTGGACGACCAGGTGGCCAACCTGATCATTTCGCAGATGCTCTTCCTCGAGGCGCAGAACAGCGAGCGGGACATCTACCTCTACATCAACTCGCCGGGCGGTGTGGCCTACGCCGGCATGGCCATTTACGACGTCATGCAGCATGTGGAGCCCGATGTGTCGACCATCTGCGTCGGCATGGGGATGTCGGCGGCCGCCATGATCCTCTCGGGCGGTGCGCCGGGGAAGCGGTTCGCCCTGCCCAACGCCCGCATCATGATCCACCAGGGCTCGGCGGGCACCCGCGGCGCGCCGTCGGACATGGAGATCTACCTGCGAGAGGTGCTCTCCCTCACCCGCCGCATGGCCGAGATCATCGCCTTCCACAGCGGCAGGCCGGTCGAGCAGGTGGCGCTCGACATCGACCGGGACAACTACATGACGGCGTCCGAAGCCCGCGACTACGGCATCATCGACGACATCATCCTGCCCCGCCGTGGCCTCTCTGCAACTGACGTTGAGCTACAGCGGGTGAAGAGCGCGGCACCCGAACCCGAACTCGAGGTGGCCAGCGCGTGAACTCCGCCTGAACAAACGCAAGCGCCCCTCTGATCGGTCGTTACCCAAGCGTCCGTTGGGGCGACACCTGGACCACCATCGCAGCCACAGCGCCGCAGGCGCTGCCACGCGGGGTGCCGGACGTCGACGTGCCCGGACGGCGAGCACATCGGACAGAGACCGACACCGACCGAGACCAGCGAGGAGCGATCTGCATGGGTGCCAACGAGCGGCGGGACGAGCCGACGCCCGGAAGCAGGAACCGAGGGCGAAACGGGGACCGCGACCGGGGCCGGCTCGGGACGGCCGCCAGAGCCGGGACGGGGCGGCCGACGACACAGCGGGCCCCGCCCTGCCGAGCCGGGTCTCCCGGCGCAACCTCCTGAAGGGGAGCCTCGCCCTCGGGGCGGGTGCGGCTGCGGCCGCCTCAGCCGCCTCCGCCGCGGCCGCCAGTGCCGGCGGCACCGGTCTGTCGGCCTCGGCCGGCGCCTCCCTCGAGCGCGCCGCCTCGGCCGAGCCACCTTCCGCCCACCCCACCCTGAGCGACATCCGTCACGTAGTGATCCTCATGCAGGAGAACCGCTCCTTCGACCACTACTTCGGCACGCTGTCGGGCGTACGCGGCTTCTCCGACCCGCGGGTACGCGTCAACAACATCTACGGGACGCTCGCCCCGGTGTGGGCCCAGTACGGCTACCGCCCGGGTCACGGCGTCGACCCGAGCGGCTACCTGGTCCCGTTCCACCTCGACCAGAACTTCCCCTCCCAGGACGGCGCATGCACGAACGACATCACGCACGACTGGGGACCGCAGCACCAGAGCTGGAACCGGGGGAAGATGGACAGCTTCGTCCAGGCCCACCTGGCCGGCGACGGGCCGCAGAACTTCGTCACCACCATGGGGTACTTCACGCGTGACGACCTGCCCTTCTACCACGCGCTGGCGGACGCCTTCACCATCTGCGACGCCTATCACTGCTCGGTCCTCGGCCCGACCGATCCCAACCGCGTCATGGCGCTGTCGGCCAGCATCGACCCGGGCGGCGAGCACGGCGGCCCGGTCCTCGAAACGCAGACGACGGGGCGCCTGCAGCAGTACGGGAAGTTCACCTGGACCACCATGCCCGAGCAGCTGCTCGATGCGGGCGTGACCTGGAAGGTCTACAACGACCCCACCGGCCTGGCCCTCTTCAGCCCGCTCCCCTACTTCGCCGCCTACAACGACCCGACGACGCCGCGGGGCGCGCAGCTCATCGCCAACGCCGTTGCGCCGAACTTTCCGGGCGACCTGGCGGCCGACGTGGCCACGGGCATGCTCCCCCAGGTCAGCTGGATCCACGGTCCGGTCACCCAGTGCGAGCACCCCGCCACGGCGCCACAGTGGGGCGAGAACCTGGTGCAGAACGTGCTCGACATCCTCACCTCCAACCCCGAGGTGTGGGCGCACACGCTGTTCATCCTCAACTACGACGAGAACGGCGGGTTCTTCGACCACATGGCGCCGCCGGTGCCGCCGCCCGGCACCGCGGGCGAGTACCTGACCATGAACCCGCTGCCCTCGGAGGCCAGCGGCGACGCCGGGCCCGTCGGTCTCGGCTTCCGCGTGCCCTGCCTCCTGATGTCCCCCTTCACGAAGGGCGGCTTCGTGGCCACCGAGACCTTCGACCACACCTCGACGCTGCGCCTCATGGAGACGCTCTTCGGCGTCCCCGTGCCCAACCTGTCGGCCTGGCGCCGCAACGCGGTCGGCGACATGACGGGCGCGCTGGCCCTGGGCAAGCCGGCCGACACCACCATCCCCTCGCTGCCCGACGCGTCGGTCGTCAGCCCGCCCGTCGACGAGCAGGTCATCATCGACGCACTGGCCGGCACCGACGACTACGCGCCGCCCTATCCGCCGCCCACCCAGAACGTCATGCCCGTGCAGGAGAAGAGCCCAGCCGCGGCCGGCCCCGCCGCGATGACCGGGCCGGGCCCGCGCACCACCCATGCCAGGAGGGATTGGGCCGTGCCCGAATTGAGCCGTGCCCATGGTTGACCGCCGCACCTTCAGCCGCCGATCGGTGCTGCGGGCCGGCCTCGGTGCCGCCTCGGCTGCCGCGGCCGCCTCCGCTCTCGGCCCCCTCGGCCCGGCGGCACGCGCCGGGGCCGCCACCGCCACCGTGCGCCGGCCGGGCGCCGTGCCCTACCCGTCGCTGCCCCTCGGGCAGTTCACGGGCGCCTTCCCCTTCGACCACCTCGTGCTGGTCATGCAGGAGAACCACTCGTTCGACAACTACCTGGGCATGTTGCCGGTGAGCGGGCAGCCCAAGGCGGACGGGTTCACCTTCAACAAGGCCGAGGAGCCGCTCAACTGGAACCCGATCGGCAACGAGCGCATGTACGCGTACCACCAGAGCGGCGCCATCGGCGCCCAGGACTCGGGCAGCCAGTCCTGGGACGATTCGCACCTGCAGATCGACGGCGGCTCCATGCAAGGCTTCGCCGGCACCGGTCCGGGGTCGATGGGCTACTACACCGAGGACGATCTGCCCTTCTACTACTCGCTGGCCAACACGTTCACGCTGGCCAACCGCTGGTTCTGCTCGGTGCCGGCGCAGACCTACCCGAACCGCCGCTTCCTCATGGCCGGCACTGCGTCGGGCGTCGTGTCCACCGATCTCGACAACATCACCACGTACCCCGCCAACGGCACCATTTGGGACCTGCTGAGCACCTACGGCATCGGCTGGACGAACTACTTCAGCGACGCGCCGACGTCGGCCATCATCCTCGACACCGTTTTTCGCTACCCGGACCACTACGCGCACATCGAACAGTTCTTCGCCGACGCCGCCGCCGGCCTGCTGCCCTCGGTGAGCCTGGTCGACTGCGACATGGGGGCCATCCAGGGCGAGGTGCCGAGCGTCGTCGGGGAGCTGCCCCAACCGGTGCCCACCTTCGCCTCCACCCCCGACCTGATGATCGAGACGACGTGCCAGTCCGAGGAGAACCCCGAGGACGTCCAGCTGGGCGAGCAGTTCGTGGCCGGCGTCGTAAACGCCGTCATGGCGAGCCCGGCCTGGCCGCGCACCCTGCTCATCTGGTTCTACGACGAGCACGGCGGCTACTACGACCACGTGAAGCCGCCCGCCGCCATCGCCCCCGACAGCATTGCGCCCGACATCAGCTCGACCGACCAGCCCGGCGGCTACAACGAGTACGGCATCCGCATTCCCGCCGTCGTGGTCAGCCCCTACTCGCGCCAGCACGACGTGACCAACGTGGTGCACGACCACACCTCCGTGCTGGCCACCATTGAGCAGCAGTGGAACCTGCCCGCGCTCACCTACCGCGACGCCAACGCCCGCAACCTGATGGACTTCCTCGACACCTCGGTGATGACGTTCGGCGACCCGCCCGAGCTGGCGGCGCCGGCCAACCCGCTGCCCGAACTGATGCAGGGGTACCAGGGCCAGCCCGTGCCCCCGTCCCCCGCGTCCACCACGCCCTCGGGCTCCGGCCGCTGAGCCACCCCGTCGAGGGCCGGCCCCCGCCCCCGCCCACCCGGGGTCTTCGCACACCCGTCGGGGCGGCGCCTAAGGTAGGTGACACGGATGTCAGAGAATGGCGGCGTCCGAGAGGGACACACGGGGAGGACCGCGGATGCACACCGAAGACATGATCCTGGTCAGCGTGGACGACCATGTCATTGAGCCACGAGGCATGTTCGACGGCCTGCTCCCGGCCAAGTACCAGGATGCGGCGCCCCAGCTCATCCGGCGCGAGGACGGGACCGACGTCTGGGTCTACGACGGCAACATGATCCCCAACGTCGGCCTGAACGCCGTGGTCGGCCGGCCGCCCGAGGAGTACGGGATCGAGCCCACCTCGCTCGAGGACATGCGGGTCGGCTGCTACGACGTGCACGAGCGGGTGCGCGACATGTCGGTCAACGGCGTCCTCGGCTCCATGTGCTTCCCCTCCTTCCCGCAGTTCTGCGGCCAGCTCTTCGCCCGGCGGGAGGACAAGGACGAGGCCCTGGCCATGGTGCGGGCCTACAACGACTGGCACATCGACCGCTGGTGCGGGGAGGAGCCGGGCCGCTTCATTCCGCTGTCCATCCCGGTGATCTGGGACCCCGAGCTCGGGGCCGCTGAGGTGCGCCGGGTGGCCAAGAAGGGCTGCCACGCCGTCACCTTCTCCGAGAACCCCGAGAAGCTGGGGTGGCCGTCCCTGCACAACGAGCACTGGGACCCCTTCTGGACCGCGTGCGAGGACGAGGGCACGGTCGTGTGCATGCATCTCGGTTCGTCCTCGCAGATCCTCATGACCTCCATAGAGGCGCCCATCGACGTCATGATCAGCCTGCAGCCGATCAACATGGTGCAGGCGGCGGCCGACCTGGTGTGGTCGCCCATTCTGCGCAAGTACAAGAACCTGCACTTCGCGCTGTCCGAGGGCGGGATCGGCTGGATCCCCTACGCCCTCGAGCGCATCGACTACGTCTACCAGCACCACCACAAGTGGACGGGCCAGGACTTCGGCGACCAGCTGCCGAGCCAGGTCTTCAAGGACCGCGTCATCACCTGCTTCATCGACGACGCCTTCGGGGTGCAGAGCCGCGACTTCTTGAACATCGACAACATCACCTGGGAGTGCGACTACCCCCACTCCGACTCGACGTGGCCCCAGGCGCCCGAGGCGCTCATGAAGTACCTCGAGGGCGTGTCGGACGAGGACATCGACAAGATCACCCACCTCAACGCCATGAAGCACTTCCAGTACGACCCGTTCAGCGTGCGGCCGCGCGAGAAGTGCACGGTGGGCGCCCTGCGGGCGGAGGCGGCGGACGTCGACACCTCGCTCGTGTCCCGGGCCCGGGGCCACACGACGACCAACGAGAAGGGCATCGTGAGCGTCAGCAGCTTCTCGACGCTGCTCAAGTCGGACGACTGACCACAGGTCGCGCCGGCTCGCCCGACTGCAGCCCCCGGACCGCATCGACCACCAGCGCCGGCACCGCCGGCGCCCGAACCTGACCACCGGAGCCCATGTCTGTCGACTACGCCACCGGTGACGACCACGTCGTCACCATCACCATCAACCGGCCCGAGGCCCGCAACTCCATGGACATGGAGCACTTCTACCAATTGCGCTGCGCCTGGGACCGCTTCGGGGAGGACGACGACGCCTACGTGGCCATCGTCACCGGCGTGGGCCGCGACTTCTGCGTCGGCGCCGACCTGAAGACCTACATTCCGCAGATCACCGAGCTGCAGAAGAAGATGAAGTCGGGCGAGGTCACCGAGATCGACGGCTACCGCCTCGACGACGGGGTCAGGGCGGTGCTGCGCGGCACGAAGCTCTACAAGCCGATCATCGCCGCCGTCAACGGGACCTGCGTGGCCGGTGGCATGGAGATGCTGGGCGGCACCGACCTGCGCGTGGCCGCCGACACGGCCACCTTCGGCGTCATGGAGCCCAAGCGCGGTCTGTTCGCCGGCGGCGGCACCACGGTGCGCCTGCCCCGCCAGATCCCCTACCCCGCCGCCATGGAGCTGCTGCTGTGCGCCGACCAGGTGCCGGCCCAGCGCGCCTATGAAATGGGCCTGCTCAACGAGGTCTGCCGCCCGGCCGACCTGATGGAGCGAGCCTTCGACTACGCCCACCGCATCACGGCCAACGGGCCCTTCGCCATCCGCAAGACCAAGGAGTCGGTCCTGCGGGGGCTGGCCACCGACATGAAAGAGGCCTACCGGATCGAGTCGGAGATTTCCGGCGAGGTCTTCTCGAGCGAGGACGCCAAGGAGGGACCGCTGGCCTTCGCGGAGAAGCGGGCGCCCAACTGGAAGAACCGCTGAACGGGCCGGCCTCCGTGCTGTCCGCGCCCCTCGGGCCCGGGGCTCGACACGCCCGCCGGCTGAGGCGGGCGGCCTTCCGGGCCCAGCACACACCTCAGTCCGGTGCCTCCAGAATCTCCTTCAGCCGTCGCAGATCCTTCGTGCTCGCCCGCCGCATGGCCGACTTCATGACCAGGCCGGACAGCTTCGAGAGTCCCTTCGGCTCGCCGCGGTTGCGCAGCTCCATCAGGGTGCCGCCCGTCGGCGTGTCACGCCACGCGTAGGACGTCTCCATGGGGAAGGGCCCGTCGGCCGTTCCCATGACGAACCGCTCGTCGGGGATCTCGAGCTCCACCTCGTAGGTGGAGCGGAGCGTCCGACCCCGGATGGTGGCGACGAACGCGAACCTGCTGCCCACGTCCACGGGCGGCGTGGTCTCCCACTCGACCTCGGTGACGTGACCGTGCCAGGACGCCGCGTTGTCGGGGTTGGCGGCGTACTCGGCCACCTGGTGCCGCGGGCGCGCGATCTCAATCGACATGCGCACGTCCACCGCCATGACGGCATGATACGGCGGTCCACGAGGTGAACGCTCCGTGACGAAATCGACACGCCGCCGACGTGTTTTCTATGGTGTGCGCCGTGGCCCGGAACCCGCTCCAGGCCCTGGCGCGCCATCCACAGGGCTATCGCTGGCTCATGAAGCGGAGCCGGTTGGTCGCCGTGTCCGAGCGCACCATGCGCCGCGTCACGGGCGACCGCCTGGGCGTGCTGGACCTGGTCGGCATCCCCTCGGCCCAGGTGATCACCGTCGGTCGTCGCACCGGCCGAGCCCGCACGACGACCCTGCAGCTGATCGTGGACGATGAGGAGTTCATTGTGGTCGGCTCCAATTGGGGCAGCGCGGACGAGCCTGCCTGGGTGCACAACTTCGCGGCGACGTCGGTCGTCGACGTCCGACGCCGAGGCAGCCGGTTCCAGGCCGCCATCAGGGAGCTCACGGGCGACGAGCGGGACCGGGCCTGGACGACGATCGTCGCCGCCTGGCCCAACTACGCCATCGCCCAGTCGATGGCCGGGCCACGGACCTTCCGTCTCTTCGCCTTGCGCCCGCTGTAGCACCCACGCCGGCGCTGTCCCGCTCCACCCCGGGCGCCCTGGTGGAGCGGACGAACTCAGCCGCGCTCCAAGGCGTAGACGAGCGTCACCTGGTCCGTCTCGGACTGCATGCCGGGTTCCACCGGCACGGCCGCACCCTTGGCCGCACCCGCATCGGCGTAGTTCAGGTCCGCGTTCGGCTCGACGACGTCTGGCTGCGAGTCGTCGGTGAGCGAGCACACCGGTCCGAGCCGACGCCCCGCCGCATCCGCCATGGCGCCCGCGTGCGTCACCGCCTGGTGGACGGCATCGGCCCGCGCCTCGTCCTCCACCTGCGCCGGGTTGGCGAAGGAGAAGGTGAGGCCGTTGATCTGCACCGCGTTGCCCAGCGCCCCCACCACGGCGTCAATGGCGGCGCCGGAGGTGGACACGTCGCGCAGGGTCGCGGTCACCGTATTGGTCACCGTGTAGCCGGTCAGTTCCGGGGCGCGGCCCTGCGGATAGATGTACTGCGCGGCCAGGGTGAGCCCGGTCGTCTGGACGTCGTTCGAGGCCACTCCGTTCGCGGTGAGAGCCTGGAGAGCCTGGTTCACCTCGCCGTTGTCCTGGCTCAGCGCCGCGGTGGAGGAGCTCGCGGTCGTACTGAAGCCGAACACCGCGGTGAGGACGTCCGGAGCCGCCGAGGCCTGCCCCGTCCCCTGTACGGTCAGGCGCGGCCCCGGGGAGCTGCACCCGGCGGCGACCGGCGCGGTGGGCGGAGCGGCTGCACCGGCATCGCTCAGGGCCAGCCCGAGCCCGGCACCGCCGATCACGAGGGCACCCAGGGCGACCCAGGCACCGGCGACCCGGCCCGGCCGCCAGCGGGCCCGCCGACCTTCCCGCATCCGCCGGGGCGGACGGCGGGGCTCCGTGCATTTCCTCGTCGTCGGACATGTTCGGACCTCCTGGGGCGCCACTCGAGCGACTGCTGTCGCAACGAGGGACGCACCAGGGGCGCAAAAGGTTCGCTCAGCCCGGACAGGGTGTGCTGCTCAGCCCAACGCCGCCAACGCCTCGTCGTCGAGCACCACCTCGGCCGCAGCCAGGTTCTCCTCGAGGTGGTCGAGGGACCCCGTGCCCGGGATCAGCAACACGTTCGGCGCCCGCGCCAGCAGCCAGGCCAGGGCCACCTGCGCCGGCGTACGACCCAGCCGCTCGGCCGTCTCCTGTACAACAGGATGCCGCAACACCGGCTTGTCCGGCATGAAGGCGGAGCCCAGCGGGAAGTACGGGACGTAGGCGACGTCGTCGTCGCGGCAGGCGTCGAAGACGTCCTGATCGGAACGGTCGGCCACGCTGTACGCGTTCTGGACGCAGGCGATGGACGTCAGCGCCGTGCCCCGCCGGTACTCGTCCAGGGTCACCGTGCTCAGCCCGATGCCACCGATCAGCCCCTCCTCGCGCAGGGCCACCATTTCGGCCACCTGGTCCTCGAAGGGCACGTCGCCACCGGGGTGCAGGCGCAGGTTGACCACCGGCACCTGCTCCAGGCCGAGGGTGGTGAGGTTGGCCTCGACCCCCGCCCGCAGCTCCTCGGGACGTTGGGCGCCGAGCCAGGCGCCCGCGTCGTCGCGCACGGCCCCGACCTTGGAGACCAGGACCAGGTCCTCGGGATAGGGGTAGAGCGCCTCGCGGATCAACTCGTTGGCGACGTCGGGCCCGTAGAACTGCGCCGTGTCGATGTGGTTGACCCCCGCCTCGACGACCCGGCGCAAAATGGCGACGGCGGTGGCGCGGTCCTTGGGCGGCCCGAACACCCCGGGGCCGGGGAGCTGCATCGCCCCGAATCCCATCCGGCGCACGGGTCGGTCGGCCAGGGGGAAGGTGGCGTCAGGCATGCCCACAGCATGCCGTGCGGGTGGCGGCTTCGACGCGGCCGTGCGAATGGGTCACGCAGATTTCGTCTTGCGCAGGGCCAGCAACGATGGGAAGCCGACCACGAAGGTCTGCACGCGCCACCCGCCCGGGGCCAGGCCCCGCCGGCGCGCGATCCGGCCGGCCGCCATGGCTTCCACGAGGTGGATGACCGCCGTCCCGATCAGCATGCCGACGAGGGTCTCACGCGAGGGGAGCCGTTCCGCCAGGCGCTCCGAGGCCCGCTCGTAGGCCCCGTCGTTGAAGGCGAGCAGCGCCAGGAGGATGATCCCCCCGTCGAGCAACAAGAACCAGAAGAACGACGGCCGCCGAACGGCGCCCTGCGATGTCTTTGCCATGCTCCGGTTCTAGCGATCCGCGGTGCCCGAGAGCAATTGCACCGGATCGATCCGGGCACCGCCCCGCTTTGCGGACCCGGTGACGCTGGCGGCCAGCTGCCCACAGGCGGCATCGATCTCGACCCCCCGGGTCACCCGGATGGTCGCGTTGACACCTTCGGCTCCGAGCTCGTCGCGGAAGCGGCGGACGCGCGTCGCCGGTGAGCCCACCACGGCGTACCCCGGTGTCGGGTTCAACGGAATGAGGTTCACGTGGGCACCCAGCGGGCGGGCGAACGCAGCCAGCTCCTCGACGTCGCTGCCACTGTCGTTGACCCCGTCGATCATGGCCCACTCGATCGACAACCGGCGCCCGCTGGCGGCCACGTAGTCGGCACACGCCTGGGCCAGCTGGCCCAACGGGTAACGCCGGTTGATCGGGACGAGCTCGTCGCGCAACGCGTCGTTGGCCGCGTGCAGCGACACGGCCAGGTTCACGGGCAGTGACTCGGTGGCGAGCCGGCGGATGCCCGGGACGAGTCCCACCGTCGACAAGGTCAGGTGGCGGGCGGACAGACCCATGTCGCCGTGCAGCCGGCCGACGGCCGACCACACCCGGTCGTAGTTGGCCAGCGGCTCACCCATCCCCATGAACACCACGTTCGACAGTCGACGCGGTCGGGCGGCCCGCATGGCCACCGCCACCTGTTCGACGATTTCGCCGCCGGTGAGGTGCCGTTGGAACCCGGCCTGGCCGGTGGCGCAGAACTGGCAGGCCATGGCGCACCCGGCCTGGGTGGACACGCAGACGGTGACCCGGTCGGCGTACTCCATCAGCACCGTCTCCACCCGGGTGCCGTCGACCAGCGACCACAGCCACTTGGTGGTCAGCCCCTGGTCGGCCGTGCGGCGGGAGACCTCGGTCAGCGCGGGTGCCAACGCGGCACCGAGCGAGGCGCGCAACGAGGCCGGCAGGTCGGTCATCTCCTCGGGGCGCTGCACCCGGACGTGCAGCCCTTCCCAGACCTGCCGAACCCGGTAGCCCGGTTCGTCGCCGAGGATGGCGACCAGCTCCTCGAACGTCAGGTCGTACGGGGAGGGCATGAGCTCCCAGGATACGGGAGCGGGCTGGTCACCCCGCCGACGAAAGGCGCCGGCACCCGCCGCCTCCGCTCTCGACGGCCCGGGAGGAGGCCCTCTCCGCCGGCTGAGGACGACCGAACCGGGTCAGTCGCGTCCCAGAATGGCGGTGCTGGCCGCGGTGAACCATCCGCTGGTGCCGTTCACACAGGCCAGCTTGGCGTTCGGGACCTGGCGCGGGCCGCACTCGCCGCGCAGCTGCTTGACCGCCTCGATGAGCAGGAACAGCCCGCGCATACCGGGCTGGCACGAGGAGAGACCACCACCGTCGGTGTTGGTGGGCAGGGCGCCGCCCACCCGCATCCGTCCGTCCTCGACGAAAGGCCCACCCTCGCCCTTCTTGCAGAAGCCGAGACCCTCGAGCGTCAGGACGACCATGGGCGTGAAGGCGTCGTAGACCTCGGCCACGTCGATGTCCTCGGGCGTGACGCCGGCGCGCTCGAAGGCCTGGGCGCCCGAACGCACGCAGGGTGACTCGGTGAAGTCCTCCCACTCGCTCATGGTCGTGTGCGAGACGGCCTCACCGGTGCCGAGCACCCAGATCGGCTCCTTGGCGCAGTCCTTGGCCCGGTCCTCGTGGGTCAGCACGATGGAACCACCGCCGTCCGAGCGGATGCAGCAGTGCAGCTTGGTCAGCGGGTCCCAGGTCATGCCCGAGTTCATGACGTCGTCGATGGTGATGGGGTCCTGGTAGTACGCCTCGGGGTTGAGGCCGGCGTTGTACCGGGTGGAGACCGCCACCTCGGCCAGCTGCTCCATGGTCGTCCCGAACTCGTACATGTGGCGCCGGGCCACCATGGCGTAGTGGGAGCCCACCGGATGCCCGAAGGGCACCGCGAACTGCACCGGGCCCCTCGTCCCGAAGGAGAGGTTGGCCATGCGCAGCTTCTTCTTGAGGTCGGCCCGCTGGGTGGAGCCGTAGGTGAGCACGACGACCTCGACCAGTCCCTGGGCGATGGCCGCCACGGCGTGCTCGACCATGAACTCCCAGATGCTGCCGCCGTGCCCCGTCGAGTCCACCCAGTTGGGGCGCAGCCCGAGGTACTCGCACAGCTCGACCGGCGGCAGCGTCCCGTTGAGCGACATGAAGCCGTCGATTTCGGAACGGTCGATGCCGGCGTCGGCCAGGGCGCGCGACGTGCCCTGGAAGCAGAGCTGGAACGCCGTCTTGTCGTCGACGCGCCCGCAGTCCGACGTGGAGGCGCCGACGATCGCCACCCGGCGGTCGGGCATCAGCCGCCGCCCATCTTCAGGCCGGGGTGGCGCGAGTGGAAGATTTGCGCGTTGACCTCGGCCGCGATGTCCGCCGGGTCCCACCTGGCGTCGCCCTTGGGGTTGTCCACGCTCCCCCCGAGCCGCCAGGGCTCGTAGTGGGAGATGTTGGCGCCGACGGCGCGGAACACCTGCCCGGTGACGTGCAGCGCCTGGTCCGAGGCGAGCCAGGCCACCATGGGCGCCGAGTTCTGCGGGTTGAGCCGGCTGAACTCCTCGTCGCCGTACTCGTCGGGCTCCTTCAGCTCCATGTCCTTGACGACACCGCCCGTGAGACGCGTCACCCCACCCGGGGCCACCGCGTTGGCCCGCACGCCGTAGCGCGAGCCCTCCAGCGACGTGATGATCGTCAGGGCCGCGATGCCGGCCTTGGCCGACCCGTAGTTGGCCTGACCGACGTTGCCCTGCAGGCCGGCCGACGACACCGTGTTGACGATGGCCGCCCGGACGTCCTCACCCGCCTTCGACCGTTCGCGCCAGCGGATGCAGGCGAACTTGGTGACGGCGAAGGTGCCCTTGAGGTGCACCCGGAGGACGGAGTCGAAGTCCTCCTCCGACATGGACACGATCATTTTGTCCCGGATGATGCCGGCGTTGTTCACCACGATGTCGAGCCCGCCGAAGGCCTCGTAGGCGGCCGCGATCAGGTTCTCGGCGCCCCCGAAGTCGGAGACGTCGTCGTAGTTGGCCACGGCCTCACCACCCCGGGACGCGATGACTCCGACGACCTCGTCGGCCGGGCGCTTGTCCGCTCCCTCGCCGGTCGCCGAGCCACCCAGGTCGTTGATGACGACCTTGGCGCCCTGGGCCGCCAGCTCGAGGGCCTCACCACGGCCGATGCCGTGGCCCGACCCCGTCACGATGGCGATTTTCCCGTCCAAAATGCCCATGAAGCCCCCAATCCGCGGAGAAGACTGACACGTCTGTCACCAACCGTAACGGCGCCGGCGGAGACCTCACAATTCGGCTCCGACCGGGGACGATCCGGCCCGTCACCGGATCGACACTGACACCGACGTCATATACGGTGAGGGCCCCTGCGGGCCCGCCGGGGCCCACCGCGGGCGTGCCTCACCGACGTCGGATCCCGTCCCGGGACGGCGCGGCGCCGGCAGCGGCGCGGCGGAAAGCGTCCCGCACCGAAAGACTGGCACCGGCGCCGGCGAGCGGCGGCACGAGGGAGGGACATGGCAAGCGGCACCACGACGACGAGCGAGGCGAGCGGTACGGGCAACGCCGGCGGGAGCGCGGCGACAGGCGCGGCCGCGGCCGAGACGGATGAAGCCACCGACATCACGGGCCGACCCATCGCTCTGCGCACCATCGACCTGGACACCTTCTTCCGGCCCCGGCGCGTCGCCGTCGTCGGCGCCTCGGACACGAGCGCCCGCCCCAACACCGCACTGACCCAGAAGATCACGACCTGGGCCGAGGAGCGCGGCGCCACCGTCTACTACGTCAACCCGAACCGCCCGACCATCGCCGGGCGCCCGGCCGTCAAGGCGCTGACCGACATCAGCGACCAGCTCGACCTGGTGGCCATTCTGGTCGGCGAGCCGCTACCCATCCTCAAGGACGCCGATGGCCGCCGGGGCGAAGTTCGCCGTCGTCTTCGCGGCCGGCTTCGCCGAAGTGGGCGCCAAGGGCGAGAAGATCCAGGCGCAGATGGAGAAGATCATCGCCAGCGGTGAGCTCCACGTGCTCGGGCCCAACACCAACCTCAACGCGTTCGAGGTCTTCCGCGACGAGCTGCCCGGGCTGGCCATCGCGCTCATCACCCAGAGCGGGCACCAGGGCCGGCCGATCTTCCAGGGCCAGGAGATCGGCATCAAGCTGTCGCACTGGGCGCCCGCCGGCAACGAGGCGGACCTCGAGTCGGCCGACTTCATCAACTACTTCTCCAGCCTGCCCACGACGGGCGCCGTCGCCTGCTACATCGAGGGGTTCAAGAACGGGCGCACCCTGCAGCTGGCCGCCGATGCCGCGGCACGGCGCCAGGTGCCCATCGTCGCCGTGAAGGTGGGGCGCACCGACGAGGGCACCTCCATGGCCAAGGCGCACACCGGCCACCTGACCGGCTCCGACGACGTGGTGTCCGCCGTGTTCCGCCAGTACGGCGTGCAGCGGGTGGACGGGCTCGACCAGCTGCTCGAGGTGTCGGCCGCGCTGGCCCGCACCAAGGCGCCGTCCGACGCCACCCTCCGGCGCCTGGCCCGCGGCGCCGGCGGGCGGGTCTGCGTGTACTCCATTTCCGGTGGCACCGGGGCCCACATGGCCGACCTGGTCGCGGCGGCCGGCCTCGAGTTGCCCTCTCTCACCAAGTCGTCACAGAAGCAGCTGCACGAGTGGATCCCGCCCTACCTGCGCGTGTCCAACCCCGTCGACAACGGTGGCGCCCCCGTACGCGACTGGCGTGGGCCCAAGATCATCGAGACGATGTTGTCCGACCCCAACGTCGACCTCCTGCTGTGTCCCATCACCGGCGCCCTGCCTTCCATGGCCAACAAGCTGTGTGAGGACCTGGTGGCGGCAGCCGGCACGACCGACAAGCCCGTCTTCGTGGTCTGGGGTTCGCCGGTGGGCACCGAGGAGGCCTACACCACGACGCTCCTCGCGAGCACGGTGCCGACCTTCCGCACGTTCACCAACGCCGTCATGGCCGCCAAGGCCTACTTCGACCACCACCGGTTCGTCGCCTCCTACCAGTCGGCGTTCGCCAAGCCCGCCCTCCGGCCGTCGCCGGCTCGGGCGACGGCCATGCCCCTGCTGGCGCCGAATGGGGTGCGGCGACCGCGCGGCGAGGCGCTGTCGGAGCAGGACTCCAAGGCCCTGCTCGAGGCCTACGGCATCGGCGTGCCCAAGGAGCGCGTGGTCGACTCCCCCGGAGCGGCCGCCAAGGCGGCCAAGAAGATCGGGTACCCCGTCGTCATGAAGATCGTGTCGGCCGACATCCCGCACAAGTCCGACCTCGGACTGGTGGCTGTGGGCGTGCGGGACGAGGACGACGCCCGGCGCACCTACAAGCGGCTGCGGGCCGCCGCCAAGAAGGCCGCGCCCAAGGCGAACGTGGACGGGGTACTGGTGGCCGAAATGGTCCGGGGCGTCGAGACGGTGGTGGGCATCGCCCGCGACGACCTCTTCGGCCCCGTCGTCATGTTCGGCCTGGGCGGCGTCCTCATAGAGGTACTGCGCGACGTGACGTTCCGCGTCCCGCCGTTCACCACTCGCGACGCCCAGGCCATGCTGGACGAGCTACGAGGCTCCGCCCTGCTGCGCGGCCTGCGAGGCCAGCCGGCGGCCGACCGCGGTGCCCTGGTGGACGTGCTCATGAAGATGCAGCGCCTGGCCGTCGACCTGTCGGGCCACGTGGCCGAGGTCGACATCAACCCGCTGCTGGCCGGTCCGGACCGGGCCGTGGCCGCCGATGCCCTGGTCGTGCTGGCCTGAAGCCATTCGCCCACCCACCCACAACTGAGGAGACCCATGAGCGACACGACCGACTCTGTCGGCGATGACCTGATCCGCCGGGTCGAGGACGGGATCTGCTGGATCACCCTCAATCGGCCCGACGCCGGCAACGCCATGACCCAGTACATGCGCGACCAGATCGCCGCCTGGGTGCGCGACGCCTCGTCCGACCTCTTCGTGCGGGCGGTCGTGATCACCGCCGCGGGTGACAAGGCCTTCTGCACCGGCGCCGACCTGCGGGGCGGGCGGCTGCCGCCCCGCCCGAAGCCCGACGACGCCCCGGACAACGTGGCAGGCGACGGCGCCCGCATGATCCGCGACGGCTGGCAGGCCCTGGTGGCGTCCATCCTCGACTGCGAGAAGCCGGTCATCGCCGGGGTCAACGGCACCGCGGCGGGCGGAGGCATGCACCTGGCACTGGCCTGCGATCTGGTCGTGATGGCCGAGGAGGCGAAGTTCGTGGAGGTGTTCATCCGTCGTGGCATCGCGCCCGACGCCGGCGGCGCCTGGATCCTGACCCGCCTGGTCGGGATCCAGAAGGCCAAGGAACTGTTCTTCTTCGGCGACGACGTCCCGGCGGCCGAGGCCTACCGCATCGGCCTGGTCAACCGGCTCGTCCCCCGGGCCGAGCTGGCGGCCACCCTCGAGGAGATGGCCGGCCGGCTGGCCCAGGGCCCGACCAAGGCCATCGGTGTGGCCAAGTGGCTGACCAACCGGGCCCTCGACGTCGACCGCGCCACGTCCCTCTTCGACGAGGCCATGGGTCAGGAGCTGCTGACGAACACGCTCGACTCCAAGGAGGGCATCGCCAGCTTCGTGGAGCGTCGGCCGGCCGAGTTCAAGGGCTGGTAGGCCGCCCGCCGACCGTTCCCTCAGCGAACCCGGTCCGGGTCTGCGGAGCGCTACGGAGCCGACGGAGCCGACGGAGCCGACGGAGCCGACGGAGCCGACGGAGGAAGAAACGAGAACCTAAGGGCGCGGAAACGGCAGCGAGGTCGTCGTCGTCGGGGTGGTGGTCGTCGTGGTGGCACCCAGGCCGGTCGTCGTCGTGGTCGACGCCCCCTGGCCCCCGGTGGTCGTGGTGGACGAGCTCCCGGTGGACGATGTGGTGCTGGTGGTGGTCGGCGACGTCGTGGTGGTCGTCGTCGAGGACGTCGATGTCGTCGTGGTCGAGGTGGTCGTCGTCGGGCTGGGTGCCGGCGTCGGGCCGAAGATGTTGTTCACCGACGTGCCCGTCCCGGCGTGCCCGAAGATCGACGACAGCGGCTTCCCGGCAATGAGCTCGACGGCCGTGATGAACAGCAGCGCCAGCACGAACACGACGGCGGCCGTCCCGGCGATGGCCTTCCAGGTGAACCGGCGCGAGGGAGCGGAGATCGATCCGGGCGCTGGCGGGGGCACGGTGACCCCCCGCAGGTGGGCCGTCCGGGGCGCGTCGGCCACGGCCGAGATCTCGAGCTGCCGGGTCTCCTCGAGCGGAGCCGCCGGCGCCTGCATCTCGGTCGTGTCGCCGGAACCTCCCGACGCGCCCGCCTGCACCTCGGTGGGCGCGGACGCCGCATCGACGGACGCGTCGGACCCGCCGCTCGCTCCCGTGGCGCCCAGCTTTCGCAGCACCGAGGTCTCCGGGACCCGCACCGCCACCTGTTTGACCGCCTTGTGGCCGCGGTCGATCGACTGCGCCACCAGCGCCGTGCCGGTCGTGGCCGCGGCCGAACCGATGGCGACGCCGACGATGGTGCCCTTGACACCGAAGGCCGACGCGATCACCGCGGCCAGCACCGCGCCCGCGGCGGAGGCAAGGATCTGGCGCAGCGAGAACTTCACGGTGGGTGCGGTCAGTCGCCGGGCACGGGCGTGACGGAGCGAGCAATGAACTGGCGTGCCCCCGAATCGAGAACCCAGTCGTGACCGAAGCGCGCCAGCGGCGCCGCCACCCGCGAGATGAGCCGGAGGGCGGAGTTCCCGGGAGCCAGCGAGCTGTGCAGGCAGGCCACGCACCCGCCGTCGGTCTCTTCCAGCTCGAGCGTGGCGTCACCGACGACGTCGCCCAGGACGCCCGCGTACACCCGGACCGGCGCCTCGACCTGCACGAGGACCACGCGGAAGCGCACCGGGTAGGGCACCGGCGGCTGCACCGCGCAGCGCCACTCGTCCCCAACGACCAGGGCCCGGGCCTCGAAGGTGCGCAGCCACGGCCACCAGCTCCGGTAGTTGCCGACGTCGCTCATCTGCTTCCACACGGCTTCGCGTGACAGCGGCAGCTCGTAGCGGTGCACCGTGGTGATGGTCCCGGCCGGTGCGCGGGCTGCGCCACCATCGAGCGGAATAGCGGCGCTCACTCCCCCACCGCCCCGTCGATCAACTCGCGTAGAAGATCGGCGTGCCCGTTGTGGCGCGCGTACTCCTCGATCATGTGCACCATGATCCAGCGCAACGAGACGACGTCCCGCGCCTGTGCCGCCTCCTGGTCGAGCGAGCCGGCGCCGGCCACAATGGCGCGGGACACCTCGCACTGGTGCAGGAACCGCGCCATGTCCTCGTCCACGCGGTCGGGATGCAGGTCGTTGAAGTCGACGTCGGTATCCTCGTCGGTCGAAAACGGCTGGGGCGAGGGGTCGCCGGAGAACACCTCCTCGAACCAGCTCCATTCGACGAACGTCATGTGCCGCACCAGGCCGAGCAGGCTGAGGTTCGAGGTCGGTATCCCCTTGCGCGCCATGTCCGGACCGCTCACACCCTCGCACTTCCACATCAGCGTGGCGCGCTGGTAGTCGAGCCATACGGTCAGCATGGTCCGCTCGTCGCCGGTCATGGGGGGTTCCGGGCGAGAGGTGCTCGGGGCCATTGAGCCAGGCTAGCGGCGAATTCCGGAGCCAAACGGGGGCCGGTAGCATGTTCGCCGTGCGTGAACGGTGGTTCTCGAGGCGGGCCATCACGTTGCACCTGGCCGTACTGGTATTCGTCCCCGGCTGCGCCGTGGCGGCCTGGTGGCAGATCAACCGGGCCGAGGACGGCAACCAGCTGAGCTACTTGTACTCCGTTATGTGGCCGGTCTTCTGCATCCTTGGCATCGTCTTCTGGTGGGTCCTCGTCCACACCGACTACGAGACCGTCGGCCTGAAGGGCACGCAGCGCCTGGCCGGGCCGAATGGGGAGGCGTCGGGCGCTGGTGCGTCGAGTTCGGGCCCGCCGGCCACGGCCACCGCCACCGCAACCGCGGCGCCGGCAGCGGCGCCGGTGGTCACAGAGGACGAGGATCCCGAACTGGCGGCCTACAACGCCCGATTGGCGGAGCTGACGGCCAAGGGGGCCAAGACCTGGCGCAACCGCGAGTCGGTCGTGGCCCGCCGCTCCCGGTGAAGCGCCTCTTCGAGCGTGGCCTGAAGGGCGCGCTGTTCCGCTACCAGCTGATGGCCAACATCGTGGGCGTGCTGATCATTCCGCTGTTCGTCTTCACGGGACTGCACTTCACCGTGGGGGGTTTCAACGCCGAGCTCGCCGTCTTCGGCGTGGCCCACGGGTACCTCTACATCGTCTACCTGATCACGGCGGGACTCCTCGGCCTCCAGGCACGTCTGTACGTACCTCTTCGAGAGGCGGTCTGGATCCTGCTCATGTTCGTCGCCGGCCTCGTGCCGGGCCTGACCTTCCTGGTCGAGTGGATCATCGTCACCAAGAAGATCCACCCGCTCCTGGCCGCGTCCGAGCCCGACACGGCGAAAGGGATCAGCCCAGCCGCTCGATGACGGTGCCGTTGGCCTGGCCGCCGCCCTCGCACATCGTCTGATACCCGTAGCGCCCGCCCGTGGCCTCCAGGTGGTTGAGCAGCGTGCCCATGAGGCGGACTCCGCTCGCGCCGAGCGGGTGACCGATGGCGATGGCGCCGCCCCGCGGGTTGAAGCGCGCCATGTCGTAGGAGAACTCCTTCTGCCACATCAGTGCGATGGCCGCGAAGGCCTCGTTGCACTCGACGGCGTCGAACTGGTCGACGGTCATGCCGGAGCGTTTCAACAGCTTGTGCGTGACCGGGACGGGCGCTGACAGGACGATGGCGGCGTCTTCGGCCGCCACGGCGAAGTGCAGGAAGCGTGCTCGGATCGGGAGGCCGAGGGCCTCGGCCACCGAACGGTCGGCGATCAACATGGCGGCCGCCCCGTCGGTGGTCTGTGACGAGTTGCCCGCGGTGATGTCGGGTGCCGTATCGGGTTCCCAGCTCTGCGCGGCGGGCAGGGCCGCCAGTGCCTCCATGGTCGAGCTGCGCCGGATGCCCTCGTCACTGGTCAGCTGCTCGCCGGTGAGGCTGCCGTCCTCCGCCTTCACGGGCACGGCCAACGCCTCGCGCCCGAAGTGCCCGGAATCCCAGCTCTCGGCCGCCCGGCGATGCGAATCCAGTGCGTAGGCGTCCATCTCCTGACGCGTGATGCCGTAGCGATCGGCCAGGACCTGGCTCACCCGGAACTGCGTCCACAGGCGGCCGTCGACCGCCTCGAGGAACGACGGCGGGAAGGGCCCCGTACCGCCCCGGGCGTTGGAGGCCAGCGGGACCCGGCTCATGACCTCGACGCCGCACGCGATGACCAGGTCGTAGTGCCCCGCCGTCACGCCGGCCGCCCCGAAATGCACCGCCTGCTGGGACGACCCGCACTGGCGGTCGACCGTCGTTCCCGGCACGGACTGCGGCAGCCCCGCGGAGACCCATCCGTTGCGGGCCACGTTGGTGCTCTGCTCGCCCACCTGGCTGACGCAGCCGGCGATGACGTCGTCGATCCGTTCCGGGTCGACGCCGGTGCGCTCCAACAACGAGGTCAGGGCGAACCCGAGCAGGTCGGCCGGGTGCCAGTTGGCCAGCGCGCCGCCTCGCTTGCCGAACGTCGTGCGGACCACGTCCACGATCACCGGCTCTCCCATGTCAGTCCCTCCTCGGGTTTGATCGATCGACCGCGCCGCGGTCAGTGCTCGGGTTCGTCGGCCACGGCGGCACCAGCTGCGGCCGCCTCCTCGCGGCGCGCCATGAGCGATTCCATCGCCGCACCGGCGCCGCTGGGCGCGCCCTCGTAGTGGACAGTGCCGTGATCGAGCACGACCGCCCAATTGGCCAGTTCGAGGACCCGGTTCACCTGCTGCTCGACCACCACCAGCGCGGTCCCGTTCTTGTTGATCTCGGCCAGGCCCTGGTAGACGGTGTCCACCACCACGGGAGCCAGGCCCAGTGACAGCTCGTCGGCCACCAGGACCTTGGCCGGCACCACCAGGACCTTGGCCAGCGACAGCAAGCGCTGCTGCCCACCTGACAGGGTCCCCGCCATTTGACGGCGACGTTCCCCCAGGAGCGGGAAGGCGGCGTAGGCGCGCTCGAGGTTCGAGGCCAGCTGGCCCCGTCCGGCCCGCTGCCGGAAGGCCAGGGTCAGGTTCTCCTCCACCGTGAGGCTTGAGAACACCCCCCGGCCCTCGACCACGTGGGCCATCCCGAGCCGGGCGATCTTGAACGCAGGGAGCGTGGTGATGTCGTGTCCGGCGAAGACCACGTGGCCCACCGAGGCCGTCACGAGCCCGGTCACCGTGCGGGCCACCGTCGACTTACCCGACCCGTTCGACCCCACCAGGGCGACGACGCCACCTTCGGGTACCCGGAACGAGACGTCGAACAGGGCCCGGTACGGTCCGTAGGCCGCGCTCACGTGCTCAACCGAGAGGATGTCGCGCGCCCCGGTCGTCCGGAGCGGACCGGCGTCTTCGACGACAGTCATGCCGCCCCCGCCTGCCCGAGATAGGCGTCACGCACGGCCGGGTCGGCCATGACCTCGTCGAAGGTGCCGGCGGCGAGCATCGCCCCGAGGTCCATGACGATGGTGCGGTCGACCACCTCTGCCACCATGGTGAGGTCGTGCTCGACCAGGAGGATCGCGGTGCCCCGCTCCCGCTGCACCTGGCGGAGCACGGCGGCCACCTCCGCCGTCTCGTGCAGGTCGAGACCCGATGACGGCTCGTCGGCCAAGAGAATCTTCGGTTCCGATGCCAGCGCCCGGGCCAGCTCGACCAACCGGCAGTTGCCCAGACCCAGCGCGTTCACTGATGTGTCGGCCATCCGGGTGATGCCCACGAGCTCCAGGGTGGCGTCGACCCGCTCCGTCTCCTCCTTCGTCGGCTTGCTGAGGTTGAGCAGGTCCCGCCAGAGGCGACTCTCTCCGCGCCGTGCCCGCTCGGCGACCATCAGATGATCGCGAACGGACATGTCCGTGAAGACCTCGACCCTTTGGTAGGTCCGGCCGATGCCGAGTCGCGCCCGCTTGTACGTCGGGAGGCCGACGAGCGACGTACCGTCGAAGGTGATCTTCCCGCTCTCCGGGTGCAATTGGCCGCACACGCAATTGAAGAGCGTCGTCTTTCCGGCACCGTTCGGCCCCACCAGGCCGAGGCACTCCCCCGCGCCGACGTCGAAGGTGACCTCGTGCACGGCCTGGATGCCCCCGAAGGACTTACAGACCCCACGCAGGGTGAGGAGTGGTGTCGTCTCAGCCATTGGCGCTCGATGTCGACATGGCCGGCGTCACGTCCTCGGCCACCCCCGGCGCCGGGCCGCCCTTGGAGAAGAAGAGGTGTTCGAAGCGTGCCGTGGACCGCCGCTTCTGGTACTCGAGCACGCCTTCTGGGTGCTGGGCGTAGGTGAGCGCGCCGAAGGCGAACAGCACCACGGTGAGACTGGACGCGCCGATACGCGCAGGCAGGACGGTGGTCAGGATCTGCTCCGTCACGAAGAAGCCGATCCCAGCCTGGATGGCGCCCTCCACGGTCGTGACGCTCGTGGTCACCACGAGCACGACCAGGACCAGCGAAAAATCGGTGTTCCAGTCCGTCGGGTTGATCACCTGTTGCTCCATGCTGTGCAGCAGGCCGCCGATGCCGGCGATCGCCCCGGAGAGGGCGAACACGACGATGCGCTGCCACGAGGGGTTCACTCCGAGGCCCGCCGTCGCCGTCTCGCTCCCGCGCATGGCGGCCAGGTTCCGTCCCACCGTCCCCTTGCGCACGAGGAGGACGACGAAGACGGCAACCACGAGCACGCTGATCGAGAGGAGGAACATGGCGTGGCCGTCGAAATTGAAGAACGCACTGGTGCCCAACCACTTCGCCTGAATGCTGACCCCTTGCTGCCCACCGGTGATGGACACCGTGTTGAAGAACGTGGCGTCGAAGAACAGCGCCGCCGCCAGCGTCATGAGCGCCAGCCCCAACCCCCGCAGGCGGAGGGAGAGGAGCGCGAGGATGACGGCGACGGCGGCGGCCAGCGCGGCACCGATCAGGCCGCCGACGAGCAGGTTGAGGCCGAGGTGGTTGGCCAACTGAGCAGCCGTGAACGCTCCCACGCCGGCGAGGGTGGCCTGGCACAGGGACAGCTGGCCGGCCATGCCGGTGATCAACGTGATCGACAGCAGCACTATCGACAGGGTGATGCCGTTGTTGAAGACGGTGGTCCAGGCGGGAAACGTGCCGGGTATCCACGTCAACATCGACACGCAGAACGCCGCGAAGAGCGCCCACCACAGAATCCGGATGATGCGGTCCATGGTCGGGGCCCGGGTGGTCGCGGCGATGGGCGGGGGCGGCGGGTCGACGGTGGCCAGCGGGTCGCGGCTCGAGTCGAGGCTGCGCATTCCGGGCAGAATGAGAAGCGCTGCCGCCATCACCACGAACGGGATGGACGGCACCACCGCGGCGTTCCAGAAGCTGTTGGGCGGGATGTAGCCCTGCAGCACGGTCGTCGACACCCCGATCAGCAGTCCGACGCCGGCGGCGATCGGAAGCGAACGCAGAAGCGCCCAGGCCGCGGCAGCAATGGCCGTGACCGTCAAGATCACATAGTCGTCGGAATTGAAGGCGCCGGCGCCGTACGTCGGTGCGAGCAATACACCGACCAAGCCCGCCATGAAGCTGGACACCATCCAAGCCACGGCGACCACACCGTTGGCGTTCACCCCGTCCAACTCCACCAAACGCCGGCTTTCGACCGCGGCCCGCATCTGCAGCCCGAGGCTGGTGTAACGGAGCAGAAATGTGAGCAAAATCAGAACCACGATCGTGACCGAAACGGTGGACAGGTCGATGCCGTTGATCGGCGTCCCCCAGAGGGTGAAGTAGACGACGTTGGGGTTGAAGAAGGGCAGGATCGTCGCGGTGGCGTCCAGGTTCTGGGGCCCGAAGATCACCGGGAGCAGGTTGGGGATCCCGACCAGCAGAGCCAGGCTGCACACCATTTTCGCGACTGCGTTCGAGTTCGCTATGTGCCGGAACAACAATCGGTCGAAGGCATACCCCACCAGCGGCCCCATCACCACCACCGAGACGAGGAACGCCTCGAATCCCGACCAGTTCTCGTTTTGCGTCAGGTAGGTGAAGACGTAGCCGGACGCGAAGGCCTGCGCGCCGAACGCGAAGTTGAAGACGCCCGTGGCCTGGTAGGTGAGGACCAGGCAGATGGCGACGATCGCGTAGGTACAGCCGTAGGGGACTCCCGTGAGAGCGAACCCGATGAATTGCTCCATACCCGGCGCCGACTGCCCGTCAGTCCTCTGGCCCTACCCGCCCCGCCGATCAGGACGGGCCGGGTGTGCCGGCCGGCAGGGGGAAGACCGGGTTCTTCTTCGGGCTCAGGGACTCGAAGCAGTTGAAGACGTTCTGCCCTGTGTTCAGCGTCGGCACGTACTTGGCGCCCGACACCTTTATGTAGGCCAGGCAGTACGGCGGCGCATGGCCACTATGGCCCGCGTCCTTCCAGTTGACCGGCGCCTGCAGACCGCCGGCGGTGAAGGCGGTGATGGTGTTGTCCTCCTTGATCACGTTGGCCTGGGTCAGGTTGCTGCCCGCCATCTTGACGCCCTGGACGAAGAGGGCCGCCGACTCCCAGCCCTGAATGGCGATCTCGTCGTTCACGTAGGCCGGCTCGTACTTCTTCATTTCGGTGACGTAGAGCTTGAGACCGGGGTAGAGGGACTGAGACGCTGCGAAGGGGACGTGTGAGATGTCGAAATAGACGCCCTGCATGAGGCTCTCGTTCGTGTTGAGCGTCGACTGGTCGTTCCCGCTGAACCACAGCTGCGTGATGTGCGCCCCGTATTGCTGTATCGCCCGGGCCATTGTGACGTTGCCTTGCACGTCCATGCAGCTGGCGACGAAGTTCGTGCCCGCCTGCTTCATCCGCTGCACGTCGGTGGCCACGGTCGTCCCGGGGTAGTTGACCTTGAGATCGGAGTAGCTGATGGTGTAGCCGGCGGCCTGCATCGCGTTCTGCTCCGACTGGCACGCGTCAGCCGAAGCCGCGATCCCGTAGGCGATGAACGCGATCGAAGGCTTGGCCTCCGTCTTCGCGCGCCACATAGGCGACTTCCGGCGCCCCCGCCGGGTAGTACTCCACCGAGCCACCGGCAGCGAAGAGGTTGGGTGCTCCCGCCCAGTTGCCGGTCACGTTGTACCCGTAGGTCGGGATGCCTGACTCCACGAAGAGGTTGGGCGAGAAGAAGGCCGTCGCCACTCCGGTCACCGCGAAGACGTGGTCCTGGTTGATGAGGGTATTGGACAGCTGGTTGAACGTCGTCGGGTTGCCGCCGTCGTCCAACGCGTACTTGTAGTCGATCTGTCGCCCGTTCACCCCTCCCTGGGCGTTGATGTATTTGTAGTAGGCCCGCTCCCCGTAGATCAGCGACGAGAAGTTCGACGCCAGCGTCCCCGTCTGGGTCGAAATGGTCCCTACCGTGATCGAATTGGACGTCACGCCCGGCGCGGTGCTCGCCGCCGCGGCTCCGGCCGCAGTCGGCGCCAGGACCAAGGCGCTCGCCAGCAGCCCCCCGGTGAACATGGTGGCGATCAACGCCCTGAATCCCTGCCTCACCTGCATGCCGTCCCCAATCATCTGTCGCCGTGCATCCCCCCCGGGATGCCGGTCACTGTACTTGCACGCCTTCATCGGAAATACTCACCCCTTGTGTCGTTTTGCTCGCCATCGCTTGGTTGGTTGACCGTTCCGTGTGCACGGTCCATCTCCCTCTCCGTAAACGTCGTTTCGCCGTTGCTCCGTCAGGTCAGCCCCGTCGTCTTCACGTCACCGGCATCGTCCTCGTCACTTCAGGAACAACCGCTTGCGGTCGAAATCACGGAGCGCCCGCACCTCGTCAGGCCCAACGGCCGGCAGCTCCTCCACGTGGCGTGCCAGCGTCGGCTCGTAGCCACACGCGGCAACGAAGGCGCGGACGCGCTGCTCCACGCTGCCCTCCCCCGCGGGCACGGCGGCCAGTCGCAGCGACGAGTCGTCGCGGCGGAGCACGCCTTTGTCGGTGACCACACTGACCACCCCTTGGCCCGGTGAAGTCACGTAGCCAACCGTCTCGGGCAGTCGTTCGGGGCGGGCCAGAGTCACGACGACGCAGGCGTCGGCCCGGCTGGCCACATCGTTGGCGCCCCCCGAGCCGACCAGGAACCGCCCGCCCGCCAGCTGGGTGGAATTGAGATTCCCGAGGCGATCCACCTCGGCCGCCCCGAGGCAACCCACCGTCCGCGTCCCCGACCCACCGATCACCATGCCCAGCACCGACGAGGCGTCGGACAGATACGGGGTCGACGGGAAGACACGCTGGTTGAAGATGTAGGGATCGGCCGGTGTGGGCTCGTAGCCCCAAAGCCCGAGCTCGGCCGTCAGCACGACCCGGCTCCCGGCCGCCCGCGCCCGCGCCACGGCCACCCAGGCCGCCAGGTTGGCCACACCGGCTCCGGCCAGCACGGCGTCGGCGGCGACCTCGGCCACGACCCGCTCGACCTCGCGGGCGCCCAGCGCGGCCGCCGTCTCCCATTCACTCACCGCGGGGTCCTCGATGATCGGGTTGGCGTCGGCGTCGTTCTTCCACGACATCGGGTCAGATCTGCCCTTCGAGCCACTGCAGCTGCTCCGAACCCACCCGGGACAGGTACTCGGCGTGCGTCGCCGGCCGCAGCACCCACTCCTCGGCGTACTCGTCGAGCGTGCCGTTGGCGCAGGCGTCGGCCACCGCGCTCCAGTGCGCGATGTCCTCGCCATAGCTGCGCACCGGCAGGCCCGGCGCGTAACAGCCGCCAGGATGCGCGCCGAACGGCGCCTCCACCACGGCCAGCACCCGATGCGCCGGCACGCGCACCCGGTGTCCGAGCCCTTCGAGGTCGTCGACGACGCGTTCCACCGTGGCCACGACGCCACGCCGGGCCGCCCATGCACCCCAGACGCCGTCGAGCAGGGGCTCGGAGAAAACGAGATTGCCCGAGGAGTCGGCCGCCGCCGCGTGCACCAGCGCCACGTCCGGCGCCAGCGGCTCAACCAGGCCGAGCGGGCCGTACGGCGAATCGACCGTGCTGAACGCCTCGTTCTCCTCCATGGAGGAGCCGACCAGTGAGCCCGTCACCATGGCGGGCAGCCCCCGCGCCGCCGCCTCCAGCCGCTGCGACAAGGTCAGGATCGACCAGTGCTCTACCTCGACCTCTCCTGATTCGTAGGCGCGGCGGAACACGGAGTTGGGCGTGTAGGTCGGGAAGCTGTTGCCCGAGTAGGCCGTCACGACCTTGCGCACCATGCCGCCGCGGAAGTACAGGGCGCCCAAGGCTCCCAGGCTCGTCATGACCAGGGTGAAGCCCGGGTCGGCGCCCCAGAACTGGCGGGCCAGCTCCCGGGCGGCGGCCGTCCAGCGGCTGTGGCCCATCATCACGTGCACGGTGTCCCCGGGATGGACGTGGAGCGCCACGGCGTCCTCCAGCGAGGTCACGACCGGCCGTTGCGCCGACGGGGTCGTCGCGGTCACGAAATCGGGGCTCGGTCGACCAGCTCGACGAGTAATCCCTGGTCACACCTCATTTTTGGTCCCAACCAAACCTGACCACCGTGTCAGGTTAGCCACTCCGGGCAGGCCCGGCACTACCATGCACCGGGCATGGGATCGCCGAGAGTCCGACGTGACCCGGTGACCCCCGCCAAGGAGTCGGGCCCCCGTCCGGCGGCCAGGAAGGCCAGGTCCGCCAAGGGCTCCGTCCGTCTGGCCCCCGCCTCCGGCACGGCCGCCGGCACCGGCCCCCCCGGCGTGGACGGCGACGCCGTCGGCGCACCGGCCAGCAAGCGAGCGCTGCGCAGCCAGGGCCGCCGCACCATGCGCAAACTGCTCGATGCGGCCATGATCGCTTTCGATCGCCGGGGCTACCACGCCACCCGGGTGAACGACATCGTCGAGATCGCCAAGACCTCGCACGGCACCTTCTACCTCTACTTCTCCAACAAGGAGGACCTGCTGCGCGCGCTGGTCGCCGAGGCCGCCACTGAGTCACAGTCCCTCTACGACACGCTCAACGCGCTGCCGGCCGAGGGCGGTGCTCCGCAGTGGGACGACGTGCACGGTTGGGTGAGGGCCTACAGCGAGCTCTGGAACCGCTATGCCCCGCTCTTCCGTGTCTGGACCGACCTGGCCACCGTGGACCCGGAACTGATCGACGTGATCCGCAACACGTTCACCGCCATGTCGGGCGCGCTGACCAAGCAGATCGGCCCCGACTCCTCGGGCCACATCATCGACCCGGATGCCGCCGGCATGGCCACGTTGGCCATGCTCGACCGTTTCCACTACCTGCGTGAGTTCGTCGGGCAGCCGATCGACGCCATTGCGCTCGAGACGATGACGACCATGGTCTACCGGGCGTTGTTCGACCCCAACGCGTAAAGGTCCCGTTCCGAGGGGACCGGTGGGCCGTCGACGCGGCAAGGACCTGTCGATCCTCGGCATCGCCGTCGCACGCGACAACCCGCGGCCTCGTTCGTCGAGATCGTCTGTTCGGGATGGTCCGCCCCGACTGATCGGCGGACTCGACCCCGGGGCCGGACCTATTTCGGAAAGACCCGGTCGTAGATTCCGTCCACTCCCGAACCGTGCAACGTGAGCCCGCCGTCGACCACCAGGTTCTGGCCCGTGATGAAGCGGGCGAGGTCGGAGCACAGGAAGACCACCACGTCGGCGATGTCCTCGGGTTCGCCGATCCTTCCGGCCGGAGTCCCCGTCTCGAAGCGCTCCACCTGGTCCGGCATGAACTCGAACCAGGGCGCCGTCAAGGTGGTGCGGATCATGCCCGGCGACACGGCGTTCACCCTGATAGCGGGCGCGTACTCGAGCGCCGCCGTCGCCGTCAGAGCGGCCACGGCCGCTTTGCTGGCCGCGTAAGGCCCTTCGCCGGCGGCCGGTCGGGTCCCGCTGATGGACGCGGTGCTGACGATGGACCCGCCCCCGCCGGCCAGCATGTGCGGGGCCGCCGCCCGGATGCCCGCCCAGACGCCCGTGAGGTTGACCCGCAGCACCCGCTCCCACTCCGAAGGGGCCATTTCATGCAGCTTGTTGAAGGAGGCGATGCCGGCGTTGTTGTAGATGATCGACAGCCCGCCGAGCTCGGCCGCCGCCGTGTCGACCGCGACGCGCAGCGCCTCGGGGTCGCCGACATCGACCCCGTAGGCCGATCCTCCGACGTCACCGGCGACCGCCTTGGCCGACTCCTCGTCGACGTCGAAGACCGCGACCCGAGCCCCTTCCTCGGCCATGCGCCGACAGGTGGCCCGACCTATGCCCGATCCCCCACCGGTCACCACCGCGCACTTGCCCTCAAGCAGTCCCATCGCCCGATCCCTCCCCGTCCTTACCTCGCCGATCCGCCCACGATGGCGGCTCGAAGACCAACGGCTCGTCCAGCTCCCGGATGAGCAGCTCCTGAGCCATGCTCAGATGCAGCCTGCCGTCCTCGCCGTGCATGGTGGCGCGCACCGTGGCCCGCCCACCGGCGTTCACCAAGGCGTGCAGGTCGAAGATCGTCCACTCGTCGGCCCGGGCCGGACGGTGGAACCAGACGGCGTGGTCGAGGCTGGCGTCGGTATGGGTGCCCCAGCTGCCGAGGCTCAAGGGGCGGAACGCAGCACCGGTCATGTCGGAGAAGTACGTCAGGACGCAGGCGTGCACAATTGGGTCGTCGTCCAGACGCTCGCTGGTGCGGAACCAGCAGCGGCGCGTCGACAGGTAGGTGCCGTCGAGCTCTCTGCTCGGTGTGGCCGAGCTCTCGGATGTCGAAGAAGAAGGGCGCCTCGACGCCGGCGACGTCTCTCGGCGGAGGAATGCCGGGCCCGATCGGCAGCTGGTAATCGTCACCGGCCTCTGGGGCGTGGAAGGAGCAGGTCATCCGGAAGACCTCCTTTCCCTCTGCAACGCTCACGACCTGGCGTGTCGAGAAAGACCTCCCGTCGCGGAGGCGACTGACGGTATGGGTCGTCTGTGCACCCGGCTTGGTGGGGCGCAAGAAGTACCCGTGCAGCGAGTGCACCTCCATGCCGGCGGGCGCTGTCTGCATGCCGGCGCTCAGGGCCTGGGCGACGACCATGCCCCCGAAGGTTCGATCGCCGACCCACCAGTCCGGGCTGGTCGTCGTGAAGGTCGGATCGCCGTCGGTCGCCCGGGTCCGACTCCTGCGTGTGCAGCGCTCGACGAAATCGGACAACGTGGCCGACACGACTTCGGCTTCTTCCGCCTCGTCAAGCTCCATGTTTCGCTCCCGCCTCCGGGCTGATCATGACAGATCGACGTCGACCGACAGCCCCTTCGCCGCCAGGTCCATGCACCGATTGTCCTCGGCGTAACGCAGTCCTTGCACATTGAAGAGGCGCACCTCGGGACCCTCTATCGGGAAAGGCCCCCAGTGCCAGGTGCCGCGATGCAGAACGAGGGAATCGAGTGGCTCAATCCGGAACGCACGGATCGTCCCCGCGTCCGTGTCCTCGGTGAATTCGACGTCGGCGGGCGCCACCACAATGACGGCGGGCACGTTCAGTGGCATGAGGGACTGGGTGTGGGTGTCGTGGCGGTAGAGCATTTCGCATCGCAGGCCGTGGCCCGTGTCGGGCACTTCGCTCCGGGCGTGCCCGATGACGTTCACATGGGCATCACCCCACTCGAAGGTCAGTCGCTCGTCCCCGTCCCGCGGGTCGGTATCCGCCACGGGTAGCCACCCGAAGGCAGCCCAGGCGTCACGTGTCAGCGCCTGGGGTGCGACGGCTCTCTGCTCGGCGGACTCCTGCACTGACATCTCTCTCACCCTCAATCGGTCGACACTTCTACCCGACGGTGCGACCCCGTGCCCACAGGGCCTAACCTGACACCGGAGTCAGTCTAGGAAACCTCGAGAGGGAGGCCCCCAGGATGGACGTGCGCAGCATTGAGGACAAGGCGCCGATCGTCGAGCACAACGGAACGGTTCCGGTGTGGTGGATGATCGAGTCCCGTGAGTTCAAGGACATCACGGACGGGGGCTTCTTGGAGCTGGTCAACGAGTTCGAGGTCCCTGGCGGTGGCCTGGTCGACCCGCACTCACACCCGACCCACGAGTTCTATTACGTCATGAACGGCAAGGGGATCATGACGATCGACGGGGAGGACCGCCCGATTTCCCAGGGCGACCTGGTGTACATCCCGCCGGACAAGGTGCACTCCCTGCGCCCGGTCACCGACCACGCCCCCATCCACTGCTTCTGCTTCGCCATCGGCGTCAAGGGTGCCGGCGCAATCAACTACACGACGCACTAGGTGGCCCGTGTCCTGGTCACCCGTCGCCTGACGGAGGGTGGAACCGATCCGCTGCTGGAGGCGGGTCACGAGATCATTGAGCCACGTGACCCCCTGACGCCTGCAGAGCTGGCGGACCTAGCGGCGAAGTGCGACGGCATCGTGGCCCACCTGACCGACCGGATCGACTCGACGGTGCTCAAGGCCGGTCACTCCGGACATTTGCGTGTCGTCGCCAATGCCGCCGTGGGATACGACAACATCGATGTGGGTGCCGCACACGCACTCGGCATCACAGTGTGCAACACACCCGGCGTGCTCGACGACACGACGGCAGACCTGGCCTTTCTGCTGATCCTCACTGCCACCCGTCAGGCGACTGATGCTGAACGCGACCTACGCGATGGCCGATGGCATGGATGGGCCTTCGACACGCACCTGGCTCGGGACGTTCACGGTGCGACGCTCGGCCTGGTCGGATTCGGTCGAATTGCGCGAGCGGTGGCCCAGCGAGCGGGTGGCTTCGACATGGAGGTCATCCACACGACGAGGCATGACACCGGCCTGGGAGGATTCGTGCCGACGCTGTCCGAGCTGCTCCAGCGCGCTGACATCGTCAGCTTGCACGTCCCGCTGAACGACTCGACCCGCCACCTGATCGGGGCGGCAGAGCTGGCGCTCATGAAGCCATCGGCCGTCCTCATCAACACCGCCCGTGGTCCCGTCGTCGACGAGAACGCGTTGGCGGACGCGTTGGAGGCAGGGACGATCTACGCGGCCGGTCTCGACGTCTTCGACGGGGAACCTGCGATCAATCCGCGAATCCTCGACTCACCACGGACCACTCTTCTTCCTCACATCGGGAGTGCAACTATCGCCACTCGGACGCGCATGGCGCGCCTAGCCTGTCAGGGCGTCACTGACGTTCTTGCTGGCATGAGGCCGCCGAATGTGGTGTAAGCCGACGCAGACCCCACACGTACGGCGACCGCTCTTCTGAGGACATGCGGTCGTGGAGACACGCTCGGAGTGAAAAGACACGATCGTCAAGTCGTTTAGAGGAGACCAGGACCACCAAGGCGGAAATGGTGGTCTCCCTGCCGGCGGTTAGAAGACTCAATGTTTCTGCACTTGCGACGGCGCTGACACTCACCCTGGCCGGCGTGCTCTTGGCTCCCGGAACGGCGACAACCGCTTCGGCCGCGACTCCCGGATGGGAGACGACCGCGACCTTCACTCCGCTCGCCAATGTCCACGCCGTGTCCTGCGCGCCCAGCACTTCTGAAAGCACCAGCACGTGCGTCGCGGTGGGCAACAATGAGGCTGGCGTTGCGTCCGTAATTGTTACGAACAATGGCGGGTCTACGTGGTTTGACACGACGCCTCCCAGCGGTGCCACGGTCCTGGATGCGGTTTCGTGTCCATCTGCTACTGTTCTGTTATGCCAGGCGGAAGTTCCGGCATCATGAAGTCCAGCGACGGTGGTTCCTCCTGGTCAATTCAGATTCTCTTTCCCTCCCTCTCAGATCTCGTGCTTTACGATTATCAATGCACCGCTGTCGGTACATCAGGAATCGATGCCACGGTGGATGGCGTCAACTTGGAACACGCAGACAGCTCCTGCGGAAACGGACACCTTGAATGGCGTCTCATGTCCCGATGCCTTGATCACTGTGTAGCGGTCGGATCCGTTGATAGACGACCCGGAGCCATCATCGGAGACTCAAGTGGCGGCAGCTGGGCTGTACGCTCGATCAGCCATCTGGTGCAGTACCTTCTTCGATCGCATGTTCGTGTTTTGTTGGATCGTCGTGCACCACTGTCGGCACAGCGACTTCCGGTAATGCGACATCCCTGAGCACCACGAACAGTGGCGCGTCTTGGACGCTCTCCGACCTCCATTCCAACCGGCAAAACCTCGCAGCCATGTGTGCCAAGGACTCCGATACCTGTATCTCAGTCGGTGGGAACTGACTGCACTGCGGATCCTTACGTGATTTCGAGCACTTCAACAACGGATCAGACGTGGTCACTTCAGATCACCCCCGCCGACGCAGTACGACCTCACGGTATTCCTGCTCCAGCAACGATGACTGCATCTGCCGTTGGAGAAACGGGAACTCCGGAGCTGGTTCGATCCATTATTTCGACGACAACTCGGGCGGCGCTTTCCTGGTCGACTGCAAGATCAGCCTGCCGGCGATCAGCGCTTTCGAACTCGGTTTCGTGCCCAAGTGACGCGGATTGTCTTCGCGGTGGGCACTGATTCCGTTCTCGTCTTCCACAAACAGCGGATACGCATGGAGTCCTCAAGCCATCCCAGCGTCGCTAAGTGGGTTGAACTCCATTGACTGTCTCCTCATCGACGTTGGACTGTACCGCAGTGGGTTTCTCCTACTTTGGAAGCCCTGCTGTGATCGGCACCACAGATGGGGGTGCGATTTGGACCTCCGAACCAGTCCCAGCTGGGAGTTGGGAGCCTGACCGGGGTGTCTTGTGTCAGTACGCATCGACGTGCCGGGCTGTAAGTGACTTCACCGGAAGCTCACCAAGCATCATCGCGACAACGAATGGTGGAGGATTATGGACGACCGAAACGTTTCCCGCGACCATCACGAACTTCAGCGGAATCTCCTGCATCGAGTCCACAATATCTGTGTCGCGACTGGTCTGTCGACTCCGGGAACCCGGTGCTGCCATCCTCGCCACAACGGACGGCGGCACGACGTGGACACCGCAAACCGTCCCCTCGGGCGTGACCAACTTGAATGCCATCTCGTGCACGAGTGACTCCGCCTGCATGGCAGTCGGATCCGCGGTCCTGGTCACCACCGATGGAGGTGCTCAATGGAACGACCTTGGCAATCCCATTGGTACCACCGCCCTATCGGGAATCTCCTGCATCAACTCGACCACCTGTACGGCGGTCGGCGGGGCGAACATCGTCGACACTTCGAACGGTGGTGCCAGTTGGAGCCACTCAACCCGTGCCTTCAGTTGGATCGCTGCTGGGAGTGTCGTGCGCTGATCCGGCCAACTGCGAGGCCGTGGGAACCGGCACAAATTCTGGGTGGGATCATCCTCACCTTCTCCGAGCCACCGACGGTCTCGACCTCCGCTCTGACCCTAGGGACGATCGGTGTGCCCTATTCGAGCTCCCTCCAGGCGGCCGGTGGGCTGGCTCCCTATTCCTGGGGCGTCGCCTCCGGCTCCCTCCCGCCCGGCTTGCGGCTCGCTTCGGACGGGACCATCAGCGGAATCCCGACCATCTCCGGAAACTATTCGGTCACCTTCTCAGTGACCGACTCGAATGGCCTGGCGAACCAAGCCACGGTCATCGTCACCATTAGGCCGATCAGTGCTCCGGGTTATTGGCTTGTCGCCAGCGACGGTGGGATATTCAACTACGGAGGCGCGCAGTTCTACGGCTCGACCGGGAGCCTGCAGCTCAACGCGCCGATCGTCGGGATGGCGGCCACTCCGGACGCCGCCGGGTACTGGCTCCTCGCCTCGGATGGAGGCATCTTCGCCTTCGGCGACGCCATCTTCTACGGCTCGACCGGTGGCGGGCGCCTCAACGCACCGATCGTGGCCATGACACCCACCCCGGACGGGGGCGGGTACTGGCTCGTCGCCTCCGACGGTGGGGTGTTCGCGTACGGTGACGCTCGCTTCTACGGCTCCGCGGGCAGCCTCGTTCTCAACAAGCGCATCGTCGGCATGGCTTCGACGATCGACGGCGGTGGGTACTGGCTCGTTGCTTCCGACGGGGGCATCTTCGCCTACGGGGACGCCGCCTTTCAGGGATCCGCCGGCGGGCTCCCTCTCCAGAAGCCGATTGTCGGCATGACGGCCACTCCAGATGGTGGCGGGTACTGGCTTGTCGCCTCCGATGGAGGCATCTTCAGTTTCGGCGACGCCAACTACTACGGCTCCACAGCAGGACGGCCACTCAGCGCGCCGATCGAGGGCATGGACCGCACCGCAGATGGGCGGGGATACTGGATGGTGGCGCACGACGGCGGCATCTTCAATTTCGGCGACGCCGGCTTCTACGGATCGACCGGCAGCCTCGTCCTCAACCGGCCGGTCGTCGGCATGGCGGCGATTCAGTCGCTCGCGGGGCCGGAGTAGACGGCCACCCTCTCTCGAGCTCAGCGACCGGTCGGTGTCAGCTCCCGATTCCGATCCGCCAACCAATCGCACCACTCGTCGAGGCCTTCACCCGTGCGGGCGCTGGCCATGATGACCTGAGCCCCCGGGTTCACCGACGTCAGGTTGGAGAGAAACGTGTCCAGGTCGAAGTCCAGGTGGGGCAAGAGGTCGACCTTGTTCACCACCACGACGTCGGCGGCCCGGAACATGACCGGGTACTTGAGCGGCTTCTCCTCGCCTTCGGTCACGGCATAGACCATCGCCTTGGCCTGCTCACCTACCCGGAATTCGGCCGGGCAGACCAGGTTCCCCACGTTCTCGATGATGAGCAGCTCGATGCGGTCGAGAGGCATGCGGCCCAGACCTGCTCGCACCATGACGGCGTCGAGATGGCACTCGCCACCGAACCCCGCACTCGTATTCACCACGGAGATAGCCGCTGCGCCGATTCCTTCGAGCTGGTCTGCGTCCAGCCGGGTCGCGATGTCGCCTTCGAGCACGCCGATGCGGATCCGCTCCCCCAGGCGTTCAAGTGTCCCCTTGAGCAGTGTGGTCTTGCCGGCTCCCGGCGACGACATGAGGTTGACGGCGCAGATGCCCGCAGCGCGTAGGCGTTGGGCATTGTCGTCCGCCACCCGGTCGTTCTCCGAGAGGAGATTCTCGAGGATGATTACCCGCGTGGAGCCGGTCTCGGTGTAGCCCGAGTGATCGCCTACGTCACGGACAGGCTGATCGTGATCGTGATCGTGTTCGTGTTCGTGTTCGTGTTCGTGCTCGTGGTCAGCCTCGGCCAAACCGTGCATGTGGCCGGCTCCGTCAGCGTGGACGTGGAAGCGGCCCATGGCTAGCCCTCCGCCAGGTCGATCGACACCACCAGGAGCTCGTCCCCGCTGACCAGCTTGACCTCGAAACCACCACAGGCGCCGCAGGAGAGAATCGGCAGGTCCAGCGCCGTCTCCTCTCCGCAGTCGTGGCAGAGCACGACGGCCGGAACCTGCTGGAGCACCAGCTCGGCGCCTTCGAGATCACGGCTCCCCGACACCACCTCCCAGCTGAAGAGGAGCGCGTCGGGGACGACCTGGCGCAAGTACCCGATCTGTACCGTCACCCGCGACACGGGGCGTCCGTCCGCGTGCTTCGACGCCGTCGTCGCTATGGCATCGCAGATCGCGAGTTCGTGCATGGTCACCGACCTCTGACGGAAAGCCTATCGACCAGCACCCGAGGCTTACCACGGAAGCCTGGATCTGGTTGCGGCACCGGGTGCTCGGCCGATGACGATCCGGTGCCGGTGTTGTTGTGGGTGCCAGTGCCGGTGCCGGTGCCTTTCGGTTCGAAGATCGGGAGCGAGATGCTGCTCCCCCGCACGGCAGGTCCTTCGTTGGCCTCAGGGCGAGAGGCTGCTCTCACTCGGCCTCAGTCGAGCGCTCCATTTCTCCTCGACATGCCCGTACTTCCAGATGCAGAGGGCAACGGCCCAGGTGAGGACGAACATGCCGACGATCACGAAGCCGGCCGTGTTGATGTTGAAGTTCTCCATGAAGTTCCAGAAGGGGCCGTGGATGTGCAGCTCCATGGGCAACAGGCCGAAGACTTCGATGGTGCCGATGAAGAAGCAGATGGCCACGGACAGACCGGTGATGGCCAGGTTGTAATAGACCTTGCGGACCGGGTTGAAGAACGCCCACCCGTAGGCGCCGTTCATGAAGCAGCCATCGATCGTGTCCATGAGCGCCATCCCGGCGGTGAACAGGATCGGCAGGCACATGATGGAGTACCAGGGCAGCACCTGGGTGGCCAGCAAGGCGGTGGTGGCGAGCAGCGCCACCTCGGTGGCGGTATCGAAGCCGAGGCCGAAGACCACCCCCACCGGGTACATCTGCCATTCCTTGGTGATCGACTTCATCCACTTGCCGAAGAACCGGTACATGAGACCCCGGTTCTCCAGCTGGCGCTCCAGCTCGGCCTCGTCGTAGGTGCCCCGGCGCATCGCCCGGAACACCTTGAAGATCCCGGCCAGGATCACGATGTTGAGGAGAGCGATCAGGTACAGGAAGGTGGCCGAGACGATGGTGCCGAAGACACCCCCGAACTGCTCGAGCCCTGAGCTGCTGTTGGACACCGCCCCGTAGACCGTCTTCTCGGCGAGCACGATCCCGGCACCGATGGCGATGACGATCGTCGAGTGCCCCAACGAGAAGTAGTAGCCGACGCTCAGAGGGCGCTTCGACCCGGCTTTGCCCTGGCGGTCGTTCATGAGTTTGCGAGTCGTGTTGTCGATGGCCGAAATGTGATCGGCGTCGAAGGCATGTCGCAGACCCAGGGTGTAGGCGGTCAGGCTCACCCCGATACCCAGGCCCTTGTAGTGCTGCGGGACGACGAAGGCGAAGAAGATCCCGAAGCCGATGACGTGCAGCGCAACGACGACGCCGACCATGCCGCCGACACGCCACCAGTCGGTCGGGCTCAACAGGCCCCGGACCTGCCGGTATCGTCCCGTCGGCGCGGAAACGGCCGTCACCGCCATGACGCAGCTCCTCCCGGGACAACCATCTGCCGCATTGTGATCCTTCTTGCGATCGAGTTGCAAGTGCTGGTTCTTCTACGGACCAATACGGAGCGTCCGTAGACTGTGGATGTGAGCAAGCCACTCGCTCCGCACGGCACCGAGGACATCCGGGTCGCCAACGCCGACGACGTCCTCGCCCTGGTGCGGGCCCGCGGCGGGCGGGCCACCTCGTCCCGGCGCATACTGCTCGAGGTCCTCTTCGAGGCCGGCCATCACCATTTGAGCGCCGAGGAGCTGGCCGAGGCGGTCCAGGTCCGAGCCCCTGACGTGCACATTTCGACGATCTACCGCAACCTGGAGGACCTGGAACGTCTCGGTGTGGTGGTGCACACGCATCTGGGTCACGGCGCCGCCACCTACCAGCTGGCGTCAATGGCCCACGCCCATTTCATCTGCGAGGAGTGCGGAGCCATGATTGAGGCGCCGGACGACCTGTTCGCGGGGCTGGCCCGGACGGCCAAGGCGAAGTTCGGCTTCACCATCGACCCGCTCCACTTCGCCATGCTGGGACGCTGCGCCAACTGCGTGGAGGCCGGCGAGTAGGGCGGCGCATAGCATTGAGCGCGGCGGCAAGAGGGTCGGGGGCGCGATGGGTCGACGGGACGAGCACGACGGCAAGGTGGGTGACATTGCCGTCGGCGGCGTCCCGGCGAAGGCGATCCTGCGGTCGATCCTGGACCTCACCGACGATGCCGTCATCACCTGCGATCAGGGCTTCGTCTCCTCCTTCAGCGAGAACGCCGAGCGCCTGTTCGGCCGCGCCCCCGAAGACGCCGTCGGCTGGCCCCTGAGCGCTCTCTTCGCCCCTCACCTGAGCGACGAAATGGACCGGGTCGTGGCCAGCGTGACTGCCGGCGAGCGGATCCGGCACTTCGAGACGGAGATCGTGCGGCCCGACGGGCTGCCCGTCCCGGTCTCGCTCTCCCTGGCGCCGGTGACGGACGACCACGGCGCCATTTTCGGCTCCGTCGTGGTGGCGCGCGACGTCACCGAGCAGCACCTGGCCCAAGCCACGTTGGCCGAGATCGACGCCCGCCTCGAGGAGAGCGAGGCCCTCGCCCACGTGGGCAGCTGGCTCTGGGACCTGAGAACCGGGGCGGTGCAGTGGAGCTCGGAGTTCCACCGCATCCACGGCATCGACCCCCTCGACTTCGCCGGGACCTTCGAGTCCTATTTGGACGTGATCGACGAGGCCGACCGCGGCGCCACGCGGGCGGCCATGTTCGAGTCGGTGCAGGCTTCGCGACCACTGGACCTGGAGTACCGCGTCGTGCACCCCGACCAGAAACTGCACCTCATCCGTGTACACGCCAACCCGACCCTGGGGTCCGACGGCAAGGCGGTGGGGCTGCGGGGCATCGGCCAGGACGTCAGCGACGAGACCGGCCCGAGCGACGAGACCGGCCCGAGCGACGAGACCGGCCCGAGCGGCAAGACCGGCCCGAGCGGCGAGGAAGCCCGGGTCGGCTGACGGTCAGGCGTCGGCCCGTCCGGCCTCCGCCTGCAGACGCACCCGCACGTCGGGGAAGATGCGCAGCATCAGCATGGTGGGTGACGGCACCTCGAAGTCGCGGATGTCGAAGACCTGCTCCCCGCTGATGACGAGGCGATCGCCGGTCTGGGCCTCGACCGTGACCGTGCCCTCGGCCTCCCGCGTGATGCCGTGGAACGTCAGCTCCCCGCGCAGCTGGTACCGCGGCCCCGGGATGCTCCGCGAGCACTGCCGTAACTCGACCGTGGCGGTCGGGAAACGCCGGGTGTCGATGCGCCGTTGCAGCTCGGCGTCGTAGAGCTTGTTGCCCGAGCTCAGCCCGGACACGTCAATGGTGAGCCAACCGGTGGGCGGCACCTCGGTGCTCACCACGCCGTCGTCGAGGACGGCGTAGAGGGAGCCCTCGACACCGATGGTGCCGAAGCTGATGGGACCGACCGTCGAGCGTGCCTCGATGATGACGGCGGAACGCTCGGGGTCGAGCGAGAAACGACGCGGCACGGGCTGGCGCCGCTGCGGCGGTGCGCCGGTGGGCGGCGCGGCGGGCGCCGGAGTGGCCGGGTCGGTGGCGGACGGAGGAGGTGGTCCCGCCGTGGCCGGGTCCGGCGCGCCCGGCCCGGCGGCCTCGACCGCCTCTTCGAGCGGCAGGAGGCGCCGGCGCCACCGCGAGGTCGTCGACACCGAGGACCACTCCACGTCGAGCTCGGGCACCCAGCCGCTCTCGACCTCGGCCAGGACGGCGTCGGTCGTGCCGGTGGCCTGGTAGCGGTGGATGACCTCGCCCAGGTGGGCGTGCTCCTCGCGGATGACGCCCATCCAGACCCGGAGCACGCGCTCGCCCAACGGCGTGACCGAATAGACGCGGCGGGTCTGGCCCGAGCCCGTGTGTTCCGCCGACACGTGAACCAGGCCGTCCCGTTCGAGCTGCCCGAGGGCGCGGTAGACGGCGGGCCGGTCGACGCGCCCGAAGCGGAGATCGCGCAGTTGGGGCACGAGGGCGTAACCGTAGGAAGGCCGCTCGGAGAGCAGCAGGAGAATGGCGGGCAGCATGAACCGGCGGGGCGGCGCCAACTCGAAGCGCGCCGCTCCCTCGTTCGCCGGCCCCCTCGCATCGCGTTCCTCGACGGCCATTCCGACAACGATCGTCGCCTCGAGGAGCAGGGGTGTCAACCGATACGGCGCGGGGCAGAGACCTGGTGGCGGTGCGAGCGCAGGCTCTCACCTCTCGAGCCCCACCGAGGCGACGATGCAAAAGACACCCATTTACATTCCAGGGGTCCGGGCTGAGACTGCTCCTGGCCGCACACCCCGACGCGGCCGGGACCTGGGAGGGCACCTTGACGGCGACTGAGACGCAGACCGACGAGGCCGTAGTGCACGTCCTCTGGATAAATGCCGGGTTGAGCTGCGATGGTGACTCCGTCGCCCTGACGGCGGCGACCCAGCCCAGCATTGAGGAGATCGCCCTGGGTGCCCTCCCGGGACTCCCCAAGATCGCGGTGCACTGGCCCTTGATCGACTTCGAGTGCGGTCCCAACAAGGGGGCCGACGACTTCCTCGAGTGGTTCTTCAAGGCCGACCGGGGCGAGCTCGACCCCTTCGTCCTGGTCGTGGAGGGGTCCATCCCCAACGAGGCCATCAAGTCCGAGGGCTACTGGTGCGGGTTCGGCAACAACCCCGAGACCGACCAGCCCATGACGACGAGCGAGTGGCTGGACCGCCTGGCGCCCAAGGCCCTGGTCGTGCTGTGCGCCGGGACCTGCGCCTGCTACGGCGGCATCCACGCCATGGCCGGGAACCCGACGGGGGCCATGGGGGTGCCCGACTATCTCGGCTGGGGCTGGACGTCGAAGGCCGGCATCCCCATCGTGTGCGTGCCCGGCTGCCCGACCCATCCCGACAACCTGTCCGAGACCATCCTCTACCTGCTCTACCAGGCGACGGGGCAGGCACCGATGATCCCGCTGGACGACTCGCTGCGGCCGCAGTGGCTCTTCGGCAGCACGGTGCACGAGGGTTGCGACCGGGCGGGTTACTACGAGCAGGGCGACTTCGCCACCGAGTACGGCTCGCCCAAGTGCATCGTGAAGCTGGGCTGCTGGGGCCCGGTGGTCAAGTGCAACGTCCCCAAACGGGGGTGGATCAACGGGGTCGGCGGGTGTCCCAACGTCGGTGGTATCTGCATCGGCTGCACCATGCCGGGGTTCCCCGACAAGTTCATGCCGTTCATGGACGAGCCGCCCGGGGCGCGGGTGTCCTCCCTGGCCAGCGGGCTCTACGGCCACGCCATCCGCGGCTTGCGCAAGATCACCGAGCACACGCTCGACGACGAGCCCAAGTGGCGCGTCCCGGGCAAGGAGCTGACCACCGGCTACAAGAAGATGTGGAGGTAGGACCAATGGCAACGTCGACCAAGAGCGGCGGTGGCGACCTGGTGGAGATGTCGTGGGATCCCATCACCCGGATCGTGGGCAGCCTGGGCATCTACACGAAGATCGACTTCGGCACGGGGAAGGTGGCGGAGTGCCACAGCACGTCGTCCATCTTCCGCGGCTACTCGATCTTCATGAAGGGCAAGGACCCGCGGGACGCCCACTTCATCACGAGCCGCATCTGCGGCATCTGCGGTGACAATCACGCCACCTGTTCGTGCTACACGCAGAACATGGCCTACGGCGTGCGGCCGCCGGCCCTGGGCGAGCAGATCGTCAACCTGGGCGAGGCGGCCGAGTACATGTTCGACCACAACATCTTCCAGGAGAACCTGGTCGGGGTCGACTTCTGCGAGAGGATGGTGGCCGAGACCAATCCGGGCGTGCTCGACCGGGCCAACAAGACCGAGGCCGTCCACGCCGCCGTGCACGGCTACAAGACGGTGGGCGACATTATGCGGTCGCTCAACCCGTTCTCGGGCGAGTTCTACCGTGAGGCGCTGCAGGTGTCGCGCTACACGCGGGAGATGTTCTGCCTCATGGAAGGGCGCCACGTGCACCCGTCCACGCTCTACCCCGGCGGTGTCGGCACGACGGCCACCATTCAGCTGTTCACCGACTACTACACGCGCCTCATGCGCTACGTGGAGTTCATGAAGCGGGTCGTGCCCATGCACGACGACCTCTTCGACTTCTTCTACGAGGCCCTGCCCGGCTACGAGGAGGTCGGCCGGCGCCGCATCCTGCTCAACTGCTGGGGCGCCTTCCAGGACCCCGACGTGTGCAACTTCGAGTACAAGGACATGACCCAGTGGGGCCGGGCCATGGGCGTGACCCCCGGCATCGTGGTCGACGGCAAGCTGGTCACCAACGACCTGGTCGAGATCAACCTGGGCATCCGCATCCTCCTGGGCCACTCCTTCTACGAGGACTGGGAGGGCCAGGAGATGTTCGTGACGAAGGACCCGCTGGGCAACCCGGTGGACCGTCGCCACCCCTGGAACCAGCACACCAACCCGGCCCCCCAGAAGCGCGACTTCGACGGCAACTACAGCTGGGTCATGGCGCCGCGCTGGTTCGACGGCACCGACCACCTGGCCCTCGACACCGGCGGCGGCCCTCTGGCCCGCCTGTGGTCGACCGCCCTCTCGGGACTGGTCAACACCGACCATCTGCAGGCGACGGGGACCAGCGTGAAGATCCACCTGCCCAAGACCGCCCTGCTGGGTCCGGTCGATCTGGAGTGGAAGATCCCGCAGTGGTCCAACACCCTCGAGCGCGAACAGGGCGCGGACGTACTTCCAGGCCTACGCCGCGGCGGCGGCGCTGGACTTCATTGAGCTGGCGATCAAGGACGTCCGGGCCGGCAACACCAAGACATGGGAGTCCTTCGACGTGCCCGACGAGGGGATCGGCTGCGGGTTCACCGAGGCGGTGCGCGGCGTGCTCTCGCACCACATGGTCATCCGGGGCGGCAAGATCGCCAACTACCACCCCTACCCGCCCACGCCGTGGAACGCCAACCCGCGCGACAGCTACGGGACGCCCGGGCCCTACGAGGACGCTGTGATCGACACGCCCATCTTCGAGGAGAACACCCGGGAGAATTTCAAGGGCATCGATATCATGCGGGCCGTGCGCAGCTTCGACCCCTGCCTCCCCTGCGGCGTGCACATGTACCTGGGGAAGGGCAAGGTGCTCCGCAAGGTCCACTCCCCCACCCAGGTGGCGAACGCCGAAGACCTGGCCTGACCGAGCGCAGGAGCCGATGCCCGAGCCCGAGCCACCACAGAACCTGCGAGCCAGCGGAGAGCGGATCGAGCAGGCTCTGGCCGAGCTCGAGCGGTCTGCCGACCCGGCGCGGTCGCTCGCGCTGGCCGAGGAGCTGTTGCGCCTGGTGTCGGACCTCTACGGTGCCGGTCTGGCCCGGGTGGTCGACCTGGTGGGCCAACGCGACCCCGCGCTGCTGTCGGAGCTGACCGACGACGAGCTGGTGGCGTCGCTGTTGCTGGTGCACGGATTGCACCCCTCGTCGCTCGAGGAACGGGTACAGGGTGCGCTGGACAAGGTGCGGCCGTTCCTGGGACGCCACGGGGGCGACGTCGAGCTGCTCGGAATCGACGACGTGCTCGGTGCCGTGAAGCTGCGCCTGCTCGGGAGCTGCGACGGCTGCCCGTCGTCGGCGGCCACGCTGCAGGGGGCGGTGGAGGTGGCCATTTCGGAAGCGGCACCCGAGGTGACGCGGATCGTGGTGGAGGAGAGCGGCGCGCCAGGGCGGCGGGGAAGGGGACGGCGTCGGGGTCGGGGTCGGGGCGGACTCGAGCGGGGGCCGTGGGAATTCGGTGCCGATCACCTTGGGGACGAAGCCGCTCTACACCGAGTGCCCGGCGGAGATGTCGGCGCTGTGAGCGCCCCCCGAGGCCATGGCGTTCCGAGAGGCGCTTCGACGGGCCACTGTGAAGAGGGGGCCTTCGGGCGGTCCGATGCCTGTTTCGAAAACGCTAAACCTCGCTGCTTAGCGTTTTCGAAAAGCGGACTGCCCGCCCCCGCTTCCCCCGCGGCTCCGGGCGGTCGGCCGGCAGCAGAAGGGCCGTGTAGGCGCCATGAGCAGCGGCACCAACGAACCGCTCGCCGTCCTCCAGCGCATCCGCCAGTCGCGCCCGCGGCCCGCCCCCGAAGTCGAAGAGGTGTGCGAGCTGTGTGCGGAACCGATCGGGCCCTCGCACAACCACATGGTGGACCTGCGTTCGCGGACCCTGCTGTGCGCCTGCCGCGGCTGCTACCTGCTCTTCGAGTCGGACGGCGCCGGTGGCGATCACTTTCGCAGCGTTCCCGACCGCTACGTGTCGCTGGCCGGGCACGAACTCACGCCGGCGCAGTGGGACCGGCTGCAGATCCCCGTGAGCGTGGCCTTCTTCTTCCTGAACTCGTCGCTGCAGCGGGTGGCCGCCTTCTACCCCGGCCCGGCCGGGGCGACCGAGTCCGAACTGCCGCTCGACGCCTGGGACCAAGTGGTGGGCGACGATCCGGTGCTGGCGTCCATGCAGCCCGATGTCGAGGCGTTCCTGGTCCGGTCGCGGGCGAGCGGGAGGGGGCGGAGGCGAGAGCGGGACGAGGACGGCACCGCCGCGGCCGGGTCCGAGGCCGAGGCCGGACCGGACCGAGACCGAAGGTACGGAGTGCTACATCGTCCCCATCGACGCCTGCTACGAACTGGTCGGGCACCTGCGCCTGCTGTGGCGCGGCTTCGACGGCGGATCCGAGGCCAACAAGAAGCTGGACGAGTTCTTCGACGACGTCCGGACCCGGGCCACATGACCGACCTGCGCTTCGAGGTGCTCGACGCCCGCACCGAACCGCACTCCGCGGTGCCCACCATCATGTTCCGCATCCGGGCCGACGAGGCGGACGGGCACCGCGTGCACGCGGCGGCGCTGCGCTGCCAGATTCGGATGGAACCGCAACGCCGGCGCTACAGCGAAGCCGAGGAGGAGAAGCTCTACGAGCTCTTCGGCGAAGTGCCGCAATGGGGCAGCTCGCTGCGACCCTTCCTGTGGACCCACGTGTCGACGACGCTGGGCGGCTTCGACGGCACGACCGAGTTCGACCTCCCGGTCCAGTGCACCTACGACTTCGAGGTGGCCGGAGCCAAATACCTGCACGCCTTGGGCGACGGCGACGTCCCGCTCATTTTGCTGTTCTCGGGCACGGTCTTCACGCCCGGTGAGTCGGGCTTCGCCGCCGAACCGCTCTCCTGGTCGGCCGAGGCCGCCTACCGCATGCCGGTGGCGGTCTGGCGGACCACCATGGACGCCTACTTCCCCGGTGGCGCGTTCATCCGCCTGCGCCGCGACACGCTGGACGACCTCCAGCGGTTCAGGGCGCGCCGCGGCCTGCCCACCTGGGACCAGGCCTTCGCCCAACTGCTGAAGGAGGCCGAGGGGGCGGCGGCTCCGGCAGAACCCGACGCCGACGGCCAAGCGGGGCCGTCATGAGCAGCGTGACCGAGCAGGCGGCCACGGACCGCTTCGCCGTGGCGCGATCGGTCGCCGACGCCGTGCTCTACGAGGGCTACGTCCTCTACCCGTACCGGGCTTCGGCACGGAAGAACCAGGTGCGCTTCCAGTGGGGCGTGCTGGTGCCGAAGGCATTCAGCCAAGCGGACACCTCCGAGCGCTGGTCGACCCGGACGGAGTGCCTGCTCGACCGGGGCGGCATGCGGCCGGACCGGCCCGGGGCGGGTCGGGGCCATGTGGTGCTCCGGGTACGGGTGCGCTGCCTGCAGATGCAGCGACGCTCCGTCGAGGCGCTGGTCCGCGGTACGGCAGCCGAGCCGTCGTTCGTCCCCGTCGACGGCCTCGAGGTCGACGGCACCGCCCACGTGCCCTGGGACGAAGCCCTCGATCAGAGCGTCGACCTGCCGCCGCTGCTGCTGGGTTCGTCGGATCCCGTCACCGTCCAAGAGGGGTTCACCTTCGGGGGCGGAGCGGCGACCGAACCGCTCGCCACCGCGGCCGACTCGCTGGTCGGGCGGCTGGTGCGCCAGCGGCTGCCGGTCGACGGCATGGTCCGCGTCGTGGCCGCGCCGACGACCGAGAGCGACCGGTTCGTGCGGGTGTCCGTGACGGTGGAGAACACCACCGAGTGGAGTCCCGGCGGCGCGTCATCGAGTCACCGCGAGGAGGCCATGGCCCGGAGCCTGGTGGCAGTGCATACCATGTTGGCCGTCGACGGGGCGCGCTTCGTCTCCCTGCTCGATCCCCTCGACGAGGCGGCGGACGCCGCGGCGGAATGCCACAGCGACGGCTCCTACCCGGTCCTCGTGGGCGACGAACAGGTCATCCTCTCGTCGCCGATCATCCTCTACGACCACCCCGAGGTGGCACCCCAGAGTCCGGGCGACCTCTACGACGCGTTGGAGATCGACGAAATCCTGGCGCTGCGCGTCATGACCCTGACCGACGAGGAGAAGGCGGAGGCGCGGGGCACGGACCCCCGGTCCGCCGCCATCATTGAGCGCTGCGACGGGTTGTCCCCAGAATCGATGAGCCGGCTGCACGGCCAAATGCGGCCCGTCGCACCGGATCCGGACTGGGTCACCCTCACCACCCCGAGCGAGGGCGGGGTCGGCGTCACGTCCCCCGACGCCGACCCGTCCCCCCTCGGAACGTCGCCGTGGTGGGACGCTGCCTCCGACGCGTCGGTGGACCCCTGGACCGACACCGTGCAGGTGGACGGGGTCGAACTCGGGCAGGGCTCGCCGGTCCGCCTCCACCCGTCGGGACGCGCCGACGCCCAGGACATGTTCCTCGACGGCCGGCGCGCCACGGTGGCCGGCGTGTTCGCCGATGTCGACGGCGGCTGGCACCTCGCCGTCACGCTCGACGACGACCCGGCGGCGGGAGAACTGGAGTGGCAGGGCCGTTATCTCTACTTTCACACCCACGAGGTGGAGCCCCTGGGCCAGGGCGAGCAAGGCTGAGCGGGACGAGCAGGCCGAGCAGGGAACCCTCTTCGGAGGGTCCGAACCCGGGCGGGCGGGCGGATGACGCCGCGCACGCTCGTCGCCGGCATCGGCAACGTCTTCCTGTCCGACGACGCCTTCGGCGTGGAGGCAGCGAACCGCCTGGCCACCCGCACCCTGCCGGCCGGGGTGCGGGTCGAGGACTACGGCATCCGCGGTATCCACCTGGCCTACGAGCTGCTCGAGGGTTACGACGCACTCGTCCTCCTCGACGCCGTCCCGATGGGCGAGTCGCCCGGGACGCTCGCCGTGATCGAGCCCGAGCTCGTGCCGTATCCGCCCGACGGCAGTGACCCCGACGCGTCGCCTGTGGACGCGCACACCATGAGCCCCGACATCGTCCTGGCCACGCTGGCGCGACTCGGTGGCTCGGTCGGTCGCGTCGTCATCGTGGGCTGCCAGCCGGCCGACCTGCGCGAAGGCATGGGCCTCACGCCGGTGGTCCAGGACGCCGTAGACCCCGCCGTGGACCTGTGCCTCGAAGTCGTCGCCGACCTCGCCCAAGTCAATGCCCAACCCGCAGAAAGGGGAATCCACCGATGATCCGACGTCTGTTCGCATCGCTGCTCCTGGCCGTCGTCGCCGGCCTGGTCATCAAGTCGTTGCCCGACATCGCCCGCTATCTCAAAATGCGCGAGATGTAGGACCGAGCCGCCGTGGCCCGCTTCTCCATCGTCCCCGAACGGTCCCAGGTGTGGATCGACGCGCGCTCGAACGTGCACCCGATCCATTCGGCCACGACCGGCCTGGAGGGCTACGTCGACCTCGACCTGGCGCCGGGCGGCACCCTCGACCTCTCCACGCCACCCGCCGGCAAGCTCTCGCTGTCCGTGGACAAGCTGAAGGGGGGCAACCGCATGGAGGACCGCGAGATGCAGAAGCGGATAGACGCGCAGCGCTACCCGCGCATAGAGGGCGAGCTCGACCAGGTGACGCGCAACGGGGCCGACGGCTCCTACCGCGCCAGCGGCGACGTGACGTTCCGTGGCGTGAAGCGCCGTCACGAGGACCTGCTGAGCATTGAGGAGCTCGACGATCGGACAATCCGCCTCACGGGATCGTCGCGCTTCGACATCCGGGAGTTCGGCATGCAACCGCCCAAAGTGTTCATGCTCAAGGTCGAGCCCGAAGTCGACGTGCGCGTGGACATCGTGGCCGTCCGGGACGAACCGGACTAGGGAACGGGAGGAGACGACCACCATGTGCCTGGGCATACCGGGGCAGCTCAAGGAGATCACCGACATCAACCCCCACCTGGCCCGGGTGGAGGTGTCGGGGGTGACGCGCATCGTCAACATCGGACTCCTCGAGGACGAGGGTCTCACCCCGGGCGACTGGGTGCTCATCCACGTGGGCTTCGCCATGTCGAAAATCGACGAGGAGGAGGCCGCTCTGGCCCTGGCCTCCCTGCAGCTGATGGGCCAGGCCTACGACGACGAGCTCAATGCGTTCTGGACGACGAAGATCGCCAGTGAATCAGGAACAGAAATAGGAACAGCAACAGGAACAGCAACAGGAACAGGAGGTACGCAATGGGTGTGATCCTTGGTGTGCTGATCGGCTACGCGCTCGGCTGCCGGGCCGGACCCGATGCCTGGACCGAGCTCGAGGAGGCGTGGCACACCATCTACACGTCCGAGGAGGTCCGCGACCTGCTGGCGGGCGGGGCATCCCTCGCCCGGGAGCTGGTGGAGAAGCGGGCCGAGGTCATCGCGGGCATCCTCGGCTCCGATCCCACGCCCAGGCTCAAGGCGGCCTAGCGCAAGGGATGCGCTTCGTCGACGAGTACAGGGACCCGACGGCCGCTCGGGCGCTGGTGGCGCAGATCACGGCGCTGGCCGGCGACGACACGTTCAAGTTCATGGAGGTGTGCGGCGGGCACACGCACACCATCTACCGCCACGGCATTGAGCACGTCCTGCCCGCCAGCGTCGAGCTGGTGCACGGTCCCGGCTGCCCGGTCTGCGTCATTCCGATGGGCCGGGTGGACGACGCCATCGCCGTGGCGCTGGAGCCCGGCATCATCTTCACCTCGTTCGGCGACATGATGCGCGTCCCGGGCAGCAAGGGAAACCTGCTCGGGGCGAAAGCCGACGGGGCGGACATCCGCTTCGTCTACTCGCCGCTGGACGCACTGCGTGTGGCGGTCGAAAATCCCGAACGCGACGTCGTCTTCTTCGCCGTCGGGTTCGAGACCACGGCACCCTCGACCGCACTCACCCTGCTGGAGGCCAAGGCCCAGGGCGTGCGCAATTTCTCCGTGTTCTCGAACCACGTCACGATCGTCCCCCCGCTCAAGGCCATTCTGGAGTCGCCCGACCTTCGCCTCGACGGCTTTCTCGGTCCCGGTCACGTCTCGACCGTCGTCGGCCAACGCCCCTACCGCTTCGTCCCGGCCGAGTACGGATTGCCGCTGGTGACGGCCGGGTTCGAACCGCTCGACATCCTCCAGGCCATCGCCATGCTGCTCACCCAAATCCGCCAGGGCCGCTGCGAGGTCGAGAACCAGTACGGGCGGGTGGTACGCGAGGACGGGAACCCGCGGGCGCTGGCGGTGCTGGCCGAGGTGTTCGAGCTGCGCCCGCACTTCGAGTGGCGCGGCCTCGGGTTCATCGCCCAGAGCGGTCTGAAGCTCCGGGCCGAGTTCGCCGACTTCGACGCCGAGCTGCGCTATCGCGTCCCCAACGTGCGCGTGGCCGATCCCAAGGCGTGCCAGTGCGGTGAGGTGCTCAAGGGTGTGATCAAGCCGTGGGAATGCAAGGTGTTCGGCACCGCCTGCACACCCGAGACTCCCATCGGCACGTGCATGGTCTCGTCGGAGGGCGCCTGCGCGGCCTACTACAACTTCGGTCGGATGCACCGCGAAGCGGCGGTGAGCCTGGGACGGCGCGCCGGACCACCCTCGTGACCGGCCTGGCCACGCCGGGGACGGCGGTCCGTCTCCGGATTCGGGTGGCCGGCCTCGTCCAGGGCGTGGGCTTTCGTCCCTTCGTCCACCGTCTGGCCACCGGGCTCGACCTGACCGGCCACGTCGGCAACGACTCCGAAGGTGTCTTCATCGAGGTCGAGGGGCCCCGGGCCACCCTCGACGGGTTCCTGGCCCGCCTGGTCGGCGACGCCCCCCCGGCGGCCCACGTCGAGCGCGTCACCAGCTGCGAGGTGCCGTCGATCGACGACCGCGGCTTCTCCATTGTGGAGAGCGATGCCGGCGGCGCCGTCCACACCTTCGTCTCGCCCGACCTGGCCACCTGTGACGACTGCCTGGCCGAGCTGTTCGACCGGCACGACCGGCGCGCCCGCTACCCCTTCATCAACTGCACCAACTGCGGGCCGCGCTTCACCATCACCCTCGGCCTCCCCTATGACCGCCCGCAGACCACCATGCACGGCTTCGACATGTGCGCGGCCTGCGCGTCCGAGTACCACGACCCCTCCGACCGGCGCTTCCACGCCCAGCCGGTGGCCTGCCCGGCCTGCGGGCCGCAGCTGTGGTTCGAGGCGGGCTCCACGGTCCGCCGCGGCACCGACGCCGCGCTGGCCGCGGCCCAGCGGGCGCTGGCGGCGGGCGCCATCATCGCCGTCAAGGGCCTCGGCGGCTACCACCTGGCCTGCGACGCCACCTCCGACCTCGCCGTGCGGCGCCTGCGCGCCCGCAAGCAGCGCGTCGAGAAGCCGTTCGCCGTCATGGCGCGCGACCTGGGCCACGCGGCCGTCACTGTGGCCCACATTGAGCCGGCCGAAGCGCGTCTGCTGTCGTCGATGGAGCGGCCGATCGTCCTGGTGCGCCGCCGGGCGGACACTGCGGTGTCGGCCCTGGTGGCGCCGGGCAATCCGCGCCTCGGCCTTCTGCTCCCCTACACCCCGCTCCACCACCTGCTCTTCGCCCCCGTGCCCGGCGCGCCCCCGGGCGCCGAGCCCCCCGTCGTCCTCGTCATGACCAGTGGCAACCTGACCGACGAGCCCATCTGCTTCGAGGACGAGGACGCTCGCACGCGTCTGGCCGACCTGGCGGACGCCTGGCTGCTGCACAATCGGCCCATCCACGTGCCCTGCGACGACTCGGTGCTCCAGGTCGACCCGGTCACCGGCGCCGAGCTGCCGCTGCGCCGGTCGCGCGGCTACGCGCCACTCCCCGTCCACCTGCCCTTCGAGGCCGCGCCCACGCTGGCCGTGGGGGGCGAGCTCAAGAACACGTTCTGTCTGGCGGCGGGGCGCGACGCCTTCATGAGCCAGCACATCGGCGACATGGGCAGCCTCGAGACGTGGGCCGCCTTCGAGCGCTCGGTGGACCAGCTCTCCGGCCTGTACCAAATCGACACCGGACGAGTCGCCGCCGACGCGCACCCCGGGTACCAGACGCGGCGCTGGGCCGACGACGTGGCCGGCGCAGCGGTGGCGGAGGTGTACCACCACCATGCCCACGTGGCCTCGGTCATGGCCGAGCACCGTGTGGCGCCCGACCGGGCCGTCGTGGGCATCGCCTTCGACGGCACCGGTTACGGGCCCGACGGGACCATTTGGGGTGGCGAGGTGCTCGTGGCCCGCTACGGCGACTTCGAGCGCGTGGCCCATCTGCGTTCGCTGCCGCTGCCGGGGGGCGACGGCACCGTCCGCCGACCCAGCCGCGCCGCGCTGGCCCACCTGTGGGCGGCCGGGATCGACTGGTCGGCCGATTTGCCCCCGGTGGCGGCCACCCCGGCCGGAGAACGGCGGGTGCTGGCCCAACAGCTCGAACACGGGGTCGGCTGCGTGCCGACGTCGAGCATGGGGCGCCTCTTCGACGCCGTCAGCTCACTCGCCGGGCTCCGGCACGAGGCCACCTACGAGGCCCAGGCCGCCATGGAGCTCCAGTGGGCGGCCGAGGCGTTCTACGAGCGCAACGCCGGGGCGCCACCCGCCTACCGCTTCGCCGTGGTCGGCTCCGGCGGCGACTCCGGGGGCGCCGGCGGAGACGGCGGCGTCGACGCCATCGATCCGGGACCCGTCCTGCGCTCCGTGGTGGCCGACTGGCGCGCCGGGGTCGAGGTGGGTGCCATCGCGGCGGGCTTCCATGCCGCCGTGGCGCGGCTCGTCGGCGACGTGGCCGAGCGCCAGTGCGCCCGAACGGACGTTGCCACGGTGGCGCTCACCGGCGGGGTCTTCCAGAACGTCCTTCTGCTCGGCCTGGCGCGCCGCGAGCTCGACGCCCGCGGCCTCGACGTGCTCACCCACCGGCTCGTGCCGCCCAACGACGGGGGCATCGCGCTCGGCCAGGCCGCCGTGGCGGGCTTTCGCGCTGCACACGCGACGCACGTGGGTGCATGATGACGACCGTGCCGCTGCGCCGGTCCACCAAGACCAAGGCCCCGCCACCCCCGGTGGAGGGCTCCGCCGAGGATCTCGCCGCGGCCGCCCTGTCGCTGGCCCGTCGCTTTTCCGACGGCGCCACCATGTGGTGCGTGGCGCCGGCGTGGCCGTCGCACGCACGCCACGTCGCCGTCGAGTTCGTCCACCCGGTCGTGGTCGGCACGCGCGCGCTGCCGGCCGTGAGCCTCGATGCGGCAACGGCAGTGGAGACTGTGCGCGCCCTGGCCCGCCCCGGCGACGCCCTGCTCGTCGTGAGCACCGCTGACCACCCGGTGGCGCACGACCTGCTGGCCCGGGCCGACGCCTGGGGGCTCACCAGCGTGTGGCTGGGCGCCGGGCCCCGCCCGCAGACCGGGGCGGACACGCCCGCGGCGAGTCACGTGGTCTGGATCGACGAAGCGGATCCGGCCGTTGCCGCACGCTCGGGCCAGCTGGTGCTCCTCTATCACCTGCTGTGGGAGCTGACGCACGTGGTGTTCGAGCACCCGGGTCTGCTCGTGCCCGAGAGCGGGAACGGGAACGGGAACCTGGGCGGTCGCGAAGCAACAACGGCGACGGCACTGTGTGCATCACCTGCTCGGACGAGGGACGCGTGGCCGAGGTGCGCGCGGTCCTGGCGGACGGGCGGGTCGAGGTGCTGGCCGCGGGACAGGCGGAACAGATCGACGGCCGCCTGGTCGAAGGCCTGCGGCCGGGCGATCTCGTGCTGGTGCACGCGGGCGTGGCGGTGACCACCCTGAGTCCGGGTGGATCGGGGTCGGGGTCGGGGTCGGGGTCGGGGTCGGAGCCGGAGCCGGTGTCGGGGTCGGAGCCGGTGTCGGGGTCGGTCTCGGGGTGGGCAGGGTCGTGAGCCCGGCGCCCACTCCAGCCCCCGATGGCGATGGCGCCGGCGCCGGCGGTGGCGGCCCAGAGCGACCGCCAGCCGGAGCCAACCGGCTTCCTCTACCCCTTCATCGAGGCCGAGGAGCGCGACGCCGGCGCCCTGCTGCGCGAGCTCGTGGAGTCGGCCACGGCCAAGGCGCAGGAGAGCGCCGAGCTCCGGGCTGAGGCCCTCGACCGCTGCGCCCACATCATCGAGTCGGCCGGCAGGGCCATGGCCGAGCGCTTCGGCCAGGGCGGTCGCCTCTTCACCTTCGGCAACGGGGGCAGCGCCACCGACGCCCAGGGCACGGCCGAGTTGTTCCGCCGGCCACCGCACGGCCGGCCCCTGCCGGCGCTCTCACTGGTCGACGACCAGGCCGTGCTCACGGCGCTGGCCAACGACGTCGGCTTCGAGCTCGTCTTCTCGCGCCAGATCATCGCCCACGCCGGCGCGCACGACATGGTGGTCGGCTTCTCGACCAGCGGCGACTCGGCCAACCTGCTGCGCGCCTTCGAGGAGGCCTCGCGGCGGGGACTGCTCACGGTGGGCCTGTGCGGGTACGAGCGTTCGGCCATGGCGACCAGCCATGTCGTGCACCACTGCCTGGTGGTGCGCTCCGAGAGTGTGCACCGGATTCAGGAGGCCCAGGACGGCTTGATGCTCGCCTTGTGGGAGTCGGTGCAACAGCACCTTCCCGTCGCGGCGACACCCGAGGACGCCGCCCCCGCGAGCAAAGAGGAACGGCACACGGCGTGACCGACGCGGCGCGCCAGGACCCGGGGTCGACGGGCCCCGTCGGCACCGACCGCGAGGCGGCCGTGTTCGAGCGCATCGAGGCCTTCCGCCGCCGCCGGCCCCGCCTGCGCGACGACGTGATCACTCTGGCCCACGGCGCCGGCGGCAAGGCATCGGCCGCCCTCCTCGACGCCGTGTTCCTGCCCGCCTTCGGCCCGGCCGCACCCGCGGACCCCACGACTCCGCCGGCCCCCCAGACCGACGCCGCCGTCCTCGAGCTCCCCTCGGGCGAGCGCCTGGCCTTCAGCACCGACTCCTACGTGGTGACGCCCCTGCGCTTCCCGGGCGGCTCGGTCGGCCACCTGGCCGTGCACGGCACCATCAACGACCTGGCCATGATGGGTGCCCGACCCATCGGTCTCTCGGCCGCCTTCGTGCTCGAGGAGGGGCTGCCCATCGACACCCTGCGCGAGGTGGTGGCCGACATGGCCGAGGCGGCCGCCGCCGCCGGCGTCCCGATCGTCACCGGCGACACCAAGGTGGTCGACCGGGGAGCGGCGGACGGCCTGTACGTGTCGACGGCCGGCGTCGGCGTCATTCCGGCCGGGCGCGTCCTCGCGGCCGCCGCCGTCCGGGTCGGCGACGCCGTCCTGGTCTCGGGCACCATCGGCGACCACGGCACGGCCGTCATGCTGGCCCGGGGCGACCTGGCCCTCGAAGCCGACATCAGCTCGGACTCGGCGCCGCTGCACACGCTGGTCGAGGACCTGCTGGCCGCGGCGCCCCACACCCGCTGGTTGCGCGACGCCACCCGGGGCGGCGTCGGGACCGTGTGCAACGAGCTGGCCCGCGACGCCGATCTCACCGTGGTGCTCGACGAGACCGCCGTCCCCGTGCGGCCCGAGGTGGCGGCCGCCTGCGAGCTGCTCGGCATCGACCCGCTCTACGTGGCCAACGAGGGGAAGCTGGTGGCCATCGTGGCGCCGGACGAGGCGGACGCCGCGCTCGCCGCCCTGCGGGCACACCCGGCCGGCACCGGCGCCGTGCGCATCGGCACCATCTACGACGACCCGCCCGGCATCGTCGTGCTGCGCACGGCCATGGGCGGCACCCGCATCGTCGACATGCTCGTGGGCGATCCGCTGCCGCGCATCTGCTGACCTCTACACCGGGGGCAGCCCCACGGCCTGGCGCAGCATGGTGACGTCGAGTTCGAGGAGGCGGGCGGCTTGGGGGTCGAAGGCCTCTCGATAGGCGCTGTCCGAAAGCGCCAGCCCCTGCGAGCGCCACGCACCGAGCTTCTCCTCGAGACGGGTGTTCTCCGCCGCGAAGCCCGCGAGATACCTGCTCTGGCCCGCCGGCAGCGCCAGCGACATGATCATTCGGTTGCCCACCCGCAGCGCCCGGATGTAGGCCGTCACGATGGACCGCCGCCGGCTCGGGCTCACGGCGCTCCAGTGCGTCACCGCGTCGGCGAACTGGTTCGCCGCGGCGTCGACGACGTTCGCCCCGTGCAGGTACTGCAACGCAACTCCCCTTGCGGGTTGCCCAGCGAGAAGCCGTCGTCCGATTCGGGCATGGGCACCTGGAAGATCCCGTTGGGCGAGGCCAGCACAGTGCCATCGGATCGCCGGAGCGTCGGGACGCCGTTGTCGACCAGGAGGTGGCTGAGGGTGACCGGCGTGGTGGTCGGGTAGGGCAGATCGGCCCCCGTGGTCAGGCCGGCCGAGGGATCCTCCTGCAGCCACTCCGCCACGCTGAAGCTCACCTGCTCGGAGTGGGGGATGGTGACGGCGTAGGCGGAACCGTCCGTCGTGTCCGTGATGTGCAACGTCCAACCGCGCCAGCCGTGCGTCATGCTCGCCGCCACCGCGTGGCCGCACGTGATGTCGGCGAAGACCTGCGGGTGGAACTGGCGCTGCGTGTCGCTCCAGAAGAGGGCGCACGAGGTGCGGTGCCCGACCGCATCATGGGTCGCATCATGGGCCGCGTCATAGGCCGTCTCCGTCGCCCCGACCTGCATGAAGGGGCCGTCGCCCTCGTCCTGCAGCCCGATCCAGGTCGACGCCGTGGCGAACGGCTGGTCGGTCGACGGCGTCGGCACCACCCAGGTGGCGCTGATCTGGCCGATGTGCGCCCCCTTCCAGTAGTAGCCGCCGAAGCCGGTGGGTGGGTAGTACCCGGTGCTCGCGCTCGCCGGGCGCGGGGGCGCCGACGCGCCGTGGGACCCCCCCTGGCCCGTCAGGGCCGCCACGGTGACCGCCAGCGCCAGACCGGCCACGGCCAGCCACGGGTAGCACGACCGCGCGTCAACCGTCATTGGGGCATATGTCGGAACGACCCGCCCCGGGACTTAAGGGCTCAGCTCAGGGTTCGGCTCACCACTGCGTCGACCGGGCCAGCGTCCGCTCCAGGATCCCGAGCGTCGCCCGCAGCGCCAGCTCCGAGATCACCGGGAAGATCTTCGCCTCCTTCCACTGCGGGTCGATGCCCGACCAGTCGTAGTAGGAGGTGACGAGCGTCCCTCCCCCCTCGGCCGGCTCGAGCGTGTAGCCGTAGACGTGCCCGATCTGTGGGCGGATCTGCCCCTCGATGGTCCAGGCGATTTCCCGGTCGGGCTCGAAGGTCGTGATCTTCACCGTCACGTCGTATTTGCCCATGGGGTAGTCGTTGAGCGACTCGCGGTCCATGTGGATGACGAACGTGTCGCCCACCTTGGTGGCCGGCTCCCCCGTGGCGTCCTGCAACATGCCCGAGCTGTCGATGGTCACGTGTCCCTGCGGGTCGCGCAAGAGCGCGAAGATCCGCGCCGGCTCGGCCGGGATGGGCCGCTGAATTTCGATCCGCTCCGTGGTTGCTGCCTCTTCGGTCATGGCCGCATTGTGCCACCGGACCCGGGGCGGCGGCTCCTCATCGATCCGGGCGGACCGCCGCGGCCACCAGCTCCTCGGTCTCCGCCGGCGACTCCGTTTCGGGCGCCACGGCCCGGTTGGGCCGCGGCCCGCGGGTCAGCGAGGCGGCGGCGGCCAGGAAGGCCAGCCCGGCGGACACGGCGAAGACGATGGTCAGGCCGTCGCTGAACGGCGCCGAAATCAGGTGGGGGAAGTACTCCCGGCCCGTCAGGGTCTGCTGGGCCTTGGCCGGCAGCGAGGCCAGCACGTTGCCCATGGCGAGGAGGTGGCCGAGCGGATTCACCCCGAGCACCGCGGCGAAGAGGGACGACACCGGGGGCAGGCTGGCGATGTGGTGCGCCACGTCGTGGGGCACGCCCTGGCGCACCAGGCCGCTCGTGAGCGACTTGGGCAAGGTGCCGGCCAGCCCGGTGATCATCAGCGAGAAGAAGACGCCGATGGACAGTGCCGTGCCCGAGTTCTGGAACGTGGCGCGCATGCCCGAGGCGGCGCCGCGCTGGTCGGCCGGGACGCTGCTCATCATGGACGACGTGTTGGGCGCGCTGAACATCCCGATGCCGATGCCGTTGATGGCGATGAGGATGGCGAAGTCGGCGTAGTCGAAATCGACCGGCAGCAGCATGAGGCCGATGAAGCTGAAGCCGTAGATCACCATGCCCGCCGCGGAGAAGCCCCGGGCCCCGTAGCGGTCGGACAGGTAGCCCGAGAGCGGGCCGGACACCAGGAACCCCGCCGTCAGCGGCAGCAGGAAGATGCCGGCCCACAGCGGCGTCGAGCTGTAGTTGTAGCCGTGTAACGGCAGCCAAATCCCCTGCAGCCAAATGACGAGCATGAACTGCAGCCCACCCTGGCCCAGGCCGCGCTGCGAACCCGGCCACGTTCCCCGCCGCGAAGGCGCGGATTTTGAACAGGCCCAGGTGGAACATGGGCTCGGCCACCTTGGTCTCGATGACGGCGAAGGCGACCAGGAGGAGCGCGCCGCCGATCAGCAGCGCCAGCACCTCCGGGTCGGTCCAGCCCATGGCGTGGCCGTGGTAGGGCTGAATCCCGATGGTGATGGCGACGAGGAGCGAGCCCAGCCCGACGGCGAAGGTGATGTTGCCCCACCAGTCCATGCGGCCCCGATGGTGCGTCCCCACCTCGCGCAGGCGCATGTAGGCCCACACCGTGCCGAAGACACCGACGGGCACGTTGACCCAGAAGACGGCGCGCCAGTCCCAAACCGCCAGCAGCCCGCCGGCCACCAACCCGATGAACTGGCCGCTCAACCCGGCCACCTGGTTGATCCCCAGCGCCAGGCCCCGCTGGTCCTGGGGGAAGGCGTCGGTCAGGATGGCCGCCGAGTTCGCCATCAGCATCGAGCCGCCGATGGCCTGGAGGAAGCGCCAGCCGATCAGCCAGAGCGCCCCCTTGCTGCCGAGGAACGGGTCGATGGAGAGCAGCACGGACGCCACCGTGAACACGGCGAAGCCGGCGTTGTAGATGCGGACCCGGCCGTACATGTCGCCCAGCCGGCCCAGGCTGACGACGAACACGGCCTGCACGAGGCGATAGCCCATGATCATCCACAGCAGGAAGGCGATGTTGCCCGGCGCCAGCGGATCGAGGTGGATGCCCCGGAAGATGGCGGGCAGGGCGATGATGACGATGGAACCGTCGAGGACGGCCATGAACGTGGCGGCGGTCGTGTTGGCCAGCGCCACCCACTTGTAGCTGTCGTCGACGGTGACGGGTCCGGTCGCACCCGTACCCCCGCCGGACCCGGGGCGCCGCGCCATCAGAGGCTCAGGGCCATCAGAGGCTCAGCGCCATCAGAGGCTCAGCGCCATCAGAGACTCTCGGCCAGCCGCTCAATGAGCGGCGCTGCCGCCTTCAGCTGGGCCAGCTCGGCCCCTGTGAAGCCGTCGGCCAGGGCGTGCGACAACAGGTCGTTGCGGGCCCGGCGCCGGCGCCGCAGGAGCTGCTGCCCCTCGTCGCTCAGCGACATGATGAGCCGCCGCCCGTCGTCGGGGTCGGGGGCACGGCGGACCAGGCCGCGCTCCTCGAGGGCACCGAGCGTCGCCCCCATCGACTGCGGGCTGATCCGCTCGAGCCGGGCCAACTCGGCCGCCGTCGTCGGCCCGGCACGGTCCAGGCGGGCCAGCGCGGAGGTCTCCGAAGAGGTCAGGTCACCCTCGACCGCCTGGGTCTGGCGCAGCCGCTGCACGAGCAGGCGGACGCTCGATTGGAGCGCCGCGGCCACGTCGTCGACCACCGGGTCCTCGGCCACCTTGTCAGTCTAGACTGATAAGTCTGACCTTATGATCTGACTGTACGAAGGGCCTGGCCAGACGCCCGATCGCCCCACCCGCCTCGGCGTCCCTAGGCGTTGCCCTCGCGCACCAGCGACGCGTCGAGCCCGAGGAGGTCCACCGTCGTCGACCCGGCGCGCAGCGCCTCGAAGAAACCCGCCTCCTTCGCCTCGCGGGCGCGCCCGGCGGCCAGGACGGCGTCGAGCGACACGCCGGGCACGAAGGTCACGCCGTCGACATCGGCCACCACCCAGTCCCCGGCCGACACCAGCACGCCGCCGACGCGCACCGGCACCCCCACGGTCCCCGGCTTGTCCTTGGTGGCGCCGGTCAGCGCCACGGTCGAGGAGAACACGGGGAAGCCGTGCGCCTCCAGGGCGCCCACGTCGCGCACGCCGCCGTCGAGCACCAGGCCGGCCAGACCCGCCGCCTCGGCCGCCGTCGTCAGCACCTCCCCCCAGTAGCCGCGGTCGGCCACCTGGCCGACGTCGACCACGAGCACGCTGCCCGGGGGCGCCTTCGTCACCGCCACGTGCACGGCCAGGTTGTCGCCGGGCGCGCAGCCCACCGGGTAGGCCGGCGCGGCGACCGACGCGCCCGGCCAGGCCGGTCGCAGGCGGCGGTGGGCGGCGCACCCCCCCGACTCCCCCAACGTGGCCGAGCCCAGGGCGGCCAGCGCCGATGCCGTCTCCTGCGGGCTCGCGTCGTCAGTGCTCACGTGCAGCCTCCTCGTCGTCCGATAGCCCGGCGGCGGCGTGCCGGGCCGTGCCGTGACGTCATGCCATGTCGTGCATTCGACCACCGAGCACCGCCGTCGCACCAGCCCTACACTCCCCGCGTGCCCGGGAACATGATGATCGTGACGCAGGTGGCCCCCTACGTCGACGGGCCCGCCGGCGTGCACGGCACCCTGGCCCAGGCCACCACCGGCCTGTCCGAACTGGCCGACCTGGCCGGCCTCTCCCCTGTCCACGTGCCCGACGTGCGCGACCTCTCGCCCGACGTGCTGGCCGCCGCCCGCGTCGTCGCCCTCTTCACCATCGGCGAGACCCCGTGGTCCGAGGAACAGAAGGCGGCCGTGCACGAGGCCTGGCGCGACGGCCACCTGCGCATCCTGGGCGTGCACTCGGCCACCGACGCCAGCCACACCTGGCCCGAGTACGGCGCCATGCTGGGGGCCCGCTTCGACGGCCATCCCTGGACCCAGGCCTTCGCCATCGACGTGCTCGACGACACGCACCCGGCCACCGCGCACCTGGGCGGGCAGTGGGACTGGACGGACGAGGTGTACCTCTTTCGCGACCTGCGACCCGACGCGCGGGTGCTCCTCCGCCTGCGCGACGACGAGGTCGACCTCTCGGTGCCGGGCGGCCGGGTCCCCGACTGCGGCTTTCCCTTGGCCTGGTGCATCGAGGACGGCCCGGCGCGCAGCTTCTACACCGCCCTGGGCCATTTCCCGCTGGCCTGGGAGCTGCCCGTGTACCTGCGCCACCTGGCCGGAGGGCTCGCCTGGCTGGAGGCCAGCGCATAGCCTGACGTCCATGTCAGGTTCCACTGCTGCTCCGGCCGGTCCGCTGCCCGACGTCATGGCGGCGGCCGTGTACCAGTCGCCCGGCGTCGTCACCGTCGAGGAGCGGCCCGTCCCCCGTCCCCGGCCCGACCAGATGGTCGTGCGCGTGCACTCGTGCGGCATCTGCGGCTCGGACATCCACCAAATGCGGGACGGCTGGGGCTTGCCGGCGGGCGTGGTCGGCGGTCACGAGTGGAGCGGGACCATCGCCGCCCTGGGCGCCGACGTGACCGGATGGTCGGTGGGTGAGCTGGTGGTCGGCGGCTCCTCGCCCAAGTGCGGCACCTGCCGGCGCTGCCGCGAGGGCAAGCCCTCGCAGTGCGAGAACCGTCACTCCATGACGTCGGAGCACGGCGACGGCGCCTTCGCCGAGTACGTCGTCGCCGGCGCCGCCGGCGTGCTGCGCCTGCCCGAGGGCCTCGACCCCCGCCACGCCGCGCTGGCCGAGCCGCTGTCGGTGGCCCTGCACGGCATCACCCGTTCCGGCGTCGCCCCGGGCGACAGCGTCATGGTCTTCGGTGCCGGGCCCATCGGCGCGCTGAGCATCGCCGCCCTGCGGGCCATGGGCGTCGACGACGTCACCGTGGTGGAGCCCAACGAGGGCCGTCGCGCTCTGGCCGACAAGCTCGGCGCGAGCGCGGTGGTCGACCCGTCCGAACTCGAGTCGTTCCCGCCCTGGGAGCCCGAGCGGCAGGCGGCCCGCGCCGCCCATGTGGTGCTGGAGTGCTCGGGACACCGGGCGGCCATCGAGACCGCGTTCAGTCAGGTGAAGCGGGGCGGCACGCTGGTCATGGTCGGCGCCGGCATCGACCACCCGACCTTCGACATCAACCGCATGATCCTCAACGAGCTCACGGTCACCGGCTCGTTCGTCTACGACCTGGGCGGCTTCGAGCGGGCCCTCGAGCTCCTGGCCTCGGACGGCTTCCCGTGCGACCTGCTCATAGAGCCGGGCGCGGTGGCGCTCGACGGCATCGTCGGAGCGCTCGAGAGCCTGGCCACCGGCCAAATCGCCGGCAAGGTCATGGTGGTCCCGGAGGTGCACAGCCGATGACCCACCCCTACTACCCGGCGGGGAACCCCCACTTCAACCACGTCGCCATGTCGCTGCCGTCCGAGCTGCTGGCCGAGGAGAGCAGAAGGGACATCTGCACCTTCTTCAAAGAGGTGCTCGGTTTCGACGAAATCGAGGTCATGACCCAAGACGGGCGGCGGCTGATCCTCAGCTGCGTGCACTGGGACCAGTTCATCTTCCTCATCGCCGAGGACGAGCCCATGCGCTGCCCCCGCATGGACCACTACGGGTTCGCTGTGAACTCGCTCGAGGACCTACGGGGAATTCAAGAGCGTGCCGAGGCCTTCCGGGAGAAGGACGGTCGCCTGGAGCTCGTCGACCTGCACGTCGACGATCAGGGCGTGGTGAAGATCCATTCGGTCTACGTGCGCCACATTCTGCCGATGACCTGCGAAGTGCAGTACTGGGAGTTCCCCGAGCCCGCCCAGGAAGCGGTCACGGCCGCGGCCGGCTGAGAGGGTCGAGGAGCGAGGCCGCAGCAGGCCGGCGAGCGCGCCCGTCTGTGCGCCGGAGCACTACCTCGCCCGGAGCAATCTGCCGCCCGGTCGCCGGGCACCCGGTGCCGCCCGGTGCCCGCCGCCCGCCGCCCGCCGCCCCGGGACACCACGCCGGTACGGTGCAGGGCATGACCCCCTCCCCCTCCCTCACCAGCACGGCCGCGCGCGCCGAGCGCTTCGGCGCCCTCCACGTCCCCGGCACCCCGCTGCTCATGCCCAACGCCTGGGACGTGGGCTCGGCCAAGCTCTTCGCCTCGCTCGGCTTCGAGGCGCTGGCCACCACCAGCGGCGGGTTCGCCGCCTCCCAGGGGCGCCTCGACGGCGCCATGACCAGGGACGAGGTCCTCGTCCACTCCGGCGAGCTGGCGGCCGCCGTCGACGTGCCCGTCTCGGGCGACCTCGAGAACTGCTTCGCCGACGACCCGGCCGGCGTCGCCGGCACCATCACCGCCGCCATCGACGCCGGGCTGGCCGGCGGGTCGGTGGAGGACTACACGCGCCGCCCGGACGCCCCGATTTACGAGCTGGCACAGGCGGCCGAGCGGGTGCGAGCCGCCGCCGAGGCCGCCCACGCCGGTCCGGCGCGCTTCGTCCTCACCGCCCGGGCGGAGAACTACCTGCACGGGCGGGTGGACCTGGCCGACACCATCGCTCGCCTGCAGGCCTACCAAGAGGCCGGCGCCGACGTCCTGTTTGCGCCCCGGGTGGTCGACCCCGAAGAGGTGCGCACCCTGCTGGCCGCCGTCGACCGGCCGGTGAGCGTCCTCATCACCCCCAACGCGCCGCCCGTCGGCGAGCTGGCCCAGCTCGGCGTGGCCCGGATCTCGGTCGGCGGCGCCGTCGCCGTGGCCGCCTACGGCTCCGCCATCGTCGCCGTGAAGCAGTTGCGCGACCAGGGCACCGCCAATTACTGGGACGCAGCCAATGCCGCCCGCGCCGAAATGCAGACCGCCTTCGTCAGTCCCTAGACAGCCACCGTCGGACAGCCATCGTCCCCTTCATCTCAATCGTCCTCACCGCTTGCACGCGGCAGCACCGCCCCGCCGACGGTGGGACGGCGGGAACGGTGCACGCGGGCTCGGTCAGGCACCGAACCTTTGTCGAGGGTGAGGGAGACTCTCCTGTGGACGCGGTGCGCGCTCAGAATCAGCGGCCAGTTGCGTCTGGAGACCCACACTGCGGAGAGATGAGGGCGGCCCCCGGCGGGCACCCTTGGGGGAAGATTCGACGAGGGCCGCCCTCGTTGTGGGGAGCGGGTGGGTTCAGGTCACGACCACCTGTTCCCTCTCGCGCCACGCCTGAACAATGCGGTCGGTCCGAACACCCGCGTTCGGCTCAGGCCGCGCCACGGTGCGGCATGGGTTGCGTCCGACGGATCGGCCGCGGCAAGCGGGAGGCTCCTCCCTGCGGGAGCCTCCGCCAGCCACGTCCGGTGCCGTGCGGTCCACCGGATTCGCTCGAGGATGGTCGGTCGGGCGTGGCCCTCGTTGCAACCGGCATTCCAACCGAACCCTTCTTCGTCGTGGCCGAGAAACACCATCGGTGTCATGTCGGCCACCACGACCTTGGGCCACCTCCACCCTCGAGTCTCGAAATGCGACCACTGGTGGCGACCGGGTCGGCCGTGGGCCCCGATGGGGATTCGGCCACCGTCGACCACGGCCGGTTCAAGACCGGGTCGGACAGTCTCGCCACTTCTTTGAGGACGGCCCTGACCTGGAACGCCTGGTCCCATACCGCCGCACGTCGGGAGGCAGACATGCTGGTGGCCTCGACCCCCTGTGCGATGGATCGAACCGTGTCGTGCAAACGCTGCAGGGCGTCGCCCTGTCCCGGCGATCCAACCGTTGTGACCGGTGCCAGGGCCTGGCGAACATCGGTCATGGCGCCGTCGAGGTCGTTGATTCCGGCCAGCAGGCTCTGCGTCTCGCCAGGACCGCACACGCTGGCGGCGCTGGCCAGCACCAGGCTGAGCGAGAGGATTTCCCCGAACAGCTGATTGAAGAGCAACTCGGCCGGTCCGACGTCCGCCTGAGGGCTCGCGTAACCAAGGGGAAGCGGTGCATCCACCTCGTGACCCCTTCCGTTGCGCGCCAATAAGACGCGCCGCCGGAGTCTGGGCGACGCACCACCTAGCCGACTCCGGTCCCGGTCGGCTCAGCCGGTACTCACCCAGGTTTAGCACTTCCTTATTGACATTTCTAGACCCCAAAAAAGAGCAACCTGAGCCGCGCCGCGAGCAGCCCGGTGACATTTGCCCTGGCATCGAACTCTTGTTGAGGTCAACATTTGGGGATGGCGGACCCGGCGACCCGCGCCAGCCCCAATGCCGAGCGCGTCCTCGAATCCCTGCGGGAGTTCGCGGCCGAGGTGGCCGGCGAAGGCAGGCGTCACGATCTGTTGCGCGATCTTGCCGTTCGGTTGAGATCCCTTCTCGGCGTGGACGGCACGATTGTCGGCATCGTCCGCAGCAACCGCCTGGTGTCAGAGGCCGCCGACGGCTACCAGGTTCCCAGCTTGGAGCGGCTCGTCGACTCCAAACTCGGCGGTCCGACGACGGACGCCGCCACCGTCGGCCGCGACGTCGTGGTGGACGACATCCGAACCCGTGCCGGGGATTGGCCGACCTACGCCGCCGCAGCCGAGCGCGCCGGCGTCGGCGCCGTCGCCGCGATTCCCATCACGGCCAACAAGGTTCTCGGCGTGCTCACACTCGTCTCCACGTCACCCCGCCCGTGGATCGACTTCGAGCTGAAGGCGGCCGGTGCCTTCGCGCAGGTGGCCGCCGGCTACCTCGTCCGGGCCAACGAGCGCCTGGGCGACAGTCAGAAGATCCAGCAGCTCGAGGAGGCCCTCGAGAGCCGGGTCCTCATTGAGCAGGCCAAGGGCGTCATCATGGCCACCCGGGGCGTCGGGGCGGACGAGGCGTTCGCCATTCTGCGCAAACACGCCAACGACCACCGCGTCTCGCTGCGCCACACGGCCGAGTCCGTCGTCACCATGGGACTGCGGCTCTGATTCGAGCCGGCGGCGGTCTTCCCACCGGCCGGACCACACTCACCGCGATGGCCGAGCTCGGTCATGCCGATCGCTCGGGGGTCTCCATGATCAGGAGCACGGAGGTCTCGTTGCTGCCGGTGATGGGGGACACGCTGACGGTGCAGGTGATGCTCGCTCCGAGCCGGTTCACCCCGTCCACCTCGACCGTCACCGCGGACGCACCCGGTGTTCGGCAGGCCCGCACCGGATCTTGCAAGCGTTCGAGAGGCAGGCCGAAGTCCAATCCGAAGAACGGCTCCCCGAGCACCTCCTCCTCCCTGAGACCCCACAGGTCGGTCGCCCTCAAGTTCCACTCCGTGACGAGCAATCGCCCGTTCAGCACGACGATCGCCCCCTCGAAGTGATCCATGACCTTGCGATGCAGATCGCCGTAGCGGATGAGCTCACGGTTGGAATCGATCAGGGTGGAATTGAGGTGCTCGATCGCGTCCGTCGTCGTCTTGAGATCGATGTTGGTCGCCTCCAACTCCTCGTTGGCGGACCGCAACTCCTCGTTGGTCGTCTCCAGCTCCTCGTTGGCGGACTGGAGCTCCTCATTGCTGGTCTCGAGCTCCTCATAGCTCGATTGAAGCTCCTCGTTGCTGGTCACCAGCTCTTCGTTGGTCGATTGCAACTCCTCGTACGCGGTCTCGAGCTCCTCGTGGAGCTGACGAAACCCTTCGCGCAACTCACGCGTGTGCCTTATGTCGTCGAACGTGATGCTCGCGCCCACGGACCTCTGCTCGAGGTCGAGTATGGGGAGGATGCGCACTTCGAAATCCCTCCCCTCGTCGGACAGCTCGTAGCGGGCCACGCCGAGGTCGATGGACACCCCGTCACGCATCGCCCGTTCGGCGTGGCTCACGAGGTCGAGCGGCTGCCGGGCGAACGGGAGATCCTCGAACGGGTGCGTGAGATTCCGTGTGGTGAGGCCAAAGAGCTGTTGGGCGCTGACATTGGCAGCGAAGAGCTTCAGCTGTTTGTCCACCTGGACCTCGGCAATGGAGGACGGGTGAAACGGACTCTCGTAGATCTCCGAGAACTCGTCCACCATTCTCGAGCGCCCCTCGGACGGCCCGATGTCGAAGGGCTGCCGCTCCTCACCCTCACCCAGGTCCCGCCGCATCAGGTGGGGCATGGTGACGAAAATCCGGTGCTGGAGGCTGACCGTGTTGAACCGCTCGGCCCCGCCTCGAAGAACCATTTCGGCGCGCCCGAGGAAGAGGTAGCCGCCGTCTCGTAGCGCGTACTGCAAGCGCGGGATCACATATTTCTGTGTCTCGGCGGTCAGGTACATCAACGTGTTGCGGCAGGCCACCAGATCCACCCGCGAGATCGGTGGATCCCTGGTCAGATCGAGGCGCCCGAAGACCACCGTCCGGCGGAGGCTCGGGATGATGACCGAGCCGCGATGGTGGATGTCCTCCTGGAAGTACTTCACCCGCAGGTCCTCAGGGACGTCCGCCAGCGACCGCTCGGAATAGACGCCGAAGCGCGCCTGGTCCAACGCCTCGAGGTCGATGTCGGTGGCATAAATCTTCACCTGGCGGGCGGCCTCCTGGACCCCCAGCAGCTCCGCCAGGAGCATGGCAATGGTGTAGGGCTCCTCCCCGGTCGCGCAGCCGGCGCTCCAAATCCGGATCGGTTGCGCCATACCTCGCCGGGCGACAATGTCGGGAAGCACCTCGGCCTGGAGATATCGCCACGCCGGGAGGTCCCGAAAGAACCCGGTCAGGTTGATGAGGATCGTGTTGAAGAGATAGGTGAACTCGTCGACGTCCGCTTCGAGCAGGTCGCGGTAGTCGGCGAGCGAATCGGTCCTGACCTCGTGCATCCGGCGATGGACCCGACGCCCGATCGACGAGCGCTTGTAGCCGGTGAAGTCGAAGCCGCGGGTGTCTCGAATGAAGCGGAGCAGTTCCTCGAGCTCCTCGTCGTCGCCGGCTCCGGGCCTCTCGTCGGACGGCCCGGAGAGGTCGGTCGTTCCCTCTTCCGCTTCAAACGACGCGGCCTCGTCGTCGTCGCCGAGCGACGGGCTCACCGTGCGCCCTGCCTCCCGGCGAGCACAATGAGGGCGGGCCCGATTTCGTCGAGGCCGAGGACGAAGTCGACGTCGCCGGTCTCGATGGCGGCCCTCGGCATGCCTCCGAACTCGGCCGTGGACGGATCCTGCACAATGACCGTCCCTCCCGTCTGGGCGATCGCCCGCACTCCCATGTTGGCATCGCTTCCCGTGCCCGTCAGCACGACCCCGATCGACCGCCCGGGGTAGGCACCGGCACCCGATTCGAACAGCAGGTCAGCGGAGGGGCGGACGAAGTGCACCAGCTCGGAATGGGACAGGGTCAGGTGCCCTTCGGGCGTGACCAGCAGGTGCTCGTCGGGCGGGGCCGTATAAGCCGTCGCCGGCTCGAGCTTGGTCCCCTCGGTGGCCTCCTCTACCTGGAGGCGCGTGCGGCGCCGCAAGATGTCCGCCATCAAGCTGCGGTGGCGGGGGTCGAGATGCTGGACGATCACGACGGGGAGGGGGAAGTCCCTCGGCAGGGCGCCCAGAACCTCGCTGATGGCGGCCAGCCCTCCCGCCGAGGCGGCCATCAGGACGATGTCATACCCGTCCTCCGCTCCCGGACTCCTCATCCAGATGTCCGAGACCGACCCGACGTCCCTGTGTTCCCCGCCGATCACCTCTTATCGCACATCCTCTTATCCGCACATCCTCCCGGGACGACGCCGTGAACGGGGCCCATCCTCTCACAGGAAGATCGGAGCTGAGCGGGGCTGTGATCTCCGCGTGCACCGCACGATCGGCGCTCCCGACGTCCCGGTACCCGCCGACCTGGAAGCGAGCCCGGGGCGTCGGCCCCGTGGACGGCCGCTGTCCCCCGGGCTTGCCAAGGCGGCGGCCCGGGCCGGGCGCACCGGGTCGTCGCGCCAGGCGCTCACGAAGGGCCCCGGGACCGTGGTCAGTCCCGCAGCGCCACCGTCACCTCGATCTCCACCGCGCCGCCCCGGGGCAGCGCCGCCACCCCGACGGCCGAGCGCGTGTGGCGTCCGGCGTCGCCGAACACGTCCGCCAGCACGGCGCTGGCCCCGTCGACCACCGCCGGCTGCTGGTGGAAATCGGGCATCGAGGCCACGAACCCGGTCACCGTGAGGACGCGGGCCACCCGGTCCAGCGACCCGAGGGCCACTTCCAGCACCGCCAGCGCGTTCAGCGCGCACACCGCGGCCGCCTGGCGCCCCTCCGCCACGGTGACCGTGTCGCCCAGGCGACCCTGGCACGTCAGCTCCCCGTCGATGCGTGGCAGCTGACCCGACGTCCGCGCCACGCCGTCCCACACCACGACGGCGTCGAGCGGGTCGTGCGGGGGATGCGGCCCGTAGAGCGTCAGGCCGAGCTCGGCCAGACGGGCCCGGACCCTTCCCCCTGCTTGCCCTTCGGCGGCCGGCACTGCGGCCTAGCGCATGAAGGGGTAGACGTTGGCGAAGTTGGCGTTGACCTTCTCGGGCAGCGGGTAGATGGCGCCGAGCTGCTTGCCCCCCCAGATGATCTGGGCCGAGCGCTCGACCAGGGCCGTGTTGTGCATGGTCCTCTCCATGGTGGTGCCGATGGCCACCATGCCGTGGTTGGCGATGAGGGCGGCGCCGCGGTCCTCCAGCGCTTTGACCACCTGCTCGGCCAGGTCGGGGGAGCCGCTCGGCGCATACTCGGTGCAGCGGATGTCACCCCCCAAATAGACGGTGAACTCGTCGATGCAGCTCGGGATGTCCTGGTGGGCCACGGCGAACATGGTGGCGTGCACGGCGTGGGAGTGGATGCACACGCCGATGTCCTCGTACGCGTTCATGACGGCCAGGTGGAGGTACTTCTCCGACGTCGGCCCACGCGTGCCGGCCACCACGTCGCCGGCCGGGTTCACGATGACGATGTCCTCGGCCGTCATGATCCGGTAGTCGAGCGACGACGGGGTGCAGGCGATGTTGCCGTCTTCCATGCGGGCCGAGATGTTCCCCGACGTCCCTTCGACCAGTCCCTTCGCCAGCAGTTCCTGGGCCGCCGCCACAATCTGCTCGGGTGCGTTCTCAATGAAGGTGGCCATGGCCGCTGCTCCTCAGTCGGGATGTCGGGCGACCGCGTCGCCCCTGGGACGCCCAGATGGTACAGCCCCGGGCGCCGTTACTGACACGGCTGTCAGCAAACGGGACGCCGAGTACAGTGCGCGCCATGGGACTCCTGGACGGTCGGACGGCGGTGGTGACGGGCGCGGGTCGGGGCATCGGGCGGGACATCGCCCTGTGCCTGGCCGCCGAGGGGGCGAACGTCGTCGTCAACGATGTCGGCGTGTCGCTCGGCGGTGAAGGCACCGGCGAGGACCCCGCGGCGCAGGTCTGCGCCGACATAGCGTCGGCGGGCGGCACGGCCGTCCCCAACCACGACTCGGTGAGCGACTTCGAGGCGGCCGGCCGCATCATCGGCACCGCCGTCGACACCTTCGGCTCCATCGACATCGTCGTGAACAACGCCGGCATCGTGCGCGACCGCACGCTGGTCAAGATGGACGAGGCCGACTACGACGCCGTCGTGGCCGTGCACCAGAAGGGCACCTTCAACACCGTGCGCCACGCCGCGCCGCTCATGAAGGACGCCGGCTACGGCCGCATCGTCAACATCACCTCGTCGGCCGGCCTGCGGGGCAACTTCGGCCAGACCAACTACGGCGCGGCCAAGGCCGCCATCATGGGCATGACCTTCGTCTGGGCGCTCGAGCTGGGCAAGTACGGCATCACGGTCAACGCGGTGGCGCCCGCCGGCTTCACCCGCATGACCGAGGGCCTCTACGCCGGGGCCGAGCCGCCGGCCGACCAGGACCCCGCCCTCAATGCCCCGCTGGTCGCCTTCCTGGCCTCCGAAGGCGCCTCCTACGTCAACGGCCAGGTGCTCGGGCGCACCGGCTTCGCCTACACGCTCTTCCAGACGCCGCGCCAGATCGCCACCATGTGGCGCGAGGGCGGCTGGACGCCCCAGGAGGTGGCCGACCATTTCCACGAGGTGCTGGGCCAGCATCTCCAGCCCGTCGGCATGGGCGAGCACCCCCTCCTCGGCAAGAAGAGTTGACGCAGGGGGCCTGCGGCCCGCCGCATCGATCGGCCCCACGCCGGCGCGGCGGCCGGCCCCGCCGGCCCCGGCCCCGGCCCGGAGCGGCTCCCCGGCCAGCTGGGTAGGGTGGTCCGCACAGCATCGGCATCACTCGACGAGGGAGGGCTCCTCATGGACGTGCGCGACAAGATCTACATCAACGGGGCCTGGGTCCCCTCGACCGGCACCGGCACCCTCGAGGTGATCGACTCGGCCACCGAGGAGGTGTTCGCCACCATCCCCGAGGGGACGCCCGAGGACGTCGACAAGGCCGTCGAGGCCGCCGCCGCGGCCTTCCCGGCCTGGGCCGCCACCTCCCGCGAGGAGCGGGGCAAGCTGCTCAAGCGCATCGGCGAGGCGCTGGCCGCCCGCACCGACGAGGTCGCCCAGGTCATCAGCCACGAGGTCGGCATGCCCATGACGCTGTCGGGTTCCGTCCAGGTGGGCCTGCCGGCCGGCGCCTTCGCCGACGCCGCCAACGCCGCCGAGGCCTTCCAATGGGAAGAGGAGCTCGGAAACTCGCTCGTCGTGCACGAGCCCATCGGGGTGGTGGGCGCCATCACACCATGGAACTTCCCCCTGTACCAGGTCGTGCTCAAGGTGGCCCCGGCGCTGGCCGCCGGCTGCACCGTCGTCCTCAAGCCCAGCGAGGTGGCGCCGATCAACGCCTTCATCCTGGCCGACATCATCGACGAGGTCGGCCTGCCGGCCGGCGTGTTCAACCTGGTCAGTGGCGTCGGGCCGGTAGTCGGCGAGGCCATCGCGTCGCACCCCAAGGTCGACATGGTGTCCTTCACGGGTTCCACCCGGGCCGGACGACGGGTCATGGAGCTGGCCGCCGAGGGCATCAAGCGGGTGTCGCTCGAGCTGGGCGGCAAGTCCGCCAACATCCTGCTCGACGATGCCGACCTGGCGGCGGCCGTGCCGGCCGGGGTGTTCGCCTGCTACATGAACTCGGGCCAGACCTGCTCGGCCCTGACCCGCATGCTCGTCCCCCGGGACAAGCTGGCCGAGGTGGAGGAGCTGGCCGCGGGCGCCGCCGCCGGCTTCGCTCCCGGCGACCCCTTCGAGCCCGGCAAGCTCCTCGGGCCGCTCGTGTCCTCGGTCCAGCGGGACCGCGTGCGCGGCTACATCAAGAAGGGGATCGAAGAGGGGGCCAAGCTGGTCATCGGCGGGGCCGACGCACCGGAGGGACTGGAGAAGGGCTTCTTCGTCCAGCCGACGGTCTTCTCCGACGTCACCCCGGACATGACCATCGCCCGGGAGGAGATCTTCGGACCCGTCCTCTCCATCATCCCCTACGACACCGAGGAAGAGGCGATCGAGATCGCCAACGACACCCCCTATGGCCTGTCCGGCGGAGTGTGGAGCAGCGATCCGGCCCGGGCCGAGAAGGTGGCGCGGCAGATGCGCACCGGTCAGGTCGACATCAACGGAGGCGCGTTCAACCCGGGTGCGCCCTTCGGCGGCTACAAGCAGTCGGGCAACGGCCGTGAGCGCGGCAAGTACGGGTTCGAGGAGTTCATCGAGACCAAGTCGATGCAGCGCTAGCAATCTGAGCGACCGGAGGGGCCGGCTCGGGCGCCGGTTCCTCCGGCCTGCTGACCCGCTGACCTGCTGACCTGCTGACCCCGCTGGCCATGCCGCATGAGAGGACGCGTCGTTGCGGCGCGCCGCCAGTGCCGTCGACCACCGACCTCTCGCTGCGGTTCAGCCGGACGCGGCCACTTCGTACCAAAACCCGCCATTCAAGTCGACGCCGTTGCCCGTGGCCTGGCCGGGAGCCGAGTCGCCGACGTAGGTGTAGAGCGGATGGCCGTCGTAGGTGACTTGGGTCCCGCCACCCGTCCGTCCGATCGTTCCGACCTTGCCCGTCACGCCCGGTCCGGCGATCGGCCGGCCGGTCAACGGCGGCCAGTACGCCGCGCAGGTGCCGTAGCAGGTCGACTTGCCCGGCGTATCGGGGGCAAACCAGTACAACGTGTAGCCACGGGCATTGGTCAGCACCGATGCGCCGTGGATCTTCGTGACCTGCAGGAGAGCGTTCGCAGACCCGCTGCTCGTGGAGGCTGGTCCCTCTGCCGCAAGGGAAAGACCCAGGAGCACCGAGATCACCACGGTGAACGCAGCGGCGGCCCACCGACCGGCCGGCATGGCGTGTTGCAGCCGCTCCACCAGTCCGTCGTCGGTCGACCCGCTCGGAAGGTCGGTGCTCGGGCAACGGCTGAAGGACGAACGCGGCGAGCACGGCGAAGGTCGCGACCTCGATGACCCCGGCCACGATCCCTGCGGTGGTACGGACCTCGCGAAACCCGAAGAGGCTGACGCGCAACGACAACAGGTACCCGCCGAGGGTGGCGACCGCGAACCCGGCGCCCGCGGCCGCAGCCAGGCGGCTGCCCCACACCAGGACGATCGTGCCGAGGGCGAACGCAGTGATCACCTGGAGCAGAAAAAGCCAGCCGATCGTCGGGATCGTCCGGTAACCGGTGAGGTACAGGTCGAGATGGATCGCACCGGTGGCGAACAGCAGTCCGGCGCCGATGACACGGAGGGCGAGCCCTGGCCACCGGTTCGACCCGGGCTCGGGACCATCGGCTCCGGTGCGCGCGGTCTCTGCCATCGGCTACCAGACCCCGGGGAGCAACCTCCACCGGACCTGGCGGCGGTACGGCTCGGAGAGCTCGTTCGTCGCAAGCACGCGGTCCTCGACCAGCGCTCGGCCGGCGTTACAGCCGGACGCGAACACCATCACGAGGGCGTTGCGCACCGAAATGCTCTGCAGCACGTACCCGAACTGAAGGAAGAGGTAGGAGGCATAAATGGGATGGCGGACGACGGCGTAGGGACCTCGCCTCACCAGCCCTCGGTCCGCCGCCACGAACCCGAAAGAACGGCCAAGGGCGAGGAACGACGTCACGCAGAGGACCAGCCCAAAGACCTGGACGGCCAGGCCGGCCGTCACGCCCCACGGTGGATGGGCGCCGTCGGGCCGGAACAGCACACCGCCGAACGTCCCACCGAAGGCAAGGAGCCAGTCGCCCCACCGTCGGCTCACGACGCGTGCGGGGCGCCGAATGAGGTAGGCGACCACCACCCACATCTGCTCAGCGAAGAAGGCCCCGCCGATCAACCGGTGCGTCTGCAGGTAGAACCTCAGAGTGGCCTGCGCGAAGTAGGCGGCGCCGACCGCGCCGATGACGTTCATCGAAGTCCTGATCAGCCGGTCCGCCCGCGCCGAGCGGTATGCCGCCAATCCGCCGAGCCAGCCCAAGGACGGCGGCTGCATCGATCCCGCTTCGAGCCCGGTCAGATCGCCATGACGGGTATCTGGCAGCGCGCCAGTGCCCGCCGCCACGGCTAGGCCTCCACCACGCGTCGCTCGATGAGCGCGTCGAGACTGAACCGACCGGACCCGAGCAGGGCAGCGACGAGCGCCAGGACCGCAAGGGCGAGGTTCAGCTGGTAGCCCGGTGGGTCCGAGACAGAGTTGATCCCCGTCGCCCAGGTCACGGTGATCATCGCCATCACCATGTCCCCGAACAGAGCGACGCCGGCCAGGCGCGAGAAGAGGCCGAGGGCGAGTGCGACCCCGCTACCGAATTCGATCACCCCGCCGAGGACGGCGAACAGGCCACCGGGATGGAGGTGGGCGGTCTGCGAGAAGTAGAGAGCGGTCCGATGAAGGCCCGGACCGTTGAACCAACCGAAGAGCTTCCCGGCCCCGTAGTAGATGAAGACCCAGGCCAGCGCCACGCGGACGGCCAGCAGGGCCCAGTCGGTCGCGGGGGCGCGGCCCGGGTCCCGACCAACGTCGCCAACAACGCCCGACCCGAGCGCCGGCGGGTCGCGACCGTCGCCGTCACCATGACGCCGCCTCCCCCAGTGGCTCGTCGAAGCGATCCGGCGGTGGCCCGCAGTTCGAGGTGGCAGTCGCGGCTTCGACGGACCGGTGCGGGACCGATTTGATGGACGGGGGCACGGTGAAGTCGCGCATGGGGCGGAAGGGCGCCACCAGCTGAGCGGCGAGGACGGCCAGATGCTGCGGGCGCGGTGCCGCCTGCTCCACGATCAGCGGTCGACCGGGCAGCCCGGTGTCGATGCCGACTGTTTCTGCCGTCGGGAACACCGCCCGATGGAAGATCTGATCCCAGATCGACAGGGCGAAGCCGAGGTTCACGTCCTGTGGCCCGTCCAGTTGGTGGTGGATGCGGTGATAGTTCGGGCTCACCAAGACCCTTCCGAGCGGACCGAAACTCAAGCGAGTATTGGAGTGAGCGAAAGCCACGATGCCCGCGTAGATGGCGAGCACGGTGACCGACAACGCTCCATTGGCCAGGAGCACCACACCTGGAACCAGCGCGAGCAGATAGGAGACGTGGATCAAGGGGTGCGTGCGAAACACGGTCAACACACTCATGTCCTCTTGCGAATGGTGCAGCTCATGGAAACGCCAGAGCACTCGGACGCGGTGATTCGCCAGATGGACAAACCAGTTCAAACCGTCCATGGCAACGACGATGACGGCGATCGCACCCCAGCGCGGAAACATTCCGATCTTCGGCAGGACGATCCAGGGCATACCCCTCTGCACCACCGCCACGAAGGAGAGGGTGAGCGCAGTCACCAGTGGCGCGACGAGCGCCACGTTCATGACGGTGAGAAGGAGATCATGACGGTAGCCGCGGGCGAAGAGCGGCCGCTGCTGGGCCGGCCAAATTCGCTCCACGACGAGAAAGACCCCGATGATCCCGAGGGTCAACGGACCCACCAGGACGACGCGGAGACTCGTCAGGGACTCCGCGAAGCGCTCTCCGCCCCAGTGACTGGACCAACCGATGGCAACCAGGGCAAGGGCCACGGCCGCAATCCCGACGGCTGGGAGGTAGGCCCGCGACGACAGCGCGATCCACGGCCGACTCGCCTCCGGACTCCTTCGCTCCGCCGGCGACGGAACAGGAGATCGAGACGGTGCAATCAGAACAGAGGACATGACTTCCTCCCGGTCCAGGACCTCGGCGCTAGAACGACACTCCCCCGGAGCCGGCCGTCGATCCACCGGAGCCGGAGCCAGAACTCGAGCTCGAGCTCGACGATGCCGGCTTCGTCGCCACGACGGACCACTTGCCCCACGTGTCGGTGATGTTTCCATTCACCTGGCTGGCACTGGTGTCTTCAGCGAACTTGTAGAGCGGCTTGCCGGCATAGGTGACCTGAAGCGCGCCACCGCTCCGCTTCACGGTGCCGAGCTTCGAAGCGCTCACCCCGGTCCCGGCCGTGGCCTTCGTCACACCTTTGGGCAGCATGAGCGCGGGCCAGATCTTCAAGCACGATGTGGAACAGGCCGTCTTGCTCGCCTTCAGGGTGTACAGGGCCTTGCCGCTGACGAGGATGGTGCCATAATTGGTGTTCTTCGTCGTCGAAACGACGACGCTCGACGCCGCCCCCGCCGTACTGCCGGCCAGGACCAATCCGGACAGCCCGCCAAGGGCCACCGCGGCGCTGACCAATCGTCCGACCGGCACTTTGCGGGTCGAGCTCCGGTCCTGCGTAGCCTGTTTCATGTCGCGTCTCCTCGTTTGTTTCCGATTCCGTCACATAGATCTACGAACGCGGTCGGTAGAGGGATTACCGCGGAGAAGGGTTTTTGCCACGTCGACCGTGTCCCCATGACCTGATCCACCCGCTGTCGAGTCCGATGCCCCCCGTGATGGAGCAAGAGCACAGCACTCGTCAAGTGTAAAGGCTGGGCCCTCACGGGCCGGAGGGGGCGATTCGGAAATAGGGCCGGGGGCGAGAAGCTCCACTCCAGAGAAGTGCGTCGAGGTGAGGTGCCCTCCCCCCGCACTCTTCGAGATCAGCGAGTCGACCTGGCCCCGCCATGCCGCTCGACAGCCCCAACCCGACGAATTTCTCGACGCAGCGGCGCTCCGGCTCCGCCGGAACCCGTGACCTCAGCCCTGCTACCCCAGCGGGTCCTTCCAGCCGGGCGAACCGGTACGGGCGCCGGCCGAGACGCGCAGGCCGATGAAGTTCTTCTGCGCCTCCACCGTCCCGGCACCGAAGCACAACCCCCGTATGTCGCGATAGGCGCGCTCGAGCGGATACTCACGCGAGTAGCCGTAGCCGCCGTGGATCTGCATGGCCTCGTCGCACACGAACTTGGCCGCCAGGTTGGCTGCCGTCTTGGCCAGCGCCGTCTCGAGGGCGGGCGGCGTCCCACCCGGGCCGGCCAGTCGCACCGCCCGGGCCAGCAGCAGGCGTGCCCCCTCGAGCTGCACCGCCATGTCGGCCAGCTTCCACTGCAACCCCTGCAGCTCGGCCAGCGGGCGGCCCCCGACGACGCGCTCGTTCATGTAGCGCACCGCGTGCTCCAGCGCGCCCTGCGCCGCCCCGATGCACATCGACGCGTTGCCGCATCGCTCGTGGTTGAGGTGTGACAGCAACACCTTGAACGGTTCGGTGCCGGCGGGGTCACCGGCGATCAGGACGTCGTCGGTGGTGATCTCCACGCCGTCGAAGGCCAGCTCGGCCTCCGTGGCGGCGTGGATGCCCATTCCCTGGTGGCGCCCGGTCACCGACACGCCCGCCCGGTCGGTCGGCACGATGACGGCGCCGATCCCCTTGGCCCCCTCGCCGCCGGGCCACCGGCACCAGACCAACACGCCCTGGGCCACGTCGCCCAGGGTCGAATAGTTCTTGTAGGCGTTGAGGCGCCAGCGCCCCGGCCCGTCGTCGACCAGCGCGGCGCGCATGTTCTGGACGGCCGAGCCGGCGTCGGGCTCGGTGATGCCGATGCTGATCAGCGCCTCTCCATCGGCCGCCGCCGGCAACCACCGCTCCTTCATGGCCGGCGGACCGAGGTGCTCAATGCCCCGGGGGGGCCCGTTGAAGGTCAGCTGGCAGCAGATGGCCGACGAGACGTCGGCCCGGGCGATCTCCTCGAGCACGATCGACGCCTCGACGTCGCCCAGACCCATACCGCCCCACTCCTCGCCCACCGTGATGCGCAGCAGGTCGGCCGCCGCCAGCGCCTTGCGCACCTCGGCCGGCACCGCGCCCTCCTCGTCGGCCTGGTGCGCCCGCGGCGCCACCTCACGGGTGGCCACGTCACGGGCCAGCTGGCGCAGGGCGGCCTGGTCCTCGGTCTCTGAGAGGAGGTCCTCCCCGGTCGCGCCGCTCATGGCGTCAGCCGAGCTCGGTGCCGACGATGCCGACGAAGCTCACGCCCTCACCGGGCGCGCCGCCGAGGTTGTGGGTCAGGCCCGAGCGTCCGGCCCGGGCCGACGGTGGCGATCTGGCGCTCGGGCGGCGCCTCGCCCCGCAACTGCAGCCAGCACTCGAAGAGCATGCGCAGGCCCGAGGCACCGATCGGGTGCCCGAAGGACTTGAGGCCGCCGTCCGGGTTGACCGGCAGCTCGCCGTCGCGGTCGAAGGTGCCCGCCAGCACCTCCTTCCAGGCCGTGCCCCGCTCGGCGAAGCCGAGGTCCTCCATCAGCACCAGCTCGGTCGGGGTGAAGCAGTCGTGCACCTCGGCCATGGCCAGCTGGGCCCGCGGGTCGGTGATGCCGGCCTGGGCGTAGGCATCGGCCGCCGTGCGCACCACCTCCTCGAAGGTGGTGTAGTCGTAGGCCGGGTCGATCGGGCCGGCGGCCGGCCCCGCCACGAAGGAAAGTGCCTTCACGTAGAGCGGGTTGGCGCAGTACTTGTGCGCGTCCTCGGCCCGGCAGATCACGGCAGCGGCGGAGCCGTCGCTCACGCCGCTGCAGTCGAAGACGCCCAGGTCGCCCGCCACCAGGGGCGCCTTGGCGATCGTCTCCATGGAAACTTCCTTCTGGAACTGCGCCCGCGGGTTGCGGGCGCCGTTCTGGTGGTTCTTGAAGGCGATCCGGCTCATGACCTCCTTCAGCTCGTCCTTGTCCACCCCGTACTTGTGGGCGTAGGAGGGAGCCAGGAAGGAGAAGGCGGCGGGCGAGGACAGGCCGGGGTCGGTGCCGTCACCCACGGCGCGGATGCCGGTCAGGCCCGAGTAGCCCGTGTCCTTGAGCTTCTCCACCCCGATGGCCATGGCCACGTCGTAGGCGCCCGAGGCCACGGCGTAGCAGGCGTTGCGGAACGCCTCGGAGCCGGTGGCGCAGTAGTTCTCCACCCGGGTGACCGGCTTGTAGTCGAGCTTGAGGGGCCGCGACAGCGTCACGCCGCACACGCCCGACGTCATGGTGCCGAGCCAGAAGGCGTCGATGTCGTGGATGGACAGGCCGGCCGACGCCGCGGCGTCGGTGGCGGCGTCCGTCAACAGGTCGTCGACTCCCTTGTCCCACAGCTCGCCGAAGCGGGTGCAGCCCATGCCGATGATGGCCACCTGGTCGCGGATGCCGCTGCTCGCCATCGCCCTACCCTCCTCGCTCGTCGTCGCCCGCACCGCCGGCCGGCACGGCCAGCGGCCGCGCCTTCCAGAAGTAATTGTGCACGCCCTGCGCCGTCCAGACGCGCCGGAAGGTCATGGACACGCGGTCGCCGATCGACACCTCGGCCGCCCGGGCGTCCGTGAGCTCGCAGCGGAACCGCCCGCCCCCGTCGAAGTCGATGATCACGCCGATCACCGGCGGCGACATGGAGTAGGCCAGGTGGTCGATGGTGAACGTGGCCACCGTCCCCGGCACGTCGGCCAACCGCTCCGCCTGCATTTGGTCGATGGCGTGGCACTTCAGACAGGCCCGCGTCGGCGGCATGTGGCGGAAGCCACAGGCCAGGCAACGCGAGGCGGCGAAGGCGTACTTCCACTCCTCGGAGCGGTGCACCGTCGGCGCCCCCGGTCGCTCGGGGTCGGGCCGGCGCGGCGGCTCCCGGCGCATGTGGCCCCGCCAGGTCAGGAAGGTGGCGTAGCTCAGGTCGTCCCGCCCGGCCGCCACCTGCTCGGCCACGCTCGGCACGCCCGCCTGCGCCCGGGCGCGCCGGGCCGCGGTGAGCGCGTCCGTCGTCCGCAGCACGAGGGCGTCCGCCCCGTCGGCCAGCGAGAGCACGGCGATCACCTGCCCCGGCTCGGCCCGTTCGAGCACGTCGCCCAGGGCCACGCCGGCGTGGGCCGCCCCCAGGTTCCCGACCGAGGTGGTCAGGTCCGGCGCCAGCACGCCGTCGCGCACGCCGAGCCCGGCGGCCGCCGCCCTGGTCGCCCGCACGTGCAACCCGGTCACGACCGCATGGTCGACGTCGCCCTCGGCCAGCCCGGCGTCCTTCAGCGCCGCCGCGAAGGCCTCGCGGGCCAACGGCACGTAGAGCTCCTCGCCGAAGCGCTCCTCCCACACGTGGGAGTCGGCCTCGCCGGGCACGCGCCAGCGGTCGAGGAACTCGTCGGTGGCCGCCCCCCGGCCGACCAGCTCGGCCACGGCGCCGTCCGGCGCGCAGAGGAAGGCCGCCGCGCCGTCGCCGCTGTCGCGCTCCTCGGCCGACCCGGCCAGACCGGTGCGCAGGTCGGCGACGACGGCCATGGTCGTGCGCCCGCCGGCCGCCCCGGCCAGGGCCGCCAGCAGCGTCGCCGTGGCCGAGCGCGAGGAGCCGGCGAAGTCGTAGGCGCCGCAGGCCCGCCCCAGCCCCAGTGCGGCGTGCACCGTGGTGGCGCTCGTCTTGTCGAGGTAGCCCGGGTCGGGCGTCGACAGGAACAGGTCCTGCACGGACGGCGCACCCGGGCCGGTGGCCAGAGCCCGCCGCCCCGTCTCCACCCCCAGGGTGGTCGTGTCCTCGTCGTAGGAGGCCACCGAACGCGTCCCCTTGCCGCCGCCGCTGCCCAGCACGCCGGCGATGGCCGAGCGCTGCAGCCGCCAGGAGGGCAGGTAGGCGCCCCACGTCACGATCCCGCTGCCCATAAGGGGGCCGATCCTACCGAGCGCCGGCGGCCGCCCCGCCGGAGGAGCCCGGGTTCAAGCGGCCGACCGCGCCGTGCGCAGGTCGGCCCGGCGGGCCTCGGTGGCCGCCTCGTCCACCGCCAGCGTCAGCTCCTCGAGCGACCCGGTCAGCACCACGCCGTAGTCCCGCGCCGCCGCCTCCACGCTGACGTACTCGTCGAGCACGTCGTCGAGCACCGCCGACGCCGGCCGTTCCAGCGGGTCGCCCCAGCCGCCACCGCCGCCGTAGTCGAAGTTGATGCGGTCCCCCGCCTCCATGGGCACCCAGTCGGCCGTGTGGGCGACCGTGATTTCGCGGTCGGTGCCGTAGCGCAGCTTCAACCGGTTGGGCGCGCCCGGGCCGCCGCCGGCGATGCCCGGCATGGGGTACTTCTGGCCCACCACGTAGGTGTAGACGGCGGAGGGGACCCGCACCTCCTTTATGTAGTGCGAGCCGCAGCCGCCCCGCCACTGCCCCGGCCCGCCCGAGTCGGTGCGGTAGTCACGCGACCACTGGATATGCGGGTAGAGCGACTCGTTGATTTCCGCCGTCGCCTTCCAGAGGTTGCCGAAGGACGCGGAGACCGCTCCCCAGGCATCTTGCCCCTTGGCCGCGTTGCACCAACCGGCGTACACCTCGGCCGAGCCGTCCACGAAGACCGCGCCGCTGCGCGGGTCGACGCCGCGGATGGTCGTCGGGATGCCGGTCTTGTAGGTCTGGGGCACCGCCCGCTCGGGCAGCACGCCGGCCATGGCCACGGCGATGACCTCGCCGATGTCGGCTCCCGGGTGGTGCGTACCGGCCGAGACCGGTCGTCCCGGGTGCGGGTTGAGCACGCACCCCTGCGGCACCACCAGCTCGATGGAGTTGAAGAAGCCCTCGTTCTTCGGGATCTCGGGGTCCATCATGGCGGCGATCTGCGCCACCGTGTACCCGCGGGTGTTGCCGTAGGTGGACCAGGCCGCCAATTCCTGGCGCTCGTCGCTGCCCGTGTAGTCGATGGTGAGCCGGGGCCCGTCCACCGTGATCTTCACGTGCAGGTGGATGTCGGGGTTGCCGAGCGGGTCGTGGTCGACGTAGGCGTCGCCCTCGTAGGACCCGTCGGGCCAGGCCGACACCTCCTCGGCGAAGCGCGCCGCCGCGTAGTCGATCATGTGGTCGACCGCCGCCTCGATCATGTCGACGCCGTAGCGCTCCACCAGCCCGACCAGGTGGTCGGCCGCCTGCTTGGCCGCCCCGATCTGCGCCCGGAGGTCGCCGAGATACCCGTCGAGCCGGTTGTTGATCTGCAGGGCGTAGAGCACGTCGCGCCGCTCCACCCCGCGGTCGAGCACCTTGACCACCGGCCAGCGCACGCCCTCGCCCCAGATGTCGCTGGCCGTGACGTTGTAACCACCGGGCACCGCGCCACCGGTGTCGCCGTGGTGGCACTGGATGGAGCAGATGAGCACCAGGTGGTCGTCGACGACCACCGGGGCGAAGACGTTGTAGTCGGGCAGGTGCCCGCCCCCGTGATACGGGTCGTTGGCCACGAACACGTCGCCCTGGCGGAATTCGTCGACCCCGAGGAATTCGAGGGCGAAGCGCACCGGCAGGGTGGAGGTCAGCATGAACTGGGGGATGCCGACACTCAGCGCGGCCAGCCGCCCCTTGCCGTCGAGGATGGTGGCGTTGCGCTCGTTGGACTGGTTGAGGATGGGCGTGGTGGCCGTGCGCGAGACGTACATGGCCATTTCGAAGCAGATGGTCTCCATGGTCCCCCGGATGACCTCGGCCGTCACCGGGTCGACGGCGCCACCCGCCATCAGGCGGTCTCTCGGTCCTGCCAGAGCCTGCAGATCGACGTTCATGGGGCCCTCCCTCGGGTCCCGCCACCGAGCGGACCCGCCGGCGCGGTGTCTGTGCTGAGGCCACCCGCCAACGGGCGCTGACCAGGGGATTCCCGAGCACCGTTTGCTGACAGCCGTGTCACCTTTCACTCTACACCGGCCTCCGGGGCCGCCTCCGAGACCTCCGGGAGGCCGGCTCGGCAGCCGGGAGCCGATGAGGGTGGCCGCCTGTCCGGTGGCCTATGCCGTGGCCACCACCACCATCTCCCAGCTGTCCAGTTCGAGCGGCCCGCCCCCGCCTCCCTGGAAGCGGACGTCGCGGAAGCCCGCGTCCTCGAGCCACACCACCCACTCGGGCGGCGTGGGCAACCGGATGAAGTACGAGGCGTGGCGCACCGCACCGTCGCGGTGCACCGTGCGCTCCACACGCATGCGGCCCGTCACCGGCTCGAAGGTCGAGAGCTCGACCATGGTGTCGTCGCCGAGCTGGACGACCACCGCCTCGGGTGCCGGGACGAAGTGCCGCACGCCGCCGTCGTGGTGCATGGTGTCGATGGCGACGAGGCCGCCGGGCCGCAGCACGCGATGGAACTCCTCCAGCACGCGGTGGCAGTCGGCGTCGTCGTAGTAGCCGAACGAATTGAGCCAGCACACCACCGCGTCGAAGGGACCGTCCACCGGCAGCTGGCGCAGGTCGCCCTCCACGTAGGTCACCGCGTTCGGCGGCAGTTGCGGATCGAGGCGCGCCTGTTCCACATAGGCCGGCGTGATGTCGACGCCGGTGACCTCCATGCCCGCCGCGGCCAGCCGCCGCGCTATGCGCCCGTGGCCGCACGGTGCGTCGAGTATCCGCGCGCCCGGGGGCAAGGACAGCAGCGTCAGGATTTCGGCCGTGTCCGCGTCCGAGTGCTCGTCGTCGATCGACTCGCCGTAGAAGTAGGGGTAGTCGTCGCTGAAGGTGCCTTCCAGGTCGAACGTCATGGCCCATCATCTTCGCCGGTAGGGTCCACCGTGTGCCCGGACCCGACGACATTTCGTTCGACGCGGCCACGGCGGTGCGGCCCACGGCCGAGCCGGGCCGCTTCGAGACCCGGGTGCACGAGCTGTGGACGGTGGGCGACAAGCCGAACGGCGGCTACCTCGACGCGCTGATGGGACAGGCCGCCCTCCGGGCCGGCCAGGGGGACGCCACGTCCTGGGGGATCCTGTCGTCCTCCATCACCTACCTGCGCCCACCCGCCCTCGGGCCTGCCGAGGTGCAGACGACCCTCTTGCGCCTCGGCCGTTCCGCCTCGCACGTGCGGGCCGTCCTGGTCCAGGACGGCATCGACCTGGTCGACGCCGTCTTCGTCCTCGGCGAGGTGCCGGCGCCGGCCCGGGTCCGCTACGACGGGACCGAGCCCTTCCGGGCCCCACCCCCCGAGGACTGCGTGCGCCTGCGCTCCCCCACGCCCGCCGGCCTGGTCATCGGCATCATGGACGTCCTGGACCTGCGGCTCGACCCGGGCACCCTCCCCTTCGCCGAGGGCCCGCCGCCGGAGGGAAGGCCGGCCGAACTGCGCGGCTGGACCCGCTTCAGCGACGGCCGCGAGCCCGACGCCCTGTCGCTGCTCTTCACCGCCGACGCCATTCCGCCGGCGACGCTCATGATCGGCTCGTCGGGCTGGGTCCCGACCCTGCAGATGTCGACCTACGTGCGGGCCCGCCCCGCTCCGGGCTGGGTCGCCATCCGCATGACGGCCCATGTGGTGGCCGACGGCATGGTCGACGAGACCTGCGTCCTGTGGGACAGCCGCGGCGTCGTGGTGGCGCAGTCGACGCAGCTGGCGCGCCTGCGCTTCCCCGACGAACCAGGCTGACACGCACCACCGGCGTAGCGTGTCGCCCCATGCCCCCCAGCGGTCCGGCCTCTCGCCCCGCGGCGCCGTGAGCGGCACCGACGCCGAGCCGCTCGAGCGCCTCGACCTGGCCGCCGTGAAGCGGCTCTGCGATCGGGCCGTGGCCGACCCGCCGAGCGTCGACGAGCTCGAGGGCGCGCTGTGCGCGCCCGACCAGCCCACCACCGTCTTCGGCGACCCGGCCCAGGGCATGGTGGCCCTGGTCGCCTGCGACGACGGCGCGCACGTCCGGCTCCTGGCCGTCGACCCGCCAGCGCGCCGCCGTGGCCTGGGTCACGCCCTCCTGCAAGCGGCCGAGGACTGGGCCAAGGCGCAGGGCCACCCGCGCCTCATCACGGGCGCCGATCCGCCCTACTTCCTGTGGCCGGGCGTGCCCAGCACCGAGACGGGCCTGCTCTGCCTGTTCGAGCGACGGCACTACTCGCGCGCCGAGACGAACTTCAACATGGACGTCGACCTGCACCAGATCCCCGACGACCCGGGCGGCCACCGGCTGGCCGGGCCGGCGGAGCGCGACGAGCTCGACCAGTGGCTGGCGGAGCACTGGTCCAACTGGCGGCCCGAGGTGCTGCGCGCCCTGGACAAGGGCAACCTGGTCATAGAGCGCGAACACGGTGACACCGGGACCGTCACCGCGTTCTGCGCCTTCGAGGTGAACCGGCGCGGCCTGCTCGGGCCGGTGGCCGTGCGACCCGACCTGATGGGGCGGGGTCGGGGCAAGGGCGTTCTCGTCGGCGCGCTGCACGAGCTGCGCCGGCGCGGGGCCGACCGCGTCTCGGTCGTGTGGATCGGGCCCGTCCCGCCCTACGCCGCGGTCGGCGGGAAGGTGAGCGACGTGTACTTCGTCTACCGCAAGGAGCTGCGGTGAACCTGCTGCCGGTCCCGCGCACTCTCGAGCTCGGCGACCAGGTCGTGCCCGAGCGCCCGCCGATCATCCGCATCGACGGCTCGCTGCCGGCGCAGGGCTACGAGCTGCGCATCGCTCCCGAGGGAGTCGACCTGGTGGCGGCCGACGACGCCGGGGCGTTCTACGGCCGGGCCACCCTGGCGCAGCTGGCCCGGGTCCACGCTGGATCGCTGCCGGTAGGGCACGTCGCCGACCATCCGGACCTGGCGGTGCGGGGCGTCATGCTCGATATTTCGCGGGACAAGGTCCCGACCTTGTCCAGCCTGCAGGGCCTGATCGACCGCCTGGCCTCGCTCAAGGTCAACCACGTCCAGCTCTACTCCGAGCACACCTTCGCCTACCGCGGTCACCCGACGGTGCACGCTGCGGCGAGCCCACTCGACGCCGAGGAGATCCGCCAACTGGACGCCTTCTGCCGCGCCCGCCACGTCGAGCTCACGCCGAATCAGAACTGCCTGGGTCACATGAACCGCTGGCTGGCGCACGAGCCCTACCGCCACCTGGCCATAAGGCCCGACGGCTTCGTCGACCCCTACGGCATCAGCCGGCCGCCCATGACGATTGAGCCGACCAACCCGGGCTCGCTGGCCCTGGTGCGCGAATTGCTGGCCGAGCTCCTCCCCCTCTTCTCGAGCCTCAGGGTCCACGTCGGGCTGGACGAGGCCTGGGAGCTGCCGCCCGAGCGGATGGACGACTTCTTGGCCTGGGTCGGCACCCTGCGGGCGCTGCCCGAGCTCGACGGCCGCGACATGCTGATGTGGGGCGACATGCTGGCCGGCCGGGCCGACCTGCTGGCCCGCCTGCCCGGCGGCGTCACCGTCTGCGAGTGGGGCTACGACGACTGGCATCCCTTCGACGAGCGCTGCGCCGTCCTGGCCGAGTCGGGCGTGCCGTTCTGGGTGGCGCCCGGCACGTCGTCCTGGCTCACCATTCTGGGCCGGGTCACCAACGCCCGGGAGACGTGCCGCAAGGCGGCCGAGGCGGCCCGGGCCCACGGAGCGACCGGCTACCTCAACACCGACTGGGGCGACCAGGGCCACCTGCAGCAGCCCGTCATCAGCGGGCCGGGGCTGGCCTACGGCGCTGCCGTGTCGTGGTGCCTGGAGTCCAACGCCGACATCGACCTCGGCGCCGCCTTGAGCGCGCATGTCTTCCGCGATCCCACCGGCGGGTTGGCCGAAGCGGTGCTGGCCCTGGGCGACGCCCACCGGCTGGTCACCCCTCAGTTCCCCAACATGTCGACCCTGGTCATGAACCTCTACTACCCCCAGCTCCCGGTCGGCCGTGGTCTGACCGCCGGCATCACCGCGGACGAGCTCGGCGCGGTGGAGGCCTGCTTCGAGAAGGCCCGCACGTCCTTGGGACGGGCCCGGCCCGAGCGCGCGGACTCCCCGAGCCTGGTCGACCAGGTCGCGTTCAGCATCGACCTGGTGGCCCTGCTCGTGCGCGACGCCCGGGCCCGCCTCGGGGTGGACGGGCACATCGGCTCGGTGCCCGCGGGGGAACGGGCACGGCTCGGCGAAGAGCTCGACGCGCTGACCGATCGCTACCGTGCGCTCTGGCTGGCGCGGAACCGGCCCGGCGGCCTCGACGACAGCGTGTCCTGGCTGGAGAACCTGCGCCGCACCTACGAGTCGGGCCGACCGGATCCGACGTGGGGCGGCCTCGCCGCCCCGTCGACGGCGTAGCGAACCGCACACGACCCCGCGCCGCGCCGTTGCGGTCGAGGTGTCCGCCTGATCGCGCTCACGCCGCCTGGTCTCCCTCCTCGTCGCCCTCGTCGTCGTCCTCGTCGTCGGCCTCGTAGCAGTCCCACGAGCAGTAGTCCGCGATGCGAGGCGAGGCCGGGTGGAACCGGCAGCGCCGGCACAGCTGGGTCGTCATGGTCGTCTCCCTCACTTTCGATCTCGAACAACTGCCCCTGCAGTCCCTCCGGCCTGCGACGGGGCCAGCGTCACACCCCGTCCCTGCCCCCACCCTGGGCCTCAGCTCGCTCCCCCCGGCTGAGCCATTACGTCACCGCCACCCCGACCCGGCGGTTCGTAGCCGTCTCCACATGCAAAGAGCCGCTCCCCTGTGGGAGCGGCTCCTCGGCGTCAGAGGAATGGAAATTGCCATTCCTACGGCGTCGAGACCACCCCCGTGCCGGCCCGCTTGGACAGGCGGCCGGCGCGTACCTCGGACATGGCCGCGCGCGACCCGTCCGGGGTCGTGCCCACCGGTTGAGACCCGATGGAACGGTTCGTGCTCACCGATCCGTGCGACATGCTGCGCCCAGTATACGAGACGAGGGGTCGCCCGATTGAACGTTGGCGCCCCGGCCGCGAGAGTTCATCAGCGCGTCACATACGGCGCGCTCCGGGCACGAGGGGCGCCGGAGGGATACGTTGCCTTCATGGCGCTCGCCCTCGGGATCGTGACTCCGGGGCTGCACATGAACCCGCGCTTCGACCCACCCGAGTGGGAGACGACGGCCACGGTCGACGATGTCGTGACGGTGGTGCAGCAAGCCGAGGAGCTCGGTTACGACTGGGTGTCGTGCTCCGAGCACATCGCCATCCCGGCGGCGGCGTCGACCGTGCGCGGGGGCCGCTACTTCGACCCGTTCTCCACGCTCGGCTACTTCGCCGCCGTGACCTCACGGGTCGGGCTGCTCACCCACATGGTCGTGCTGCCGTACCACCACCCGCTCGAGCTCCTCAAGCGACTCGGCACGCTGGACGTGCTGAGCGGCGGGCGGGTCATCGCCGGGATCGGGGTCGGTTCGCTCCAGCCGGAGTTCGAGGTGCTGGGCCACACCTTCGAGGGCCGGGGCGAGCGGGCCGACGATGCCATCCGCGCCCTGCGCGCCTCGTGGGGCCGGCGCACCCCCTCCTACGACGGCACGCACTACCACTACGAGGGCTTCATAGTGGAGCCGTCGGGCCTGCCCCGGGAGGTCGAGGTCTGGGTGGGCGGCCGCACCCGCCGCTCCCTGCGCCGCGCCCTCGAGCTCGGAGACGCCTGGATGCCCTTCGGGATGAAGGTCGACGAGCTGGCCGGGCTCCTCACCGACACCCAGACCCTCGAGGGTCTGGCCCGCTACGCCGACGAGCACGGACGCCCGCTCAAGTTGCACCTGGCCCCCGAACCGCCGATCGACCCGCTGGGGCAGCCCGAGGAGACGGCCGAATTCCTGGGCCACTATGTCGCCCTGGGCGCCACCGGGTTCAGCCTGCGCTTCGACCACCACTCGGCGGCCCACTTCGCCGAGCAGATGGCCGCCACGAAGTCCGTCATCGAGACCGCCGGGCTCTGAGCGCACCCTGACGTAGGTTCAGGCTCCTGGCGTCGCGGGGCGGACCCTCCGCCGTATGGGCCAGTTCGTAAGGATCTCTTGGAACGCGCCGACCGCGGCGCCGCCTGCGATGCCCCAGGCGATGCCGGACAGGAACGCCTGATGATTCTCCGAGGACTCCGTGGCGACGTTGGCCGCGGCCGAGACGGCCACCGGCGTGGACTGGACCGTGGCCGCTGCCCCGGCCGATCCGCTCAGCGAGTCGGTCTCGGCCCAGACCCAGCTGGTAAGGAACCGGTTGCTGACATCGAGCGTGTTGACGGCGGTGTCACGGATGATGGAGCTCGGGGCGTTCCCCGACGCCAAGGTGACGGTGCGGAGCTCGCCCGTGCCGATTTCGGTGTCGAAGGTCACCGACGTGTTGACCGCGACACCCGACGGCGTGGTGACGTTGAGGACCACCGGTGGCAGGGCGAAACTGAGAAACGCGCCGTTGTGGGCGATCGGCGCCGCGCCCGGGATCAGAGAGAACGGCAGGGTGATGCCACCCGCACCGGCACTGCCGGTGACCTCGTGGATGCTGCCGTCCCGGGGGAAGATCTCCGTGTCGGACTGGGGCGGGAAGATCAGGCCGTGTTCCTCCGCGGCGAACTTGCCGTTGGCCAGCGCGCCGGCCACGCAGTAGTACGAGGGTTCATCCTTCAAGCCGCACGTGGTGCCGGCGATGGGCAGGCCGTAGGCCAGGATGCTGAAATCGAACGCGGTGGCCGAACGCGTCTCGGGCTCGACGGAGAGCACGACCCACGTGTTGGGCCCGTCCTCTATGAGATCGGTGCGGACCACCCAGGCGGCCGGCATGACGGAGTCCACGTTCAGATCGACGATGAATGCCGGTGACGACGGGACCGTCGGGGGCTGTTCGTTGCTCGGGTGCGTGACGTACCCGTAGCCGGCGGTAGCCAGTGTGAGGCACACGAGGGCGACGGCCAACACCGCGTGGCGAATCGGATGCTGCAGCGTCGGGTCGAATTCGAAGCGCGCCAACATGCGACGTCCGGCTTAGGCCGGCGTGTCGGCCAACCGGGCCTTGAGTTCAGGCTTGACCACCTTGCCTGTGGGGTTGCGCGGCAGGTCGTCGACGAAGACGAAGACGCGCGGCACCTTGTAGTCGGCCAGGTGCTCGAGGCCGAAGGCGCGCAGCTCGTCGCCGTCGGCCCGGGCGCCGGGGTGCAGCACGACGAAGGCCACCACGTCCTCGCCCAGCACCGGGTGCGGCGCGCCGACGACCGCCACCTCCTTGACGGCCTCGTGCTGGACCAGGGCGTGCTCGACGTCGGTGGCGTGCACGTTGTTCCCGCCGCGGATGATGACATCCTTGGAGCGGCCGACGATGTAGAGGTAGCCGTCGGCATCGAGCTTGCCCAGGTCACCGGTGACCAGCCAGCCGTCACGCCAGACCTCGGCGGTGGCCTCGGGGTCGTTGTAGTACTCGCGGTGCCGGCCGGGCATCTGCAGGCGCACCTCGCCGACCTCGTCGGCGGCCAGCGGCCGGTCGTGCTCGTCGACGATCTGCACCACGGCGGGCGGGGCGATCTGGCCCACCGAGCCGGGGCGCTTGACCGCCTCGCCCTGCGGCATGATGCAGTAGGCGGAACCGGCCTCGGTCATGCCGTAGTTGTTGGAGACCAGGGCGTCGGGCATTTTGGCCTGGAGCCGCTCGACCACGTAGGGGGCGAGCGGCGCGCTGCCGACCGAGCACATGGTGACCGAGGACAGGTCGGCTTCGTCGAAACCGGGGTGATCGATGAGCAGGTGCGCCATGGCGGGCACGAGGAACACCGCCACCGGGCGTTCGGCCTCGACCACCTCGAGCCAGCGGCCGGCGTCGAAGCGGGGCTGGTAGACGACCTGGAGCCCGAGCTTCATGGGCGTGTAGACGAGCGCGATGCCGGCGAAGGTGAACAACGGGCTGGCGTGCACCCAGCCGCCGCCCGTCCAGTTGGGGTCGACGGCGCCGATCATGGAGCCGTTGGAGTGACGGACGGCCACACCCTTGGGTCGGCCGGTGGTGCCCGAGGTGTAGAGGATGTCGGCCAGGTCGTCGCTCTGGCGCGGGGCCTGGAAGGGCGAGCGGTCGCCCCCGGTCACCTCGGACCAGCCCAGGACGGGCGTGCCGGAGGCGGAACCGGGCCCGGCCTCCGCTCCGGCGTCGACCAGGGCGACGAGGCGGCCATCCGCCGCCTGCAGGTCGGCCTGCACCAGGTCGCCGTCGGTGACCACGGCGGTGGCGCCCGAGTGGGCCAGCACGTGGCCCACCTCGGCGGGGGCCAGGCGGGGGTTCATGGGGACGGCGACGCCGCCGGCGCGGTGCGCGGCCGAGTAGGACACCAGCCAGCGCAGGGCCAGTTCGGGGCGCAGGTGGATGCCGACGCGCCCGCCGGGCTCGAGGCCCTCCTCGAGGAGCCGGCGCGCCATGGCATTGGCGGCGCCGTCCCATTCGGCGAAGGTCATCGCACCGACGTCGACCACGGCGAAGGCGGTCTCGTCGCCGAACTGCTCGGCCATGCGGCCCAGGTGCTCGTCCATCAGCATGAAGGCACAGGATGGTAACCGATGCCCGTCGGCGGTCGCCCCTTCCACCGGAGGAGCTTCGGTCCACTCTCGACCTACGCAAAGGCACTGACCATGAGTAATACCAACCCGGCCGCCATCGACGTGAGTACGAGCGAGGACCAAGACAATCACCCGGTGAGCACCGCACGCGTCCGAGAGAGTTCCGCCGCGGCATCGCCTCTCCCGCCGTCCTGTTCGTCAGGAGACGGCAGCGGACTGGTTGAGGGCTTCCACCATGACTTGTGTGGCCTGGGTGACGGCCGATGGGCATTGGTACTGCGCGGCCAGGAGAATCCCGAGGTGAGAGTCGAAGGTGTCAAGGCCCCGCGCCTTGAGTGCAGCGAGGATCGCTGCGAGGTTCTTGTTCTTGCCAAGGGCGCCGCAGGTGGCGGTGGCGTCCCCGATCAATCGGTCGTTGCTCGCCGTCGAGAGCGATCCGCCGTATTTGCGCATGAGGTACAGGTAGTCGGCCCGTGGCGTCTTGGGCAGCGACGGATCGCCGTAGTAGACGACCGCCTCGGCCAGAGCGGCTGACGGCGCGGCAGCGGCCAAGCGAGGCAGCTGACCGTTGGGAAAGGCAAGCAGGCTCAGATAGAGCCCGCGCTCAGCACTGTTGCCCGTCTGACCCGGGGCCAGACTGTGGCGCACCATCCAGACGAGGGGCCCGGTGGTGTAGAACTCCTGGCCTCCCGGGCCCCGAACGGTTCCATGGGTGGCGAGCCAGGCGTGATCGAGTGGCTTCGTACACGGACCGATCGCCGAGGAGCACCGGGCAATGCCGATGCCGTAGTGGCTGTTTCCCCACATGTTGGCCGAGTAGAAGAGCCAATAGTCGTTGTTCTCCTCAATCATGGAGGGCCCTTCGACCAACCCTCCCTCCCATGGCTGCGTGGCACCGACCATCTGATGGGGCGGCCCCACGGTCGAGAGGCCGTCGGCAGAGAGTTGCTGGGAGTAGATGACTGTCGGCTTGTTGCAACAGTCGCCGTCGCTCTTCCACAGCAGGTACGCCGTCCCGTCGGACGAGACGAACACGCTGGGGTCGATGGCCCCGCCCTGGTCGATGGGACATATGAACGGCGCGGCCGAGTTGTCGGTGAAAGGGCCGGCCGGGTTGGTGGCGGTCGCTCTCGAGATGCACGCCGCAGCGGTCTCCCCGTTCGTGGTCTTGACGCACCCCGTTGCGGGCGGTGTGGCCAAGCAACCAAGGGGAACTGTGGCTGGTGTCGAGTAATAGAGGACGTAGGTCCCATCGGGTCGCGCCCAGACAGACGGCCCCCATTGGTAGCCGGAAACCGTCCACTTGGGCAGGGTGGGAATGGCGTCGCCGAGGAACTTTCCGGTGAAGCCGTTGTTGCGGGACAGACCGATGACCGGAACGTTGGCGGCGGGATTGCCACGGGACGAACCGCTGCTCGAGGCATAGATGAAGAGGGTGTCCGGCGTGCGCAACGCGAAGGGGTCGGCGAAGTTGCCGTCGTAGACCGGCTGGTCGTCGAGGATCCCGGAGATCACGGTGAGCTCGACGCCGTGCTCTTCCGCCGGATGCGCGCCGATGGGTCCCGAAGTGCGGGCTGACCCCGGCGGAGGGTCGATCTGGCCGGCCCGGACGGGGCTCTTCGGGATTTTGAGGGCGGGAGCCGAACTCGTGGAGGCCGGTGCGTTCCCACCGCACGACGCCAGGAGCCCGGCGAAAAGGAGGCAACCGACGATCGCTGCGGCACGCCTCGAGTGCCGAGAGACGTTGATCGAGCGCTTCATGTGATCGGCCCCCGTGCTGGTGGCTTCGAGCCTCCAAGAGCCACGAAACCCGATCCCCTCAAACCCACGTTGACCTGCATTATTACACATGCAGATCTGCACGTTCAGAATAGCACGTGCAGATCTGAATGTACATAGACTCGGGTGCGATGGTTCAGGACGCGCTCGGCGGTGACGACGGGGCAGGTAGCGGACCGCGAAAAACGGGCACGGAGCGGCTGGCCGAGACGAGAGCACGCCTCCTCGACGCCGTCCTGGTCACCCTGGCCGAACGCGGATACGCCGGCGCGTCCACGGTCGAGGTCGCTCGCCGCTCGGGTCTGACCCGCGGGGCACAGCTGCACCACTTTGGGACCAAGGATCTGATGATGATCGCTGCGGTCAACCACCTGGCTGAGCGCACCAGAGAGGTCGACGTCGACGCAGCACTGGCCCACGTGCCGAGCGGTCCCGAACGGGTACGCGCCGCGCTCGCCGTCATGTCGCACCTCTTCACCGGAGTGCTGGCGGAGGCCTACGTCGAACTGTGGGTCGCGTCGCGTTCGATTCGCGAACTGGCTGACGCGCTGCGTGAGACGGAGGTGGCGGCGCGAGACGCTGTACGCGCCCTCTTTGGTCCAGAGCTACTCGAGCACGCCACCCCGGAATTCGACGTGTTGCTCGACGTGACCCTCTATGCAATGCGTGGCATGACGATCGATGTCCATTTGGCCGACGAGGCGGAACGCCGAGCCCGGGCCAACCTCGTCGTCGGCATGGAGACCTACTTCCACCGGGCTCTCGGCCTAGGGTCGTGAGGACGGGTTCCTACGTCTTGCTTGTGTGATTTCCGCTGACCCTGTCGATGCAGTCGGGGCCCGCAGACGAGACGCGCACCGGCAACTCGTTCCACCCGGCGCCGTCACGACGACAACGTGGCGCCCTCGTCCGGCCCAACTCGGAGACACGGCACCATCTTCCCGGGTGCCGTCCGCCTTCTCGGCGCTCTCTTGTGCCCGACTCGGAGGCAGGCCGGATGGGGAAAGTGCGCGGCCCAGGCCGGCACAGCACCCGTTTCCCTCCAGCTCAGAGGTCGGTTACCAACTTGACGGTCATCATCTCGGCCGGCGGCGCCCCGGGCGGGCGTGTCGGAGCTCGAAAGTTGACGCCGGTGTCAGGTTCGTTGCAGCATGGCCGATGCCGCCGCCGGGGGTCAATCCCTGGGGTGGGCACCCAATTCGCACTGCCGGGGTCGCGGGCCCGGGACACGATCCGAGGGATAGAGCGCCATGACGACGGTCCGTTTCGACCTGCCGACGCCCGAGGGCGACACCATCGAGTTCTGGGAGGCAGCCAAGGAGGAGCGACTGCTCATTAAGCACTGCCTGGACTGCGGCGCCTACTCGTACTACCCGCGGCCCTTCTGCCCGAAGTGCTGGAGCGAGCGCGTGGAGTGGCACGAGGCCAGCGGCGAGGCCACGCTCTACACCTGGTCGGTCATCTACTCGAACGACATGCCGCCCTTCCGGGACCGGGTGCCCTACGTGGCGGCCATCGTCGACCTGGCCGAGGGGCCGCGCATGATGACCAACGTGATCGACTGCCCCTTCGACGAGCTGGCCGTCGGCATGCCGTTGCGGGTGGCCTTCCAGCCCATTTCCGACGACTACACCATCCCCGTCTTCGTGCGGGCCTGACCCTCGAGGAGCACCAGTGACCGATGCCACCGATGCCGTCATTGTCGCCGCCGTCCGCACCCCCATAGGGCGGACGGGCCGCAGCCTGGCGGGACTGAGCATTCAGGACATCGGCATGCAGACCGTGGCGGGCGTCATCGCCGCCGCCGGGCTGGACACCGCCGACATCGACGACGTGCTGCTCGGCGAGGTGCTGCAGGGAGGAGGGTGCACGGCGCGCTACGTGGCCAACGCGCTCGGCCTGCCGCCCGACACGCCGGGTGGCGCGCTGCAGCGCCAGTGCGCCACCGGGATGATGGCGGTGCAGGAGGCGGCGGCCAACATCCGCAGCGGCATGGCCGACGTCGTGATCGCGGGCGGGGTGGAATCCATGACGCGGGGTCCCCTCATGTTCGAGAAGTCGCCCTTCCCCTTCGGGGGCGTCGAGCGCTTCCTCCCACCGAGCCACCCGAACTCGCCCGAGGCGCCGAACATGAACATGTTGATCACCGTGGGCGAGAACACCGCCCGCGAGTGCGGCATCACCCGCGAGGAATCCGACCACTGGTCCTACCACTCGAACATCCGAGCCGTGGCGGCCACCGACGACGGGCGCTTCGCCGAGGAGATCATCCCCGTCATGGTGCCGGCGGGGCGCGGCGAGACCGTCACCGTGACCGTGGACGAGCACCCGCGGCGTGACACCACCCTGGAGAAGCTGGCGGCCCTGCCGTCGCTGACCGGCCCGGACGGGCAGATCACGGCGGGCAACTCGTCGGGGATCGCGGACGGGGGCGCGGCCCTGGTCGTGGTGGCGCGCGCCTACGCCGAGGCCCACGGCCTGGAGCCACTGGCCACGGTGCGGTCGTGGAACTCGTGCGGCATTGAGCCGGCCCGGACCGGGCTGGCGCCCACCGTGTGCGTCCCCCGGGCGCTCGGGCGGGCCGGGCTGAGCGAGTCCGACGTCGACCTGGTGGAGATCAACGAGGCCTTCGCCACCATGGCGGTGGCCAGCTCGCGCAAGCTGGGCTTCCCCCACGACATCGTGAACGTCAACGGGGGCGCAGTGGGCATCGGCCACCCCGTGGGCGCGTCGGGGGCCCGCATTCTGGTCACGCTGATCCACGAGTTGCGCCGGCGGGGCGGCGGGATCGGCGTCGGCACGCTGTGCGCCGGCGGCGGCATGGGGTCGGCCACGGTGCTGGAGGTGCACGCCCCGGCGTAGGCGCACCCACGCTGGCCTGCGGGCTAGCGGCGGCCGGCCACCAGCTCCGGGTCCCGTTGGGTGGCGGCCCGTGCGGCGAGCCAGCTGCGGTAGCCGCCGTCCACGTTGCGCGCTTGGAGGCCGAGCTCGTGGAGCAGCGTGGTGGCCGTGTGGCCGCGCTGTCCCACCTCGCAGTAGACGGCGCACGGGCACCCTTCGAGCTCCCCCACCCGCTCGCGCAGCGACTCGAGAGGGATGTTGACGCTCCCGGGGATGGCACCGGCCGCGTGTTCGGGCTCGGTGCGCACATCGAGCACGCTCCAGCCCGTGGCGGCCACGTCTTCCACGTCGAAGGGCCCGATCACGTCACACTCACCCGACAGGACGTTCTCGGCCATGTAGCCGAGCATGTTCACCGGATCCTTGGCCGAGGAGAACGGCGGCGCGTAGGCCAGCTCGAGGTCGGCCAGGGCCGGCGCCGGCAGACCGGACGCCATGGCCGTGGCGAGCACGTCGATCCGCTTGTCCACGCCCGCCCCCCCAACGGCCTGCGCGCCCAGGATGGCCCCGGTCTGCGGATGGAAGAGAAGCTTGAGCGCCATCTGCTCGGCGCCCGGGTAATAGTCAGCGTGGTTGAGCGGGTGTGAGTGGATGGCGCGGTAGGTGAGCCCGGCGGCGCGCAGGCGCGCCTCGTTCCATCCGGTCATGGCGGCGGTGAGGCCGAACACCTTGAGGATGGCCGTGCCCTGCGACGTGACCGGGTGCACGGGGCGGCCGCAGATGCGATCGGCGGCGCGCCGGCCCTGGCGGTTGGCGATGTTGGCCAGTGCGATCAGCGACGGGCCGCCTCCGACCGAGTCGGCCTTCTCCACCGCGTCGCCCACCGCATAGACGTCGGGCGCGCTCGTGCGGCCGTCGGCATCGACCACGATGCCCCCGTGAGGCCCCAGCTCGAGCCCGGCCAGGCGCGCCAGCCCGACGTCGGGCCGCACGCCGATGGCCCCGACCACCAGTTCCGCCTCGAGGATGCGGCCGTCGGCCAGCACGACGCCCGACGCGGTGACCTCGGACACACCGGTCCCGGTGAGGACCGTGACGCCGTGGTCGGACAGCTCGGCCGCCACCAGCACGGCGAGCTCGGGGTCGAGCGGCGTGAGCACCTGGGAGGCCGTCTCCACCACTGTGGTGGCGATGCCGCGGTGGACGAGGTTCTCCACCGTCTCGAGTCCGACGAACCCCGCGCCGATGACCACCGCCGTGCGCGTCCGCCCGGCCGCCTGCAAGGCGAGCCGCTCGGCATCCTCGACCGTGCGCAGCACCTGGACCCGGTCGAAGCCGGGCAGCGGCGGGCGCACCGGCGCCGCACCCGGGCTGAGCACGAGGGCGTCGAAGGGCAGGGTGCCGGTGGTCCCGTCCGACAGTTGGCGCACGGTGACCTCGTGGGCCGCGGGGTCGATGGCCATGACCTCGGTGTCGACCCGCACGTCGAGGCGGAAGCGCTCGAAGAGCCGTTCGGGCGTCTGGACGAGGAGGTCATCCTCGTCCTCGATCACCCCGCCGACGAAGTAGGGCAACCCGCAGTTGGCGTACGAGACGTGGCCAGACCGCTCCACCACGACGATGGATGCATGCTCATCGAGTCGGCGCAGCCGCGTGGCGGCTGACATCCCCCCGGCGACGCCCCCCACGATCACGATCCGGCGTCCGGCCATCGGTGCCTCCTCTGGGACCACCGAGTTTGCGGAGCCAGCTTCATCAACATGCGCTGGACCTGATCGAAGGCCGTGGCCGTCGCCGAGATCGCGAACACCACGTCACGGCACTCCCGGCCGCCTTCGAGCCTACGCCACTTCGTCTTCTCCCCCCTCGGCCACGTGGTTCCCTGTTGGACACGGCGCCGGCCTCCCGCCGGTGCAGTATCTCGGGCCGCGGATCCCGCTGCCAAGATGGCACGATGCCGGCGCTCGAGGACCTGGCGGGCCTGCGCACGCCGGCTCTGGTGGTGGACTTCGACGTCGTCACGTCGAACGTCGAGCGGATGGGCTCCCTCCTGGCCCGGCGCGACATTGCGCTGCGCCCGCACGTCAAGACCCACAAGAGCCCGGACCTGGCCCGCCTGCAGCTGGGACACGGCGCGGCCGGCATCACGGTGGCGACCGTCGCCGAGGCTTCGGTGTTCGCGGCGAACGGGTTCGAGGACATTTTCGTCGCCTACCCGGTGTGGGCGGACGCGGCGACGGCGCGGCTGGTCCGGCTCATCCTCGACACGGCCCGCCTGGCCGTCGGGATCGACTCCGAGGCCAGCCTCGGCGCCCTACTCGACCGGTTGCCCGAGGTCCGAGGCCGCCTGGACCTCATGATTGAGATCGACTGCGGCCAACACCGGACCGGAGTGAGCCCCGACGCCGTGGTGTCCCTGGCCCGGGCCTGCCACGAGGCCGGGTTCGCTCCCCGCGGCGTGTTCACCCACGGCGGGCACTGCTACGGAGGCCCGAGTCTCGTGGCGGGAGCCGCGGCCGACGAAGTGCGGGCCCTGACCGAGGCGAAAGACCGGCTGGGCGCAGCCGGCCTTCCGTGTGATGTCGTCAGCGCCGGGTCGACGCCGACGGTGGGCCGCTCGGGTACCGGAGCCGTGACCGAGGAGCGCCCGGGCGTCTACGTGTTCAACGACCGCCAGCAGCTGATTCTCGGCTCGTGCACCGACGAACAGATCGGCGCCGTCGTCGTCACTCGCGTCGTGAGCACCAGTGTCGCGGATCAATTCGTCGTCGACGCCGGCAGCAAGGCGCTCTCGAGCGACTCACCGCCCTGGGTCGAGGGGTTCGGGCTGGTGAGGGAGGCCGGTGGCGCCTCGGTGACCCGCCTCTCCGAGGAACACGGCGTGGTGGAGTGCCCCGGGGTGAGCCGGCCCGCCGTGGGCGACCTGGTGACCATCGTCCCGAACCACATCTGCTCGGTCGTGAATCTCTTCGCGGAAATGGTCGTCGTGCAATCAGGAGCCGTCGTCGACCGCTGGCCCGTCGCCGCCCGCCGGGCCTGAGGGCGGGCGCACGTTCGCTCCTGGCGCGGCCGCGCCCGGGGCCGGCGGTGGTCGAGCGTCAGTAGTGGCGGATCTCGACGAGATGGCCGCTGGGGTCGAGCAGGTACAGCGTGGGTCCGAGTCCGCGCGCGCCCAGCTCCTCCCCCGGGCCGCGCATGTTGGCGGCGTCGTGGAACGAGTCGCCGTAGGGGACGCCGGTGGACCTGATGCGGTCGAAGGTGGCGCCGAACTCCTCGGCCGACAGCGCGAAGGCCAGGTGCATACCACCCTCGCTGCCCCAGGGCGCCAGCAGGAGCACCGTGCCGGCGTCGACCCGCACGACCGAGAAGGGCCCGTCCGTCCCGTCCGCCTGCAGTCCGAGGACGTCGGTGTAGAAGCGCAGACTGGCCTCGAGGTCGACGACGGGAACGATGGTGTGATCGAGCGTGGCCACCGCGGCGCCGTCTACTCCTTCTCTTCGGCGTTCCCCTCGGCCATGTGGTCCTTGATGGCGTTGACGACCGTCGGGTCGAGCAGCGTGGTGACGTCGCCCAGCGGGCGGTCGTCGGCCACGTCACGCAAGAGTCGGCGCATGATTTTGCCGCTGCGGGTCTTGGGCAGCTCGGGCGTCAGCATGATCTGGCGCGGCTTGGCGATGGGCCCGATTTCGCGGGCCACGTGGTCGCGCAGCTCCTGGACGAGCGCCTCGCCCGCCTCGCCCTCGGCGTCCTTCGCCCCCTTGACGGTGACGAAGGCCACGATGGCCTGGCCCGTGGTGGCGTCGTTGGCGCCCACCACCGCCGCCTCGGCCACCGACGGGTGGCTGACGAGCGCGTGCTCGACCTCGGTGGTCGAGATGCGGTGACCCGAGATGTTCATGACGTCGTCCACGCGTCCGAGCAGCCACAGATCGCCGTCCTGGTCGCGCTTGGCGCCGTCTCCGGCGAAGTAGCGGCCCGGGAAGCGCGACCAGTAGGTCTCCCTGTAGCGCTCGTCGTCGCCGTAGATACCGCGCAGCATGCCGGGCCAGGGTTCGGTGATGACGAGGTAGCCGCCCTCGTCGTTGCCCACCGAGCGGCCTTCGTTGTCGATGACGTCGGCGCTGATGCCGGGGAAGGGCTTCATGGCCGCACCGGGTTTCGTCGCGGTGATCCCCGGCAGCGGGGTGATCAGAATGCCGCCTGTCTCGGTCTGCCACCAGGTGTCCACGACGGGACAACGCCCGCCGCCGATAAAGGTGCGGTACCAGATCCACGCCTCGGGATTGATGGGCTCGCCCACCGAGCCGAGCAGGCGCAGGCTCGAGAGGTCATGCTGGGCCGGCAGGTCCTCCCCCCACTTCATGAAGGTGCGGATGGTGGTGGGTGCCGTGTAGAGGATGTTGACCTTGTACTTCTCGATCAGCTGCCACCAGCGGTCACGTGCGGGCGTGTCGGGCGTGCCCTCGTACATGACCGAGGTGGTCCCGTTGGCCAACGGGCCGTAGACGATGTAGCTGTGACCCGTCACCCACCCGATGTCGGCGGCCGTCCAGAAGACGTCCTTGTCCGGCTTGATGTCGAAGATCAGGCGGTGCGTGGCGGACACGTGCGTGAGGTAGCCGCCGCTCGTGTGGAGGATGCCCTTGGGCTTGGCCGTCGTGCCGCTGGTGTACATGATGTAGAGGGGCTGCTCGGCGTCGAAGGCCTGAGCCTCGTGCTCCGTCGGCTGGCGTTCGACCACGTCGTGCCACCACACGTCGCGCCCGTCGTCCCACGCCACGTCCTGGCCGGTGCGGCGGACGACGAGCACCTTGCGCACGCCGGGACAATCCGCGACGGCCTCGTCGACGGCGGGCTTGAGCGCGCTGGGCGCACCACGCCGGTAGCCACCGTCGGCCGTGATGACCACGCTGGCATCGCAGTCGAGGATGCGGCCGCGCAGGGCGTCAGCCGAGAAGCCGCCGAAGACGACCGTATGGGGCGCGCCGAGGCGGGCACAGGCCAGCATGGACACGACCGCCTCGGGAATCATGGGTAGGTAGATCGCCACCTTGTCACCCGCCTGCACGCCCAACTCGGTCAGCGCGTTGGCGGCCTGGCTCACCAACCCGAGGAGGTCCCGGTAGGTGATGGTGCGGGTATCGCCGGGCTCGCCCTCCCAGTGGAAGGCCACCCGGTCACCCAGGCCGGACTCGACATGGCGGTCGACGCAATTGACGGACACGTTGAGCTTGGCGCCGACGAACCACTTGGCGTAGGGGAGGTCCCACTCGAGGACCTTCGTCCACGGATCGGCCCAGGTCAGGCGTTTGGCCTGGGCCTCCCAGAAGGCGAGCGGGTCGGCGTCGGCTTCGGCATAAATGCCCGGCTGGGCGTTGGCGTTCTTGGCCAGATCCTCGGGCGGCGGGAAGGTACGGGTCTCGTGCAGGAGGGCGGACAGCCCTTCCTCTCGGGTCTCGCTCACGGCAGCCTCCTTCTGGGCCCGTCCGGCTTGGACGCTCCCCCACTGATCATTGCTTATTCGGCGCGGTTCAGCGGCAGCGGCTTGCCGACCGGCAGGACGGGCCGGGAGGCCATGCCGTTGATCACGCCGGCCGCCGAGGCGTACCAGGCCGACGCGGCAGTCACCACGCCGGCGATGCCTCCGGCCTTCACGATGCCGGTGTGGCCGGAGAAGTTCCCGATGGCCAGGAGGATGAACGTGATTTCGAGGGTCAGGAAGACCACGAACACAGCCTTGTTGACGAACAGGCTCCACAGGAGCATGTAGGTGTTGAAGATCACGAAGGCGACGGCGATCCAGCCGAGGTCGTTGTTCAGCTCCAGCGCCGTCGGCTTGAACTGGGGGACGACCAGGAGGAAGTAGGCGGCCACGCCGATCCAGAACGCGCCGTAGGTGGAGAAGGCGGTGGCCCCGAAGACGTTCCGGTTCTTGAACTCCCACATCCCGGCCAGGAGTTGGGCGATGCCGCCGTAGGCCAGGGCGAAGCCCAGGAAGACCACCGTTCCCTTGGTCCAACCGGCGTTGAAAGCCGACAGGAGGAACGTGGTCAGCGCGAAGGCGGCCAACCCGAGGGGAGCCGGGTCGGCGGCGGGAGCCGTCTCCTTGATGGCGACGTTCTGCAGCGACGTCGCCGTACCGTCCGTGATTGTCATAACGTGAGCACTCCTTGTTCGGGCATGGAGGGCCGGGGCCCCCACGCGACTCAGTGGCGGGACGACCCGGTGGCGGCGAACGACTGCACTCCCCCTTGTCCCGATGTCGTCGGCTTACGGCGGCCTCGGGCAGAGCAGCCGCCTTGGTGACGGCATCCGAATCGTGTCCACCTGCTGCACGTCCCCCCCGGAGATGGGACGATCTCATTGTGCGAAGACGTGTTGTCGGACTGCAATCGCTTGTCGGTGAAGTGACAGGCTGGTGCGACGAGCGGTCGTCTCCGTGCGACGAGTGGCGGAGGCGAAAACGGAGACGGACGCCGCTCGGAGCGGAGCCCGGCCACACACGCCCGTTGGTCGGGCGATATGGCACACTGGCAGGCAAGGCGCACTGAACAGCCGACGGGGTGGGCACTCCCACCACCGGCGGGCAAGGGGGGCCGATGAGAGAGGGGCTGTGGATCGCCCTCGCGGGTGTCGTCATCCTGATCGTCGTCGTGATCCGTTTCGCCGTGCGCTCCGAGCGCCGGCTGGGGACACCGACCCAGCGCGCCGCACTGGCCACCCTGCACACGGCGAACCTGGCCGCCCCCGCCCTGCGCACCGGACTCGACAAGGACTCGGCGGAACGTTCGATCTCCCATCTCCGGCTGCTCATCGGCACCGCCGGCGTGGCCATCGCCGACACCTTCGGGATTTTGGCGGCCGATGGCATCGATCCGGCGCACTGTGAGATGGTGGTCGGGCCGATACGCCTGGCCATCTCGACCGCCCGACCGCAGGTCCTCTCCGCCAAAGACCTGACCTGTACCGCGGTCGGCACGTGCTCGCTCCAGGCGGGCATCGTCGTACCGATCACCACCGACGACGGGGTGGTCGGGGCGATCGTCGCTCTCGACGCCTCCGCGCCGGCCAGCTTGCTCCGGCTCAGCGGGGAGGTGGCCGAGTTCGTCTCCACTCAACTGCAGCTGGCCGAGCTCGATCGCTCACGGCGGCGGGCCGTGCAGTTCGAACTGCGCTTCCTCCGGGCTCAGATTTCGCCCCACTTCATCTACAACGCGCTGACGGCGATCGAGTCCTTCGTCCGCTCCGATCCCGACCGGGCCCGCGAACTCCTGGTCGAGTTCGCAGACTTCATCCGTTACAGCTTCCGCAGTCACGGGCAGTTCGTCACCATGGCCGAGGAGCTCCGCCTGGTCGACACCTACCTCGACCTGGAGCGGGCCCGCTTCGGCGAACGACTGGAGGTCACCCTGCGCGTGGCCCCCGAGGTCCTGAGCGTGATGCTCCCGCCCTTCGTCCTCCAGCCCCTGGTGGAGAACGCGGTCCATCACGGCCTGGAACCGAGCGGCCGGCCCGGACACCTCGAGATCACCGTCATGGACTCGGACAGCGACGCCGAGGTCTCCGTCGAGGACGACGGTGTCGGGGCGGACCCCGAGGACATCCAACGCGCCCTGGCCGGAATGAACGACGAGGACGGTGTCGGCCTGCACAACGTCGACGAGCGTCTGCGCACCGTCTTCGGGGACGACGCACGCCTGACCATTGAGACGGCGCTGGGGGCGGGGACCCGGGTCACGGTCCGCATCCCCAAGTACCGTGTCGGGGTCTTGACGTGACGACCGGATTGAGCGTCCTGGCGGTCGACGACGAGACACCTGCGCTCGACGAGCTCGTCTACCTGTTGAAGAACTCGGCCATGGCGTCGCACGTGCGGGCCGTGAGCTCGGCCACCGACGCCCTGCACCATCTCAACCACGAGCGCTACGACGTCGTCCTCCTCGACATCGCCATGCCGGGGATCGACGGTCTGGAGCTGGCCCGGGTGGTGGCGCGGTTTTCGCATCCGCCGGCGGTCGTCTTCGTGACGGCCCACGAAGAACACGCCCTGGCCGCCTTCGACGTGGGCGGTTCGGGCTATCTGCTCAAGCCCGTGACCCAGGAGCGTCTCGTGACGGCCCTGCGCAGGGTGGCCCTGCCGCGCCGCGAAGACGATCCCGACGAGGGCGTGTTCGACACCATTCCGGTGGAGATCGGCACCCTCACGAGGATGGTCTCCCGGGACGAAGTCTCATGGGTCGAGTCGTCGGGCGACTATGTGCGCCTCCACCTACGCGACGGGGCGCAGCACCTCGTGCGGCTTCCCATGTCGACGCTGGAGGAGCACTGGCGTGACCACGGGTTCGCCCGGATCCATCGGAGCTACCTCGTCTCGCTGCGCGACATCAAAGAAGTTCGCACCTCGCAGGGCCACACCGTCGTCGGCGTGGGCACGTTCGACCTCCCGGTGAGCCGCCGGCACTCCAAGGAACTCAGGGATCGGCTCGTCCGCCAAGCGAGAAGGTCGCCGGCATCGTGACAACCGGGGAGATCCCGGCCCGACAGGTGGTGCGTAGCCAGCCGAGGCGGTCGGGTGGCCGCGCCAGCTCGCCGGCACTCGACGACCTGTACGAGCCCGACGCCTACGGACGGGAGCTCCTGACATCGCTGATGCGGGCGCAGGGCGGCGCCTGCGTGACCGTCCTGCTGCCGGCGCTCGCCCTCCTCGCCCTCTACCCGCTCCTCACGGCACTCTTCCCGCGGTTGGCCACGGCCGAGCTGTTCGGCCTCCCGCTGACCCTGCTCATCCTGGGAGGTGGGATCTACCCGCCGCTCGTCCTGCTCGGCTACTGGTACGTCCGGCGGGCGGAACGGCTGGAACGTCAGTTCGTCGAACTGCTCAAGGAGCAATGACCGAACCGGCCTCCGTCATTGCCATCGTTGCGGTGACGGCGGTCACCGCGATGATCGGCGCCCGGGGGGTGCGGGTGGCGCGCACCCCGGCCGACTTCCTGGTGGCGGCGCGCCAGGTGCCGGCGTCCCTCAACGCATCGGCCATCTCCGGGGAGTACCTCTCGGCGGCCTCCTTCCTCGGGGTGGCCGGCCTGGCCATGCTCGAGGGACTCGGTGCGCTCTGGTACGCGGTGGGGTACGCGGCCGGGTACCTCGTCCTGCTGGCGGCGGTGGCGGCGCCGCTCCGCCGCTTCGGCGCCTACACCATTCCCGACTTCGCCGAAGGGCGTCTCGGCTCGCCGGCGCTCCGCCGGGCGGCCACCGCCACGGTCATTCTGATCTGCGGCTTCTACCTGCTGCCCCAGCTGAAGGGGGCGGGGGTCACCCTGCAGGTGGCCGTGGGCGGCCCGGAGTGGATCGGCGTCGTGGTGCTGGGCGCCATCGTCACGCTCGGCATCGCCAGCGGCGGCATGAAGGGCATCACCTTCGTGCAGGCGTTCCAGTACTGGTTGAAGATCGTGGCCATTGCGGTGCCGGCGCTGGTTTTGCTGGCCTTCGTCCAACACCCGTCGGTGGCGTCGGTGAGCGGCTCGGCGCCCCCCACCTTTTCGCACCGGACAGCGGTGCAGTTCCCGCAGCGCGAGACCATCAGCGTGACGGCGGCGGTGAAGATCGACGCGTCCGGCGTGGTCGACGGCGCCGCACGGCATGGACCGATGGAGCTGACCAAAGGCAACCACAGCGTGGGGTCGGGGGCAACGCTGACGTTTCCCGCCGGGACACCGGCACCGCACGTCGTGGACAACCCCGTCATGAGCGGTGCGGCCTGGACCTCCCCGCTCCTGCAACTGGGAGGGCGGCCGGACCATGCGCTGGCGGCCACGTACGGAGTGCTGCTGGCCACGGTGTTGGGCGCCATGGGTCTGCCTCACATCCTCGTCCGTTTCTATACGAACCGAGACGGCCAGGCGGCCCGCAGGACCACGGCCTTCGTGCTGCTGCTCCTCGGTTGCTTCTACGTCTTCCCGGCCGTCTTCGCCGTGCTGGGACGGCTGGAGGCGCCCGGCCTCTACACCTCGGGCCAGACCGATTCGGTGGTGCTCGTGCTTCCCCGCATAATGGCGGCGGGCAGCCTCGGCGTCCTCCTCGGCGCGCTGGTGGCCGCCGGGGCGTTCGCCGCCTTCCTCTCCACCTCGTCGGGACTGCTCATCAGCATGTCGGGCGCGCTCTCGCACGACATCATGGGTGGCGGGGTGCGGGCCTTCCGATCCTCGGCCATCGCCATCGGCGTCGTCATGACCGCCCTGGGACTGGTCGTGCTGAACATCTCCATCAACGTCCTCGTCGGATGGGCGTTCGCCATCGCGGCGTCGACGTTCTGCCCCCTCCTGCTCCTGGGGATCTGGTGGCGCCGCCTCACGTGGATCGGCGCCATGGGTGGGCTGATCCTGGGCGGCACGGCATCGTCCGTCGCGGTGGTGCTCACCATGTTCGGCGTCGGCGCCACCGGGTGGCCGGCCGTCCTGCTGAGCGAGCCGGCCATCTGGACGGTGCCCCTGGCCTTCCTCACCATGATCGTCCTCTCGCTGGCCACGCCGCGCGCCATCCCGTCCGACGTCACGCAGCAGCTGCTGGCCCTCCACCTGCCCGAGCGGGTCCGCCTGCCCTCGCCGGTCGACCGCGGGCTGGTCCCTCAGCCCGGGGCGGCGTCCTCCTGACGGAGCTCGAACCCCTCGAAGGTGAAGGCGGGCGTGACGGTGGCCCCGACGAGGGCGAACGCGCCGAGCGGCCGGGCCGACTGCCAGACACCCGGTTCGACGACGGCCTGGGGTGCCTGGCCGGCGGCCACGTCCGGGCCGAGCACGACCGAGTCGACGCGGCCGTCGGGCCACTCCCGATTCAGCTCGAGCGGGTCGCCGGCGTAGAAGTGCCACAGCTCGGTGGCGTCGACGCGATGCGGCGCCGAGACCTCGCCGTCCAACAGCAGGTAGTAGATGGCGCTGCCAGCAGGGCGCATACCCGCTGAGGCCGGCGCGACCCAGGTTCGCCGATACCAGCCACCTTCGGGGTGCGGGGCCAGATCGAGGGCGGCGATGAGGAACTCTCCTGGACGCACCCCGCCAGTCTGCCCGGCTCAGGCGGAGGCGACCCCGAGGCTGGCCGCGACGAGCAGCAGGTGTTCGGCCGAACCGCCGAAGAGGGTGCCGTTGGTCTCGGCACGCTTGAGCAAGAGGTGGCTGTCGTGCTCCCAGGTGAACCCGATGCCGCCGAAGGACTGGAACGCGTCGCGGCACACGGCGCGCTGGCACTCGTCGCTGGCGGCCTTGGCCATGCTGGCGGCGGTGGCGCGGTCGGGCGTGTCCTCGTTGACGGCCGCGACCGCGTAGTAGCAGAGGGAGCGGGCGCGCTCGATGGCGACGTACATGTTGGTCATTTTGTGCTTCACCGCCTGGAACGACCCGACGGGCACATTGAACTGCTTGCGGTCCTTCACGTAGGAGAGGACCATTTGGAAGAGCGCGTCGCAGGTGCCCACGGTCTCGAGGGCGAGTGCGACGGTCGACTCCTGAAGGGCGCGGGTCAAGCCGGTCATGGATGAGGTGCTCCCGGGTTCGCCAAGCGCACGGTCGTCGGCGACGAGTACCCGATCGAAGGTCGCCGTGCACAGGGGACGGCTCGCGTCCAGGCTGCGGACAGGAGCCAAACCGGCCTCGTCTCCGGGCACGACGAATGCACCCACCCCGTCACCGACGCGGGCGATGACGACCACCTCGTCGGTGTCCGGACCGGCGACCACGCCCACCTTCGTGCCCTGCAGCACCCAACCAGCTTCGGCGCGCTCGGCCGTCGTCGTCACCTCGCCGAGACCCCAACCCCGGGCATGATCGGCCAGAGCGAGCGTGCCGGTGATGGCCCCCGTGGCGACTTCGCCGAGGAAGCGCCGGCGCTGCTCGGGTGTGCCGACCTCGCACACCACCGGGACGAACTGAGTCACCGTGGCCAGAAGAGGGCCGGGGGCGACGACTCGACCCAGCTCCTCGGCCAAGACGGCCGTCTCGACGAAGGAGAGGCCGACGCCCCCGTACTCCTCGGGCACGGCCAGGGCCGGCCAATCCAATGCGACCATGGACCGCCAGAGCTCGTCGGCCGGTTCTCCGGTCTCCACGACCCTGCGCACGACTCCGAGCGAGCACTCCTTGTCCAGGAACGAGCGCACCGAGGAACGCAACTCCTCCTGCTCACTCGTGAACTCGAGCTCCACTGCCCTCCTTCCAGCACCCGCCGCGTGGTGAAGACCGGGCGAGTGTACCTGACGTCTCTGTCAGTCTCTGTGGTACCGTCTCGCCCGCACTGTTGTCTGGGAAAGTTGTAGACGGTGCCCCTCGGGGGGGTCGCCGGCCTGTGGCACCGCTACGGGCCGGCGATTTCGGGGGCCGGCGATCTGCTTCAGGTCCGCGAGTGCCGCGCGCCTACACTCTCCGGTGCGCCTCTAGCTCAACGGCAGAGCAACGGACTCTTAATCCGCAGGTTTCGGGTTCAAATCCCGAGGGGCGCAC
>CAWKJX010000003.1:0-129955 GCA_963850095.1 uncultured Acidimicrobiaceae bacterium | reverse complement strand
ACCCCGGCCACGTTGGTGGCCACGAACGGCGCAGCACCGGCGATCAGAACCGGTCTACGTGGGTCTCGGCGGCGAAGTTGACGACGAGGTCGTGACCGGGCACCAGGGTGGCGAGCAGCTCGCTGTCGCAGATATCGCCGCGCACGAAGGTCAGCCTTGAACTGTCGGCTACAGGCTTGAGGTTGGCCAGGTTGCCCGAGTAGGTCAGCTTGTCCAGCACGGTGACGTCGGCTCCGGTGAGCTCGGGGTAGCCCTGGGCTACCAGCGTGCGGACGTAATGGGAACCGATGCGAAAGCCGGCCCCGCCCGTCCACCAGGACCTTCATGCCGAGCCCACGCTGGACTGCCTTACCGCTTCATCTTCACCTGTATCAGCATCACGAGCCGATCTTGTTGCCAACTTGCAGGTCCTCTCCAATCGCGGGGTGCTGCATGCCCAGTGGCCCAGTCCTGTCGGGTCCCTCGTGCGACCGCGCATGGGACTGTTCGCCTGGTACCGCCCGTCAGACATGACATCAGGACGCGTAACTCGATTCCAGGGTTGACTTGCGCAACCCGCAAGATTCGCGTTTCGATGCAAGGCGGACGGCTGCTCAATCGGCCCTGCTTGCGACTGTTCAGACCAGATTGCCCCGCATAGCCTGCCCAAGACTCCCGACGATACCTCACAAGCACCGTCAACCGGCGTCGACACGATCGCGTCCTATCAACAACTAAATGTGTGGCTCGAACCGCTGAGCCGTTTTTAAATGCGCGTTCGACAGGCCAGCCGAGCATTCAGGGCAAGGGGCATTCAGAAATGTTTGGTAAGACGGCAGATTCCCTGGCCCGAGCTTCGTGGCTCGACGCCATCGGGCGCCCGCGGCCGGATGCGCCCTTGCTCTGCTCGCCAGTGGCGTAGCGACATTAACGGCAGCCCCGGCCGCGGAGGCAGCGGCGGTCCCGGCTTTCGTTCAGCAGGCCAGCGCCCACGGGTCCGGGCAGAGCAGCATCGCGGTGACCCCGGGAGCCACCGTTACCGCCGGCGATCGCCTGATCGTGGAGGTGGGCGTCTGGAAGGCGAGATCGCCACCACCGCTCGGTCACCGATTCGCTGAGCGACCCGTTCGTCGAGGTGACGCACTTCACCGCGTCCGACGGCACCGAGATGAGCATCTGGACCGCGCCGGTCGCCAGCGGCGGCGCGCGGCCACGATCACCGCCAAGCCCACCGCCTCCGCGGACATGGCCATCATCGCCCTGGAGTACTCCGGACTGTCCACGGTGCCGGATATCACCGCCGTCGACCAGTTCGCGCACTCCGTCGGGTGCCACCACGGCGGCCGCCACGGTCCAGTCGCGCCCACCGCGCCAGCCTACGAATCCAACGAGCTGGCGGTCGGCTTCTACGCAGACTCCGGTTTCGGCGACACCCTGGCCGGCGGAGCGGCTACACAGTCCGGGCCAACGTGTCCCCCACCAGCGACATCGAGATGCTGGCCGAGGACCAGCCGGTATCGGCCGGCGCCACGCCGGCGGCCAGCGTCAGCACCGGCGCCAACACGATCTGGCTGATGGCGACGGTTGTCTTCGCGTCTGGACGCAGAGCGCCCCTGCAGCACCGACGGAGGTCGGCGCCAGCCCCGGCAACGACGCGGCCAACGTCAGCTGGACCGCGCCGGCGAGCGGCAGCAGCCCGATCACCAGCTACACCGTCACGCCCTACATCGGCAGCGCCGCACAGCCGACCACGGTCGTGACCGGGACCCCGCCGGCCACGTCCGCCACGGTCTCCGGGCTGACCAACGGCACGCCTACACCTTCACGGTCACCGCCACCAACGCCATCGGGACCAGCCCCGCCGTCGGCAGCGAGCAACCACCACCCCCAGTCCCGAGCCGCAGGGCGAGTGGAGCTGCGCTGCATGACCTTCCCGATGGTCGCCATCAGCTCCATCCTGATGGACAACGGCAACTTCATCTTCTGGGACGGCTGGCAGCAGCCAGAGCCGACCGAGGTCTGGAACCCCGCCGACCCCACGACCTTCACGACGATCAACGCCCCCGACAGCGTGTTCTGCGACGGCGCCGCCCAGCTTCCTGACGGCCGGATCATCGTCATCGGCGGTTACGGCGGGCTGTCCACCGGCCAGATCGGCATCGTCGACACCAACATCTTCGACCCGTCGACCAACACCTGGACCCGGGTCGCCAACATGCACCTGCCCCGCTGGTACCCGACGCTCACCGAGCTGGCCGACGGCGACTACGTCGCCATCAGCGGCAACTCCACGGACGCCAACCACTGGGCGGATACGCCCGAGGTCTACGACCCGACGACGAACACCTGGACCCTGCTGTCGAAGATCTCGACGTCGCAGGTCCACGAGGAGGAGTACCCGTTCTCCTACCTGATCCCCAACGGCAACGTCCTCACCATCGGCCCGTCCGAGGACGTGACCTACGAGATGAACGTCGACAACCAGACCTGGACCCCGGTCGGCGGGCAGAGCGGCGTGGTCAACGGCTCGTCGATCCAGTACCTGCCCGGCAAGATCCTCTACAGCGGCGGCGCGTCGTCGGTGATCGACACCGAGCCCGCCAGGCCACCACGGCGGTCCTGGACACGACTGCGGCCAACCCGCTGTGGCAGCAGACCGCGCCCATGCATGAACGCGCGCATTTACCACACGCTGACGATGCTGGCCAACGGCCAGGTCCTGGCAGTGGGCGGCGAGCAGACCAGCGACCAGAGCATGATCACGACCGGCGTCCTGCCGACCGAGATCTGGGACCCGACCAGCGAGACCTGGTCGGCGGCCGCGCCGATCGCAGCCGCGCGCAACTACCACTCGACCGCGGTGCTGATGCCCAACGGCCACGTGCTCGTCGCCGGGCGGCGGGCACTACGACGGCCTGACGACGCCGGCCAGGACTCCGCGCAGATCTACTCGCCGTCGTACCTGTTCAACGGGCCCCGCCCGACCATCACCTCGGCCCCGTCCTCCACCACCTACGGCTCGACGATCTCGGTGTCCACGCCGGACGCGTCCTCGATCACGGCGGTCAACCTGGTGTCCCTCGGCACCGACACCCACCAGATGGACATGAACCAGCACTTCGTGCCGCTGAGCTTCACCGCCAGCAACGGCAGCCTCAACGTGACGATGCCGTCGTCGTCGGCGGTCGCGCCGCCCGGTCACTACATGCTGTTCATCCTCAACCAGAGCGGCACGCCGTCGGTCGCCAACATCATCGGGCTGAACCAGCCGACGACCCCAGTCGCGCCGTCCGCCCCGACCGGCGTGACGGCGACGGCTGGCAACGGCTCGGCACGGTGTCGTGGACCGCGCCGAACGACGGCAGCAGCCCGATCACCAGCTACACCATCACGCCGTCCACCGGCTCAACGACGCTGACCCCGACCGTGGTCACCGGCAACCCGCCGGCCACCAGCACGACGATCACCGGCCTGACCAACGGCGTCGAGCTACACCTTCACCGTGACCGCTACCAACGCCGTCGGCACCAGTCCGGCCTCGGCACCGTCCAACGCGGTCACGCCCACGGCCCCCACCGCGCCCGCGGCCCCGACCGGCGTCACCGCCACCGCAGGCAACGCGTCGGCCACCGTTAGCTGGACGGCGCCGTCCAACGGCGGCAGCCCGATCACCAGCTACACGGTGACGCCGTATCTCGGCGGCACCGCCCAGTCCACCGACGACCGTCACCGGGACCCCGCCGGCCACGACCGCGACCGTCACCGGACTGACCAACGGCCAGTCCTACACCTTCACGGTTACCGCCACGAACGCCGTCGGCACGTCCCCGCCATCAGCGCCGTCCAACGCGGTGACGCCGTCAGCTGCCGACACTGCCGGCCTTTGTCCAGCAGGCCAGCACCCACGTCGCCTCGGCGAGCAGCATCTCGGTGACGCCCTCGGCAGCCGCTCGGCACCGGCAACCGGCTGGTGGTCGAGGTCGGCGTCTGGAGCAGTTCGAACGCCACGACGTCGAGCGTGACCGACTCGGCCGGCGACACGTTCACCGAGGTGAGCCACTTCACCGGCCCGGACCAGACCGAGCAGAGCGTCTGGACCGCACCGATCACCGCAGGGGCCGGCAACGACCCGACGGTGACCGCGAAGTTCTCGTCTGCCGCGTCCGCGGCGATTACCACGCTGGAGTACAGCGGCCTGTCGACCGCGGCCGGCACAGCGGCGGTCGACCAGCAGGCCAGCGCCTCCGGCACGACGTCCAGCGCCGGGTCCGTCTCCTCCGGGCCGACCGCCGCCACGACGCGCCGGCAACGAGCTGGCCGTCGGCTTCTACTCAGACTCGGGCTTCGGTGACACCCTGACCGCCGGGTCCGGCTACACCGCCAGGACCAACATCTCCGATACCGACGACATGGAGCTCCTGGCCGAGGACCAGGTCGTCGGAGCCGGCGCTACGCCAGCGGCCAGCGTGGGCACCGGCGCCAAGACGATCTGGGAGATGGCCACCGTGGTGTTCAAGTCCGGCAGCCAGGCCCCGCCTACCGCGCCGGCAGCGCCCGACCGGCGTGACAGCCACGGCAGGAAACCAGTCCGCCATCGTCACCTGGACCGCGCCCGCGAACGGCGGCAGCCCGATCACCTCCTACACCGTCACGCCGTACATCGGCACGACTGCCGCAGACGCCTACGGTCATCACCGGCAGCCCGCCCGCGACCAGCGCCTCGGTCACCGGTCTGACCAACGGCACCGTCTACACCTTCACGGTCCCGCCACCAACAGCGTCGGGACCGGACCGGCATCGGCGCCGTCCAGCCAGGTCACCCGACCGCGCCCACAGCGCCGGGCGCCCGGCAAACGTGACCGCGACCGCAGGCAACCAGTCCGCAACCGTCAGCTGGTCCGCGCCGGCCAATGGCGGCAGCCCGATCACGATGTACACGATCACGCCGTATCTCGCTGGCGTCGCCCAGACCCCGACCCAGGTGCCGGCAGCCCGCCGGCGACGACGGCCAGCGTCACCGGACTGACCAACGGCGACGCCTACACCTTCACTGTCTCCGCTACTAACGCTGTCGGCACCGGGCCGGCGTCCGCGCCGTCGCAGCCTGTGACGCCGACGGCGGCAGTCGCGCCGGCGTTCGTGCAGCAGGTGAGCGCGCACGGATCGGCCAAGACGAGCATCTCGGTCACGATGCCAGCCAACGTCACGACCGGCAACCGGCTCGTTGTCGAGGTGGCCGACTGGAGTTCGGGCCATGCCACCATCTCCAGCGTCACCGACTCAGCCGGCGACACCTTCACCGAGCTGACCACCGCGACGGCCTCCGACGGCACGCAACTCAGCGTGTGGACAGCCCCGATCACCCAAAGCGGCGGCACAAAGCCGACGATCATGGCCAAGCCGTCTGCCAAGGCCGATATGGGCATCGCCGTGCTCGAGTACTCCGGCCTGTCGACAGCCGCAGGCACCGCGGCCGTCGACCAGATGGCGTCGGCCACCGGCACCACGACAACGGCGCGGCCGTAGCTCCGGCTCGACGCCGGCCACCACGGCCCCGAATGAGCTGTCCGTCGGGTTCTACGCGGACTCCGGTTTCGACGACACGCTCACCGGCGGCCCCGGCTACACGAGCCGGGTCAACGTGTCGCCGACCGGCGATATCGAGTTGTTCGTCGAGGACGCCGTCGTGGGCCAGGGTGCCACGCCCTGCCCCCAGCGTCTCGACGGGAGCCGCGACCATCTGGGAGATGGCCACGGTGGTGTTCAAGTCATGAGGAGGGTCATCGGAATGTGTCATGCGCTATCTGGCTGGCGGCCGGCCTCGTCACGGTCGGCGCGGCGAGCGCGTGAGCGCATGTGGCGGCTCGACCACACGGCCCGCCCTCAACCGGCGTGAGCTGTACCAATTACGCCATCCATGCCAGCGGCAAATATCACGATGAGGTCTGGGTCCGCGTCAACGTCAGCAATGCCACGACGCAGCCCCGCCGCTATGCCGTCGACGTGGCCCTCAGCGCCGGGCAGGCAGCCGGACCCGGCTGCACGCACGTTACGGTCACCGGCTTGGTCGCCGCCAACACGTCCGCCGAGCTGGGCCGCAAAGTGCTGACCACCGATGCCGTCCAGCGATGCCGGATTACCCGGCTGAGTCGGTCCTGATGCACTCCGCGGCCGCGCCCAGGCTCCGATTGCGCTGGGAGCTGCTGCCGCATTCGTGTGCCTGGCGATCAGACCCGGGCGGCGCCCGTTCCCGGGCCGCCGGGCCCTGCAAATCTGCCTCGGGCTCGTATGGCTGCTGGACGCCGGCCTGCAGTATCAGCCCTTCATGTTCGGGCCGTTCTTCGTCACCCAGGTCATCGAGCCGAGCACGGCGGGCAGTCCCGCTTTCGTCGCCAGCTCCGTTACCTGGGCCAGCGAGCTGATGCTTCGGCACATTGTCCTTTACAACGCGCTCTTCGCCACCATCCAGTTGCTCATCGCTGTCGGGATTCTCGTGCCGCGCACCCGCAAGTTCGCGCTGGCTGCCTCGGTAGTCTGGGCCTCTCGCCGTCTGGTGGTTCGGCGAGAGCCTGGGCGGGATATTCACCGGCTCATCACCGCTTGCAGGGTTGCCCGGTGGCGTGATTCTTTACGCTCTCCTCGCGCTCCTCCTGTGGCCAGCAGACCCCGAAGCTGCGCACGGCAGCCGTCGTCGCCGGCCACGTCCGGGCCGCTCGGGCGCAGAGGGGCGTATTTCCTCTGGCTCGCCCTCTGGGGGAGCTTTTGCTACTTCCTCTTGCTCCCGGCAAACCGATCGCCAGCCGCTATCGCTCAGATGTTCTCAGTCACCGACGGTCAGCCCGGATGGATCACGGCCATCATGAATGGCCTCTCAAGCCTAGCTGGCCAGCGAGGCCTTGAGATCTCCATCGTTCTTGCCTCGCTCTGCGCCTTTGCCGCCATCGGAATGCTCACGCAGCGGCTTGCCCGGCCCGCAGTGGTGACTGCTGTCGCGCTAGCCTGCTGATATGGATAGCCGAGGGACTTGGCGGAATCTTCACCGGACAAGGAACCGACCCGAACACCGGGCTGCTCCTTGTCCTTCTCGCAGCATGCTTCTGGCCGCGCTCCCTGCCAGGAGACACGTCCATCACGGCCATAGGCGGGTCCGGATCAGTTGTCGGTAATCATGGCTGCGCCGACGGTCGCGCTGGTGGCCTCATCAATCAGAATCAGGCCGCCAGTTAGCCTGTTGCGCGAGTACGGGTCGCAGAACAGGGGCTGGGTAACCCGGAACGTCACGCGGCCGATCTCGTTAAGTCCGAGCTGCCCGGCGTTCTCGTCCCGGTGCAGGGTATTGACATCCAGCCGGTAATGCAGGTCGCGGACGATCGCCTTGACCGTCCTGGTGGTGTGCTTGACGATCAGCCGACTCCCCGGCGTCAGCGGCCGCGCGTCGCTCATCCAGCACAGCATCGCCTCGATGTCCTGGGTAGCGGCGGGCCGGTTGTGAGGTCGGCAGAACATGTCACCGCGGGACACGTCCAGATCGTCGGCCAGCAACAGCGTGACCGACATGGGCGGGAACGCCTCCGGTACTGGCCCCCTGGCCGTATCGATCCGCTCGATGGTCGTCGTCAGCCCCGAGGGCAGGTGCATGATCTCATCTCCGGGCTTGAGCACGCCGCCCGCCACCTGGCCCGCGTAACCGCGATAGTCGTGCAGCTCGGGGTCGGTCGCCTGGTGCGGCCGGATGACGTACTGGACCGGGAACCTGACGTCGATCAGGTTGCGATCCGAGGCGATGTGCACGTGCTCGAGATGGTGCAGAAGTGACGGTCCGTCATACCACGGCATGTTGACAGAGCGCTGCACTACGTTGTCGCCATGCAGAGCCGAGATGGGAATGAAGGTGAGGTCGCCGATCTCCAGCTTGGCTGCGAAAGCGGTGAACTCCTCCTCGATCCGCTCGAAGACGGTCCTCGCTGTAGTCGACTAGATCCATCTTGTTCACGGCAAGTACCAGGTGCGGAACGCGCAGCAACGTGGTGAGGAAGGCGTGCCTGCGGCTCTGCTCGGTCAGCCCGTTCCGCGCATCGACGAGCACGATGGCCAGGTCCGCGGTCGAAGCTCCGGTCACCATGTTTCGCGTGTACTGGATGTGCCCTGGGGTGTCCGCGATGATGAACTTGCGTCTCGGCGTAGCGAAATAGCGGTAAGCAACGTCGATGGTGATGCCCTGCTCACGCTCCGCGCGCAGCCCGTCGGTGAGCAGCGCGAGATTCGTGTAATCCTCGCCGCGCTCTTTGCTGGTCCGCTCGAGTGCCGCCAGCTGGTCCTCGAAGATCGACTTGGAGTCGAATAGCAGACGGCCGATGAGCGTGCTCTTGCCGTCATCCACGGAGCCTGCCGTGGCGAGGCGCAGGATATCCATATGCCGGACGGTCTCTGCCGGGCTGAGGTCCGCGTTCGTTCCCGCCATCAGAAGTAGCCTTCCCGCTTGCGGTCTTCCATGGCCGAATCGCTAGACCGATCGTCGGCGCGCGTCTGGCCGCGTTCGGTAATCCGGGTGACTGCAATCTCTGCGATCACCTCCGCCACCGTGGCAGCGGTCGAGGGCACCGCGCCAGTACAGGTCATGTCGCCGACCGTTCGGTACCGAACCATGGCGTCGAACAGCGGCTCGTCGTCGGCTCTTGTGACGAACTCATTGTCGGCCAGCAATATGCCGTCTCGCTCGAACACAGTCCGACTGTGCGCGAAGTAGATGGACGGGATCTCCAGCTGCTCTCTCTCGATGTAATGCCAGATGTCCAGCTCGGTCCAGTTGGACAGCGGGAAGACCCGGATGTGCTCGCCACGGCGGATCCTCGTGTTATAGACGTTCCATAGTTCCGGGCCGCTGGTTCTTCGGGTCCCACTGACCGAACTCGTCCCGGAACGAAAACACCCGCTCCTTAGCCCTGGCCCGCTCCTCATCGCGCCGCGCGCCGCCAAAGGCCGCGTCGAACCGGTTTTCAGCGATGGCGTCGAGCAAGGCGGTGGTCTGCAGCCGGTTTCGGCTCGCCCACCTGCCGGTCTCCTCGACGACCTTGCCAGCGTCGATGGCCTCCTGGACCGAGGCCACAACCAGCCGGGCCCCGAGCTCGGCGACCCGCCGATCCCGGTAGTCGAGCACCTCGGCGAAATTGTGGCCAGTATCTACGTGCATAACCGGGAACGGGATCCGGGCCGGCCAGAAGGCCCGCTCAGCCAGCGCCAGCATCACGATCGAGTCCTTGCCGCCGGAAAACAGCAGCACTGGCCGCTCGAATTCAGCAGCGACCTCGCGGAAGATATGAATCGACTCCGCTTCCAGCACGTCGAGCTGGGACAGCAGGTAGTCGCTGCGTGGGTGTGCCATCACAAGGGCTCCGGGTCACTGGGCATCGACGGGTGGGCTGGGACTGGCCGGCCATGCACTGCGGCTGGCCGGACATCGCTGATTGCCGCGAGCAGGGTCGGCGCTAGGTTGGCCGGGCTGATCAGGATATCCGGAACCGACGGGTCAGCCTGGTTGTAGACAAGCCTGGAGCCGTCGACCCTCGAGGCATGCAGCCCGGCCGCACAGCGCGACTGCGACCGGCGCGGCCGAGTCCCACTCGTACTGGCCGCCGTCGTGCACGTAAGCGTCTGCTTCACCCTGAATCACAGCTGCCGCCTTGGCACCAGCCGACCCCATCGGTACCAGCACGGCGCCAAGATGATCCGCGAGGCGCTGTACGAAGGCCGGTGGGCGCGACCGGCTGACCAGTATCCGCAACGGTGCGGTCGGCTCGCCAGCCGGAGCTTGATCCATGGCACCCGCGGTGCTGAGCACCCGACCCTGGGCCGGCAATGCGACCGCTCCGGCCGTCAGGTCGCCGTTCTCCCACAGAGCCACGTGCACTGCCCAATCGGATCGGTCGAGTTCGCCGAACTCCCTGGTGCCATCGAGCGGGTCGACGATCCAGACCCTGCTGGCGGCCAGCCGCGCGGGGTCATCTTTGCCCTCCTCTGACAGCACCGCATCGCCCGGCCGTAGCCTAGCCAGCTCGGCCGCGAGGAAGTCGTGTGACATCAGATCGCCAGCTTTGCGCAGGCTGTGGGCATCTGAATACCCCGAGTCCGGCCCGTATCCGCCGGCCCGAAGCGCGAGCAGCCGCTCGCCGGCCGCTCGGGCCAGATCACGAGCCAGCTCATCGTCTGGCGAGGCTGTCAGCGGAAGCTCCAGGCACCTGATCGGGACATAATGCATATACTAGGCACGTGGCCGGTGATCACGTGCACCCAGCATCCACGGCTGCCTCGCCAGCACCGTCGCTGGCCTCAACTCGGTCGCCAGTCTACTGGGCTTGACGGGGCGTCCCAGCAAGCGGAGACAGTTCGCTCCACGCCATGATCATTCCAGTGGACCGACGGCGTGGCGGCAGCTAGGCGAGCATGGCGCTGCCATAGTAATCGCTGCTATCGGTCACCCCTGGCAGGGCAAAGAAATAACCGCCACCGAACGGGCTGATGTAGTCCACCAGCGGCTCATTAATGAGCCGCGTCTGTACCGCCGCGAACTGCCGTTCGGGGTTCTGCTGATAGCACGTGAAGATCAGCCCCATGTCGAGGTTGCCGACAGGATCAATCCCCCGGTCATAGTTGTATGCGCGGCGGAGGATGCGGCTCAGCGCGGTGGCCTGCGTGCGCGGGTTCGCCAGCCTGATATGGGCGTCCAGGGGGATGACCGCACCTGCTGGGTCGGCGGCGTAGTCAGGCGTAGCGAACTCGTTGTCTGCGTCCAGCGGCGCACCATTGTCGCGGCGGCGCCCGATCATCTGCTCCTGCTCGATGATGGAGACGCGGTCCCAGAACTCGACAAACATCCGGATCAGCCGGATGACCTGATAGCTGCCGCCAGCAGTCCAGGGCAGCTCACCCTCCGTGCCCGGGCTTGCCCATACCAGCTCGTTCATCTGCGCACGCTGAAGCGTGTCGGGATTGGCGATGCCGTCCATGAAGCCCATGAGGTTACGCGGCGTGCCCACCGGCCGCGGCGGGCTGGTGAAACCGTCAATGCGCCAGCGGAGCTGCATGCCGCCCCGTGTATGCCTGGCGATGTCGCGCAGCGCATGCAGCACTGTGTCGGTGTTACCCGATGAGAGCTGCAGACTCAGGTCGCCCTGACACTGCGACTCGTCGAGTATGTCGTTGGGGAACGGTTCCATCGTCGTGAGATGCGCGGGCTTGTGGCCGATGAGGCCAAAGCGACCGTCAAACAATGAGGCTCCGACCCCGACAGTGACCGTTAGCCCATCAGGCACCACTACCGGCCCCAGTACGCCTGAGTCCGACGGAGGTCCGGCCACGCCGACAGCTGCCGGCGTGCCGCCGCTCGTGAGGAACCGAGCACGATCGGTAAGCGTCTGGAGCAAGCTAGTCAGCTCCGCGCGGCTGACAGCGGTAATGTCGAACGCCGCCACGATCGTCTGCCGTTGCGACACCGGCATGATGCCGGCCTGATGTACGCCGTGGAACGGCACCGCAGTCGTGCGGCCGTAGGGGTCCGCGGGTCCAGCGGTGGGTGGCTGGCCGAGCGGAGGCGTGTCTGCCGCATAGCTTGCGCGGGTGCCCCCCGTCACGCCTATCGCGGTCCCGGCCGCGACCGCAGCACCTGCCGCACCAGCGCCGATGGCACCACGCAGGAACATCCGCCGTCCAGGACCCGCCGGCTGGACTGGGCAACCACCTGAGGCAGCGCAGGCCTGGTCTCAGTGCCGTTGATTTGGATTGTTGTGCCACCCGTTATTGGGCCGGACGAGGGACTGATGGAGCTCACAGCCGGAACAACCGGGTTCCACTGCCAACTGAGCTGCGTCATGGTCTCGCCGCAGGTGCCGTTATTGGCAATCGGCGCACACTCCGTGGGGTCGATTGAGGGAGCCACTGTCCCGGCTGGGTAGTCGTCAAATCCGACGACAGCCTGAAGGCGAGGCTGAGCCGCACATGTCGTAGGCGTGGCCGAGGCCGAGTCACCGCTGTAGCAGGCGGAATAGGTGATGACTCGGGTGTAATTGCTCTGGTTGTTGGAGTAGGTGTCAACCCCGTTGGTCCCTCCGTTGGGCTGCCACACCATGGTGCAGTACACCGCGACGGAACCCGACTCGCCGTCCACGGGATAGGCAGGCGACAAGCAGGACTGAGGCGAAGCCACGTCGAGCATGCTGTTGGGCGCCGGAAGATCGAACGAGTACCGCGTGTTCTGGATGGCCAGGTTCACCGCGTTCGTAGCCGCGTTGTCAATGTTTCTTTCGCTCGAGAACACAGCACTTGCGTTCAGGCTGGTGCCCAGCCAACCCAGCAGTCCCATGACAATGAGGCTGACCGCGACCAGGAAGACCAGCGCCAGAACAAGGGAGGAGCCGGCCTCGTCTCCGCGTGAGCCTTCTTCGCTCGCGGCCTGGCGAGTGGAGAGACGCGAGATCCATGCCTGCGGTGGCCGTTGCACGGTGCCCTCCATGACGCTGGTACTCGGGAGGAGGCGGCGGCTCACCCGGAACGATCGGAAGTGCTTGGTCGCTCGCATCACGAGTGCCCGATCTCGAGTGCGATGGTGCCCCAGTCCTGACTGCCGCCGAAGCCCGATGCGCTGGCCGACTCGTTCTGCTGCCCCGGGCTGGCCGAGTTCACCTGGAGCGAGGCTCCCGTCCCGTTGGCCGCCGCATTGTGGACGAAGAGGTTGCTGCTCGATGGACTCCAGGTGACCCCGCTCGCCCCGATTTGGTCGTCACTGGCCAAGATCTGCAGGGTGATGTCGCCGGTGGCGGGGCCATTCGCCGTATTCGCCGTGATCGCCGTCGAGGTTGGGCTCGATGCCGTGGTGGTGTTCGCGGTCACGATCGGCGTGGTGGTGCTGTTCCCACCGAGAGCGACCACGTCCACCACGCTGGCCAGCGGGGTTTTGTTGAAGTTCATGGTGACGGTGGCCGAACCGCTGGTGGAACGAGCGTTGTACCACCAGGCCCACTCGTAGCACCCGTTGGCCGTGCAGTTCGGCTGAGCCGGTGCCACCGAAGTTGTTCGTCGTGATCAGGGTCGGCGTACCGCCACCAGTGACCGTCGGCGTCGGCGTCGACGGTGTCCCGTTGCCCGAGGAGGACGCGTACGCCGTGATCAGATAGGTGTTGCCGTTGGTCTGGGAGAACGTAGTGCTCGTGACAGAGGTGGTCCCCGTCCCCGAGGCGACGCTCGACGCCGTCACGACCTTGTTGGTCTCGGAGAAGTTCACCGAGGTAGCGCCGGTGGCCGAGGCCACGACACTGTAAGGACCGCCGGCGGTCGTGTTGGCCGTGTAGGTGTTCGAGGTGGCCTGGCCGTTGGATCCGGTCACCGCGGTGGATGAGGTGGTGAAGGTACCCGAGGCGCCACTGCCCGGCGGTGTGAAGGTGACCGTCACGCCCGAGACCTGGTTGCCGTACTGGTCGGTGTCCGTGGCCACCAGCGGGTTGGTGAAGGCCGTGCCCACCGTCGCGCTCTGGCCACTGCCGGAGGTCGCGGTGAGGGTGTCACCGGTGGTCTTGGCGGTGTTGGTCTCGGGGAACGAAACCGAGCTGGCGCCGGTGGCCGAGGCCACGACGTTGTAGGGGCCGCCGGCGATCGTGTTGGCCGTGTAGGCGTTCGAGGTGGCCTGGCCGTTGGACCCGGTCACCGCGGTGGCCGAGGTGGTGAAGGTGCCCGAGGCGCTGCTGGCCGGCGGCGTGAAGGTCACCGTCACGCCCGAGACCGGGTTGCCGTACTGGTCGGCGTCCTTGACCACCAGCGGGTTGGTGAAGCCGGCGGCCACCGTGGCGGTCTGGCCGTTGCCCGAGACGAGGCTGAGCGTGTCACCCGTCGTCTTGGCGGTATTGGTCTCGGAGAAGTTCACCGAGGTGAGGCCGGTGACCGAGGCCACGACGTTGTAGGGGCCGCCGGCGATCGTGTTGGCCGTGTAGGTGCTCGAGGTGGCCACGCCGCTGGCATTGGTCACCGCGGTCGAAGAGGCCGTGAAGGTGCCTGAGGCACCGCTGGCCGGCGGCGTGAAGGTCACCGTCACGCCCGAGACCGGGTTGCCGTACTGGTCGGTCACCGTGGCCGCCAGAGGGCTGGCGAAGGCGGCGGCCACCGTCGCGTTCTGGCCGCTGCCCGTCGTGACGGTGAGGGTGTGCGCCGAAGTGGCAAGGTTGGTCTCGGGGAACGAAGCCGAGCTGGCGCCGGTGGCCGAGGCCACGACGTTGTAGGGACCGCCGGCGATCGTGTTGGCCGTGTAGGTGTTCGAGGTGGCCTGGCCGTTGGACCCGGTCACCGCGGTGGCCGAAGTGGTGAAGGAGCCCGAGGCGCCGCTGGCCGGCGGCGTGAAGGTGACCGTGACACCCGGGACCGGGTTGCCGTACTGGTCGGTCACCGTGGCCACCAGCTTGTTGGTGAAGGCCGTGGCCACCGTCGCGCTCTGGCCGTTGCCCGAGGTCGCGGTGACGGTATGGGCCGCGCCGACGAGGTTGGTCTCGGAGAAGTTCACCGAGCTGGCGCCGGTGGCCGAGGCCACGACGTTGTAGGGGCCACCAGGGACCGTGTTGGCCGTGTAGGCGTTCGAGGTGGCCACACCGCTGGCATTGGTCACCGCGGTGGCGGAGGTCGTGAAGGTGCCCGAGGCACCGCTGGCCGGCGGCGTGAAGGTGACCGTCACGCCCGGGACCGGGTTGCCGTACTGGTCGACGTCGGTAGCCGCCAGCGGGTTGGAGAAGGCCGTGCCCACCGTCGTGCTCTGGCCGCTGCCCGAGGCGAGGCTGAGCGTGTCACCGGTTGTCTTGGCGGCGTTGGTCTCGGAGAAGTTCGCCGAGCTGGCGCCGGTGGCCGAGGCCACGACGTTGTAGGTCCCCGAGGTCGTGTTGGCCGTGTAGGTGTTCGACGTGGCCACGCCGCTGGCATTGGTCACCGCGGTCGACGAGGTCGTGAAGGTGCCCGAGGCACCGCTGGCCGGCGGGGTGAAGGTGACCGTCACGCCCGAGACCGGGTTGCCGTACTGGTCGGTCACCGTGGCCACCAGTTTGTTGGTGAAGGCCGTGGCCACCGTGGCGCTCTGGCCGCTGCCCGAGGTCACGGCGACGGTGTGGGCCGCACCGACGAGGTTCGTCTCGGAGAAGTTCACCGAGCTGGCGCCGGTGGCCGAGGCCACGACGTTGTACGGCCCGCCCGGGGTCGTGTTGGCCGTGTAGGTGTTCGAGGTGGCCTGGCCGTTGGACCCGGTCACCGCGGTGGCCGAGGTCGTGAAGGTGCCCGAGGCACCGCTGGCCGGCGGGGTGAAGGTGACCGTCACGCCCGAGACCGGGTTGCCGTACTGGTCGGCGTCCTTGACCACCAGCGGGTTGGTCACGGACGAGCCCACCCCGGCGCTCTGGCCGCTGCCCGAGACGAGGCTGAGCGTGTCACCGGTGGTCTTGGCGTTGATCGTCACCGTCGCCGTGCCCGAGAACGTGCCGTCGACGGCGGTGATGGTGGGCGTCCCGGCCAGCTCGTCGCCGTAGTAGGCGGTGACGGAGGAGGCGTTGGCCGGCAACGTGACACTGGTCACGGCCGTCCCGCCCGAGTTGGCGGCGAACTCGTGGACGCCGGTCGAGGTCGAAGTCAGGTTCACCGTGGTGGCGCTCCCGGACTTCACCGCGTTGCCGTAGGCGTCCTGGAGGGTCACCGTGAAGGCGTTGGTCGCCGAGGCGCTCGCTGTCGCCGTGAAGGTACTGACACCCAGCTGCGACGCGGGCAACGCCGTGATGGTCTCCTGCTGGGTGGCCGAACTCAACCCGGTCGCCGCCGCCGTAATGGTCGGGTTCCCGGCCGTGGTGTCGCCGTAGTAGAAGGTGGCGGTGGAGTAGCTACCTGGGATGGTGACCGAGCTGACGGCCGCACCACCCGAGGTCGCCGCGAAGCTCGCACCGGCGGACGTCGAAGTGAGGTTCACCGTGGTGGGGCTGCCCGACGTGGCCACGTTGCCGTAGGCGTCCTGCTCTTCGACCGTGATCGGCCCCAGGGTGGCGCTGTTCGATGCGCTGCCCGACACCGCACCCGTGGTGAAGATCAGCACGCTCGGCGCACCGGCCGTGATGGTCTCCTGCTGGGTGGCCGTCGTCAGCCCCGTCGCGGCCGCGGTCAGGGTCGGCGACCCGGGCAACTTGTCGCCGTAGTAAGCGGTGACCGAGCTGGTGTTGGCCGGCAGGGTCACGCTGGTCACCGCCGTGCCGCCCGAGGTGGCGGAGAACTCGTGGGTGCCCGTCGAGGTCGAAGTCAGGTTGACGGTGGTGGCACCGGTCTTGGTGGTCGGGTTGCCGTAGGTGTCCTCCAGGGTGACCGCGAAGGCGTTGGTCGCCGAGGCGCTGGCGGTGCCGGTGAAGGCAGTCGAGCTGATGGCCAGCTGGGTCCCGGTCCCCGCGTTGATGGTCACGAACTGGGTGTCCGAGGTCAGCCCCGTTGCGGCGGCGGTGAGGACCGGAGTGCCGGAGTTCTCGTCGCCGTAGTAGAAGGTGGCCGTCGAGTTGCCCGCCACGATGTTGACCGAGGTGATGGCCGCCCCACCTGAGGTGGCAGCGAACTCGTAGGGTCCCGCCGAGGTCGAGCTGACAGGTTGACGGTGAGCGCCGTCGTGGTCGCGTTGCCGAATGCGTCCTGCTCTTGGACCGTGAGCGGCCCCACCTTGGCGCTGTTCGACGCGGTGCCCGACACCGTGCCGGTGGTGAAGTTCAGCTGGGCGACTGGGCCTGCAGTGATCGTCTCTTGCTGGGTGCCCGAGGTCAGGCCCGATACCGCTGCGGTGATCGTCGGCGTCGCGGCATGGGTATCGCCGTAGTAGAAGGTGGCCGAGGATTGGCCGCTCGGGATGGTGATGCTCGTCGCCCCGGTAGGCCCGGTGGCCCCTTGCGTCGTGTTGAAGAGGTACGTCCCGCGCGGAGTTCGACGTCAGATTGACGGTTTCACCCACGGTCGTCAGCGTGCCGCTGGCTGTCTCTTCGGTCACGGTGAACGGACCCAACGACGCCGTCGCAGACGCGCTGCCCGATGCCGGACCGGTCAGCACCAGCTTGGTGGGACCGGAGGTGATGGACTCCTGCTGGGTGCCGGACGCCAGCCCCGAAGCCGCCGCGGTGATGGTCGGCGTGCCGACCTTCGAGTCGCCGTAGTAGGCCGTGACCGAGGAGGTGTTGGCCGGCAGGTTGACGCTGGTCACGCCCGACCCGTTCGAGGTCGTGGCGAACTTGGCACCGGTGGACGTCGACGTCAGGTTCACCGTGGTGGCGCTGGTCTTGGTGGTGGCGTTGCCGAAGGTGTCCTCGAGAGTGACCGTGAACGGAGCCGTGGCGGCAGTACCCGAGGCGGCGCTCAACGGGTTACTCGTGATGACGAGCTTGGTGGCCGTCGTCGGGGTGATGGTCTCGGATTGGGTCCCGGACACCAAGCCGGCTCGCGGTTGCCGTGAGGGTCGGGGTCCCGGCCTTGGTGTCGCCGTAGTAGAAGCTGGCGCTCGAGGAGCCGGCGGGAATGGTGACAGAGGTGATGATGGGCGTCCCGTTCGAGCCCGCGGCGAACTCGTTCGTGCCGGTCGAAGTCGAGCTGAGGGCCACGGTGACGGGCGTCGTGGTCGGGAAGGCGTCGCCGAACGCGTCCTGCTCCTGGACGGTGATCGCTCCCAACGTCGCGTTGTTCGACGCCGCGCCCGTCAGGGAGTTCGAAGTGAACGCGATCTTGGCCGCGGTGGCGGGAGTGACCGTGACGGTGGCACTCGGGGTGGAAGAGACGCCGGAGCCCGAATCCACTGCTTGGATCTGATATGTCCCAGCGTTGCTCAAGCTGCAGTTCGAGAATTGGACGAGCCCGTAGGACTCGACCCCGGAACACGTGCTCGAAATGAGTGCCGCCATTGGTGCTCGAAACGACCTGGAGGGTCACGGAGGAGAAGTCACTCGTCACGATGTTGCCCGAACTGTCCTCGACGGCCACTTCAGGCTGAGGCGACATCGGCGCGTAGGCCGAACCGGTCGTTGGCTGCTGGACCCAGGCCAGCTGGGATGCGGTTCCGATCGGGGTGGGCGAAGCAGGAGCCCCGGGGTCGGAGATGACGGTCGTCTCCGTGGTGCTCCAGCCGGCCGAGGCGTTGGAAATGGTCAGCGTGTATTGCTGGGCCGCACCGGCGACGCAGCCGGACTGCCAACCCGAGCCGTTCCAATAGCTGACCGAGGTGATGGTCACCTGGAAGTGACCCGTGAGGTTGGAGAAGCTCGGCGTGAAGCCATCGGGTTGGCCGTTGGGGCAGGAAAATGGGTCGTTCGACTGCCCGGCCTGTTGCTGGATGTCCGCGATCGCCACGTTGGCGGCGGTCCTTTCGGAGGAATCTTGTGACGCCAGGTTTCGATGTTCGGCCGAAGAGGAGATGGCCGTGGCGAACCCTGCGAGCAGCGCCACCCCGGCGACGCTGAGGATGATGAGCGCCAGAAGCACTTCCACGAGCGTGTCGCCGCGCTCGGAGGCCTGCCGCGCCAGCGCGCTCCGGCTGAGGATCCACCGCTTGAGAGCGTGGACGGGAGAAGCGACCGTTCGCCTCATAGCAGCACACCGACGAAGATGGCCTGGTAGCCCCCGCCCTGCATCGTTATTGACATGCTTTGCGCAGCGGACGAACCGGACGGCTCCGGGGCGGCCAACATCAAGGTGCCGGTCTTGTCCAACTGCGTATTCGCTTCACACCCGACCGACGTGGCGCCGGTGGGCCACAGCGTGTACGGCTGGGTTTGGGTGTCCGTGAGCGCATGGTCGTTCCCCGACAGTCCGCTGGTGGGAGATCCCACTGTGCTGTCCGTCGGCGGGACCGAGCCCGAGTAGGTGAAGAGGCCGTTGTTGTTCGCATCGACGGTGTCGTAGCACGAGTTGCCGTAGAGGGACGTGGTGCTATTGGGAAGGATTTTCCAGTTGACGGCGGTGGGCGACGTGGTGTTGGTGTAGATGTTCCACTCGCCACCGTCGGTCGACTCGGCGTCGCCGGTCACCAGGGTCCAACCGGTAGCCGGCTCGTTCTCCGCGTTCACCACTTGGATCTGCGTAAACGTGAGTGTCGTGTAGTTGGGATTGGACGAGCCCCCGAAGGTGCAGCCGTTGGTGCTGCAGGGCCTCTGCGAAATCGCCGGTTCGCCGGCGATGCCTTGGTAGAACCCGTTGGTGCCGAGATACGGTTCGCTGTTGCTTCCGGCGGCCACGTTGTAGTAGGTGGGAATGCCCTGAGGCGCCACCGTTTGCGTGTTGGTGGGACTCACGCTCAGACAGAAGTTGAGGAAGTCCGACGAGTCTGCGATGGCGAACGTCATCTGCGTACAAGTGGAGGACGGCTTGTAGAAGGGGGCCGTACCGGACACGTCGTAATTTTGGAAGTCGGCGAAGCAGAGAATGCTGGCGTAGGGGCCCGTACCCGCGTTGGCGAGGTTGCATCCCTGGTCGGCCGAGACCGGCTGTATCTGTGACGCCGAACCGGTGGACGCGGCGGCACTCGGGAGCCCGCTCAGCGCGTAGGAGTACCCGCTCCCCGGAGCGTTCACATTGAGGGTGACGCCGAAGAGGCCCTGGGTCGCCGTCCAGCCCTGGCCGGTCTGGGCACTGAACGACGTCGGGTTGAGGGAGACGGTGGGATTACCGACGTCGCGCCCGATCGTGTCGGAGGTCGTGGGCGTGGCCGACGCGCCCGAGGTGCACACGTTGCGCACCAGCGAGGTCGTGGTTCCGGTCGTGGTCTGCACGTAGGAGACGACGGTCTCGTAGGTCGTGGTCGTCGTGTTCAGGTTCCACTCGAGGGCGAGCAACTGCAGACCGGTCGATCCGCAGGCGGGGGTGGCCGTGGTCTCGATCTGTTGCGCGCTCTGCACGTCCTTGTTGAAGTAGGCGGAGCTCACGAGTTCGTCGTTGGAGTCGCCGACGCGGTTCGAGACGCCGTCCTGGAGGTTGAACACCGACAGGAGCGCAACGGAGAGCCCTCCGATGACGATCGGAAGGATCGCCACGACGGTGATGAGCTCAATCAGCGTGAAGCCGGACTCCGACCCCCGACGCCGGTGCAAGGCGCCGCGCAGCCAGTTCCGGGTAGCCCGACGAGCGCGACGGAAGAGGCCGCGGTCAGCCCCTAATGTCACAGCTTCGCCAAAACGCTGCATCGCCAAATTCGCCTTACTCTTGTTCGAGGAGACCGCCTCCGCCCGATTCCCCGAATGTCGCCGGAGAGATCGTTGCGAACTTAGTCAGTGCCACTTTTGGAAAACCGGCACCAAGTTCTTTTCGGATCATTTCGTTGCTGACCTGACTAGATCGCCAGATTCGGCGACGAATAACGACAAACCCCGGCTCGGACGGCCTGTTGCAAAACCGCAGCCCAGGAGTGGCGCGACTCAACTACACCAAGACAACACATTGATCGGCTGTTTTACGGGCGCGCTTTACCCTCAACATCAACTTTCACCCAAATGTTGCCCGCCAGGGCTTGTCGGGGGTCAGCGGTCGGCGAAGTCCACCACGACAGGAGCGTGATCGGACGGCTTCTGCCCTTTCCTGGCATCACGGTCACGGAAGGCTCCGGTGGCGCGCTGCACGAGGTCGTCGCTCACCAACACGAGGTCGATGCGGAGCCCACGGCCCTGGTGGAAATCACCCGCCCGGTAGTCCCACCACGTGAAGGTGCCGGGCTCGTTGAACCGGCGGAACACGTCGTCGAGTCCCCATGCTTCGACCTTTTGGAGGGCGGCGCGCTCGGGCTCGCTGACGTGGGTGGCCCCCACGAAGGCAGCCGGGTCCCACACGTCGCCGTCGTCGGGCGCCACGTTGAAGTCGCCGCAGACCGCGACGGACGACCCTGGGGGGCAACGTTCGTCGAGCGTGGCGCGGAGTTGGGCCAGCCAGTGCAGCTTCACCGGGTACATCTCGTTGTCGAGCGACCGGCCGTTGGGGACGTAGACGCAGTACACGCTCGTGCCGGCGCACGTCGCCGAAATGGCCCGGCGGCCCTGCTCGTCGTCCGCCGTGCCGAACCCGCGTACGACGTCGTCCAGGCCGACCCGGCTCAGGATGGCGACACCGTTCCAGCGCCCGTCGCCGTAGTGGGCGGCCTCGTAGCCGAGCTCCGCGAACTCCTTCTCGGGAAACTTGTCGTCCGCCTGCTTGGTCTCCTGCATGCACAACACGTCGGGCTGCTGCTGCTCGAGCCACTGCGTCACCCGGGGCAGGCGCGCCGTCAGCGAGTTGACGTTCCACGTGGCCAGCCGCATCACGCATCCCCGTCGACGATCACGAAGAGGAGGTCAGCCTCGCAGGCCTTCTCCTCTCCCACCCACGCCGCGCCATGCCCCTTGCCGGCGCGGGCAGAGAGGCGATCCATCGTCACCTCGAGCTCGAGGGTCTCCCCCGGCACGACCTGGCGCCGGAACCGGGCGCGCTCGATCCCTCCGAACAGCGGGAGCTTGCCGGCGTAGCGCGGGTCGAGGAGGACGGCGATGCCCCCGAGCTGGGCCAGGGACTCCACCATGAGCACACCCGGCAGGGTCGGACGGCCCGGGAAGTGCCCGGCGAAGAAGGCCTCGTCACCCGACAGGTGCCAGTGGCCCCGCGCGGAGACGCCGGGTTCCACGGCGGTCACGTCGGAGACGAAGAGAAACGGGGGCCGGTGGGGCAGGACGTCGGCTGGGTTCGGGAGCATCGGTAGGGACGATATCGAGCGTCAGGAACGCCGTGCTTGGCCGCCTTCTTGGCCGGCGCCTTCTTGGCCGGCGCCTTCTTGGCCTTGACCGCCTTCTTGGCGGCGGTCTTCTTGGCGGCCGTCTTCTTGGTCACGGCCTTCTTGGCCGGCTCCGCCGCCTTGTCGGTCGTCGTCTTGGCCGCCGCCGCCGCCTTCTTCGCCGGTGCCTTGGCCGTCGTCGCCTTCTTGGCGGCCGTCGCCTTCTTGGCCGGTGCCTTCTTGGCCGGTGCGGCCGCCTTGGTCCGCGACCCGTCGGTGGTCGTCGGGGATGCAGGCGGCAGGGCCAGTTCGGCCACCCGCCGGGGCGGGTCGAGCCCGGCCAGCACGAACGGCCGCACCTCGCCCTTCTTGAGCATCTGCCGGGCCTTGGTCGGCGGCGGGGTGCCCATGCCGGCGAGCGGGATATAGCAGTGCAACGCCCCGCCGCCGTCGGGCAGCGGCACGTCGACCATGGCACCGTGCGAGGTGAAGGACACGACCTCGCCCTCGATGGTGCTGCCCACGGGATAGGCGGCCACGAAGTTGATGAAGGACAACGGCTCGTTCACGGCCGGGGGCGGCGTGGCCCGCCCCTTCTTCCGGGAGCGCTCGGGCCGGGACCGGGCTTCCGTCTTGGCCTGCGGCCCCTTGCCGTCGGCATGCTTCCCGCTCGCCGCCTTCTTGGCCTTGGCGCTCCTCTGCGGCGCCGCCTTGGCCGAGCCTCCCGATTTCGGGGGTCGGGCCGGGTGGAGAGCCTCCTCGACCGCCTCGTCGATGGCGCTCGAGACGACCGGGTCGACCTTGCCCCGCCCGGGTGGTGGCGTCGTCGGCGTGATGGGCCAGGCGGTGTCCACCTTCGGGGCCGCCTGCTTGGCGGCCTTCTTGGCCTTGGCGCCCTTCTTGGCCGCCTTCTTGGCCGCCCGGGCCAGCTCGGCCGCCTTGGCCGGGGCCGACTCGGGGTCCTTCTTGGACTTGGCCTCGGCGGTGGCCGCCCGGCTCTTCGGGCCCCGGATGGGCACCCGCGGCGTGAAGATCCATCCGACCCCGGGCACCGGCTTGCCCCCAATGAGGCGGCCGTCGTCGAAGAGCCACGGGTGCTCGCCGTGGAACTCCTGGAACGAATCGTTGGAGAGGACCACGGCGCCGGTCCGCTCGGCTATGCGCAGCACGAAGGCGTCGCCCCGTCCGATGGCGCCGGCCGGCGGCGAGATCACCTCGCCGTTGAGCATGGCCTGGCGCACCTGCTCGCGCTCCTCCTCGGAGACCCGGTGCTCGAAGGTGGCGTCGACCACCACGATGATGTTGGCCGACGGGTCCTCCGCGGCGTAGGCGCGCACCGCCTCGTCCAGCTGCTGCAGGCTCGGGAGGGTTCGCCCTTCGGTGGCCAGGTTCGACCCGTCCACCACGACGTGATGTGATTCAGCCAATGGCACGCCGCACGAGATCGGCCTGCTCCAGCTGGTGCAGGGCGGCGCTGCCGACGGCCGGGCTGGCCGACTCGGCCCGGCTGACATGGCGCAGCCGCAGTCGCTCGGGCAGGCAGGCGTGCAGCCGGGCGTGCACGAAGAACCAGGCCCCCATGTTCTCGGGCTCCTCCTGGAGCCAGACCACCTCGGACGCCTCCGGATAGCGCTCGAACACGCTCGTCAGGTGCTGCAGCGGCCACGGGGCGATCTGTTCGACCCGCACCACCGCCACCTGGGCCGCGTCGGCGGCGTCGAGCTCGGCCCGGCGCTGCGCGGCCTCGTGGGCGATCTTCCCGCTGCACAGCACGATGCGGCGCACCGCCGTCGGGTCCTCCACGGTTTCGTCGTCGATGACCAGCCGGAAGGAGCCCGACTCGAGCTCGTCCAGGCTCGAGCGTGATGCGTGCGCCCTGAGCATCGATTTGGGCGTGACCACAATGAGCGGCCGCTTCGGCGACAGGAGCGCCTGCGAGCGCAGCAGGTGGAAGTACTGGGCGGACGTGGAAGGGACGGTGACGCGCATGTTGCCGCGGGCGCTCAGCGAAAGGAACCGCTCGTAGCGGGACGAAGAGTGCTCGGGCCCCTGGCCCTCGTAACCGTGGGGCAGCAGCAGCACGAGGCTGGAGTACTGGCCCCATTTGATTTCGGCGGCCGCCAGGAAGTTGTCGATGATGATCTGCGCCCCGTTGGCGAAGTCGCCGAACTGCGCCTCCCAGGCCACCAGCGCCTCGGGAGCCTCCACCGAGTAGCCGTATTCGAACCCGAGTGCGGCGTACTCGGACAACAGCGAGTCGCGCACCGTGAAGTTGCCCATGGGACCGGCCGGGATCAGCTGGGCGGCCCCGACGCGCTGGAGACCGTCGCGGATGTGGGCCAGCGGGACGTACTCCTCGCCGTTGGAATAGTCGACCAGCACCGAGTGACGGTGGCTGAACGTGCCCCGCCGGGTGTCCTGACCGGTGAGGCGCACGTTGACACCCTCGTACATGAGCGACCCGATGGCCAGCGCCTCGGCCAGCGCCCAGTCGACATACCCGCTCGTCACCAGCTCGTCGCGCTGGACGAACTGCCGCTCGAGCTTGGGATGGGTGGTGAACCCGTCGGGCACGCTGCGCACCACCGACGAGAGGGCGTGCAGCACGTCGGGGGCGACACCGGTCTCGGGCGGCTCGATCTCGACCCGGGTCGGCTCGTGCACCGGCAGCACCGTCGGGGCGAGCGAGGGCTCCTGGCGCACCTCGTCCAGCACCGCCTGGAGCTTGGCATTGAAGTCGTCGAGGGCCGACTCGGCTTCCTCCAGCGTGATGTCGCCCCGGCGGACCAGCGTCTCTGTGTAGAGCTTGCGCACGGGGCGCTTGGCGTCGATGCGCTGGTACATCAGCGGCTGGGTGTAGCTGGGGTCGTCGCCCTCGTTGTGCCCGTGCTTGCGATAGGAGACCAGGTCGATCACCACGTCCTTGTGGAAGGTCTGCCGGAACGAGAAGGCGAGGCGGGCCGCCCGCACACACGCCTCGGGGTCGTCGCCGTTGACGTGGAAGATGGGGGCCTGGACCATTTTGGCCACGTCGGTCGGGTAGACCGAGGTGCGGGCGGAGGCCGGCGCGGTGGTGAAGCCGAGCTGGTTGTTGATGACGACGTGCACCGTCCCGCCGGTGCGGTAGCCCGAGAGCCCGGACAGGTTGAGCGTCTCGGCCACCACGCCCTGGCCGGCGAACGCGGCGTCGCCGTGGACGAGGACGGACATGCACGGGAATCCGTAGGTGCCCTCAGCGGCCGCGGCGGGCGTGCCGTCGGTCGGCGGCGAGAGCCGGTCCTGTTTGGCCCGGGTCATGCCCTCGACCACGGGGTCGACCGCCTCGAGGTGCGAGGGGTTGGAGGCCAGCGTGACGGGGAGCTCCTCCCCGGCGCTGCCCATGAAGACACCGCGGGCACCCTTGTGGTACTTGACGTCGCCGGACCCCTGGACCGACTCGGGGTCGAGGTTGCCCTCGAACTCCTCGAAGATCTCCTTGTAGGACTTGCCCACGATGTTGGCCAGGACGTTGAGCCGGCCGCGATGGGCCATGCCCATCACGACCTCGGCCACCCCCGAGCCGGCGGCGGAGTCGAGCAGCGCATCGAGCAGGACGATGGTCGACTCGGCGCCCTCGAGCCCGAAGCGCTTCTGTCCCACGTAGCGCGTGTGCAGGAAGCGCTCGAAGACCTCCGCCGCGTTGAGGCGGTCGAGAATGTGGCGCTGCTCCTCAATGTTGAGGGTGGTCGGTTGGCCCTCCACGTGCTGCTGGATCCAGTGCTTCTGCTCGGGATCCTGAATGTGCATGTACTCGATACCGAGCGTCCGGCAATAGGCGTCGCGCAGGACGTGGAGGATCTCGTCCAGCGTGGCCACGTCGCGGCCGGCCAGCCCGTCGGCCACGAAGTGACGGGGCAGGTCCCAGATGGTCAGCCCGTAGGACAGCGGGTCGAGCTCGGGGTGGATGTGGGGCGGCTCGGCGTCGAGCGGGTCGAGGTGGGCGATCAGGTGCCCGCGCACCCGGTACATGTTGATGAGCGCCTGCACGCGCACCTGCTTGACCAGGCGCTGGTGCTCGCCCTCGTCGGTGCCGTCGCCGGCGTTGGAGTCCACCTGCCAGCGGACCGGTTCGTAGGGCACGCCCATCGACTCGAACAGGTCGTCGTAGAAGCCGTCGGCCCCGGTGAGGAGGGCGGCCACCCGGGCCAGGAAGAGCCCCGACTCGGCGCCTTGGATGATGCGGTGGTCGTAGGTGGAGGTGAGCGTGACCACCTTGCCCAGGCCCAGTTGGGCCAGCACGCGGGGGTCGGCCGCCTCGAAGCCCGCCGGGTAGCCGAGCGAGCCCACGCCGATGATGGCGCCCTGGCCCGGCATGAGGCGGGGCACCGACTGCACGGTGCCGAGCGTGCCCGGGTTGGTCAGCGACACCGTCGTCCCGGCGAAGTCGTCGGGGGTGATCTTGTTGGTGTGGATTTTGCGGATGAGCTCCTCGTAGGACAGCACGAAGGAACGGAAGTCGAGCGTGTCGGCGTCCTTGATGCACGGCACCAGCAGCGTCCGGGTGCCGTCGCTCTTCTCCTGGTCGACGGCCAGCCCCAGCCCCACGTGCTTGTGGTGGACGACACCGGGCTTGCCCGTGCCGTCGGCGTCGTGGACGAAGGCGGCGTTGAGCGACGGCACGTCGTGCAGGGCCCGCACCACGGCGTAGCCGATGATGTGGGTGAAGCTGACCTTGGCCCCGGTGGTCCGGGCCAGTTGATTGTTGAGGATGAGCCGGTTGACCTCGAGCAGGCGGGCCGGCACGGTGCGCACGCTGGTGGCGGTCGGGACACCGAGGCTGGCCTCCATGTTGGCCGCCGTGCGCGAGGCGGCGCCCCGCAGCACCACGGCCTCCTCCTTCCCCGCCTCGCCGAGGGGAGCCGGGGCCGGGGCCGGGGCGGCGGGCACCGCCGGAGGCGTCGTGACCTGGGACTGGGGCAGCGGGACGGGGGCGGGACGGTAGTCGGCGAAGAACTCGCGCCAACTGTCGCTGACCGAGTCGGGATCGGCCAGGAAGCGGTCGTACATGTCGTCGACCAGCCATGCGTTCGGGCCGAAAGAGCCGCCCGCGCCACCGAACTGGGTCATGGGCCAACCCTATCGGCGGCGGTCGGGCCAAGGGGCGCTGCGGGTAGCGTCTGCCCTGCCCATGAGCTATCCGGCCGCACTCCACGTCCTGGCACGCCCGGCCGCGCCGGGGGCCCCGACGGTGATCTTCGTCCACGGGTCCCTCGACCGGGGCGAGAGCTTCCGGCGGGCCATGCGCCGGCTGCCCGAATACTCGACCCTGGCCTACGACCGGCGGGGGTACCAGGCCTCCCGGGCCGGCGGGGTCGTGGGTCTGGGCGGGCACATCGAGGATCTCCTCTCAATTGCGGAGGTGGCCCGGGCTGAGGGTGGCGGCCCCGTGGTGGCGGTGGGACACAGCCTGGGGGGCGACGTCGTGGTGGGTGCGGCCCTGGCCGAGCCGCGGGCCTTCGGGGCCATCGGGGCCTACGAGCCGCCCATGCCCTGGCTGGGGTTCCGACGGCCGCGCCCGGGTGCCGGGGGACGGGGGCGGGGGCGGCGGCGGGCAGGGATGGGAGGCGATGTCCGAGGACCCGGGTGAGGAGGCCGAGCGCTTCTTCTCGCGCATGGTCAGCCCCGGGGCGTGGGCCCGCCTGACCGAGGAGGGCCGGGAGGCGAGGCGGGCCGACGGGCCGGCGCTGGTGGCCGACCTGCGCAGCTTCCGCACCGAGGGGCCGCCCTTCGACGTGACCGCGCTCGGCGTCCCGTCGGTCTTCGGACGGGGCGGGGCGGGGTCGGCGGAGCACCACCGGCGCAGCGTCGAGTGGATCGGCGCCCATGTGCCCGGTGCGACGGTCTTCGAGATCGAGGCGGCACAGCACGGGGCGCATCTGTCGCATCCCGACCATTTCGCCGCGCTGACCCGGCTCGTGGTGGACAAGGGCGGGGACGCCTCGGCGGACTAGAGCCGGCGGCCCGATCGGTCGGTCAGCTGGTCGCCAGGTCGCCAGGTCGCCAGGTCGCAGGCAACTGGCAACTGGCAATTAGGCGGACGAGAAGGGTGGCAGCCCGCCGTCCCCGATGGTTTCGGACTGCGACTCGGGTTCGTGGTGGCGGTGCGGGTGCTTCAGCTGGCGGGACAGCATCTCGTCGTACTCGACGCCCTTGCCCTCGCTCTTCATTCCGGTGATGAGCGGCGAGTTCGAGAGGAACACGGCGCCCATGAACATGAGGAGGAGCGAAAGCGCCTCGAGCGGGCCGTAGGCACCCGACGTGCGCAAGCTGTCGCCGTAGAGGGCGATGCCGAGGCAGATGCTGAAGAGCGGGTCGACGAGCACGAGCGTCGACTGGGACGCGGCCAGCGGGCCGGCATGAAACGCGTTCTGGGTCAGGAAGAGGCCGAGGAGACCGAAGACGATGACGCCGTAGGTCTCCCAGTGGTACAGCAGGGTCACCCAGTCGTTGGCGGCGTAGTCGCTCACCGTCTTGATGAGGGCGGCGGTGAAGGCGTAGGCGATGGCGGCAGAGCTGCCGAACATGGCGGCTTTCCACCAGCGAGGCCCCCAGCGCGTGGCCACGACGGTGGCGGCAATGAGGGCACAGCTGGTGCCGCCCACCACGATCCAGCCGAGATTGGTGGGCGTCTCGCTCCCACCGCCCGGCGCGGCGAAGTAGAGGAAACCCGAAAGGCCGAAGGCGATGGCGCCGGCGCCGACCCACTCCCGGATGGTGATGGTGAAGCGGAAGTAGGTGCCCAGGATGAACACCAGGAACAGCAGCTCCATGGTCAGGATGGGCTGGACCACCGAGAGCCGGCCGATGTGCAACGCGAACGACTGCAACAGGAAGGAACAGATCATGAAGCCGAAGCCCAAGAGCCAGATGCCCCGCCGGATGGCGTGGGCCATGAGGCTCAACCGCATGGTGGACTCCTCGGGTGCGTCCTCGACGCCCATGCGCTGGAACACGCTGGTCAGCGCGTTGGACAGGGCAGCCAGGACCGCTAGGACATAGACCATCGCCTCGCCACCGATGTTAACGGTCCGTTGTTACGAGCCGGACAGGCGGCTCTCAGGTGACGCTCAGGTTGCGTCAGGTCCGTTTCAGCGGACCCCTCACGCACGAATCATGTGCGACGCGCCCCTCGTCACCGAATCGAACCTCCGCCCGGCAGGCTTCCTGCAGGAATTCTGATGCCATGACCACCACCCAATGTGGCAGTTAGGTTACGTTTAGGCCAACCTTTCCCGATGCCGGGCGTGGGGGGAAGGCCATTCGGCCGTCACCGGGGCGGCCGAGAAGCAAGGGAGTGCTATGGGAATGAAGGGGTTGTTGATGAGGGGGGCGTGTGCGGCCGTAGCGGCAGCAGCGGTCTGCGTGTCCTTCGCCGGGATCGCCGGCACCGCGGGCGCCAGCTCCATCCCCACAGGCGGGACCAAGGTGAGCGGCGGCACCGTCCGATGGGCCGAGCCCCCGGGCACCCCTCCGACCTACATCTTCCCGTTCATGAACGGGTCGGAGACCAGCGTCGACAACATCAGCCAGTTCCAGTACCTGATGTACCGGCCCCTCTACATGTTCGGCTTCCCGGGGAACAACCACACCACCCTCAACCCCACCCTGTCCCTGGCCAGCGTGCCCACGTACAGCAACGGGAACACCGAGGCCACCGTCGCCCTGAAGAATTTCAAGTGGTCCAACGGCGAGACGGTCACGTCCTCCGACGTGCTCTTCTTCATGAACATGCTCCACGCCGAGACGGCCAACTGGTACGACTACGTGCCCGGCCTCTTCCCTGACAACGTCAAGAGCGTGACCGTGGACAGCCCGTCGTCCATCACGTTCACGTTCAACAAGGCGTACGAACCGACGTGGATGAACTACAACGAGTTCTCCCAGATCACGCCCTTCCCGACGGCCTGGGACATCACGGCCACTGGGGCGGCGTCCGGCTCGGCCGGCTGCTCGAGCGGTGCCTACGGCGCGGCGGCGACCGACACGGCGTGCGCCAAGGTCTGGACGTTCCTGCAGGCTCAGGCCAACGACCTGACCAGCTACGCCACCAGCCCCATCTGGGGGATCGTGGACGGGCCGTACACCATCGCGGCGTCGAAGGGCGGGGGGTTCCAGACCACGGGCCAGGTGACCATGGTGCCCAACCCCACCTACAGCGGCTCTCAGAAGGCCACCGTCACCGTGATCCAGGAGCCGTACACGACCGACAACGCCGAGTTCAACGCGTCTGCTGGGCGGCAACCTCGACATTGGGTACGCGCCCCAGCAGGACATCACCAAGCCGACCACCAACGCGACGGTCGCCGGACCCAACAACCCGCGGCTCACGAACTTCTACCTGACGCCTTGGATCCTCTACGGGTTCAACTACGCCGTGCTGAAGTTCGAGTCGACGGGTGACAACGGCAATGCCGGCGCCATCTACAAGCAGCTCTACTTCCGTCAGGCCATGCAGAGCGTCGTCGACCAGCCGGCCATGATCCAGAAGTTCCTCGCCGGCTACGGCGTCCCGACCTACGGGCCGGTGCCGGTGCTGCCGGCGAACAATCTGGTCGACTCGTACGAGAAGTCGAACCCGTACCCGTACAACCCGGAGCACGCCAAGAGCCTGCTGTCGTCGCACGGTTGGAAGGTCGTGCCGAACGGCACCGACACCTGCCAGAAGGCGGGCACCGGTACGGGCGACTGCGGCGCCGGCATCCCCAAGGGTGCGCAGCTCAACTTCACCATGGTCTACGTCAGCGGCACGCAGTGGCAGCAGCAGGTCATGAACGTCGAGCAGTCCGCCTGGAACGCCATCGGCATCAAGACCCAGCTGGTCGCCAACACCTTCCCGACCGTGATTTCCGCCTACGCGCCTCCGTGCATGACGGGCCAACCCTGCACGGTCGAAGAAGGCTGGTGGGGCGGTGGCTGGGAGTACAGCCCGGACTACTACCCGTCGGGTGAGACCCTGTTCTCCACCGGTGCGGGCAGCAACGCCGGCAACTACAGCGACGCCAAGGCCGACACCCTGATTGCGGCGACCAACACGACGACGGCCAGCCTCAAGTCGTACGAGGACTACCTGGCCCAGCAGGTGCCGGTGATCTGGCAGCCCAACGCGGACTACGAGCTCAGCGAGGTGCGCAACACGCTGCGAGGCGTCGCCCCGCAGAACCCGTTTGCCAACCTCTTCCCCGAGTACTGGTACTACGTGAAGGGCTGAGCCCAGCTAGCAGTTTCGACGAGGACAACGGCCGGTCACGGATTGACCTGAGCGTGCGACGCATCGTGCGTAGCATCAGTCCGTGACCGGCTTCCTCGTCCGGCGGCTCATCCAGGCCGTCTTTGTCGTCCTCGGGGTGATCGTGTTCATGTTCATCCTGATCCACCTGATCCCGGGCGGCGAGGCGCGGGCGGTGCTCGGCGCCCGGGCCCAGCCGATCGCGATCGCCCAGTTCAACAAGCAAAACGGGCTGGACCTGCCGCTATGGGACCAATTCACGCACTACGTCTGGAACCTGTCCCGCTTCGACCTGGGCCGCTCGTACACCCTGAACCAGAGCGTGACGTCCCTGATCGCCGAGGCCCTGCCCAAGACGCTCATCCTGGTCGGCCTGTCCACCTTTGTGGCCCTGGTGATCGCCATCCCGATGGGCATCTACCAGGTCGTCCGGCGCAACAAGTGGGACGACTACGTGCTCACCGGCGTCGCATTCGTCCTTTACGCCGTGCCGGCGTTCCTGCTGGGCACGCTGCTCATTCTGTGGTTCGCCATCTACATCCCGATCTTCTCCACCGAGGCACCGCAGAGCGACTCCATCTGGGGCATCCTCTCCGACCCCAAGGCGATGGTGCTGCCGGTGGTGACGCTGGCCGCCATCAGCATCGCCTCTTTCAGCCGCTACATGCGCTCCTCCATGATGGAGACGATGACCGAGGACTTCGTGCGGACGGCCAAGGCCAAGGGGGCCGCACCGCGGCGGGTCCTCTACGTGCACGCCCTGCGCAACGCCATTATCCCGATCATCACGCTGCTCGGGCTCTCCCTGGGGACGATCGTGAGCGGGGCGGTGATCACCGAGAGCGTGTTCAACTACCCCGGCATGGGCCTGCTGGCCATCAACTCCGCCTTCAAGGAGGACCTACCCACGCTGCTCGGCGTGACCTTCGTCGTGACCATCGCGACGATCGCGGGCAACCTGATCGCCGACATTCTGTACGCGGTCGTCGACCCGAGGATCCGGTATGCAAAATCCTGACGACCTCGTGCGGGCCACGCAGGTCGAGCTCGGCGAGCCGGTGTCGCCACCGTCCGCCGGGGTCGACGACCTGGAGGTCCTGCCGGACGAGCTGACCGACGACGTCATCGCCGCGCCCGGCGGAGGTGACGTCGTCTCGCACGGTGGTATGGCCCGCCGGATCCTCAGCGTGTTCGTCGAGAACAAGCTGGCCGTGGCCGGCGTGGTCATCATTGTGTTCTTCGTGCTCTTCTGCTACGTAGGGCCGCTCTTCTACCACACCAACCAGACCAACGCCTCGGCGGCGCTGCTCTCCCCCGACAACGCCCCGCCGGGCAACGGCCACCCGCTCGGCACCGACGCCAGCGGTTTCGACATCCTCGGCCGCCTGATGTTCGGCGGCCAGGTCTCGCTCCTGGTGGGGTTCGCCGCTGCTGCCGTGGCCAGTATCTTCGGGGCGCTCTACGGGGCGATTTCGGGCTTCTTCGGGACCTGGGTGGACTCGTTCATGATGCGGGTCGTCGATGCCTTCCTGTCGATCCCCGTGCTCTTCCTGGCCATTGTGCTGGCGGTGATCTTCCGGCCCTCCCTGATCGTCTTCATCTTCGTCATTGCCTTCGTGTCGTGGCTCATACCCGCCCGCCTGATCCGGGGCCAGGCGCTCTCGCTGCGCATACGCGAATACGTGCAGGCGGTGCGCGTCATGGGCGGCAACAGGCGGCGTATCGTCCTGCGCCACATCATTCCGAATTCCATCGGCACCATCATTGTGAACGCCACGTTCAACATCGCCGACGCCATTTTGCTGCTGGCCGCCCTCGGCTTCATAGGGCTGGGCGTGCCGTCGCCGCAGACCGACTGGGGCTCCATGCTCTCCAACGGCGTCAACTACGCGCTGGACGGCTACTGGTGGGAGATCTACCCGGCCGGGCTGTGCATCGTGCTCGTCGTGGTGGCGTTCAACTTCATCGGTGACGCCCTGCGCGACGCGCTCGAGGTCCGGCTCCAGCAGCGCTAGGCGCCAAGCGCTTAGACGCCGGTAGGGGCGCCGCCGGAACCGGTGGCGACGAGGTCCCCGTCGGGCGGACCCGTGGGCGTCTGCAGCGGGAAGTGGCACGCCGCGAAGTGACCCTCGCCGAACGGCCGGGGCGGCGGCTCTTCCTGGGCGCACAGCTCCTGGGCAAAGGGGCACCGGGTGCGGAAGCGGCAGCCCGACGGCGGGTCCACCGACGAGGGCAGCTCGCCTCGGATGTGGCGCTCCCCCGCCGACCTGGCCGTCGGGTCGGCCACGGGGATGGTGTCGATCAACGCCTTGGTGTAAGGGTGGGCGGGCCGCTCGTAGATGTCGCGGGCCGGGCCGACCTCGACCAGCTTCCCCAGGTACATGACCCCGATCCGGTCGGCCATGTACTTGACGACCGCCAGATCGTGCGAAATGAAGAGGTAGGTCAGGCCGTGGCGTTCCTGCAGCTCCTTCAGCAGGTTGAGGATCTGGGCCTGAATGGAGACGTCGAGGGCCGAGACGGGCTCGTCCGCCACAATGAGCTTGGGCTCGAGCGCCAGCGCCCGGGCCAGGCCGATGCGCTGGCGCTGTCCCCCCGAGAACTCGTGCGGGTAGAGCTCGGCGGCGCGCCTCGGGAGCCCGACCTCGTCGAGCATCCTGAGGATGCGGGCTCGCCGCTCTTCGTGGGAGCCGATGTGCTGGACGTTGAGGGGCTCACGCAGAATGGAGCCGACCCGCATACGCGGGTCGAGCGAGGCGTAGGGGTCCTGGAACATCATCTGCATGTCCCGACGGCGGTGGCGCAGCTCACGCCCGCCGAGGGTCACGATGTCGCGGCCGTCGAACTCGATGGCGCCCGAGGTCGGGGTCTCGAGCGCCACCACCATGCGGCCCATGGTGGTCTTGCCACAGCCCGACTCGCCCACCATTCCGAAGGTCTCGCCCTGCCGGATGGCCAGCGAGACGTCGCTCACCGCCTTGACCGTGCCGATCTTGTGTCGCACGACGGCGCCCTGCGTGAGGGCGAACTCCTTGACGACGTGGTCGACGCGGACCAGTACCGGCGCCTGGGCCAGGGACTCGGCCCGGGCCATATGGCGGGCCAGGGCCACCTCGTCGACCTTGATTCGCAGGTCCGCCGCCATGGCCACCGCCTCGGGTCGCTTGGCGATGGTGTCCGGGTCGACGTCCACCTGGTGGAAGCAGGCGGCGAGGTGGTCGGGGCTGCTCCGGGCGGCAGGCCCGAGCGCGGGCTCGGTCTCCAGGCAATCGGGCTGGCTGTAGCGGCACCGGGCGGCGAACCGGCAGTGCCCGATCGGCTGTGAAAGGTCCGGCGGCAGCCCGGCGATGCTGACCAGCCGCACGGACGGGTCCTGGTCGAGCTTGGACACCGAGGCCAGGAGCGCCTCGGCGTAGGGGTGGCGCATTTCGGTGAAGAGCTCGGTCGTGGCGGCGGTCTCGGCGATGCGGCCGGCGTACATGACGATGACCGCGCTCGGCGCGCTCGGCGATGACCCCCATGTCGTGGGTGATCAGGATCACCGACATGTCGAGATCGGCCCGGAGGCGGTCGAGCAGGTCGAGGATCTGGGCCTGAATGGTGACGTCGAGCGCCGTCGTCGGCTCGTCCGCGATGAGGAGCTTGGGGGAGCAGACCAGCGCCATGGCGATCATGACGCGCTGGCGCAGGCCACCGGAGAGCTCGTGGGCGTAGGCGTCGAGCCGCTGCTCGGCGTTGGGCATTTCGACCATGCGCAGGACGTCGAGCGCCCGGCTGCGGCCCACGCTCTTCGAGGCGCCCTGGTGGAGCCGGGCGCTCTCGGCAATTTGGTCCCCGATGTTCATGGTCGGGTTGAGCGAGGTCAGAGGATCCTGGAACACCATGCCCACCTGATTGCCCCGGACCTTGCACATCTCCTTCTCCGTCAGGGGGGCGAGATCCTGGCCCATGAGCTTTATGGTGCCGCCGATCACGTGGCCCACTGGCGGCAGGAGCTTCATGATGGAGAGGCCGATGGTGGTCTTGCCGCAGCCGGACTCCCCCACCACGCCGACGCACTCGCCCCCGTCGACGTGGAAGGTGACGTCGTCGACGGCCACGACGTTGGCGCTCTTCAGACGGAACTCGGTACGGAGTCCCTCGATCTCGAGGATCCGGCTCACCGCGGCGCCAGGCGAGGCGCCCGCCGCCCGCACCGTTTCCGAGAATCCGACTGCACGGATCGGAACGCTAACGCGAAACGGGCTGGTAGACGGATCATGACGCCGTGAAGAGGCTCCCTTGGGCGTCGTCGACGCACGAAATCTGCGCACGTGCCCGGCAGGGGTCACCGGTCCAGGGCAGCTTCCCCATGAAGGCCCAGCTGCGGCGGTGAATGGCCGATGGTCCGTACCCCCGCAGGGCCGTCTTGTGGAGCGGCGAGGGGTAGCCCTTGTTGTGCTCGAAGCAGTAGGCCGGGTAATGGTCCGCCTCCAGGCGCATGATGCGGTCGCGCGTCACCTTGGCCAGCACCGAGGCGGCGGCCACCGAGGCGCACTTGGCGTCGCCGTCGACGATGGGCCGGACCACGCCCTCGAACGGGTCCTCGTGATGGCGAAGCAGGTCGACCGGGCCGTCCACCAACAGTGCGCCGGGGGCGTCCTCGAGGCCGGTCGAGGGCGCGCCGGGCCGCCACGCGCAGCGCCTCGGTCATGCCCCATTCGTCGCACTCGACCGGGGTGGCGTGCCCGACCGCCCAGGCCTGGCACCAGCGGCCGACCGCCTCGAAGATGTCCTCGCGCCGGGCCTCGCTGAGCATCTTCGAGTCGCGCAGCCACGGGGGCATGGAGCGCATCTGGACCCGGGGCCGCACGATCGCCACTCCCACGGTGAGCGGTCCGGCCCAGGCGCCGCGGCCGACCTCGTCCAGGCCGGCCACCACGTCGTGACCCTCCGAGCGCAGGCGGCGCTCCTCCTTGAGGTCGGGCGAGCAGACGGTCACGGGATCCTACGATGGGGGACGTGAGCGAAGGCGGGGGGGACGTCGTGGAAGCCGGCGCACGGACGCCGCTCGAGCCGGGGACGAAGGTGGACGTTCGGAATCGCTACCAGGGGACCTGGAGCCGCGGCTTCGAGGTGGCCGAAATGACCGACCAGGGCTACCGCATCCGTCGCCTGTCCGACGGGAGCGTTCTGGGCGAACTCTTCTCCCGCGACGACGTCCGGCGGGAGCGGTCGCGGCAGGGTTTCTGGTGGCACTGAGGCGCCGGCCTCCGGATCAGTCCTCGCCGGCCTTCAGCACGCCTTCGATGTAATCGTCGATCGGGATGGCCGAGAGCGTGAGCGTCTTGAGCGTGCCGCGCGACCCGAGGACGAGCGCCACCCGCGCCATGGTCGTCTCGTCGGGCGCGTCGAGCACCGTGCAGAAGTCGTACTGGCCCAAGAGGGCCCACTGGGCGACCACCTTCACCCCCATGGCCTCCACCTCCCGGTTCACCGCTTTGAGGCGGTCGGGGTTGTCCGTCAGGGTGGCCGCCCCGTTGGGCCCGACCGTCGAGAGCATCAGGAAGGTCGCCATGCGCTCACGCTAGCCCCTGGGCGGCGGAGGGCCGTGGGCTGGACGGTCGCCCGCTCAGTGCAACTCGGAGCGCACGACTTTGCCCAGGGCGTTGCGTGGCAGCACGTCGACGAGGCGCACGTCGCGTGGCCGTTTGAAGGCCGCCAGCTCGGCTGCGGCGAGGCGCTGGAGTGACTCGACGTCGGGGTCGCCGACGACGAAGGCCACCACGGTCTCGCCCCACTCGGGGTCGGGCAGGCCGACCACGGCCACCTCCGCCACGCCGGGGTGGCGAGCGAGGACGGCCTCCACCTCGGCCGGATAGACGTTGTGCCCCCCCGTGATGATGAGCTCGGTGCGCCGGCCCCGGATGGAGACGTAGCCGTCGTCGGACAGCGACGCCAGGTCGCCGGTGGCGAACCAGCCGTCGGCCTCGAGGTGGTCATTCCCCGGTCGGCCCCAGTAGCCGCGGCACAGGGAGGGGCCGCGCACGTACAACTCGGCGGCGTCGTCGTCGTCTCCTCGGCGTCGGTGTCGGCGTCGGCGTGGCGTCGGCGTTTGCATCCGCGCTGTCGCCGAGTGCGGCCTCGACGCCGGGGAGCGGAACGCCCACCGAGCCGGGGCGCCGCTCGCCTTCGAGGGGGTTCGAGAGGGTGAGCAGCGTCTCGGTCATGCCGTAGCGCTCGAGCACGGGCACACCCTGCGCGTCGAACTGCGACCACAGGTCGGCCGCCAGCGGGGCCGAGCCCGAGACGCAGAGGCGGAGCCGGGACAGCGCGCCGGACCGGCGCGTGGCGGCGAGGCGGTGGTACATGGTCGGCACCCCGAAGAACATGGTGTTGGCCTCGTCCCCGGCGGCGGTCAGGACGGCGTCCTCGTCGAAGTGGCCGAACACGGTGGCCGATGCGCCGGCGGCCAACGTGCCGAACAGCCCGGCGCACAATCCGTGGACGTGGAACAGGGGCAAAGTGAGGATGAGACGATCCTCGGGCTCCCAGCCCCAGGCGTCGACGACCGATGTCACGCCGGCCAAGAGGGAAGCGTGGCTGTGCACGGCCCCCTTGGGCGTTCCCGTGGTGCCCGACGTGTAGACGATGAGCGCGTCGGCCGCCGGATCGAGGACGGGATCGGGGTCGTCGCGCTGGTCGGCGGCACGGTCGGCGGCGCGGTCGGCGGCCGCCAGGAGATCGCCGAGGCCGAGCACCGCCTCCCCGGGCGGGAATCGATGGGCTCCGGGGTCGTCGGTCAGCACAATGGACGGGGTGCAGTCGTCGAGCGACGTGGGCCACCTCGGCCGGCGTGGCGGACGGGTTGACCGTCACGAGCACCGCCCCCAGGCTGAGAACGGCGACGAGCGACTCGATGGCCCCGATGGAGGCACGGGCGGACCACAGCACGCGGTCACCCGGTCCGACGCCGCGGGCAGCCAGGGCGGCGCCCAGACGGGCCGTGTGCTCGGCCAGGGCACCGGCGTGCACGGCGTGGGCCGGGTCCCGGCTGTCCACCAGCATCGGCGCACCCGGGTGGGCCTCCCAGCGGGTACGCCAGAGCGCCGGGAGCGTTCGGTCCGGCGGCAAGACGGGCGCGGCCGGCCAGCGGCCCGGCGGTACCGGGGCCCTCATCCCGGATCGCAGGTCATAGTGTGGCGGTCATGACCGCCCGCAGGATTGCCATCGTTCCGCACACGCACTGGGACCGCGAATGGTACAAGTCGTACCAGGAGTTCCGCCTCGCCCTGGTCGAGCTGATCGACACGCTCATTCCGTTGCTCGAACGCGACGCCAGCTACCCGCACTTCATGCTGGACGGGCAGATGGCGGTGGTGGACGACTACCTCGAGGTGCGGCCGGAGGCGGAGGAGCGGTTGCGGGCGCTGGCGGCGGCCGGGCGCCTGAGCATGGGGCCGTGGTACATCCTCATGGACGAGTTCCTGGCGTCGGGCGAGACCATCGTGCGCAACCTCCAGATGGGGATCGAGCGGGGGGCGGCGTTCGGCGGCGTCATGGACGTGGGGTACCTGCCCGACATGTTCGGGCACATCGCCCAGATGCCGCAGATCCTGGCCCAGGCCGGCTTCCGCGACGCCGTCGTGTGGCGCGGCGTGCCGTCGGCGGTGACGAGGAACGCGTTCGTGTGGGAGGCGCCCGACGGCTCCTCGGTGCGGGCCGAGTACCTGCCCGTCGGGTACGGCAACGGCGCCGCTCTGCCCGATGACGCCAAGGCGCTGGTGCGCCGGACGCGCGACAACGTGGCCGAGGTGGAGTCGTTTCTCGTCGACGATCTGCTGTGCATGAACGGCTCGGACCACTTGATGCCCCAGCCCTGGCTGGGCCGGGTGGTGGCGGAGGCCAACGACCTGCAGGACGAGTTCGCCTTCGAGGTGACGTCGCTGCCGGTGTATCTCGGGCGCGGGCGGCGCGACGGGCTCGAGCGTGTCGTGGGCGAGCTGCGCTCGGGATTCCGGTCCAACATGCTGATGGGCGTCACGTCCAACCGGGTCGACGTCAAGCGGTCCGGTGGCTTCGGCGGAACGCGAGCTGGAGCGGCGGGGTGAGCCGCTGTGCACGCTGTTCCTGCCGGCGTCGGACTACCCGGCGTCCCTCTTCGGGCTGGCCTGGAAGGAGATGGTGCGCAACTCGGCCCACGACTCCATCTGCGCCTGTTCCGTCGACGACGTGGTCGACGCCGTGCTGCACCGCTACGCCGAGGCCCGGGCGATCGGATCCGGGCTGGCCGACCAGGCCTTGAAGGCCTTCGCCCGCTCGCTGTCGGTGGCCGGCCCGACGGTGGTCAACCCGTCCGCCCGGGCGCGGGCGGGCGTGGTCGACCTGGTGGTGCCGGCCGACGGTCCGGCCCCCGCCCACGTCCAGGTGGTGTCCGAGCGGAGCGGACTGCCGGGCTCCATGGTGCTCGACGCCAACACGGTGCGGACGATGCTGGGCATGCTGCAGGGGCCGCGCATCGACGAAGACGCGTGGGTGCACGAAATCCGGATCGAGGACACGGAGGAAGGGCTCGACATCACCCTGGCCATCGGGACCGAGGAGAAGCCCGACGTCCCCATCGCGGAAGCCAAGCAGGATGTGTACACGCGCCTGGGGGCCCGCCCCGACATGTCGGTGCGCGTCGCCATGGACCAGCCGGCGACGCGGCGGATCCTGGCCGTGAGCGGCGAGGTGGCCGGGTACGGGTGGGTGGCGTTCGAGGCGGCGCCGCTGGCGCACCCGGTGACCGCCTTCGAGGTGGGCACGGGCGACGACGACGGGCGCGTCGCGCTGTCCAACGGATTGGTCTCCGTCGAGGTCGACGGGGCCACGGGGACGTTCTCGGTGGACGGGTTGGCCGGCTACGGCCGGCTGGTCGACGACGGCGACCTGGGCGACTCGTACAACTACTCGCCGCCGCGGCAGGACTCGGTCGTGGACACGCCCGTCTCGGTGTCGGTCCGGGTCGACGAGAGCGGGCCCGGTGCGGGCCCGGGCCCGCATCACCTCGACCTTCGTGTGGCCGGACCACGTGGACGGATCGTCCCAGGCCAGGGTAGGTGAGCACCGGGTGGACGTCGAGACCGACGTGGAACTCCGGGCGGACGACCCGGTGGTCCGGGTGACGACGAGCTTCGTCAACCCGAGCGGTGACCACCGACTTCGGGTCCACCTGCCCCTGCCCGAGCCGGCGACCGGCTCACGGGCCGAGTCGGCCTTCACCGTGGTCGAACGCGGTCTGACGGCGGAGGGCAGATCGGACGAGTTCGGGCTGCCGACGGCCCCGGCCCACCGCTTCGTGTCGGCCGGCCGCCTCACCGTCGCCCACGATGGAGTCTGCGAGTACGAACTGATCGACGTGGAGGGCGACGGTGACGACGCGGTCGCCCGGACGATGGCGCTCACGGTGCTCCGCTCCACCGGCATGCTGTCGCGGCTCGGCATGACCTACCGGCCCTTCCCGGCCGGGCCGCTCACGGCGGTCGAGGGCCTGCAGATGCGCGGCAGGAAGGTGACGCTGCGCTACGCCCTGGCGCTGGACTGCGCCGACCCGTACGCGCTGGCCGACGACGTACTCCTTCCCCTCGAGACGGTGTCCAGTCTCGGCGGCGGTACCCGGCCGGCGTCGGGCACCATGCTCACGGTGGACGGCGCGCAGGTGAGCGCCCTCCACCGGGTGGCCGGCGTCCTGGAGGCCCGGGTGTTCAACCCGACGGCGGCGTCGACGACAGTGTCCTTCGCCGGGCGCGCCGGCTGGCTGGTCGACCTGCGGGGCTACCCACTGCAACCGTTCGAGGGCTCCTTCGAGCTAGGGCCGTTCCGCATCGCTACGGCGCGTCTGCGCGACGGCTGAAGCGTCGGGAACGGCGCGACGGCCGTCTGTGTCCTGGCGGCCGGTCGAGAGCAGCCGCTCGCCCACTCCCCGCAGCTCTTCGAGATCGCGCAGGACCTCCGACAACCGCTCCCAGCGCACGTTGCGGCGGCGGTCGGCGGCCGCCCCGGCGCCGTCGGCCTCCTGGCCGGCCCGCCCGCACCACCACAGCTGCACCCGGCCCAGGTCCTTGAGGAGCCGTGGCCGCAGGGGCTGGGCCGTGAACTCCCCCGGCGCCTGTGCCATCAGCGCCGTGTGGAACTCGTCCGACATGAGCACGGTGCCCGGGTTCCCGATGTTGACGATCCGGTGGGCCAGGTTGACGGTCGGGCCGAAGTAGTCGCCGTCGCGCGCCAGGACCGGCCCGACCGACAGGCCCACCCTGACGTCGGAGAGGAGGTCGTCGTCCGCGTAGGCGTCCGCCAGGTCGAGCCCGATGCGCGCCGCGTCGGCGACCTGGTCGGTCACGAACATGACCTCGTCACCGATCATTTTGACCACGCGACCCCGGGCCGAGGTCACGATGTCGTGCGAGATCTCCTCGAACCGACGCACCACGGCCGCCAGTTCCTCGTCACTCAGATGCTGGCTGAGCAGCGTGAAACCGACCATGTCGGCGAACCCGATGGCCAGGGTCGGGTTCTGCCCGGGTGTCAGGCCGTGGCTGCGCGCCACCATGTTGCGCTGGATCCCCGCCGACACCTGGCGGCGCCAGACGAACTCGAGCACCTTGGCCATGGCGGGGATGGTCACGTCGGCCACGCTGGCGAAGGCATCGGCGGACATCACCGGATCGATCTCTTCCGCGCTGATGAGGACGCCCGGCGCCAGCTCGGCCTCGGCGATGCGTGCCATCGACGAGCCGATCACCCGGGCCATCTGCAGAGCAGTATCGGTGTCCGCCGCGCCGACCGACTGGAGCCCCTGGTAGAGGCGGACCGCTTCGAGGTCGAGATCGGTGAAGGCGCGCTCGTCGTCGTCGACGCTGGGGAACCCCAGGGCCCGCCAGAACCGCTCGAGCTGGTCGAGGGGGACGCCGGTCAGCTCGGCCACCTCGGACCGGGTGTAGCGACGACGCGACGGGATCAGCATGCGGTCGGCCACGAAGAGGTCGATGACACCGTCGTCGACCGCCTGGTCGATCTCCTCCTCGGTGGCCCCGTGCATGAGGAGCAGCTCCTTGACGTGGGCCAGCGCCGCCTGACGGCGGTTCTCGGCGTCGGCGTCGGCGCCTGTGCCGTCGTCGTGGGCGTCGGCGTGGGCGTCGGCGTCGTCGGCGCTGGGCGTGGGCGTCGGCGCCGGTGGCGCCGGCGGCGTCGAGCGGGTTGGCGCGGAAGATGCCGCTCATCCCGACAGCCCCCGGAGCAATGCCTCGTCCCACTCCGGACGCGAGGGACGGGCCATCAGGTTCATCAGCGCCTCTTTGGGCGAGCACTGCCCCTCGACGATGCCCTCCACCTGCTCGGCGATCGGCATTTCGATCCCGGCCGCCCGCGCGATGCCGACCAAGGGGCCGGCGCTCTTGACGCCTTCGGCCACCATCTGCATGCCTCCCACGATCTCCTCGAGCGGCGTCCCCTGACCCAGCGCAAAGCCGACCGACCGGTTGCGGCTCTTCGGGCTGGCGCACGTGGCCACGAGGTCTCCCACCCCGGCCAGGCCGCCGAAGGTGAGCACCTTGCCTCCGAGCGCGACGCCGAGGCGGCCGAGCTCGGCCAGGCCACGGGTGATGAGCACGGCCCGCGTGTTGTCGCCGAGGCCGAGGCCGTCCCCGATGCCCGCAGCGATGGCCATGACGTTCTTGGTGGCGCCGGCGATTTCGCACCCGACCACGTCGGTACCCATGTAGGTCCGGAAGGTCCGCGTGTGCACGAGCTCTTGGACGCGGGCGGCCAACGCCTCGTCGGCGAGCGCCACCACGCAGGCGGCGGGGTGCCCCTGGGCCACCTCGCTGGCCAGGTTGGGGCCGGTGAGGACACCGGCCGGCAGGCCCGGGAGCACCTCTCCGACGATCTGGGACATGCGGAGGTTGGTCCCCATTTCGATCCCCTTGGCCAAACTGACGACAGCATCGACACCGCCGGCCAGCGGCTGGAGATCGGTGAGCACGGCCCGGAATCCGTGTGACGGCACGGCCATGAAGACGATGCGCGCCCCTTCGACCGCTTCGGCCAGCGAGGATGTGACGTCCAGGTCGTCGGGGACGGTGCTGTCAGGTAGGTACGTCTCGTTCCGACGTTCGCGCCGTATGGAGGCCGCCAGGTCCGGGGAGCGCACCCACAGCGACGTGGGGTGGGAGGAGCCCACGATGGTGGCCACCGCAGTGCCCCACGAGCCGGCGCCGATGACTGCCACCCGATCGCTCATGGTCCAAGAGATTACGGCGGCCCGGCCCCGGTGCGGCTTCCGCGCCCGCCCGTACACTGTCGCGGTGCCGAGGGCGACGCTGCAGGCCCCGTTCGGCTCGGATGCGGACGACACCCGCCTCGGACACGAGGTCGTCCTGATCCCCGTCAAGGCCTTCCAGCAGGCCAAGCGCCGGCTCGGGCCGGCCTTGGCCGACGCCGACCGTATCGAGCTCGTGCGGGCCATGGCGACGCACGTGGTGTCCGCGTGTGCACCCCTGCCCGTCGCCGTCGTCTGCGACGACGAAGAGGTGGCTCGGTGGGCCTCCGACCTGGGGGCATTCGTCATGTGGGAGCCCGGACAGGGGCTCAACGGCGCTGTGCGCGCTGGCGTCGACCGCCTGGCGCGGGCGGGGGCCACCTGGGTCACCGTGGCCCACGGCGACCTGCCCCGGGCCAGCGGTCTCGGCGCCTTGCCGCCCTTCGAGGGCGTGACGCTCGTGCCCGACCGGAAGGACGACGGCACCAACGTGTTGCGCCTCCGGGCGGCCAGCGACTTCCGGTTCGCCTATGGGCCTGGTTCCTTCCGGGCCCATAGGGAAGAAGCAGCGCGGCTCGGTCTATCCGTCCGCGTGCTGCGCAAGCCCGACTTGGCCTACGACGTCGACTGGCCGGCCGACGTGGCTGAGCTCGACGCGCCGGCCTGACCGACGCCAGCTCCGACTCCGACTTCGAGTTCGACTCACCCACGCGGAGCCGGGGGCCCGAAGGCCCCCGGTCTCACGTGTTCTGAATGGAACGAAGCGCCTAGCTGCTGCGCCTGACGGCCCGCTTGCGAGCGGGGGCACGACGCACGGCCTTCTTGGCCGGCGCCCGCTTCTTGGTCGCCTTGCGAGCCGGAGCCCGCTTGGCGGCCTTCTTGGCCGGAGCCCGCTTCTTCGTGGCCTTGCGCGCCGGAGCCCGCTTCTTGGTCGCCTTGCGAGCCGGAGCCCGCTTGGCAGCCTTCTTGGCCGGAGCCCGCTTCTTCGTGGCCTTCCGCGCCGGAGCCCGCTTCTTGGTCGCCTTGCGAGCCGGAGCCCGCTTGGCGGCCTTCTTGGCCGGAGCCCGCTTCTTGGTCGCCTTGCGAGCCGGAGCCCGCTTGACGGCCTTCTTGGCTGGGGCGCGCTTGACTGCCTTTTTCGCCGGCGCCCGCTTCTTAGCGGCCTTTCGTGCCGGGGCCCTTCTTTTTGCGGCTACTGCCACAGGTGCACCTCCCTAGGAGCATGGTCACTGAATAGAGGTGCAGCCTGCGCCACGCCGGAGTCGACTACCCAACGTCGTGCGCACTGCCGCACCGGATTCACTGTCATATGCGACGGATGAAGCAACTGCAGGGACGCCGACTGCGCTCCTGCGGCTCGACATACCGCCCTTTGCGCCCGTCGTGCGACGTCGTGTCGACGTGCCGCTGGACGATACGTGGACGCGTCAAAAGCGACTCCGACTGCTTCGCTTTGCGCGCCACACGATGTCGTGTCGCAGCACATATCAACCCTCCCTCGCACTTCGGGTATACACATTCTTCTGTTGTGAACATGCTCAGGTCAAGCATTCTTTATTCGCGCGGTCATTTCGGCTTCGCATGTGACCTTCGTTTCACCTCGTTTCACGGACGCGATTGAGGGGCGTCGTGCGCTCGAACAAGCAATCTCGCCTCCGCTCGTCGCTGCATTCTCCGATATGTCCTATGGATTTATCCGTTCCCCAACGCAAACATCGCGGACATGCAACGTGGAGGTGACGCACAAGTCGATGCAGTCGATCCGTGCCTGAATTCGATTGCTGCATTGCGCGAGATCCACCGAAATGCGAGCCACAGCATCTATGTTGGAAGGACCACAAACGGGTGGATGTGGGCCGGCGACCAGCGTTCGACGCTGGTGCTGGGTCCACCTCGCTCCGGGAAGACATCCTCCCTGGTCATACCCAATATTTTGCTGGCCGATGGACCAGTGGTGTCGACCTCAACCAAGCCCGACGTGATGCGGGCTACGGCGTCGTCGCGCGCCAGTGACGGTTGGGCGCTGCTCTACGACCCCAGTGGTGAAGTGGAATGCCCGCGCGGCGTCGAGCGTGTCGGATGGTCACCGCTCACCACCGCCTCGAATTGGGACGCAGCGGTGGTGACGGCGGATGCCATGGTGCGTGCGAGCGGATCGGGCGCTACACATTCCGGGGAACGTCATTGGAACGAACGTGCGAGTGCGCTTCTCTCGACGCTCCTCCATGCGGCGGCCAAGGAGGATCTGCCGATGGAACGGGTCCTGAAGTGGATCGATCGTCACGACGGCGCCCCGGCCCTCGAAATTCTCTCCACAGGCACGGAATCGGAGGGTCCGGCGCCGGATCTGCTGGCCGGAATCGTGTCCACCGACACGAGAGAGCAATCGGGGATCTGGTCGACTGCATCGGGGGTGCTGACCGCTTATCGCACGCACGGTGCGATGGCGTCGACGAATGCTCCTCCACTCGACCTCACCGACTTCTGCTCCGGGGTGAACACGCTCTACATCTGCTCGAGTGGCCGTCGACAGCTCCAGTTCGCACCGCTCGTGGTCGCGGTCATCGGCGACGTGCGCGACGCCGCCTACACCCGCTCCCGAGAGGGTCAGGCCGGGGCTCCGGCACTCTTGGCCCTCGACGAGGTGGCCAACATCGCACCGATTCCGGACCTCCCGGCCATGGTCAGCGAAGGAGGTGGGCAGGGGCTGCTCACGCTGGCGTGCCTGCAGGACCTTTCCCAGGCCCGCAGCCGGTGGGGCGCGGCGGCGGGAGGATTCCTCTCACTCTTCGGGACCACGGTCGTACTGCCCGGAATCGCCGACACCGCCACGCTGAGGGACCTGAGCGCGCTGGCGGGCGACCACGACGTGGCGACGACCTCTGTGAGTCGCTCGGTCGGACCGTGGGGCCGCATCCGGCCCGCAACCTCAGTCGGGTCGCACCGACAGCCACGCCTGCCGGTCGACGCGGTCGCGCACGGCACCCCCGGCCATGCGCTCGTGCTCGGACCCGACAAGTCGGTCGATGCGGTCCGGCTCACCCCGTCGCACACGCACCCGCCCTGGCGCGAGCTGACCACCTCGGCGCGCCAGCTCTCACTCGAACCGCGCGGCCGTTGACTCAGCGCGACCGGCCGAGCTCGACGCGAGGCGGCTCCCGCTGCCACCCGAGCCGGGCCCGCGCCTCGTCGACGGCGCGCGTGGTGCGGAGGTGGTCGGCCAAACGGGCGGGCGGGAGCGCGGCCAGGCTGGCGTGCGTGCCGTCGACACCGAGCGGCTCGGCGGCGCGTCCGACATCCCACCGCTCCCGGTAGGCCTCGATGGCCCGGGCGGCGCCGAGCCAGACCTCGTGGTCGCCCGGCTCGACGGGGCGCGGGCCGAGGGCACGCAGCGCATGGTGGCCCGGCGCGACGGCGCGGCGCTGATGCAGGGGCTCGGCCACCCCGACGGCGTCCGGGCGCGCCGCGGGCACCCAGGCCGCCACCAGGTGTTCCAGCCCGTCCGCCGTGGCCCCGGTCCGGGCCGCGGCGGCGAGGGCCTCCACCACGTCGCGCCGGTGGGCGCCGCCGTGGGGCGTCTCCGAAATGACGGCGCCGTAACGGTGCTCGTCCAGCCGGGGCCGGGTCCGGGGCCGGGGCTCGGTGGACCTGCCGAGGACAGAGCCCAGGTCGGGTGGCCCGATGGCCGAGGCCCGTCGTGTCCACTCCTGCACCAGGTCCGCGTAGGGGATGCCCGTCGTCTTGTCCGGCCGCGTCGACGCCCACGCAAAGCGACCGGCCCGGGACGAGTGACCCCCGACCTCATGCAGCCGGCGCCGGATGTCGGCGCTCCGGGACGAGAACTCTCCGAGGAGCGCGGGAGCGAAGCCGACGAGGTCGGGCTGTCCCGAGGAGTTCCCCCAACGGACCCCGAGCGCGCTCGTCAGGGCGCTGCGCAGGTGGGCCTCGTAGACGGCGGAGGCGGCCCGTCGATGGGCATCGAGGCCGCGCCAGTCGCACGCACTCCAGCGTCCGTCGACCCCGTGCACCAGGTTGGCCATGACGACGTGTGAGTGCAGGTGCGGATCGCCGCTGCGGTTCACCCCGTGCGTGAAGAGTCCGGCCGCCGCGCCCGATGTGGGCAGGACGACGCGGTCCTCACCCGAGCGGCGTCGGGCGGTGACCCCGTGCACCTCCAGGTAGGACAGTGCGCCGGCGACGGCGTCGACGTGGCCGGCGACCACCTGCCGTGCGGTGTCCGGGCCGCCGAGGGCGTACAGCACGCTGACCGACTTGGGCGCGCTGAAGGTCAGATCGAAGGCGGCTACCTGGACGCGAGACGACCCGATCGGCTGCCCGGTGCGGGGGAGGCGGCCCTCGAGGAGGTGGCGGAGCGTGTCGGGGTCGAGGCGGCCCTCGAGTCCCATGCCCTGGGCCGCCCTGCCCGCCCACACGGGCAGGCTGGACACGGGCAGTTCGGGCGCGAGATCCGAGAGGTAATAGTCGGCGCCGCCGCGGCGCACTCCGTGGATCCCGAGCACCCAACTCCCCTTGCCCGACGTGGCGCGGTGCACGTCATGTGGCGGAGAACGGTCGCCCGACGTCCTCGGGGTCGGGGGTGGGTCGGTGCTACGTCACGGGCGGGTCTCGGCCCGCCGCAGCTCGACGACGGGGATGATCCGCTCGGTCGACTTCTCGTAGTCGGCGAAACCGGGCATTTTGGTCTTCTGCTCTTCCCAGATCCGGTCCCGTTCCGGGCCGGTGACCGGGGTGGCGACGGCGTCGAAGCGCTCCTGGCCGAACTCGACCTCCACCTCCGGGTGGGCGAGCACGTTGTGGTACCAGTCGGGATTGGTGGGCGCACCGGCCTTGGAGGCGAACACGTAGAGGACGTCGCCCTGGGGCAGGGCGGCCAGCGGATTCACCCGTTTCTGGCCTGATTTGGCGCCCGTCGTCGTCAACAGGACGATGGGAGCGCCGGCGAACCCACCACCGACCGCCCCTTTGTTGGCGCGGAACTCTTCGATGATCTTCTGGTTGAAGTCGTTGACCTGGCTCATGCTCATTGGCCCGACGCTATCCGTGAGGCCCGGGCTGTCGACCGGGTGCCGAGCGCAGCGGGACCGGGGTCGTGCTCAGACCAGGTAGCGGGCCAGGACCTTCCGGGCGGCCTCTCCCACCAGCCCGGCGAGCTCGGGCGGCCCGACGAGGCGGGCCGCCGGGCCGAGCTGCAGGAGGAGGCGCTCGAACCAGGCCATCCCGGTCACATCGAGCACCACGTCGGTCACGGTGCCGTCGTCGTCGCGGCGCACCGCACGCACCGGCACCGACTCGGCCACCCACCCCGCGGCGGGGCCGAGCTGGAGGTGGACCTCGAGCGCGCTGGGGCCGGACAGGTACATGTCCTCGAGCGGCCGGGGACGGGGGGCGTCGGTCGAGACCGCCTCGTCGAGTTGCTTGGCCCGCCCGATCCGGTCGACGCGGAACCGCCGCATGTCGCCGGCCCGGCGACAGTACGCGTCGAGATACCAGTGCCCGTCGATGGTGACCACCTGCGCCGGCTCCACCACGCGCGTCGTCAGCTCGTCGCGCGAGGCCGAGAGGTACTCGATTTCGAGGGTGCGGCCCGCGTCGAGCGCGTGGCGGATAACCGGGAGATTGGCCGGGGCGTCGACGTCGAGCCCGACCGCTTCGCGGGAACCCAGGGCGGCGTCGAGCTTGGCCAGGGCGCGGCGCAGGGCGTCGTCGTCGGAGCCCGGGACGGCCAGCAGCAGACGTGCCGACGCGGCCACGGCGAAGCCCTCGGCCGGGGTGAGGCGGCGGGGGCGGCCGTACTCCTTGGGCAGGAAGGCCCGCACCGAGTGCTCGGACACCTCTATCTCCATGAGGGTGTCGGGTGTGTAGGGCGGCGTGCCGCAACAGGCGGCCAGCTCGAGCTCGGCCACGAGCTCCTGTTCGTCCATGCCGAAGCGCTCGGCGATGTCGGCGGTGGGAGCCTCCCCCACCTGGGCCAGCCAGCCCACCACGGCCAGGAGGCGGCGCAGGCGGCGGCTCGTCTCGGCTCCCGGCGCGGCGCGCAACGGCGAATCCGGGGGGGCGACGGTCGTCTCCGGCTTCACGGCGTCACCGGGAAGCGGCGGCAGGGGCTGGGCGAGGGCCTCGAGCCAGGCGACCATGTCGTCCCGGAACGCAGCCGGCTCCGTGATCACGGCATGGTCGAGGAGGCCGAGCACCCACGAGCGGATGGAGACGAACGAGGACACGCCCAGCACCAGCTCGACGGAGCCGTCGTCGTGGCGCGCCACCACCTTGTCCTCTCCCACCTCGTCCGCCACCCGGCGCGAGAGGGGCGTCGACCCGGATGCGCATTTCGACGCGATCCTCACCCTCGGCCTGCCACGGCTCGTCCGGCAGCGCCCCCTCGACGTCGATGTCCCCGGGCACGACCACGTCACCGAGCTCGGAGCGGGTGACCTCGCCTTCGATCCGGTCCACCCGGAACGTGCGCACGCCCTCGCGATCCACGTCGAACGCCACCAGGTACCAGTGCCCGAAGCGGAACCACAACCCGACGGGTGCGACGTGACGCATTTCGGCGCGGTAGGTGAACGACGCCAAGGCATGCATGCGCACCGCCTCGAACAGCTCGATGAGGGCCGCAGGAGGGACGAGGGCCGCAATGGGGCGGACATCACCCAATCCAGCCGCGCCCAGCTTGAGCAGCGCATCGCGACCACTAGGATCGCCGAGGTGGACGCCGGCGACGGCGAGGTGGAGCGCGACCTGCTCGTCGGGATCGAGGTCCAGGTCGGGCAGGTAGAACGACTCGCGATCGATTCGATATCCGTACTGCTCGTGGCCGGGCAGGCGCTGCGTCAGCACCGGGATTCCCTCGTCGCGCAGCAGGCGCTTGTCCCGCTCGAAGGCCTGGCGGCGGGCGGCGTGCTCGACGGGGTAGCCCGGAACCTGGTGCGCGATGGCGTCGAGGGTCAAGGGCTGCGCCGCTTCCAGCAGCACGAGCACGAGGTCGGTGACGCGTTCGAGCCGGTCGAGCTTGGGGGGAGCCTCCATCGGTCAGAGCCTACGGCGGCGGCTGCGCCATGACCGCCGCCGCCCACCCCTTCGACTGGCACCTGCATGTGGTCTGGCTCCTGGTCTTCCCCGTGCTCGTCGGCGCCTACCTGTGGGCCACGCGACGGCCGGAGTGGCGGGCCACCCGGCGCCAGAAGGTCCTCTTCGTCCTCGGCATGCTGGTGCTGGTGGCCGCGGTGACCTGGCCGCTGGGGGACCTGGCCGCCCACTGGCTGCTCATGGCGCTCGTCCTCCAGCGGCTGCTCCTGACCCTGGCCGTGCCGCCGCTGCTCGTCCTCGGCACACCCCGGCCCCTGCTGGCCCGGCTGACCCGCCCCGCCCCGTTGGACGCGGTGCTGCGTGTGGCCGTGCGGCCGCTGCCGGCGGTGGCCATCGTGACCGTGGTGGCAGTGGGCACGCTTACCACCGGCATGGTGAGCCTGGCCGCTCGGTCCGACGGCGCCCGGGTGGTCATTGAGCTGGTCGTGCTGGCCTCGGGGTTCGTCCTGTGGGCGCCGGTCCTGAGCGAGCTGCCCGGGGCACCCCGACTCTCGTCCATGGGGCGGGGCGGCTACCTGATTGTGCAGTCGATCGTGCCCAGCTTCCTGTCGATCGTGTGGATCTTCGCCCGGCACTCGCTCTACCCGCCCTTCACGCACAACGGCACGGTGGTCGGGCTGTCCCCGCTGTTGGACCAGCAGCTGGCCGGCTTCCTGGCCAAGCTCAGCACCATCGCCGTGCTGTGGACGGTGGCGTTCGTGATCATGATGCGCGCCCAGGGGGCGGACGATGCCGGCGACGACGGTGAGCCGCTCGTGTGGTCCGACGTGGAACGGGAGATCGAGCGGGCGGACCGGCGCCAGCGGCGCCAGCGGTCGCCGGGACCGCCGGTGACCGGTTGACCGGTTGACCGGTTGACCGGTTGACCGGTTGACCGGCCCGTCGTCGGTTGTCGGGTTCGCCGGGCCGCCCCGGTCGGTGCACAATGGTGGCCTATGGGCAACGCGGTGATGGTCCGTGTCCGCGGCCAAGCGGACACCACGGGACGAGCGACGACGCCGTCTCGGACAGAACTTCCTCCGGCCTGACGTCGCCGAGGCGCTCGTCGAACAAGCCGACTTCAGCCCCGGCGACCTCGTCATCGAGATAGGTCCCGGGCGCGGCGCCTGCACCCACGCGCTGGCGCGTCGGGGTCTGCGCGTCATCGCCATCGAGAAGGACCCGCACTGGGCCGACGCATTGCGGCGGGAGCTGGCCCAGCGCCGGCTGGGTGGCCACGTCTCCGTGGTCCGCGCCGACGCCCTCCGCTACCGCCTGCCCCGGCGGCCGCGGCCCTTCCGCGTCCTCAGCTCGCTCCCCTTCGGCGCCACGACGGCGTTCCTGCACCATCTGCTGGACGACGCATCGGGCAGCGGGCTGCAGCGGGCCGACCTCGTCGTCCAGTGGGAGGTGGCGCGCAAGCGCACCGCGGTCCCCCCCACCAGCCTGCTGTCGGCGTCGTGGGCCCCGTGGTGGACCTTCGAGCTCGGGCCGCGGCTCGACGCCGCCTCGTTCCGGCCCGAGCCCGCGGTCGACGCCGCCGTGCTGCGCGTCAGGCGGCGGACCCCGCCGCTCCTGCCCGAGCACATGGCGGCCGGCTATGCCGCGTTCGTGCGCGGCCAATGGAAGTAGCGTCTCGTCCCCGTATGGAGGAGGTCTGGAAGGTGCCCGACGTCTACCTGCTGACGCAGGGCGACCAGGGGCCGGTCGCCGTCCCGCATCTCGAGCTGACGTTCATGCACGATGGGCTCGAGCTGGACAAGCCCGACGGCGACGCCGTATGGACCAGCTCCTGGTCGAACCTCGAGGAGTTGTCGCCGGTGGAGCGCTCGGTCCTGCCCGACGGGACCGAGGGCGTCGTCCTGCTCGTCGTCGAGCGCGGGCGCCGGCGTCGGCACCGCTTCGTCCTGGGCACCTCGGACGCCGCCGCCACCGAGGCCACCATCCGCACTATGGCCCGGTCCCACGGACTGCAGACGAAACGGCCCCGGCGGGCCGTCGTGCGCAGTCTCAACGTGGTGATCGTCGTGGCGGCGGCGGCGGCCATGACGGCACTACTGCTCCAGGCCGTCCACGTCCTCCACTTCTGAGCCGCACCGGACCGGTCCGATCCGGTCCGGTCCGGTCGCCGGTCAGGCCAGCGAGGCGCTCCGCAGCTCGTCGAGGGACAGCTCGGCAGTCTGGTTACCGCCGCACTGGGGGCACTGCTCGACGTGGCGCCACGACCGCAGCAGCCGCGTGCCCTCGGGGTTCAGCAGGACCACGAAGGACTCCGAGATCGGGTCGATCTCCAGCCCGTAGTAGGCCCGCCACGCCGTCGTCGCGGAAGGGGCGTCGAGCGCCAGTCCTTTCAGCACGCGTCGGAAGCGCAAGCGCTCCGTGTCGAAGATCCACGTGCTGTGGCAGGACTCGAGAATGAAAAGAGAGTCTTCTGTGGGGGGGACCACATCCGTGATCATGCCCGATTGAAAGCGCCTTTCGGTCAAGAATCCGGCTCATCTTCGTTACGAATTGATGACAATTTGTCTTTACCCAGTTGGCATCCCTATTGCGGTCCGGCGTCGTGCTTACGCCCTATCAGCAACTCCCGTTTGGTGCAGAGTTGGCGCAGCACGGCGCACAGCACGATCCGTGTGTCAGCTGGGTCGATGACCTGATCGACCAGTCCCCGCTCGGAGGCCGGCCACGGGTTCAGGTAGTCCTCCTCGTAGACGGACTCCCGGTCGGCCCGCTCCCCCGCCTCTATCCCCCGGTACAGGATCTGCACGGCGCCCGACGCCCCCATCACCGCCACCTCGGCCCCGGGCCAGGCCAGGCAGATGTCGTTGCCGATCCCCCTCGAGTCCATGACGATGTACGCCCCGCCGAACGCCTTGCGCAGAATGAGGCAGAGCCGGGGCACGTTGGCCTGGGCGTAGGCAAAGGCGAGCTCGGCCCCGTGGCGGATCATGCCCCGCCACTCGAGGTCCTTGCCCGGGCAGGAACCCCGGGGTGTCGACCAGGCTCACGATGGGCAGGTTGAAGGCGTCGCACAGGCGCACGAAGCGGGCGCCCTTCTGCGAGGCGGCGATGTCCAGCGTGCCCGCCAGGATCCGCGGCTGGTTGGCCACGAAGCCGACCGGGATCCCCCCAACCGCGCGAAGGCGGTCACCAGCTGGCCGGCCCACCGTGGCCACAGCTCGCGGAGCTCGCCGTCGTCGCAGATCGACCGCACGACGTCGCGGGCGTCGTAGGTCGCCGCCTTGCGGTCCGGGATGATCGAGCGCAGCTCGGGCGTGGCGCGCAGCACGGAGTCGCTCATGGGCGCCGGCGGTGCCAGCTCGTCGGTGTTCGACGGTAGGTACTCGAGCAGCTCGGCCACGGCCCCGTCGACGTCGTCGGACTCCACCGCGCACAGCCCGCTGGCGGTGGCGTGGATGGCCGTCCCGCCCAGCTCGGCCAGCCCCACCTCTATACCGGTGAACTCCGCCACCATCTGCGGCCCCGAAACGAACGCCACGGCCTCCGAGCTCATCACCACCAGGTCCGACAGCCCCAAGAGGAGCGCCGGGCCCGACACCACCGGCCCCGTGGTGGCGGCGATCACGGGCACCTGCCCGCTGCAGCGCGAGATGGCGGCCGCCGCCTGCCCCCACCCGTGCAGTGAGGCCACCCCGTCGTTCACGTCGGCGCCGCTCGATGCGACGAAGAACACGAACGGGATCCCGAGGTCGCGGGCCTGGTCCGCCGCTTGGGCGAGCCGCACACCGTCGGCGTGGGTGATGGCGCCCCGCTTCATGGAGCCGAGCGACCGGCAGATCACGACGTTGCGCCCGCCGATGCGCCCGACCACCGAAGTGACGGCGCCGACGATCCCCTTGCCGACGTCTGCCGCCTCGGCCGTGCGGATCGTGCTCGTCACTGTGGCCGAATGTACAACCCACCCGCGACCGGGCGACCGTTCACCCGCCGATGGGCCCCAACGCCACGACCACTCCCCCTCCGAACCCGGCGCCCCCGGCGTCGCCCTCGCCCTCGCCGTCGCCCTCGCCGTCGCCCTCGTCCTCGCCCGTCGCCCTCGTCCTCGCTCTCGCCGTCGTCCCCACGCCCATGAGCGCCGGCGAAGTGGCCAAGTTGTCGACGGAGCGGATCATGGAGCTGTTCGCCGAGTCGGCCGCCTCCATGGCCTCCCTGGCGGGCCTCATCTGCCTGCTCGGCGGCGAACTCGAGCGCCGGGAAGGCTTCAGGATCGACGGGGCCACGTCTCTCGAATCGTGGATCGTGGCCCGCTCCGGAGTCTCGGCACCCACAGCCCGGGCCTACTCCCAGGTGGGCGGGCGCCTCTTCGAACTGCCCCATTTGTCCGACGCCCTCAGCGCGGGCCGGGTCTCCTTCGACAAGGTGCGAGCCGTGGCCGAGGTGGCCACCCCCGAAACCGACGCCGAGCTGGCCGAGGCCGCCGCCGAGCTGTCGGTGCGCGACCTGGCCGAGCTGGTCCGGTCCGCCCGGTCCCCCGGCGCATCCGACGCCCGCTCGGAACAAGAGGCGCGTTCGCTGCGCTGCAACGACGCCCTGCGCACCGTGAACGCCCAACTGCCCCGGGCCACCTACGTCGAGGTTCGCAACGCGCTCGAGGCCAGGGCCAAGCAGGTCGCGTCCGACGGTGAGACACGGTGGGACCAGCGCATGGCCGACGCGTTCGTCTCGCTGGTGCGTTCGGGTGCGCGTCCCGGCTCCGGCTCCAAGTCCGCCTCCAGGTCCGGTTCCGCCTTCGTCGCTGACTCAGACGCCGACTCTGACGTTGACTCCGGCTCCGGCTCCGGCTCCGGCGCCGACTCCGACTCAGGCGCTGATTCCGGCTCCGGTGACCCACCTTCGTCTTATTTCGTCGTGGCCCACGTCCCGATCGAGGCCCTCCTCGACGAATCCTCCGAGCTCTGTGGCGAGCTCGAGCGAGGCGGGTTGATCAGCGCCGATGTCGTTCGCCGTTTGGCCTGTGATGCCACGCTCATCATCGCCGTCGACGACGATGTGGGTCACACCCTCTACGAGGGGCGCCAGCGCCGCCGCGCCACGGCCACCCAGCGCCGGGAGGTATGGCGCCGAGACCGTCACTGCCGCTTCCCCGGATGCCACAACGTGGTCTTCACCAACACACACCACATCGATGAATGGGAGGCCGACTTCGGCCTGACCGACATCGACAATTTGGCCCTGCTTTGCGAACACCACCACACCCTGCTTCACACCAAGGCCTGGACCATGCGCGGCGACCCCAACGACGAGCTCAGCTTCGTCGGTCCGAGTGGCCGAGTCATGACCTCGCGCCCGTCCCGGCTGTGGACACGGGTCTCGGGTCGTTCGGCCCGGCGTGCCGCGACCGAAAGTACGGCTCAGGGTACGGAGAGGACGGAGAGGAGGGAGAAAACGGAGAAGAGGGAACCCTAGAGGTGGTTGGACTCGGCCCGACGCCACGGGCCGGACCGGCCGCCTGCCTTCTCCCACAGTGCCAGGTGCTCAATCGTCATGGTGCGGTCGGACGACTTGCACATGTCGTAGACCGTGAGAGCGGCCACGGCACAGGCCGTCATCGCCTCCATTTCGACGCCGGTGCGGTCCACCGTCTCGACCTGTGCCTCGACTTCGACGTAGTCGTCGCCGATGGAGAAGTTGACGTTGATGGAGCCGACGAGCACCGGGTGGCACATCGGGATCAGCTCGGCCGTCCGCTTGGCCGCCTGGATGCCCGCAATCCGGGCCGCGGCCAGGACGTCGCCCTTGGTGATGGCGTTGTTGGCCACCTTGGTCGTCGTCTCGGGCAGCATAGAAACCCGGCAACGGGCCAGGGCCCGGCGATGGGTGGGCTCACGGGGCGTGACATCGACCATGCGGGCGCCGCCCAGCGGGTCGAGATTGGCCAGCATGCGGTCGGACACGGAGGAGGAGTCTACGGCCTGCGATGGCCGCCGTCCGGCGCCGTTACCCTGCCCGGACGGGTAGACTTGGCAGTCAAGGGCAGCGAGTGCCAATGAGTCCCCGGGAGGAGTCCATTGCCGACCTACGAATACGCCTGCACGGCGTGCGGGCACCGGCTCGAGGCCGTCCAGAGCTTCTCTGACGACCCCCTGACCGAATGCCCCGAGTGCGGGAGCGCCTTGCGCAAGGTCTACGGCGCCGTGGGCATCGTCCTCAAGGGCAGCGGCTTCTACAAGACCGATTCCCGGGCTGCGGCCGGCGCCAACGGCAACGGCTCGAACGGGAAGAAGTCGGAGGCGGCCTCAGATGGCTCGTCGACGACCAAGGCGGACTCCTCCTCGTCTGACTCCGGGTCTTCGTCTTCGGGTTCCGACTCCGGTTCGAGCGGCGGCGACAGCTCGGCGAAGAAGGGCGACGGCTCGGCGAAGAAGGGCGACAGCTCGACGAAGAAGGACGCCAAGCCGGCGGCCAAGACCGCCACCTGAGGAACGGATCCGGATCTACTCGCCGCTGAGCTGCATATCGGCCAGGGCGAGCGTCTGGCCCGCCGCCGCGCCGGGCAGCCAGCGCAGGTCGTTGCCGATCTCGACGACCGACTGGAGCATGCGCTGCAAGGTCGATGCGACGGTGGCCTCCCGCACAGGCTCGGCCAGGACCCCGTCACGGATCATGAGGCCTTCAGCGCCGACCGAGAAGTCGCCGCTCACCGGGTTGACCCCCGAGTGGATGCCCGAAACCGATTGCACGTAGAGGCCCTCGGAGACGGCGGCGATGATCTGCTCGGCGCCGAGATCACCGGGCGACAGGATGAGGGCGCGGCAACCTGCGGACGGGGTGCCGGCGAAGCCGCCCCGCAGGGCCGACCCGGTCGACGGCATGCCGGCCCGGCGGCCCGAGACGGTGTCGAAGACGAACATGCGCAGGACCCCGTCGGAGATCAACACGTTGCGCCGGCAGGCGAGCCCTTCACCGTCGTGCGACGCCGCGCCGTAGGCCCGGGTGTCGGTGGGGTCGTCGACCAGGGTGATGGAGCCGGCCGCCACCGCTTCACCGATGCGCCCGGCGAAGAAGGAGCGTCCTTTCACGACCGCCTCGCCCGACAAGGCGGAGGCGACGACGCTGAGGAGCGTCGACACCACGCGCGGGTCGAAGACGACCGTGCAGCGCGCCGAGCGGGGCTTGGTGGCGCCCAGCATCCGGGTGGCCCGCAGCACGGCGTCGTCCATGGCCTCGTCGGGAATGAGGTCTCCGGGGCCGCGCCCGACGCTGAAGCCGGCGCCGGTCTGCGTCTCCGCGCCCTCGCCGGCGATGGCGTCGACCGACAGGAAGGCGTTGGTGCGCCGGCGACACGACGAGATGCCGGTCGTCGAGACCAGAGCCACCTCCACCCGGCTGTCCGAGTAGTCGGCCGATGACACCTGCCGCACCCGCGGGTCGGCCCCCCGGGTCGCCCGCTCCAGCTCGACCGCCAGGGCCACCTTCTTCTCCATCGGCGTCGAGGCCACGCTGTCGTCCCACAGCTCGAGTTCGGCGGCGGCCACCCCGTCGGGCGCGGCCAGCACCATGTCCGGGTCCGGGGTGGCGAAGCGGGCGTTGTCGCGGGCGTCGGCCAGGGTGGCGGCGATGACGTCACGATCGAGCGAGCCGGCCCAGGCGAAGCCCATGCGGCTGCCCTCGTCGCTCTTGCCGTCGGTCAGGACGCGGATGCCCACGCCCGACGAATCGGCCGAGGTCAGTGACTCCACCTCGCCCTCGTAGGCCCGCACCTCGGTCTCGGTGCCCCGGGTGACGTAGACCTCCAGATCCTCGCCGTCGCGGGCCTGGGCGACCACCGACGTGGCCAGCTCGAGAAGGTCGTCCGTGACGCTCACGCCGTACCTCCGAGTGTGACGCCGGTGATGCGCAGCGTCGCCTGCCCGCAGCCGACGGGCACGGACTGTCCGTCCTTGCCGCAGGTGCCCGGCGTCATGTCGAAGTCGGTCGCCACGGCATCGATGCGCCGCAGCACCTCGGGACCGTTGCCGATCAGATTGGCGTCGCGCAGCGGCTCGGTGATGCGCCCGTTCTCTATGAGATAGGCCTCCGTCGTGCCGAACACGAAGTCACCGGTGGCCGTGTTGACCTGCCCCCCACCGAGTTTCTTCACGTAGACGCCCGAAGGGGTCTGGGCCACGATTTCGTCGGGGTTCTCGGTTCCGGCCAGCAGGAAGGTGTTGGTCATGCGGACCATCGGCAGGTGCTGGTAGCTCTGGCGGCGGCCGTTGCCCGACGACTTCCTGCCTTCCTTGCGCGCCCGCAGCCAGTCCCACATGTAGTCGGTCAGGATGCCGTTCTCGATCAGGACGTTGCGGCCCGGGACGCACCCCTCGTCGTCCACCGCGAAGTTGCCCCACTCGCCCAGCACGGTGCCGTCGTCGACCAGGGTGACCAGCGGGCTGGCCACCAATTCGCCCACGCGTCCGGTGTAGACCGAGGCGTCCTTGAGGATGTGGTCGGCTTCGAGCCCGTGACCGCAGGCCTCGTGGAAGAGGATGCCGCCGCTCCCCCCGGCCAGGACTATGGGCACCTCACCCGAAGGGGCCGGGCGGGCGGAGAGCTTGGTCAGGGCACGGGCGGCGGCGCGTTCGGCCACCTCCTCGACGGAGTGGCGGTCGAAGATTTCGTAGCCCTCGGTGCGGGCCACCGACTCGTACCCCGTCTGCATGCCCGTGTCGCCGTTGGCGACGCAGGACACGTTGAACCGGGTCCGGATTTGGTCGTCCTGGGCCAGCAAGCCGTCGGAGTTGGCGATCAGCACCCGTCGCCGGCTGTCGCCGCAACCCACCGTCACCTGGGAGATGGCCGAGCCCGACGCACGGGCGGCTTCGTCGGCCCGGGTCAGGAACTCGAGCTTGCGCGCCTTGTCCACCGAGTCGGGCGGCGTCCGACCGCCCGGCCCGTGGAAGGAGCCGGGGCCGAGGGCAACCGTGCGGACCCCGCCGCCACCCTGGCGGGCCACGGCGGCCGCGGCCCGGGCGGCGGCCTCGAGGCCCGGCTCGCTCAGGTCCGCCGTGTGGGCGAATCCCGTGGTCTCCCCGTCGACGACACGGATCCCGGCACCGCGCGATCGTCCCGAGGAGAGCTCCTCGACCCGGCGGTCATCGAGCATGGCGCCGGCCGTCACGGCGTCCTCGGCGAAGACCTCCGCCATGTCACCACCCCCGACCAGAGCGGCGGAGAGCACGCGTTCGAGCACGTCAGGGTCTATAAGGGCGGTGTCGGTCACGGCGGTATCGTAATCGTCGTGCCCGACCGTCCATCCGACTCGCCGCCGGCCGCTGGGCACGGGCCGCACGCGGGGTTGAGCGCCCAGCTCGAGCTGACCGTGACGGAGAGCGACACGGCGGAGCACTTCCGCTCCGGTGACGTCCCCGTCCTGGCGACGCCCCGTTTGATCGCCCTCTGCGAGGAAGCGACCTGCCGCGCCACCGACGGGCACCTGACGGAGTCCCAGTCGAGTATCGCCACGCGGGTGCAGTTCGACCATTTGGCCCCGGTCGCAGTCGGGGGAGTCGTGCTGGCCGAAGCGACGCTGGTCAAGGTCGAGGGCCGGCGCCTCACCTTCACCGTGTCGGCGGCGCGTCTGGAGGGAGACGGCGGCGGTCTCGTCGGGGCCGGCCGCGTCACCCGGGTCGTCCTCGACCGCGCCACGTTCTTGGCCAAGGCGGGCGCATCGGACAACCCCTGAGCGCGGACCCGGCCACCCCCCGACCGTGGACGCGCGGGACGAGGCAGGCAGGCGAGGACGGGGCGTCGGAAGTGACCGGGGACGGCGCGTCGGACCGGGCGTCGGAAGTGACCGGGGACCGGGGACGGGACCGGCGCCACGCAGAACCGGCGCCTGCTGAAGAAAGCGGGACCGGTGGTGGCGACCTTCTTCACCTTCGGCCTGTTCTGGGGCAGCTGGGCCGTCATGCTGTTCTACATCCAGCACACGTACGGGCTGAGCGACGGCCAGCTGGGTGTGGTGCTCGCGGTGGCGGTGGCGGTGGCGGGCGCATCGAGCGCGGTGACGGCCCACCTGGCCGACCGCGTCGGGGCACGACGCCTGCTCTGGATCGCGCTTCTTCGCGTGGTCCGCGCTGTTGTGCCTGCTGGCGTTGACGCAGACGCGATGGGCCTTCGAGATCGTGCTCGTGCCCACCATGATCGCCGGCGGCAGCATCGACACGGCCATGAACGCCGAGGCGTCCCACCGGCTCATCGGCCACCCATCGGCTCTCGTCCGGCTGCACGCGTTGTTCAACGCCGGCGCGCTGAGCGGGGCGGCCGTCGCCGGCCTGGTCATCCACGCCGGCGTGTCGTGGCGCTGGATCTGGCCCGGCATTGCCGTGGTGGGTCTGGCGGTCGGGGTGTGGGCCGCCGTCACCGATTCCGGCATGCCCTTGGCGGCGGCCACGACCGCAGAAGGAGAAGGACAGACGAGACATCCGCTGCGGCGCTTGCGCAGGGACGGGCTCCTGGTGTTGCTGGCGGTGTTCGCGCTGGCCGAGGTGACCGAGGGCGGCGTGGACACGTGGGGCGTGCTGTACCTGCGCAACCACCTGGCCACCGGCGTCCTGCTGGGAGCGGGAGCGTACGTGGTGGGGCAGCTGATGGCGGTGACGACGCGGGGGGCGGGCAGCCCGTTGCTCGGACGGCTGTCGACGCGGCACGCGCTCATCACCGGCGGGTGTGTGGCCGGCGCGGGCATTTTGCTCGAGTCGCTCTCGTCACTGTCGGGTGTGGCCGCGCTGGGGCTGGCGCTCGGCGCCGGTGGCGCGTCGCTGTTCTGGCCGCTCGTCATGTCCACCGTGAGCCGGATGGCCACTCAGGTGGTCAGTGCGGTGGGGACGTTCACCGCGGCGGGCTACATCGGCTGGGTGGCCGGAGCGCCGATTGTGGGGTGGGTCTCGCAGACGCTGGGGCCGGCCCACGGGCTGCAGGTCCTGGCTGCGGCGGCCTTCGGCGTGGCCGTGTGCACGCTCTTCACGCCTCTCGCCTCGACCCGGAGCGGCTTCGCCCGAAGTGCCGCCGCAGGGGGCGCCGAGTAGCCTGGGCGGGCGCCATGATCCTCCTGCACAGCATCGAGACGCCGGCCGACGTCAAGGGCCTCAGCGACGAGGAACTCGTCCAATTGTGCGAGGAGATCAGGACGTTCATCGTCGACACGGTGACGACCACGGGCGGTCATCTGGGGTCCAACCTGGGCGCAGTGGAGCTGACCCTGGCGTTGCACCGGGTCTTCGACTCGCCCCGAGACGTGATCCTGTGGGACACCGGCCACCAGGCCTACGTGCACAAGCTGCTGACCGGGCGCCGCTTCGGGTTCAAGAACCTCCGGCAGGCCGGCGGCATGAGCGGCTATCCCAACCGGGCCGAGTCCGAGCACGACTGGATAGAGAACAGCCACGCCTCGACCGCGCTGTCCTACGCGCACGGCATCGCCAGCGGCTTCGAGCTGCGGGGGCTGGACGAGGAGCGCCGGGTGGTGGCCGTGGTGGGCGACGGCGCGTTGACCGGCGGCATGGCCTACGAGGCGCTGAACAACCTCGGCCACTCGGGGCGGCGGGTCGTCATCGTCCTGAACGACAACGGACGTTCGTACGCGCCGACGGTGTCGCAGCTGTCGCAGTCCTTGACGTCGCTGCGGCTGAACCCGACGTACACGGCGGCCCGGGAGCGGTTGCGGCTGCGGCTGCGCGAACTGCCCGTGCTGGGTGAGCTCGCCTACTCGGGCGCCCACTCGGTGACGTCCGCCTTGCGCGAGATGGTGGCGCCGCATACCTTCTTCGAGGCGTTGGGCGTCCGCTACGCCGGCCCGATCGACGGACACAACATCGATCACATGGAGCAGGCGTTCCACCACGCCGCCGAGTGGGACGGCCCGATTGTGGTGCACGTGCTGACGCAGAAGGGCCGCGGGTACGCACCGGCCGAGGAGGACGACGTGCAGCGCCTGCACGACGTCAAGGCACCCAAGCCGGTGGCGCTCGAGAACACCGTGGGCAGCTCGGCCGGCATGGCGGTCGGCGGCTCGACGGGGACCGACACCGGGGGCGTGGCCTCGCCGGGCTCTGTGCCCGACGCGGCGGTCGACGAGTCGCCGTCGTGGTCGGCCACCTACGGCGAGGCCTTCTCGCGTGCCCTACTGGCCGTGGCGGAGGAGGACCAGCGGGTGGTGGCCCTGACCGCGGCGATGCCGGGGCCGACGGGATTGCTGCCCTTCCAGGCCCGCTTCCCCGAGCGCTTCTTCGACGTGGGGATCGCCGAGCAGCACGAGGTGACGTCGGCGGCCGGCATGGCCATGGCCGGGCTGCGGCCGGTGGTCGCCGTCTATTCCACCTTCCTCAGCCGGGCCTTCGACCAGGCCAACCTCGACGTGGGCCTGCACGCCTGCCCCGTCGTCTTCGTCCTCGACCGGGCCGGCATCACCGGCGACGACGGGCCGAGCCACCACGGCGCCCTGGACCTGGCGCTGGCGCTGTCCATCCCCGGCATGACGGTGTTCGCGCCTTCGGCCGCCGAGGAGGTGGAGCCGATGCTGCGCGCCGCGCTCGAGCTTTCCGGGCCGTCGACCATCCGTTTCCCCAAGACGCCGGCCCGGCACGTGGACCCCTCAGAGGTGGGTGTCGGCCTGGCGGCCCGGCGGCTGCGCTCCGGCGACGGGTCGGTCTGCCTCGTCGGGGTGGGCAAGCTGGTCGGGGCGTGCCTGGACGCGGCGGACGAGCTGGCGGCCGAGGGTGTCGAGGCCACGGTGTGGGACGCCCGGGTCATCGCGCCGCCCGATGCCGACCTGCTGGCCGATGCGGCCCGCCACGGACTGGTGGTGACGGCGGAGGACGGCGTGCGTCACGGGGGCGCGGGCGCCTTCATCATGGACGCCGTGGCGGCCTACGCCGAATCGGCGGGCCGGGCCAAGCCGGCGTACCGGGTACTCGGCCTGCCCCGGCAGTATCTCGCCCAGGGACGCGCCGACGACATTCTGGCCAGCCTCGGGCTGGACGGCCCGGGTGTCGCCGAGAGCGTGCGCCAGGCCCGGCTCTCGGTACCGGCCGAACTGCCGCCTCGCTGAACGGGACGGGACGGTCAGGGACGGTCAGGGCCGGTCAGGCGCGGTTGGCCCCGTTCTGCCGGACGAAGTCGTTGACGGCGTAGTACGCCTCGATCGACTCCCCCGCGTCACCCCAGAACCCCTCCTGCACGTCGTGGGCCATCTGGCCCTTGGCCACGTAGTGGTTGTTGACGTCGGTGATCTCGAGCTCGCCCCGGCCGGAGGGCACCAGGTCGCCGATGATGTCGAAGACGCCGGCCTCGTAGCAGTAGATGCCGGTGACGCAGAAGTCGGATGCCGGGTGCTCGGGCTTCTCCTCGATGTGGACCACCCGACGTCCGTCTCGACCGTCGCCGTCGCCGTCGCCGTCGCCGCCGTCGTCTCGCCGCCTCTCGAACACCGGCACGCCGAGGTGGCGCAGGTGCTCGGGCTCGGCCACCCTCGAGAGGAGAATGCGGGCCCCGGCCGGGTCGGCCCGGAACGCGTCGACCATCGGGCGGATGGAGCGCTCGAGGACGTTGTCGGCCAGCATGACCAGGACGGGATCGCCGCCGGCGAAGTGCTCGGCCAGGCCGAGCGCCTCGGCGATGCCGCCGGCCTTGTCCTGGTAGGCGTACGAGAGCTGGTGGATGCCGTAGTCGCGACCGTTGCCGAGCAGGCGCAGGAACTCTCCGGCGTGGGTGCCGCCGGTGACGAGCATGATTTCGTCGATCCCACTCGACACGACGGCCTCGATCGCCCACTCGATCATGGGCCGGTCGAAGATGGGCAGTAGGTGCTTGTTGGTGATGCGCGTCAGTGGGAACAGGCGCGACCCGGTGCCCCCGGCCAGTATGACGCCCTTCACGAACCCTACCGACGTCAGCGACGTCTGCATCGCTCCCCGTCCCCGTCGCCGTCCCCGTCCCCGTCGCCGTCGCCGTCGCCGCACCATGAGCCTGTCTAGTCGAAGGTCAGGACGCCGCGCGCCACACGGCCGGCGTGCATCTCGTCGACGACGTCGCTGAAACGCTCGAGGGGCCGCTGCAGGGAGACCAGCTCGTCGAGCATGAGCCGACCCGACTTGTAGAGATCGACCATGAGCGGGATGTCGTGGTGGGGACGGGCGGAGCCGTAGCGGTTGCCGAGCAGCCCCCGGTCGACGTAGGTCAGGGCGTTGACGTCGACGGCCACCTCGGTGCCCCGGGGCGGGATGCCGATCGCCACCGCGGTGCCGCCCCAGTCCAGGCTGTCGAGGGCACTGCGCAGCACGGCCGGATGGCCCACGCAGTCGAAGGCCCACGTCACCCCGCCCAGGGGGGAGAGGGCGCCGGCGGCGGACTCACGGTTGGCCGGGACGAGTTCACGCACGGCCGCGGCGGCGTCGCCGGCACCCGCGTCGACGAAGTGTGTCGCCCCGAACTGGCGCCCCAGCTCCTCCTTGGCCGCCACCGTGTCGACCGCCACTATCCGGGTGGCGGCGGCGATGCGCAGCCCCTGGATCACGTTGAGGCCGACGCCGCCGACGCCGAAGACGGCCGCCGTGTCGCCCGGCTGCACCCTGGCCCGGTTCAGTACCGCCCCGACGCCGGTCAGCACGCCGCAGCCGATGAGGCAGGCCGACGACAGCGGGACGTCCTTCGGGATGCGGACCGCCTGCACCTCGCTCACGACCGTGAGCTCCGAGAAGACGGATGCGGCGGCGAAGTTCGAAGCCGGCTTGCCCTTGAAGGTGAACGGGGTCGAGATATTCCCCAGCGAGCTCTTGCACCACGTCGGATGCCCGGTGCTGCAGGCCCGGCACGCCCCGCAGCTGGCCAGGGTGGCGATCACGACGTGGTCCCCCGGCTTGACCGACCGCACCGCGTCCCCGACCGCCTCGACCACACCCGCGCCCTCGTGGCCGAGCACGGCCGGCGCCGGGAACGGGATGGTCCCGTCGATCACCGACAGGTCGGAGTGGCAGACCCCGGCCGCCTGCATGCGGACCTGCACCTCGTTCGGCCCGGGCCCCCGCACCTCCAGGTCGTCGGTGACCTCGACTCCCTCGCCCGTATAGACGATGCCTCGCATAGCGCTATCTCCTCTCCTCGAAATCTTCCGCTCCGCGGTCGCTCACAGCACCACGACGCGATCGGCGCCCGCGGCATGGCGCTCCCGCAGCTCCCGCTTGAGCACCTTCCCGCCGGCGTTGAGCGGTAGGGCGTCGACCAGCACGACACCGCGGGGCACTTTGTAGTTGGCCATCGCCCCACGTGACCAACCGAGAAGGGCCCGACCCAGCTCCTCGGGATCGGCCCCGGCGTCGGCCGGCACGACATAGGCGCAGCCGACCTCCCCCATGCGTTCATCGGGGACCCCGACGACCGCCACCTGGGCCACCCCCTCGTGGCCGCGCAGGATGGCCTCGATCTCCGCCGGATAGGCGTTGAAGCCCCCGACCACGTACATGTCCTTGACCCGATCGGTGATGGTGACGTTGCCCGCCTCGTCCAGGACGCCGACGTCACCCGTGTGCAACCAGCCCTCGGCGTCGATCGCCTCGGCGGTCGCCTCCTCGTTGCCCCAGTAGCCCGACATGACGGTGTAGCCGCGCACGACGATTTCACCCGGCTCGCCCTCCTGCACCGGCCGCCCGTCGACGACCACCTGCACCTCGAGTCCGGGTATGGCCCGGCCGGATGTGCCCGAGACGATGTCGGGGGGGTCACTTCGGCGGCACATGGTGACGGTCCCGCACGACTCGGTCAGCCCGTAGGCGGTGAGGACGGTGGAGAAGCCGAGCTCGTCCGCCATCGCCTGCACCAGCTCGACCGGGACGACCGCGGCGCCGGTCACGCCGAGGCGCAGTGACGACAGGTCGTGCTCGTGTCGCCCCGGGTCGGCCAGCAGCGTCTGGTACAGCGTGGGCGGTCCGGGCAGGACGCTGATGCGCTCAGCCGGAATGCGCGCCATCACCTTGGCCGGGTCGAACACCGGCTCGGGCACCACCGTGGCGCCGGCCATGAGGCAGGCCAGGATGCCCGCCTTATACCCGAAGGTGTGGAAGAACGGGTTGACCACGAGGTAGCGGTCCCCCGGACCCAGCCCCACAATGGAGGACCACGTGCCGAACGTCCGCAAGGACTGCGCGTGCGTCGTCACGGCGCCCTTGGGGTAGCCGGTCGTGCCCGACGTGAAGATGAGGTCGGACGCGTCGTGTGGCTGTACCGCCGCCGCCCGCGCCGCCGTCTCGGCGGGGTCGACGGACTCGCCGGCGGCGAGGAAGTCCTCGAGATTCGTCAACGGGACCCCGGCGGGCTCGCCTCCGTCTGCATGCCGCCCCTCGTCGCGGAGGAGGACGATGTGCCGGAGCGGCCCGACGTCCTCGCCGGCGAGGAGTGCGGGATAGTCGACCCCCAGGAAGCCGCGCACGGTCACGAGCACGGTCGCCCCGGCGTTGCGCACGATGTAGGCCGCCTCGCCCCCCTTGAAGCGCGTGTTCAGCGGCACCAGGACGGCGCCGGCACGGAGGGCGCCGAGGGCGGCCAGCATCCACTCCGCGCAGTTGGGAGCCCAGATGGCGACTCGCTCCCCGGGGCCCATGCCGGTCGCCACGAAGCCGCGTGCGTATCGGTCGACCTCGGGAGCCAACCGCGCGAAGGTCAGGCGCAGCGGACCGTCGACCAGGGCCTCGGTGGCTCCGTGCCGGGTGGCGATCTCCTCGACCAGGCGAGGGATGGTGCCCCACGTCAGGTCGGCCCGGGGGTCCTCCTGCTCCGCCGGCGCGCCGCCGATGCCCGTACCGGTCGTCGTGCGCGTTCCTCCCTCCACGTCCGGCCTCACGGGTGCTGGCTGCTCACCGAAATGACCTCGCCGGTCAGGTAGGACGAGTAGTCGCTGGCCAGGAACACGATCACGTTGGCCACCTCCCACGTCTCGGCACCCCGGCCGAAGAGCTCGCGTCGCCGCAGGACGGCCAGGTCCTCGTCGGGGATGGCCCGGTTGAGGAAGGGGTGCTCGGCCAGGCTGGGCGATACCGCGTTCACCCGCACCCCCGCCGGTGCGGCCTCGGCGGCGGCACAGCGCGTCAGCGCCATGACCCCTGCCTTGGCGGCGGCGTAATGGGCCTGGCCCGGCTGGGCCCGCCACCCCAGCACCGATGCGTTGTTCACGATCACGCCGCTCTGGCGGGGCAGCATGTGGGTGAGCGCAGCCCGCGTGCAGCGGAACGTGCCGGTGAGGGTGACGTCGAGCACAATCGACCATTGCTCATCGGTCATGTCGACGAGGGGCACGGTGCCACCCAACCCGGCGTTGTGCACGGCCACGTCGATGCGACCGAACCGCTGCACGGCACCCTCGTAGAGCGCGCCCACCTGTGCCTGGTCGGTCACGTTGCAGGCGATCGCGTGCACCCGCTCCGGCGCGCCGCCCGCCGCGTCGGACGCCAACTGCTCCGCCGTCTCGGCCAGCCGTCGCTCGTGAGCGTCCGACACCACGACCGACGCCCCTTCTTCGAGACAACGCCGCGCCGTCGCCGAGCCGATGCCGGTCCCCGCTGCCGCGGTGATGATGACGATCTTGCCGTCCAGCAGCCCGTGGCCGCCCGGAGGTGGCGGGGGTGGCGGCGGATCGAAGGTCGCGTCCAGGCTGGTGCTCACGCCGCCCCTTTCGGATCGGGCGGGAGGCTGAGCACCCGCTCGCCGATGATGTTCCGCTGAATCTGGTTCGACCCACCGTAAATGGTCTCCGAGCGTGCGAACAGGAAGGAGCGCTGGAAGTCGTTGAGGGCGTAGCCCTCGTTCTCGGGGAGCGCCTCGCCGTCGAGCACCGTGCCTGCCGCGCCGAGGACGCTGAGCGAAAGCTCGCCCAGGGAGCGGTGCCAGCTGCCCCAGTACAGCTTGGCGATGGAGGCCTCGGGGGGTGCCACCGGACCGTCGATCCCGGCCAGGCTGCGCAGTGTGTTGTAGCGCATGATCGTGAGCTCGATGTGGGCCTGGGCCAGCCGATCGCGCACAACGGGGTCGCAGGCGCGACCGTTCTCCTTCGCCAGGGCCAGCAGCCGGTCGAGCTCGCGCCGGAACGAGAGCTGGTGGCCGAGGAGCGCCACGCCGCGCTCGAAGGCCAGGGTGGCCAGGGCGACGCGCCAGCCGTCGCCGACCTCGCCCACGACGTTGTCGACCCCGGTGCGGGCGCCGTCGAAGAAGACCTCGTTGAATTCGCTGGTCCGGGTCAGCTGCTTTATCGGACGCACCTCGACCCCGGGCTGGTCCATGGGGACCAACAGGTACGACAGACCCTTGTGGCGCAGGGAGCCCGGCTCGGTCCGGCAGACGACGAAACACCAGTCGGCCTGCTGGGCCAGGGAGGTCCACACCTTCTGGCCCGTGACCACCCACTCGTCCCCGTCACGTTCGGCCCGCGTCTTCACGTTGGCCAGGTCGCTGCCGGCGTCGGGCTCGGAGTAGCCCTGGCACCACATTTCCGTCCCCGCCCTGATGGGTGGCAGGAAGCGGGCCTTCTGCGCCGCCGTCCCGTAATGGATGAGCGTGGGACCGAGCAGCCCCTCGCCGAGGACCGACACCCGGCCCGGCGCGGCCGCCCGGGCGCACTCCTCGTTGAAGATGACCTGTTCGGCCATGGAGGCGCCCCGGCCGCCGTGCTCGACCGGCCAGCCCAGGCAGGTCCAGCCCCCTTCGGCCAGCACTTTCTCCCAGCGCAGCCGCACCTCGAAGCCGTAGGTCTCGTCACCCGAGCCGCCCCGCCCGCCCAGCTCGGCGAACTCGCCGACCAGCTTCTCGTCGAGGAAACCTCGTACCTCCTCGCGGAACGCCACGTCCTCGGGGCGATCTCGCAGATTCATCGCCCGGGAGCGTAGCCAAGGTCCCGCCGGGCATCTGACGGCGCGTCAGATCGTGACGGCCACGTCGTCCGCGCCCTGCCAGGCCTCCCGGTGAGTACCGGTGGGCGACGTCGCGTCGGCAACGCCCAGCGGGCCGGGGGTAGCGGTCCGGCGCGCCACCGGGGCCAGGTGGCGGAGGCGGCCATAGGGCGTGTCGCCGGAGGTCAAGAAGCAGTCGGAATCGCCGAATCCGTTGGGCTCGCCCGCAGCCCGACTTCGGCCAGCAGGCCGGTGACCAGGTCGGCTTCCATGGCCGTCAGCGGAGGGTGGGGCGACCCGGTTGGGAGGCAGGGCGCCGGGCCTGGAATACTCGGGAGGGGGTTGCTGCGAAAGGAACGGGTCGATGCCGTACTCGGAGGGGCGGGTGGTGCACGACGCCGACGCCCACATTATGGAGACGCCGACATGGCTGCGGGACCATGCCGAGGCGGCGTTCCGGGACCGCCTGCCCGTGCTGCGCTATCCGGGCGGCAACGAGCTGCGCCAGACCGGCGACCCGGCCGAGCAGCAGCGCGACCTGGAGGTGGCCTTCGAGCGGCTGGCGGCCCGGCATGCGTCGCCGGAGTATCGGGCCGACGAGGCCGCCGAGATCATGGCGCGCAAGAACTTCGCCGCCACCGGGTCGTTCATCGCCGAGGACCGCCCCCGGGCGCTCGACCTGCTGGGGTTCTCGAGCCAGCTCGTCTTCAACACCTTCCACAACGGACGGCTGCACGACCTCGAGCACGGCGACGACATGGAGCTGGCGTACGCGGCGGCCCGGGCCCACAACCGGGGCATGCTGGAGTTCTGCTCGGTCGACGGGCGGTTGCTGCCCTCCTGCTACGTGCCGCTGCGGGACCCGGAGCGGGCGGCGTCGGCTGCGGCCGACGCCATCGGGGCGGGGGCGGCGGCGCTGCTCGTGGCGTCGGGGTGCCCACGGGACTACTCGCCCAGCCACACCGACCTCTACCCCGTCTGGGCCCAGGCGGAGGAGGCGGGGCTGCCGGTCGTCTTCCACGTCGGCGGGACCGGGACGCTGATCGACCCGCACTACTTCGCCAACGGCCGGCCTGTGCCGCCCGACTTCCACGGCGGCGAGGAGAACTTCCGCTCGGTGGACTACATGGGGATTCCCGTGCCACCGGCCCAGACGCTGGCGACCCTGATCTTCGACGGGGTGCTCGAGGCGTTCCCCGAGCTCCATATCGGCGTTATTGAGCAGGGGGCGATCTGGGTGCCGTCGTGGTTGCGCCAGATGGAGTCCGCCTTCGAAGCGTTCCACCGGCACGAGGAACGCCTGCAGGCGCTGTCCATGCGTCCGTCGGACTACGTGCACCGGCAGGTCCGTTTCACGCCGTATCCGACGGAGGACGTCGGGTGGATTGTGCGCGAGGCAGGAGCCGACCTCGTCATGTTCTCGTCCGACTACCCGCACGTCGAGGGCGGCCGCAAGCCGCTCGAGCGCTTCGAGGCCTCCCTGGGCGACGCGTCCGACGAGGTGCGCCGGCAGTTCTACACCGACAACTTCCTGTTCCTCATGGGCAGCGCCGCGACGGCGCTGGCGGCCTGACGGACCGCGCCGGTCGGGCAGTCGGGCAGTCGGGCAGTCGGGGCAGTCGGGCAGTCGGGCAGTCGGGCAGTCGGGGGCAGTCGGGGCAGTCGGGGCAGTCGGGAGGCGATGTTCCATGAGCAATCCACCGGGCACGCCGGTCTCAGGCCTGGTCGAAGCGGGCTTCGAGCCGGTTCGGGACGCGTTCGCCCGCAACTTCGACGAGGGCCGGGAGGTCGGCGCCGGCTTCTGCGTCCACGTTGACGGCCGAAAGGTCGTCGACATCGTCGGCGGGACGTTCGACACCGACGACCCGACGAGGGCGTACGGGCCCGACACGCTCCAGGTGGTCTTCTCCTCGACCAAGGGGGCGACGGCCGCCTGTGCCAACCTGCTGGCCCAGCGGGGTGAGCTCGACGTGGACGCCCCGGTGGCGACGTACTGGCCCGAGTTCGCCCAGACCGGGACCGGCAAGGACGACCTGCCCGTCCGCTATCTGCTCTCGCACCAGGCCGGCCTGCCCGCCGTCGACGCCCGCCTGACCGCCGAGGACATCTGGGCCTGGGACCCCATCGTCGAGGCGCTCGCCGCCCAGCGGCCGTTCTGGGAGCCCGGTACTGCCCACGGTTATCACGCCGTCTCCTACGGCTACCTGGTGGGCGAGGTCGTGCGGCGTATCAGCGGGCGCTCGCTCGGTGCCTTCTTCGCCGACGAAATCGCCCGCCCGCTGGGCATCGAGTTCTACATCGGCCTCCCCGCCGAGCTCGAGCCGAGGGTCTCGCCCATCGTGGCCCAACCCATCGGAGGCGCCCGCACGGGCGACCGGGTCCGGGGCGCCTCCGTCGGACTACGGCAAGACCCTGCAGGCGCGCGCCCTCAACCTGGGCGGCGGCATCCGCGACCCGCAGTGGATGAACGAGCGCGAGTGGCACGCCGCCGAGATGCCCGCCGGCAACGGCATCACCAACGCCGCCGGCCTGTCACGGCTGTACGCCGGCCTCATCGGCACCGTCGAAGGCGGTCCGCCCGACCCCATCCTGACCCCCGACCAGGTCGAGCGGGCCCGCACTCCCCTCACGTCGGGCCGGGACCTCGTCTTCGCCTCGGTCGGCATGCCGTTGGAGCAGAAGATCGGCCTCGGGTTCTGGCGCTGCAGCGCGGTGACCCGTTTCGGCGGCACGGGATCGTTCGGGCATGCGGGCGCAGGAGGCTCCTACGGCTTCGCCGACCCCGAACACGGCTTGGCCGTGGGGTACGCCATGAACAGAATGGCCACCGAGCTCATCGACCCCCGCCCGCACGACCTGCTGCGGGCGGTCTACGCCTCCATCGGCGCCGGGGCGGACGCGAAATACTGCTGACCTGGGAGTTGTTGTACCTGTCGGAAAGAAGAGAGGTTCTGAATGTTCAGTCGCAAGCACGACAACGACACCACCATCACCACACAGCTACGAGGTCGCCAAGAGCGACCAGGAGTGGAAGCAGGAGCTGACGCCGGATCGTTACGCCGTCCTGCGCCGGGCCGGCACCGAGCCCGCCTGGTCGGGAGAGCTGCTCCACGTCGACGGCGAGGGGGTGTTCCACTGCGCCGGCTGCGGTGCCGAGCTGTTCGACACCGACGCCAAGTTCGACTCCGGGTCGGGCTGGCCCAGCTTCGACCGGGCCCGGTCCGATGGCACGATCATCGAGCGGTCCGATCGCACCTTCGGCATGCGCCGGACCGAGATCCTCTGCGCCCGGTGCGGCGGCCACCTGGGCCATGTCTTCCCAGATGGCCCCACCGACACCGGGCAGCGCTACTGCGTCAACTCGCTCTCGCTGACCTACGAGCCGGACACCGCCGGCGGCTGACCGGCCAGTCGGGCCCGGACCGAGCCGAACAGCACCTCGAGGCGCTCCGCTTCGGGTCGGAGGCCCAAGCGGTAGAGCAACGCACCGCCCAGAGCGAGGGCGCCGCAGATGTCGGCGACCTCGTCTCTCCGGAAGCCGATCGGCGCTCTACCAGGTTCGACTGCGGTCGCCGTGGCCGACGCCGGCACTGTCGCCGTGCGCCTGTCGCTTCGCTGTCGCCGGGATATCTACCGGCGGCGCAGTCGCGCCAGCAACGGAACGCCGCAGGCGAGGGCCAGCGCCGCCACCGCCGCCGTCACAGCCACAGACCGGGCGGGATGCGCAGCCACCATCGTCGCCGCCCGGACCACCAGTCCGGACCAGCCCGCAGTCACGATCAGCCAGGGCAACGCTCACGCCCCCGCAGCGACCGCGTCGGCGACCGCGTCGGCGTCCGCGTCTCCATTCGTCATGCCGGCGCTCCGGCGCTCCACGCGCTGCACGTCGGCCGTGGCGAAGCGCAGGCTCGGCCCGACCTCGTCGGCTGTGATCTCGACCTTGGAGCGGTGCTCGCCGTCCTCGGTCTCCCACGTGCGCTGCTCGAGCCGGCCCGTGACCACCACGCGCATGCCCTTGGTCAGACTCAGAGCGACGTTCTCGGCCAGATCGCGCCAGCAGGTGACATCGAAGAAGGACGTCGACTCCTGCCACTCCTGGGTGGTGCGGTCCTGCCAGCGCCGATTGACGGCCACGCCGAGCTGGGCGGTGGCCTGCCCTTCCCGGGTGTAGCGGATCTCCGGCTCCCGGGTCAGGTTGCCGGTGATGGTGGTCGTGTTCATGTGGTTCCTCGCTTTCGTCGCGCCCATCGTCCGAGAGGCGCGGATGAAGCCTGCGAGATACGGCTTGCTGGGAACCTTGCCCGGAACCTTGCTGAACCGAGATTTTTCGCCGGCGGCCGTGTGGCGATCCGGGAGGAGCGTTCGGCGAGGTGACGTCAGCGAGGAGAGCGGCAGCGAGGAGACGTCAGCGCGGACGTCAGCAGGAGCGGTCAGCGAGGAGACGTCAGGGCTTCTGCTTGAGCCCCAACGTGCGCAGGACGAAGGCGCCGAAGCGCCCGGGTTCCTTCTGCGCATGATGGTCGGCCGAGTGCCCGTATCGGGACCCGAAGCCGTCGTTGCTGCTCCCGGTCAGTCCGCCCCCGGGGAACGTGTTGGGCTCCTCGTACTTGGGCACCTTGGCCAGGCGGCGCCGGCGCTTCCTCGGCTTGTCCCCGGCGCTTCCCACGGCGACAGTCTGGCCGATGGGAGGCCGCCGCGCCGGTCCGGATCCGATCAGAGGCGGCGGCCAGCCCGGATCCGGCCGCCGATCACGTAGGCGATCGCTCCCGCGACGACGCCGCCCAAGATGATGTAGCGCACGACCGCCGTCTCGAGGGACGTCGGGGAGCCGTTGGCGCTGATCTCGGCGAAGCCGCCGCCGACGACGAGCGCGGCGAAGGCGATGACGAAGCAGAGGAGCGACAGTTTGCGCGCCCCGTTGCAGAGGAAGCGGGACTGGGAGCGGTCGGGGCGCGCTCCGTTGCTACCCGCCATGCGCCGCCGCCGTGCGCCGTCCGCCCGGGCGCGGCCTGGGTAGCGCCGCGTCGAGCGCCGCCCCGAAGTGCCCGCAGTCGAAATGGTTCCGGCTCGGGCAACCCAGGGCGTGGTCGAGCTCGTCGGCCACGGCGTTCAGGCGAACGGATTGGGCCCGCAGCTCGTCCCGTTTCGCTGCGACGAAGGCCTTCCACGCCGGCCGGCCGCCGGTGGCGAGCAGCGCCTTTATCTCATCGAGCGTGAACCCGGCCTGCCGGCACACCGACACCACGGCCAGTGTCGTGAGCACGTCGGGCCGGAACTGGCGGCGCAGGCCCTTGCGTTCGGCGCTGACGATGATCTCCTCCTTCTCGTAGAAGCGGAGCGCCGACGCGGCCAGGCCCGAGCGGGCGGCCACCTCGCCGATATCGAGCAAGGGCTCCATCGACTTGAACCGTACTTCAAGTGATGACATGGGCCGATGGGGCGGAGGCCGCGGTGACCGAGTGACCGAGTGACCGAGTGACCGAGTGACCGAGTGACCGAGTGATCGAGTGATCGAGCCGTCGAGGTGCGGACGGCTGCGTCTTCGATAGATCCGCCACCACGATGCCCCATCCGCCCGGTGCACACCGTGCACAGCGCCCGCTCCGGCGTCCGCCCGAAGCCGCCGCCGGTCGCGCTCCCCACGTGAGGTATGCGTGGGGCATGGAGCAGGACGCAGCACGCGCACACGTCGCCTTCGTCCCGGCACCAGACCTCGTGCGGTCGGGCCGCGATCGGCCAGGGCTGACGCGACCCCACCGCTAGTGTGCGGCCATGCCGGCCAGGCCCGTCCCTCCGACCCGCGCCGGGCCGTGACCGGCGCCGACAACGAGGACGTCGCCGACGACGGTGCAAACGCGGCCGCCGCGGACGCCGCGGACGATGCCAACCCCCCGACCGATCACCTGCTCGGGAGACAGCGCTCGGCCGCCATCTACGGGACGATCATTACCGCGGCTGTCCTGGCCGCCGGCGGCAATGCACTCAGCACGGTCGCCCTGGAAGCCACGGTCTTCGTGACAGTGACGGTGTACTGGCTCGCCGAGCAGTACGCCGTGCTCCTCGGTGAGCACACGCACTCGGGCCAGCTCCCGTCGAAGGGCGAAATCACGTCCTCCATGCGGGCGTCGTTCCCCATGGTCACGTCGTCGTTGATCCCGCTGCTGGTGCTGTTCATCGGCCGGGTGTGCGGACTGACGGCGTTCCACGCCGCCGCGTTGGCGATCTTCACCACGGTCGTGCTGCTCATCTACCACGGTCATGCCGCCGGCAAGGAGGCCGGGCTCACCGGGCCGAAGCTCCTCCTGGTGACGGCGACCGCCGGCCTGCTCGGGCTCATCATGATCGCGCTCAAGACCCTGCTCCAACACCAGCACCACCTGTATTGATCCCAGCCCGCCCGGCCCCGCCGCTTAAATTGCCCCCATGGGGGTAGCCGTCGGGGGGCCGACGCCCGGCGGAGTGGCCGACTCCCACGACGACGACGACCACGACCACGGCAGCGAGACCGGAGCCCCCATAGAGTCCGCCCCGTCCGCCGCCGCCCGCGCCGGCGCCGGCGCCGGCTCGCGTCCCCACCCCCGAGCTCGTTGGCAGTTCTGGCACTCGCCGCCGGACCAACCGCCCTGGGCCCGCCCGGCGCTCCTCCTCGTCGCCGCTCTGGCGGCACTGTCGTACTGCTGGGGCATGACGCACGCCTCGCTCGAGACCTTCTACGGGGGAGCCGTGCGCAGCATGTCGCAGAGTTGGCACGACTTCTTCTTCGGCTCCTTCGACCCCTGGGGCACCGTATCGATGGACAAGCTGCCCGGCGCCTTCTGGCTGCAGGCGCTGTCACTGCGGGTGTTCGGCTTCCACATGTGGGCCTACGTGCTCCCGAGCGCGGTCGAAGGCACGCTGACCGTCCTCGTCCTCTACCGCGTGGTGCGGCGGGTGGGCGGCGCCGGGGCCGGCCTGACCGCGGCCGTGGCGTTGGCCGCCACGCCGGTCACCATTTTGCTGAACCGGGGCAACATCTCGGATTCGCTGCTGATACTCCTCCTCGTCCTGGCCGCCGACGCCACCACGAGCGCCTACCTGTCGGGGCGGGTGGGCACCCTGGTCCTCGCCGGCCTGTGGGTCGGCCTGGCCTTCCAGGCCAAGATGCTCCAAGCCTGGATCGTCCTGCCCGCCTTCTACCTGGCCTACCTGCTGGCCGCACCGGCCGCCGGTCTGACGCGGCGCTTCGGGCACGTGGCGCTCTCCCTCCTCGTTGCGCTCGCCGTCTCCCTCAGCTGGATGTGCATCGTCACTCTCGTGCCCGCCCATGACCGGCCCTACGTCGACGGCAGCTGCGACAACTCGGTGTTCGGTCAGGTCTTCCTCTACAACGGCGCCGATCGCCTGACCGGCAACACCCTGGATCAGCCCGGCTGCACCAAGCCACCGGTCTCCGTGACCACCACCTCGACCGGCGGTGCCGAGACGGTCGCGCTCGGTACGGGCCCCGGCCGCTTCCTCAACGGCCTGCTCGGGCGCAACGCCGCCTGGCTGTTCTTCCCGGCCCTGGTCGCCCTGGTCGGCATTGTGCTGTCCCGTCGCAACGAACGGCGCAGCGACCCCTGGCGCGCCGCAGCCGTGCTGTGGGGGGTCTGGCTGTTCTTCACCTGGGCCTTCTTCGCGTCGTCCCAGTTCATCAACTCCTACTACCTGGCCGCTCTGGCACCGCCCATGGCCGCCCTGTGCGGCCTCGGCCTGGCCCTGGCCTGGCGCCGACGGGAGGGGTCGGCGGTCGTCCCCGTCGTGCTGATGGCGACGGTGGCGGCCGGCGTGGCCTACGCGGTCTACCTGGTCCCGGACAGAGTCGGGGTGAGGCCGTGGATCATCGCCACCAGCGCGCTGGCCACCGTCGCCACCCTCGTGCTCCTGGGACGCTCGTTACGCCGCGACCGACGGAACTGGGAGCGCCGGTACGGGCTGGTGCTCGGCGCCGGGGCGCTGCTGCTCGGTGCCGTGTGGGCCTCGGCCACCTCGGTGGCGGCCGAGCTGGGCCCGTTCGACGCCCCCTACCAGCCGGCGGCGCTGACGACGACGGAACAGACGAATTGGCAGCACTACCTGGCCTCCATACCCGCCCTGGTCGCCTTCGCCCGGACCAGCCCGCCCACGCAGGCCGCCGACACCTGGGAGACGTCGGCCGAGCTGAGCACGTTCGTCCTGGCCACCGGGCGCGAGTTCCTCCCGGTCGGCGGCTTCAGCGGGCAGGTGCCGGCCACGCCGCTCGCCGCCTTCATCGCCGACGTGCGCGACGGGCGCATTTCGCGGGTGGCCGTGTCCGTGCGCCCGCGCACCCGCAACCCCGACATGGTGTGGACGGAGGCGCACTGCGCGGTCGGTGCACACGCGGGACGGGACCCTCCACTTCAACGGAAACCTCTACCAACGTTATGTGTGCGCACGGTCCGATACGGGCGCCCGCAGCGGCGAGGGCTAGACGTCGAGGAAGCGACGGATGGCGATGAGCGAGCCGAGCGACCCGATACCCATGCCGATGATCACGACGACGATGTTGGTGATCAGGATTTCCGACCCACTCATGCGCATGGCGGTCAGGAGGTTGTCGTTGTTCCCGCCCCCGGCGTGGTTGATGAACAGGGCCACGCCCCAGACCACGAGCGCGGCCAGCACCGAGCCGAAGAGGCCCTGCAGCATGCCCTCCGACATGAACGGCACCCGGATGAACCAGTTGGTCGCGCCCACCAGCTTCATCACGGACACCTCGCGTCGTCGGGCGAAGATGGCCATGCGGATGGTGTTGAGGATGAGGACCGCCGCCGACACGATCAAGATGATGGCCACCGCCACGCAGACCCATTTCGAGATGTTGATGAACGTCTCCTCGTTCTTGATCGTCTGCTGCGGTTCGGTGACCGTCTGCACGCCGGCCGTCCCCGAGAATGTCCGCACCACCTGGGCGGCATCGGTCAGCGCAACCGGGGTGCACCAGTAGGAGGTCGGCATCTCGGACTCGGTCGTGGCCTGGAAGACGTCAGTGGAGAGCAGGTGGCGGGCCTCGGCGAAATTGCGGGCCTTGTTCCAGTACTGGCAGGGCTGGGCCACGTAGTTGAGCTGCGCCAGCTCGGTGCCGACGGCCTTGATCTCCTGCGCGTTGGCGTTGGGCTCCATCCAGACGGTGACCTGGGTGCCCCGCTCGAGGGTTCCGGTGGCGTTGGCCGAACCCTGGCGGAGCAGGAGGGCGGCGCCCACCAGCGAGAGCGAGACGGCGACGGTGAGGATGGCGGCAACCGTCATCAACCGGTTGCGCCACAAGTTGGACGCCGTCTCGCGGACGACGTAGTCGACCGATACCGCCATGTCAGCCCATGCCGCCCGCGGCGACCTCAGCCGACTGCTGTCCCGAGCCGTCGAAGCCGTACACCCCACGCGCCTGGTCGCGCACCATGGTGCCGTTGCTCAGCTCAATGACGCGCCGGCGCATCTTGTCGACCAACACCTCGTCGTGCGTCGCCACCACCACGGTGGTGCCCGTGCGATTGATGCGGTCCAGCAGCTGCATGATGCCCTGACTCGTCTGCGGGTCGAGGTTCCCCGTCGGTTCGTCGGCCAGGAGGATCAGCGGGCGGTTGACGAACGCCCGCGCCACCGCCACGCGCTGCTGCTCACCGCCGGAGAGCTCGCCCGGCAAGTTGTCGCGCTTGTTCGCCAATCCCACCAGGTCGAGCACCTGGGGCACCTGGTTGGCCACGACGTGGCGGGGCCGTCCGATGACTTCGAGGGCGAACGCAACGTTCTCGAACACCGTCTTGTTGGGCAGGAGCCGGAAGTCCTGGAAGACGCACCCGATGTTGCGCCGCAGGTAGGGCACCCGCCATTTGGGCAGCTCGACGATGTTGCGGCCGGCCTCGAGGATCTGGCCCGAGTTCGGGAGTTCCTCGCGCAGGAGCAGGCGGATGAACGTCGTCTTGCCCGACCCGGACGCGCCGACCAGGAAGACGAACTCGCCCTTCTCGATCTCGACGCTGATGTCGCGGAGCGCGACGGTCGAGCCCTTGTAGGTTTTGGTGACGTTCTCGAAACGGATCATGCAAGCAGGATTTTGGTCGCCGTCGCCCCAGCGGCGAACTCGAACGATCGAACAATCCTAGTGTCCCCACGTTGCGGTTGCGGGTCATGGGCTCCGGCGCAGGTCACGGCTCCGAGCCTCCACGGTGCCGCATCCCGCCGCCCGCCGCGCCGCCGTGCCCGTCGCCCGTACCGCCACCACCCCTCCGTCCGCCGTCGGCTACGTCGGGCCGGTCTCCCGCTGCCGGCGCAGCTCCGCTTCCATGAACGCGTCGAGATCTCCGTCGAGCACCGCGTCGACGTTCCCTGTCTCCTGGCCCGTCCGGAGATCCTTGACCAGCTGGTAGGGCGCCATCACGTAGGAGCGGATCTGGTTGCCCCAGGCGTTGTCGACCCGCTCCCCGCTCAGCGCGTCCAGCTCGGCCCGTCGCTCCATGCGGGCGCGATCGGCCAGCTTGGCCCCGAGGATCTGCAGGGCTTTGGCCTTGTTCTGGTGCTGCGAGCGCTCGTTCTGGCACGACACCACAATCCCCGTCGGCAGATGGGTCAACCGCACGGCGGAGTCCGTCTTGTTGACGTGCTGCCCTCCGGCGCCCGAGGAACGGTACGTGTCGATGCGCAGGTCCTTCTCGTCGATGTCCACCTCGCTCGACACGTCCTCCAAGAACGGCGTCACGTCCATGGAGGCGAACGAAGTCTGGCGCCGGTGCTGGGAGTCGAAGGGCGACATGCGCACCAGCCGGTGCACACCACGCTCGGTGGCCAACAAACCGTAGGCGAAACGCCCGTGCACAATGAAGGTGGCCGACAGCAACCCGGCCTCTTGGCCCTCAGTCGCCTCGTCCACCTCGACGCTGAAGCCGCGCCGCTCGGCCCAGCGCTGGTACATGCGCAGCAGCATTTCGGTCCAGTCCTGCGCGTCGGTGCCGCCGGCGCCCGCGTGCACCTCGCACACGGCGTCGAGCTCGTCGTACTCCCCGGAGAACAGCGACTGCAGCTCGAGCGCGCCGAGCCGCACGCCCAACGCGTCGACCGTCTCGACCAGTTCCACCTCGAGCGCGACGTCGGGCGCGCCCGCCGCCGTCGACTCCGCCGTCAGTTCCAGCAGCGCCCGGGCGTCCTCCAGCTCGGCCCGCAACCCCGCCAACTGGTCGAGGTCGGCGGCCACCCGGCCCAGCTCCTTGGTGATCTCGCGGGCGCGGTCGGCGTCGTCCCACAGGTCGGGTCGGCCCACCTCGGTCTCCAGCTCGGCCCGGCGGGCCTCCAACTTGTCCAGCCCCAGATACCGCTCGGCCTCGCCCAGCCGCTCCCCCAGCGCCTCGAGCTCGGAGGTGAAGTCGCGGGGTGCCTCGGCCGACGGGGACGGCCCGTCAGGCGGCGCCATGGCACAACTTGTACTTCTTGCCGCTCCCGCACCAGCAAGGGTCGTTGCGACCCAGCTTCTCGTGCTGCTGCTTCACAATGGGCACCAGGGCGTCGGGGTCCGGGGCGTTGGGCTGCCTGATCTGGGCTTTCTGCCCCCGCTGCCGCGTCGCCCCGCCATCGCCCGCCGCGCCGGCGCCCCCACCGGAGCCGTTCCCCTGCCCGTTGGCGCCCTCGCCCCCGCCCCCGCCGGCCGGCGGTCCGGTCAGCATGGACGTCTGCGCGGGCACGTTCAGGCCCCGCTCGGCCGCCAGCGTCCCGGCCAGGGCCCCCGCCTCGGCCACCGGGTCCTCGGCCGCCGCGTAGACGGCCCGGTCGAGATCGGGCTCGGGCGCCGCCTGCTGCACCGCCTCCACGTGGAGGATGTAGCGCAGGTAGTCGTTGTCGATGACCTCCATCAGCTGGCCGAACATGGAGTAGCCCTCCTGCTGCCACGCATTCAGCGGGTCGGCCTGCACGGTCCAGCGCAGGTGGATGCCGTCCTTGAGGTTGTCCATCTCGGCCAGGTGGTCACGCCACCGGGCGTCCATGATCTGCAGGTAGACGTCGCGCTCGATCTGGCGCATCGTCTCGGCGCCGCCCGGCATGGCCTCGCCGTGCTTCTCGTAGTACTCGAGGGCCTCCTCGACCAGCGACTCCACCAGGTCCTCGGTCGTCGCCGCCTGGGCCAGGTCGGCCACGGTGAAGTTGGTCGGGTAGTACTGCATCAGCCCGTCGATGAGGCCCTTGAGGTCCCAGTCCTCCTCGAATTCGGTCGGGCAGTACTCGCCCACCAGCTTCTCGCAGGCCCCGGCCAGCAGGTCCTCGGTATGCTCCTCGAGGTCGTCCCCGTCGATGATCTGCAGCCGGCGCTCGTAGATGACCTTGCGCTGCTGGTCCATGACCTCGTCGTACTTGAGGTTGTCCTTGCGGATCTCCGCGTTGCGGGCCTCCACCGTGTTCTGCGCCCGCTCAATAGCCTTGGCCACCGTCTTGGACTCGATCGGCACTTCCTCGGGCAGCGTCCGTCCCATCACCCACGACATGGCCCCGGTGGCGAAGAGCCGCAGCAACTCGTCGTCCAGGCTGAGGTAGAAGCGCGACTCGCCGGCGTCGCCCTGACGCCCCGAGCGGCCCCGCAGCTGGTTGTCGATGCGCCGGCTCTCGTGGCGCTCGGACCCGAGGACGTAGAGGCCGCCGATTTTGCGCACCTCCTCGCCCTCGGCCCGGCAGCGCGCCTCGACCGCGGTCTGCCGCTCGGCCAGCTGCGCCGCGCCCTCCTCCGACGAAAGGTCGACGCCCTCGGCTATCAGCTCGTGCTGCGCCAGCAACTCGGCGTTGCCGCCCAGAATGATGTCGACGCCACGCCCGGCCATGTTGGTGGCCACCGTCACTCCCCCACGCCGCCCGGCCTGCGCCACGACTTCGGCCTCGCGGAAGTGCTGCTTCGCGTTCAGCACGTTGTGCGGAATGCCCCGCTTCTCGAGCAGCCGGGACAGGTGCTCGGACTTGGCCACCGAGGCCGTGCCCACCAGCATGGGCTGGCCCGTCGCGTGGCGTTCGGCGATGTCGTCCACCACTGCGTTGAACTTGGCATCTTCGGTCTTGAAGACGAGGTCGGGGTTGTCGGCGCGGACCATCTCCATGTTGGTCGGGATGGGCACCACGGAAAGCCCGTAGGTCGAGGCGAACTCGCCGGCCTCGGTCTCGGCCGTGCCGGTCATGCCCGAGAGCTTCTCGTACATGCGGAAGTAGTTCTGCAGCGTGACGGTGGCCCAGGTGTGGTTCTCCTCTTTTATCTGCACCCGCTCCTTGGCCTCCACCGCCTGGTGCAGCCCGTCCGACCAGCGCCGGCCCTCGAGGGTGCGGCCGGTGAACTCGTCGATGATCTTCACCTCGCCGTCTGCCACCAGGTAGTCCTTGTCCCGGTGGTACAGGTCCTTGGCCGTGAGGGCCTTGGTCAGCTGGTGCACGTAGTTGACCGAGACGGCGTCGTAAATGTTCTCGACGCCCACCGCCTTCTCCACCTTCTCGATGCCCGATTCCAGCGGCACGACCGTCTTCTTCTCCTCGTCGACCTCGTAGTCGACGTCCCGGCTCAAGGTCCGGGCGATGGAGGCGAACTGGTAGTAGAGCTGGGCCGCCTCGTCGGCCGGGCCCGAAATGATCAGTGGCGTCCGTGCCTCGTCGATCAGGATGGAGTCGACCTCGTCGACGATGGCGAACACATGGCCCCGCTGCACCATCAGGTCACGCGACCGGGTCATGTTGTCGCGCAGGTAGTCGAAGCCGAACTCGTTGTTGGTGCCGTAGGTGATGTCGGCCGCGTAGGCCGCCCGCTTCACCGCCGTGTCGTCGATGTCGGCGCCGATGCGGCCCACGGACACACCGAGCCAGCGGTGGACGCGGCCCATCCACTCGGCGTCGCGCGTGGCCAGATACTCGTTCACCGTCACCAGGTGCACGCCCCGTCCGTCGAGCGCGTTGAGGTAGGCCGGCAGCGTGGAGACGAGGGTCTTGCCCTCGCCCGTCTTCATCTCGGCGATCCAGCCGAAGTGCAGCGCCATGCCGCCCATCATCTGGACGTCGAAGTGGCGCTGGCCGAGCACCCGCCAGGCCGACTCGCGCACCACGGCGAACGCCTCGACCAACAGGTCGTCGAGGTTCTCGCCCTGCTCCAGGCGCTCCCTGAACTCGACCGTCTTGTGCGCGAGCGCGTCGTCGCTCAACGCCTGCATCTCGGGCTCGAGGTTGCCGATCAGGGGTACCAGTTCGGCCAGGCGCCGGACCTTTTTGCCCTCGCCGGCGCGCAGGACCTTGGTGAACACGCTCATGGTGGGCCGATCCTACCGGCCGCAGGGGTGCAACAGCCGACAGCCGCGCCTGAACGAAGAGTCGGGCTGCGGGCGGCTGACCTGGTCTTTGACCCCACACTCGCCTGCTGCGAGGGTGACGCACCGGCACCGGCGGCACGGCGGCATGCCGCCGGCCCAACGGCGCCCTCACGGCACGCGTCGCCTCGTCTCCGCCCGCCCCCGACAGCCGGGGACGCCGCGGGCAGGGCTTACCTCTAAGCCGCACCATGCTCAGCGACCACAAGTCGCCTTACGTGGGTCGTTTTGCCTGCGACTGGCATCGACTTTCAACCACAGACCCGCTCGCAGCCCAGCTCGATACTAGGGGGTGGCCGCCCCGTCCCCCTCCGGACCGGTTCTGGGGGCCGGACCCGTGCCGCCGGGCGGGCTACTGGCCCGGGACGTTGGAGCCGGCCGAGCCCGACGCCGTGCCCTCGCTGGCCGGCGACGCCCCTTCCAGCACGGTGACGTTCGAAATCTTCCAGGTCCCCCCGACGTCCTCGAGGTTGACGACGAGGCGGACCACGTCGGCCTGGGGCGAGGTGATCTTGGAGTTCACGTAGGTCTGGTCGATGACGGCGTAGACGGTGGCGGTGGTCGGGGTCTCGCTCTGGACGTAGAGGGCGCGGACCTGCCCGCGCGACTCGGCCAGCGCCTGTTCCAGCTCGGTGCGGATGGCCGAGTTGAAGAACTGCTTGGCCTGGGTGGAGAACTGCCCCGTGGCCATGCTGGTGATGGCGCTGAAGTCGGTGTCGACCGTCTTGGCGTTGAAGTTGAAGAAGTCGTTCAGGAAGGTCTGGGCGGCCGAGGTGACGGCGGGGTTCTGGCCCGACCCGCTGCTCTTGGTGGCGTAGAGGATGCCGAAGACGAGTGTCCCCACCAGTCCGACGATGGCGAGCACGCTGACGATGCGCAACGCCCTTCGTGTCGGCTGCGCCGGGGTGGAGCGCGCCCGGCCCCGACGCGCCTTCTCCCGCGTCGGCGCGTCCTTCTCTGCATCGTCGGTCGTGGTGGCGCCGACCACCTTCACCCCGCTGTCGGCTGACTCCTCGGTCATCGTCATTGTCTCCGTTCTCCCTCCAAGTGTTGCGCACCCCGTGACACCGGGGCGCGGTCGGTCAGGCGCGCCGCCGGGTGCGGCGGCGCGAGGGGCGGGCGCCCCAGGCCAGGAACAGTGCCGGGACGACCAGTCCGCCCAGGGCCAGCACGAGGGCCAGGTTCGGGCCGGGCACCCGGTAGGAGGCGCTCGAGACCGGGACCTGCGTGGCCGAACCCAGCTCGACGTCGGCCTCCTGCGCCGTCGGCGCCACCACCTGCCCGCCGGCGGCGGGGGCGAAACCCGGCTGGGTGGCCGGGCCGACGCCGTTGCCGAACGCCGTCGCGCAGCCGGCGCCCGGGTAGATGTCCGGGATCTGGTTGGTCGAGGCGTAGGACGAACCCGGCTCGTGATGATGGGCGGCAACAGCAGGCGGGTGCGCAGGAAGACCTGGTTCTGCACGCCCTCGTTGCTGACGGTCGGCTTGGCCGGTCCGGCCACGGCGATGCTGTCCACCGCGCCGAAGAAGTACTGGTTGAATGTCAGGCCCTGCGACAGATTGGTGAGGTTCGTGGGCTGGGCGATGTTGGAGAGGATGTCGGCCGAGTCGTGGAGCAGGCAGCCGAGGTTGGCCGACTGCGACGTGACGAGGTCGTTGACCTCGCTGAAGGCGGCCGAACCCTCGGTCAGGACGGTGTGCAGGCCCGTCTTCTGGTCGGCCAGCACCTGGACCAGGGCGGCCGTGTTGGCCAGGTCCTGGCGCAGCTCCGGGGCAACGGCGGTCACGGCGTCGAGGGTGGCGGGCGCATTGGCCAGCAGCTCCGTGAACTGCTGCTGGTAGGCCACGAATTCCTTGGAGAACGTCGTCCCGGCATTGACGATGGTGCGCAGGTTGCCCGCGTTGCCCTGCAGCGCCGCAGCCAGTTCGCCGATCAGCTTGTTCAGGTTGCCCGCCGGAATGGCCTTCAGGAGTCGGGTGGCCGAGGCGACCACCTGGCCCACGTCAGCGGGAATTTGGTTCGTCGCCGCCGGCACGGTCGCCCCGCTCTTGAGGTCGGGCGCCTGTCCGCCGCGCGTGGGCACCAGGTTGACCACCTGCTCGCCCAGGTCGTTGGCGATCTGCACCGACGCCTGCACGTCGTCGGGTACGGCGGTGCCGGGGTTGATGCGCATGACGACCTTGGTGCCCGTCGTGGTCAGCCCGGTCGAGCTCACCGTGCCGACCGGCACCCCGTTGAGCTCGACCTCGAACCCCGAGTACAGGCCCGAGGCGTTGGCGAACTCGGTCGTGAGCGTGGTCGGGCTCTGGAGCGGGTTGCCGAGCAGGTTGACCACCCCGTAGCCGACCAGGGCGAAGCTCACCAGGAAGAAGACGATCAGATTGATGACGAGGCGGGGTGTGATCACTTGTCCGCCCCCGCGTTGGCGCCGGCCGAGTGCGTCGCGCAGCTGAAGGCCGGCTGGCTGTCTTGTTCCCCGCCGCCGGGCAGGCCGCACACAATGATGTTCTCGTAGAGCTGTACGTAGCCGTTGCGCACCGCCTTGGGCAGCGCGTTGTCGGCGACGGGAATCTCCTGGAGCAGGCCGGCCAGGTCGGACTGGTGCTGGGCCAGCTGGCTGCTCACCGCCGCCAACGTCTGCAGCTGGTCGGTGATCTGCGGGTAGTACTGCTCGAGCAGGCTGCGACCCTGCGACGAGAGGCTGTCGAGCGACTGCAGCAGCGTCTCGAACTGCTGGGAGTTCTGGGCCAGGATCGCCACGGTCTGCGACAGGTTGTCGAGCGCTGTCTCGCCTGCGCTGGTCCCGGGAGCGAGCTGCGCGCTGAGGCTGTTGAGCCCGTTGACGGCGGCGGTGATGTCATCGGTGTGCTGGGCATAGGCCGTGGCCACCGTGTCGAGATCGGTCAAGAAGGCCTTCAGCGACGCCTCCTGCCCCGTGAAGCCCTCACCGCCGGCCTCAATGATCTGGGCCAGCTCCGTGCTCGAAATGGCGCCGAAGACCTCCGAGCCTGCCTGCACGAACTGTTCGACATCGGGGACGATGGAGGTGTGCGCGATGACGGCGCCGTCCGCCAGCTGCGGCGCGGTGGCGGCCGCCGGGCCTGTCTGATCCTTCGGCACGGTCAGCTCGACGAACTGGTCGCCCAGAATGGTGGTGCGGTCGATGGCGGCGCGCACGTCGGACGGAATGCGCACGCCCTGATCGAAGGCCATCACGACTCGGGCCTTCTGCCCGTCGAGCGAAATCGAGCTCACGCTGCCGACGGGGACATCGGCCAGCTGCACCTGGGCCCCGTTGGAGAGGTCGCCGACGTCGCTGAAGACAGCGGTGGCCGTGCGCTGGCCGCCGCCCGACATGGAGCAGCCGGTGAGGCCGGCAGCCAGCGCCACCAGCGCGGGCACGGTCAGGAACACACGGCGGCGCATCACAGCCACCCGGTGAGGTCGTGCCACCACTGGTGGAGCAGGCCGCGGTGAGCATGGGCGTGCGGGTGCGCCGCCATCGACGCCGGCATGGGCGGCAGCTCGCCGGAGTCGGGCGCCGTCAGCGTCGGGTCGGCTGCGGATGCGGCTGCCAGTGTCGTGGTGCTCGACGCGTCGGCCAACGAGGCGGTCAAGCCGCCGCCCGTGACGTCGTCGGACAGTAGGCCGCCCTGCGACGCCGAGGCGCCCGTTCCGGTGCCGCTCGAGCTGGAGTGGTCCGATGAGCCGGCGGTGCAGCCCAAAATGAGATTGAGCAGGCCGCAAGGGTTGGTCGTGGTCGTCGTGGTGGGCGGCACCGTCGTCGTGGTCGTCGTCGTCGGGGCGGCCGCGGCCGGCGTCTTGGACCCGGGTGCCGGCGCCGACGGCGCCGAGCTGCCGCCCGGTGCGGCGTTGGCGATCTGCTGGAGCCCCTGCTGCATGAGCGACGCCGGCGTGGTCGTACTGCCGCCCTGGCCCGTCAGGGTGTTGAGGATGTTCGGGATGTCGTTGAGCAGCGGGTCGAAGAAGCCCGAGCTGGGATTGCCGCATTCGTTGAGGGCGGCCAGGTCGGCGGCGGTGAGTCCCGTCGAGTGGTTGGCCACGAGGCGACGGCACACGCCGGCCAGACGGTCTCGGATGAGGCCGGCGATGTAGGCGCCGCTCACGCCGGGCGCCGCCTGGATGTTGAGATCCAGCCAGTTGTACGTCGGGTCGTAGGCGCGCTCGGCCCCTTGGAAGAGGTTGTTTCCGTTCTGGAGCACTTCGTCGACCGCAGCCAGGTTCCGGTCGAGCGTGCGGCCGGCCGTAGTCACGGTGCCCACGTCGGCTTCGAGCGGCTGCAGGTTGGGCGCCAGGAGGTTGGCCAGGCCGGTGCTGGCGCCGGCCAGCTGTGTAATGGCGTCGTTCAGCTGCCCGGAGTGCTGCGCAATGGTCGTCGACACCGTGTCGTACTGCTCGACCAGCTGCTCAATGTTGGACGTGTCGGTGTCGAGCGTGCCGGTCAGCTGGCCCAGGGTGCCGTTGAGCTGGCCCAGGTCGTCGCCCTTCTCGGCCAGCAGCTGCACCGTGCCGGCCGCCGATGCGATCAGCTTGTTCAGGTTGCCGCCCTGGCCGTCGAGGTCGGTGGCCAGGTTGGTCACGAGGTCGCCCACCGCGTTCGGGTTGATGGCGTCGAGGGTGTGCTGCAGCTCCTTCAGCACCTCGTCGGTGGACACGGGGACGGCGGTGTGCTGCTCGGCGATGGTGGCGCCCGAGGCCAGGTAGGGGCCTCCGGTGTAGCCCGGGTTGAGGTCGACGTCGGGCGAGCCCAGCAGCTGGGCCGCCACCAGGGACGCGTAGGCCGAGCTGGGGATGTGGGTGCCCTGGTTCACCGCCAGGGTGACGTGCACCGTGTCCCCGACGTTCTGCACGTCGGTGACGGTGCCGACCTTCACCCCGAGCACGTCGACGGCCGCGCCGGAGAAGAGCCCGGGCGCGCTCGAGTACACGACGTTGATCGGGTAGGTCGGCGTGGACTTGGTCACGCCGACGGCGACCAGGATGCCGGCGACGAGCACCACCGCCATGGTGGCGACGCGGGCAGCCTTGGAGGCGAAGAGCGTCCGCAGCGGTTCCATCACTTGATCCCCTGCAACAGCGGGCTGATGAGCTGGGACAGCCCCCCGAGGCCCGAGTTGGGCCCGGCGGCGGCTCGGTGGACGAGGATCCGGCACCCTGAGCCGCACCGTTGGAGGACGAGCCGGTGGAGCCCGAACCCGTGGGCTGCGAGGTACCGCCCCCGGGCTCGGATTCGGAGCCCTCTCCGGGCAGGGGCCCGGTCTGGTCGTCACAGGCCAAAGGATCCGGACCGAGCGCCTGGTTCAGCGCCTGGTCGAATGCGCCGCAGGGCCCGATGACCCCGAAGGTGCTGGTCAGCGAGGCCGGGTTGGTGTAGATGTTGCCCCAGGGCACCGGGGTCGAGCCGCTGTAGGCGATGGACTGGAAGCCCTTGAGCGCGCCACCCAGGTAGCTGACGCCCTCGGCCAGGTCCTCTTGGTGCTGGCCCACCACGGTCAGGTCGGCGTGGAGGCTGGAGAGCAGCGCATTGAGCGCCGGCGAGTCCTGGCTGACCAGGCTGTTGGTCTGGCCGGCCATGGCGTCGACATTCGTGATGAGGTTGGCCAGGTCCTGGTTGTGGGCGGCCAGGCCGGTCGAGACCGTGTCGAGGTTGTTGACCACCGACAGCAGCTGCTGGTCACGGCCGGCCAGGGTGGACGACAGCGTGTTGGCCGAGTCGATGAGCTGGGACACCTGCGCGCTGCGCTGGTCCACCGTGGTCGTGAGCGCGCCGAGCCCGGCGATGATCTGCGCCACCTGGGTCTGCTTGTCCTTGGTGATGGAGGCCAGAGACGTCACCAGGCTGTTCAGCGCCTGCGCGTTGGACTTGGCCAGCAGGGTATGCGCCGTGTTCTGCAGTTGGTAGAACTCGGTCGGCACCGACGTGTCGGTGATGAAGGCGCCCGGCTTGAGCGGCTCGTCCCACCCGCTCACCGGCGTCAATGTGACGTCGACCACGCCGAGCAGCGTCTCCACCTCGATGGCCGCCGTCGTCACGTGCGGCAACTGGACCGAGTTGTTCACCGACAGCTGGGCGTCGACTCCGTTGCCGTGCACCTCGACCGAGGTCACCGTTCCGACGTTGACGCCGGCGACCATGACCTGGGTGCCCTTCGAAATGCCGGCGGCGTTGGCGAACCGGGCCTCGACCGTGTAGCCCGAGCTGAACAGGCTGCGATTGAGGAACAGGATGCCGAGGATGAAGACGATCATGACGACGATGGCGATGAGGCCGACCACCTTGGGGTTGCGCTCGGTGACGGCCTTCATTTGGAGCCCCCCGCCGCCGACGCGGCGGCCCCGCTGACCGCCTGCAGGTCGAGGCCGAGGCTCGAAGAGGCGAGGCCGCCCGCGCTCGAAGGGGTCGTGCCCGACGCGGCGCTCGGGGTGGACGTGCCGGCCGAGGGCGCGGCGAGCGGGGACGAGGACGGTGGGCTGCCGAGCGGGCCCGAGCCCGCAGGCGGGTTCCCCGGCTGGTAGTACGCGCACGCCGTCTGGTTGGCCAGACAGGTGTAGATGGTCTGCACGGCGAACCACTGCCCCCACTGGGAGATCTGGATGTAGGGGGCCAGTCCCTCGCCCAGGGTCGACAGGCTGGCGGCCAGGTTCTGCTGGTTGTTCTGCACGTCGGCCGCGACCGCTTGCAGGTTGTCGATGGTGCTGGTGATGGTGGTGTGATTGTTTCCGATCAGGCTGGCCAGGTCAGTGGCCACTTGTGAGAGGTTGCCCACCACGTCGTCGAGAAGCGTGTTCTTCGACGCCAGCGCCGAGGACACCGTCTGCAGGTTGGTGACCAACGAGTCGATGTCACCCGAGCGCGAGGCCGAGCGCGGTGAGCACCTGGTCGAGGTTGCCGATGATTTGGCCCACCTGGGTGTCGAGCGCCTCCACCGTGTTCGAGACCGCGGCGCCGCTGTTGATGAGTTGGTCGATCTGGGCCGTGTCACCCTCGAGTGCGCCGGACACGTTCTCGACGAACTCGTTGGCCTGGGTCGGGTTGATGGCCGAGAGCACCGGCCCGAGCGAGTTCAAGAACGTGTCGATGCTGCCGTCGGTGACGTCGTGGCTGAGCGGAATGGTGGCGCCGGGCTGCAGGGCGGGGCCCGACGGGCCGGGGAACAGCTCTATCTCCTTCTGGCCGATGACGTTGTGCCAACGCATGCCGACATCGGTGGAGCGGCGCACCGTGACGGAGTTGTTGATGCTCATGGCGATGAGCGTGTGCCCGTGCTGGACGCCGATGCTCGAGACCTGTCCGATCGGCACCCCGGCGATGTTGACCTCGTCGCCGGTGGCCAGGCCGGTGACGTCGGTCAGCTGGGCGTCGAGGGTGTGGCGGCTGCTGAACAACGAGATGTTCCCGACCCTGACGGCCAGCCCGACCAGCAGGACCAGGCACACCAGCGCGAACACGGCGAACTTGAAGGCCGACTTGGGGAAGCGGTGGAACAGCCTCACGACGTCCCGCCCAGCAGCTGGTCGATGATGCCCCCGATGGTGGTGGGCTTGGACGTGTCCGGCTGGCCGATCATGCCGTAGGCCTGGTTGGCCGCGGCCTGGCCGGCGCCGGTGGCGGCCGCGGTGGGCGAGCCCGACGTGGTGGCGGCCGATGGCGTGGTCGACGACGTGGGGGTCTGGAGCGCGTTGAAGGAGGCGAGCTCGGACGAGCAGTTGAAGGCGGAGCCGGCGCCGGCCAGCGCCTGTTGAATCGGTTGGAGGAAGGACATGCCTCCGGTCGGCGGTGCGATGAGGTTGCACACCAGGCTGTTCACGTCACTGAAGAGGATGAAGGTGTTGAAGTAGGCGTACGTGCTTCCGTCGGGCAACGTGTTCAGACCCGACGCGCCTTCGGCGATCTTCTGGAAGTAGTGGTACGCCCCCTGCACGACCTGGCCGATTTCGTCCTGCTGCGCCAGCAGCACCCGCGACACGTTGTCGCCGGACTGCAGGATGGTGACGATGTCGGGGTGGTAGGTCGAGAGCAGGGAGGCCAGCCGGTTGGAGAAGGGAATGAGCGTGTTGAGGAGGTTCTCGTAATCAGCCTCCTCGGCGTTGAACGACGGCAGCCCTTGGTTGATCGCTGCGTTGAGGTCGTTGAGGTCGGCGGCCGCCGGTGCGGTGGCCTGGGCGAACTTGGCGAAGGAGTCGAGGGCCAGGATCTGCGCGTTGACCGTGTTGTCGAGAAGCCCGGCCAGCTGCGTGCCGGCGTCGATGGAGGCGGCGATCTTGGGCCCCTCGCCCTCGGACGCCTCGGACAGCTCGCCCAGGACGGTGGAGAGGTGGTTGGTGTCGATCTTGTCGAGAAGCGGCGTGGCGGCCGCGAAGAGGTCACCCAGCTCGTCGCTGCTCACCGTGTGGGCGAAGGAGGATCCGGGGGCCAGGTAGGGACCGTCTTCGGAGTTCTCGTGTGGCGTCGAAATGGAGACCTGCTCGGCGCCGAACAGGTTGACCGGCTCAATGGTGGCGGTGGCGCCGGCCGGCACCTGGAACGACGGCTCAATGAGCACGGCCACCTCGGCCTGGTTCTGATGGAGCGAAATGGTGGAGACCCGACCGACCTGCACGCCGCGGAACACGACGGCCGAGCCCGGATTCAGTCCTTCGCCGGCGCGGGGAAACGTGCCGACGAGCTTGTAGTCCCCGGCGAAGTCGCCGTTGGCCAGGCGCACGAGCGTGATGGTGCCGAAGACGAGGCCGATGACCACGACCAGGACGACGAGGACACGGACCAGCCTGATCATCCGACCAACCTCGCCGTCGCGTTCACGCCACCGAAGAGGATCAGCGACATGAAGAGGTTGACGACCACGACGAGAATGATGGAGAGCCGAATGGCCCGTCCGGCCGCCACGCCCACGCCGGCCGGGCCGCCGGTGGCGTTGTAGCCGTAGTAGCAGTGCACGAAGGTGACGATGACGGCGAACACCATCGCCTTGAGGAACGAGTAGAAGATGTCGAGCGGCGGGAGGTACAGCCGGAAGTAGTGCGTGTAGGTGCCGGTGGAGAGGCCGAAGAACTTGGTCACGACCAGCTCGGAGGCGAGGTAGCTGGCGAAGAGGGCGGCCAGGTAAAGCGGGATCATGGTGATCAGCGCGGCCCATACCCGGGTGGCCACGAGGTAAACGACGCTGTTGACTCCCATGACCTCGAGCGCATCGATCTCGTCCGATATGCGCATGGCTCCGAGCTGTGCCGTGAAGCCGGCGCCGACCTGGGCGGCGAGCGCCACGCCGGCTACCAGCGGGGTGATTTCGCGGGTGTTGGCCAGCGACGTGATGACACCGGTGAACGCCTGCGCCCCGATCTGCTGCAGGCCGTTGAACCCCTCGAGGCCGACCTCGGTCCCGGTGAAGAAGGCGATCGAGGTGACGACGAAGAACATGCCGCCACCCACGATGAGCGCGCCCGACCCCAGGGTGATGTCCGACATCAGGACCAAGATCTCCTTGGGGTAACGCAGGGCACGCGGTAGCGCCTTCAACGTGCGCACGTAGAACTTCAGCTGCGCGTAGAAGCCGTCGAAGGCATTGAGCACGGCGTTACCCGTGTCGGCGACGGCCTTGCCGGCCGAGGCGAGCGTTGATGGCTCCGGCGGGCGTACCGGGGTGTCGATCGCCATCAGATGCCCTTCTGCGGAATGAAGTTGAAGTAGAAGACGGTGAGGAGGAAGTTCACGAAGAACGACAGGATGAACGTGATGACGACGGCCTGGTTCACGGCGTCGCCCACCCCCTTCGGCCCGCTCTTGCAGTAGAGGCCCTTGTAACAGGCGACCATGGCGGCGATGAAGCCGAAGAGAGCCGCCTTGATCAGCGCGATGGCCAGGTCGGCCAGCTGGCTGAGCTCGCTGAACGTGGCAAAGAAGCTGGCCGAGGTGATGTGGATGGCATGGGTGCCGAACCAGAGGCCGCCCAAAATGCCGGCCACGCTGACCACCGCGTCGAGGAGGACGGCGACGAGCGTGGCGGCCAGCAGTCGGGGCAGCACGAGGCGGTGCAACGGGTTGACGCCCATGACCTCCATGGCGCTGATTTCGTCTCGGATGCGGCGCGAGCCGAGGTCGGCACACATGGCCGATCCGCCGGCGCCGGCGATGAGCAGCGCGGTGGCCACGGGCGCCTGCTCGCGCACGACGGCCAGCACCATGGCGGCGCCCAACTGCGACTGGGCGCCGATCTGCTGGAGCAGCGAGCCCACCTCGAGCGCGATGACCATGCCGAAGGGGATGGACAGCAGAATGAGCGGCAGCGTGGTGACCCGGGCCAGGAACCAGCACTGGTCGAAGAACTCGGTGACGGGCACGCCCTTGAGCGGGGCCTGGCGCAGCGCCTCGAAGGCGGTGGCGAACATGTTTCCCGTCTCGCGGACGGTCGAGGCGATCTTCCCGTCCTCGCTCAACGGCCGGCTCGGGCCGCGGCAGCACGGCCACGGCCCCCTCGGGACGCCCGCTCGGGGTCCCGAGCCGGCGGGCCATTTCGGCCCGGGTCAGTGCCTCGGAGTCCCCGCTGGCCGTTCCGGGAGGCGTGACGCCCGTCGAGTCACCCGTGTCAGCCAAGACGTGTCCCCCCTTTCCGAGGCCTCCGTGTGAACGCGGTCGTGCCAGGGCGGCCCGCTCCCCGTTCACATCCTTCGGAGGAAAAACGGCAGGCCCAACGTGACCTTGCGGTAACCCGGCCTGGTCGCGACCGGTGTGCAGCCGAAACGGCCGTGAGCGCCGATCCGACGCCCGCGTTCGCACTACCCGGATGCAATGCCTATTTACTCCCGAGTACCAACCCCTATTTACTCTGGTAAAGTGTCGTTGTCAGAAAATTAGGATTTGCGGGCTTTCAAAAAGATGCCAGGCACAGGCATAATGTGAAATCTCCTCTGGGGAGTACAGTGGGAGGGGGAGGGACGGACATTGGCGCTTCGCCAGGAAGAGCTGACAAGCCTTTGCGACGACGTTGATCTCGATCGTGATCGCGCGCTCGTCGAACGGTGCCAAGCCGGTGATTCAGCTGCATTCGGCAACCTCTACGCGCGCTACTACGAGCGCCTCCTTCGCTTCTGCATGCGACGCCTCAACGACCGCCACGAGGCGGAGGACGCGGCGCAAGAGGCGTTCGCCCGGGCCTGGAAGGCTCTCCCCCGCTTTGCCGGTGAACGTCGTTTCTACCCATGGCTCACCGTCATCGCCGGCAACATCTGCACCGACATGCTGCGGCGCCGCTCGCGCAGCACTCCGACCGACGACATGGAGCTCACGGCGCAGCAGCCGGTGGGCGCCGTGGTCGACGACACCTCCGAGGAGCTCGTGCTGGCCGCAGTCGATGGCGAGCTCGTCAACCGCGCGCTCGATCGTCTCTCCGTGCGCCATCGCCATGTGCTCGCCATGCGCGAGGGATCAGGCTGGACCTACCAGCAGATCGCGGACCACGAGGGCGTGGAGATCGGCACTATCGAGACGCTGCTGTGGCGGGCCCGCCAGGCCCTCAAGCGCGAGTTCGCCGTCGTCTCCGAGTCGAACGGCGCCCTGGCCGGCTTCCTGATCGCCACCGTCGCCCTGTTCCGCCGCACGCTGTTCCGCGTCGCGCACCGCGGCGCCAGTGTGCAGCAGCAGGCCGGCGGCACCTCCGGCGAGTTCGGACTGCGCAACGCGTTCGCCGGTGCCGCGGTGGCCGGTGCCGCGGTGGCGGCCGCATTCATCGCTCCCCACGCGTTGTCGTCGAACGGCGCCAAGCCGACATTGATCGCACCGGCGAGCTCTGCCCTCGCCGCGCCGCCGCTGGCCCTCGCCAGCGTCAACAGCCCCGGCGGCGGTGGCGCGTCGAACAGCACGAGCGGTTCCTCTCTGTCCGGCGGTACCGGCACCGGAACCGGTTCGTCAGCGAGTGATGGTGCGGCCGGCTCGGTCGTCGGGACCGCCAAGAACGCCGCCAAAGGCGCGACCTCGGTCGTCGGTGGGCTGACCGGTGGGCTGACGGGTGGATCGAACGGCGGCGCTGGCGGCGTGAGCGGCCTGACCAAAGGACTCACCCAGGCGACGACCGACCTCGGCACCGCCGTCGGCGGAACGGTCGGCGGCGTCACCGGCGGCGTGACCAAGTCGGTCGGCGGCGTGACCAAGACGGTCGGCGGCGTGACCGGCGGTGTGACCAAGACGACCGGCGGTGTGACCAAGACGGTCGGCGGCGTGACCGGCACCGTGGGCAAGACGGTCGGCGGCGTGACCGGCAACACCGGGTTGGGCAAGACGGTCGGCGGCGTGACGGGCACCGTGGGCAAGACGGTCGGCGGCGTGACCGGCACGGTGGGCAAGACGGTCGGCGGCGTGACCGGCAACACCGGGCTGGGCGGCACGGTCGGCAAGACGGTCGGCGGCGTGACCGGCAACACCGGGCTGGGCGGCACGGTCGGCGGCGTGACCGGCGCCGTGGGCGGTTCGCTCAGCGGCGTGACCCAGACCGTCGGCGGGCTGCTCGGCGGGAGCTCGAGCGGCTCGTCGGGCTCGGGCACCACCTCTACTCCGACCACGACGACCACGACGACCACGAGCGGCCTGCTGGGCGGGCTGGGCAACACGCTCGGCGGGCTGTAGCAGCCCACAGGCAGCGAAGCCGGGGCGCAAGCCTGGCCCGAGGCCCGGGTTCTCCTCATATGGACACGCAACCGCACGAAGCGGTGCAACCCTGGGTGGCGCCCGGCGAGCCGATCATTTCGTTGCGCGGGGTGACCAAGTCGTTCGGTTCGCACACGGTCCTCGAGGACATCACCTTCGACGTCCCCAAGGGCCGGATCACCGCCATCCTCGGCCCGTCGGGGACGGGGAAGTCGGTGCTGCTGAAGAACATCCTCGGGCTGCTCAAGCCCGAGCGCGGTGAGATCTGGGTCGATGGCGACCAGATCGTCGGCTTGCGGGAGAAGCGGCTCTACGAGGTACGCAAGAAGTTCGGCGTGCTGTTCCAGGACGGTGCACTGTTCGGGTCGATGAACCTCTACGACAACATCGCCTTCCCATTGCGCGAGCACACGCGCAAGAACGAAGCGCAGATCCGCGAGCTCGTGTACCGCAACGCAGAGCTGGTCGGCCTCATGGATCACCTCAAGAAGCTCCCGGGCGAGGTCTCGGGCGGCATGAAAAAGCGAGCCGGCCTGGCGCGTGCCATGGTGACCGAACCCGAGATCGTCCTCTTCGACGAGCCCGACTCGGGACTGGACCCCGTGCGAGTGGCCTACCTGGACGAGCTGGTGGTCACCGCGCAGAGAGAGACCGGAGCCACCTTCTTCATCATCACCCACAACATCTCGTCGGTGATGCGGACGGCCGAGTACATGGGCGTCCTGTTCCGCTCGAACCTGGTCAAGTTCGCCAGCAAGCCAGAAATGCTGGCGTCGGACAACCCCATCATCAAGCAGTTCCTGGCCGGCGAGCCTGACGGGCCCATCGGCATGGACGAAATGGCCGACTCGGGCCAGGACACCAGCAAGTTCATCGAGGGCGACACCGCCGCGCTCGAGCTCGGGCCGTTGGCCCGGCCGGGCGAGCCCGCGCTGAGCGCCCACGCGCCCGCCGACCAGTCCGTCCCACCCGCCTAGAGACGAGAAACGCCGCCGGTCCCGGGTGGTGCAGCCCGGAACCAGCGGCGTCCTCGAACTGCAGGCTCAATCGCCGGCGGCGGCTCCGCACACGGTCTCGACCAGGAGGCGGCTCACCACGTAGGGGTCCATGTTGGCGTTCGGCCGACGATCCTCGATCCACCCCTTCTTGTTCTTGGCCGTCTGCCACGGAATCCGGATGGACGCCCCGCGGTCCGACGTGCCGTAACTGAACGTCGAGTAGTGCGCCGTCTCGTGGGCGCCGGTGAGGCGGCTCTCGATGCCGATGCCGTAGTTGGACACGTGCTCGTCGACGCGCTTCCCGAGCGCCTCGCAACCGGCCACGATGGCGTCCCAGCCCCCGTCCTCGCGCATGGCCTTGGTGGAGAAGTTCGTGTGCGCGCCGGCTCCGTTCCAGTCGCCGAGCACCGGCTTGGGCTCGAGAGTGGCGTACACGTCGAACTCCTCGGCGATGCGGAAGAGCAGCCAGCGCGCCGTCCAGAGCTGGTCGCCGATGAGCGGGGGCGGGAGGATCCCGATCTGGAATTCCCACTGCCCCATCATCACTTCGGCGTTGGTGCCCTCGATGCCGAGGCCGGCCTTCAGGCACGCCGCCGTGTGGCGCTCGACGATGGCGCGGCCCGGCATTTTGTCGCCGCCGACGCCGCAGTAGTACGGCCCCTGCGGCCCCGGGAACCCGGCCTCGGGCCAGCCCATCGGCCGTCCGTACTGGAAGAAGGTGTACTCCTGCTCGATACCGAACCACGGCTCGTAGGCGGCGTACTTCTCGGCCATCTCGACGCAGGCCCGGCGGGTGTTGGTGGGATGCGGCGTCATGTCGGTCAGCAGCACTTCGCACATGACGAGCTTGTCGTTCTCGCCCCGCAGCGGGTCGGGGCAGACGAAGACGGGCTGCAGCACGCAGTCCGAGTCGCTCCCCTCGGCCTGGTTGGTGCTCGAGCCGTCGAAGCCCCAGATCGGGGGCTCCTTGCCGTCCTCCACGATCTTCGTCTTGCTCCGAAGCAGCGGGCTCGGTTCGGTCCCGTCGATCCAGATGTACTCGGCCTGATAGCTCATCGGTCTCCTGTGTTCCCCTTGGTGTGCACGTGGCTACGGCGAGGCCCGCACCCGCATCTCATGGTCGCCGGACCCTATTTCACCGCCGTATCGGTTGTGTGAACCGACGATGAACTCCGGCTAGGTACGCGGCTCGGACCCACCATGCCATGCATCACCTGGAGCATCACGGTGCGGAAGCGCTCCCGTTCCAGGTCCGGCTGGCCGGAGCGGGCCATGGCCAGGACGCCGGCCGCCACGGCACCGAACAGCACGTGGGCCAGCATGTCGAGGTCCTCGATCACCAGCAGCCCGGCGGCGGCGGCCCGGTCGAGCTGGCCGCGGATGACCTCGATCTCGTAGCGCTCTCCGCAGGCCCACCACTCCTCGAATCCGAGCGCAGCAGGGCCTTCCACCCAGCAGAGCCGCTGGTAGACGGGGTCCGAGATGGTTTCGAGGAAGGCGTCGAAGGCGGCCACAATCGCACCCCAGGCGTCGCCGGCCCGGGCGCCCGCCTCGGTGACGGTGCGGGCACTGCGCTGCTCCTGGCGCTCGAGCACGGCCATGAAGAGATCCCGCTTGGAGGCGAAGTGATGGTAGATGGCCCCTTTGGTCACGCGGGCCCGCTTCGCCACCGCATCGAGGGAGGTGGCGGCGAACCCGCTCTCGAGGAAGCAGGCGGCGGCACTGTCCAGCAGTGCCTCGTAGGTGGCCTCGGCGTACTCCTCCCGGCGCGTGCGTGCCGGCTCCATCTCGTGCATGGTACGGCTCCCCTGGGTCCGCGTCCCTCCGCAGGACGCCATCTTGACAGCCTGGGAGACCGTCAGAATACTACATACCGTGAGTATGTACCGGCGGTATGGCGGTAGGCCGGGAGGAGGCGGGCGCAGCGGCCTCCCTCTCGTCGAGCGGTCGCTGCGGCGGTTGGCGCGCCTGACCGTCGAGCACCGCAAAGGGATTTTGGTGGCTACCGGCATTTTTGTCGTCGTGGCGGCCGTGCTCGGGGGCAACGTCTCCTCCCGGCTCTCCGAGGGGGGCTTCGACGCCCCGTCCGAGCAGTCGGTGCACGCGGCCGACGTCTTGGCCTCCGAGTTCCACAACGGGTCGGACAACCTCGTGCTGCTGGTCCACGCCACGCGGGGCACCGTCGACAGCCCGGCCGTGGCCGAGGCCGGATTGGCCCTGACCAGGAGCCTGGCCGCCCAACCCCACATGGCGAACGTGATGTCGTATTGGAGCCTCGACTCGCTCCCCGTGTTGCGCACCGACGGCCGGACTGCCGCGCTGGTGGTGGGGCGCATCACCGGGAACCAGGACCAGATCACGCGTCGGGAACCCGCCATCGCCGCCGCCGTGCTGCACGCCACCGGTCCAATCCGGGTGCAGGTGGGAGGGTTCGCCGCGGCGTTCCACGAGGTCAACAGCGTGGTCGAGCGCGACCTACTGCGGGCGGAGTCCATCGCCGTGCCACTGACGCTCCTGCTCCTGCTCTTCGTGTTCGGTTCCCTCGTGGCGGCGGCCATGCCGCTCACCATCGGCGGGGTGTCGGTGGTGGGGACGCTGCTTTTGCTGCGCGTCCTCGACGGCATCACGCCCGTGTCGGTCTTCGCGGTGAACCTGACCACCGTGCTCGGCCTCGGCCTGGCCATCGACTACAGCTTGTTCGTCGTGAGCCGGTTCCGTGAGGAGTTGGCCGCCGGCCGCGATGTCGACCTGGCGCTGGAGGAGACATTGGCCCATGCCGGTCGGACCGTGGCCGGCAGCGCGCTGACGGTCGCCGCCGCGGTGAGCGCTCTGCTGGTCTTCCCACTGATGTTCCTGCGCTCGTTCGCCTACGCGGGCATCGCCGTCGCCCTCCTGGCCGGTGCCGCCGCGCTGGTCGTGCTGCCGGCCGCGCTGGCGTTGATCGGGCACCGCATCAACGCGTTGACGGTGTGGCACCGCTCGGTGCGGCCGCCGGCGGACGGGTTTTGGTCGGCCATGGCGCGCCGCGTCATGCGGCGGCCGGTGGCGGTGATCGTCAGCGTGACGGCCGTACTGCTGCTGGTGGCCACACCGTTCTTGCACCTGCGACTCGGCTACCTGGACGACCGCGTGCTTCCGACGTCCGACCCGGTCCGCCAGGTGGACGACACCTTGCGGGCCAATTTCGGCCAGGGTCAGACCGACGCGCTCCAGGTGGTGGTGCCGCGCACCGGATCGACCGGCGCGACAGTGCAGGCCGCCTACGCCGCCCGGCTGTCGGAGCTGCCCGGCGTGCAGCGGGTCGACGCCGCGAGCGGTGTCTACTTCCACGGCGACCGGCTGCCGGCACCGCCCGCCTACGAGACCCAGTTCGCCGGTCGGCACGGTACGTGGTACTCGGTCGTGCCGGTGGGCAACGCGCTCTCCGCGTCCGGGACCCGCCTGGTCCAGACCATCCGCGACGAAGGGGCGCCGTTCCCCATCCTCGTCGGCGGGTTGCCAGCCGGGCTCGCCGACTCGACCGCGGTGATCAACCAGTACCTACCCCTGGCGCTGCTCCTGGTGGCCGGCGTGACCTTCCTGCTGCTCCTCGCCCTCTTCCGGAGCTTGTTCATCCCCATCAAGGCGCTCGCCCTGAGCGCGCTGAGCCTGGGAGCCATGTTCGGAGCGATGGTCTGGATCTTCCAACAAGGCCATTTCGCCGGCCTGCTCGACTTCACCCCGACCGGAGCGCTCGTCGACACCATGCCCGTGCTCATGTTCTGTGTCGCCTTCGGTCTGTCGATGGACTACGAGGTGTTCCTGATATCACGCATGAAGGAGCTGCACGACCTCGGGCGCGGCCACGAGGATGCGATCGGGGGAGGCCTGCAATCCACCGGCCGCATCATCACCGCGGCCGCGCTCCTCATGAGCATCGTGTTCTTCGGGCTCGTCACGAGCGGCATCGCCTTCATGAAGCTCTTCGCCGTCGGCCTCACGCTGGCTGTCCTCATGGATGCCTTCGTCATCCGCGGCATGCTCGTTCCGGCGGCCATGAAGCTGGCCGGCCCGGCCACCTGGTGGGCCCCCCGCTTCCTGCGACGCCATCCCCCGACTCCGGACATCGAGCGCTACAAAATTGACCCGCTCTACCGTCCCCGGGCGCTCGAGCCCACCATCTGACTCCGTACCGCGAAAGAGGGCTGAATCAGATCTCGCTGATCCAGCCCTCCCCCGTTGCCACCCGGGCAACGTGGCCACCTCAGGGGAGGTGACGCGTTCTGTGCCCCTGCGCTAACAGGAGGCGCTGTTCAGGCCGCCGACACAGGTGTTGGCTTGACCGAACAGACCCGAGATACCCCCACCGAGCGCAGCCACGGCGACGACGGCCACGACCGCGATCAGGCCGACCAGCAGCGCGTACTCCACCATGGAGGCGCCCCGCTCGGTGCGTGCCCGCTCGAACAACGTTGTGTGCAGCCCTCGGACTGCCACGAATGCGTTGATGAAGATCTCTGCCATTTTGATTGCTCCCCTCTTGTCCCGCACGAGACTCCGCTCGGCGGAACCCGCTCTTCTGTAGCATCGGACATTGCGGATCGAGAATCTATGGGGCTTTTTGCCCATTGTTCCTGCGTATGGCCTGTGTCCGATGTTGCGTCTGTAGACAAATGACCCCGCAGACGGACCCCTGAACCGACAGTGGGCTGGGCCGACCGAAGCCGACCCAGCCCAACCGTCATCCCATTTGGGAAGGGGGAATTTTCCCTAAGGGAATTGTTGCGCAGCTCGTACGGCGAACCGCTCCGGGCTAGCAGGAGGCGCTGTTCAGACCACCCACGCAGGTGTTGGCCTGACCGAACAGACCCTTGATGCCGCCACCGAGGGCAGCAACCGCGACGACGGCCACGACCGCGATCAGACCCACGAGGAGCGCATACTCCACCATGGAGGCCCCACGCTCGGTCCGCGCACGCTCGAGCAGGTTGCCGTGAAAGCCGCGCACTGCGAAGAACGCGTTGAGAAACAACTCAGTCATTTGTAATTCCCCTCCTCAGTCTCCAACGGTCCCGGGCGGTTACCCGAAGTCATTTGGAGTTCCCACCACATTGTCGGCATGCTAAATGGGCAGTTCCATAGGCTTTATGGCCCAATTGAGGGGGTCTATTCGATGGTGACGAGCCCCATGACGACGGCGCGGACCAGCGCGTGGGTGCGGTTTGTCACGTCGAGTTTCTGGAAGATGGCCGCCAGGTGATTCTTGGTGGTCTTCGGGCTGATGTAGAGCCGCTGAGAGATCTCACCGTTGGTGGCACCCTCGGCCAGCAGTTGGAGAACCTCGAGCTCGCGTTGGGTCAGCGACCACGGACCCCAATGGCGATCGTCGTCGCGGTGGGAAGCCGAGACATCGGGGTCGTGGTAGTCGTCGTCCGGCACGCCGGACAGGTCCGGCTCCTCGTAGAGGGTGAGCGACGCCTTGGCACCACGGACGCTCTCACCGCGGTGGACCGTCGTGCAGACGGATGGACCCGACACGGACACCTGCGAGTAGAACGTCCACTCTGACTCAGCGCCGACCGGCCTGGACGTCGCGTTCGGCGTATGCGGCCACAGGATCGCCGAAGCTGTGTTGGCCATTCCCTCTCCCCCCAATCCGCTCCGGGAACGAGTCCCGGTTGCGGCTCCCCCGCCTTCCGGCGGAAACTCCCTGGTCATTGTACGCCTCGATCATCAAATGGCAGGTGCAACGAGATTGCAGCCAGGGTGCGGTAGGCCAAATTTCCCATGCCTCCCGGCCCGAGTGTCCCCGGGCGCAGCGGGGGGTCAAGCTTGGTGGAAGGCGTGCCGGATCGGCCCCACAATGGGTCCCAGCACAATGATGAGGATGGCCGGCAGGAAGCAAAGGGCCAACGGGAAGAGGATCTTGATCGGCACCTTGGCCGCCTTCTCCCGGGCCCGTTGGCGTCGCTTGTCACGCATTTCGTTGGCCTGCGCCTCGAGCACGCGCCCGATGGGAAGACCGAGGGCGTCGGCCTGCGACAGCACGACGGCGAACGTGACCAGGTCGTCGATGTCGGTGCGCAGCTTCATGTTCTCGAGGGCGTCGTGCCGTGACAACCCGAGCTCCATCTCGCGCAGCGTCAGGCGCAGCTCGTCACTGACCGGTGACTCGAAGCGGGCACACGACACTTGCATGGCCTGCTCGAGGCCGAGGCCGGCCGCGACGGAAATCGTCATCAGGTCGAGGACGTCGGGGAGGTCGTTCGTGACCTGGGCGCGACGAGCCTTGATCCGGTGACGCAGCCACCAGCTCGGGGCCAGGCCGCCCAACATCGGCAGGATGAACACGAGAGCGATGCCGGTCTTGATGCCCACGACGCCGCTGATGAGCGCGACCAGACCCCCGCCGATGCCCAGGAGAACGATCCCCACCTGCACGGCGACGAACTCCTCGGCCCGGACCGAGCCGGTCAGGCCCGCCTTGAGCAGGTCGGCGTGCACGTTGTCGATCTCGCTGGAGGGGTAGAGCTTCGACAGGCTCTTGCGTAGCCCCGTTTTGACGGGCCGGAACATGCGGCTGAACAGCGGCGTCTGGACTCGGTCCGGTACCTGGACCGGCTCCGCGTAGACCTCGGCCTCCGCACCGAGCGAACGGATGAAGTCGAGCCGGTGCGAAGACTTGTGTGACCTCCAGGCCGCTGCACCGACGGCGATGATGCCGATGGCCATGAAGGTGACGCCGACCAGCGGGACGATGTATGCCGCGTTCACGGGACGATTCCCCCTCCTGTTTCAGATTTTGATGTTGACCATTTTGCGGATGATGACGAACCCGAGCGCCATCAACCCCGCCGTGCCGATCAGGACGATGAGTCCGGCGCCGTGCAGCATCGGCTGCAGGTAGCCCGGGTCCTGCAGCTCGAGCGCGCAGACGAGGAACAGCGGAATGGCGAAGAGCACGTAACCCGACATGCGGCCTTCGGCCGAGAGGGTCTGCACTTCGCGGCGCACCTCCTGGCGCGTCCGCATGAACCCGGCCAGCGTGTGGAGGATCTGGGCCAGGCGGCCTCCCGGTCGACTGCTGAATGCGCACCGCCTCGACGGCCCACTTGAGGTCCTCCACACCCGAGCGCTCCGCCATGTTCTCGAGCGCCTCCACCAGGTCGTTTCCGACCGCGACCTCAGCCATCACGCGGTCGAGCTCGGCCGACAGCGGCGGGCGGGCGTCACGGCGGTACATGTCGATGGCCCGCTGGAAGGTCTGGCCGCCCTCCACGGAGGCAGCCATGAGGGACAGGGCGTCGGGCAGCTGTTCCTGCATCTGCTTGATCCGCTTGTTGGCCCGCCGGGAGGGCAGGTGCCAGGCCACCAGAACGACCAGCCCAATGGCGACGACGGCGCCGAAGATCGACCCCGAGATGATGCCGGCGACGATGGCCAGCATGAACGCGGCCGCCGCGCTGATGACCAGGTACTCCCCCGACCGCAGCGGCATGTCCGCCCGCTCGAGCCGCTGCTCCAGGGCGCCGTGCGTGTCGATGCGCCCGAAGATGCCCGCGATGCGCACGGTGAGGGCGGAGAGCTCGCCCCGCTCGGGGGACTCGCTCACCACCTCGACCGGCACCGCGGCGGTACCCATGGTGTCGTCGAGGATTTCGGCCAGGGTCCTCTGATTGGTGCGGACCCGCATGATGATCGCCACGACGACCAGGGCCAGCCCACCGCCCACCAGGACGGCGGCGGCGAACGCCCCCGCTTGACTGCTCATTGCTGCGAGCATCATCCCCTCACCTCCCGTCGCGGCGCCGTGCCAGCAACTCGTACAGCTCCTCGGACGGAGGCTCCACCCGGCCCGGTCGGGCGGGCCGGTGGTGCCGCCCGCCCTGGCGGGACGATCCCAGCAGGGACGGGTCGACGTTCTGGTCGGTCCGGAAGAGGTTGGGCGCCACCTCGACGCCGTTGAGCGACAGCTCGTCGAGGATCTTGGGGCGCAGGCCGGTGGGCACCAGGCGGCCCATTCCCTCGGCCTGGTCGACCCGGTGGAAGATGTCCTGGAGCAGGACGGTTTCGCCCTCCATGCCCTGGATCTCGGTGATGGACGTCACGACACGGCCGCCGCCGGGCATCCGCTGCAGCTGGACCAGGAGTCCGACGGCGAGGACGATCTGCTCTCGAATGGCCCGCTGGGGCAACTCGACGCCGCCCATCATCACCATCGTCTCCAGGCGGCCCAGCAGCTCGCGCGGGCTGTTGGCGTGCACGGTGGTCATGGAGCCGGCGTGACCGGTGTTCATGGCCTGGAGCATGTCGAGGGTCTCGGAGCCACGGCACTCACCGACGATGATCCGGTCGGGCCGCATACGCAATGAGTTGCGGACGAGATCCCGAATGCGTATTTCGCCGGAGCCCTCTGCGTTGGCGGGCCGGGTCTCGAGGGTCACGGTGTGGTGCCCCTGGAGCTGGAGCTCGGCGGATTCCTCGATGGTGATGAGGCGCTCGCCCTCCGGAATGAAATTGGACAGGACGTTCAGCATGGTCGTCTTGCCGGTGCCGGTACCGCCGACCACAATCATGGAGATCTTCCCCCGGACGCACGCCTCGAGGAAGACGGCGGCATCCATGGAGACCGAGCCAAGCCCGATGAGGTCCTGCATGACCATGGCCCGCTCGGGGAATTTCCGGATCGTGAGCACGGCACCCCGGAGGGCCAACGGCGGCACTATGGCGTTGATACGGGACCCGTCGGGCAAGCGGGCATCCACCATTGGTGACGACTCGTCGACCCGGCGGCCGACGCCGGCGACCATGCGGTCGATGATGCGCCGGTACTGCGCCTGCGACGCGAAGACGACCTCGCTGCGCTCGATCTTGCCCTTGCGCTCGATCCAGACCTCGTCGAAGGCGTTACACATGATTTCGGTGATGGTCCCATCGGCCAGCAGGACCTCGAGCGGCCCGTACCCGAGGGAGTCCTCGAGCATCTCGTCCACGAAACGTTGGCGCTCGATGGGCGAGATGCCGATGTCCTCGCGTTCGAGGATTTCGTTCACCGTGGTGCGGACCTGGGAACGCAGCTCGTCCGGCGAGAGGTCGGCCGCCTTCGGCGCGATCTCCGCCAGGACCTTGGCCTGAACCTTCGCCTTGGACTGCGACCACATTTCGCTCGAAGTAGAGCGGTCGGTGCTGCGGCGGCGGGGTGTCTCTCCACTGGCCGTCCTGTCGGTGATCCGCCTCTTCGGCTGTTCGACCCCCGCGTCCTCGGCCGGGACCACGCCGTCCGCTGCTGCGAGCTTCTCGGACAGGTTCATGGCAATCAGGCCCTCTCGAGCTCAGGCACCTTGGTGGTGCGACCCTTCCTCCGCAGCCGCCAGCCCCTGCGCCCCTCGCCGATCTCGGCGGTGTGGTTGGCGCTCGTACCGAGCACGGGCTGGACCTCGCCGGACACGAACTGGTGCATGCCACCGGCCAGCTTCTTGCCGATGTCGGAATTGGCGGCTGACACGAGTGCCGGCTTCCCCTTGTTGATCGACCTCATGACCTCCCGGGAGTACGGCAGCGTCGAGATGATTTTGTTGTCGAGCACCTCCTGGACGTCGCTGATGTCGATACCGACGTCCTCCTCCACCTTGTTGAGCACGACGCCGATGCTGTCGGCGTTGATGCGCAGCTTCTCGAGCGTGGTCAAGAAGACCCGCATGTTCCTGATGCTCGGCAGGTCGAGGGTGACCATGCAGAGCACCCGGGTCGAGTGGTCGAACGCGGCCAGGACCATTTCGGACAGCTGGGCCGGGGTGTCGACCACGATGTAGTCGAAGTGTCGGCGCAGCGAGCCCATCACCTTGTAGACGTCCTTTGGTGCGATCATGTCGGCGTCGGCCGGGCTGAACGGCGCCGCCAGGACCGAGAAGCCGAGCTCGCATTCCTCGAGGTACTCCTCGACGTGCTCGTCCAGGTCGTCGTCGTCGACCGGCTCCCGGGAGAGCAGATCCGAGATGGTGAACCGCGGTCGCAGGTGCAGGGCCGTGGAGACCTCGCCGAACTGCAGGTCCAAGTCGACCAGGCAGACCCGCTGGCCCGTCTGGGCCGCCAGGTAGCAGGCCAGGTTGGTGGCGTAGAACGTCTTGCCGCACCCGCCGCTCGAGGAGGCGACGGTGAAGACCTCGGCGAACTGCGGTCGCTCGACCACGACCCCGTGCGCCACCACCGGCAGGGTCGGCGCGCCGTCGGACTGCGACACGTCGGCGATGTCGAAGGCCCGCTTGAGGGCGGCCGACAGCTGGCGCTTGCTGGTCGGGTACTCCACCAGCTCGACCGCTCCCGTACGCACAATGTCACTCAAGTTGGCCTTGGGCTTGGGCCCGAGCGCCAGCATGACGGCCGGCACGGCGGAGGTGGCCCGAAGGTTGGCCAGGCGAGCCATGCCGGCGTGGCTGTCGAACACCGGTCCGGCCACGAGGACGTCGAACGGGCCCTGTACCCGTACCTCCTCCACTACGTCGATGACGTTGGTGCTGGTGACCACCTGGTAGCCCGGGCCGAGTGAGGCCTGGATGGCCCGGCTCAGGGCCGGCGAACGGCTGATGACGAGAATCCGGCGGGAGATCATGGGGCGCTGGTGGTCTGGTCGGTCCCGATGCACTGCCCGACGGTCGGAGGCACTGTGTCCTGCTGGGTCTGGACCACCGAGAGCGACTCGTTCTGCGAGAGGAACTCGAGGGTCCTGGACTGGCTGGGCTGCAGGGCCAACAGGAGCGTCTCGGAGCTCGGGATGGTGCGTCCGGTCGACGACGCCCCCTTGGTCCCGGCGAGCGACGGGCTGGTGCTCGAGACGTCGAGCACCTGGATGTCGGTCATAGCCAGCTCGGTGCAGGGAAGCGGTAGCCCCGTCGACGAAGTGCTGTTCGTCGAGACCTTGGTGATGTTGGCATACACGTCGATGTGAGAGCCCGGTTGCAGGTAGCCGGCCAGCGCCTGCGCCCCGCTGATGGTGACGGTCATGGCATCGAGACCCTGCGGCACCGAAATGGATGAGGTGCTGGCCATGAGCTCGGTCGAGGCGATGGCGTGACCCTTGGCGATGGCCGAAGTGAGCACCTCGTCGCTCAGTCCCTGCAGAGAAGTGAGGTCGGTCGCCGAGTAGGACTTCGTCGGGACCAGCTCGAGGGAGACCATGCCCTGTGAGACCATGGCCGAACCGGTCGTGCCGGCCGGGATGTTCTTCGTGGCCACCACAGCCGACGTCGTCACCGGGGCCTGGACCGCCGATCCACCTGCGTGCTTGCTGGCACCCTGCACGCTGGCATATGCGATGGCACTGCCGGCAACGAACAGAATCGCTCCAATCAGCACAAGTATGAGCGTCTGCTTCTTCACAAAACGTCCCCCTCTCACAACCGACGGACAATGTGCGGAGCCCGCCACGAGTCCGTCGCCCTTGGTTCCGTTGGAGGGTACGACGGGCAAGTGCTCGAGGTATATAGGTCCTTTAGACCATTCTCCAATGGAGCGTCCCAGGTCGGAGTACCAAATGGTCCATATGTCCTATGTACCGGAACTGGCCCACTGCGCACAATCAACTCGGGACGTATCGCGGCGTCAACCAATTGCGAAACGGTTGCGGCGCCCGGAGGTACAGAGGAGGGGGGTCCGCGTTGGGACCGCGCACGTGGGACATTGCCGGAAAGGTGAGGCGACGTAACGGGGACGAGCGGGGAGCGGAGATGGTCGAGTTCGCGATCGTCGTCGTGCTGCTCATCACGATCCTCTACGGGATCATCTCCTACGGCCTGATCCTGGCCGCCCAGTCGACACTGACCCAGGCGGCCGCCGACGCGGCCCGATCCGGATTGGTTGCGTCCTCTTCCGCCGTCACGACGGCCGAGAGCCAAGCGGCCACCGACGTCGGCTGGATGAACAAGGGGTGCAACACCCCGGACATCACGGGATCGCCCACCGGCTCCTCTATCACCTGCAAAGCCGTTGAGGAGCAGTGCCCCTCGAACGCCAGCATCCAGTGCCTCAAGGTCACCGTCACGTACAACTACAACTCGGACCCGCTCTTCCCCGAGTTGCCGGGACTCAGCATCATTACGCCGTCGACCCTTTCGTCGACCAATGTCGTGCAGATGGGCTCGGTTTCGTGATCAGACGCGTCTGGGGTTGGTTCCGGCGCCATCGCGACGAGGAGCAAGGCGCCGTCCTGATCTTCACCGCCATCGCCATGCTTGCGGTTCTGGGTGCCGGCGCCATGGGCGTCGACGTCGGCTTCAGCGCCTACGGCAGCCGGGAGGCCCAGGCGATGGCCGACACCGCATCGGCCGATCTGATCCAGTACATCAACGCGGCGGACCAGTACCTGACGAACACGGGCGTGCAGGGCTACTTGAACAACGAACTCAATGGCGTCCTGCAGGACAACGGCTCGAACGCCAACCTCACCGTCACCCCGATGCTCTACAGCGGCGGCGTCTACACCATCCCCACCGGTGGTTGTAAACAACCCGTGCCCCCGCCCCTCGGCTACCTGCCGTGTAACGCAGTGGCCGTCCAGGCGACGCAGGCCGTTCCCCAGCCCTTCTGGGGTGGGTTCAACAACTTGGCCGGCAAGAACGGCAGCGGATTGCCGCCCACCGGCAGCGGTACCAGCGGATGTGGGCTGACAACCGTGACCGGCTGCGGCATGGGCTGCAGTAGCAATACACCGTGTTTCAGTTGCCCGGTGGGCGGGTGCACAACCTGCCCGACGACATCGTGTTACACCTGGCAGCCCCAGTCGACGTTCTCCATCGGTTCGTACCTGGCCAGCTTCAGCTCGCAGCAGGTGTTGTTCCTGGGTGACATCTTGGGCAACACGCTCGGCACGGTCAACGTCACAGCTGTCGGTTACGGAGGTCTGGCCAACACCTCCGTGACACTCAATCAGCTCATCACCGCCTCAGGCGGTTTGCTGACCCCGAACAACCTGATGACGGCTGACCTGACGGCAGCCCAGTGGTTGGCCATCTGGACCGATGCCGTCGACAACCAGGAAGCAGACCTGAGTTGCGGTGCGAGCCCGACACCGTTGCAGTGCAACGCCGCCACGGCGTTGGGTGAGATGGACTTCGGCTCGTCGTCGTCCGTCGCACTCTGTCAGCTCGTCTCGGTCAACGGTTCGAGTTCGGGTCCGAACTGCACGCAACAGGACCCCACCATTACCTACTCCGGCCTCGACGCCAGCTTGAACGTCCTGCAGATGCTCACCACGGAGGCGGAGCTGGCCAACGGGACCAATGCCGTGAACGTGACCTCGGGCCTGCAGATGTCCGGGATCACGGGCACCCTCACGACGGACGTCGTCCAACCGGCGCAGATCGCCACCGGGCCGGTCGGGAGCGTGACGTCGCCTGACCACCGGATGCCCCCCGTCCTCGGGTACGGCGACGTGCGCCGAGACGGCCCAGGTCTCGGCGGATCTCTCGCTCAATATCGGCGGCATCGGGACGGTCGACATTCCGCTGTCGGCGGCGGACGGGGTCGCCACCCTGACGACGATCACGTGCATCAACGACGCCATGACGAGCACGAAGATCACCTCCGACACCACCACGGCCACCGCTACCGTCATGTTCGGGGGTAATGCCGTGGCGACGCTGACCTTCACCGGTGCGTCGAACGCAGCCCAGTCCTACAGTGCCAGCACCGTGCCGCCGACGGCATCGACGGCGTCGGCCGGCACCAACCCGAGACAGCTCGGGACCGACGCGCCGATCCCGAGCTTCAGCAACCAGGTCGGGCTGTGGTCGCTGATCAGCGGCACCATGACCGGCGTCGTGCAAGACGCCATCGGCCCACTGCTGCAGGCGGCAGGCGTGACCCTGGCCGGTGCCGACGTCGCCGACCTCGGGACCGATTGCGACGCGATTGAGATCGGCTCGTGAGCGCCCCGATCACCCTCATCGGTGGTGCGCTCTTAGGCGTGGCGGCTGGTTCCCTGCTGGTCCCTGTCACCCGTAGGGAACTGGCCGCCGCCCTGGCGCGATCGGCGCCGGGGCAGGAAACAGGGGCGGTCGGAGCTGAGAGCCCGCGGCTGACGGCATGGCAATGGGTAGCCCTCGCCGCTGCCTCGGGCTTGCTCCCGGCCTACGTCCTGCACAAGGTCGGCTGGTCGATCATCGCTTTGCCGCCCCTCCTACTGCTGGTGGGTCTGATTCAGTTGGCCTATTGCGACCTGACGCGGAAACTTCTCCCCAAGACCCTCGTCTACGCGCTGACGGGAGCCGTGCTGGTGAGCGGCGTCGTCATCGCGGGCGTCATGCACGAGTGGGGACGGCTCAAGGTGGCCTCCATCGGCGGAGCTGTCTTCTTCGCGCTGTTCCTGATCATCAACTTGATGAACCCGCGTTGGCTGGCCTTCGGCGACGTACGCCTGTCCCTCGTGGTCGGCTTCGGGCTGGCCTGGGTGAGCCCGGTGGCCCTGCTCGAGGGCTTCTTCGTGGCCAACCTGCTGGCGGCGATCGTCGGGATCATGCTGATGGCGCTGCGGGGCACGGGCCGGCGGTCCGCCGTGCCCTTCGGGCTCTTCCTGGCCATCGGCGCCGCGCTCGTCCTGGCCGCCTGGAGCTAGAGCCAAGCGGCAGCGCGCCGCGCCCCACGACCGGCGTCAGCGCCGCCGGAAATGCCGATCGATCTCGTTGGCGTACGTCCGTCCCAGCGAGTCCGCGTTGGCACGGATCCACTCGCTGAGGGCGACGACGCCGGTGGCCGGGCCGTCGGTGTCGGCCAGGCCGTCGGCCATGGCCCGGAACTCCTCGCCCGTCAGCAGGACGTCGCGCAGGGCGAGCCCCAGGAGAGACGCCAGCACGGGGACCAGCGCGCCGGGGACCCGCACCACCAGGCTCCGGCTCCCGACCGCGTCCCGAACGAGGCCGACCAGCTCGAAGAACGTCGGTCGCTCCGGACCCACGGCGTCGATCACGGTAGTGGCCCGCTCGTGTCCCGCGGCCACCGCCAGTGACGCCAGGTCATCGACATGGATGGCCCGGATCCGGTAGTCACCCCGACCACCCACGCCGAAGACGGGTAGGTGGCGCAGCAGCCAGGCGATGTTGTTGATCAGCACACCGTCGCCACCGAAGAGGATGGCGGGCCGGAGCACGGCGTACGGGACGTCAACCTCGGCCAGCGCGCGCTCGACCTCGGCCTTGCCACGGAAATAGGCATAGGGAGACGAGATGCTCGGATGGGTGATCGACACATGGACGATCCGTTCCACCCCGGCCTGGCGAGCGGCGTGGAACAAGGTGCGCGAGTTGGCCACGGCCCGATCGTGGTCGTCGCCTCCGTGCGGGAACCGCACCCAGTACGTGTTGTAGAGGGTGGTGGCCCCTTCGAGCGACCGGGTCAACCCCAGGACGTCGTCGAAGTCGAGCGACCGCACGTCAATCGGCTGCCCCGCTCCGGCACGGTCCGGATGGCCGGTCAGCGTCCTGACGGACCTCCCTGCGTCCAAGAGCCGGCGGGCGATGGCACCACCCGAATAGCTGAACGCGCCGGTCACGACGTCGAATCCTTCCGAGGGCCTCAGCGTTGCCGCCTCGCTCAGCGTGTGTGCCTGCGTCATGTCGTCTCCTCCTGGGCTCCATCGACCCCGAACATCTGCAACAGACCCGCCAGCTGTCGGGCCCGGTCGAACAGCGCGAGCGCCGGTGCCCGATCCCCGTCGAGGTGCGCCAGCATCTCGAGCCCGAGATAGAGGGCCACGACCCCGTGCGCCAACAGGTCGGGCTCAACGAGCGCGGACAGGGGCGTGCCGTCGAGGACACCGCCGACCGCGTCGGCGGCGAACGTGCGCCACGGGGCGATCCGTGCCGCGACTTCGGGCGCCAGGCCCGGCGTCGACGAGGCACCGGCGATCATTTCGGCCAGCACGGCGATGTGGCCGGCATCCAGGTCCTCCTCGAAGACGGCCTGTGCGGTGTCGACCAGTCCCTCGGGGCCGGAGGCTCTGTCCACCGCTTCCTGGTAGCGAAGGCGCCGGGTCTCGCTCACCTCGTCCAGCGCCGCCAGCAGCAGGTTGGGCACCGAGCCGAAGTGGTAGAAGACCAGGCCCTGGTTGCACCCGGCCCGACGGGCGATCTCCCGGGCGCTCGCCCCGGCATATCCGACGTCCCTGAGCGCTTCGACGGCACCCCGGACGAGGGCGTGGCGTGTCTCCTCGCTGCCGGCCGAGGCCGCCTGTCCGACCGCTGGTTTCGTGCCCGACTTGGCCATCCTCACCCCTTAAGCGGATAGTTTGAGCGATTGATCAAAGCATACCGCCACGTGGCGCCGCCGGGCAAGAGCGGCCTGTGGCGGGCGGTAACGTCCGACGCGTGTCCGCCCAGCTCCTGACCCCCGAACTCAAGGCGCGCTGGGACGAAGACGGTTGGTGCGTGATCCCCGGCGTCATCCCCGCCGAGCAGCTGGCGGGCGCCCAGGACGCGGTCCACCGCTACTTCCCCACCCCGGCCGAAATGGTCGAGCTCGGCGGGACCGAGGCCGGACAGTGGCACACCTGGGACGCACCCTGGCCCGAGTTCCCGTTCCACAGCAGCCGGCTCAACGCCCTCGTCCTGCATGACAACGTGATCGACATCGCCGAGGGCCTCCTGGGCACCGCGGAGCTGGCGCTCTACATGGGCATTGTGACGGCGAAGTACGCGCGGCAGGCCTCGGGGTACAACCAGCTGCTGCATGCCGATTACCCCAACCACATGCTGGTGGTGCCCCGGCACGAGGTCGGCTACCAGCAGGTGGAGTTCTTCGTCTACCTGACCGACGTCATGACCGAGGACGGCGCCACCCGTTTCGTCTCGTGGCAGAAGACGAAGAACATCCCGGTCGAGCGGCACACCTTGAACTACGTGGACTACGGCGACCTCTACGACGACCCATCGGACGCGTCGGCACCGGCCGGCTCCCTGGTCGCCTATCGCCCCGACGTCTACCACCGCTCGGCCGATCACACCGACCCCACCCGCTACCGGATCATGCTCCATGTCTCGTTCCGCCACCGTGACGCCGGTTGGGGCGGCTACCAAGCCTGGCCGTTCCGTGGGTTCTCCATGGAGCTGAGGAAGTACGTCCAGGAGGCGACCCCACGCCAGCTTGCGCTCATGGGCGTGCCCGAACCGGGCCACCCGTATTGGAACGCAGCCACCCTGGCCGGCGTCGAGTCCCGCTACCCGGGACTCGACATGGCACCGTGGCGCGACGCGCTGCGCTGAGCCCTACGCGGCAGCGCGCGGCGAGCCCGGGGCCACCAACGGCCAGGGCGTCTCGCGCTCCGCCACCAGAGACAGGTCGAGCAGGAGCTCCTCGCGGTGATGGCCGGCCAGCACCTGCAGGCCCACCGGTAGGCCGTCCACCAGGCCGGCCGGGACGCTGACGGCCGGGCTGCCGTTCATGTTGGACGGTGCGGTGAGCGCGGCGTTGTTCATGATGGCGCGGACGAATCCGATTTCGTGGATGAGGTCGCGGCCGGGCAGTGTCGAGGGCGGCGGCCCTTCCGCCTCGAACGCCACGTCGGGGTGAGTGGAGCAGAACACGAAGTCCGCCTCGTCGAACAGATCGGCCATGGCGCCGTTGAGCTGGCGCCGGTAGCGCTCGATCGACGCCGCCCGCTCCAGGTTGTAGCGCTCCTGCGCGCTCTGCAGGCCGGCGGCAACCTCGGGCGACAGGTCACCGACGCGGTCCGGGTAGGCGTCACCCAGGTCGGCCACGAGTGGTGGCTGATTGGCCATGGCCCAGGCACCGCGCAACGGGGGCAGAGCGGACTGCACACTCACGATCCGCAGACCGGCCGCGTGGGCCAGGCCCTCGGCGGACGCCTGGACCAACTCCGCCACCTCGGGTCGGACCTCGGCGATGCCCAGGTCGACGAGGATGGCGGCGGTCATGCCGGTGAGGTCGTAGCCGCCCAGTCCTGCCTCCCACCCGCCCACGACGGGCAGGCTCAGGGGGTCGCGCCGGTCGAACCCGTTGCAGCAGTCGAAGTACCGCGCCGTGTCCCGGACGGACCGGGTCAGGCACCCGAGCACCGTGGTCATGGGTTCGATGGTGCCGTGCGGGCCCTTGGGGATCCGCCCATAAGTGGCCTTTAGCCCGAACAATCCGCTGAAGGCGGCCGGACCGCGGATGGATCCGCCGCCGTCGCTCCCCGTGGCGATGGGCAGCAGGCCACCCGCCACCGCGGCCGCGGTGCCGCCGGAGGAGCCGCCCGGCGTGCGCGCTGGGTTCCATGGGTTGCGCGTGGTTCCGTGCAGCACGGTCGAGGTGCAGTTGATGCCGCCGAATTCGGGCGCCGTGGTCTGCGCCGCCAGCACGGCGCCGGAGGTGCGCAGCCGCGCCACCGAGGTGTCGTCCTCGTCGGCGATGCGGTCCTTGAAGATCACGGACGCCTCCGTGTAGGGCCATCCTTCGACCCTCTCGAGCTCCTTCACGCCGAAGGGGACACCCCCGAAGGGCAGGGTCACGTCGGCGTAGGTCGCCGACTCACGGGCGCGCTCGAAGTCGGTGAAGCTGAACGCGTTGAGCGGTGAGCGCTCCATGGCCGCGATGCAGGCGTCCAGCGCCTCGAGGGGCGAGAGCTCCTTGGCCCGGAAGGCGTCGACCAGGCTGCAGGCGTCGTTCATCCAGGGACTGCTCATGGCGCGGACAGTACTTCGTCGTCACCGCCGCCGTCCGCTGACTAGCGTGCCCGCCGTGAAGACGGCTCAGCTGACGACGCCGGCCCTCGTGGTCGACGCGGCCGGGCTCGAGGCCAACCTGCGCACCATGGCGGAGGCCCTGCCCGGCGACCGTCTGCGGCCCCACGTGAAGGCGCACAAGTGCACGGCCCTGGCGGCCCGCCAAGCCGCCGTCGGCCACACCGGGTTCACCTGCGCCACCATCCTCGAAATGGAAGGCATGGCCCGGGCCGGCCTCGGGCAAGACCTGTTGCTGGCCAACGAGGTGGCCGACGCCAGTCGGCTCAGTGCGCTCGTCCGGGCCGGGGTACGGGTCACACTGGCCGTGGATTCGGCAGCGACGATCGAGGCGGCGGCGAGGGCGGGCGTGCCCGAGGTGTTGATCGACGTGAACGTGGGCCTTCCCCGGTGCGGCTGCCGGCCCGACGACGCCGGCTCCCTGGCCGACGTCGCACGCCGGGCCGGGCTGACGGTGCGCGGGGTCATGGGCTACGAGGGGCACATCGTGGGGCTCGAGGACCGGGCCACCCGGGCCGAGAAGACAGAGGAATCGATGGCGCAGCTCGTGCACGCCCACCGGCAGGTCGGCGGTGAGGTGATCTCCGCCGGCGGCACCGGCACCTACGACCTGAACACCTGGGCCACGGAAATCCAGGCGGGATCGTATGCGCTCATGGACACCGCCTACGGGAAGCTCGGCCTGCCCTTCGTCCAGGCCCTCAGCGTGCTGTCGACCGTGATCTCGGTCTCCGACGGGTGGACGGTGGCCGACTGCGGGCTCAAGGCGCTCGGGATGGACCACGGCAATCCGTCCGTCGACGCCGCCGAGGTGTGGTTCTGCTCGGACGAACACCTGACCTTCGCCCCGGCGAAACCGTTGATGGTGGGCGACCGCATTCGGGTTGTTCCGGCGCACGTCGACCCCACCGTCGCCTATCACCAGTACCTGCATATGGTGGACGGAGACGAGGTGCTCGAACGCTGGCCCGTCGACCTGCGGTTGTGGTGAGCGAGGCGGCCATGCCCCGCGGGCCCGGTGCCCGTAGGGTGGCGGCCGAACAGGAGGCTGACATGGCAGACGCAGTGCCCTTCACCATCGGGTCGGACGCCACCTGCACGGACGGCCCGTGCGGGCAGGTCACGCGGGTGGTCGTCGACCCGGCCCGGCGCGAGATCACTCATCTGGTGATCGAGCCGGCCCACCGGGAGGGGCTGGGCCGGTTGGTCCCGCTCGAACTGCTCGAGGGGGGATCACCCGAGGTGCGGCTCCGCTGCACCATGTCGGAGTTCGAGAACCTGCCCCTGGCGGAGGAGACCGATTTCCTGCCCGGGGGCAGCGGCTCCGCCGACTACGCCGCACACGAGGCCTACTACTGGCCGTACTACGGGCTCGGGTCGGTGGGCATCGACCCCGGGACGGCCAACGCGTCGGGGATCGTCACGCACGACAGCCTGCCCGTGGGCGAAGTCGGCGTCCGACGGGGCGAACCGGTCCACGCCACCGACGGTGAGATCGGCCGGGTCGAAGGCCTCGTCATGGAACCGGAGCACCATCACGTCACGCACGTCCTCCTCCAGGAGGGGCATCTCTGGGGGCGCAAGGAGGTGGCCATCCCGATCGCTGCCGTCAGCACGATCGACGGCGGGATCAGCATCAACCTGACCAAGCAGGAGGTGGAGGACCTGCCACCGGTCGGCGCGCAGCAATTCGCCGGCTAGCGCCGGCCTCAGAACTCGAGAACGAGCCGGCCGCGCACGCCACCGGCCTCGAGCAGCCGGTGCGCCTCCGCCGCCTCGGCCGCCGGCAGGGTGCGGGCCACCCGGAGTGTGATCGTGCCGTCCTCGGCCTGCTGGCGCAGCCGGTCGAGCTTGGCCTGTTCCCGGGCGTAGGTGCGGACGAACACCGGGAAGAACGTGATGCCGCGGGTCGATGCTCCGGCACCCTCGTAGCCGCGGACCGTCACGATCCGCCCGCCATCGGCGACGGCGGGAACGGCCAGTTCGTTGAGCAGTGCGCCGTCGACCAGGCCGTCGGCGCCGTCGGGCAGGAAGGCCCGGACCGAGTCGGCGTAGCCGGGGCCGCGAGGCACCACCAGGTCTGCCCCCAGTGCCCAGACGAGGGCCTCGTCGCGCGGTGCGGCGTCCGCGATCACGCGCAGCCTCTCGGCCTTGGCCAACTGGATGACGTAACCACCGACGGCGCCGGCGGCACCCGTGACGGCCAGGGTGCGGCCCGGCTGGAGCGCCAGTGCGTCGAGGGCCAACCGTGCCGTGAGGCCGTTCATGGGCAGCGTGGCCGCCTCGGCGTCGGTCGTCCCGGCCGGGCTGGGCACGACGGACTCCGCCGGCACGACGACGCGCTCGGCGTAGGCGCCCCGCTGCCCCAGGGGCACCACGACGGCCATGACGCGATCGCCCACCTTCAGCGTTGTGCGCACTCCCCTCACCGATCTGCTCGAGCTCGCCGGCGGCATCCATGCCGGGTACGTGCGGGGGCGGAATGTCCTTGAGCCGCTCGGCCCGGCCACCGCTGCGCAGCACCGTGTCCGTCGGGTTCACCGCCGCCGCCCGCACCCGGATGCGCACCTCGCCGGGACCGGGCTCGGGGTCCGGCAGATCGACCAGGCGCAGGACCTCGGGACCGCCGAACTCCGTGATCCCCACGGCGCGCATGGTCGGCAGTCTACGGGCGGGTCCCGACCACGCCCGGAGAGCCCGACCTGCTGGGGCGCGATACCACCTGAGCTTCCCCTCACCATGCTGGCCCTCCGGGTGGACCACCCAGCCCAGCGAGGGCCGACGGCTGACGGTGGGATATACCGGAGCAATGGGTCGCCACTACAGCGTGCTCGTCACCGCGGGCGTGCTCCTGTGCGCCTGGTGCGGCTGGGTGAGCGGGTTCCATACCGACACGTGGGCCGCGGTTGTCACCTGGGTCGTGTCGTTGGCCGCAGTGGTTGCGATCGACCTCTCTTTCTGGCGGGGCCGCAGAGGCGGGTCGATGGGCTGGCGGCTGAAGCCGGTGGACGAGCCCTGGCCGAGACCGGACCGGGGCGGAAGTCGCCTGGCCCTCGAGGGGGTCTGGCCCTGGCTCGCATTGATCGTCGTGGCGGTGGCGTGGGACGGGCTCGGCATCGACACCGGTCCCCGCGAGGCCCACCTCACGATCAGCGCGCTGGCTCAGACCTATCGACCGCTGAACGCCACCTTGTTGCTGGCGTGGATTGTGGTTGGGGTGGGCTACGGGGCGGCGCGTGCCCGGGCGCCTGTGCGGTCCCCGCGTCCGACCGAGGAAGAAGGACACGGTGGCACGGCGCTGTTGGGCGTGGGCGTGGTACCCGCCTCGGTGCACACGGCGGGACCCGCCCTGTTGCTGCCCTCGAGTCGTCCGGTGGGCGTCGTCTTCTGGGTGGCCGTCCCCGTCGTGGCCGTCCTGATCGACGTGGTCGCACGCCGGACGGACGGCCGGATGGCACGCGTGGACGAGTTCGTGCGTTTCGTATCGAGTTCACCCGCGGCCAATATCGCCCTGATCGTGGCCTGGATCTTCGCCGGTTATCACCTCTTCGCGCGTTGACACGAAGCGTCCATCGGTCTCCGCGGGCGTGCGGGTGTGTGCCCCGTGCCAGGCCAGGACTGCCCGATCCATCCTCGGGTGACGGGCGCAACTGCGCGCTGATGCGGTGTTGCCGTGGCACTGCGGTACGTCGCTTGACGATGACAAGTCGCTTTCCTGTGCATCTTTCAACCGGGGGCGGAGTGACGTTCCAGCCCAGACCTGGTACCACTTGAAGGGGATGACCCAGCTACGAGGTCGAGACGGAGGACGTGCCGCTCGCGGTAAGTGGTTTCCCGTGTCCTGTGGGAGTGAACGTTGCCGTGAAGCGCATCGTGACCGGTCCCCCCGCGTGGTCGGCGAAGAACTGTGCGCCCGCAGCCGTCTCATGGAGCGTGATCTGCGTCGGAATCGCGGCCTGGAGGTCGGCCGTTCCCTGATACACGACGGGTCCGGTGGACGAGGCTCCGATGACGTAGGCATCCGTGCTGGCGCCGTGAGCGCCGGAGACGACCTGGCCCTGAACGCTCAGCTGCCCTCCCTCGGTCATTCCCGGAAACAACACGGTGGCCGACTCGCCTCCGTACGTCGACCCCGACAGTATTCTTATTGCATCTTCGAGAAAGAGCGCGCCGAGCTTGTTGTTGTCGCTCGGAACCGGTGGAATCCCTTTGGCCGTGGGGGTCGTCCGAATCGTCCAGGGAGAGAAGAAGACCTGCGTTGCATAGTTGACCTTGTAAGCGCACGAGCCAGGCCCCTCCTTGCCGCCGAGGTCACCACTTATCGACTTGGCGAACGAAAAGCTGTCCCGATAGCCGTTGTGCACGAGTGGGAGTGTGGTGGAGGTCGACGAGTTCCACAACTTGAAGAACTGGTCGTCGGGCGTCAGATAGTCGCCGCCACACGAGGGCAGTGCGTGGTCCTGCCATTGCAACGCCGTCGTCTTGTCGTAGTAGGTGACGAGGCTCGTTCCGTCCTGGGCGGTGTAGTTGCGGCTCGTCCCGTCACCGGTGGTCTCCGTGCAGTTCTCGCCCACACCCGGGGCGCTGTCAGGAACGTGATCGAGGATGTACACGCCATGCGTGTCGGTTCTCCACGGTACCGACCAGTACACCTCGTAATTCCGGGCGGCATCTGACAGCCCCTTCACCTCGGATTCGATGTACGTGCCCTTCCGGGTCGCCGTGAAGATGCGCGTCGGGTCCGACACCACGGTACAGGTGGTCATGTCGGTGAGCTCGTTGTCGTTGTAGGTGGACTCGCTCGACCCGCCACTGGCGGATGCGGCTATCTCCACCTTCTCGGTGTATTTGCCCAAGCCATCGGCCTGGGAGCCGTTGTCCGTGTAGGAGTCGACCACGTCGATCACGAATTTGTACGTGGTGTCGACGGTCTTCTTCACCCCGGCGTCGGTGCAGATGCGCGAAGAGTAGGAGTAGTCGCCCTGGTAGATCGTTTGGTAATACGTCGGGCTGTTGACCGACCCGCTCCTGGTCAAGGCCGCAAGCTTCGCCTGAGAGGCCGTGGCACCATGTGCGGGCGCCACCTCGCCGACGTGGGCGGTGGCCCTCCTCGGCGAGAACGAGGTATCGGTCGCGCCGGTCGGAGCGGCTACGCCACAGGTGGCAGCGCCCACCGAGACGGTCAACGACGCACCTGAGACACTGATGGTTCCCGAGGCGGTGCCCGCCTGCACGGGACCGGAAACGGTGGGAAACGACTTCGTGTCTGCTCCTTTGCTCACCGGGAAGGAGAGGGTGGGATTCAGCACCGGGGACAACGCCGGCGGCGCATCGGGCAATGGCACTTCCGCGGAGATACCTGCACCCTTCGCCGTGATGTCGGAAGGACCCGGTAGGTACGGGCTCGCCGTCGCCGCACCGTTGGACACCTCGAGCTGCCGGAAGAGGATGGAGCCTGGCGTCACGGGGGCCGCGCTCAGCGTGGCGGAACAGTTGTATTCCGCCGTGCCGTAATTCGGACCGGTCCCCGTGGCTGTCTCTGTTCCCGTCAAGGCGAGCTGTTGCGTGGTGACCGGGTAGGCGCTCGTGGGCTTGGCGACGGTCCCCGTCTCCGTGAACGAGTAGTGCACGCTTTCCGTATAGGTGCCGAGAGCCCCGTTGTCCGCCGTGAAGCTGAAGGCCAGGGTTCCCGTGTAGGCGGCGGTAAGCGTGCCGCCGGCCGGAGTCGAGTCCGCCATCGCCACGACAGAGGGAGACGCCGGTGAAGCCCCCGAAAGAGTCGAGAGGCACAGGAACAACGGGACCCCGGCGGGGATCAGGACCCACCGCCCCCATCGGGGCTGACGGGGGTGTTTCACGTGCCCGTGTAGGCGTTCCCGTTGGCGTCAATGGCAACACAGAAGGTCGAAGTGGAGCATGACACCTGTTCCAGGCTCTGTTGTGCGAAATCTTCTGGGCCAGGGAACTTTGGTGCCGCCGACCAGGAGCCGTCCGAGTCGGTCATGACACTCTCCTGATCAAGGGCAACGCAAAATGAGGAGCCGGGAGCACACGACACTCCGTAGAGCCCCGCCCGGGTGTGATCCCGATTCTTCGGCGCAGACCACGCGTTGCCGTTGTAGGTGAGCGAGTTGCTGTTGGAATCGACCATTACGCACAAGGACGTGCTCGCGGACGAGATCCCTGCGACACCGTTGCTTCCAGCATCGGTGTCAACGCTTTGAGGCGCCGACCAGGCACTGCCGTTGTAGGTGGTCACCTCCCCGGCATCATCGGCGGCGACGCAAAATGTGGAACTCGCGCAGGAAATGGCCGTGAACGATTCTCCCGAACCGAAGGCCATGGGAGCTGACCAGGCGGTGCCGCTGTAGGTCACGGCGCCACCCGTCGCATTGAGTGCAGCGCAGAATTCAGAACTCGCGCAGGAGACGCCGACGAGATCGCCGTTGGGATAGGCGACGGCAGGCCCGGACCACGAACTGCCGTTGAACGTGACCGCACCACCCGCGGCGTCCACGGCCACGCAGAACTTTGGGTTGGCGCAGGAGACGGCGCTGAGGTCGTTGTTCGAGTCGATCGTCTGTGGCGCGGCCCAAACCTTGCCGTTGAACTGCCTGGCGGTGGCTCCCTGGTGGGCCACGGCGACACAGAACGAACGACCGGCGCAGGCAACGCCCCCCTGGAGCACCATGGTCGGGCTGGACCACGTGAGGGTTCCCACCTTCTTCCCGCCCTTGGTCGACTTCGTCTCGCGCCCTTTGGCCTCGGGGGTCACCTTGTGCTTCGTTGTCGCTGCGAGCGGCGAAGGCGTCGCCAGAGCGGCCGCCAAGCAGGTCACGCCAATGCAGGTCGCAATGAACCACCTTCTCACCGCCCGAGCCACCTCCCCGGTCAAACGGCTGTGACAATACCGCCTGTTTCGGCAGGCTCACAAGGGTTCACGCGAGCTTCTCAGCCTTCGACGCGCCAGGCAGCCCGGTCGGATACATCCCCTACGCATCCAATCAGGTTCGAGACCCCTTTCAGAAGAGGGACCCGTCGAGGGTCTGGCGGGTGGGCCGAACCGCCGCATCGCCCGAGTGCGCCGGATGCAGGCCACCGCCCGCCCTGCCGCGAGTCTTCATTCGTTGACCACCACCCGGACCCGGCCAAGGTTCAGCGATCGGGCGAACGGGGTGGTCGGATCGCCCTCACGTTGGGCGGCGACGCGTAGCGCCGGGAAGTAGGTGCCCGGTTCGGCGAAGGCGTGCGTGGCCGTCACCTGGACGGTCTCCGAGGTCGGATCACCCAGCTCGGCGGCGTCCGGATACGTGCCCACGCCCTCGAAGTCCCACTCCGCCGACACCACCTGGCCCGGGGCGGGCGGTGCCTCGATCTGTGCGGTGAAGCTGACGGCTTCGCCCACGCCGACCTCGGCGCGGACGCCGCCGTCCACCTCGAGGTGGACCACGGGTTGGATCCCTTTTCGTTCCGCGGCCCGGGCCGGGACGTGCACTTGGCCGTCCTGCACCCGGTATGCGCTGGTGGGCGGCGGGGCGATGCCTTGCTCGACCCATGCGCTCAGCTCGCGCAGCGCGTAGTGCACCGTGCCCGAGTAGGCGACCGCGTGGGTCTCCAGCGACTCGGTCGTCGGGTCGGTGTGGTTCGCGTTGTCCACGTACCAGAGCCGGTACTTCTCGTCGACGTGCGGCCCTTCGACGGCCTCGACCAACTTGGCGTACCAGTCGGCCTGCCACGGCAGAGCGTCCCCGTCGTGCAGGCACTCCACCACGATCATCTTCCCGTTGAAACGACCGGTAGGGATCTGGCCCGTGGCGCCGAGGGTCCCGGCGGCGCCGATGTCCACAGCTCGCCGGGGGTATTTCGGCGAGCCGTCGGGGTTGCGGAAGTAGTCGTAGACGTCGGGGTAGTCGAAGTCGGGATCGGCCGGCGGGAATTGGTGGCGATGGTAGGTCTGCAACGCGAGGAACCTCGAGTTGTCGATCCGGACCTCGTCGCCGGCCTCCATGCTCCCGACGACACTGGGGTCGGCCATGAGGTCGATCGTGTCGCCGACCGGTTCGAATACGAGGCCGACGTGACCCTTGCCGTCCGAGGCAATCCGGCCGAGCGATGCGGTCGTGCCCGCGGCCGCGCCGCTGGTGATGATCACATCGGCACCCGCCAGATCACCCGTGGGAACGCTCGACAGCCTGAGTTGGTTCTTGCCGGGAACCACCTCGACCACGGTCGCCTCGTGTTGGATGCGGGCGGCGCGGACCGACGACGCCGGGTCCGTGCCGAGGTAGCCCGGCTGGCTCCAGAAGTCGTCGAGATAGGTGGGGTCCAACACCGGCACATAGCTGGCGACCAGCACGAGCGGCCCTCCGCCCTGGGGGACGTAGTTGAACCACGCCCCGGGCGGGAACCCGGTCCGGGTGGCCTCTTCCAGCGCGCCGCGCTCCTCGTCGTTGAGCCCGGCGTAGGGGTCACCGCTTCCGCCCGGTTCGATCGCGTCGATGATCGACGGCCATCTGTCCTTCAGTACGCGGAGGGCGTTGACGCGCACGGTGAAGCAATTGGGGATGGACTGCGGCGAACCCATGACGTAGGGAACGAACCCGTCCCACACGCCGGTGGTCATTTCCGCGCTGGTCACCGTCTGGTAGGCACCGCCGCTCCCGCCGTAGAGATAGCCGTAGGTGCGGTGCGGGCCGTAGATCTCGGCCGCCACCACGCGGGAGAACTTCGCAGCCTCGGCGTTGACCCGGTAGCCACGAATCGTCGTGTCGGACTGGCCAAAGGCCGACTCCTCAGCTGTACGAGGGTTGTCGCGGCCGCCCATGTTCGTCTGCACCGAGTACCCGCCACTGGCCAGGGCGAATCCGACATTGCGCGCCGTGGCCTCTTCGCCGGCGAGCAGCTGATGGGTCGCCTGGAAGAAGCGTCCTCGGTACTCCTCTTCCGGAGGGAAGCAGAACGAGAACTTGGCGTCGGTATTCGTGAACCCTCCGTGGACATAGAGGTGGCGCGCCTTGACGGGCGCGGCGCCGCCTTGTTGCGTCGTGATGCCCCCGGGAAACACCGGGGCGTCTGCCGGCTCATCGCGCCATTCGCGCACGTCGACATACGGCTGGTTGAACCGCGGGTCCTCGGAATCCGCGGTCACGAACAACGCACCACGTTCGTCCCTCTTCGCGTCGGCCATCTTCACCACCCGTCCCTCCTCGGAGCCCCCACATGCGGGTGCGAACTCACGTCCATGCGCCATGCTCAACCCGCCCCGAAGAGCGGCGGCAGGGTGGTGGGCCACTGGCCCAGCGAGTAGCGCTTGCCGCCCAGGACGGCAACGAAGGTCCCCTGCACGCCGTTGAGCGGCGACGTCTTGGTCCCGTCCCAGTAGACGAAGCGGGCATCGTCGGCTGCGGTGTGGACGCCTCCCCCGGGCGTCCCCGTCTGCCCCAGGTTGTAGGTCCACTGACCGTATTGGTAGGCCGGCGCACCGAGCGTGGGCAGCGCATGGATCCCCCGGGCCATGTTGCTCGGCGTCAGGTCCGGCCCGGCCGCCTGCAGGTCGTCGAAGATCTCCACCAGGGCGCCGTAGTTGCCGTCGGTGCCCTTGGGGATGGCGTGGCCGGTCAGCTTCTGGTAGAGCTGGCCGGCCAGGGACTGCGTGCCGGTCGTGGCTGTCGAGGGTGCGCTCTCGGACAGGCCGAACATGTGGCCCTGGATCTCCGGCAGGTCGTAGAGCCCCTGGGCCACCTGGTCCAGGTCGGTCAGGGCCGAGCCGGTCATGAACCACTCGGGGTGGTAGTTCTGGGCCGCCGCCGCCTTGGTCAGCAGCCCGAGCGAGAAGGGGTCGGCCGAGCAGATGACCGTGGTCACCCCGGCCGCCTTGAACTGGATGATGGCCTGCTGCGCCGACTGCTGGAAGGTGGCGATGTCGAGGTTGTAGTCGAAGCTGGGCGACATTTCGCTCTTGTTGATGTGGTACTTGTTCTCGACCAAGTTGACGAAGTCCTTGGTGCAGTTCAGGTACTGGGACACGTTGGGGACGAAGGCGGCGAACTTGCGCACCTGGTCCTTCAGGGTCGGGTCACCGGCGTACACGGCTTTCTTCCCACCCAGCATGGTGGCCACCACCTCGGCCTCGGAGGACGTGATCGTGTTGCAGTTCTGGCTGATCGACCACACGTAGGGATTGAGCGCCTCGAACGCGGCCTCGTCGTAGTACGGGTCACCGTCGAACTCCACCAGGTGGTCCTGGGCGGCACAGGTGGAGAAGGGACCGGTGCCTCCGTAGGAGTCCCCGTTCGTCATGCCCGTTTCCCCGAAGGCGTGCATCTGATTGGCGATTGCGTCCGCGTCGGCACAGGCCTGCGGCTGGCCCTGCCCCAGCTCCTCGGTGGTGAAGCTGGCCTGGGTGGTGTACGGCTTGATGACGACCTTGCGCCCGTAGAGGTTGTAGGCGCTGTTGAAGTAGTTGAGGAAGACCTGCTGAACCTGGCTGATGACCTGGGGGATGGCACCCCCGGCCGCCTTGGCCTCCGCCTCGATCTCCTCGGTGTCGGCGGCACTCGGGAACTCGCGCTCGGCCAGGGTGATGGTGCTGGCCGTCACGCCGTTGTACGTGTCCCCACCGTTGTTGCCGGTGAACTTCGGTAGGCACGGCGGCGCGTACGGCGAGGAGAACTGCGGAGTCGAGGGCGTGCATTTGGCACCCGAGCTGGTGGTTCCGGTGCCCGCCTTTATGCCACCGGTCGCCGGGTAGGCCCATGGGTAGGGCCCCTCACCGGCGGGGCCCGAGCTCTTCAGCACCGGGGACGTACTGGACGCGCCCGCCACCGGGACCATCACCAATGCGGTGAGCAGCGCCGCTCCCAGCACCACGGCAGAGCGTGCCCCCCACACCGTCCGATGCCCCGCGACGTGTCGCGACGAAACCTTGACCGACCTTTGGCCCGACGATGTCATGGCCCCCCTTTTTTCAGTCTTCTGGATCTACGGGCGGTGTTCCCCCCACCCTTCCATCTGCTTTGGCCGCAAACGTTAGTGAGGGCACGGTACGTTTGCCTTGTCAGGGCGCGACCACTTGGGGGTGGCATGGACGTCGTGCAGTGATCGGCCGCTCCGCGTGAGGTCTCCGGGCGCAGCGGGCGACGAGGCAACATGACGAATCCCGAGCGAAGCGCGCCCCGGCTGGGAGGTCAGGTGGACCGCGGCCTGCGCCAGCGCGGGGCTTCGCTGTGGCGCTCGACCCGTGCCGCCCTGGGCTGGTTCTTCGCGGCAATCGGGGTGTGGATCCTCCTGGACGCCACCTTGCCCAAGGGCCTGCCCCTCGGCATTGTGCTCCTCGGCATCGTCTATGGCGCCATTTACGCCATCCTGGCCGTGGGCATCGTCCTGATCTACCGCGGGGACCGCATCATCAACTTCGCCCAGGCCGCAATCGGTGTGCTGCCGGCCGTGCTGGCCATCGAGCTGGTGGTCACCTACGGGGTTCCCTTCGTACTGGCCGCGGGGGCCGGCATCGCCGCCGCCATCATCCTCGGCGCGTTGGCCAGCCTCTTGCCCCGCCATTTCCGCAACAGCTCGCGGCTGATCCTGACCGTGGCCACCATCGGCCTGGCCCAGCTCCTGACCGGGGCGGCCACCGTGGCTCCCGTCCTGTTCTGCAACCCGGCCACCAACCAGTCGTGCATCAACGCCTCGAACACCCAGTCGGTCAACACGCCCCTCCACGTGTCCTTCACCATCGGTCCGGTGCTCTTCAGCGGCAACGACATCGTGGCCGTGGTCGGAGCCCTCGTCGTGGCCTCCGCCCTGGCCCTGTTCATGCGCTACTCCAAATACGGACTGGGCATCCGGGCGGCCGCCGAGAACAGCGACCGGGCCACCCTGCTCGGGATCTCCGTGGCCCGCCTCGACACCATCATTTGGGTGCTGGCCGCCATTTTGTCCACCCTGGCCATTCTGCTGCAGGTGCCCGTACTCGGGTTCGGGGGGTTCCAGACCGTCACCGCGGGAGGCGACGAAATCCTGCTGCGCATTCTGGCCGCCGCCGTGATCGGGCGGATGGAAAGCATGCCGCGGACCGTGGTGGCGGCACTGGCCATCGGCGTGTTCGATGCCGGGGCCACCTGGACGTACTCCAACACGACCTACGTGGACGCCTCGCTGGTGGTCGTCATCGTCGTGGCCCTCCTCCTGCAGCGGCGCTCCCGCTCGCGGGTCACCGAGGGCGAGCAGTCGAGCTGGCGCTACGTGGCCGCGGTCCGGCCCATCCCCCGCCAGCTGGCCGGCCTGCCCGAGGTGCGCTGGACCCTCCGGGTCATGAAGGTCGCCTTCGTGGCCGTGGTGGCCCTGCTGCCGCTGCTGCTCAGCGACAGCCAGACCTATCTGGCCTCGATCATCGTGGTCTACACCATCGTCGGGCTCTCGCTGCTGGTGCTCACTGGGTGGACGGGACAGATCTCCCTCGGGCAATTCGGCTTGGCCGGCATCGGCGGGGCCGCCACGGTGGTCCTCTACTCCCGCCACGGGTGGGACTTCTTCGCCGCGCTGGCGGTCGGGGTCATCGTCGGCGCCCTGGTGTCGCTGTTCATAGGGCTCCCGGCCCTGCGCATGTCCGGGCCGTTCCTGGCTGTGACGACCCTGGCCTTCGGGGTCACCGCGTCGTCATACTTCCTCCAACCCAACTACCTGCCCTGGTTCGTCACCACCCAGGCCGACCGGCCCACGCTGTTCGGGTCGAGTGTCTTGAACTCCGACTCCCAGGTCTATTACTTCTGCCTGGCCGGCTTCTTCCTCGTCCTCCTGGCGGTCCGTTCGCTTCGCCAGAGCAGGACGGGCCGGGATCTCATCGCCACCCGCGACAACGAACCGGCGGCGCGGGCGGCCGCCGTCAACACCACCCGTTACAAGCTGCTGGCCTTCGCCATCTCCGGGGGCATCGCCGGGTTCGCCGGCTCGCTCTTCGCCGTCCAGCAGCAGGGCATCAACAGCGGGTCGTTCACCGCGGACATCAACATCACCATGTTCTCCATGGTGGTCATCGGCGGCCTGGGCTCCATGCCGGGCGTCATCCTGGGCGCCGTCGTGGTGTGGGGGGCCCAGTACTACCTGCCGGCCGGCTACGCACAGCTGGTCAACGGGTTGGGCATTTTGCTGCTCCTGCTCTTCCTGCCCGAAGGCATCGGCGGCCTTCTCAACCGCGGCCGGGACCAGCTCCTGCGTGTGGTGGCCCGCCGCCGCGGCATCACGGCGGCCGGGATCTGGCGCCGGCCCGACGAGGGCACCGGTGACGCCGCTCCATCACACGAACAGGGAACGTCGGCACCCGGCTCCGTGGGCCGCCAGTCCGCCGACGTGCTCACGCTCGGCCTCGATACGGGCGCCCATGGTTGACCTCAGCCACCCCCGCCTGCGCCAGCGGCGCCCCTCGCGCCTCACCGGGGCGTACTCCCCGCGTCCACTGATCGCCGTCATGGGCCTGGGCGCCATCCTGCCCATGAGCGCGGTGACCTTCGTGCTGCTGTTGCCCCAGATGCAGGACGCCTACCAACAGGACCTCTCCATCCTGGCGCTGGTGGCCGTCCAGCAGGTGCAGACGGGCCTCGGTCCAGACTTCGTCCTGGCTCTGGTGGCCAACCAGACCTCGCGGACCAGGGTGCTGGTCGGCGCAGGCGGATTCTTCACCGCGGCCGCCGCCGTCCTGTGGTTGGCCGGTGTGTTCCCCAACCAGGTTCTGCTCTACGCCGGTGCCATCGGGGTGGTGCTCGGCGGCGGCGCGCTCGACCTCGACCCAGAACTCCCTCCTGTGCGACTACTACCCCGTGAGCCTGCGACCGCGTGTGATCCTGGCCCAGCGGGCCGCCCTCGTATTCGGCCTCACCCTGTTGCCGCTCATGGTGGGGATCCTGGCCTACGTCTCCGGCTGGCAGGCGTCGTTCTTCGTCCTGGCTGCCGCTGCCCTCGTCTTCGTAGTACTGGCCGCCCGGCTCCCGGAACCGGTCCCTGCCGGCGGCCTCGC
>CAWKJX010000002.1:0-64333 GCA_963850095.1 uncultured Acidimicrobiaceae bacterium | reverse complement strand
TCGGTGGGCCGCCCGGGTCTCGATCCCGGCACCTTGGGATTAAAAGTCCCCTGCTCTTCCGGATGAGCTAGCGGCCCCGGGGTGCAACATAACGGACTCGCCAACCCGCGCTGTGCACCAGCATCCTGCCACTAAGCCGATGCCGCGACGCCATGGCCTCCATCCTGGACAGCCGAGCCCTCAGTGTCGAAGCGATGCCGGAACGTGAAGGCCAGTGGGCTCGCTCCGTTGGCCCTGAGGTGCTCCAGGCGGGCGATGGCGTCTTCGAGCGAGGGCGTCGTACCCTCGGGGATCCACCACAGGCAGAGGACCGGCCCGGACGGCGCCTCGAAGAACTCGCGCCGGCGGCGGAGGAGGTCCACGTGTCCGGACCGGTACGTGAAGTCGGCCAGAGCATCGATCGACTCCCACACCGTCAGGTTCACGATCTCGAGGTCGTCGCCGAAGGGCTTCAGGCTGGTGGCGTTCCCGCTCTCGTCCTGCAGGCGCCACACGAAGCCCGCGCTGGCCTCGGCCAAAGCGTTGATCCGATTGAGGTTCAGCCGGAAGCCGTCGATCAGAGGGTCCTCCATCGGAGCGCGGAGGCGGCCCACGTTGAGCTGAGCCAGGTGCATCGGTCCGGCTGACGGCGTCGTCAGCCGATGTCCGCCAGCTTGGGCACCACGGGACCCCAGGTCTCCTCCAGCCATCTGGACGGTTCGGGCCCGGTCGACCGGATGACGATCGTCTGCGCACCCGCGGCCGACATGGCCTCTGCCTCCCGCAGTATGGCGTCGGCTCCGGCGTCCTCGGGCACCAGCGTCAGGGCCGTCACCTCTATTTCCGCCGGATCGCGCCCGACCTCGTCGCAGTGGCTCCGCAGGACCTCGACCTTGTGCGCCACCGTGGCGGCATCTCCGATCACATTGCACAGGTCCGCGTAGCCGGCGACGATGCGGAGCGTCTTTCGCTCCCCCCCACCGCCGATGAGCACCCGCGGCCGGGGCGAACTGACCGGGGGTGGGGCGCACAGTGTCTCGGCCAGCTGGTAATGCGTGCCCGCGTAGGGACCGTTGTCGTCGCTCCACATCTGGAAGCAGATCTGCAACGTCTCCTCCAGTCGCTGGTACCGTTCCCGTAGCGGGGGGAACGGGACCCCGAGCCCCCGATGCTCACGTTCGTACCAGGCCGCGCCCAGACCCAGCTCGGCCCGCCCACCCGAGAGGACGTCGAGGGTGGTCACGGTCTTGGCCAACAACCCGGGGTGGCGGTACGTCACGCCGCCCACCAGCATGCGGAAGCGCAAACGGTTCGTCTTGGCCGCCGCGAACGACAAGGTCGTGTAGCCCTCCATCATCGGTTCTTCCGCCGGCCAGAGCATCTCCATCTGGAACCAGTGGTCCATGACCGACAGCGTCCTCACCCCGATGTCCTCCGCCGTCTGTGCGAACGAGGCCAAGGTGGGACCGATCGCCTCGGGGCCACCCGGCCAGGTGAAGCGCGGTACGTGGATGTCGAGGTGCATCAGCCGTCCTCCGGTTCCCGGCGAGGGTAGCGCGTGGCGGGTCCGGGCCGAAGGAGCGAGCACGGCCCGCCGAAGGAACGCACCGGCGGGCGGGGGGGGCGCCACCTACGATGCGCCGGTGACCCCATCGGTGGAAGAGATCGCCGGCATGGCCGACCCGGTCCTGCGCAACCTCCACATCACCCAGCGCTACCACGAGCTCGCCATCGGCCTGCGCGACGCGGGCGTCGGGGAGGACGCCACCTGGTGCGCCTTCGCCGTCTGGGCCTCCAAGACGGCGGGCGCCACCATCCGCGGGGAGGTGCTCCCGGCGAGAGTCAGGCAGCTGCTCGTCGACAACGGAGCCACCCGGGACATCCTGCACCGGTTCAATCACGGGGTCGGCGCCTGGGCGGCCGAGCATCTGGTACACGATCACCTGGGCCGTGCCGTCGACCAGGTGACGGCGGATGTGGCCACGTCGATCGCCGGCGGCAACGTCCTCGTCTTCGCCGAGCTCGCCCCCCTCTTCACCGAGCTGCTCGAGGCCGACCACCAGAACCCCGCCACGTCGGAGGCGCTGTCGGCCGCGCTGGCCCGGGTCGGCGCCGACGTCGACGGGACCGCCGTGGTCGATGCCTTCTCCGCCTACAAGCAGGCCATCGGGCAGCCCGACGAGCGAGCCGCCCTGGTCCTCCAGGCCAACACGCTGGCTGTGTCGCACGAACAGCAGCGCCTGCAGCCGGCCATCAGCTCGGCTCTCGATGCGGCCATTTCCGACACCCTCAAGAGGGTGATCGACAACGACGTGGTCGGGCACGTCCCGACGCCGGAGGCACGACGCGCTCTCGACGGCCTGACCGGCCAGGTCTGCCAGGTGCTCGACACCGCCTGGGACACGGCGCTCACCGAGTCGATCATGCAACTGGTCACCGCGAACGAGACGCTCGATCTCCGGCACGACGTGCCCCCGCTGGCGGACGGCATGTTCCCGCCCGCGTTGCGCGACCTCCCCGGTGCGGCGGCCGCCGTCGTCGCCGCGTGGGACAAGACGGGTGGAACCGGGGCACCGTCCGGCGCCCGTGACTGGGCGAAGCTGGAGGAGCGCATGAACTACATCGTGAACCTGTTCCGCTCGCGCCAGCGTGACCCGAGCCTGTTCACTCCCCCGCTCTCCGACGCCCAGCTGGCCGTCCTGGCTAAGGGCAGCCTGCCGCCCGGTCCGCTGTAGGCGGCCAGTCCCAGCGCGCCGCGAGCGAGGTCGGCACCCCGAAGGCCGGCCGGCCCCCGTAGCGTTCTCCTCGCACGGCGAGCGACAGCATGCCGAAGCCGATGCGGTTGGAAAGCCCGGCGAGGAAGCGCCGGTGCAGCCGCTCCAGCGAGAGGCGGCGGGTGACGTCGGCCAAAGGCTCGAAGAGCACGCGGGTCCAGTCCGCCTTCGGGACCCCCACCAGATCCGCCGTGTGGTCCCCCACGTAGAAGCGCACCGTGGTGGCCGGCAGGCCCCGCAGCCCCGGAGGGGCCAGTCGTGTGCCCTGGTCGAGGAGTGCCGCCATGAGCGCGTGCCCGGCCTCGCTCGAGCCGAACTGGCGGCGGCGGGTGATCGGCATCAGCACGGTTGTCTGGGCACGGGTGAGCGGAAGGAGGTCCTCCCGGACGCCGAGGTAATGCCCGACGAGCGACCAGGCATGGAGATAATCGTCCGCTTCCGCGTCCGTATAGACGACACCCGTGCGGTCGAACACCTCGAACACGATTTCGGTGAAGGTCAGGAGGGTCTCGAGCAGGTCTTCCTGGTTGATGGGAACCCCCCACGCCGGGTCCCACTGCACCCGGGGATCGTTGCGGATGAGCCAGCGCACCGCCGCGTGCATGAGCCGGACGTGCCGCGCGTCGGCGAAGCCACGCGCACCGAATTCGAGCCCGCCCGGCTCCATGACGTCGAGGTGGAATTGCGCCGTCTCGTTCAGTCGGCGCTTGGCATCCGTCTCGAGCCGGGCCGTCAGGCCGAGGACCTGGACGCCGCGCCGGCAGGCATAGGCCGAGGGCAGCGCGGCCGCGTAGAGGGCGGTGAACACGTGGGAGCCCCAGCGGGCAAAGCACTCCTGGCCGGCGGCGACCCGGGCGGGGTCGGCCCACTCCGGTACGTCGTCCTTCTGGTCGAGGTAGGCCTGGAGGACGGGGTCGGACACCTCGCTCTGCTGGACCACCAGGGCGCGGAAGGCGGAGGTCGAGTCTCCCGTGCCCTCGAACAAGGTGGAGACGACCTCATCGGCCTCGGGGTCCGCCTGGCTGCGCAGGCCGTCGAGGAACTCGTCGCTCCATCCGGTGCCCGTCACCGCCGCCCCAGGAGTGCAACGGCCTCGTCGAGGCACCGGCTCGGGCCCCCGACGGCGACGGCCGCGGCGCAGGCGCGTAGCTCGTCACGAATCCCATTGGGCGTTCCCGGCAGACGTACCCAGTCGGTCAGCGCGCGCAGTTCCAACAGACGCTGAGCCCTGCTCCCGGGCCAGCAGGACCGCGGCCCGGTAGTCCCCGGCGGCCTCGTCGACCCGCCCCTCCCGGAGGAGGCGGCCCCCGCGCACCCGCAGGATCTCGGGCTCACAGAACCGCTCGCCGGTGGCGCGTGCGGTGACCAAGGCGTCCGACAAGAGCGCGAACGCGCGTTCGTCCTCCACGCGGTCGTCGTCGGCCAGGAGCATCTTGAAATAGGGACCGAGGAGCGGCCCCGGGAGCTCGGGCTCCTCGATGCCGTCGCCCGCCCACCATTGCAGGGACCTCGCCCACTGCCGCCACTGCCTGGTGCTGACCTCGTCGGCGACGTGCAGCGCTTCACCGGCCAGCTTGACCACGACCTCGCGCTCGCCGTCGAGCTGCGCCATGATGGCGGCCGTCACGGCGGCCACCGCCTGCGCCTGGGGCACCTGCCGCTCGGTCGTGCAACGCAGGACGTCGTCCGCGATCCTCCACGCCTCGGTGGAGGCGCCACTGAGCCAGCAGGCCAACGCGGTGGCACTGCGGGGAGCGGCCAGCGCCATCAGCTCGACCGAGGGCATGGGAGGCAGTCCGCCCAGGCTCGCCTCGAGCGGCAACCCACTCGCGGCGTATGACCCACGGATCTGTTCGAGGCCTTCGCGGATCATCCCCTGCCAAATCCGCGTCGTGGCCTCGTAGGTCGAAATCAGCTGCAGGGCCCAGTCGTCGCCCAGCGCCTCGGCTTCCGCCCGCGCCTCGACCAGAATTCTGTTGATGGTCTGGTATTCGGCACTGGCCTGCCACCACGGGACGAGGATCATGTAGTTGCGCAGGAGGATGGAGCGGTCGCCCAGCCGGCGCGCCAGCTCCTCGACGCGGCGCGATTCTTCGAGCGCTTCGGGCGCGCTCTGGTCGACCGCGGTCACGCACATGACCAGTCGGCTGCGCGACTTCAGCTCGGTGGCGTCCCTCTCCTCCTCGGGCAACTGGCTGACGAGCGCCAGCACCTCTCGCTCGTGGCCGGCCGCTTCCCGGAAGCGGGCGTTCCGGCGGGCGGTGCGGGCCGCCTCCTTCCAGAGCGGGACCGCCTCCGTGGCCCGGCCGGCCGCCCCGAGGTGGAAGGCGGCGATCTCGGGGTGCAGCCGCGATCGCCCGTTCGACACCAGCATGTCGCCGACGGCGCCGTGCACCCGCACCCGGTCGGCCCGCAGCACGGACCGGTACGACGCCTCGTGGAAGAGCGCGTGGCGGAACTGCAGCTCCTCCTGCTTGGAGGTCGGCTCAATCACCGCGTGCTCCATCAGCCGGCGCAGGTCGGCGTCGAGGACCGCTTCGTCGAGGTCTGTGGCCGCCGCCAACAGCTCGCGATCGAAGGTGCGCCCGATCACCGCCGCCGCCTGTGCGACACGCTTGGCCTCGCCGAGGCGGTCGAGGCGGGCCGTGATCACCTCGGACAGCGTCGTGGGCAGCGCGCCCTGCGAAGCAGCACCGCCCTCGGACAGTCCCCGGGCCAGCTCCTCGAGGAACAGTGGCACGCCATCGGCCCGGAGCACGAGCGCATCGCGTACGTCGGGTTTGAGCTCCGCGGCCTCAGGGAGGCCTTCGAGCAGCTCGCGGGCGTCGTCGGCGCTGAGGCGGTCCAGCGTGAGCTGGGCGTCCGGGTTGACGCTGGGGTCGTCGGCGATCTCGGGGCGCGCGCTCGATGAGCACCAGGACGGGCGCACCGGTGCGGGCGATCAGTTGTGCGGCCTCGATCGTGCTGGGGTCGGCCCAGTGCGCGTCCTCGACGACGAGGAGCAGAGGACCCGACCCGGCGGCCAGATCCTGGGCCCAGGCAGAGGCCTCCTGGGGCGTGGCCGGGACGTGGCCCATGACGTCGCCGAACGGTTGGAGTGGGCTGAGCGAGCCGCGGCGGCTGCAGACGATGGTGCGCACGGGGTGGCCACGCTGCTGCAGCAGCGCGCTGAACTCCAGGAGAAGGCGTGACTTTCCGATCCCCGGCTCACCCGAAATCAGGGCGAGGCGCCCGTTCCCACCCTCCACGTAGCCCCAGTGCGCCGCCAGCCAGGTCGAGGCCCGGGTGCGAGACACGAAGGCCGTCAGCGGGCGGGCCTCCAGGCGGTTCCGGGCCGAGCTGCGCCGCAGGGCGAGGAAGGCCGGCACGGGCTCGCCGATGCCCTTCAACGTCAAAGTGCCCAGGGATTCCAGCTCGAAGAACCCCGCCACCAGACCCGCGGTGGCGCCGCTGATCACAACCTGGCCGGGCGCGCCCGCCGCCTGCAGGCGGGCCGCCATGTTCGGCACCTGTCCCCACAGGTCCGGCAGGCGCTCGGGTCCACCGGCCGTCACCGCGGCGACGAGCACCTCACCGGTATGGATGCCGGCACGGGCCTGGAGGTCGCTGATGCCAAGGTCGGGCGAGAGTTCGGCACCGAGGCGGACGATGTCCTCGACGATGGCCAGCCCGGCCGACAGTGCCTCCCGGCTGGCGGACTCCGACGCCTCGGGGTATCCGAAGTAGGCCACCGCGCCGTCACCCTGGAACTGGGCGATCACCCCGCCGTGACCGCTGACGAGGGCGGCGACCCGATGCTGGTAGGCGCTGAGCACGTCGTGCCAATCCTCGGGATCGAGCACCGAGGCCAGCTCGGTCGACCCCACCAGGTCGGTGAACATCACGGTCAGCTGTCGGCGCTCGGACCCCTCGGCCGTCACCGTCACGCCCCTCGTACCTCCACGCGGCCCGGCGCACCGCCTGCTGTCCCCCTGGAGAGCTGGCACACGACGCAAATCTACGTCTGCCCAGGCAGGAGCGATAGTCCCTCGGTGGGCATCTCTCGGATCGGCCGGGCGCCGGCAACGGTCCCCGGTCCGACCGATCCGGCTCCGTAGGCTGCTGCCATGCGTCCTGGACGTCGCCGCCTGGTAGCCGCCGCCTTGGTGGCCGTCCTGACGTCGGTGCCGGCCGCGCTGGGCGCCCTCGAGGCCGGGGCGTGGGCGCAGGACACCACGACGACCACGACCGCAACCACGGCTCCGACGACGACCACGACGACACCGCCGACCACCGTCTCGACCACGACGACGACCTTGGCCCCGACCACGACCACGTCTCGTCCCCACCCGACGACCACGACGACGGAGCACCCGACGACGACCTCGACCACGACCAAGGCCGCCTCGTCGTCCAGCTCCACTCCGTGGGGATGGATCCTCCTGGCCGTCGTCGTCGTCCTGGCCGCAGGCTTCGTCGCCCTGCTCATCGCCCGCTCGAAACGCCAAGGCAGGGAGGCCGAGTGGCAGCGTTCGGTGCGGCCCGCCATCGCCGCGGCGGAGCTGGCCCGCAACCTCGTGGTGTCCCAGACCGAGGCGGACGATCAGCAACGCCGGGCCAGCGTCGGCGTGCAGGTGGACGAAGCCGTCGACGGCCTGGAACGCTGCGCCGATTCCGCACCCGACGACATCACCCGGGGGATGTGCACACGCTGTGCCGAGAGCTTGCGGGGCCTGGCCTTCGCCGTCGAGGCCGACCACCTGATGCGTTCGGGCGGCGAGCATCCGACCGGCGAACAACTCGCAGCAGCTGACGCCGCCAGGCGGAACCGCGCCGCCGAGCTCGAAGGGGCACTCATGGAGCTCAAGGCCGCCGTCACACCGCCCAGCCCGAAATAGCCCGGCCGCCGCCGGCGCCATTCCGACCGCGCCGTCGGCCGCGGCTTCGGCCATGGCGGGCGCGACGATCGGCAGGTTCGAGGCGGGTTCTCCCTCGTCGTTGATGATCCGAGCGCGGTGGTGGGCGGGGCGACCCTACGGCGCCGACGGACCTGGTCCGGCCACCGCGTGGCCCAGTTCACTCCTCCCGCAGCATCAGTGCGGTGGGCGTCCGGGCCGCGCTGCGCGCGGGTACGGCCGCCACCACATTGGCCAAAACGAGGGTGCCGATCGCCACGAGGACGATCGAGATGACCGACACGGTCGGGTAGGGCACGGCGTAGATCTGGCGCGCGAAGAGACTCCACATCCAGCGCCCGGCGATGATCCCGAGGGGGATCCCGACGACGATCCCCACCACGGCGGCCACCGTTGACTGCCAGGCGACGGCTGCGGCCAGCTGCCGCCTCACGAAACCAATCGCCTTGAGGAGGGCCAGATCGCGCCGGCGCTGGCGCACCGATGACATGAGCGTCAGGGCCAGGGCGACGATCACGCCCAACACCAGGCCGGAGACGAGCAGTGTCGGGATGGCGCCGATGGTGCGGTAGTTGACGATTTCCGCCGGGCGTTGGACACCCTGCACCACGATCGCGTTCCCCGCCGATCCTCCGGGTTGGTCGGCGAACACCTTGTCGGCTGTACGCACGACGCGCTGCAGGCTGGCCAGCGCGGCCGCCGGTGGCGCACCCGGCCTGATCCGGACGAGCGCGAGGTTGGGACCGTCGAGCGCCGGATCCGAGGAGCTCTCGATTCCGCTGGCGAATGCCCGGGGGAGCGCCTGGAAGGAGAAGAGCACACCGGTACCCATGGACGTGTGGTCGGAGATGGTGCTGGCGTAGCCGATGGCGGGGAACGTCGCCGTGCCGGCGATCAGGAGTCGGGTGGGCGGCAGGTAGATCGGAGCGTCGGCCGGTGTCCCGTAGGTCAGCGTGACGTATTGACCCAGGTGCTTGTGCAGCGCGGCCAACGTGGCCGCACCGAGTACCACGTCCCGTGGCGCGTCGAGGCCATGGCCGCTGAGTATCGGCGGGGCCACCGGCGCATCGACGTTCTCGACGAGAAACGGCACGTTCTGGCCGTCGAGCTCCGCATCGTTGAACGAGGCGCCGCTGTAGGCGGCGACGTACGGGTCGTGCTTCAGGAGTGAGAGGGCCACCTGGGGGACGTTGCCGCTCCCCGCTCCGACCGGGTTCAGGATGTAGGTCCAATTCCAGCCGTACAGGCCAGGGTTGGAGACCAGCGTCTGCAGGCTGTTCCCGAAGGTCAACGTCGTCACCACGAGCGCGACCGCCAGCACGGACCCGAGCAGGGCCGAACGCACGGGCACGGCGCTGCGACCCTCACCGGGCTCGAGGGCCATGCGCACACCGACCACGCCCGGGGCCGGGAGGCCGGCCCGCGCCAAAAGGGCCACCGCCTGCGCCCCGGTCGTCGAACGGATGCGGGGACGGCGCATCACCCGGTGGGGTGCCGTCGAATAGGCCAGGAGGGCAGCCACGCCACTCAGCAAGACGAAGAGGGCGAGGACACCGAGTCCCAGCACCATCCAGTCCAGCGAAATCCCGTTGGACGGGTACACGGGGCGCACGGGACCGATCGGCGCGATCGGTGACAGGGCGATGGCCACCCCCGCCGCCAGCAGCGAACCGACGAGGATGGAGGCCTCCGACCCGATGAGACCGTCGAGCACGGTGTCCGGCGGGCCGGCACCGAGCGCCCGGAGGATCTGGAGGTCGGCGCCTTCCGCCCGGAACCGCCGCGCCATCAACTGAGCTGCGATCAGGAGGGCCGCCACGAGCGCCACCAGGCCGAAGACGCCCAAGGCGATGGAGATCGGCTTCAACGAGCGATCCGCCTTGGCCACCACGGGCGTCAGCGCGTGGTCCGTGGAGATGAGACCCGGTGGGATGACCGCGGCGATTTCGCGCTCGACGGCAGGCACGCCGGCCGCACCGTCTCTCGTCTGGATGCCGAAGGTCAGTGCGCCGCTGAACTGCTCGCCCTTGTGCGCCAGAACCTCCCGGGCGAATGCCGGTGTCAACGGGAGGATCGTCGGCAGCGTGTCGACATCGTCCTCCACGACCTCCGAGTTGAGGGAGGCCAGCCCGACGAGTTTCATGTTGACGCGCAGGGCCGGCCGCACCGCGCTCGTGCCGAAGCCGGGGAGGCTCTGCTGGGCGTCGGAGTAGAACCCGAACGGGATCACCTCTCCCGACGTGGAACCCGAACTGCCGCGCGACCACGGCCGCCATCGTGATTTCGTCGGCCCGGCCGGGTGCGGCCATACGGCCCTGGGTGACGGCGACCCGGTCCTGGGAGAAGAAGAGGCCGTTGACGCTGGCCACGGGGAAGGCCTCGCCCGTGAACCGTATTCTCGGCGTACCCCCGGGGGTCAACGGCGCGCCGACCACCTCGAAGGCCGCCGCCACGTGCCGCACTCCAGGGAGGTGGGCGATCCTTGCGGTCAGGGCGGCGTCGTAGTCGGGGTTGCCCTCTCCGCCGGAACCTCCGCTGTAGGCGGACACGGTGAGATCGGACGGGTTGGTGGCCGCGAGAAAAGTGGAGAAGGACGACTGCGTGCGGCGGGCCGCCGCCAGACTGCCCAGCCCGACACCCCCGATCAGGCCGACGAGGACGACCAGCGACAGATAGCCACCCCACCGGCGCCCGAATGTGGCCCGCAGGCGGTACAGCGGTACCGCGAGCCTCTGGTCCCTCACGGCCCCGATTCTCCCGTGAAAGCCCGGCTCACCGACATGAAGTCTCGCCAATTCGCCCAGGTCGACCAAGGGTGCCACCCCGCCCCGTCGAGGGATGCCACCACCACGGCCGGATGCCTCCGACCGGGGTGCATCGGGAGGGCGCGCTACCGTACGCACGCATGGCGAGGATCCGGGTGGCCCTGGCGGAGGACAACGCGCTGCTCAGGGAGGGCATCTCGCGGATCATCGACGCGGAGGAGGAGTTCGAGCTGGTCGGGCGGGCCGCCGACCTCCCGCAGCTCCTGGAGCTCATAGAGGAGGCTTCACCTCAGGTCGTGGTGACCGACATCCGGATGCCCCCCACCGGGACGGACGAGGGCATTCAGGCCGCCTCGTGGCTGCGCGAGCACAAGCCGGATGTCGGCGTCGTGGTTCTCAGCCAGTACAAGACGCCCTCCTACGCCCTCGCCCTCCTCGAGACGGGGTCGTCCGGTCGGGCCTACCTCCTCAAGGAGCAGGTGGCGGGGCCCGACGAGCTGGCCCAGGCCATCCGCGCCGTGGCCCAGGGAGGGTCCGTCATCGACCCGCAGATCGTCGACGAGCTGATCGAGGCCAAGTCGTCTCGCCGCAAATCGGACCTGTCATGGCTGACACCGCGGGAATCCGAGATCCTGGGCGAAATGGCCAAGGGCAAGAGCAACGCCGCCATTGCCTCCTCGCTGCAAGTCTCGGAACGGGCGGTGGAGAAGCACACGAACTCCATCTTCTCCAAGCTCGGGTTGACCGAGGAGCCCGACGTCAACCGTCGGGTGAAGGCCGTTCTCGTCTACCTGAGCGACCCCGGGGGAGGATGACAGCACCACCGGCCTCGGCGTGGCACCACCCCGGTCGTCCTACCACGCCCGTGCGAGAATGAAAGGGTGAGCGAGCGCCTGCCGGTCCTCATCGTGGACGACCAAGCACCGTTCCGGGCCGCCATGAAAGCCGTGCTCAGGCGGACGACCGAGTTCGAGCTGGTCGGCGAGGCGGCGAACGGGAGCGAAGCGGTCTCCCTGGCCGACGAGCTGAATCCGGCTCTTGGTTCTCATGGACATCAACATGCCGGAGATGAACGGCATCGACGCCACCCGAGCCCTGGTGTCCCGCCACCCCGAGGTGGTCGTCATCCTGTGCTCGACCTACGACGCCGGCGACCTCCCGCCCGAGGTGGCCACCAGCGGGGCTCGCGCCTACATGAACAAGGAGCACCTGGGCGCCGACACCCTGCGACGGCTGTGGGACGAGCGCGACACGGAAGAGTTCATGTCCGCCTGAACGGTTCGGTACCCGGTGCTCACACCAACGGGACCGACCCTCGGACGACAGAACCCTGGCCGATCTCGGATTCCCAGCGCACCGTCCCACCGATGGCGCCCAGACGGTCGGCCATGTTGACGTATCCGTGTCCCCGTTGGGCCCTTTCGACGTCGAACCCCGGCCCGTTGTCCGTGACACTGAACAGCAGTCCCCCGGACTCCTCCCAGAGCCGGACCTCTACGCTGGCTTCGGGCGCATGCTTGGCCGCGTTCTGCAGAGCCTCGAGGCAGCAGAAATAGACCGCTGCCTCGGTCTCGGAGGGGTAGCGGCCGATGCCTTCGGCCGCGATGTGGACCGGGAGCGGGTTCCGGTTGGCTGCGGCGCGCAATGCCTCCAGGAGCCCGCTGTCGACCAGCAGCGGTGGGTAGATGCCATGGGCCAGCTCGCGCAGCTCCTGGATCGTCTCCTGCACCTCGCCGGCCAACTGGTCGAGCATCTCGAGGCCGGCCTCCTGATCGTCGACGATGATGTCGCGGGTGAGGCGGAGGTTCACGGCGAGCGCCACCAGGTGCTGCTGCGCCCCGTCGTGCAGGTTGCGCTCGACTTTCCGGCGCTCGGCGTCGCCGCTGGCGACGATGCGCGCCCTGGACTCGCGCAGGGCATCGGCCTGCTTCCTCACCTCGTCCAGCGTGGTCTGCAGGGCCGTGTCGAGCTGGGAGTTGTGAAGCGCCAAACCCACCTGCCGGGCCAGATCGGCCAGGACGCGATCGTCGTCGTCTGAGAACGCGTTGGCCACCGAGGCGCGCTGGACGACGATCAGGCCGAGCAGCTCACCGCCGTGACTGACCGGCGCCACTCGGACCTGTTCCTGCTCCCGCCCGGCCAACAGGCTCGGCAGCCAAATTGACGCCCAGGCTGTTCCCGACACCCCGGCCCGCGTGACGACAGGACGCTCGCGGGGCGAGACGACAATCGACCCGGAGCCCAGGTCGGGCACGGACGCCGGCGCGCTCCAGGACCTCTCCGGACCCGGTGTAGATTTCCGCGCTGGTCAGATTCATCGTCTTGCGGAGCGACTCGGCCAGCTGCAGGAGCAATTCGTCCATCGGGATGGCCCGGGTCATCCGGCTGCCGAAGGTGCGCAGTACTTCGTCGGGCGCCTCCCGCGAGCCGTAGACGAAGCGCGTGGCGGATTCGAGGAAGCGCGACCGCACCGGGACGAAGATGACCGCGGCCACCCCGGAGGCGACGATGGACAGCGCCAACGCCTCCTTGTCGCCGGTCGTGTTGGGCGCGTGGCCGAGGCCGAGGACCACGACCAGGTAGATCGCCGAGACCACAGCGACGAACCCGAAGACCGCCAGCACCTGCACGAGTCCACGACTCGCGTGCGGGGCGAGCTTCCGGCTCTCGCCGGCCAACAGACTGAGCGGGACCAGCACCGTCGCCCCGGCCGCGACCGCCCCGAGGTCCGCCGGCCACCCGACCAGCCAGTGCAGCACAGTGACGATCAGAGCGACCGTCGCGGCCAGGGCGACCCCGATGCCGAACCACTCCATCCGCTCCCGATCGTGTCCCAGCGACGCGATGTAACGGGCCCGCATGGGCGCGACGGCCAGCACGCCCGCGATCGTCCAGCTGATGGCGCCGTCGACCACGGTGAAGCCGTGCTGGGCCACGGCCATTCCGACCCCGACACCGAGTGCCGCCAGGTAGGCGGCGATCACGCCGGTGCGCCGGAAGGAATCGTGGAGACGTCCGTCGGGCAATGCCAGGAGGAAGTGGAACGAAATCGCCGTAACGAGCACCGCCGCCAACGTCGCCACGTCCCGTGCACTGCCCGGAGCGTGGACCGCCGCCGCCCGTCGACCCGCGGTGAGGGCCACCATGGCCACCAGCGCATCGACGCCCGCCAGGAGATGGTAGGGAGAGACACGCGAGTCGACCCGACCCCGTGCGTGGGTGTCCACCAGTCCCACGAGCGCCCAGACCACGGTCAGCCCGAACGCAACACCGTAGACAGGGGCCAGGCCGCCGGGCACGGTGGTACGCAGGCCGACCACCACGCCGGCGATCGTGACCACGAACACGGCCGCCCGCAGGAGCCGGAACGTGACGACGGTGGGGGCGGGGGGCGCCGGGGCGGCGACGGCAGGAGTGCCGTCCACTTCCAGCTTCACCTCGCCTCCGATCGCCACCGGGTACTCCAGTCGCTCAGGACGGGACGGTTATGGGGAGATCCGCGGCGTCGTCGGCCGCGATCCTCCCGTCGCGCATGCGCACGATCCGGTCGGCCGCCGAGGCCACCCCGGCGTCGTGCGTGACGAGCACGATGGTCTGGCCGCCGGCGTGCAGGCGGCTCAGGAGCTCAATGACCTCCTGTCCCCCTTCCGAGTCCAGCGCGCCCGTGGGCTCGTCGGCGAGGAGGAGCGTCGGCTCGTTGGCCAGGGCACGGGCGATAGCCAGCCGCTGGCGCTGCCCTCCCGAGAGCATGCCCGGCACCGTGTTGGCCTTGTCCCCGATGCCCAGGAGGTCGAGCAGGTCGCGGGCACGGGTCTCGGCGGCCTTGCGCTTGCGCCCGGCGATCACCGCGGGCAGGGCCACGTTCTCGAGGACGGTCATGCCCTCCAAGAGGTTGAAGAACTGGAAGACGATGCCGATATGGCGCCGCCGGAGCTGCGACAACTCGTCCTCGGTCCGGCCCGTGACCAGCTCACCGGCCACCGAAATGGTGCCCTCGTCGGCGACGTCGAGACCGGCGATCAGGTTGAGGAGCGTCGACTTCCCGCAGCCCGAAGGACCCATCAGGGCGATGAAGTCTCCGGACGGGACGGTCAAGCTGGCCCCACGGAGTGCGCGCACGGGCGCGTTCTCCGCCTCGAACGTCTTGCGTACCTTGTCTACGACCAAGGCGTCCATGTCACGCTCCTTCCGGCGAGGCACAGGCTTCCTGCGCGCCTACCAACAGTTTGTATGCGATTACGGGAGTCTCGCGGCCTTTGACGAGCTGAGGCGGCAGGGGCAAGGTCGGCCGGGGTGCGTGCCACGCTTCGACCGTTCCCTCGGACACCACCGTCTCGCCCGCCTCCGCCAGCTGCTGGAGCCGCTGGGACATGTTCACCGTGTCCCCCACGAGGGTGTACTCGAGCCGCTCCTCGGAGCCCAGGAGGGCGGCGGCGGCCTCGCCGGTGGAAAGACCGAGGCCCAACCCGAATGCGGGGAGACCCTCGTCCCGCCAGCGCAGGTTGATGGCACCCTGCTTCTCGTGCATGGCCAAGGCCGCCGCCACGGCCCGGTCCGCGTGATCCTCCTGGGCAAAGGGCGCTCCGAAGACCGCCATGACCGCATCGCCCACGAACTGCATCACGGTGCCATTCTCCCCCAGGATGGCGTCGTTCATGGCGGCCCGGTGCACGTTCAGCTGCCCGGCGAGCTGGCTCGGGTCGGCGTGCTCGGCAATGCTCGAATAGGAGCGGATGTCGCTCATCAGCACCGTCACGGTGACCCGCTCCGTCTCCCCGATGTGACGTCCGTCACGCCGCAGCTTCTCCGCCAGGCCTCCCGGGAGCAGGCGGGAGAGGGTTTCCCCCTGTTCTTCCCGGTCGACGATGGCCTTGTGCAGGAGGCGGAGGCGCAGCAGCGCCCCCTCCGTGCCGGCGGAGACGCCCTCGGCCAGCTTGACGAAGACGGATTCCACCTCGGCGTCGACCGCCTCGGGCGGCAGCCCCCTTGCCACGGCGATCGCCTTGATCGGCTTGCCCTCGGCCACCATGCCCAGCAGCTCCTCCTCCGCGGGTGTCAGGCCGCCGTCGGAGGTGACGGGCCGGACCAGTGCGTCCACGATGGCCGGGTCGAGCGCGTTGCCGCCGGTGGCGACCGCCCGGATGGCGTCCACCAGCTGATCGCCCTGGGCGATGTGGTCCTTCAGGAGGTAGCCGTAGCCGGCCGAGCCCTCGGCCAAAAGGGATACGGCGTACTCCGGATCGTCGTACTGCGACAGAATGACGACCCCCGTGCCCGGGTGCCGCTTGCGAACCTCCTTGGCGGCGTCGATCCCTTCCCGGTTGAAGGAGGGGGGCATGCGGATGTCCGTGACCAGGACCTGGGGCGCCAGGGCAGTGGCGCCCTGCACCACCTCGTCGTAGTCCGCCGCCACGCCCACGATCTCGAGGTCCTTGTGCCGCTCTATCAACGCCCGTACGCCCTCCCGCACGATCAGGTTGTCATCGGCCAGGAGCACCGAAATCCTGCCGGCGCGGTGTTCGTCGTCACTCATCGCCTCTAGTTCTCACACAATGGCCGGCCCGGGAACAGGGGGGGACCTTCCGGTACACGGGTGGTGCTAGGCACACCCGCAGATGCCTGTCACCACACTCGTCAACCCAGGTCGGCCGGTCCACGCTGGCAATATGAGCACTGAGACACTGATCCGTCAGGAAGGGGTCGTGACCTCGCTGTCGTGGATCCCGAGCGAAGCGATCCAAGGCGCACAGCGCCTGGCCTTCGACTCGGGCATCACGCACTACGACGCACCCCCACCGACCGAGGACATGGACTTGGCCGCCCTGCAGGAGGCCGACCGCTTCCGCTTCGCCAACGAGCTCCGTGCCTTCATCACAGTCGATGGAGGGGGCCGGATTGTCGACTGCGGCTACCTGGGCGGCGGCGTCATGGGGTCGACCATGGTCAACCTGCGCGCCGTCAAGCACCGTTTCCAGGCCTTCCAGCTGCCCGACATCCAACGCGAGCCCGAACGCGGGGAGGGCTGGGTGCGCTTCGTCCAGACCTGCGGCGGCCGCACCGGTGTGCCCGCACCGCGTCGGGTGCGGCGTAAGCCCTTCGTCCAGTGGCAGGCACCCCTGGTATGGACGACGCTCTCGCTGACCTTGTACGCCGACGGCCGGACGGAGTACGCGCTGAGCGGAGCCAGCCGGTTTCCCGCGGCACTGGGTGTACGGCGCCGACAACCGCCTCTCGCACAAGTCCGGGTTGACCGACTTCAAGGACTGGTATCGCAAGTCGTTCGGGAAGCACAGCCCGTGGGGAGACGAGGACTCCGACGCGCTCGTCGCGGCTGTCGAGTCCGCCCTCGAGACCACACTCTCGGCCCAGCTGATGCAGGGGGGCGGCAAGCGGCGCATCGACAAGTTCCCCGCCGGGACCATCCTCGTGAAGGAGGGCGAACCGGGCAAAGAGGTTCTCCTGATCCTCGACGGGATCGTGCGGGTCGAGAAGGACGGCGAGCGTCTGGCTGAATACGGGCCGGGGGCACTGCTCGGTGAGCGGGCGCACCTCGAGGGTGGGATCCGTACCTCGAGCAACATCGCCGTGACGCCCTGCCGGATCGCCATATTCGACGCCGATCTTGTCGATCGCTCCCACCTGGAGGAGTTGTCCGCGGGCCATCGCCGCGAGGACAACGCGCGAGACTGAGTCGGTGCGCGTCACCTTCTGCGGGACGCGGGGGTCGACGCCCGCACCTGGCCCGGACTTCGTCCGCTACGGCGGCCACACCTCGTGTGTCGCCCTGGCCCACGACGGCGCCGGGTCGGCTCCCTCGCTCCTGCTCGATGCCGGGACCGGCATACGGCGCCTGAAGGAGCTGCTCGGGGATCACCCGTTCCGTGGCACGGTGCTCCTCACGCACTTGCATTGGGACCATGTGCAAGGCCTGCCCTTCTTCACGAGCGGGGACCGCGACGACGCGGCAGTCTCGCTGCTCCTGCCCGGCGTAGACGACGAGACCGACGCCGAAGCGTTGCTGGAGCGCATGATGTCGCCCCCTTTCTTCCCCATCGCACCGTCGCAGCTTCGTGGGGACTGGCGGTTCGGCCTCGTACCGAGCGGCCCCTTCGATGTGGAGGGCTTCGAAGTGCAGGCCCTCGAAATCCCCCACAAGGGCGGACGGACGCTCGGGTTCCGCGTCAGCGACGGCCACTCCTCTGTCGCCTACCTGCCGGACCACTGCCCGACCGTCCTCGGGAGCGGTCCGGACGACATCGGTGAGTACCACGAGGCCGCCCTGGAGCTTGCCCGCGACGTGGACCTCCTGATCCACGACGCCCACCTGCGGGCGGAGGAGGTCCCGGCCGAGGGATTCTTCGGGCACGCCGCGGCGGAGTACGCGGTCGGGCTCGGCACCGCGGCGGAGGCCCGCCGGGTCGCGCTGTTCCATCATCGTCCCGACCGCAACGACGCCGAGGTCGACCGGACCCTGAGCCGCTTCGCTGACGGCCCGGTTCCCGTCCTCGGAGCCGAAGAGGGGCGGACGCTCGCTCTGTGAGCTGTCGATGAGGCGGACCGACGTCGTCGTCGTGGGTGCCGGGCCGAACGGGCTGGTGGCGGCCGTGCTGCTGGCCCGGGCCGGCCTTTCCGTGGACGTCTACGAAGCGGCCGACCACCCGGGGGGCGGTTGCCGCACCGCCGAGCTGACCGTCCCCGGCTTTCGCCATGACGTGTGCTCTGCCGTCCACCCGCTCCTCCTCGCCTCTCCGGCCTTCCGTGACGTCGACCTGGCGGCCCGCGGTGTGCGGCTGCTCAGCCCCGAGGTCGCATTCGCCCATCCGCTCGACGGCGGCCGGGCCGTCTGCGTGGGCGACGACGTGGGCGACGTCGCCACGGCGCTCGGACCCGACGGCCCGGCCTACGCCCGCCTCTTCACTCCACTCGTGCGTGACCTGGACGACGTCCTGCCCACCTTTCTCGGCTCCATGCGCTCGCCGCCGGCCCACCCCGTGGCGGCGGCCCGGTTCGGGCTGCCGGGCCTCGCCTCGGCCCGCCATCTGGCGCGCCGCTTCCACACCGACGAGGGCCGCGCCCTCGTGGCCGGAACGGCGGCCCATTCGATGCTGCCGCTGACCGCGCCCCTCTCGGGCGTCTTCCCGCGTCTGTTCACCGCTCTGGCCCACCGCTACGGCTGGCCGGTGGTGGAAGGTGGCAGCGCGGCCATCGTCGATGCACTGGTGGCCGAGTTCACCTCGCTCGACGGGCAGATCGTGACGGGGACCCTGGTGAAGCGCCTCGGCGACCTGCCGCCCGCACGCGCCACCGTCCTCGACGTCACGCCACGGCAGCTGGTGGAGCTGGCTGGGGACCGACTGCCCGGCCGAGCACGCCGGGCCCTCTCCCACTACCGCTACGGTCCGGGCGTCTGCAAGGTCGACTGGGCCCTCGACGGGCCGGTGCCGTGGACCGCCGAGGGTTGCCGACGCGCGGTCACGTTGCACGTGGGCGGGTCGTTCGAGGAGATCGCCCGGAGCGAGGCCGACGTCAACGCCGGTCGTCATGCCGAGCGCCCCTACTGCCTCGTCACCCAGCCGTGCGTCGTCGACCCGACCCGGGCGCCGACGGGACAGCACACCCTGTGGGCGTATTGCCACGTTCCCAACGGCTCGGACGTCGACATGACGGAGCGGATCGAGGCCCAAATAGAGCGGTTCGCACCGGGTTTCCGGGACCTGGTCGTCGGCCGCTCGACCGCCACCGCGGTCGACGAGGAGCAGCGCAACCCGAGCTATGTCGGCGGTGACATCAACGCGGGCGCGGCCACCTTGCGCCAAATGGTCCTGCGTCCGACCGCGCGCTGGAACCCCTACCGCACGGCGCTCAGGGGTGTCTACCTCTGCTCGGCCGCCACGCCACCCGGCGGTGGCGTCCACGGCATGTGCGGGTTGGGAGCCGCCCGCGCCGCCTTGCACGACCTCGGTCGGCCCGGGACCTGACGGCGGGTGCCGTGAAGTCGGGGGGAACGCTGTCCTACGTCTGGTACCGGTTCCGCGCGACCTTCTACGGTCGAGCTGTCGTATCTCCTCACCGTCCTGCTCGGCTCGGCGCTCTGGGCGGCCTCTCCATGGCCTCGCTCGCCGCGGCCCGCAGCACGGAATCGTCCTTCTCCGAACTCGTGGCGGCGGCGCACGTACCACAGCTCTTCGTGGCCACCGGCACCATCGACCCGGCCATCGGTCTCAACACCGCCTACGACCCGGCGTTGGTTGACAAGCTGGCCCACCTGCCCCATGTCCAGCGGGTAGCGAGCGAAGTCGAACTCAACGCCGGTCCGACCACCCCGAGCGGCCACCCGTTCGCCGAGACCCCATCGACCCCCAACGTCGAGGCCAGCGTGAACGGACTGGAGTACACCGAGAATCCGGTCTTCATCACCGAAGGTCGGCTGCCGAACCCGAAAGCCCCGGACGAGTTCGCCATCGACGCCGCCAGCGCGAAGTTGCTCGGGTACCACCTCGGCGAGGTCGTGCCGTTCGCCTGGGCCACCAACGCGCAGGCGACGTCGGGCGACATCTCGGGGAACTACGTCATCCCAAAGGACCAGCGGGCCCGACTGAAGCTGGTGGGCATCATCGGCGGCCAAGCCACCACGCTCTTCCAAGACACGGACGGCGACACGACCGGGGCGACCGAGTTGCTCTCGCCGGCGCTGACGAACCGACTGCTCATCTGCTGCAGCAACATCTCGCTCAGTGGGCTGACACTGCGGGACGGGAACGTGCACCTGTCCGCCGTCGAAAGCGAGGTGAAGGCGCTCCTCCCCAAAGGATTCCCCTTCGTCGCGGTCGAGTCGCAGGCCGTGGAAACGACTGCCGAGGCGACCCTGCGCCCGGAGGCCATCGCACTGGCCGTCTTCGGCGGCATCGCCGCCCTGGCCACGCTCCTGATCGCCGGACAGGTGGTGACGAGGCGACTTCGGCTCATGGCCGACGATCTCGATGTCGCCCGGGCCCTGGGTGCCGATCCGCCCATGGCCTTCTGGGACGGGCTCATCGGCACCATCGGCGCCATCCTCGTGGGCACGGTCCTGGCCGGACTCGTCGCCCTCGCGCTGTCCCCGTTGGCTCCGATCGGGCCGGTGCGTCCCTTCATCCACATCGGGGTGCACGCCGACTGGACGGTGATCGGCCTGGGTGCTGCCGTCCTGTTCGTTGCCCTGAGCGCCGTGGCCATGATCGCTTCGGCCCGGGCACTGCCGAATCGTCTGCGGGATCGATCGCCCCGCGTGCCGTCGTCCCGGGTGACGACGGCAGCGACGCGTGCCGGGCTTCCTCCGTCCGCCGTCGCCGGCGTCCGTTTCGCGCTCGAACCAGGCGCCGGCCGCGGGGCCGTCCCGGTGCGGTCGGCCATTCTGGGCGCCGTCCTCGGCGTGACCGTCGTCGTGGCTACCGTCACCTTCGGGTCGAGCCTGACCACGCTGGTAAACCATCCGGCGCTGTACGGCTGGAACTGGACCTACGACATGGACGGAGGTGGCGGTCTCGGCGACATCGGCGCGCAGCAGGCGGCCAAGCTGCTCGACGCCGATCCGCTGGTGCAGTCCTGGACCGGCGTCTACTACTCCTCGCTCGAACTCGACGGCCAGACCGTGCCTGTGCTCGGCACCACCCCGAACGCGGGGGTCGCACCACCGATGTTGAGCGGACACGGCCTCGAGGCCTCGAACCAGGTGGTGCTGGGCGCCGCTACCCTCCGCCAACTCGGCAAGCAGGTCGGGAACACCGTCACAGAACGCGCCCCCGACCACGGGCCGCGGACCCTGACCATCGTCGGCACGGCGACCCTGCCGCCGATCGGCGTGGCCGGTTCGTCCCATCTCGAGATGGGCACCGGTGCCGAGCTGGCGTACCAACTGATCCCCGCGTCCGCTCGCAACGTCTTCGAGGTCACTCCCGCCGGGCCGAACGCGATCCTGATCCGGATGAAGGACGGGGCCAATCCCGCAGCGCTCCGAAACCTCCAGGCCGTCGGGAACAAGTTGAACATCGCCCAGAACGGCGGCACCGTCCTACCGGTACAGCGGCCGGCCGAGATCCTCAACTACGGCTCCTTGGGGTCCACGCCGTTGTTGCTCGGGATGGCCCTGGCCGCCGGTGCCGCGGTCGCACTCTGCATCACCTTGATCACGTCGGTGCGGCGCCGCCGTCGTGATCTCGCCATCCTGAAGACCCTCGGCTTCACCCGCGGGCAGCTCGTCGTGGCCATCGCCGTCCAGGCGAGCGTCGCGGCGGTGATCGGCTGCGCCGTCGGCATCCCGGTGGGCGTCGCGCTGGGACGGGTGCTGTGGGACTTGTTCGCCGGAGAGATCAGCGCCGTGCCCTACCCGACCGTTCCCGCGCTGACCGTCGTGGCCATCGGAGTCGCCGCGATCGCCCTGGCCGTGGTCGCGGCCGGCATTCCCGGGCGTCTGGCCGCCCGCACACACACGTCGCAGTTGCTACGGGCCGAGTAAAAGTCGGGAAACCGACCCTGTTGTCGGGATGCCGACGTGTCGGGAAACCGACCCGTCAGTCGCTGAACCGACCCACCAGCGCCTGGCCGACCCGGCCTACCGTCTCGGCCGTCCCGGTCGGCACGTTGAAGACGAAGTAGTCGACGCCGGCGGCCGCCAACTCCTCCACCCGGGCGACGAGCTCGTCGGCCGTGCCGATGTCGGACCCTATCGGCTCTTCACCCGTCACCTGCTTGAGGAAGTCCCGCGTCGCCTGGGTCTCTTCGTCGCTCTCCGTCAGCACGAGCGTGCTCAGCCGGCTCACCGTGACTTCGGAAGGGTCGCGCCCGACGTCCTTGCAGTGGCCACGCAGCACGTCGACCTTGTGGGCCACCGTCGCCGGGTCACCGAAGATGTTGCACATGTCCGCGTAGCGTGCCACGAGCTGCAACGTGCGCTTCTCGCCGCCGCCGCCGACGAGGATGGTCGGCCCGCCCGGCTGCACGGGCGCCGGCACGTTGCGCGCCTCGTGTGTCCGGTAGTAGCGGCCGGCGAACGTCGGCTCCTCGCCTCGGAACATGGACCGGCAGATCTGCAGAGCCTCCTCGAGCCGGTCCAGCCGCTCCCCGGCCGGTGGGAAGTCGAAGCCCAGCCCTTCGTGCTCGACGTCGTACCAGGCCGCCCCGATGCCGAGGATGGCCCGGCCACCGCTGATGACGTCGAGCGTCGTGACGATCTTGGCCAGGTGGGCCGGGTTGCGATAGGTGACGCCGGTCACCATGGCGCCGAGCCGGATCCGCTCCGTACGCGCCGCCAGTGCGCCGAGGAGCGTGTAGGCGTCGAGCATCGGCGCGGGCGGACCACCCATGGGCGGGAGTTGGTAGAAGTGATCCATCACCCAGACCGAGTCGAAGCCGGTCTCCTCGGCGGCCGTCGCCCGCTCGACCACCTCGTCGAACAGGGCGCCGGGCGTGTCGCCGTCGGTGAAGTTGGGGATCTGCAGTCCGAATCGCATGGCCCCGTCCTACCAGCTGGTGCGGCGGCGCAGCCAGGCCAACGCGACCTCGCCCTGTGCGGCCTGGAAGGGCCGCAGTGTGGGCAGTCCCGGCGGCGCCGGCCGCAGGGAGTGAGACACGAAGAAGCCGGCGATCGCGCAGAGCAGCACGGTGACCGAGCCGGGGTCCCCTGCGCCCGGCAGGTCGTGTCGGGCCAAAAGCTCCTCGGGAGGTGGCCCGCCCTCGAGCACGACGGACGGTGCCCAGCCAATGAAGTCGAAGGCCGGGTTGCCCACGGCGCCATGGGGCCAGTCCACGAACACCACTGTGTCGCCCGCGACCAGGACGTTGTCGGAGCGCACGTCTCCGTGCACCAGCGTCGACCCGGCGCAGGCACCGGGCCAGCCGGCTTCCAGTTCGGCCAAGCGAGACAGGTGGGCGGCGGCCCAGGCGTCGAGGCCCACGGGTGGCGCGGCCTGCAACGCCAGGTCCGCCCACCCACCGAACAGGTGATGCGCGTAGTCGGCCAACGGCTCCAGCGAGGGCACGGGGCTCGGGGTCAGCTCGTCGTGGATGGTGGACAGGCCACGCGCCACCAAGTCGAGCTCGCTCGCATCCCACGGGTGACGAGGCGGGCGCCCCGCGACCACGTCGAAGGCCAGCGCCACCCAGTCACCTTCGTCATAGGTGCCGCGCAGGCGCGGGAAGCGCGGCGTCTCCGGCAGCGCCGCCGAAATCACCGCCTCGCGCCGGTGCAGGCCCGGCGAGTCCGGGTTGAGCTCGGTGCCGACGGCCTTCACGAAGAAGGCGCGGTCCGGCCACTCCAAAATACTGGTGGCGCCGGGCGAGAACCCGCCGGGCAGGTCGCGCACCGTGGTCGGCGGTCCGCCGCCCAGGCGCTCCGCCCACGGCGCACCGCCCCGGGCACCCGGGCCCACGGCAGGTGGACGCCGGCCGCCGGAGCGGTCGGTGAGGTCACGAGGCGGCGGCCCCTGCGGCCGCCAGGGCCTCCTCAATGCTGGCGACCAGGCGCCGCGCCGACTCCGCGCTCAGCTCGACGGCCACGCGGGCGCCCGGCCCGCGGGCCGGGTCGGCGAAGTCGATGTTGAGCGTGTGGTCGAACGGCGCGTGGAACGGGTGGTCGAAGTAGACGTTCGCCGACCGGACGCTGAACCAGCCCTGCGCGCCCTTGGCGCTGCCGGCGATATCGGTGGTGACGGTGAGGTAGGAGCACATGGGTCAGGCCGCCAGGTGCTGGCCGAAGAATTCGAAAATGCGCTGCCAGCCGTCGACGGCCGCCTCGGGCCGGTAGGCCGTGCGCTCGACGCTGAAGAAGGCGTGACCGGCACCGTCGTAGCGGTGGAACTCGTAGTCCTTGCCGGCTTCCTTCAGCGCCGCCTCGAGCTCGTCGACGTGCTCGGGAGTGGGGAACTGGTCGTCGTTGCCGAAGAGCCCGAGCAGCGGGCAGTGCAGCTGCGGCGTGCGGTCGACGAGGGGGGTCACCTTGAGGGGGAAACCCTCCGGTGGCGTGCCGACCACGAAGGCCCCGTAGCAGTCGACGGCCGCATGGACGGGCAGGCTCACCGCGGTGAGGAAGGAGTGGCGGCCGCCGGAGCAGTACCCGATGACCCCGACCTTGCCGTTGGACGTCGGGAGCGCGCGCAGGTGGTTGACCGCCGGCTTCGGCGTCACCCACGAACTGCTCGTCGGGGACGCCGCCGGCCTCGCGGGCAGCTGCCGCGGCGTCGTCCGGATCGACGTCGAGCCCTTGGCGGGCGTAGAGGTTGGGGCAGAGGGCGTTGTAGCCCGAGGCGGCGAAGCGCCGGGTGATCTCCTTGGTCCCCGAGTCCCAGCCGGGCAGGTGGTGGATGACGAACACGCCCGGGAAGGGGCCGTCACCGGCGGGCAGGGCCTGGTAGGCGTTTATCTCGGCCCCTCCGTAACCGCTGTAGGTCACGTTCTTGGCGGAGAGTGCTTCTTCGGGTGCGGCCACGGGTGGTCCTTTCTCTTCTCGCGTCTCGTCGCGTTGTCGCTCGCTGCGGTGGCGCCCACTATGGCGCGGCGGACCGGTCCCCCGCCCACACGGACGACCGGGATCGGCTGTTCCGGGCTCCATTCGGCGTCCAACCCCGGCATCCTCGAGCGGGAAAGCCCCGGAGGCAGCCGGACCGGCATGATGTCCCGGTGCCGGCGCACCGCCCGTTCCTCGTCCTCCCGGCCCTGGCCGCCCTGGCGGCCTGCCTCCCGTGCACCGTCGGGGTCGGGGCGGGGCGGCCGTGCCGGCGGTGCGCACGCTCCTCGCCGCAGGGACGCTCGACTCGCCGGGCGGGCTCGCTCTCGACGGCGCCGGCGATCTCTTCGTAGCCGACACGGGCCACTGCCGGGTGCTCGTCGTGGCGGCGCGCACCGGGACGCTCGACGGTCTCCACCTGCGGGCGGGGCATCCCTCCACGCTGGTCGGCGGGTCCTGCGCCGGGCGTGGCTCCATCGGGCACCCGACGGGCGTGGCGGTGGATGGGGCGGGCGACGTCTACATCGCCGAAGCCACCGCGGCGCGCGTCCAAGAGGTGCGCAGCGGGACGGGGCGGCGAGTGGTCACCGTGGCCGGCACGGGCCAGGCCGGTTTCAACGGTGACGGATCGGCCGCGGCGAGCGAGCTCAATCAGCCGACCTCCGTCGCCGTCGACGCCGGGGGCGACCTCTTCATTGCCGACACGGCCAACTGCCGCGTGCGCGTGCTCCCGGCGCACAGCGGCACCGTCCTCGGGCGGGTGGTGACGGCCGGAGACCTGGCCACTGTGGCGGGGACCGGAGTGTGCGGCTCGGCGGGCCAGGGCGGGCCGCTGGCCGGCGCCGAGCTCTGGGACCCCGTGGCCGTGGCCGTCGATCCCTCGGGTGACCTCTTGGTGGCCGACAGCGGCGACCAGTCGGTGCTGTTGGCGCCGACCGGAGGTGGCACCTACTACGGAACCGCGGTGGGCGCGGGCGACATCGGCGTCGTCGTGGGCGGGACGGGGAGCTACCAGCCGTACTTCGCCGACGGGCTGGCCGCCGCCGGACCGACGGCCGAGTTGAACGACCCGCGCGGCCTGGCGCTCGGGCCGAGTGACGCCCTCTACGTCACGGACGGGTTCATGCACTGCATCCGGGTGGTGCCGGCCACCTCGGGCGTGCTGCTCGGGCGGACCATGAGCGGCGGTGACCTCTACACGGCGGCCGGCGCCCTGCCGGTCTCGAGCCCGGCCGGGCAAGGCGACGGCACCCGGTGGGTGCTCACGCACCTGGGGACCCCCTCCGGTGTGGCGGTGTCCGCCTCGGGGGCCGTGTACTTCAGCGACGCCACCCTCGACGACGTCGGGGTCATCGGCGGGTCGACATGAGCCGATTCAGCCGGCGCACGTTCCTGGCCGTTCCGAGCGGGGCGGTGGCCGGCCTGGCCATGGGTGTCGGGAGCGGGGTGGATGCCGGGTCCGGACGCGCCGCGGCGAGCGGGGTCGGCGACGCGGACGCCACGGGCACGGGCAGCTCCATGCCTGCCACGGGGAGGATGCGTGCCGCGAACCTGGCCGTGAACGGCACCGTCTCCCCCGTCGGCGTCGACCCCGACGAGGCCTTCTTGGCCTGGACGGTCGAGTCGCATCGGGGCCAGCGCCAGGTCAGGCAGACGGCGTACCGCATTGTGGTCCGCCGCACCAACCCGGGGCCGTCGGCCGTGGTGTGGGACAGCGGCTCACAGGAGACCGCGCAACAGGCCTTCGTGGCCTACGGCGGCTCACCCCTCGCTGCCGATGCCGCCTACGCGTGGACGGTGCAGCTGCGCGACGCCGGCGGGCGCTGGGGACCGGTCGCCGCGCCGGCGATCTTCACCACCGCGCTGCGCGGCGGCGACTGGCAGGCCCGTTGGCTGCGCCCGGCCGGCCCTTCGGCACTGCCTGACCGGGTGACCTACCTGCGCACGGAAATCACCCCGCCGGCCGGCACGCTGCGGCGAGCGACCGCCTACGTCTCGGCGGCGCACACCTACCGGCTCTACCTCAACGGGTCCCAGGTGGATGCCTGGCCCAGCTTCTCGTATCCCGACGAGCAGTACGCACGCGCCGTGGACGTGGCGTCGGTCGTCCGGGCCGGACAGCCGAACGCCCTGGGCGTGCTGCACCGCTGGTACGGGCCGGGTCAGGGCCGGCCGGCCTCGGCCCCCGGCCTGCTGCTGCAGCTGTCGCTCCGCTACGCCGACGGCCGTCAGGTCGTCTACGGGACCGACGGGTCGTGGCGCGAGCGGCCGGCGGAGTGGCTGCCCTCCCCCCAGCGCAACGCCGACGTCGGCGACTTCGTCGAATGGGTGGACGGGCGCGCCTACCCACAGGGGTGGTCGAGTCCCGGCTACGACGACCGGGCGTGGTCTCCCGTCACGGTGATCGGACCGGCCGGGTCGGCGCCGTTCACCCGCACCTACGCGCAGCGCACACACGTCCAGGAGCAGGCCGTGCTCCCGGTGCGGCTGCACACGGTGGCCGGCGGCGCGGTCGTGGCGGACTTCGGTGCCGTCTACGCCGCCCGGCCCCGGGTGGCGTTCGCCTCCGGTGTGCCCGGGCAGGCGGTGAGCGTCCGGGCCGGCTACCTGCTCGACCCCGACGGCCAGGTTTCGACGCTGCACGGCACTCAGGAGACCAATCTGTCCTCCACCTACATCATGCGGGCCGGAGAACAGACCTTCGAGGTCTTCACCTACTTCGGTTTCCGCTACCTGCAAGTCGACAACGCCGGGCAGGCGTTGGGCCGCGACCAGGTGACGGCGCTGGCCCGCCACACGGCGATGCCGCAACTGCCGGCGGCGACGTTCGCCACGGGCGACCGGATGCTGGACGCCGTGTGGCGCCTCTGCGCGCGCTCGTGCCTGTACTGCAGCCAGGAGCAGTTCGTCGACACGCCGACGCGGGAGAAGGGCCAGTTCCTCTGGGACGCCTCGAACGAGTCGGAAGCCGTCATGCGCGCCTACGGCGAGCAGAACCTGAGCTGGCAGGGCCTGCGGGACGTGGCCCGGGGCCAGGCCCGGTACTGGCCCGACGGGCGCACCAACGCCGTCTACCCCAACGGGGACGGGGCGCGGTCCTACGCCACCTTCAGCGCGCGCTACCCCGAATGGCTGTGGCGCTACTACGCGTCGACCGGGGACCGCACCACCGCGATCGGGTTGTACCCGTCGGCCGCCAAGGCGGCGGCGTGGTTGTGGTCGGCGCGCCAGGCGTCGACGGGACTGCTCTACGGGCTGGGCGACACCAGCAACGGTGACCCGGTCTACGGCTACGACCTGTCGGTGGCCGCCGACACGGCCAGCAACGTGCTGGCGGTCAACGCGTTCAACCGCGTCGCCCAGCTGGCGGACGTGGCGGCCGACGCCGCCGGGGCCGCACTCTGGTCGGCCCGCGCCGCCGACCTGGCCGCGTCCGTCAACGCCACGCTGCGCCGGCCCGACGGCGTGTACGCCGACGGTGTCGACGCGAACGGGGCCCAGAGCAGCTCTGCCTCGCAGGAGGCCAACGCGCTGGCCCTGGCCTACGGCGTCGTGCCCGCATCCGGCCTGACCGCCGTCGGCGCCCACGTGGAGGACCTGGGCATCGACCTCGGGCCCAACCACGGGCTCGAGCTGCTGCGCGGCCTGGCCGCCGCCGGGCGACCCGAGGCGGTGGCGCGGACACTGAGCAACGCCTCCATCCCCGGCTGGGCCCACATCGTGGCGGTGGGCGGCACGTTCACCTGGGAAGAGTGGTCGCCCAGCGACCTCATCGGCGACTCCATGTCGCACGGGTGGGGGTCATCCGCACTGGTGGCGATGCAGGAGACCCTCCTCGGCGTGACCTTCATGGCCCCCGGCCCGGACGGCACCGTGCGCCTCGCCGTCGCGCCGCCGACCGGCGGGCTGGCCGGGGCGACCGGCTCCGTGCCGACGATCGCCGGACCGTTGGCGGTCACCTGGCAGCAGAGCGCGGGTGGGCGGCTTCGCCTCGATCTTTCCGTGCCCGCCAACGCGACCGCGTTGATCACGGTCCCGGCCACCGGCGGGGCGTCCAGCGTCCGCGAGGGGAGCGCGGCGGCCGGCCGCTCGCCGGGGGTCGTCGTCCAATCCGTCGCCGACGGGCGTGCGCTGCTCTCGGTCGGGAGCGGGGACTACCGCTTCACCGCGAGCTGATACCGCACGGGTGGAGCCGATGTCGGCGCCCTCGAGTGAGACTCAGTAGACCTCGTCCACTATCACGGTGAGGTCGACGAACTCGGGCGGCCCCTCCAGAATCTCCGCCATGAGTGCCCTCGCCGGTGCGAGGGCGGATTCACGGGCAGGATCCTGCTCGCGCGCCCGGGCCGTGACGTCTCCTATTCGCCGCAGGTGGCGCCGGCGGGTGGCGTGGCACCCTCGACGAGATAGGCCTGCACGTCGTCGCGCACGCACTCGCTGTAGAAGTACGACACGTGGTCGTCCCCATCGACCGTGAGCAACGCGCTCCGGGTCAGCTCGTGGGCCACGTTGACCGCCCAGGCGTAGGGGGTGGCCGGGTCGTTCGTGGTCCCGATGACGAGGATGGGCGGGGCTCCCGCCGCGCTGACCGGGCCCACCGTACGGGTGGGGGGCGCCGGCCACACGGCGCACTCCGCCTCGCCCCAGGCCAGCGCCGGCCCGAACACGGGGGCGGAGTCCTCGAACTGGTCGGCCAGGTTGGCGAACGCGGACAGGTTGCGGCTGACCGGGTGGTCCAGGCAGTCGATGGCCACGCTGGCGTCGGAGCCGTTGGTCGATCCGTCGGCGCTGTAGCGGTCGGACATGGCCACGACGGGCGCGCCGTTACCGGCCGCGTCCGCCGCCAGGGCGTCGCCGAGCTGGGGCCAGTCGCTCTGCGCGTACAGGCCGTCGAGCAGGGCGTTGTAGAGCTCGCCCGCCCCGGCCACGCGCCCGGTGCCGGCCGGCACCGGCGACGCCGCGCTCGACGCGATGAGCGCAACCACTGCGGCGGTGGGATCGCCACTCGGGCGCCAAGGGCAGCTCGCGGTGCCGGCGCACCACGCGAAGAACGCGCCCAGTTCGCTCTCGAAGCCCTCGGCCTGCCCCAGGCTCATTTGGTTCAGGCTCAGCGCGGGATCGATGACGCTGTCGAGCACCATGGCGCGCACGTGGGTCGGGAACAGCGCGGCGTAAGTGAGCCCGAGCAGCGTGCCGTAGGACTGGCCCATGTAGGTGAGCCCGCTGTCTCCGAGCGCCGCGCGCAGGCGATCCATGTCGCGGGCGACGTCCACCGTCCCGACGTAGGGGAGGATGGCGGGGCTCGCCTTCTCACAGGCGTCGTCGTACTGCCTGATCGCGGCAATGAACGCGTTCACCTGCGACGGCGTGGTGGGCGCGGGGTCGGGCAGGGTGGCCGGCGCGGCCCCAGGGGTCTCACCGCAGGTGACCGGGTCGCTCCTCTCGACGCCACGTGGGTCGAACGTGACGATGTCGAAGTCGTCGAGCAGCTGCGGCGTGAGCACGCTGAGCTCGTTGGCCATGTCGTCGATGCCGGAGACGCCCGGACCGCCGGGGTCGATGACGAGCGAGCCGATACGGTCGGCCGGCACCTCGGCCGGGTGCCGCGCCACGGCGACCGAAATGGTCGGGCCGCTCGGGTCGGCGTAGTTCCGTGGGACCACGAGGGTGCCGCACTGCAGGTCATCGAGGCACGGACTCCAGCCGATGGGCGTGACCGGCGGCTGCGTGGTGGTGGTGGTAGTCGTCGTGGTCGTCGTGGTCGTCGAAGTGGTGTTCACGGCCCGGGATGGCGCAGTGCTGCGACCCGCCGCCGGAAGCCCGGCACAGCCGCCCAGGAACAGGGTGCCGACCAGCGCCGCCGCCATCAGCGCGGGTTTGGGCCTCGTTTCCACCGATCACAGCGTGCCATGTGGTCCCGTGCTGGCCCGTTCGGCCATCCGGCGGACCGTTCGCCGCCGTGCACACCGACGAACCCCGCGACGGAGCCGACGCCTTCGAGGCCGCCTGGCCTGGCGAGTCGGCGCCAGGGCCTCGGCCCGGGCGATGGCCAGCCCGGTGCCGGCGAGGTTCAGGAAGGGCCGATGATGGCAGAGCGCGGCACCCGGGCCGGGTCGTCCTTGTTGTGGAAGCGCCAAAGCGGCTCGACCGGGCGGGCACCGTGGCCCGACTCCTCCGGTGCCCTCACGACGGCCGGCGTGGGCGCCGTTGCCGCCGTGTCGGTCACTCCGTGGCTTCGGGGCGCAAAATGGGGAAGAGGATCACGTCGCGGATGGACGTGACCTCGGCCAGCAGCATCACCAGGCGGTCGATCCCGATGCCGATGCCCGAAGTGGGCGGCAGGCCGTACTCGAGGGCGCGGACGAAGGCCCGGTCCGCCGGGTGCGCCTCCTCGTCCCCCGACGCCGCCGCCGCTGCCGTGCCCACGAACCGAGCCTCCTGCTCCTCGGGCACGTTCAGCTCGCTGTAGCCGTTGGCCAGCTCCTTGGCGTCGATCACGAGCTCGAAACGGTCGGCCAGGGTCGGGTCGTCGGGCCGGTGACGGGCCAGGGGGCTGACCTCCACGGGGAAGCCACAGATGAACTGCGGGTCGAGAACCTGGCGCTGGAGGATCTTGTCGTACATCTCGAAGATGAGCTTGCCCGAGCCCCACGACTCCAAGAAGGGCACGTTCTGCGCGGCGGACACGGCACGCACCTCCTCCACCGGGTCGCTCGGGTGCAGCCGCCGGCCCACCGCGTCCTCCAAGAGGTCGAGCAGCTCGTAGCGGGGCCACGGCGGCGTGAGATCCACCTTGCGATCGCCCACGGTGAAGGTGAGGCGACCCACCGCGGCGCGCGCGGCCGCCACGATGGCCCGCTCCGTCAGGTCGAGGCCGTCGTGGACGTCGCCGAAGGCGCGGTAGGCCTCGAGCAAGGTGAACTCCGGGCTGTGGCGGGTGTCGATGCCCTCGTTGCGGAAATTGCGCGCAATCTCGAAGACGCGCTCGTAGCCACCCACGACCAGACGCTTCAGGAACAGCTCGGGAGCGATCCGCAGGCTGAGGTCGATGTCGAGGGCGTTGGAGTGCGTGACGAAGGGCCGCGCGATGGCACCGCCGGCCAGGCTCTGCAGAATCGGCGTCTCCACCTCCACGAATCCCTCGTCGGTGAAGGTCTGGCGCATGGAGGCCAGCGTCTTGAACCGGACGTCGAAGACGCGGCGTGAGTCCGGGTTGGCCAGCAGGTCCACCTCGCGCTGGCGGTACCGCATGTCCTCGTCGTTCAGCCCGTGCCACTTGTCGGGCAGGGGCCGGATCGCCTTGGCGAGCGGCGTGAGCGAAATGACCTCGACCGAGAGCTCGCCCCGCCGGCTGCTCACCACCTCGCCCGCGGCGCCCAGCCAGTCGCCCAGGTCGAGCCGGTCCCGCACCTCCACGGCTGAGGGGTCGAGCTGCGAGGCGCTCAGCAGCAGCTGGATGCTTCCGCTGACGTCCTGGAGCGTCACGAACTCGAGCTTGCCGTGGCCTCGGATGCTGGTCACCCGGCCGGCCACCCGGGTCTGCGCCCCGGTCCGGGTGTCGGGTGCCAGGTCGGCGTAGCGAGCGTGCAACTCGGCCGCCGTGTCCGTGCGGTCGAAGCGCATCGGGTAGGGCTCTATGCCGATGGCGCTCAGCGCGTCTCGCTTGGCGCGGCGCTCGCTGACCAGTGCGGACTGGCTCTCGGGCTCCGACTCCACCTCCACCTCCTCCAAGTGCCAAGGTGACGGGCCCGGAACTTGGCATGGGTAGCTTACCGAGGTGCCGATGGAACTCGCCATGTGGCGTCCGTCCTGGCCGTCGGCAGCCGGGCAGGTGCGCCGAAGATGCTGCGGATGTCGAGGCGGGCCGATCAGCGTGGCCCCGGGCTCGCGGCCATCGCCATCCATCGCTCCGACTGGCCGCTCGGCTGAACCGTTGCCGGCCGGGCGTCTTCGCCCGTAGGGTACCCGTGCGCCTCTAGCTCAACGGTGGAGCAGCGGACCCTTAATCCGCAGGTTGGGTGGTTCGAGTCCCCCGGGGCGCACGGGGGACTCGGCGGCTTCAGGCGCGGACACCGGCAACGTCGCCTGCGGGTGACGTTCCGGGCTTGTGCTTGCGCCCGGTCATCGGCGGGGGCACCCAGACGCTGATCAGCACCACCCCGGTGGCCATCACGGCCAGACCCATGGCCGAAATGGTGAGGGCCGGCACGCTCGTGCGCAGCTGCTCGCCGAAGAGCTCGATCCCGAGGGCGATGGAGGCCAGCGGGTCGACGATGAGCAGGGCCGATTGTGATGCGGTCAACGGCCCCGCGTTGAAGGCCGCCCCGACCAGAACGGTGCCCAGCACGCCGCTGGCCACCACGGCGTAGAGCGGCCAGTGCACGAGCAGGGCGATCCAGCCCGACTGGGACAGCAGGTCGGTGGCGGCCTTGACGAAGGCCGCGTCAACGGCCCAGACCAGCCCGGCCGCACACCCCAGCAGTGCGGCGCGCCGCGCCGGCGAGCCGGTTCGGCTCAGGAGCACCAGCAGCACGACGACCAACCCGCGCGTGGTCAGGGCCCACACCCAGTCGCCCACCGTGGCCACGCGATGGCCCTCCTCGGGGTGTGCCGCCAGCAGGAAGGCGGCCAGGCCCCCGCAGATCATGACGGCTGCCGTCCACGTCTTCGGCTCAATGTGGTCACGCAGCCACAGGCGGCGCAGAGCCAGGGTGAAGATCAGTTCAGTGACGAGGATCGGTTGCACCACGGCCAATTGGCCGAAGTAGAGGGCGATGGCCTGGAACACGAAGGTCCCGCCGAAGAAGACGAGACCGAGCAGCCAGCGCGGGTCGCGAACCAGGGCCAGCACGGTGCGCCAGCCCCCGCTCGTCTCCGGCTGCGACACCGAGGCCAGGCGCTGGAGCACCGCGGTGGTCGCGGTCGCGAACGCCGAGAGAAGAGCGAAGAGGACGGCCACCTGTGCGCTCCAAAGCTCGCCGGGTCAGGAGGCGCCGGCCGTGCAGGGAGCCGGGACGTTCGGTCGATCATCCATGAGAGCCGAGCCAGGCTAGCGAGGACTGACTGGCACGACAGGCCGTAGGCGGTCATCAGCATCGGGGGCCGCAGTGCCGTTGCCCGACGAGGTGGTCAGCACCGATCGAAGCCGTTGTAGCCACCCCCGCCGGAAGGGTGGACGCAGCTCGCGCGGAGCGCTCACGCCCCCGGCGGGACCTCCCACAGGCCCACCGGCGCCTCGCCCAGCCGGTAGTGGCCCGGCAGGCGCTCCCCCGACATGGCCAGCTCCATCCGTTGCTGCATGCCCGGCAGCAGCGAGCCGTCGGCGATCATGGCCATGAACACCGCCCCGGCGTTGCCCACGTCGAAGAAGTCGCGGTGCCAGGACCACTGGAAGTTGCCGCCGTAGCGGAACCAGCTCCCGCCGAGGCCGGCGATCTCGTAGTTGGTCCCGTCGGGCTTCTGGGCGTCCGCCACCTGCTTCCACAGCCCGAGGATCTCGCCCTGCTGCTCGTCGATGAGCACCTTCTGGTACGGGTAGGTCCACCCCTCGAGCCCGGCCATCTCCTGGCCGAGCGCGATCTCGCGGATCTGCTCACGGCCAACGGCCATGAACTCGTCGTTGGGTCCGACGTTCCAGCCGTAGGTGGCGTCTTCGGTGTAGAGGTCGGCCATGTGGCGCCAGTCCCGATCGGCCTCGCCGCTCCGGTTGGCCTCGAGCCAACGCTCGACCATCTCCTCCAGTTCGGCGCGGGGGTAAGCGGGCATGCGTCAATCCTCCCCTATCGAGAGCGCGTGGGCGGGGCCGTCTCGCCCCGAGCGGCAGGGACCCGGGGCCGTCCGGCGCCGCTCGGGGGTCGTCTTCACCCTGGTCCCTCCGTGCGCAGCGGTGCCTCGGGCTGGACCTCGAGCACGCTGAGATGCGTCCCCCGCGGGGCCGCCACCGCATGCGCAATGGCCAGCGCCACGCCCTCGGGCCCCAACAGGGCCGAGTGCCGGACCAGCCCCCAGCGCGCCCACTCGGCCAGCACCTCGCCGGTGACCTCGGGATCCCAGTCCCTGCCCATGCCGGTCAGCGTCGGCCCCGGCCGCAGAATCACGGCCCGCACGCCCGTGCCCTCGAGCTCCATCTGCAGCGCGGTGACGAAGCCCTCCAGCCCCCACTTGGACGCCACGTAGGCCGACATGGAGGGCCGCGGGTGCGCCACCACGTCTGAGGTCACGAAGACGAGGTCGCCCCGCCGGCGCTCCACCATGCCCGGGCCGAAGGCGCGCACCAGCCGCTGGGCGCCGACCACGTTGACCCGCAACACCTCTTCGAAGTCCTCCGGCGTCGTCTCGAGGCCCGATCCGGTCATGATGCGGGCCGCGTTCGAGACGAGCACCTCGACCGGGCCGAAGGCGTCCTCGGCCTCCTTGGCGAACCGTGCGATCGACGCCGCGTCAGCCAGGTCCAGGTGGAAGGCGGCCGCCTCGCCGCCGGCGTCCCGGATTTCGCCTGCGATCTCCTCGCACGCCTCGGTCCGCCGCGCCCCGAGCACCACCGGCAGGCCGCTGCGGGCCAGCGTCCGCGCCGTTGCGGCCCCGATGCCCGACGAGGCACCGGTGACCACCGCCGGACGGCGGTCCGGGTGCGGCTCGAGGTGTGGCGTCAACGCCGCGTCACCGTCGTCGGCAGGACGGCCAGGCCGCGCACGTTGACGGAATGCACGCGCACCACCCCGCCCTCGTCGATTGCGTAGTCCCGCACCCGGGCCACCAGCTCGGCCAGGGCGACCCGGGCCTCCATTCGGGCCAGCGCCGCCCCCAGGCAGAAGTGGCGGCCGCTGCCGAAGCTGATCAGGTCGCCGGTGGTGCGGCCGAGGTCGTAGACGTCGGGTGCACCGAAGACGTCCTCGTCGCGGTTGGCCGAGCCGAGGAGCAGCAGCACGCGGCGCCCGGCCCCGATGTCGACCCCCTGCACGGTCACCGGCGCCCGCGTCACCCGCAGCAGCATCTGCGTCGACGTGTCGTAGCGCAGCGTCTCCTCCACCCAGTTGGGCACCCACGCCGCGTCCGCCAGCGGCTTGGCCGCCTGCTCGGGGTGGCGTGCGCCCCAGAACCAGGCGTTGGAGAGCAGCTTGGTCGTCGTCTCGTTCCCCGCCACGACGAGGAGGAACAGGAACGAAATGACCTCGTCGTCGGTCAGGCCCTTGCCGTCGATCTCCTGCTGCAGGAGCGACCAGGTCAGGTCGTCGCGCTCGTGGCGGCGTCGGTCGGCCACCATCTCGGCGTAGTAGCCGGCCAGAACGAGCGCCGCCTCCATACCCTCGGGCGGGACGTCGTCGATGCCCTCCTGCCGGTGCACCAGCAGGTCGGCCAGGCGGCGGATCTCGGCCCGGTCCGACGGGGGCACTCCCACCAGTTCCGAGATCACGTCCATGGGCAGGCGACCGGCGAAGTCGCCCACGAAGTCGAACGAGCCCGCCTCGAGCGCCGGTTCCGCGTGCGCCACGGCCAGCTGGCGGATGCGCGGCTCCATCTCGGCCACCCGGCGCGGGGTGAAGCTCTTGCCGACGATGGAACGCAGGCGGGTGTGGCGCGGCGGGTCCATGGCCAGCAACGACATGACCCGGTGGGCTTCGGGCCCGAAGGCGATGGGGTCGAGGGTCACCCCGTAGGCGTTGGAGTAGTGGTCGACGTCGCGGAAGGCGGCCAGCACGTCGGCGTGGCGCGCGTAGGCGAAGAAGTCGAGCTCCTCGTTGTAGAAGACGGGCGCCTCGGCCCGCAGCCGGGCGTAGGTCGGATAGGGATCTTCGTGAATGGCGTAGTCGTAGGGCGAGTACGTCAACGGCGCCACCGTCGTCACGTCGCGCCCTTCGTCATGAGCGCGACCGCCTCGGTCATCAACACCGGCACGGCATCGAAGGGCAGGTGGCCCATGCCGGCACTCAGGAGGGCCCCGGTGTAGGTCACCTGCAGCACGCCCAGCACCGACGTGTCGGCGCCCGGCCCCAGCGCGGCGGCCAGGCGGCGGCCGATCTCGGCGCCGATGCGCGCCCGCACCCGCTTCACGTCGGGCCCGTCGGCCAGCAGCGCCGTCGTGCACACCGACACGGCCGGCGTCTCCATCGTCCCGAAGCCCATGGTGCGCACGGTGGCGGCCACCCGTTCGCCCAGCGGCAGGTTGACGTCGAGGAGGTGCGGCGCCGCCTGCATGCGCCGCCACAGCACCTCGGCCAGCAGGTGGTCCTTTCCCGAGAAGTAGGTGTAGGCGGTGGCCGGCGCCAGCCCCGCCCGCTTGGCGATCGTCCGCACCGAAATGTCGGCGTAGGGCCGTTCCTCGGCCTCCTGCGACGCCGCGGCCACGAGCCGTTCCATCACCTCGGCCTGACGCCCGGAGAGGTGGCGCCGGCCCGGCAGCTCGTCGCCGCCCGGGTCGGCCGGCTCGAAGATGCTCACGCGCCCGCGCCCGGCGCGGCGGCGGCCGGGATGTGCGGCGTCCCGTCCTTCATGTCGGGGAAGGCGAAGGTGGCCGCCGTCGTGGCCCGGGTGATCTTGGTGATGTCCTTCTCGGGCAACGTCTCCGTCTCGTCCTCGATGACGATCTCCCACCGGCAATGCGGCGAGCGGTCCGACGGCACCCGGGGCGGCCGATGCACGTGGCGGATGTGCGCCTTGGGGTTGACGGCCTGGGCCGTCACGTCGAACGTGCCGTCCTCTATGTGGTGGCACATGTTCGTCACCATCACGTCGCCCCATGGCTCGGCGTCCATCAGCGCGCCGCAGTAGGCCAGCTCGAAGTAGCCGTGCTTCTCGTCGACCAGTTCGTAGTGCACGTCCATGTAGTGGTGGGGGAAGCCGGGGTCCAGCTGCAGCACCTTGAAGATGGCCGACACCCCGTCGCCCTCGATGTTCATGATGTGGCGCAGCCGGTCGCCGTAGATGGGGCTGGCGCCGGCCCACTCCTCGATGGCCAGCTCCTTGACGGCCTCGGCCCCGTAGCGCAGCCCGATGGCGGCGCACATGGAGCGGTCCAGCAGGTGCACGATCAGCCCGTACTCACGCACCAGCCGCACCAGGGCCTCTTTGGACAGGTCCTCGTAGTCGAACCCGGGGTCGAAATCCCCCGAATAGTCGTGCCGCTCGCCATTCTCCCTGGTCATACGTTCAGACTATAGTCCAGACACTTGTCCAGGATCTAGGGTCGGTGCCGGGGACGGAAAACGACCGGAGGGAGTGCCGCGTGCCCGAGAGCCAGAACGACCAGACGGCCCCGCTGCCACGGGCCGGCGTCATCGGCCTGGGGGGCATCGGCCATGGGCTCGCCTCCAGCCTCGTCGGGGCCGGCGTGCCGCTCGCGGTGTGCGACGTCCGGGAGGAGGCCACCGCCCCGTTCCGGGAGGGGGCCCGCGTGGCGGCGACACCGGCGGAGCTGGCGGCGCACAGCGACGTCGTCCTCGTCTCGGTCTTCGACGACCAACAGGTCCGCGCCGTGCTCGGGGGACCCGACGGCGTGTTCGCCGGGGCGGCGCCCGGCACGGCGGTCGTGATCCTCAGCACCATCCCGGCCACGACGGTCGCCGACATGCGCGCCCAGGGCGCGCCCCACGGGGTCACCGTGGTCGACTGCGGCGTGAGTGGCGGGCCCGAGGCCGCGTCCAGCGGCGAGTGGGTCTGCATGATCGGCGGTTCGGCCGAGGAGGTCGACCGGGTGCGCCCGGTGCTCGACGTCATCAGCTGCCTGGTCCTGCACATGGGTCCACCGGGCGCCGGGCACGCCGCCAAGCTGGCCCGGAACCTCATCACCTACGGCGCCTGGTACGCCGCCTTCGAGGCCCAGCAGCTGGCCGAGGCGGCGGGCATCGACCTGGTCAAGCTGGGCCAGGTCACCCGGGAGAGCGACAAGCGGATCGGCGGGCCCTCACGGCTGATGTTCCGGACCACGACGGAACCGTGGCCCGAGGACACGGACGCCGGGCTGGTCGGCGCCATGCAGGCGGCTCTCGACATGGCGCACAAGGACCTCGTGACGATCCTGGAGTTCGGCGCACAACTGGGGGTCGCCCTCCCCATGGGCGAGCTGGCCGAGCGCCGCTGCAACCGCGTCTTCGGTTTCCCCGATGCGTGAGCGCGGGCCTACGGTTCGGGGTCTGCCCGCGGTCGGGCATCGGGAAGGAGAGGTCGTGATGGCGTTCGAGGCGCACCGACGCACAGCGCTGGTGGACCAGTGAGCGGACCGGACGATCCCCGGGCCGCCGGCATGGCCAAAATGGAGGAGGTCTACGGCTTCAGCGTCGACCCGGCCACCATCGGGGGCCGCTACCTCGAAATGACGGTCGACCATCTCTTCGGGTCGGTGTGGACGAGTGACGAGCTCGACGTGCGGGAGCGGCGCCTCCTGACGATCGGCGTCCTGGCGGCCCAGGACAAGACGGACCTGCTGGACCTGCAGTTCTCGAGGGCGCTCGAGCGCGGCGAGCTCACGGTCGACCAGCTCCGCGAGGTGGTGGTGCACCTGACCCACTACGTCGGCTGGCCGGTGTCGGTCGGTCTGAACCAGACGGCGGAGAACGTCATCGCCCGCCGGGCCAAGGCGGCGGCCGCCGAGGGGAACCCCGAGCAGCCGTGAGCCGCGTCGAGACCTCAGAGCCTGCGCCCGGTGTCCGCATCCTCATGTTCAACCGTCCCGAGGTGCGCAACGCCTTCGACACCGCCATGTACCTCGAGCTCACCGCCGCCCTGCGGGACGCCGACAGCGCCGAGTCGGTGGGTGCCGTCGTGCTCACCGGAGCCGACGGAGCCTTCACCTCGGGCGCGGACCTCAACGAAATGACCGCCATTGCCACGGGCACGAAGGTCGAGGGCTCCGATCGGGGCTTCCAGGGGCTGCTCGACTGCATTCCCGACATCTCCGTCCCGCTCCTCGCCGCCGTGAACGGCGTCGCCGTCGGCCTCGGGTTCACCGTGCTGGCCCACTGCGACCTCGTGCTGGTCGACGCCGGAGCGCGCCTGCGGGTGCCCTTCGCCGAGCTCGGCGTGCCGCCCGAGGCGGCCAGCAGCTACCTCTTCCCCGCTGCCATGGGCTGGCAACGGGCTGCCCGGGTCCTTCTCACCTCGGACTGGGTGGGGGCGGAGGAGCTGGTCGACCTGGGCCTGGCGCTGCAGGTGTGCCCTCCCGGCACCGTGCTCGACCAGACGGTGGCCCTGGCGGCGCGCATCGCCGCCCACCCCCGGTCCGCCACCCGTGCCATCACGTCGCTCATGCGCGTGGCCCGGCGCGACGCCGTGGCCGAGGCCAACCGGCGCGAGCAGGGCGCGTTCGGCGACCTGCTCTCGGGCGCGGCGCGGAGCGGACCGCTGGCCGAGTTCGCCGCCAAGCGATCCTGACCGTGCGACTGGGTATCACGGCCGCGCTGACCGACCTGGACCTCGCGCCGGCCCACCTGGCCGCCGCCGTCGAGGAACTGGGTTTCGACTCGTTCTGGTTGCCCGAGCACACGCACCTGCCCGTGCGCGAGGACATCCCGCCGGCGCTCGTCGAAGGCGTGCGCCTCGACGACTACAAACGCTGCCTGGACCCACTGGTCGCGCTGGCCACGGCGGCGAGCGTGACCACGCGCATCGGACTTGGCACCGGCATCCTCCTGGCCGCCCAGCACGACCCCATCGTCCTGGCCAAGCAGGTGGCCACGCTCGACCACCTGTCCTCGGGCCGGGTCACCCTGGGGGTCGGGTTCGGATGGAATGCCACCGAAATGCGCGACCACGGCGTCGACCCGGGCCGCCGGTGGTCCGTCGTGCGTGAGCACCTGGCCGCCATGGGGGCCATCTGGTCGGACGAGCAGGCCGAGTTCCACGGAGAATTCGTCGACTTCGGCCCGTCGTGGTCGTGGCCCAAGCCGGTCCAGCAGCCGCGGGTGCGCACGCTCATCGGGGGCGGCGCGCGCGACTCCGTGTTCGCGGCGGTGGTGTCCTACGCCGACGGGTGGCTCCCGATCGGCGGCCGCGGCCTGGCCGAGGCCCTGCCCCGCCTGCGCGCCCGGGCCGAAGAGGCCGGGCGCGACCCGGCCTCGCTCACCGTGGTGCCCTTCGGCACCATTGCGGACCGGGCCAAGCTCGAGCACTACGCCGGCCTGGGTGTCGACGAGGTGGTGCTGCGCGTCCGCGCCGGCGACGAGGCCCAGGTCCGGGCCGAGCTGGAGTCGCTGGCCCTTCTCGTGCCGTTCGCGACCACACTGGAGCTGCCATGACCGCACTGACCGACGACACCACGCCCCGCCTCGGGAGCACCACCCCGCTCCCCAGGATCATCAGCGTCGACGACCACCTGGTCGAGCCGGCCCACCTGTGGGAGACCTGGCTGCCGGCCCGCTACCGCGACCGCGGCCCCAAGGCGGAGCGCCGCGGCATCGGCGAAATGGAGCACATCGGCGGCGGCACCTACCGCCAGACCTTCGACCCCGCCGGTCCCGAGGCCGACTGCTGGGTCTACGAGGACCTCGTCTACATCAACAAGCGCCACGTGGCCGCCGTCGGCTTCGACCGCGACGACATGACCATGTCGCCCATCACCTACGACGAAATGCGGCCCGGCTGCTACGAGCCCGCCGCACGCATCGCCGACATGGAGGCCAACTGGGTCGAGGCCAGCCTGTGCTTCCCGACCTTCCCCCGCTTTTGCGGCCAGACCTTCCTCGAGGCCAAGGACAGGGAGCTGGCCGCGGCCTGCGTGACGCGCCTACAACGACTTCATGGTCGAGGAGTGGTGCGGCGACAGCGGCGGGCGGCTCCTGCCGCTGTGCCTCATCCCCCTCTGGGACGTGGAAGCCGCGGCCGCCGAGGTGCGGCGCAACGCGGCGCGCGGGGTGCGCGCCGTCTGCTTCAGCGAGATCCCACCGCATCTCGGCCTGCCCAGCATCCACGGCCTCTACTGGGACCCGTTCTTCGCCGCCTGTGAGGAGACCGGCACGGTCGTGTGCATGCATATCGGCTCGTCGTCGAAGATGCCGGCCACGTCGAGCGATGCGCCCGTCGCCGTGACCGCCACGCTCAGCTTCGGCAATGCCATGTCGTCGCTGTGCGACTTCTTGTTCTCCGGCGTCCTCATCCGCTTCCCGCGCCTCGTGCTGGCCTATTCCGAGGGGCAGATCGGCTGGCTGCCCTACATCCTCGAGCGGGCCGACGACGTGTGGCGCGAGCACCGGGCCTGGGGCGGCGTGAAGGACATCGTGCCCGAGCCCCCGTCGACCTACTTCCACCGCCAGGTCTACGGCTGCTTCTTCCGCGACCAGCACGGGCTCGATTCCATCGGGGTCATCGGTGCCGACCGCATCACCTTCGAGACCGACTACCCGCACACGGACTCCACCTGGCCCGAGACGCGGGCGGTGGCCGAGCAGATGGTGCAGCACCTGAGCGACGACGACGTCTACCGGATCATGCGGGGCAACGCCATCGCCATGCTCGGCCTCGACGGGCCCTGAGCCGGCGACCCGTGCGGCACGGGGTGGCGCGACCGGGTTCCGGCGACATGACGGTCTGATCAGTACCGGGGCAGCGCCACGAAGGCGACCAGGTAGGCGAACAGCCCGGCTCCCACCAGGGTGCACGCGTGGAACACCTCGTGGAACCCGAACACTGCCGGCCACGGGTCCGGGCGTTTGCGCGCGTACACCAGCGCACCGGCGGTGTAGGCCAGGCCGCCCGCCAGCATCAGCCCGAACCCGCCCCACCCCAGGGCGCGCACGAGCTGGGGCGCCACCACAATGGGGCACCAGCCCACCACCACGTAGGGGACGGCCACGACCCACTGCGGCGCGTCCAGGAAGACCTGGCGCAGCGCGATGCCGGCGGCGGCGCCCGCCCAGACGATGGCCAGGATCAGCACCTCGGCCCACCCGCGCAGGGCCAGCACGGCCACCGCCGTCGCCGTGCCGGCGATGCCGACGAAGATGGCGCTGTGGTCGGCCCGGCGCATGCGACGCCAGGCCGGCGCCGACCAGCGCAGACGGTGGAAGGCGGCGCTGGTGCCGAACAGGGCCAGCATCCCGGCGACGTAGACGGCCAGCGCCGCCGTGGCGGCGGCGTCGGGCCCGGCCGCAATGAGGAAGGGGCCCCCGACGAGCCACCCCACGAAGGCGACGACGTGCAGCCAGCCGCGCAGCAGCGGGCGCCGGCCGCCTTCGCCGGCCGGTCCGCCCTGGTTGCTCTGCGCCATCAGGGTCACGGCACCGCCTCGGCGCGGCGGTCCGCCTCCTCCACCTCGCGGCGCGTGATGCCCAGCAGGAAGAGGACGGCATCGAGGTAGGGCACGCTGAGGGCGGTGTCGGCGGCCTGGCGCACGGCGGGCTTGGCGTTGAACGCGATGCCCAGCCCCGCCGCCGCCAGCATGTCGATGTCGTTGGCCCCGTCGCCCACCGCGATGGTGCGGGCCAGCGGCACCCCGGCCTCGGCGGCGAAACGCACGAGCGCGTCCGCCTTGCCGGCCCGGTCGACGATCTGCCCCTCCAGCTCGCCGGTGAGGACGCCCGCTTCGAGCTGCAAGCGGTTGGCGGCCAGGTGGTCGATGCCGAGGTCCTCCACAATGGGCTCGACCACCTCGGTGAAACCGCCGCTCACCACGGCCAGCTCGTAGCCGAGTCGCTTGAGCGTGCGCACCAGGGTGCGCGCGCCCGGCGCCAACAGAAGGCTGCCGCGCACCGCCACGAGGTCGGCCTCCTTCAGGCCGGCCAGCAGGCGCACCCGTTGGCGCAGCGCTTCCTCGAAGTCGAGGTCGCCCGCCATGGCGGCCTCGGTCACCGCCGCCACCGCCGGGCCGCAGCCGGCGCGCTCGGCCAGCAGGTCGATCACCTCGCCCTGCAACAGGGTCGAGTCGGCGTCCATCACGATCAGATGCTTGGACCGGCGGTGCAGCCCGGCCGCCTGCACCGCGATGTCGACGCGACAGCGCGCCGCCTCCTCGGCCAGCGCGCGCCGCAGACGGTCGAGGTCGGCTCCGGCCACCGTGAGCTCGTAGCTGTGGACCGGGTAGGCCGCCAGGCGGACGATGCGCTCTATGTTGCCCCCGCACAATGCCACCTGGCCCGTGATGCCCTCGAGCACGGCGGCGTCGACCACGGGTGCCAGGACGGTCACCAGGTGACGCTCGGTCTCCTCGGTGCCTTCGGCCTCCACCAGGGGGTCGATCGCCACCCCGACCCCCGCCGCGGCCAGCCGCTGCGCCAGGGCGCCCCGCACGGCCTCGACGTCGCCGGGACGGAGGACGGCCTCGAGGCAGAGGAGCAGGCGTCCGTGCACGCGGACCTGTTCCACGTCGCGCACTTCGACGCCCCGCGCCGCCAACGCGGCGAACAGCCGCTCGGCAATGCCCGGTCCGTCCTGCCCGCTCACCGTCACCAGGTACGGCGAGGGCATCGGCGCCGTCACGGCAGTGCGAGGTCCTTCTCGTCCACCCATCCGCTGCCTTCGACCCAGCGGCGCACCACACGGGCCGGTACGCCGGCCACGACGCAACGGTCGGGGACCGCGCCGCGCACCACCGCACCGGCGGCCACCACGACGTGCTCACCGATCTGCGCCCCGGGAAGAATGACCGCATTGGCGCCCAGCCAGCTGCCGGAGCCGACGCGCACTGCGGCCTCGACCGGCCACTGCCGCCCAATGGGTTCGATCGGGTCCTCGTAGCTGTGGTTCTGGTCCGTGATGTAGACGTAGGGCCCCGTCTGAATGTCGTCCCCCAGGACGATCTCCCAGTGGCCGACGATGTGCGAGCCCCGGCCGATGAGGCAGCGGCTGCCGATCGAGACCACGGGGTCCGTCGGCATCACCTGGCCGGGCGCCATCCCGGCCGAAATGCAGGTGCCCGGCCCGACGATCGTCTCGTCCCCGATCCGGATCAGGTGCTCGTTGTAAATGGCGCCCTGCGGGAAGATCAAGCAGGCCCCGCGTCCCATCGACCCGAAGCGCCGGCCCCGGGGGTCGTCCGGCCCGATGGCGCCCAGGTCCGTCGCGGCGTCCCACGCCGCGTGCACGGCACGGGCCAGCGGCCGGCGCAGCGGTCCGGGGAGCGAGCGGGCCCAGGTCACGCCGGAATCGTACGGGAGGCCCGGTGCGGCCCACGAACCGGGCCGGGCGCTGGGGATCGGCTGGGGGGGTGCCCGGTACACTCTGGCCCGTGCGGCCCCTCCCCCCGGACGGCGGCACCGACGCCGCGCCATCACCGGACCCCCCGGGCCGTCGCGCCCTCGATCGGCGCCAGTTCCTCCAGCTCTCCGCGTTCGGAGCGGCCGGGTTGGCGCTGCACGCCAAGGCCGACCGGAGCCGGGGGAAGCCGGCTCGCCGCCCGCACGCGCGGGCCCGGCGACCGGCCGAGACGAGCCAGCCGGCCGTGGTGGACGCCCAGCTGGCGAGCGGCGTGATCGTGCCCACGGCCCCCTGGGTGATCGCCGAGAACGCGCTGCCCCGGCACGCTCGACTGGGTGTGCAACCACGTCCAGGCGAACCATGCGTTGGAGGGGTACGCCAGCCAGGTGAGCGCCGTGGCCGGCGACGACGTCGCGCTCTTCGTCAACACCACGGCGCAGGCCGTCCAGGTGCAGGCCTACCGCATGGGGTACTACCAGGGACTCGGTGGCCGCCTGGTCTGGCAGAGCGACATGGTGGCGGCGGGACAGCAGGCGCCGCCGGTCGTGGCGCCGGGGGTCGGCATCGTCACCTGCCCGTGGTCGCCCACCATGACGATCAGCATCACCAAGGAGTGGCCCCCGGGCTGCTACCTGCTGAAGCTGGTCGGCAACGGCGGCCAGGAGCAGTTCGTCCCCCTTACCGTGCGCGACGACGCCTCCCTGGCGTCGTTCGTCGTGCAGAACAGCGTCACCACGTGGCAGGCCTACAACCTCTACGGCAACTACAGCCTCTACTACGGGCCGACCGGGCACGGCGGCTCCGACTTCGCCAACCGCGCCCGGGCCGTCTCCTTCGACCGGCCCTACCCGCAGACATGGGCCTCGGGTGCGGCGGACTTCGTGGGCAACGAGTTCCCCCTCCTCTTCCGCCTCGAGAGCATCGGCGCCGACGTGACGTACTGGACCGACGTCGACCTGCACGCCAACCCGGCGCTGCTGGCGAACCATCGCTGCCTCTTCAGCCTGGGCCACGACGAATACTGGTCCACGCCCATGCGCGACGCGGTGGCCGCCGCCGTCGGCAACGGCCTCAACGTGGCCTTCCTCGGCGCCAACGCCTGCTATCGCCAGATCCGCCTGGAGCCCACCTCGGTCGGGACGAACCGGCTGCAGGTCTGCTACAAGGACGCCTCCGAGGACCCGATGGCGAGCGAGAATCCGGCACTGACCACGGTCAACTGGAACCAGTCGCCCGTCGACAACCCCGAGTCGAGCCTCATCGGCTCCATGTACCAGTCGGTCGGGGCCAAGGCGAACCTGGTGGTGACCGACGCGTCGTCCTGGCTGTGGAACGGCTGCAACCTCACCGACGGGCACTCGTTCCCCAACGCGGTCACCGGCGAGTACGACCGCTACGTGCCCCTGCTGCCGGGCCCGCGCAACGTGGACGTGCTGGCCCACTCGCCCGTCCCGGGTCAGTTCAACTGGTCCGACATCACCTACTACACGGCACCGGGGAACGGTGGCGGCGTGCTGGCCACCGGCTCGGCGTCGTTCGTCTCCCTGCTCTCGACCACCGGGATCATCTACCCCAACGTGGTCCCGGGGCCCTACCCCGAGACCACCGACTTCATCGTCCGGGCCCTGGAGAACGTCTACGGCCGCTTCGGACTCGGACCGGCCTCGAGCTACGGCGCCTCCGGCGGGAACTGGGCCGACGTCTACACCGGGAGCGCGGCGACGGCTGGGTCGGCCGCCGGCACCGCCGCGGCATGACGGGACGCCGCTGCTCGGATCGCACGCCCTGGGCGCCGGGCCCGGTGAGGAGTCGGTGTTCAGCGCGGCCAGGGCCATCTGGCGGCTCGACGCGCCCTTCCCTGCCGCCGCGCAGCTGAGCGGTCCGCCCCGCCCGCCCACCATCGCTCACCTGGGCTTCTGGATCCCGTGGGGTCCGCGTGGCCGAGGCACCGGACAACCCCGCCGGCGCCTCGAGCGCGCCTCGGGGCACACGACCGGCACCCCCGTGTGCCACCACTTCCGCGCGCGTCCCCCCTACGCTTCATCCACAGAAATGGCCACCACCGCCCCCCACCGCTCCCGGGCGCGCCGTCCGCTCGCCTGGGGCGTGCTCGGCGCGATCGCCCTGGCCGGCTTGTTGCTGAGCGCTTGCTCCTCTCCCGCGCACAAGGACGCCGCGCCCAAGGCGAAGCCGACCACCACCACCAGCTCGACCGCGCCGCCTCCGGCCTGCCCCCTCACCGGCCAACCCGCACCCGGCGGCACCGTCCCACCGCGCCCGGCGCTGGCCGTGAAGATCGACAACTACCCCGCGGCGCGACCCCAGACCGGGATGGACAAGGCGGACATCGTCTTCGAGGAGCCGGTCGAGGGCGGCATCACCCGCTACGTCGCCGTGTTCCAGTGCCAGAACGTCTCCCTCATCGGGCCCATCCGCTCGGCCCGCAACATCGACATCGGGATTCTGGGCCAGCTGGGCACGCCGCTCCTGGCCCATGTCGGCGGCATCAACCCGGTGATCGCCAACATCAACGCCTCGCCGCTGGTCAACGTCGACATCGGGTCCAGCGCGTCGCTCGAGATCCATCCCTCCGGCCGGGTGGCCCCCTACGACACCTACTCGACCACGGCCATCATGTACGGCACCCACCCCAGCATGACGACCCCGCCCCAGCCGCTCTTCTCCTACTCCACGGCGCTGCCGGCCGGTGGTACGCCCGTGGCGACGGTCAACATCAACTTCTCGGGGACCTCCAACGTCACCTGGAAGTGGAACGCCACCACGTCGACGTTCCAGCGCTTCTACAACGCGACGACGCCCGACATGCTGGCCACCGGGACCCAGAACGCCGCCGCCAATGTGATCGTGCAGTACGTGGCGATCGGCTACGGGCCGTGGGCGGAGAACTCCGAGGGCGGCCTCGAGGTGCAGGCCGACCTCTATCCCAACGCCACCGGGGCCGCCGTCGTGTACCGCAACGGCGAGGCCTTCCCGGCCACCTGGAAGCGCGGCGCGCTGGGGTCGCCCACCCAGTTCGTCAACGCGGTGGGCCAGGTCATCCCGTTGCAGCCGGGCCAGACCTGGGTCGAGCTGGTGCCCAACACCATCATGGCCACGACGACACCCTGACCATCGGCGGCCGGCCGCGGCGTGCCGCCGGTCGCATCGGCTACACGAAGGCGTGCGCGATCAGCCGCTGGGGGACGGGGTCCCGCCGCCGGGCCCGGGCCAGCCGGCCCTGGGGGGGCAGCACGTCCTCGGTCGCCACCACGGTGGCCCTCTTGAACCCTGCGCTGCGGCACATGCCGACGAGGGCGGGGGCCGACGGTGCGAACCAGTTGCCGTAGTCGTCGTTGAGCTCGTTGCCCGCGAAGAAGTGGACCAGGCTGGCGTCGGCGTACCCCGGCACGGCAATGCCGGAAGTCTCGATCACCGCCACCTCGTTGGTCACCTGGCGGACGCGCTTGAGCGCCTCGATCGGATTGACCATGTGGTACAGGACGCCGAAGTAGAGGACGACGTCGAAGGTCCCGAGGGCGTCGAGGTCCATGGACATGAAGTCCTCGGCGACGGCCTCGACCCGGCTGTCCAGGTACTGGTGCGCCAGGTCGAAGCCCTTCTTGCCGGGGAGCACGCCTTCGACCAGGAAGCCCCGGTCGATCATGTCCGGGTCGGGCAGGACGCCGTCGGCGCGGCACTGCTCGTAGTAGGCCTGGCGCGCCGCGGGGTCGAGCTTCCACACGTAGTGGTCGAGGGCGACGACGCGGGCGGCGCCGGCCGCCTCGGCCTGGAACGAGTACTTGCCGTCCCAGGCCCCGATATCGAGCACGGACTTCCCGCGGACATCGGGGATCGTGCCGGGGGCGGCCATGACCGGCCGCTCCGGGGAATCCCCCGCCGTCACCAGCCCGTCGTCGAGCTTCATGGTGTGGAACCACGGATGCTCCCGGATGCGCTGGACGAGGTCTGGGTCGTGACTCATGGAGATGGAGGGGTTCCCCGTTTCGAGGGCGGATTCGGCCGTGATCGTAGGGCCCGGGCGAGGTCACTCCGCCGGCTTGCGTGCCACCAGCGCCAGCAGGAGGCACTCCGGCGCCGCCGCGAACACGCCCGGGTGGGCGCTGGCCTCGGCCTCGTCGAACACGCCGTTGGCCACGCCGCGCCGCATGAGGTTGAGGCCCTTGCACTCGGCCACCTCGAAGCCGGCCTGCTCCAGTTTGGCCACCAGCTCCGAGGCGGCGTACTCGATTTTGTGGTCGTGGTTCATGGGGACGTCCGAGCGCAGTCGCCACACCGGCCCGTTCGGCGTGTCGAGACAGAACCAGCCACCGGGTGCCAGCACCCGGAAGGCCTCGCGCACCACCTGGTCGCCCTCGGCCTCGGTGACGTGCTCAATGGACTGGCCGCTGTAGACCAGGTCGAAGGACCCGTCGGCGTAGCGGCCCAGGTCGGCCATGGAGTGGAAGGCGAACTCGACCGGCCCCAGCTCGGACTGCACCGTCTCGCCGGTCGAGCCGCCCTGGTAGATCTCGTCCCGCTCCTCCACCGGCAGGTCGACCACGACCAGGCGCTCGAAGGGGTAGGGGTAGCCCAGGTGCACCAGCGCGCCGTCGGCCAGCCCCTGGTGCGTCCCGCCCAGGTCGAGGATGCGCGCCGCCCGCGGCAGTCCGGCCACGAAATCGCTCCGGCTCACGTGCATCGACAGCAGCACATTGGCGATGGGGACCCGCCGGCGGAACTCCTCGGAATGGGCCAGGGCCTCGGCCACGCCGTGCCGTGACAGCTCACCCGAGGCCAGCCTGGTCGTGTAGTCGGCCCCGCCCGCCGGGTCCGGCTCGCGGTCGAGGATCACGTTGAAGGCCAGGCGCACCGACTGCTTCGGCGGCAGGTAGCGGAACGGCACCGTCGGCACGAAACGGTCGAACACCCGATAGGCGCGTTGCTTCCAGTCCCGGGCCGGCATCACCCCATTCTGTCGCCCGGACGCGAAGCGGCCCGGATCGGTCGCCCGAGGGAGGCGCGGGGGACCGTCCGGGAGCTTCGGTGCCCCGTGAGAGGCGGGGTGGGACTAGGAGTCGAGGGTGAGCGGGAGGTCGTCGGGGTCGACGACATCCTCGGCGCTCAACCCGTCCGGAACGGCCTCCGGGGCCAGGAACTCGCGCACGCGGTCGTCGACCTCGGCCATCAGCTGCGGATTCTCCGAGAGGAACGTCTTGACGTTCTCCCGGCCCTGCCCGAGCTGCTCACCCTCGTAGGTGAACCAGGCCCCCGACTTCTTTATGAAGCCGAGCTCCACCGCCACGTCGAGGAGCGAGCCCTCGCGGCTGATGCCCTTGCCGTACATGATGTCGAACTCGGCCTGCCGGAACGGCGCCGAGCACTTGTTCTTGACCACCTTGACCCGGGTCCGGTTGCCGACCACCTCGGCCCCGTCCTTGATCGACTCGATCCGGCGGATGTCGAGGCGGATCGACGAGTAGAACTTCAACGCCCGCCCGCCGGGGGTGACCTCGGGCGAATTGTGCACCACGACGCCGTCCACCAGATAGTTGTGGCTGTCCTCGACCTCGATGTCATAACGATGCATCAAATGGGTCCGGGGCTTGACGCGGATGTCGATCACGGGCTGAGCCACCAGTTCGTAGCGCATCGGGGTGAAAATGGGCTCGACGTTGAATCGGCCGTGGTAGGCCGGCAGTAGCTTGTACTCCATGCTCGGGTGTATGTACGGAGCGATCAGCGCCTGCAGTTTGGCCGTCTCGCTATTGGTGAAATCGAGATAGGCCACCCGCGCCTTTCCATGTGTCGCCAGCCTGGCGTGGATGCCCCAGGTATCGGCCAAGTAGGCCACCAGGCGTTCCCGGGTGGCCGGCTCCATGGCCTCGACGCAGATGGATGCGCGCCCCGTCAACCCGGCCGTCCGCTTCTGCACGCCCTTGGACCGGATGGTGAAGTGGCCGTCGTCCATGTACCACAGGGCGAGCGAGAGCGGCGAGAGCGCCTTCAGGTAGTCGTCACCGAAGACCTTCTTCTTGCCGGCGTAGACCTCCTGGCGAAGCGGAGCCAACTCTGGGATGGGCGTGAAATCGTAGGTGACCACCCCGTCCGCGCGGACGTGGCGGCTTGACCCGACGTTCGAGAACAAAGACGCCTTCCAGTCCGCATAGTCCCGCTGTTTTTTACCGTGCGAGTAGCGGAATCGAGCTTGGTGGCCGCTCTTTGTAGGTGACACGCAACCGTCGCCCATCAGCGTGCCGCGCAGCGCCTCCCACTGGAAGTCCGACAGGTGGTGCGGGAGCGCCTCGAGCACCCGGTCGCCGACCTCGAGTTCCCCGGCCTCCCGCCAGCCACTCGGGGTACGGATCAGATGGTTCTCGGTGCAGGCCAACACAGCCTTGTGAGTCGGTTTAGTCACTGTGATCTGCAGGAACTTGTCGGTCTTGCCATTGTCGAACCAGTTGACGACCTTCTTCGGCACGACGGCGCCGACCGCGGGGTCGTAGGACAGCACCTCGACCGGGAGCCGCTGGTTGACGATCTTCCCGATCTTCTCGGTGGTCCCGTCCGCCAGGACGACACGGGAGTTGTAATCGAAGCAGCCGTACAGGACGCCGATTTTTTCCCGCAGCTGGTTGATGAAGATGGCGATGGTGCTCGACTTCGACAGCGAGCCGGTCAGCTTGCGCAGGGCCTGCGACATGAGGCGCGCCTGCAGGCCGACGTGGGAGTCACCCATTTCGCCCTCGATCTCGGCCCGGGGCGTCAAGGCCGCCACCGAGTCGATCACCAGCACGTCGAGCGCGCCCGAGCGGATGAGCATGTCGGCGATCTCGAGCGCCTGCTCGCCGGTGTCCGGCTGCGAAATGAGGAGGTCGTCCACGTTCACCCCGATGGCCCGGGCGTAGACCGGGTCCATGGCGTGCTCGGCGTCGATGTAGGCGCAAATGCCACCGTTGCGTTGCGCCTCGGCCACCGCGTGCATGGCCAGGGTCGACTTACCCGACGACTCGGGCCCGTAGATCTCCACGATGCGGCCCCGCGGCAGGCCGCCGATGCCCAATGCCAGGTCCAGCGAGAGCGCGCCGGTGGGGATGGACTCGATGTTCATCCCCAGGTTGTCGCCCATGCGCATGACCGAGCCCTTGCCGAACTGCTTCTCGATCTGACCCAGCGCGGCGTCGAGCGCCTTCCCCTTGTCTGATTCGGCCATTCCTGTGCTCCCTCTTCCTCTCGATGTGCTCTGCGACCCTGCGCCCTGCATGACGTACGACCGGTGTCGCCCTCCGGGCGACCTGTGCTGACCGTACGGCGGGGGTGTGACGGATCAGCCGGCGCTGCTGCTCGCCAGCTTAACGAACAGGTGTTCGTAAGTTGTGGACCCTCGCCCTCGGCCACCCAATGGGCGCCTACGGGGGAAGGGTCGGGCCCGGCGCGCCGGTGGACGGGCGAATCGGGCCGACCCGTTCCGGCGCGTTCCGGCGCGCTCCGCCCCGTTCCACCCCGTTCCGGAGCGACCCGACCGGGTTGACGGAGGACCACGCCACGGGCGCGCGAAGCTCAGGTCCCGAAGCGGGTGAAGGGAGGTGTCGCGGTGGGAACGAGGAGAACGGCCCGCTGCGCCCTGTCACGCGGTGCCCTGGGCGCCGTCGCCACCCTGCTCGTCCTGGGCGCCCTGGTCGTCCCGATCGCCTCTGCGACCGCCACGACCAACGCGGCATCGCTCTACCACCAGGCCATCGCCACGACCAAGTCGTGGTCGGTCCACTACGCCTCGTCGTCGAGCCAGTCCAAGGTCACGCTCGTCGAAATCGGCAACGCCGGGCCGGCCTCGGGGACCCAGTTGGTCTCCATGGGCCCGACCGTCCGGTCGCAGCCCGACAGCGCCACCATCGAGGTCATCGGCGGCATCACCTACCTGAAGGGCAACGCGGGCGGTCTCCAGAACCTGGCCGGCTTCAGCGCGTCGCAGGCCACCGAGGCCGCGGGCCAGTGGATCCAGTTCGCCACCGACAACAACCTGTTCTCGCCCGTCGTGGCCGGGGTCCGCTCGAACGACATCGCCAAGGAGCTGGCGCTGAAGGGCCCCCTGAAGTTCGGCAAGGCCCGCACCCTCGACGGCGTCCGCGTCGAGGCCATCGAGGGGACCCAGAAGTTCGGCAAGACCACCGGGCGGGTCGTCCTCTACGTGCGGGCGCGCGGGAGCCATGTCCCGGTGGAGGAGGACTCGCTCGGGACCGACGGTCAGCCGAGCCCGGCCGAGCACGTGACCTACTCCAGCTGGGGAGAAACTGTGCGACCCGAAGCGCCGCAGGCCACGGTCTCCATCGGGCGCATCAGCACCACGTAACCCGCGATGCCGGCGCCCCGAACCACGCCGGCGTCCCGCGGGTGCGACAATGTGGTCCGTCTCCCGCCGGTCGTGGCCCATCCCACGCGCGGCACGACCGCACACCTCATACACCTGACCCCATGCTCCTGACGCCCCTGCGCCCGCCCCGCATCCGCCGCCCGCGCCCCACTGCGGCCGCCGCGGCCGTCCTCTCCGTCTTCACCGCGACCGCCGCCGTGGCCGCGTTCGCCCCGGCACCGCACGCCGGCGCCGCGTCCACGCCCACCGCGCAGTCCCTCTACCAGGCCGCCCTCAAGGCGGCCGGCGGTGAGAACGTGCACTTCGCCTCCTCCGCCACGCAGGACGGCGTCAGCATCGATGTCGACGGCGACACCGGCACCGCGTCGGGCAGCGCAGACGCTCACGGTCACCAAAGGCAAGACCGTCGAGCACGTGCGCGCCATGGTGGTCGGCTCGACCGGGTACATCGACGGCAACGAGACCGCCTTGCACAACGTCATCGGGCTGACCGCCAAGCAGGCGCACACCTACGCCGGCAAGTGGCTCTCCTTCCCCACGTCGAACACCGCACTGGCCACGCTCGTCCAGGGACTCCTGACCTCGCAGGTGCCCGACGAGCTGCAGATGGGCGGGCCCTTCACCTACGGATCGCCCACGACGGTGAACGGCCAGCGCGCCGTCACGGTCCATGGCTTCGTCAGCACCGACAGCGGTTCCAAGGTCGAGGTGGTCCTGTACGTGCCGGCCAGCGGGTCGCCGCTGCCGATCCAGGAGCTCACCAATCCGGGTGACAAGAGCTCGTCGGGCATCCACGGCAGCGTGACGCTGACCAAGTGGGGAGAGAAGACGGCCGAGACCGCACCGAGCGCCAGCACGTCGCTGCTGAAGCTGGCACCGGCCCAGTCGTCGGCCGCCTCGTCGACCACTTCGACGACCTCGTGACCGCATTCGTCTGACGTGCCGCCGCGCCTCGAGGCGGTCCGCGGCGACATCACGGCCGAGCACGTCGACGCCGTCGTGAACGCGGCCAATCGCCACCTGGCGGGAGGCGGTGGGGTCGACGGTGCCATCCACCGCGCCGCCGGCGCCGAACGGTTGCAGGCGGCCTGCCGCGCCATCGGCGGGTGCCCGCCCGGAGAGGCGGTGGTGACCGACGGCTTCGACCTGGCGGCCCGCTTCGTCATCCACACCGTCGGTCCGGTCTGGCACGGCGGCACGGCGGGCGAGCCCGACATCCTCGCCTCGTGCTACCGCGCCTCGCTCGCCGTGGCCGACCGCGTCGGCGCGCACACCGTCGCCTTCCCGGCCATCTCGACCGGCGCCTACGGCTATCCGCCGGATGAGGCCGCCGCCCTGGCCGTGGCCACCGTCGGCGCGGCGGCCACCGACGTCACCCTGGTCCGCTTCGTGGCCTTCGACGCCTTGACGAGCGAGCTTTACCTCGAGCTGCTCGCCTGAGCCCCGAGAGGGGCTTCAGCTCGATGCGCCCGACGTCAGGTCGTAGACCGTGACGCCGCCCACGTTCTCGGAGGTGAAGTGCGACTCGACCCACGACGTGATCTGCTGCGCGTCGTCGCTGCCGCTCCCACCGCCGATCGCCCCGAACCCGCCGGCCCCGGCCGTGCCGCCGGCGATGAAGTAGTGGATCCTGCCTTCGGAGACGTACTGCTCGAACTGGGTCAGCGAAGGAGTGGGGTCAGTGCCGTTGAAGCCGCCGATGGCCATGATCGGCTCACCGCTGGCCAACTGGTACCCGGCGGCGTTGTTGGAGTTCACCGTGGCCGCGACCCAGGTGTAGTGGCTCGCGTCGGCCTGCAGCTTCTGGGTCAGCTCCGGGTTGGACGTGCTCGCGTTCAAGAACCCCCCGCCACCCCCGGCGCCGCGGCCGGGGACAGCGCCGGCGCCACCTCCGAAGGCACGCCGGAAGCCACCGCCACCGGCGGGGAAGCCGCCGCCGGGAAAGCCGCCGCCGGTTCCGGTCCCGGTGCCCGCGCCGTTGCCCGCGCCCGGGAGGGCAAAGCCGCCGCGTCCGCCACCGCCGGGTAGGCCGCCGCCGGGAAAGCCGCCACCGCCGCCCGAAGGCCCGCCGGAAGCCACCTCCCGGGAAGGCCCCACCGCCGGGGAAGCCGCCACCGGGCCCACCCAGGCCGCCGGCCGGGGTCGGCGTCACGCTCGGGATGGCTCCTTGGTGGGGCGTGGTTGCCGTGGCCACCGTCGAGAAGAGGGGCGCGGCCAGAGCAGCGCCGAGGCCGAGGACGGCCACGAGCCCTACGGCCAACTTGGGTACGGCACGGAGGAGGGGCAGGGCCAGAATGGCCACGACGCCCAGAATCCCCGCGACCGCCACGAAGGGTCGCAGCGACGGGAACCAGTTGGACGTCTTGGCGAGGAGCGTGCAGCTCCACCACACCGTGGCGGCCAGGCCGGCGGCCAGGCCGATGCGCCCGGCCCACGTCTCGCGCCGCTGCCACAGGCCGAACGTGGCGATGCCGACCAGCGCGCCGAGCGGCGGCGCCAGCGCCACGGCGTAGTAGGGGTGGATGATGCCCTGCGCCAGGCTGATGGTGAGCCCGATACAGACCAGCGACCCGCCCCATAGCAGCAGCGCGGCGCGCTCGCGGTCGGTGCGGCGGGCCCGGATGGTGATGCCCAGCAACACGGCGCCCATGACGAGCGCGCCGGGCAGCAACCACGACATCATGTTCCCGAACTGCGGATTGAACAGCCGTGTCCAGCCGGTCGGGCCCCACATGGCAGCACCGGCGTTCCCGCCGCCGACGCTGCCGCTCTCGTTGCCCGCTCAGCCGGCCGAATCCGTTGTAGCCGAATATCAGGTTCAAAATGCTGTTGTCCTGCGAGCCGCCCACATAGGGCCGGTCGGCCGCCGGGGTCAGCGCCACCACGGCCACCCACCAGCCTCCGGCCACGAGAACGGACACGCCCATGACGGCGGTCTGCCAGACCCGGCGCCACCAACCCGTCGGCGCGGCGAACAGGTACACCACCCCTAGCACCGGGAGGATCAGGAAAGCCTGCATCATTTTGGTGATGAAGCCGAAGCCCACCAGCGCGCCCGCCAGGACGAGCCACTTGGTCTGCGCCTTCTCCAGCCCGCGCATGGTGGCGTAGGTGGCTGCGGTCAGCAGCAGCGCCAGCAACGCGTCCGGGTTGTTGTAGCGGAACATCAAGGCGGCCACGGGTGTGAGCGCGACGACGGCACCGCCGAGCAGGGCCGCCTGCGCACTGAACCAGCGCCGCACCGACAGGTAGACCAGCCCCACGGTGGCCACTCCCTCGAGCGCCTGCGGCACGAGCATGCTCCACGAGTTCAGGCCGAAAATGCGGGCCGAGATCTCCATCGGCCACAAGAAGACCGGCGGTTTGTCGACGGTGATGAAGTTGGACGCGTCGGAGGAGCCGAAGAACATGGCCTTCCAGCTCTTGGTTCCCGCCTGCACCGCGGCGGCGTAGAAGGAATTGGCCCAGCCGCTGGAGCCGAGGTCCCACAGGTAGAGGACCGCCGTGGCGGCCAGCAGCGTCAGGAGCGCCGGCCGCACCCACGGCGCGTCGCTCTCCTTGCCCCGGAAGAAGCGGGCGATACGGCCGGGTCGCGGTCCGGGTGGCCAGTTCGGGGTGCCCGACGTCGGGGTCGGCGTCGCCGGCGCAACGGCACCCGCCGCCACCTCTTCGGGCAGGACGACCGGCAGATCGAGCACCCCGACGGGCGCGTCGGGGGCAGGAGTGACGTCGGTCAAGAGAAGGCCTCCAGGGGATCGGCGCCGGCGTGGCCGGTCGGTCGGAAGATCCACGCTCTGAGCACGGAGAACCGGAAGACGGCGGCGGCGAGGTTCGCCACGGCGATGGCCGCCAGCTCGGCGATGAGCAACCCCGGGGCCGCCCACTGGGCGACGACGAGCCCCAGCGTGGTGAAGGCCAGGCTGACCAGGTAGAGGCCTCCGGCCACGACGACGAGCCGGCCCCGGCGGGCCTGGCCGTCGCTGCCCTGGGACAGCTCGCGGTGGACCGCCGTGTTGAACAAGGTGGCGATGGCCATGGCCACCGCGTTGGCGGCGAAGGCACCGAGCAGCGGGCGCCAGGCGATGAAGAGGAACAGGTACCCGAGCGTGCTGACCACGCCGACGCCGGCGAAGCGCATGAGCTGGTCGGCCGCCACGACGTTCGAACAGATGCGGCGCAGCTGCTTGGGGCGGCGCACCAGCATGCGCCACACCCCGCGCAGGTCGTCGGTGGCGGTCGTCACGATGTCGACCCGCGAGTCGGGGTCGTCCACCCAGTCGACCGGCACCTCGCCGATGCGCATGCCCAACCGTTCCGCCGTGACGAGGAGCTCGGTGTCGAAGAACCACTCGTTGTCCTCGACCAGCGGGAGCAGCTTCTCCGCCGCGTCGCGGCGCAGCGCCTTGAAGCCGCATTGGGCGTCGCTGAAGCGCCCCCGCAGGGTCAGCCTCAGCAACAGGTTGTACGAGCGCGAAATGAGCTCGCGCTTGGGGCCGCGGATCACGTGCGCTCCTTGGGCGAGCCGCGAGCCGATCGTGACGTCGCGGTGGCCGGACAGCAGCGGGGCCACGAGCGGGAGGAGGGCGGACAGCGACGTCGACAGGTCGACGTCCATATAGGCGACGACGGGCGCCTGGCTGGTCGACCAGGCCGCGCGCAGCGCGTAGCCGCGGCCCTTGCGGGACAGGCGCATGGCGGCCACCCCGGGCACGACGGCGGCCAGGGCGGTCGCCACCTCGTAGGTGTCGTCGGTGCTGGCGTTGTCGACGATGGTGACGAGGGCCCGGAAGGGGAAGGACTCGTCGAGGAAGCCGCGTAGGGCGGTGATCCGTTCCGCCAGTTGAGCGGCTTCGTTGTAGACGGGCACGACGATTTCGACGTCCACCGGAGTCCGGCGTGGGTCCACGTCCGCCTCGAAGGGGGCCAGGGCTGTCATGCCTGGCATGGTGACCGACCCGCCTCCGGACCCCGTGAATCTCGGCTGTGGCTCCGGTGTGAATCGGCGGCGGCGCACCACCGGAACGCTCAGGTCGTCGCTTCCGGAAGGCCGTCGGGCCCGCGGCCGGCTCCTGCGGCTCCTGCGGCTCCTGCGGCTCCTGCGGCTCCTGCGGCATGGTGCTCTTGGGGAGGCGCACCGTGACGGTCATGCCGTTGCCGGGCGACGAGGCGGCGAAGACGGTGCCGCCGTGGGCGGCCACGATGGCAGCCACGATGGAGAGGCCCAGGCCGCTGCCGCCGGCCGTGCGGGCCCGGGCCGGGTCCACCCGGTAGAAGCGCTCGAAGACCCGCCGGGCCTCGTCGGGCGGCAGGCCGGGTCCGTCGTCGTGCACGACGATTTCGGCCTGGTCACCCGCCTCGTCGACCCGCACGGTGGTCGACGTGCCTGCCGGCGTGTGGGCGCGCACGTTGGCCAACAGGTTGTCGACCACCTGGCGCAGACGGTCCTTGTCTCCCATCACCTCAATGGGGCGGGCGGCCCAGAACCGCACGGGCCAGTCCGGGCCGACCGCGGTGGCCGTGCGCACGGCTTCAGAACCGAGGGCCACCAGCTCGACCGGCGCGTTCTCCATCGGCGCACCCTCGTCCAGGCGGGCCAGGGTGAGGAGGTCGTTGACCAACCGGTCCATGCGGGCCGTCTCGGTTCGGATGCCGCTCAGGACCCTCGCCAGGTCCTCGGGCTTCTCCGCCGCGCCCCGCTCGAACAGTTCGGCGTAGGCCGACACCGCGGCGATCGGCGTGCGCAGCTCGTGCGACGCGTCGGCGACGAATTGACGCAGGTGCTCCTGGGACTCCTTCAGCCGGTTCTCCGAGGCCACGCGGGCCGCGAAGGCCACCTGAATGCGCTCGAGCATGACGTTGAGGGCCCGGGCCAGCCGTCCGACCTCGGTCTGCTGGTCGGCGCCCGGGACCCGTTGGTCGAGGTTGCCCGCCGCGATGGACTCGGCGGTGCGCTCGACGTCCTCGAGCGGGCGCAGGCCGAGGCGCACCAGCCACCAGCCGCCGAGGAGCGCCAGCACGAGAGCGGCCGCGGTCACGGAGAACTCGGTCAGGAAGAGGGTGTGCAGGGTGCTGTCCTGGTCGGTGAGCGGGACCGCCTCGACGAGCACGCCACCGCTCTGGCTCTTCTCGGCCAGGACACGGAAGGAGGGGCCGCCAGGGGTGACCGACGCCGCGGTGAAGTAGGTGGCCTCCGTCCCATTGGGTTGGGTCCTGAACCCGGTGATCGGTGAAGGCAGCTGGGGGCGCCACGAGTGGTTGCCGACGTAGGCGGGGCACTCGAGACCGTTCATGACCGAACCGCTGTGGCTCACGTAGGCGACGAAGCTGATGCCGAAGATGTTGGCGTAGCCGTTGCCGTCACCGTCACCGTCACCACCATCCACCACCACCACCACCGCCACCGCCGCCGCCGCCGCCCGGACCGCCCGGACCCTCGCCGGACCGGCCTCGACCGGGGTTCCCCCGAAGGTGCTGTGGGGTGACGGGCACAGGACCGCGCCGGTGGCCGAATCAACGTGGAAGCCAACCTGGGGATGCACCGCCAGCTCCTGGTCCACCTGGTTGTAGAGGGACGTCCGCAGCGCCGAGTACGTGGCGAAGTCCGCCACGACGAGCGCGACGATGGAGATCGCCCCGACGGCGAGGAGGAGCCGGAGCCGCAGGGACACTCAGGCCGCTCCGTTGGACGACTCGGGCTCGCGCAGGGTGTAGCCGACGAGGCGGATGGTGTGGATCAGCGGCGACCCGAACTTCTCGAGCTTCTTGCGCAGGTAGCTCACGTAGGTCTCGACGACGTTGCCGTCGCCCCCGAAGTCGTAGTGCCAGACGTGGTCGAGGATCTGAGCCTTCGAGAGCACATGGCGCGGGTTGAGCATGAAGTAGCGCAGGAGGTTGAACTCGGTGGCGGTCAGGTTGATCTGGTTGCCGGCGCGGCGCACCTCGTGTGCGCTCTCGTCCAGCTCGACGTCGGAGAAGCGGAGGATGCCGTCGTCCTCCGGCTCGTAGCCGGTGCGGCGCAGGATGGCGTGCACCCGGGCGATGACTTCGGCCAGCGCGAACGGCTTGGTGACGTAGTCGTCGCCACCGACGGTCAGGCCCGCCAGCTTGTCCGACAGCGTGTCGCGTGCGGTGAGGAACAGGACCGGGACGCGCACCCCGTCGGCGCGTAGGCGCCGGGTCACCTCCAGGCCGTCGAGGTCGGGCAGCATGACGTCGAGGATGACCAGGTCGGGCGGGTCTTCCTGGGCCTGGGCCAACGCCTTGCGGCCGGTCATCGCCTCGTCGACGGTGAACCCCTCGTAGCGCAGCGACGTCGCCACCGCGTCGACGATGGAGGGCTCGTCGTCCACCACCAGAACCCTCGGTCCGTTGTCGGTCTTCACTGTTCGTACCTCCCTGCCCCAAAGGGTCGCATCCGGGCTTCTCCGTCCAGTGTGACCTGGCTGTGGGTCCCCTGTGAACGCGGGGAGGTCAGGCGGTGGGGCCGTCGAGGGCGCGCCGCAGCAGGTCAAGGGCCGAAATGGCCCCGTACTGGCGCACCCTCTCCCGGTCGCCCGGCACCCGCAATTCGCGGGTCTGGGCGGGCTGATCGCCCAGGCTCAGGCCGACGAAGATCGTCCCGGGCGCCACGCCCTCCTGCTCGTCGGGTCCGGCCACGCCGGTGATGCCCAGGCCCACGTCGGCGCCCGTCACCCGGCGGGCACCCTCGGCCATGGCCGCCGCGGCCGATTCGGTCACCACCGGCCCGGCGGGCACCCCCAGGACGTCGTACTTGACCTGCGAGTCGTAGGCGACGACGCCGCCCTTGAACCAGGCCGAGGCTCCGGCCACGTTGACCAGGCGGGAGGCGATGAGGCCGCCGGTGAGCGATTCGGCCACGCCGAACGTCAGGCCCTGGGCGACCAGGCGCGTGGCCACGGCCACCTCCATGGACTCGTCGTCGACGCCGAAGACGATGTCGCCCAGGCGCGTCTCGATGGCCCGGCGCACCTCGACCTCCTCCTTGTCGAGCAGGGCCGTCACGTCGTCGAGCGCCCGGGCGCGCGCGGTAATGCGCACCTTGATGCCCTCGATACCCGAGGCCAGAAAGGCCAGCGTGACGTCGCCGGCGGCATCGAGGGCGTCGACGCGGTCCTGCAGGGACTCGGCCAGGCCGGACTCGCTGGCGCCCCAGGTGCGCAGGACCCGGCTGGCGATGACGCCCTCCTCGCCGGCCTCGGCCATGCGGGCGCGCAGGTCGGGGAGGATGGCCCGCTCGAACATCTCGGTCATCTCGTAGGGGACGCCCGGGACGGCGTAGACGACCTTGTTGCCGACGGGACAGATCAGGCCGGGTGCCGTGCCAACCTGCTGGGGGATCACGGTGGCGCCCTCGGGGACGTCGGCCTGGCGCTCGTTGTTGACCGACATGGCGCGGCCGCGGGCCCCGAAGAAGCCGGCGATGCGGTCGACGATCTCCTGGTCGCGCACGAGCTGGACGCCCATCACCTGGGCGATGGCCTCGCGGGTGATGTCGTCCTGGGTGGGGCCGAGGCCGCCGCACATGATGACGCCGTCGCTGCGCGCCAGCGCCGTCCGCAGGGCCAGCGTGATGCGCTGGTGGTTGTCGCCCACCGCCTGGTGGAACTGGGACGTCACGCCGTTGGCGGCCAGGCGGTCTCCCAGCCAGGCGGAGTTGGTGTCGGCGATCTGCCCGAGCAACAGCTCGGTGCCGACCGCCACGATCTCGATTCGCACGGAGCGACCTTAGGGGTTGATATCCAGTGCCCGCCGACCGTCGAGCAGGTACTCGGCCCCGGTGTAGAGGGTGAGGGCGCAGGCGAACCAGATGGCGGCCACCTGCAGCCCATGCTGGTGGGCCAGCGGGGGGATGATGCACGTGCCGATCGCGATGTCCTGGATCAGCGTCTTGATCTTCGCCGATTTGCGGGCCGGGATCGACACGCCGCGTCGGCCCACCCAGGAGCGGTAGACCTGCATGCCCACCTCGCGGAAGGCGATGAGGACGACCGGCAGCCAGGGCAGGTGGCCCTGGACGGCCAGCGTGAACATGGCCCCGAGGACGCAGGCCTTGTCGGCCAGCGGGTCGAGGAAGGCGCCCGAGCGCGTGGTGCCGTGGCGGCGGGCGATGTAGCCATCGAGGCCGTCGCTGGCGGCGAGGATGAAGCCGACCACGACGTTGATCCACGACGCCCCCCACACGACCAGCATGAGCACGTACACCGGCGCGGCGAGGAGGCGCAGCACGGTGACGGCGTTGGCCGGCGTGGCCAACGCGCTGGGGCCGAAGGTGAACTGCCGGGTGGCGGGGTGCTCGGGCGCGGCGTCGCTCACGGCTGGGCTCCCGTGGCCGCGAGGGCGGCGCGGTCGGTGGCCGGCCCGTCGACGGGATCGGCGTGGAGGTCGGGCCCTTCGGCGGCCGTGATCACCATGTCGAGCACGGTGCCGGGCGCAAGCGCTCTCGGGACGTGGACGATGCCGTCGATTTCGGGGGCCTCGTGCACGGTGCGTCCCCGTCCGGGTGCGTCGACCAGGACCTGCTGGGTGGACCCGATCAGCGCGTCACGCTTGGCCGCGGTGATGGCATCCTGCAGCTCGGAGCACTCGCGCAGGCGCTCGAGCGCCAGCTCGGCGGGCACCTGGCCCTCTAACCCGGCCGCGTGCGTGCCCTCCTCGTTGGAGAAGGTGAAGAAGCCGGCCCAGTCCAGCTGCGCGGCTTCGAGGAACTGCAGGAGCAGATCGTGGTCGCGCTCGGTCTCGCCCGGGTAGCCGAGGATGAACGAGGAGCGGAACGTGGCGCCGGCTTCGGCGTCCCGGATGTCCGCCATGCGGCGCAGGAAGCGCTCGCCGTCGCCCCAGCGGCGCATGTTGGCCAGCAGCGGGCGGGACACGTGTTGGAGCGACAGGTCGAAGTAGGGCACACCCGTCCCGAGGACGGCCTCGATCAGCTCGTCGGTCAAGCCGGACGGATACAGATAGAGCAGCCTCGTGCGCACCACCTTGGCGGACACGGCGCGCGTGAGGGCGGCGATGGGCGAGGGGCCGCCGGCGATGCGGGCACTCCGATCGGGCCCGCTGCGGTCGCGCCCGTAGGAGGCCAGGTCCTGGGCCACCAGGACGACCTCGCGCAGGGGCGGCCCGCCGGCGCCGGGGGTGGACGCGGGGCCCGAGAGGGTGTCCACCTCGGCCAGAATGTCGGCCGCGGGGCGGGAGCGTTGCTTGCCCCGGAACGAAGGAATGGCGCAGAAGCCGCAGATGCGGTCGCAGCCTTCGGCCACCTTCACGTAGGCCCAAGGGGCCCGGGCCGCGGGACGCGGCAGCTCCAGGAGGTCGAACGCGTTGACGGGCTCGTGGCGGGTCGGCGGACGGACCCGCGCCGGCGCGGCGGCGAGCGCCACCGCTACGGGCGCCGGCGCCGGCGTGGCGGGAGCGGTTGTCAGGGCTTGTCCGAAGCCGGCCACGAGGTCCACCTCGGGCAGCGCGTCGAGCAACTGGTCGCCGTAGCGTTCGGCCAGGCACCCGGTCACCACCAGGCGGGAGCCGGCGCGGCGCTGGTCGGCCAGCTCCAATACGGTGTCGATCGACTCCTGGCGGGCCGCCTCTATGAAGGCGCACGTGTTCACCACGACCAGGTCGGCGTCCGCCGGGTCGTCGGCGCGGTCGAAGCCCTCCGCGGCCAGGTAACCCTCGAGCTTGTCCGAGTCCACCTGGTTCTTCGGGCAACCCAGCGTCTGCAGCCAGTAGAGGCCCACGACTTCCAACACACTCCTCGCACCAATCCGCTTCCCGCCGGAGCGGCGGGCACGGCGGACCCGCCGGGGCGGGGCCGAATTTGCGGACGCCGGGCGGTGCCCGACCTTCCGAGCGGAGAGGGAGGGATTTGAACCCTCGGACCCGGTTACCCAGGTCAACTCATTAGCAGTGAGTCCGATTCGGCCGCTCTCGCACCTCTC
>CAWKJX010000001.1:0-161934 GCA_963850095.1 uncultured Acidimicrobiaceae bacterium | reverse complement strand
ACCACCTGGCCGAGCGGGCTCAGCGTGGGACCGGTCAGCACCCGGGCCACGAAGCCGTAGGCGATGACCGCGGTCATCCACTCCAGGTCGAGCGCCAGGGTCAGCACCACCATGAGCACGACGCCGCCGGCGACCAGCCGCGCCGACACCTCGTTGACCGGGTTGGGGAACGTGAACAGATCGCGCACCGTGCTCCGGGTCCCCGTTGTCCCGCCGCTCGTCGCCATGGCCGGCTCCCTGTCCTCTCCCGGGCCGCCGCCGCGGGGTCTTAAGCGTAGAAGTCAGACCAGGTTAGTCGGGTTTACGACGGCCGTGACCGGCCGCCCGATGCCTCAGACCGCCGGGACCGGCTGTGGCGGGGGTGGCCCCACGTAGCGCGCGGCCGGCCGGATGAGACGGTTGTGCGATGCCTGCTCCATCACATGGGTGCACCACCCGATGGTGCGCCCGGCCGCGAAGGTCGGCGTGAACATCTCGCGGGGATGCCACAGGTGTGCATGACCACGCCGGCGAAGAACTCGACGTTGGTGTAGAGCTGACGGCCCGGCTTGAGCTCGGCCAGCACGTCGACCGTCGTGCGCTCCACCGACTGGGAGAACTCGACCAAAGGGCCGCCCAGCTGTTCGGTGACGGAGCGCAGCAGCAGCGAGCGCGGATCGTCCGTCTTGTAGACGCGGTGCCCGAAGCCCATGATGCGCTCCCCGCTCTCGAGGGCCGCCCGCACGTAGGCCTCGGCCCGGTCCGCCGTGCCGATGGCGTCGAGCATGTCGAGCGCCCGGCTCGGGGCGCCACCGTGCAGCGGCCCCGACAGCGCGCCGATGGCGGCGACGATGGCCGCGCCCAGGTCGGCCCCGGTCGAGGTCACCACGCGGGCGGTGAAGGTCGACGCGTTGAAACCGTGGTCGATGGTCAGGATCATGTACTGCTCAATGGCCCGGGCGTGCGGCTCGCTCGGCTCGGTTCCCGTCAGCATCTAGAGGTAGTTGGCGGCGAAGCCGAGGTCGGAGCGGGGCTCGAGCGGCTCGTCGCCCTGGCGCAGGCGGTAGGCCGCGGCCAGAATCGTCGGCACCGCCGCGCAGAGCCCGAGCGCCTGGTCGTAGAGCTCGGCGGCCTCGATGTCGTGCGTGGGCCTCCAGCCCAGTTCGGCGCCGAGCAGCGACACCGCCGTGCGCAGGACGTCGAGTGGCGCGCCCCGTGTCGCCAGCGCGGGCAGCAGGGTGCTGAGGCCCGGCGGCAGGGTGCGCCGCCGGCGGACCTCCTCGGCGAAGGTGGCCGACTCGGCCGCAGTGGGCAGCGCACCCTTGAACAGGAGGTGCCACACGTCCTCGAGTGATCGTTTCTCCGCCAGCGCCACCGCCGAGTACTGGCGGTAGTGGTAGAAGCCTTCCAGTCCGCGGACGTCTCCGATGGTCGTCTCGGCCACGACCACGCCCTCGAGCCCGGCCGGCACGTCGCCGCTCGTCTCGCCCGCCGGGCGGATGCGGGCCACTCCCATGAGGTCGCGGAACGACACCACGCCCACGCAGCGGTCGCCCTCGACCACGGGCAGGTGCCGGTAGTGGTGCGAGGTGAGGCTGGCCCAGGCGGCGTCGACCCGCTCGTCGGGTCCGAGCACGTCGGGACGGGCCGTCATCCAGAGGCGGACCTGCTCGCGGCGGGATCGCCGGCCCCGACGGCCGCCCGCAACAGGTCCCGTTCGGTCAATATGCCGACGACCTTGCCGTCGTCGATCACGACGACCGAGCCGGTATCGGCCCGCTGCATGAGTCCCGCCGCCTCGGCCAGGGTCTCGTCGGCCGTGCAGGTCACGGCGGGGGAGGTCATGAGGTCGCGCACAATGGTTTCCATCCGTCCACTATGCCCACCCTGACCAGGTCTTGTAAACATTGATCAAGTCAATATAAAGTCGGGCGATGGAGCGCATGCTGAGCACCGAGGAGGCGGCCCGGCGGCTGGGGGTCAAGCTGCCCACGCTCTATGCCTACGTGAGTCGCGGGCTGCTGGCGTCGCACCGCGACCCGGCCCGCCGGGGCAGCCTCTTCGACCTCGACGACATCGAGGCCCTGGCGGCGCGAGCCGCGGCGGACGCCAGACGGCGACCCGGCTGGCCACCATCACGACGGGGGTGACCCAGCTCGACCAGGGGCTCGGCCCCATCTATCGGGGCCGGCCGGCCACCGAGCTGGCCGCCACGGCGAGCTTCGAAGAGGTGGCCGAGCTGCTGTGGCAGAGCGGCGACGGCGCCCGAGGGGACTGGTCGGCCCCGGCCCTCGGCCCCGGCCCGCCGGCCCTGACCCAGACGCTCGACCGCATGCGCTGGGCCTTGGTCATGTGCGGCGCCACCGACCCGCTGCGGTCCGACCGCCGCCCCGAGTCGGTGGCCCGGGCCGCCCGGCGCGCCGTGGCCGCCCTGACCGACGCCGTCGGCGCGCCTTCACGGCCCGACCCGGCCGGCGCCTCGGTGGCCGCCCGGCTGGCCGGGCGCCTGGCCGGCACCGGCGCCGTGGTCCCCACCAAAGCCGTCAACGCGTCGCTCGTCCTTCTGGCCGACCACGAGCTCGCCACGTCCACCGTGGCCGTGCGTGTGGCCGCCTCGGTCCGCTCCGATCCCTACGACGCCTTCCTCGCCGGCGTCGCCACCCTGGCTGGCCCGCTGCACGGCGGCGCCAGTCAGCAGGCCTACGAGCTGCTGGCGCTGGCCGAGCGCGACGGCGCGCCGCGCGCCCTCGACGACGTGCTGCGCGAGCGGGGCTATGTGCCCGGCTTCGGCCACTCGGTCTACAAGAGCGGCGACCCGCGTTTCGGCGCGCTGCTGGCGCTGGCCGAGCCGCTGCTGAGCGAGGAGCGGCGCGCCATCCTGCGCGAGGTGATCGCGCTGGCGGCGGCGCACGACGTCCCGCTGGCCAACTGCGATCTCGCCCTGGCCGCCATGAGCTGGGGCACCGGCATGCCGCCCGACACCGGGCGCACCCTCTTCGCCGTGGCTCGCGTGGCCGGGTGGGCGGCCCACTACATGGAGGAGCTGACCGAACCAGCCCTGCGCTTCCGGGCCCGCGCCGTCTACAGCGTGTAGCGGGTCGAAGAGTGCAGGCTCGCCCCTACCGGCCCGGCTGGGGGTCGAGGACCTCGACCTTGACAATTTTGGTGTCGCGGATCGGATAGGGGTCCGGGTACTCGACCACCCGCACCCGCCCCGTCGGGCGGAAGCGTCCGCTCTCTATCGCCTCTCGCGGCACGTAGGGATCGAGGCCCATGTTGCGGAACAGCCGCTCCGTCGGTTCCCAGATGGTGACCCGCTCGTGCCAGCGCAGGCGATCCAGCTTGCGCAGCAGCACCATGAACGTGACCAGCGAGCCGGCCAGCGCGCCGCAGACCAACGCCCCGGCGACGGTGCCGCCCGGCAGGACCGCCAGCAGCCCGGCGAACACGAGAAGCAGCAGGAGGAGGCCGCCCCATTCGATGGTCGACAGGGCCTGCCCGGTCGCCGACTCGATCAGGGCGCGGTCGAGGTTCATGTTGATGCACAGGGCGACGAGCTCCTTGTAGACGCCCTCCTCCTGCGCGTCCTCGGGTTCGAGCGCGATCACGGCCTCCAAGAGCTCGAGGTGGGACGGCGTCGCCCGGTAGTAGTCGACGAGGCGGTAGTCGATCTGGTCGGTGAGGTGCATGTCGACGAGTGCGCGGATGTGCTGCCTGTCGCGTTCGCCGAAGACGGCCACGGCTTCGTAAATGAAGAACAGCGACGAGTTGCCCTTGGCCACGAGGTCCTGAATGAGCGACAGCCGTTCCCTGGTCCGCACGATCGTGAAGGCGAGCAGGACGCCGAAGAGGAAGGCAGCCATGCTCGCCATGGCCACGTCGACCCGGACGTCGCCGCGCTGGCTCCCGATCAGTAGGGAGGCGACCGCCACCAGGACCCCGGCCACGACGGCCGGGGCCACGACCGCCTCGCCGTTGGCCAGCTTGGTTGCGAGTTCTTTGATTTTTCGCATCATGGTGGGGGCGCGCCTGCCGTCAGAGTGGTTGTCCGGCCGGTCCGCCTGCCACCGACGATATCGAAGCCGTCATCCCCGTTGGAGACGATGGTGACGGCAGGGTGAACTCAGCGGCGCCGGGTGTGGGCCGGCGCCGGCTCAGGCCGGCGGCCCGCTCATCCCGCGCCGATGACGATGGCCGAGGGGTGCCCGCCCAGGTGGATGGGCCTGCCGACACCGCCGGTGGTCAGCGTGACCGGGACCAGCGTCCCGGCCTGCTGGGTCACCCAGGCCGTGTTCCCGGTCGCGTCCAGCGCAATCCCCTGGGCGATGCCCGGCAGCACAATGGTCGTCCCGAGCGTCGGTCCCAGCGCGGTCAGGCTCACCGGCACCACGCCGGCGCCGCCGCACACGTACGCGGCCGCACCCGACGGCGCCACCGCGATGCCGGTCGGGTTGAGCGGCAGGGCGACGGCCGCGCCCGCCCGCAGGGTCGACACGGTGATCGGCGTCAGCGTGCTGTTCGTGAAGTTGCCCACCAGCACCTCGTCGCCGGCGACGCCCAGGGTCTGCGGTCCGGGCCCCACCGCAATGGGTGCGCCGGCCTCCATGGTGCTCAAATCGATCGGCGTCACCTCGTTGCTGCCGAAGTCGGCCACGAACGCCGTCGCCCCTCCCGGAGCCGCCGTGGCCACCGCGATGGCCACCGGCTCGTTGCCCACGGGTATGGCTCGGCCCGGCCGCCACGTGCCCAGGTCGACGGGCGTCACCGTGTTCGAGTCGAGGTTGGCCACCAGCGCCATGCCCTTGCCCCCCGTCCCCCCGGGGGCGACCGCCACGGCGTCGGGCTCGACGCCGACGCCGGCGACGTGTTCGACGCGGTGGGTGGCCGGGTCGACCTCGTGCAGGGTGTCGTCGCCCTGGGTGACGACCAGCAGCGCGGCGTCGCCGGACGTATAGGCCAGTGCCGAGGGGAGGCTCCCCAGCACGACCTGCTTCCCGACTTTCTCTGCCGCCAGACGCACCGGCGTGATCCCCTTGCCCGGCAGCGTCACCGATGCGCTCGTCGCCACCCAGGCCACGTCGCGGGTGGAACTGCTGCCGGCCGGGGTGCTGGTACACCCGGCCAGCACGGGCACCGCGGCGGCGAGGACGAGCGCCGCCAACGCCGGCGACCTCACGGACTCCTCAGCCCCGCGCGCGGACGCGGCGCCGGCCGGGCGGTCGGCCGCGCTCCACCCGCCGGCGTCACCTTCGGGCCAGAAGTCGCCCGTCACGCTGTCCTGCACGTAGGTCACGGGTGCGGGAAGCCCGGCGGTCAGCGCCCCCAGGGCCCCGAGCAGCGCGTCCACGTCCTCACTCGTGGTGCCGAGCCCGCAACTGGCCCGTACGGCGCCGGGAATGCCGCTCCGGTCGCCCCGGCGGACCGCGGCGCGCGCCTGATCCACCCCGTCACGCCCGACGCCGAGCAGGCGGATCAGGTAGGGGTGGGCGCAGAAGCAGCCGTGGCGGACGCCGATGCCGAACTCGGCGCTCAGCCGGGCCGCCACCAGTGCGTGGTGCATCCCCTCCACGGTGAAGGTGGCGACGGCGAGGGTGGCGGTGCCGTCCTCGTCGGCCGCCGCGTGCGGTCCCAACACCCGGACGCCGTCAATGGCGCGCAAGCCGCGGTGGAGCTGTCGGGCGAGCACGGTCTCGTGCCCGATCACGGTGTCCCAACCGATCCGCTCCAGCTCGTCCATGGCGGTCCCGAAGGCCACGGCGCCGACCACGTTGGGCGACCCCGCCTCCTCGCGTTCGGGGGCTCGGTCCAGATGACCTCGTCCAGGTCGACCAGGTCGACGGCGCCGCCACCGGCCAGGAACGGGTCACCACTCTCGAACGTCGTCCGCGGCCCCAGGAGCGCGCCGGCCCCGAACGGCGCGTAGAGCTTGTGCCCACTGAAGGCGAGGTAGTCCGGTCCCGGGGGCAGCGGCCGGTGCGGCGCCAGCTGGGCCGCGTCGAGCAGGACCGGCACGCGGCGCGCGTGGGCCTCGGCGCAGATCTCCTCCACCGGGGGCAGCCACCCGGTGACGTTGGAGGCCCCGGTCAGGGCCAGGAGAGCCGGGCGGCGGCCGTCGTCGAGTACGCGCACCACGTCTTCGGTCGTGAAGGTGCCGTCGGTACCGCACTCCACCCAGCGCCGGCGCGCCACCCGCGCCCAGGGCAGCAGGTTGGCGTGGTGCTCCACCACGGTGGTGGCGACGACGTCGTCGGGGTCGAATTGCAGCCGGTAGGCCAGGTGGTTGATGGCCTCGGTCGTGTTGCGGACGAGCACGACCACGTCGTCACCGCCGGCGCGGCGGTGGGCGAAGCGGTACACGCTGTCGCGCGCCGCCTCGTAGGCGGCCGTGGCCTGGCGCGACTTGTACCCGGCTCCCCGGTGCACGCTCGAGTACCAAGGGAGGAACTCGGCCACGCGATCGGCCACCACCTCCAGGGCCGGAGTGGAGGCAGCGCAGTCCAGGTCGCGGTAGGGCCGTTCCTCGCCGTCCACGCACGGGACGGGGAGGTGGGCGCCCACCAGCGTCGCCACGGCCTCCTCTGCGGTCACGGCCGTCACAATAGGGACCGCGGGCAACCCCGAGGTACCCGCCTGGCCGTCCGGCCCGGCCGGGCTCAGGCGGCGCCGGCGTGCCTCCGGGCGGTCAGTACGACGATGTCGTCGGAACTCGGCTCGTCCGAGGTCATCGCCTCAATGACGAAGTCGGCCACCACGCCCGCCTCACTGCTGGGCGTGGCGCGCCGGGACATCTCGAGCTTCCCGAGCCGCTCGTCGAGGAAGGGGCCACGTCGCTCCACGAGCCCGTCGGTGAACATGACGAGGCAGCCGTCAGTGAGCTTGAACGCGTGGTCCTTGTAGCGGCAGCGCTGCACACCGAGCGGCGGTCCCGGTGGCACCGGCAGCTCGGCCGCCCGGTCGCCGACGACCTGCAGTGGCGGCGGGTGCCCGGCCGAGGAGAACGTGACGGTGCCGGTCGAGCGGTCGAGCACGCCCACCAGCGCGGTGGCCAACCGCTGCTCGGACCCGAGGAGGCAGAACTGGTTGAGGCGCTCGAGCGCCCGGCCGGGCGACTGCTCCTCGCGGACCAGCCGTTCGAGGGTGTGGCTGTGCTGCCTCATGATGTTGGCGGCCCCGAGGTCGTGGCCCTGCACGTCGCCGACCACGAGCGCCACCAGGGAGTCGGTGATGGGGACGACGTCGTACCAGTCCCCTCCGACCTCGACGCCGACCGCCGCCGGCAGGGAGCGCGCCGCGACGCCCCGGCCGCGGACAGGGGGGCTGGTGTCGGGCAGCAGGTTGTGCGCCGGCTCGTGGGAGATCCGGCGCTCCTGGTCGTCGGTCGGGTCGACGCCCGTGGCCGGCAGCAACAGGCGGAACCAGACCGTCTTGCCGGCCCGGCCGCGGCGCGTGCCGATCCCCCACGCATCGGCAAGCTCGCGCACAATGCGCAGCCCGCGGCCGCCGGACGCTTCGGTGTCGGCGTCCCGGGGGACCGGGAAGCTCTCGGCACTGTCGCTGACGCCGACGTGCAGGCGGCGACCGTCGGGTGCAATGTCGACCGCCACTTCGAAGTCGGTCCCCGCGTGTTGCACGGCGTTGGTGGCCAGCTCGGAGAGTATGAGCGCAGCCGAGTCGGCCGCCTCGGCCGCCTCGGCGGACTCGCACCCGTCGGGCAGGAGCGAGAGCAGGAAGCGCCGCGCCTCGCTCACCGAGGCCGCGACCGCAGCGAACCTCCTCGAGGCGTGCGTGGCTCGCCCGCTGACCGCGCCGACATCGCGGTGCGCGGTTGCTGGGCTCCCACCGTCGAGCGGCTGGACGCGCATACCGGTTGCACCCATGTGTTCCCCCGTTACGGAACCCCTAAACCGCCAAGAGCCGCCTGAAACCCTGCAACCCGACGTAGCCACTCCAATGCCGTCCATGTTGCCTCAGGGGCGCTACCCTCCGTCGGGATGGAGGAGCGCTACGAGTCCGAACTGGCCCGCTCCGCCGCGGTGCTCGACGGGGTCGACCGAGCCCTCGAGCGACTGAGCGAGGGCACCTACGGAGCCTGCGAGAGCTGTGGCGCCGCGATAGAGCCGGCCGATCTCGAGCGCGACCCCACCCGCCGCACGTGCGAGTTGCATCTGGCATTGCAGTACGGCCAGGACGGCCCATAGGGCCAGTCGGGCCGCCGTGCGCTCCCGGCCGCGCCCGGCATGGGGCGACCGAGCCGGGCGGATCAGCCGGCGAGCTTGAAGCCCTTGGCGGCGTCGAGGCGGGCCGCCACGTCGGGCCAGTTGACGACGTTCCACAGGGCGGCGAAGAAGTCGGCCTTCACGTTCTTGTACTGCAGATAGAAGGCGTGCTCCCAGGCGTCGAAGACGAGGAGCGGGATGGAGCTCTGGCCGATGCTGCTCTGGTGGTCGTAGACCTGCTCGACGATCAGCCGGCCGGCCAGGGGCTCGTAGGCCAGGACGCCCCAGCCCGAACCCTGGATGGTGGAGGTGGCCTGCGTGAACTGCGCCTTGAACTTGTCGAAGGAACCGAAGTTCTCGTCGATGGCCGATCCCAGCGCGCCGTCGGGCTTGTCGCCCCCGTCGGGGCTCTGGTTCTTCCAGAAGATGGAGTGCAGCACGTGGCCGGAAATGTGGAAGGCCAGCGTCTTCTCGAGGCCCACGATGGCGCCGAAGTCGTCCTTGTCGCGCGCCGCCGCCAGCTTCTCGAGCGTCTGGTTGGCCCCGGTCACGTAGGCCGCATGGTGCTTGTCGTGGTGGAGCTCCATGATCTGCGCCGACACGTGGGGTTCCAGCGCGGCGTAGTCGTATGGCAGGTCCGGGAGGGTGTACTCGGCCATGGCGTCTCCTCAGTCGTCGTTCCTGTGCGTGCTGGACCATACCCGAACCGACCGTCGGCGGAACCAGGCCTCGAGGGCCGGCGCAGGGCGGGGCAACCCCGGCGCGCCCGGAGGCGACAGTACGCTTGCAGGAGTGAGCACGGACCCCCCAGATCGCTGGCTCGATCTCGGGTCGTTCATCCGTGAGCAGCGGGCCTCGGCCCGGCTCTCGCTGCGCCGGCTCTCCGAGCTGGCCGGCATCTCCAACCCCTACCTGAGCCAGATAGAGCGCGGGCTGCGGCGGCCCTCCGCCGAGATCCTCCAGCAGATCGCCAAGGCGCTGCGCATTTCGGCCGAGACGCTCTACGTGCAGGCGGGCATTTTGGAGGCGCCGCAGGGTTCGCCCGACCTGACCCGGGCCATCATGGCCGACCAGCGCATCAGCGAGGACCAGAAGCAGGCGCTCGTGCGCATCTACCTCGCGTTCCGCCGGGACTACGAGGACGAGCACGGCGAGCAACGCGGGTCGGGCCCCGAGGCGCCCCCCGGGGCGGACGGGGAAGAGGGGGTCCAAGCGGAGACGCCGTCCTCGGACCACCACGTCAAGGCCTGACCCCGTTCCGGCGCCTGCCCCGGGGTCCCGGAGCGCAATTCGGCGCTCCCGGTAGGCTTCTCAGCGCCATGCGCCGGCTCGCCGTCCTCTCCCTGCACACCTCCCCACTGGCCCAGCCGGGCACGGGCGACGGCGGCGGCATGAACGTCTATGTGCGCGAGCTCACCGCCGCGTTGGCCCGCAGCGGCGTCGCTTGCGACGTCTTCACAAGAGCCTGGTCCGGGGACCTGCCGCCCGTGGTCGACCTCGAGCCGGGGCTGCGGGTGCACCACGTGCCCGCCGGGCCGCGCCACGCCATCCCCAAGGAGTCCCTGCCGACGGTGGTGGACGAGTTCACCGGACGGGTGCTCGAGGCCATGGCCACGGGCCGGGCGCAGGGCGGCGCCGACCTGCCCTACACCTCCATCCACGCCAACTACTGGCTGTCCGGCCTGTCGGGGCACGTCATAAAGCACGAGCTGAACCTGCCGCTCGTGTGCACCTTCCACACCCTCGACCGGGTCAAGGCGGAGTCGATGCCCGAGGAGGTCGAGGCCGACATGCCGCACCGGCGGGCCGAGGCCGAGGCGTCCATCATCGAGTGCTCCGACGCCGTGCTGGCGTCGTGCACGGTCGAGGCCGAGCAGATTGCCTCGTTGTACGGCGGCGAGCCCGGGAGGATCCGCATCGTGCCGCCCGGCGTCGACCACGCCTTCTTCGGGCCCGGGCACCGGCCCCAGGCGCGGCGCGCCCTGGGCCTGCCCCTCGACGGCCGGCTCTTGCTCTTCGTGGGGCGCATCCAGCCGCTCAAGTGCGCCGACGCCGCCGTCGAGACGCTGGCCGAGTTGCTGGCCGACGGCGGGGAGCCCTACCGGCTCGTCGTGGTGGGAGGCCCGAGCGGGCCGCACGGCGAGAAGTCCTTGTCGGCCCTGCACGACGTGGCCGACGCCCGAGGGGTGCGCGAGCACGTGCACTTCGTCGAGCCGCAGCCTCACGAGCTGCTGTCCTCCTACTACCGGGCGGCCGACGTGTGCCTCGTGCCCAGCCGGTCCGAGTCGTTCGGGCTGGTGGCACTGGAAGCGGCGGCCTGCGGCACGCCCGTGGTGGCCTCGGCCGTGGGTGGGCTGACCACCCTGGTGGACCACGGTGTGACCGGCCTCCTGGTCGACGAGCCCGAGCCGGCCGCCTACGCGGCCGCGGTGCGCTCGGTCTTCGAGGAGCCGCTGGCGGCCGAGCGGTTGTCCACGAACTCGGTGTTGCGGGCCCGGCGCTATACCTGGCGGGCGGCGGCGCGGGCGCTGGTGGAGCTGCACGACGAGCTGGCCGCCGGCCGCCTCGTCGAGTGCGGCTGAGTTCAAGCCGACCCGTCTCCTCGTGCCGCTGGTCGATCTCCCCGAAGAAGAGGAGATGGCGGCCGCCGTCGCCTGCATCGACGGCTGGGCCGCCCGCGAGTTGGCGGCCGACGGTCTTCTGGTGGCGGCCGAGCGCCAGGAGGTGACCGACCGCACCGCCTCGTTCCGCTGGTATCTGAGGTTCAAGGGGGAGGAGAAGGACTTCATCACGGTCTGGCTCACGCTCAAGCAGCGCACCCTGCACCACGAGGCCCAGTTCATGCCGGCGCCCGAGGCCAACAAGTCCGACGTCTACACCTACCTGCTGCGCCGCAACGCCCATCTCTTCGGCATGTGGTTCGCCCTCGGGCCCGAGGACGCCGTCTACCTGGTGGGTCGGGTTCCGGCCCGGTTGGTGGACGACGACGAGCTCGACCGCATCGCCGGCGGGTCCGTGCTCTACACCGACGAGCACTTCCCGACCGCCATGACGCTGGGCTACCCCTCGACGTATCGCCGGCGGCCCCGGGGGCGCTGAGCGGACCACACTGCGACACCAGCGCCCCGGGTCTGCGCTCGGTATCGTCGCGACCGTGTCCAGCCTGGTCATCGTCGGCGGCGGGAAGATGGGGGGCGCGTTGCTGGGCGGGCTGGTGCGCTCGGGCTGGGCCGCGGCCGACGACGTCACCGTGGTCGAACCGGTGGCCGAGCGGCGCGCCGAGCTGGCCGCCGAGTTCCCCGGGTTGCGCACCACGGCGTCGCCCGAGCCGGGAATGCTGGCGTCCGACGGTGAGCACGTCCCCGGCGCCATTCTGGCCACCAAGCCCGACGCCGCCGAAGGCGCGTGCCGCGCCCTCGGCGTGACGGGGGTCACGCGCCTGGTCTCCATTGTGGCCGGCCTGCCCTGCCAGCGGCTCGAGGCCGCGCTCGGGGGCGAGCCCGCCGTGGTGCGGGCCATGCCCAATACGGCGGCCCTGGTGGGGGCGGGCGTCACGGCCATCTCGGGCGGCTCCTTCGCCACCTCACAGGACCTGGCCTGGGCCGAGGACGTGTTGTCGGCGGTAGGGAAGGTGGTCCGGCTGCCCGAGCGCCTGCTCGATGCGGTGACCGGCCTGTCGGGCTCGGGTCCCGCGTATTTCTTCCTGGTGGCCGAGGCCCTCATGGAGGCGGGCGTGCAGATGGGCCTCACCCGCGAGGTGAGCCGCACGCTGGTGGTCGAGACGATGAAGGGCTCGGCCGCGCTGCTGGCCGAGACGGGCCGCGACCCCGAGTCCCTCCGGGCCGAGGTGACGTCGCCGGCCGGCACCACGGCGGCGGGCATCCGCACGCTCGAGGCCCGGGCGGTCCGCTCGGCCTTCATGGAGGCGGTGGCGGCCGCGACGGAACGGGCGCGCCACCTCCAGCGCTGAGCCGGGACCGGGACCGGAACCGGGGGCGAGAGCGACATGGCCGAGAGGACGCCGAGCGACCCGCGGCCGGCGCGCACCGTCTTCTTCCTCTCGGACTTCGGTACCCGGGACGAATTCGCCGGCGTGGTGCACGCCGTCATAGCCGCCCTGGCGCCCGGCACCACCGTCATCGACCTGACCCATCACATCCCACCGTTCGACGTGCGGGCCGGCAGCCATACACTGGTCCGGGCGGTGCCGCATCTCGGCCCCGGGGTGGTGCTGGGAGTGGTCGACCCGGGCGTGGGCACCGACCGCCGTGGCGTCGCCCTGGAGGTCGCCCTGCCCTCCGGCGGTTCCCTGTCCTTCGTCGGACCCGACAACGGGCTCCTCGTCGCTGCGGCCGAGTCGGCCGCCGAGGCACCCATCGCCCACGTGGTCGAGCTGGCCCGCCACACCGCGTCGCCCGAACGCGGTGCCACCTTCGACGGGCGTGACCTGTTCGCGCCGGCCGCGGCGGCGCTGTGCCGCGGCGTCCCGCTGGCCCAGCTGGGCGAGGAGCTGGAGCCGGCGTCGCTGGTGCGCCTCGTCGGGGGCGTGGTCGAGCAGGGCCGCCTGCACGACGGCCGGACGTGCCTGCGCGCCGAGGTGACCTGGGTCGATCACTTCGGCAACCTGCAGCTGGCGGCCACGGTGGCCGACGCCCGGGTGGCCGGGCTGCCGGCGGAGGGGAGCGTCGAGCTGGCGGCGCGCACCGACCAGGGCCGCGAGTATCTCGACGGCCTGCCGCACTCCCTGGTGCCCGACGGCGTGCTGCTGCGCTGCGTCGACGCCTTCGGCGAGTTGAAGCCGGGCGAGTTCGGCCTGCTGGTCGACGCCAACGGGCATTTGGCGGTGGTGGCCGGCGAGGCCTCTGCGGCCCATTGGCTCAACGTGGTGGCCGGGGAGTTGCTCATCCTGGCCTGGTAGGCGACGAGACCGTCTGCGCCCGTTTGGTGCCGTCGGGACACCCCTCGGTACCATCGACCCGCAGTGACGGGCGACTCCACATCCGGCTCCGACTCGACGGACGCGCCCGCGCCGCCGCCGAAGCGCATTCCGGAGGCCACGGTGCTGCGCCTGCCGGTGTACCAGCGCATCCTGGCCGAGCTGGCGCGTGCGGGCGTGTCGACGGTGTCGTCCGAGCAGCTGGCCGAGCTGGCCCGCGTCAACGCAGCCAAGGTGCGCAAGGACCTCTCGCTGCTGGGCTCGTTCGGCACCCGCGGCTCGGGCTACCAGCCCGAGCTCCTCATTGCGCAGATCGATCGCGCCCTCGGGGTCGACGCCAACTGGTCGGTCGCCATCGTGGGTATCGGCAACCTCGGTCGTGCGCTCACCAACTCGGCCGGTTTCGCGTCGCGCGGCTGCCAGGTCACCGCGCTCTTCGACGTCGACCCCGACGTCGTGGGCGAGGAGATCCGGGGCATCACGGTGCGCCACATGGACGAGATCGCCACCTTGCGTGGCTCGGAGCGGCTCGACATCGGCGTCATCACGACCCCGGGCTGGGCGGCCCAACAGGTGGCCGACCTGTTGGTGCGCGCGGACGTGACCTCACTGCTCAACTTCGCTCCCCGGGTGCTCCACGTGCCGCCCAGCGTGCACCTGCGGTACGTCGACCTCTCCATTGAGCTCCAGGTGCTCGGCTTCTACCGGTCCCGCCGCGAGGAGCTGGACCAGGGCGGAGAGGCGGTCAACGGCGACGAGCGCGCCCCGCTCCTCCGCTCAGTCGGGCTGTCGCCCGGCTCCGAATTCGACTAGCACCGCCCTCTCCGACCCAGCGCGGTGCGGCGGCTGGGCGCCCGAACGTGCCCCTTAGAGTGAAGTTGTTGTGCGTGACTGGCGCCCTGCGGGTCCCGACCGGCACAATTGCGCTCCTACCCGGGAGGGATCTGGTTGTCCGTCGTCGTCATAGGACTCGAGCACACGCAGGCCCCGTTGCCCCTGCTGGAGGCGGCGGCCGTCGGCGATGCCGACCTGCACAAAATGCTCAGCACGCTGAGCCACCGCCGCAACATCCAAGAGGCGGTGCTGCTGTCGACCTGCCTGCGCACCGAGGTCTACGCGGTGGTGGACCGCTTCCACGACGCGGTCGCCGAAATTTACGACGTCCTGTCCGAGCAGTCGGGCGCCTCCGAGGAGGTGCTGGCCGCCCACGCCACCATCCGCTTCGACGACGACGTGACCTCCCACCTGTTCGCGGTGACGTCGGGCCTCGAGTCCGTCGTGACGGGCGAGACCGAGGTGGTGGGCCAGGTGCGCCGCGCCTTCGAGCGCGCGCAGGAGGAGGGGACGTGTGGGCCCGTGCTCTCCGCGCTCTTCCGCCACGCGCTCCAGACGGGCAAGCGGGTGCGTACCGAGACCGCCATCTCCCAGGGCACGACGTCGTTCGCCTACGCCGCCGTGACCGTCGCCCGGGGCGACGACGGTGCCGGACTGCGTGACGCGCGCGTGGTCGTCGTGGGCGCGGGCGACATGGGTCTCGGCGTGTGCCGCGCGCTTTCGGAAATCGCCGGGGCCGACGCTCCGCGCTCGGTGGTGGTGGTCAACCGCTCGCTGGCGCGGGCCGAGGACCTCGTCGGCCAAATGTCCTCGGGCCGCTGCGCCATGCGTGCCGTCGCGCTCGACGACGTGGCCGCCGAGCTGGCCGAGGCCGACGTCGTCCTCAGCGCCGTGGCGGCCGAGGCCCACGTGCTGCGGGTGGACGACTTCGTGTCGGTGGGCGCGCCGCTCCTGGTGGTCGACCTCGGCGTGCCCCGCAACGTCGACCCGGAAGTCGGCTCCCGGCCCGGCATCACGCTGCTCGACATGGACACCCTGCGGGCCGCGGTGGGCAAGGCCCTGGGCGACCGCGCCGACGAATCGGTGGCGGCGCGCCAGATCGTCGCCGCCGAGGTCGAGCGCTACCGCACGGCCAGCCGCCAGCGCGGTGCGGCGCCGATCGTCGCTTCGCTGCGGGCGCGCCTCGAGTCACTCCGGGTGGCCGAGTTGGAGCGGCACCGGGCCCAGCTGGCCGACTTGAGCGAGGCCGAGTGGGAGCACGTCGACGCGGCCACGCGCGCCGCCCTGGCCAAGTTCCTGCACGAGCCGACCATGCTCTTGAAGGAGACGGCGGGGACACCCCAGGGCGAGCGCCTGGTCGAGGCGCTGCGCGTGCTCTTCGACCTGTAGCGCCCGCCATGCGATCATGGCGCGGGTGCGAATCGTCCGCCTGGCCACACGGGGGTCACCGCTGGCGTTGCGTCAGACCGAGCTGGTAGCCGACCTGCTGGCGGCGGCGCACCCCGGGCTCGAGGTCGAGCCCGTCGTCGTGCGCACTCGCGGTGACCAGCTGGCCGAGGCGCCGCTCGAGCTCATCGGCGGCCAGGGCGTGTTCGTCACCGAAGTGGAGGCGGCGGTGGCCGACGGCCGGGCCCACGCCGCGGTCCACTCGGCCAAGGACCTCCCCTCCACCATGCCGGACCACCTGACCCTGGCGGCCGTGCCCCTGCGGGCCGACGCCCGTGACGGCCTGGTCGGCTGCACCCTGGCCGGCCTGCCGCCCGGCGGCCTGGTGGCCACCGGCTCGGCCCGGCGCCGCGCCCAGCTGGCCCACCTGCGGCCGGACCTGGTCTTCACCGGTCTGCGGGGCAACATGGCCCGTCGGGTGGCGGTGGGCGAGCAGGAGGGCGTCGCCGTCGTGGTGGCGGTGGCGGCCATGGACCGGTTGGGCTGGCGCGACCGGCTCACCGACATCCTCGATCCGGTCGACCTGCTGCCCCAGGCCGGGCAGGGCGCCATCGCCCTGCAGTGCCGCGCCGACGACGCGGCGACGCGGTCGCTGCTGCTCGCCGTCGACCACGAGCCCAGCCGGCGCGCCGTCCGGGCCGAGCGCGCCGTGCTCGCCGGTCTGGGCGCGAGTTGCACGCTGCCCGTGGGGGCGTGGGCGGAAGCGCCCGACGGTGGCGGCGTGCGCGTCACGGGCATGGTGGCCAGCGGCGACGGCCGCCTCCTGGTCCGCATGACGGTCGAGGGCGACGATCCCGAGGGGACGGGCGCCGCGCTGGCGCGGGCCTTGCTCGAAGGGGGCGGGGCGGCCATCGAGGGATTCGCCGCCGGCACCGCGGCGGGCGCACCGTGACCGTCTACCTGGTCGGGGCCGGCCCGGGGGACCCCGGGCTGCTCACCCGGCGGGGCGCCCGACTGCTGGCCCGGGCCGACGTCGTCCTGCACGACCGCCTGGTCAGCCCGGGCATTTTGGACCTGGTGCCGACGTCGGCCGAGCTCATCGACGTCGGCAAGGATCCCGACGCCGCGGCAGGGGAAACGGCGCGCCAGGAGCAGATCATCAAGCTGTTGATCGAGCACGGCCGGCGGTCCCAGGTCGTGGTCCGCCTCAAGGGTGGCGACCCCTTCCTGTTCGGCCGCGGCGGCGAGGAGACCGAGGCGCTGACCGGGGCCGGGATCCCATGGCAGGTGGTGCCCGGGGTGACGTCCGCCTTCGGCGTCCCGGCCTCCGTCGGCATCCCGGTCACACAGCGGGGTCTGGCCTCGTCGGTGACGGTGGTGACGGGCCGGGTGGGCGACTCCGGCCTCGGCGCCCCCGACTGGACGGCGCTGGCCCGGGCCGGAGGGACCCTGGTCATCCTCATGGGCATGACCGGGCGCGCCGCCATCGCCGAGGCGCTCGTCGCGGGCGGTCGCCCGGCCGACACCCCCGTGGCCGTGATCGAGCGCGGCACCACTGCGTCCCAACGTGTCGAGCGCACCACGCTGGACCGGCTGGGCCAGGTGGAGCTGGGCTCCCCGGCGGTGATCGTGGTGGGCGACGTGGCGGCACTGGGACAGGAGGTGCCGGGTGGCCAGTTCGGCGGACCCCTGTCGGGCCGGACGGTGGTGGCCACCCGTTCGGGCTCGCGGGCCAAGAACCTCGTCGACGCGCTCGAGCGCGCCGGCGCCGAAGTGGTCGAGCTGCCGCTCACCCGCCAGGTCGACGCGGCCGACGGCGGCGCCGCGTTGCGCGCGGCAGCCGACGCCGTCTGGAGCTACGGCTGGGTGGTGCTCACTTCGGTGAACGCGGTGAACCGCTTCATGGCCGAGCTGCGCGACGCCCGCGCCCTGAGCCCGGTGCGCGTTGCCGCCGTCGGGCCCGCCACCGCCGACGCGCTGCGGCTGGCCGGCGTCGAGCCCGACCTGGTGCCGGCCGAGCACAGCGCGCGGGGCCTGGTGGAGGAGTTCGCGCCGGCCGCCGGGTCCGGCGCCTGGCGCATCTTGTTCCCGTGCGCCGACCTGGCCCCCGACACCATCCCCGACGGGCTGCGCCAAAAGGGCTGGCACGTCGACCGGGTCGAGGCCTACCGGACGGTCCCGGTGTCCGCTCCCGACCCCGGGGTCCTGGCCCGCGTGGCGCGAGCGGACGCCGTGGCGTTCACCGCCAGCTCGTCGGTGCACGCGTTCGTGGCCCTGCGCGGACCCGACGGCGAACCGGTGCCCGTGCCGGGTCACGTGGTGTGCATCGGGCCCACCACGGCCGCGGCGGCACGCGCCGCCGGCCTGGGCGGGGTGCGCGAGGCCTGGGGCGCGTCGGCCGAAGGCATGGTGGCGGAATTGATCGACCACTTCGGCGGCCACGAGGGCGGCACCCCGTAGGCTTGATCGCCATGGCTCCCGCCGCCTCCGGTCCGGCACCCGGCTTCCCCGTCGCACGGTTACGGCGGCTCCGGCGTACGCCGGCCCTGCGGCGCCTGGTGGCCGAGGCGCGCCTGGGTGTCGACGACCTGGTCGCCCCGCTGTTCGTGCGGGAGGGGGCGGACGGCCCGTTGCCCATCGCCTCCATGCCCGGCGTGGTGCAGCACACGGTCGACTCGCTCGTGGTCGAGGCCAAGCGGCTGGTGTCGCTGGGCCTGCCCGGGCTCATCCTCTTCGGGGTACCGCAGCGGAAGGACGCTATGGGGAGCGGGGCCTGGGACCCCGACGGCGTCGTGCAGGTGGCACTGCGCGCCGTGCGCGACGCCGTGGGCGACTCCCTCGTGGTCATGGCCGACCTGTGCCTGGACGAGTACACCGACCACGGGCACTGCGGCGTACTCGGCCCGTCGGGTGAGGTCCTCAACGACGAGACGCTCGAGCTCTACCAGCGGGTCGCTCTGGCCCAGGCGGAGGCGGGCGCGGACATGGTGGCGCCGAGCGGAATGATGGACGGACAGGTGGCGGCCATCCGGTCCGCGCTCGACGGCGGCGGGCACGACCAGGTCGGCATCCTGGCCTACGCCGCCAAGTACGCCTCGGCGCTCTACGGGCCTTTCCGCGACGCAGTCGAGGTGTCCATCGCCGGCGGTGGCGATCGCCGGGCCTACCAGCAGGACCCGGCCAACCGGCGCGAGGCCCTGGCCGAAATAGCCCAGGACGTGGCCGAGGGGGCCGACATGGTCATGGTCAAGCCGGCCATGACCTCGCTCGACGTCTTGTCGGCCGCCCGCCGTTTCGTGCGCGTCCCCCTGGCCGCCTACCACGTGAGCGGCGAGTACTCCATGGTGAAGGCGGCGGCGGAGGCCGGCTGGATCGACGGCCCGGCCGTGGCACTCGAGCAGCTGACGGTGCTCAAGCGCGCCGGTGCCGACTTCATCCTGACCTACTTCGCGGCCGAGGTGGCCGAGGCGCTCGGTGGCTGACCCGCCGTCCCCGGCCTCGAACGCCGGGTGGTTCGAGCGGGCGCGGCGCGTCATTCCGGGCGGGGTCGACTCGCCGGTGCGCTCCTTCGCGTCGGTGGGCGGCACGCCCTATACGGTCGTGTCGGGCCAGGGCCCCTACGTGACCGACGCCGAGGGCCGCCGCTACGTCGATCTGGTGCAGTCCTACGGCGCCGTGCTGCTGGGGCACGCCCACCCGGTCGTGACCGAGGCCGTGGCCGCGGCGGCGGCGCGGGGCACCACGTTCGGCGCACCCACCCCGGGCGAGGTGTTGTTGGCCGAGGCCATCTGCGAGCGGGTGCGCGGCTGCGAGCAGGTGCGGCTGGTGTCCTCGGGCACGGAGGCCGCCATGAGCGCGGTGCGCCTGGCCCGCGGCGCCACCGGGCGCGACCGCGTCGTGAAGTTCGACGGCTGCTACCACGGGCACTCCGACGGGCTGCTGGCCGGAGGCGGCAGCGGCGTGGCCATGCTGGGCCTGCCCGGTTCGGCCGGCGTCTCGGCCGGTGCCGTGGCGGACACCGTGGTGGTCCCGTACAACGTCGTGCCCGAGCTGGACGACCGGGTGGCCTGCGTCATCGTCGAGCCCGTGGCGGCCAACATGAACCTGGTGGCACCGGCGCCCGGGTTCCTCGAAGGGCTGCGCGCCGCCTGCGACGCCGCCGGTGCGCTGCTCGTCTTCGACGAGGTCATCACCGGCTTCCGGCTCGGCCCGGACGGGGCCACCGGGTGGTCGGGGGTGACCCCTGATCTGTGGTGCTTCGGCAAGGTCATCGGCGGGGGTCTGCCCGTCGGTGCCTTCGGCGGCCGGCGTGACCTCATGGCGGCGCTGGCGCCGTCGGGTCCGGTGTACCAGGCGGGCACGCTCTCGGGGAACCCGCTCGCCACGGCGGCCGGACTGGCCGTGCTCGACCACGTCACCCCCGCCGAGTACGACGCGCTGGCGGCCCGGGCCGCCGTGTTCGCCAAGGACCTGGAGACCGCGGTGGCGGCGGGCGGGCTCGCTGTCTGCACACCGGCCGTGGGTCCCCTGGTCGGTCTGTTCGTGGCACCCGCGGCCATGGGGCCGATCGTCCCGCCCGGCGACTACGGGGGTGCGCGCACCCTGGTGGCCCACGGCACCTACGGCCCCTTCTTCCACGCCCTGCTGCGCCGCGGGGTGGCGCTGGCGCCCGGTCCCTACGAAGTGCTGTTCCCCGGCCTGGCCCACGACGACGCCGTGCTGGCGTGGGTGGTGGAGGCGGCGGGCGAGGCGGCGGCGGAGGTGGCGGCGAGCACCACGGGTTGAAGCCGGGGCCCTGCCGACGTGCCCGACGCTCAGAAGGAACGGATCACCGCGTCGGGCCCCATGACGATCACGGGGTGCAGCGCCGGGTTGAGCCAGTCGAGCACCGCAACGAGGTCGGACAGCGGGAGCGAGACGCAGCCGGCGGTCGGTTGCCCGACGTCGGCGTGCAGGAAGATGCCCGAGCCGTACGGCCCCGTGGGCGGCGTGTTGAAGTCGATGACCGCCATGTACGGGTAGGCGTTGCCCTCGGTCCACAGAGCTTCGGACGACGCGGCGAAGGGCGGGGTGGTGCCGCAGGGCACATGCTCGAAGGTGTTGTAGGTCGGGCTGCTCGAGTCCTCGTCCCACCAGTCGCCGCACACGAGCTGGTGATACGGGAACTGCGTGCCCGGGTCGGGCTCGGTGCCGTACATGGTCGAGCCGATGGGATAGATCCCCTCGGGCGTCGTGTTGTCACCCTCGATCCGGCTTGGCGCGGGCAGCCAGCCGTTGGCGCCGTTGACGGCGGGCATCGGCGCCAGGGCCTCGTACCAGCCGCTCCCGTCGTTCTCCCAGCTGGTGAGCGTGGCCGTCGTGCTCGACGCGCTGGGGGCGTCGACCGTAATGACCTGGCGCGCCCCGTCGGTGCCGGCCAGCTGGTCGACCAGTGGTGGGTTGATGTCCGCCGTGGCGGAGCCGTCGAAGGGGGCGGTGCCCAGGGCGAAGACGCCTCCGTCCCCCGCCACCAGCCAGTAGCCCGCCGCTCCCGGATCGTCGGCCAGGCCGACGATGGGCTGGTTGAGCTGGAGGGACCCGGTCGAGCCCCAGAAGGGCGCGTCGCCGTAGTTGAAGATGCCGCCGTCGGCCGCCACCAGCCAGTAGCCGTCGCCCGTCGCCGTCGCCTCCATCCCCACGACCGGCCGGTTCAAGGGCAACGAGCCCGTCGAACCCCGGAAGGTGGCGTCGCCGTAGCTGAAGACGCCACCGTCCGAACCCACCAGCCAGTAGCCGTGTCCCGAAGGCGTGGCGGCCAGGCCGACGACCGGCGCGTTGAGCCGCAGCGAGCCCGCGGACCCCCTGAAGGTGGCGTCGCCGTAGCTGAACACCCCGCCGTCGGAGGCCACGAGCCAGTAGCCGTCGCCCGACGGCGTGGCGGCCATGCCCACGATCGGCGCGTTGAGTGCCAGCGCGCCGGCCGAGCCCCAGAACCCGGCGTCGCCGTAGCTGAAGATGCCGCCGTCGGCCGCCACCAACCAGTAGCCCTTGCCGTCGGGCGTCGCCGCCATGCCGACGATGGGCGCGTTGAGGGTGTGGCCACTCATGCTCCCGTAGGACGTCGCGTCGCCGAAGGCGTACACACCGCCGGTCGACGAGGCGATCCAGTAACCGCCCCCGCCCGGAAGCGACGTCAGGGCGACCGCGGTGGCCACCGACGTCGACGCGGCCGCCGCGGCGGTCGGCCGGACCACGCTCGGCCACGTCATCAGCACCACGGTGAGCAGCGCCAGCGCGACCAGGGGCGTCGACCATCGGCGGGCACGGACCGAGCGGGGCAAGAAAACCAGACTACGGCCCTCCGTCATCCGGCCACGAAGCGGCCGCGTCGACCGGGCAGACTGGTGCTCGTGTCGCCCGTTGGCCAGTGGCCGGACAACTTCGCCGCCATGCGCCGCGGCGACGGGTGCCCCATGTGCGGTCCCGGTGACGACGAGACCCCCCACGGCGTGCGTGTGTTCGCGGGCGCGTGGGCGGACGGGTACCTGGGCCGGTACCCCGTCCGGCCGGGCTACGCCTATGTGATCTGGAAGGGCCGTCACGTCGCCGAGCCGTGGGAGCTGACGGCGGAGGAGTCCGCCGGCTTCTGGGCGGAGGTCGGCCGCGTGGCCCAGGCGGTCGAGGCCCGGTACCAGCCGGCCAAGATGAACTGGCTCAGCCTCGGCAACGGGGTGCCGCACCTGCACGTCCACCTGGTGCCCCGACCGCGCGACGACGCCCGGGCGGGCTGGCCGCTCGAGAGCGAGGCGTTCCACGTGGAGGCCACGACCCCCGTGGAGCAGGGCGAACTCGAGGCCGAGGCCGCCGCTGCTGCGCGACCTCCTGGAGGGCTGACCCCCTCACGGCTCAGCGACGGCGAATGCGCGGGGGCCATCGGGCGCGCCGGCGTGCGTGGTTACGCTCCACCGGTGGAGCTGCTGGCCGAGGGCCGCACCGCCGAGGTCTACGCCTATGGCGAGGGCCGCGTCCTCAAGCTCGACCGGCCGGGGTGGAACGGGCTGGCCCCCTTCGAGGCGGATGTGCTGGTCCAGCTGGCCGAGGCGGGGCTGCCGGTGGCCCGGCCGCACGGCGTCGTCACCGTCGAGGGGCGGAGCGGGATCGTCCTCGACCGCGTCGACGGCGTCACGTTGCGAGAGGACCTGCTGGCCTCGTCGGGCGCCCACGTGGAGGCGCTGGCCGACCGCTTCGTCGAGCTGCAGCTGCGGTTGAACGCGACGATCGTGGCGTCCCTGCCTCCGTTGGTGCCCCGCTTGCGGACGGAAATCGGGTCCAGCGTCGCCGACGGTGCGCTTCGCCGCGAGCTGCTGACCCGGCTCGACGGCCTCGACGACGGCGGCCTGGGCGTGTGCCACTACGACCTGAGCCCCGACAACGTGCTGGTCGGTTCCGATGGCTGGGTGGTGATCGACTGGATCACGGCGGCCGCCGGGCCTTCGGCGGCGGACCTGGCCCGCACGCTCGTCATGTGGGGCCAGGTGACCGCCGGGCCGGTCGGCACCTTCCTGCGCGCCGTGCGCCGGATCGGCGCGGCCCGCCGCGTCCTCGCCGACGACGTGCTCGACGATTGGGTCCGGGTGGTGGCGGCCGCCCGCCTGGGGGAGGGTTTCGAGGGCGACGAGGCAGCGTGGTTGCTGCGGGTGGCCGCCGGAGGGGTGCGCCTCGGCGCGTGACTCACCCGGGAGCGCGGGTCAGGCGGCGGAACTCTCGGCTGTGTCGAGTTCGGGCAGCAGGCGCGACACCAGCTCCATGGCTCGATAGCCCAGCTCGGCCGGACCGGCGGCATCGGGACGCATGAGGTTGGCCATGATGCGCAGGAGCGCGTTCATGAGGGCGTCCGACCGCATGCCCAGGCTGACGCAGAGCCGCATGGCCTCGGGATGGGAGATCAGGTGCACGAAGGCGCGCGCCACCTTGTAATAAGGCCCGTAGGCCGCGTTGAGCTCCCGCTCGTAGTCGAGGAGCGCCTCGGTGCCCTCGCCGGTCAGGGCGTGGCCAAGGGCGGACGCGGCCAGCCGGCCGGTCTCGTAGCCGTAGGCGATGCCCTCCCCGTTGAACGGGTTGATGACGCCGCAGGCGTCACCGGCGATCAGCACGTTCCCGCCCGCCCGCGGACCGACCGATAGGCCCATGGGCAGCTTGCCGCCCGTCGGCGGGCCGCAGCTCGTCTCGGGGCTCAAGCCCCACGACGCCGGGGCGTAGCCCACGAAGGCGTCCATGAGGTGCGTCGTGTTGATGCCCTTCCAGCGCTGGTCGGTCGACAGCAGGCCCACGCCCACGTTCACCCGCCCGTCGCCCATGGGGAAGATCCACCCGTAGCCCGGCACGACGTTGCCCTCGGCATCGCGGATGTCGAGGTGCGACTCAATGAACTGGTCGTCGTGGCGGTCCGATCGGTAGTAGCCCCGGAGAGCCATGCCGAGCGGCAGGTCCCGGCGCCGGGTCGTCCCGAGCATGCGCCCCATCCGTGAGTTGGAGCCGTCGGCCACCACCACGTAGCGCCCCTTGATGGCGCGTGACCCGCCCGTCTTGTCCTTGACGCTCACGCCGCTCAGGGTGGGCAGCGGTTGCGTCGGCGCTACCGAGTCGTCGACGAGGGGCGCGACGACCTCGGTGCCCTGCAGCACGGTGGCTCCCGCCGCCTCGGCGCGGGCGGCCACCAGCCCGTCGAGGTCGTGACGCGTGATGATGTAGCCGTAGTCGGGGAAGTTCGGGTGCTGGGGCCAGCGCATCTCCATGGTGCGACCGAAACCGACCGCGCGCAGGCCGGTGTAGCGGTGCGACCCCGCCAGCGCGCCCTCCAGACCCATGTCGGCCAGCTGGCGCACACCGCGGGGCGTGAGCCCGTCGCCGCAGGTCTTCTCGCGCGGGAACTGCTTCTTCTCCACCACGACGACGTCCCAACCGGCTTCGGCCAGCCAATACCCGCAGGCCGATCCGGCGGGACCGGCGCCCACGACGACCACGTCGTACACGTGCTCGGCCGCCGGCCGGCCCTCCGTGGTCGCCGGCACCGGGTCGGTCGGTGGTGTCGGCGTCGCCCCCGGGGTGGCCGCTGCCCGGGTTGCCGGTGCCGCCTTCTTGGCCGGGGGCCTCTTGACCGCCGCCCTCTTGACCGGTGCCGCCTTCTTCGACGCCTCTTTCTTGGCCGGCGCCGCCTTCTCGCCCGGCACCGCCTTCTTGGCCACCGCTTTCTTGGCCACCGCCTTCTTGGCCGGGAGCTTCGTGGCCGGCGTCTTGGCCGCCGCCTCCTGCTTCTTGGCGGGCGCCTTGGGCGGCCTCGATGCCTTCTTCGGCGTGCCGGCAGGGGGGGTCGCGTCGGGTGGCGTCACGAAGGCATCGTAGGTCTGCCGGCGGGGCCTCTGACCAGCACTGCGGATGTGCCTGGCGAAGTGGTCCCATGGTAGAAACGGTCCACCGTGGACCAGTACCTCCCGATCCTCATACTGGGCGTGCTCGGCTTCGCCTTCACCGTCTTCTCGCTCGTGTCCTCGGCCATGCTGGCACCGAGAAAGAAGCCGACGGCAGCCAAGCTGGCGCCCTACGAATGCGGCATCGTCCCCAACGTGGAGCCGCCGCAGCGCTTCCCGGTGCGCTTCTACCTGGTGTCGATGATCTTCATCATCTTCGACATCGAAATCGTGTTCCTCTACCCCTGGGCGGTGGTCTTCCACCAGATCGCCACGTTCGGCCTGGTCGAGGTCATCGTGTTCGCCGCCGTCGTGTTCGTGTCCTTCCTGTACCTCATCTCCAATGGCGCCCTCACCTGGGGTCCGGCCAAGACCCTGCAGTCGGGTATGCCCAGCCGCACCTCGGAGTCGACCATCTCGCGCATCAGCGCGGCGCGTCCGAGCTCACCCGGAGAGGCGGCCTGAGGCGATGGGGATCGAGGACCTTCAGCACAACTTCCTGACCGGCCGCCTCGAGGACATGGTCAAGTGGGCACGGCGCAACAGCGTGTGGCCGGCCACCTTCGGTCTGGCCTGCTGCGCCATCGAAATGATGTCGGTCGGCGCCGCCGACTACGACATCAGCCGGCTCGGCATGGAAGTCTTCCGCGCCTCGCCCCGCCAGGCCGACCTCATGATCGTGGCGGGTCGCGTCTCGCAGAAGATGGCCCCCGTCCTGCGCCAGGTCTACGACCAAATGATGGAGCCCAAGTGGGTCATCTCCATGGGCGTGTGCGCGTCGACCGGCGGCATGTTCAACAACTACGCCATCGTGCAGGGAGTCGACCAGATCGTGCCGGTGGACGTGTACGCCCCCGGCTGTCCGCCCTCGCCCGAGACGCTCCTGCACGCCATCCTGACGCTGCACGAGAAGATCCGCACCGGTGAGATCACGCGCCGCCCCGGCTCGTCGGTCCCCGTCGGTGAGCAGGCGACCGGTGGCTGGGTGCCGGCGGTTCCCGACGCCGTGCGGGTGGCCACGCCCCGGTGACCGAGACGGCAGCGACCGCTCCGGCGGCGGCCTCTGGCGTCCTGCCCGAGGTGCCGCGCCTGCCGGACCGGCTGGTGGACCAGCTCGCCTTCCCGAACCGCGAGACCTATCACGCCATGGTGGGCGCCTTCCGTGATGCCGGTTTCGAGCAGTGCTCGGACCTCTGCGCGGTGGACTACCTGACCCACCCGGGGCGCACCCTGCCCGACGGGGTCAAGGCCGAGCGCTTCGAGGTGGTCGTCAACCTGCTGTCGCTCTCCATGCGCCAGCGCGTGCGCATCCGCGTGCAGGCACCCGAGGCCACTCCCGAGGTCGACAGCATCACCGACATCTACCCGGGGGCCGACGCCATGGAGCGTGAGGCCTACGACCTGGTCGGCATCCTGTTCAGTGGTCACCCCGACATGACGCGCATCCTCATGCCCGAGGACTGGGAGGGCCACCCCCTGCGCAAGGACTACGGCGTGGGCCGCGTGCCGGTCCAGTTCAAGGAAGCGCCCGGGCCGCGATGAGCGAGCACGACGAGCACGACGAGCGTGGCGGCCGAAGAGCCCGGTCATGCCGGCGGGCTCGACCCCGGGACCGAGCCCGCCGAGCTGGGGCTCGAGGCCACCGAGCGCGAGCACCGCGAGGCCGAGGAGCGCCGCTGGTTCGAACCCGAGACCTCGGAGGGCGCGCAGGAGCTGGCGCCCCGCAGCACCACCACGGCGGGCGAGCTGCGCCAAGAGGTGGGCGCGGTGCTGCGGCTGCCCGAAGGCGGCTACGTCGACCCGGGCGACATCGACATTGAACGTCGCGACGACCAGACGATGATCATCAACATGGGGCCCCAGCACCCCTCCACCCATGGGGTGCTGCGACTCATGCTCGAGCTGGACGGCGAAACGGTGCTGCGTACCAAGCCGGTCATCGGTTACCTGCACACCGGCATGGAGAAGACGGGGGAGGAGCTCACCTACGTCACGGGAGCCACCAACACGACCCGGATGGACTACCTGTCGCCCCTGCACAACGAGCTCGTGTTCTCCATGGCCACCGAGGCACTGCTGGGCGTGGAGCTGCCGCCCCGGGCCACATGGATCCGCATGCTCATGGCGGAGCTCAACCGGGTGTCGTCGCACCTCATGTGGATGGCCACCAACGGCATGGACCTCGGGTCGACCTCCATGATGATCTACGGGTTCCGCGAACGTGAGATGGTGCTCAGCTTCTTCGAGAAGACCACCGGCCTGCGCATGAACCACAACTACATCCGCCCGGGCGGGGTGGCGGCCGACCTGCCCGACGGGTGGGAGGACGACATCGACATCATCTGCGAGACGATCCTGGCCCGCACCTACGAGTACGACGAGTTGCTCACCGGCCAGCCCATCTTCCGGGAGCGCACCGAGGCGGTGGGCAACATCACGGCGGAGGAGGCCCTCGCCCTGTCGGTGACCGGGCCCATTCTGCGCTCCACCGGGGTGCCCTGGGACCTGCGCCGCACCATGCCGTACCTGGCCTACGACAAGCTCGACTTCGACGTCATCGTGGGCAGCTACGGCGACAACTTCGACCGCTACTCCGTGCGCCTCAACGAAATCCGCGAGTCCATCCGGATGATCGGCCAAATCGCCGAAATGATGCCGCCGGGCGACTACCGGGTGCAGGACCGCAAGGTCACGCCGCCGCCCCGGGCCCGCATCGACGAGAGCATGGAGGCGCTCATCCACCACTTCAAGATCTTCACCGAGGGCTTCCGCGTGCCCGAGGGGGAGGTCTACGTGGCCATCGAGTCGCCCCGCGGCGAGCTCGGCTGCTACATGGTCTCGGACGGCACCTCGAAGCCGTACCGCATGCACATCCGCGGGCCGAGCTTCGTCAACCTGCAGGCGCTGCCGCTGTTGCTGCGTGGCGGCCTCATGGCCGACGCCGTGGCCGTCATCTCCTCGGTCGACCCGGTCATGGGCGAGGTGGACCGGTGAGCCACCTCAACGCGGACATGGCCGAGCGGGCCAGGGCGCTGGTGGCGCTCTACCCCCAGCGGCGCTCGGCGCTCATCCCCCTCTGCCACCTGGCCCAGGAGCAGGACGGCTGGCTGCGTCCCGAGGCCCTCACCGAGATCGCCGAGCTGTGCGGCGTGAGCGAGGCCGAGGCGCGGGGCACGGCCACCTTCTACGACATGCTGCACACCGAGCCCGTCGGCACCTACGTGCTGTCCGTCTGCACCAACATCGCCTGCATGCTCGGTGGCGCGCTCGAGCTGCTCGAGCACGCCGAGTCCGCGCTCGGCACCCGGGCCGGCGGGACGACGCCCGATGGCGTCTTCACGCTGCACGAGGCCGAGTGCCTGGCCGACTGCGACCGTACGCCCTGCGTCCAGGTCAACCACCGCTACGTGGGCGCGCAGACGCCCGAGAGCTTCGACCGGTTGCTCGACGACCTGCGGGCCGGGCGGCTGGCCGACACCGTGCCGCCCCACGGCACGCTGGTGCGGGTGCGCCGCAGCACCGGCCTGCAGGTGGACCGCCAGGCCATCGTGCGCGAGCGAGCGGCGGCGGCCGAGGCCCAGACGGCCCGCGCCGGCCAGGCGGCGGAGAAAGCCTGAGCCCATGGCCATCACGGACGCCCCCAAAATCATTACGTCGCGCCTCGGCTTCGACGACAGCTACACCATTGAGCGCTACCTGGCCACCGGCGGCTACGAGGGCCTGCGCAAGGCGCTGACCATGACGCCCGAGGCGGTGGCGGCCGAGGTCGACGCGGCCAGCCTGCTCGGGCGGGGCGGCGCCGGCTTCCCGGCCGGGCGCAAGTGGTCGATGCTGCGCAAGAACCCGCTGACCTACCTCGTCATCAACGGCGACGAGTCGGAGCCGGCGACGTTCAAGGACCACATGCTCATAGAGGGCGACCCGCACCAGATCCTCGAGGGCGTGCTGATCTCGGCCTACGCCCTCCAGGTCAGCCAGGCCTTCATTTACCTGCGCGGCGAGTTCGCCCTCGGGCTCGAGCGGCTGCAGCAGGCCCTCAACGAGGCCTATGCGCACAACGCGGTCGGCGCGGACATTTTCGGCTCGGGCTTCAGCCTCGACGTGGTGGTGCACCCCGGCGCCGGGGCCTACATCTGCGGCGAGGAGACGGCGCTGCTCGAATCGCTCGAGGGCAAGCGGGGCTTCCCGCGCATCAAGCCGCCGTTCTTCCCGGCCGCCGTCGGGCTCTACGGCGAGCCCACGGTGGTCAACAACGTCGAGACGATGGCCAACATCCCCTGGATCATCACCAACGGCGGTGCCGCCTTCGCCGCGCTGGGGGCCGGCCGCTCGACGGGGACCCGCCTCTTCGCCCTGGCCGGCCACGTTCGCAACCCCGGCAACTACGAGCTCGAAATGGTCAAGACCACCTTCCGCGACCTGATCTTCGCTCCGGTGCTGGGCGGCGGCATCCGCGGCCGCAACACGCTCAAGGCCTTCATCCCCGGGGGGGTCTCCGCGCCGTGGTTCGGCCCGGACCAGGTCGACCTGCCCCTGGGCCAGGACGAGGTGGGCGACGCCGGCTCCATGCTCGGCTCGGGCTCGGTCGTCGTCATGGACTCGGCCACCTGTATGGTGCGGGCCGCCTGGCGCATCACCAAGTTCTTCAAGCGCGAGTCGTGCGGCCAGTGCACGCCCTGCCGCGAGGGCGCGGGCTGGCTCGAGCGCATCATGTGGCGAATTGAGAACGGCGCCGGGCGCGAGGAAGATCTGGACCTTCTCATGGACCTGTGCGACAACATCTCCCCGGGTGTGGCCTGGCCGCCGCAGCAGACGACCATCTGCGTCCTCGGCCCCTCGATCCCGTCCTCCATCGCGTCCGGCATCCGCATGTTCCGCGACGAGTTCCTGGTGCACGTCAAGGAGGGGGGGTGCCCCTTTGACTGACACGGCCAAGACAGGACCAGGCGACCGAGGAGCTCACCTTCACCCTCGACGGCCGGGAGGTGACGGCGGCCAAGGGCGAGCTGATCATTGCCGCGGCCGAGCGGGCCGGCACCTACATCCCGCGCTTCTGCTACCACCCGCGCATGGACCCGGTCGGCATGTGCCGCATGTGCCTGGTCGACGTGGAGGGCCCGCGCGGTGCCACGCTGACCCCGGCCTGCTTCGTGGCGGTCACCGACGGCATGGTGGTCGACACCGCCAACGAGCGGGTCAAGAAGGCCCAGGACGGGGTGCTCGAGTTCCTCCTGGCCAACCACCCGCTGGACTGCCCGGTGTGCGACAAGGGTGGCGAGTGTCCGCTGCAGGACCAGACGCTGGCCTACGGCCCGGGCGAGTCCCGCTTCATTGAGGAGAAGCGGCACTTCGAGAAGCCCATCGCCATCAGTGACCTCGTGCTGCTCGACCGCGAGCGCTGCATTCAGTGCGCCCGCTGCACCCGCTTCGCGGCCGAGGTGGCCGGCGAGGCGCAGATCGACTTCTCCGGGCGGGGCGAAGAGGTCGAGGTGGCGACCTTCCCGACCCAACCGTTCGAGTCCTACTTCAGTGGCAACACGGTGCAGATCTGCCCGGTGGGTGCGCTGACGGCGACGCCCTACCGCTTCACCGCGCGTCCGTGGGACCTCGATCAGGTCGAGTCCACCTGCACCACCTGCTCCGTCGGCTGCCGGGTGGCCGTGCAGTCGTCGCAGAACCGTCTGACCCGGCTGCTCGGCATCGACACCGAGCCGGTCAACCACGGCTGGCTGTGCGACAAGGGCCGCTTCGCCTACGAGTCGGTCAACGGCGACGAGGTCGACTCCGGGCCGCTGCCTGACGAGCTGGCGGGGGAGAACGTCGACGTCGCCCCGGCCACCGCCTCGCAGGTGGTGAGCCTCGGCGTCGCCCGGGGCCAGTTCCTGGGCGAGGCGCGCGAGACCGGGCGCTTCGAGCACGGCCGCCTGGTCGAGCCGCGCCTGCGCAAGGAGGGCGAGCTGGTCCCGGTCAGCTGGGGCGAGGCGCTCCATGCGGCAGCGGCGGGAATCAGCGCGGCCAAGGAGGCCGGCGGCGCCGGTGCCGTGGCCCTCATCGGTGGCGCCCGCCTGACCAACGAGTCGGCCTACGCCTGGGCCAAGCTGGCCAAGGGCGTCATCGGCACCGACTCGGTCGACGCCCAGCTGGGCGACGGCCTCCCGGCCGACCTGGTCCTGGGCCTGCCCCGGGCCACCATCGACGAGGCGGCGCACGCGCCCCTCCTCATCAGTCTCGCCGGCGACCTGCGCGAGGAGCTGCCCGTTCTCTTCCTGCGCCTCCGCGCCGCCGTCGAGGGCACCACCGAGCTGATCGAGATTTCTCCCACGCCGACCGCACTCACCCCGCTGGCCGCCGTCCGTCTGCCCATCCGGCCCGGCGACGCGCCGCTGATGGCCCGGGCCCTGGCCGGTGACGAGGCCGCCGCCGGCGCGCTCGGCTCGCACCACGAGGGCAGCGCACTGGCGCCCGGCGCGCTCGACGAGGCGCGGCGTCTGCTGGCCGCGCGTCCGGGCGGCGAGGGCGTGGTCGTGGTGGCCGGCCGGCCCTCCTACGCCGAGTCGGGCGAGGTGGCGGCCGCGGCCGTCCGCATACTGGCCGACGCGCTGCCCCAGGCGACCTTCCTGCCGGCGTTGCGCCGTGGCAACGTCTTCGGCGCGCTCGACCTCGGGCTGGCGCCCGGCCTGTTGCCCGGGCGGGTCAGCCTCGACGCCGGCCGCGAGCGCTTCACCTCGGCCTGGGGCTCGGTGCCGGCCGGCACCGGGCTCCATACGGCCGACATCCTCTCGTCCATGGCCGGTGAGGGCGGTGACGGAGCCGGCGCCGCCGCCGGTGCGCGCCCTCGTGCTGCTCGGTGCCGACCCGCTGAGCGACTTCCCCGACCACGCGCTGGCCCAGGCGGCGCTGGCGGCGGGGCACTTCGTGGTGGCCGTCACGGGCCACCCGTCGCAGTCGGTCGACGCCTACGCCGACGTCGTGCTGCCGTGTGCGGTGGCAGCACGAGCGGCCCGGGACGACGACCAACCTGGAGGGCCGGGTGAGCCGCCTCGGCCCCAAGCTCACCGCACCCGGCTTCGCCTGGCCCGACTGGATGATCGCGGCCGAGTTGGCCGATGCCCTCGGCGCCGACCTCGGCGTGGCCAGCGTGGCCGACCTGGCCGACGAGCTGGCGTTCACCGCGCCGGCCTACGCCGGCCTGACCCAGGACGTGCTGCACTCGGACGCCGCGCACGACGGGATCCTCCTGCCGATCGTGGACGACGACGGCCGCCACACCGACGTGGAGCCCATCGACCCGGTGGCCCTACCGGGCGTCGAGTCCGTCGAGCGCCAAGGGGCCCCGCCGCGCGTCGGCACCGGAGGGGCCGGTCCCGGCTGCGGTGCGCTCGGTCGTGCTGGGCAGCCCACCGCCGCTGCTCTCGGGGACCGGTACCGGCGGCCCCGAGCCCGCACATCCCCAAGCCCGACAACTACACGCTGCGCCTGGTGGCCGGCCGGCGGCTCTACGACGCCGGCAGCTCGGTGACCGGGTCGCCCTCGCTCACGCCGCTGGTGCCGCCGCTGGTGGCGCGGGCCAACCCCTACGACCTGGACCGGCTGGGCAAGACGACGGGCGACCGGGTCAAGGTGCGCTCGGCCCGGGGCGAGCTGACGCTGGCCGCCGAGGCCGACGAGGGCGTGCCCCGCGGTGTGGTGGCCATCGACTACAACGTGCCGGGCGGCGAGAGCGCGCCGGGCAACGCCGTGGCCACGCTCATCGACTCCCGCCAGCCGGTCACCGACGTGCGGATGGAGTCGGTGTGATCACCTCCACCACCTCCACCACGTTGGCGGCGCACGCCGGCCAACATCGGCCCGACCGTGCTGACCCACAGCGCGGACCAGGGCAACGGCGACCCGCTCCTCTACTTCGGCCTCAACTGGGAGGTCTGGCTCATCATCATCATCAAGTGCCTCGTCGCCTTCGTGGCGCTCCTGGTGGCGACGGCGTTGATGATCTGGTTCGAGCGCAAGGTGATTTCGGACATGCAGAGCCGCGTCGGGCCCAACCGGGCCGGGCCGTGGGGCCTGCTGCAGACGCTGGCCGACGGGACCAAGCTCGTCTTCAAGGAGGACCTGCTGCCCGACCGGGCCGACTCCTTCGTCTTCAAGCTGGCGCCCTACCTGTCGGTCATCCCGGCCGTGCTCATCTTCACCGTGGTGCCTGTCGGCGGCGTCATCACCATCGGCAGCCACACCTTCGAGCTGCAGGTGGCCGACCCGCCGATGGGCATTCTGCTCGTGCTGGCCATGTCGGGCATCGCCGTCTACGGCGTCATGCTGGCCGGCTGGTCCTCGGGCTCCAAGTACCCGCTGCTGGGCTCGGTGCGCGCCTCGGCCCAGGTCATCTCCTACGAGGCCGCGCTGGGCCTGACCACGGTCATGGTGGTGCTGGTCAGCCGCTCGCTCTCCACCCGGGCCATCGTGGCGTCGCAGTCCAACGGGTTCTGGAACTGGAACCTCATCCGCCTCGGCTTCGTGCCCTTCATCTTCTTCATGATCGCCATCACGGCGGAGCTGACCCGGCCCCCGTTCGACCTGACCGAGGCCGAACAGGAACTGGTCGGCGGGTTCCACACCGAGTACTCGTCCATCCGCTTCGGCCTCTTCTTCCTGGCCGAGTTCATGAACACCATCACCATGTCGGCCGTGGTGGTCACCCTGTTCTTCGGCGGGCCGAACGGCTACATCTTCCACATCCCCGGCGCCACCATCTACATGCCGATCATCTACTTCCTGCTCAAGGTCGTGGCGTTCTGCTTCATTTACGTCTGGTTCCGGGCCGCGCTGCCCCGTTTGCGCTACGACCAGCTCATGGACCTGGGCTGGAAGCGGCTCATCCCCATGACGCTGGGCTGGCTGCTGCTGGTGGCGGCCATCGTGGCCTGGGGCTGGGCCGGCACCATTCTGCTCCCGGTCATCGTCGTGGCGTCCGTTCCTGCTGATCCGGGCCAACAAGCTCGGGTCGGGGCGTTCCGAGGAGGACGTGGTCATCCCGGCCATCGGCCGCCGGGTCACCCGGCCGCTGCGGCCGGCCGAGCCATCCCCCTGGAGTGATGCGTAATGGGCGTCGGCGACGAAATGAAGGACCAGCTCTCGTTCCTGGGCGGGTTCAAGCTGACCTTCCAGCACCTGACCCGGCCGCGGGTCACCACCATGTACCCCGAGGAGAAGAAGCCCAAGCAGCCGCGCCAGCACGGCCGCCACGTCCTCAACCGCTACGAGGACGGCATGGAGAAGTGCATCGGCTGCGAGCTGTGCGCCGGGGTGTGCCCGGCCGACTGCATTTACGTGCGCGGGCTCGACAACCCGCCCGACCACCCCGTGTCGCCCGGCGAGCGCTACGGCTACGTCTACGAAATCAACTACCTGCGCTGCATCCACTGCGACATGTGCGTGGAGGCCTGCCCGACCGAGGCCATCACCGAGTCCAAGCTCTTCGAGTTCTCCTTCACCAACCGCTCCGACGCCATCTACACCAAGGAAGAGCTGCTGGTGAACGACGACGGCACGCCCAAGAAGCTGCCCTGGGAGGACTGGCGCGAGGGCGACGACCTCATGACGTCGGGCTGGATGCGGGCCACGTCGCCGTCGGGCAACGCCGCCTACGAGGGTGACGTGCAGTGGGAGGGCGAGCTCGGCTACGGCGTGCGGGCGCCCGAGGGCGGCCAGTCGGGCCGGCGCGACGACGCCGCCACGGGCAGCAAGCCGTTGCGTGAGGTGCTCGAGGCCCACCTGCTCGACGAGGACATCCCGCTGGCCCACCGGGGCATGCAGGGGCGCGTCTGGCGGGCCAAGAAGGGCGCCGAGCGCAACAAGAAGAAGATGGAGTACTTCCGCGGGCACATGAAGGAGGTGCGCGCGGCGCGCAAGGAGGCCAAGGCGGAGGCCAAGGCGAGCGGCAAGGCGCGGGTCGGCGCGGTCGACGGCGGCAGCGGGACCGAAACCGAGGTCGAAGCCGAAGTCGAGGGGACCGTCTGATGCTCCACGCCGCCCTCCTGGCCACTTCGTCGCGCCCCACCTGGCCCGACGTCCTCGTCTTCGCCGCCTCGGCGGCCGTGATCCTCGTCGGCTCTGTCGGCGTCGTCACCTCGCGCAACCCGGTGCACGCGGCACTGAGCCTGGTCATGACGCTCTTCGGGGTGGCCGTGCTCTTCATTGAGCAGGAGGCCGACTTCCTGGCCGCGGTGCAGATCATCGTCTACGCCGGCGCCATCGTCGTCCTCTTCCTCTTCGTGATCATGTTCCTGGGCGTCGACCGGGCCGAGGACGTCACCATCGAGCCGCTGGGCGGCCAGCGGCCGCTGGCCGTCATCTTCTCGCTCATCACGCTGGCCGGGGTGCTGGCCATGGTGGGCACGGCGCACTGGGTGACCGGCGCCAAGCAGGTGGTCGGCCCGATCCAGGGGCACGTGGCCGGGGTGAACTCGCCCGCCGGCGAGCCGGCCCAGTTGGGCAAGCAGCTCTTCACGACCTACCTGTTCGCCTTCGAGGCCACCGCCGCCCTGCTGGTCATCGCCGTGGTGGGCGCCGTAGTGCTGGCCCGCCGCCCGCCGACGGTCGAGGCCGAGCCCGAAGAGGCGGAGAGCGAGTTGCCGGCATGAGCCTGTCCGGGGCCTGGTACCTGGGCCTGGCCGCCATCGTCTTCACCATCGGGGCCATCGGGCTGCTGGTGCGGCGCAACGTCCTGATCATGTTCATGTGCATCGAGCTCATGCTCAACGCGGCCAACCTGACCTTCGTCACCTTCGCCCGCATGCTGGGCGACATCGGCGGCCAGGTCCTCGTCTTCTTCGTGCTGGTGGTCGCCGCGGCCGAGGTCGTGGTCGGCCTGGGCATCGTCGTGACCAACTTCCGGCGCCGTGAGACCACGGTGGCCGACGACCTGGACTCGCTGAAGGGCTGACCCGTGGTCCACGTCGCCTACCTCATGCTGCTGTTGCCCCTGGCCGGGTTCCTGGTGCTGGTCGCCGTGGGCCGGCGCGTGGGCGACCCGGTGGCCGGCATCATCGGGACCGTCGCCATCGGCGGCGCCTTCGTGGTCGCCTGCATCGTCTTCGCCGGCCTGATCGACCTGCCCTCGAGCCACCGGGTGGTGGTGGAGAACTACTACACCTGGTTCAGCGTCGGCGGCCTCAGCGTGCCCGTCGGCACGCTGGTCGACCCACTGTCGATGACGATGTGCCTCTTCGTCACCTTCGTCAGCGTGCTCATCCACCTGTACTCCATCGGGTATATGAAGCACGACCGGGACTACTCGAAGTTCTTCATCTACCTCAACCTCTTCGTCTTCTCCATGCTCCTGCTTGGTGCTGGCGAACAACCTGCTGCTCACCTTCGTCGGGTGGGAGGGCGTCGGCGTCTGCTCCTACTGGCTGGTTGCCTTCTGGTTCCAGCGCGAGTCGGCCGCCTCGGCCGGCAAGAAGGCCTTCATCTACAACCGCATCGGCGACGCCGGGTTCCTGCTCGCCATCTTCCTCCTCTTCGAGAAGACCGGCACGGTGCAGTACGAGAGCGGCCCGGGCGGCGGCATCTTCGGGCAGCTGTCCCACCTGAGTCCCGGCGTCGCCACCGCCGCCGTGCTGCTGCTGTTCCTGGCCGCCACCGGCAAGTCGGCCCAGATTCCGCTGTTCAACTGGCTGCCCGATGCCATGGAGGGCCCCACCCCGGTCTCGGCGCTGATCCATGCCGCCACCATGGTGACGGCCGGGGTCTACCTGCTGTGCCGCATGAACCCGGTGCTGCACCTGACGGCCGACGGCACCGAGGTGATCGCCATCATCGGCGTGGTGACCGCCTTCGTGGCGGCCACCATCGCCTGCGCGCAGCAGGACATAAAGAAGGTGCTGGCCTTCTCGACGATTTCGCAGATCGGCTACATGATCCTCGCCGTCGGCTCGGGGGCCTACATCGCCGCCATCTTCCTCATGGTGGCCCACGCCTTCTTCAAGGGCCTCCTCTTCCTGGGCGCGGGCTCGGTCATCCACGGCCTCGATGACGAGCAGGACCTCAAGCGCATGGGCGCGTTGCGCCGCTACATGAAGTGGACGACGATCACCTTCACCATCGGCTTCCTGGCCATCGCCGGCATCCCGCCGCTCTCGGGCTTCTGGGCCAAGGGCGACGTGCTGGACAACACGTGGGCCCACTACAAGCCCTTGTGGGTCATCGGTGTCATTACCGCGGTGCTCACGGCGTACTACATGAGCCGGCTCGAAATTCTCGCCTTCGGCGGCGAGGAGCGCTTCGACAAGCCGGGCCCGCACGGCGAGCCGGCGCTGCACGCCCCGCACGAGTCGCCCTGGGTCATGCGCCTGCCGCTGGTGGTCCTCGCCTTCTTCGCCTTCTTCGCCGGTGCGCTGGACCTGCCCTGGGTGCACACCGACAACCTGGCGAGCTTCCTGGCCCCCGTCTTCAGCGGCACCCTGTACAACGACCACCTGGGGAGCAAGGGGGAGTGGTACCTGGCCCTCATCGACATCGCCGCCGCCCTCACCGGCGTGATCGTGGCCTACATGCTCTGGCGGGGCTCCGAGGTGGACAAGCCGGCGCTCGAACCCGCCTTCCTCCAACGGGTCTGGTACTGGGACGACTTCTACGACACCGTCATCGGCCGTCCCGGCCAGCGCCTGGCCACCTTCTGCGCCTGGGTGGTCGACACCCGCGTCATCGACGGTGCGGTCAACGGCTCCGCGCACCTGGCCAAGGTCACGGGCACGGCGGCGCGCAAGCTGCAGACCGGCTACGCCCGCAACTACGCGCTGGGCATCGCCCTCGGGATGGCGCTCATCATCGCCTTCATGCTGAGCCGGACGTGGTGGGGATGACGCACACCGTCCCCTTCCTGACCCTTTTGGTCCTGCTGCCGGCCGCCGGCGCGCTCGGCCTCGGGCTGCTCGGGTTCGACCGCAACTTCAACCGCGAGCTGGCCTACGCGCTCGGCCTCATCGTCTCGCTGGTCACGCTTGGCTTCTCCATCGCCACCCTGGTGGTCATGAAGGTGCACGACGGCGGCTTCCAGCTGGTGTCGGACCACGACTACACGGGCAGCAGCCTCGGCGTGCACTGGTACCTGGGCGTGGACGGCATCTCCATCTTCCTCGTGCTGCTCACCGCAATTCTGTTCCCGCTCGCCATCATCCTCGGGCGCAACCGCCAGAACGGCCGGGCCTACATCGCCTGGATCCTCCTGCTGGAGGCCGCGGTCATGGGCAGCTTCGTCTCGCTCGACCTGCTGGTCTTCTTCTTCATGTTCGAGCTGACGCTGGTGCCCTCGTACTTCATCATCGCCGGCTGGGGCCACCAGCGGCGCGCCTACGCCGCCATCAAATTCTTCCTCTACACCTTCTTGGGCTCGGCCTTCCTCCTGGTGGGCATCCTGGCCCTGGCCTTCATCCACGAGTCGCAGTACCACTACCTGACCTTCTCGCTCGGGCCGCTCATGCAGACCCACCTGTCGTCGAGCACCGAGATCCTGCTCTTCTTGGCCTTCACGTCCGCCTTCGCCGTCAAGGCGCCGCTCTTCCCGTTGCACACCTGGTCGCCCGACGCCTACACCGAGGCGCCCGAGGAGGGCTCGGTGCTGTTGTCGGGCGTGCTGGCCAAGCTGGGCACCTACGGCATCATCCGCTTCGACCTCAGCCTGTTCCCCCAGGCGACGCGCACCCTGGCACCGCTGCTGCTGACGCTGGCCGTCATCGGCATCATTTACGGAGCCGTCGTGGCCTGCGCCCAGCGCGACCTGAAGCGGCTGGTCACCTACTCGTCGCTGGCCCAAATCGGCTTCATCGCCCTCGGGACGATCGCCATCAGCACCCAGGGCCTGGCCGGCGGCGTCCTGCTCATGCTCAACCACGGGCTCATTGTGGCGGCGCTGTTCATCGTGATCGGGTTCATCTACCAGCGCCGCGGCACCTGGCAGACCACCGAGCTGCGCGGGCTGCAGAAGGCGGCCCCCGTCATGGCCGCCGTGTTCACCGTGGCCATGCTGGCCTCGGTCGGGGTGCCGGGGCTCAACGGCTTCGTGAGCGAGTTCCTGGTGCTGTCGGGCACCTTCATCACCCACCGTTGGTGGGCCGTCGTGGCCGTCCTGGGCGTGATCGTGGCGGTCATCTACCTGCTGTGGGCCTATCAGCAGGTCTTCCACGGCGAGCCCCGTGAGGCCGACGAGAAGATCCGCGACCTGGGGCTGCTGGAGAAGGCGGTGGTGGCGCCGCTCATCATCCTCATCGTCTTCCTGGGCGTGTACCCCAAGCCGGTGCTCGACCGTATCGACCCGTCGGTCAACCAGTTGGTGGCGCACGTGGAGTCGAGCACCCACCAGTACCAGCCGTCGGTGGCCGTCAAGGGCGTGGAGGGCATTAAGTGATCGCCACCCTGCTGGCCGCGGCCGCGGCGCACACGTCGTCGAACTCCATACAGGTCCCGCCCATCCGCTGGCTGGCCATTCTGCCGCCCATCATCATGATCGGCGGGGCCGTGCTGCTCCTGGGCGTGGCCTCGCTCGTCCGCCGCCCGCTGCGGGTGGCCGTGAGCACCGCCGCCACCGTGGTGATTTCGGGCGGCGCGCTGGGGATCGCCATTTGGCAGTGGACCGACGTGCAGGACCACGGGCCCCACACCTACGTGGCCAACGCGGTGGTGATGGACGGCTTCAGCGTCTTCTTCATGATGCTGGTCGCCATCGCCATGTTGCTGAGCGCGCTGGTGGCCGACGGCTACCTGCGCCGGGAGGGCGTGCAGGGGGCGGAGTTCCACGTCCTGGCCATGGTGTCGGCATCGGGCGCCATGTTGATGGCCATGGCCAACGACCTCATCATCATCTTCCTCGGCCTCGAAATCCTCTCCATCGCGCTCTACGTGCTGACCGCGTTCAACTACCGCCGGGCGGCGTCGGGCGAGGCGGCACTCAAGTACTTCATCCTCGGTGGATTCTCGTCGGCCATCTTCATCTACGGCATTGCGCTGACCTACGGGGCGACCGGATCGACCAACCTGACCCAGATCGCCGACTTCCTGTCCAAGAACGTGGTGCTGACCAACGGCCTGCTGCTGGCCGGCCTGGCGCTCCTGATCGTCGGCTTCGCCTTCAAGGTGGCGGCGGTGCCCTTCCACATGTGGACGCCCGACGTGTACCAGGGTGCCCCGTCCCCGGTGACCGGCTTCATGGCGGCCGTGGCCAAGGCGGGCGCCTTCGCGGCCATGCTGCGGGTGCTGTTCTCGACCTTCGGCGTGGTGTCCACCGACTGGCGGCCCATCGTCTACGCGCTGGCCGTGCTGTCGCTGGTGCTGGGCGCCTTCGTCGCCCTGCGCCAGCGTGACGTGAAGCGCATGCTGGCGTATTCGTCGATCAACCACGCCGGCTTCATTCTGCTCGGGGTGGTGGCCGGGACGGCCCGCGGCGCCAGCGCGGCGCTCTACTACCTCTTCGCCTACATGCTGATGACGATCGGCAGCTTCGCCATCGTGACGGTGCTCGGGCGCGAGGGCGACGCCGACCACGACCTGTCCCGCTACCGCGGCCTGGCCCGGCGCCAGCCGCTGCTGGCGCTGGCCTTCGCCATTCTGCTGCTGGCCCAGGCGGGCGCGCCGTTCACCACCGGGTTGTGGGCCAAGGTGCAGGTGGTGTTCGCCGTCGTCGAGGCGGGCGACGTGCCCCTGGGCGTGATCGCCATGGTGACGGCCGTGGTGGCCGCCTACTTCTACCTGCGTCTGGCCGTGCTCATGTACGCCGGTGGCGGCCTGGGCGAGCCCGAGGGTGGGACGGGCGGCTCGGCGGAGCTGGGAACCGGCGACGACCTGGTCGGCGGCTCGCTGATCGAAATGGGAAATACCGATGGCGGTGCGCCGGTCGGCGGGCTGGCCTGGGCCACGCCGGCGTCCGCGGCGGGCACGGTGACCGAGTTGAACGAGCAGATCCTGCTGGCCGACCAGGAGACCGGCGCCGTAGAGGAGGAGATCCCCGAGGCGGTGCGGGTCCCCGCGCTCGGCGCGCTGTCCATTGCGCTGTGCACCGGCGTGACCGTGCTCTTCGGCGTGTGGCCGCAGCCCCTCATCGACTTCGCCAACCACGCCACGCTGCTGTTCCTGCCCAAATAGGGCTCAGACGTACGCGCTCTCCATTTTGCCCCGCCGGATGGCGGCCTCGAAGCGCTTGTGGTCCCGCTCGTTCTGGTCGGCGTAGCGCCGGGCGAACTTGCGCATGGCGTCGGTGAACTCGCTGTTCTTCCCCATGTAGGCGTCGATCGCCTCGGGGTCACCGGAGCGGGCGTGCGCCCGGGCCAGGGCGTTCCCGCACGCGGTGGCGAACTGGACGAGGACCGGTGAAATCAGGTCGGTGGTCGGGATCAGCTTCATGTCACGGAACTGGCGCACGTAGAAGTCGCGGTCGCCCAACGATCCCCAGCCGACGAAGATGTCGGGCGCGCTCTGCACCATCCGCTTGCCGGCGATGACGCGGGCGCCGTGGTTGTCGTGCCCACTCGGATACGTGTGGGTCTCGTAGACCGACGGTCCGGCCTGCTTGCACTGCAGGAAGAGCGGATCGCCGGTGGCGCTCCCCACGAACAACGCGAGGTAGACCACCATCCCCACACTCCCCACCCCGACCACCTGGCGCACCACGTCGACCAGGATGAAGCGGTCGAACAGCCGGCGGCGGTCCTCCTGCAGCGTGAGCCGGTACTCCGCCAGCAGCTGGTCGACGATCTCCCCCTGCTCGGTGTCGTTGAGCGTCACGCGTAGCGGCGGATCGGGTGTGATGCGCGGGCGCCCACGCGCCATGGTGGTCAACTTGGCGTAGGCGCCCCGGCTCGTCCGCTTCTCCTTGCCCTTCTCGATCTCCCACTTCACCTGGTCGCGGTCGGCCGGTTCGAAGTAGTCGATGAAGCGGTCGAACTGCGTGCCGTCGTACCAGACGTCGAGCAGCGGCATGGTGGCGTAACGCCGCATTCGGCTCCGGTACGCCTCGACCGCCGCCGTGACCGCCGCGTCGGCCCGTGATGGTTTCACCCCGTTCTCCCTGGCCGCCACGACGAGGCTGGCGACCAGGCGCGCCACGTCCCACTCGAAAGGCCCGGGCAACGTCTCGTCGAAGTCGCGCAGGTCGAAGTTGAGGTTGCGCTCCGGGGTGGCCCACAACCCGAAGTTCAGGACATGGGCATCACCGCAGAGCTGGACCACGATCCGGCTGTGCGGCCGCGAGGCCAGGTCGGACGCCATCACGGCGGCGGCGCCCCGGTAGAAGTTCCACGGCGAGAGCGCCATGCGCTGGTGCCGCAAGGGGAGGAGCTCGGGGAGGCGGATGTCGTTCTGGGCCAGGAGGGTGTCCACGGGGTCGTGCCCGCGCGCCCGCTCGTCCCAGTCCCCGACGCCGGCTCGGGGCGCCAGCACCCTGGCCTGGCGTCCCATCTCCCGGCGCTCGGCCGCCGTGGCCGCCAGGTCGTGCTTGGCGGCCACCGGGGTGGCCGCCCGATGGTGGGACTTGCTCACGGTGTTGGTCCTCCCTGGTCCGGACGGGCCGAACCCCTATTGTGCCCCGGCCCGGTCGACGGGCGTCCGCGCTGGCGCTCCCGGGCGCGTCCTGAGGGCGCCCGGTCCGGCCCGGCCGACCGAAAGATTCCCTGTCCGGGACAGTTTTCCACTCAGGGGGTTGATCAACCGGGTGAGGCCAGTGCCGGAGGAACGGGACTGACGATGAACGACGAATTGACCGAGCCCGCTCCGGGCGCCACGCCGCCGCGGGCCGCCGATCTTCCGATCCACGAAGAGTTCGCTGACCCTTCGAGCCAACCGCCCCGCGCCTTCGCACCGCAAGGGCATGCTCGGAGGCCTGGCCGCCGTCGGCGCGCTGCTCGCCATTCTGGTCTTCGTGGCGCCGGGCGGCTCCACGCCCAAGCTGCCGCCCCAGGTCATCCGCGACGTGTCGCCGTCGGCCACCGTCGCCTCGAACAAGGTGCCGGCCCCCACGACGTCGCCCACCACGGCACCCGACGCCACCGGCACGACGACCACGACCGCCGGTGTGCCGCAGAACGCCACGGTGATGGAGGCGTCGAACGCCGGGGGCTCCGCGACCCGTGATGTGGCGACCCCGGCCAGCGATCGCTCCGGCTCGGGCGCCGCGTCGGGCTCCGCCTCGGCGACGCCCACCACTTCGGCACCGGTCACCCGCCGACGTCGGCAACCACGCCGACCACCTCGCCGCCGACCACGACGCCGCCGACCACCTCACCGCCGCCACCGACGACGACGCCGACCACGGCGCCACCTCCCACCACGACCACGACGGCGTGCCTGCTGGGGATCCTCTGCAACGGCTAGCGGGCGGCCGTCGTCTCAGCCGGACGAGCCTCCGAACTGCTTGGCGTAGTCGGTGCTGAGCCAGCGTTCGGGCGACATGGAGAACAGGACGCTCGCCGCGGCATCCGCTTCGGTCGCGGCCAAATAGAGATCGCCCGCCTCGGGCCCGAGATAGCGATAGGCGAGGGCACGCCGCTCGTCGGCCGTGACCGAGGTCCGCGTGGCGCTGATGGGCCCCTCGACGCTCACGTAGCGGTACGGCGCCTCCTCGGTCTGGGCGCACAGCGTGAAGCGGCCGGCGGCGCGCAGGCAGCGGGCCTTGCGGCTCGTCCCGCCGGTCACGACGTCGATGGTGCCCCCGGGAGCGTACGCGTACCAGACGGGCACGGAGAGGGGTCCGTGGCCGGGGTCGGCCACGCTGAGGATGCCGACGTGCACGTCGGCCAGGAAGGCCTCGCGCTCGGCCCGGGTCATGGTCAGGGACACGTGATCACCTCATCCGCCATGATGCGGTGGCCGTTCGTGCCGTTTCGCCTCGGCCCAGCAGCGGTCGCAGGTGTCGCAGCGGGGCCCCTCGCCGCGGGGGTCGTGGACCCCGGGGTGCCCGCAACGAGGGCAGCGGGGCTCGGTCACCGCCGGGGCTCCACCTTCTCGGTCTCTCGCGGACCGGCCGCTCCGCGGCCGTTGCCGTCGTCGAGCGCGGCCACGACCTCGTCGGGGAGGGTCGGCCCGGCGCGCTTCGTGGTGGTGAGCAGGCGCCCGATCACCGGCACTTCGGTCAGGGACTCGGCCCGCATGATCTGCACGGCCACCGGCACGAACTGCTCGGCCGAGTCGAACACGATGTAGCGCGGCAGCCAGTGCGGCTCGTACTTGGCGTTGAACCGCCACAGCGTCTCAATCTGGAGCACGCCCGAGAGCCGCCGCAGCGCCCAGCGCTCCACCCGCTGGGTCACCCCGTCACCGGTCTCGCCCTCGAGGATGGAGCGCATGGCGGCGAAGTTCAGGCTGAGCCCGCGCATGCCCATTTCCTTGAGGTGGTCGATGGTGGAGCACAGGGCGAAGTCGAGCAGGCCGTTCGGATGGTCGCCGGGGTCCCGCCGCATCAGGTCGAGGGAGTAGCCGCCGATGGCCGGAGAAGGGACGAACTGGCACATGGCCACCGGGGAACCGTCGGGGCCCTCGACCAGGGTGAGCAGCAAGCCGGTGTCGCGGGGGTCGAAGAGCCGACCCAGCATCATGGAGAAGCCCCGCTCCTGCTCGCCCCGGCGGCTCTTGGCCATCAGCTCGGCCATGCGCGCCGCGTCCTCCAGGTTCAGGTGGGCCGGATCGAGGAAGCGCACCGTGTACCCGTAGCGGGCCACCCGGTTGACCGCCTGGCGCAACCCCTTCATCTTCCCGCCCTCGAGCGAGAACTGCCGAGGGTCGACCACGGCCTCGTCGCCGATGTAGAGGAAGCGCATCCCGGAGGCCTGGTAGGTGGGCAACCACTCCTCGCCGGCCCCCATGACGCCGAGGCCCCACCCGTGACGGTCGACGAAGTGGCGGAACGAGTCCCACACGTGGGCGCGCTCGGAGAAGGGACCGATGGGGTCGGGTGAGACCAGGCAGACACCGCCGAAGACGGCGTAGGCGACGAGGGAGTCCCGGTGGAAGAACCACTGCTTGTCGTCGCGCAGCGCGAAGTAGTCGAGGGTCCCGGTGCCGTGCCGGCGCACGATGTCGCGCGCCCGCAGCTCGGCCGCCCGCCGGGCCATCACGGCCCGGCCCGACGACAGCCGGCGGTCCACCACGGGGCGGGTGAGCAGGTAGAGGGCCACCACGATCAGGCTGAGGCCGACGGCCAGCAGGCTGATGGACGCGTAACGATCGATGGTGGTCGGGAAGGCCACGTTCTGCACGCCGACCAGCCGCTCGGCCGACCCGAGCAGGACCTGGGGCCAGGGCGGCAGCGGGTGGTGGTGCACCCGGCCCGCCACCTCGACGGCGATGAAGCCGCCCAGCGTCGCGATGATGCCGCCCACGGCCAGGATGACAAAGGCGCTGACGAGAGTGGCGGGCTCGCTCTCAGCCCGGAAGCGCTCGCGCTGGACGACGAGGAGGACGAGCACGGCGGCGCACACGACCAGGGTGATGATGTCGGCGGCGTGGACGATGTGCAGGGCCAGCGACGCGCTCGAGCAGGGCGACGGCCACGATCCACGAACGTCGCTGCCCGCGCAGAATGCCGCGCGACAGCATGATCATGCCGATGCCGGCGATGGCCACCAGGGCGCCGGCGGCCTGGACGACGGTGACCGGGAGGTACTGCGCAATGAGGTGCAGGTGGGCCCGTAGCGGTGCGGTCACCGAGGAGAGCAGGTCGATGACGCCGGCCACGAACAGGGAGACGGCGGCCAGGCGACGGATGCGCCGCACGCTGATGTGGTCGGCTGCGACCTCGGGGGCGGGCGGCCAGGACGCCCCGCTCGGCCACGAGGCCGCCAGCTCGGGGTGCACCTCGGCCGCCTTGGAGCGGCCCTTTATGACGACGTCGGCCGTGACCAGCCGTTCGCCCATGGTCGCCATCGGGAGATCGGCCTCGGCCAGCAGCAGGCGGACGTGGAGGTCGGCACCCGTCTCGATCTCGAGCGTCGCCTCCTGTCGATGGTGCAGGAACGTGGGCGGCAACCCCAGGCGGCCCCGGTGCTCGTGCACCACCTCCGAGGTGGCGCCCGGGCAGGCGAAGAAGCCGGCGTCGAGGTGGGTGAGCTCGGGCACCAGCGCACCGCCGGCGATGACACCCGACGCGCCGGCATCGACGGCGCGTCGGGTCACGTCGAGCGCCTCCTCGCCGTCGATCAGGAGCTGGTTGTGGGCGATGGGGCTGGTCCCCGACGCGCCGCCGGCCCACGGCGCGGGCAGGCCGCCGCCCCCGAGCGCCCGCCAAATGCCGCGGGACGTGAGGGCGACCACGACGGCCAGGATGATCAGGAGGATGACGGCGATGACCAGTGTGGCGATGAAGCGCGAGAACCAGGAGGCGTCATAGGCGCGCTGGAGCGCGTTCTGCTGGCGCGGCGAGCGGAAGACGCGACCCAGGCCGTCGACGACGAACTCGACGCGCAGCAGCAGCGCCACGGCGGCCAGCACCAGGGGCGGCGCCCACAGGTAGCGGCGCAGGCGCCGGTAGAGGAGTCGCGACGTCACGAAGCGACGGGCCAGCAGGGGGTCGTCGAGGCGCTCGATGCCGGTCAGCCAGGGGCGGTCCTCCGTGGGCGCGGCGTCGATCGGCGGGTTGGCGTCGGGCCGCAGCGACCCGGACCGGACCAGGACTCTCCGGGTGCCGGCCCCGGTTTCGCAGTGCAGGTCCACGCTGTCGCGGACCTGCACGCCGCAACGGCTCAACTCCTCCACCAGGGCGTCGTCCCGCTCGTCAGGCTCCAGCACGGCGATGATGCGGGAGTCGGGCCGCCCGGCGAAATCACGCAGCGTGCCCACGAGCACGGGATGAGCGGCCAAGGCCGCGGCGGCGCCTTCGTGCTGCGCGCAACTCGGCGCGGCCAGGCGGCCGCAGAGGATCACGATCCCGGGTCCCTGCCACTCCTCGAGCCGGCGGGCGATGTCACTGCAGGCGGCCAGGGAGCTGCTGGAGGGCTCCGGCGGGAGGAGCAGGTCGCCGATCACCTCGACCCGCCGCCCGAGGGCCACTCGAACTTCGCGGCCCGTTCCGTTGCCGGAGTCACCAGTTCCGTGAACCCCGGTAGCCACGTCGCTGCACATGCGTCGTCCATCGTGTCACCTCCAGGGGTGCGGCTGGCCCGTTCGCTCGTCGAGGGGCGGGAACCGGGTGTGCGGGCAGCGCCGTTAGGCTGCGCTTTCGTGTCCGCGGCCCGGCCAGAGGACGACCATCAGAGGGGCTGGACCTGGCGCGACGGGGACGACGTGTCGGGCCCGGCCGTCGTGTTCGACATCGACGGCGTCCTCTCGGATGCGGCCGGGCGCCAGCACTTCCTCGACCGGGGCCGGCGGGACTGGACGTCGTTCTTCGAGGCCTGCGGCGACGACCTGGTGATCGAGGAGGTGGCCCGACTGCTCGAGCTGCTCGACCCGTCGCTGGCCGTGATTCTGCTCACGGGCCGACCCCAGCGCGTCCAGCCGCAGACCCTGGCCTGGCTGAAGCGCTACGGGCTGCGCTGGGACCTCCTCGTCATGCGGTCACGGGGCGACTACGCCCAGGTGACCTCGTTCAAGCAGGGCGTCGTGGAGGACCTGCGGGCGCACGGCTTCGACCTGCGACTGGCCTTCGAGGACGACCCGTCCAACCACGCCATGTACGTCGCCGCCGGGATCCCTTGCGTCTACATCCACTCGGGGTACTACGAATAGCCCTTCCGCGCCCCGGGCCGGCCCGCCCCCGAGAAGGAATGTCACGCCCGGGTTGTACGCCGTGGGTGGATGTCTCGTGGGTGGGTGTGTTCCTGAGTACCTGTGCGTCTGCCCTTCCGCCGAACCAGATCTACCGGAACGACGATGTTCCGTTCCGTCGGCGCAGACGGAAAGCCGACGCCATAGGCAGTCGGCGGTCGGTCCGGGTGCCTTCATCCCGACGGCGGACGGCGGTAGGCGAGCAGACGCAGTTCGAACATGACCTGCCCCGGTTGCTCCATTCCGGCCGTGCGGGCCAGCTCCCGCGCCATGTCCTCGAGCAGCGAGTGCGCATAGGTCTCGACGATGAAGGGGTCATGCCGCCAGACGGCGAAGTTCATGGAGAACAGCTGGGCCGCCAGGGCAACCGGAATCGGATGTGAGTAGAGCCGGTTGACCAGGGTCCGATAGCCGGGAGGCGGCTGCAGCCGCGCCAGCCGGGATCCGACCCACAGATCGCCACCCCGATGCGTCACGAGTGAACGAGCCATCTCCTCGTAGGCGGCCAGGACCGGATGGTCGGAAAGGATTTCGTCGTCTTCCAGAATGAGGAGGTAACCACCTGGATTCAGTTGCTCCAGCCACGCCGTGAGTACGCGCTCGGGCTGCGGCAGGTGCGAGAGGACGAACCGGGCGTGCAGAAGGTCGGAAGGTCCGGTGGGCAATGGCAGCCGGGTGACATCGTGGCGGAGGAAATCGGCCGAGGGTACGGCGGCCGCGGCCTGCGCCAAGAACGCCTCGGACGTGTCCAGCCCCACCAGTCGATGTGGCCGGAGCCGGTCGGCGAGAAGTCGGGTTGTGAAGCCCGGTCCACACCCCAGGTCGACGGCGAGGCCGATCGGGCTCGAGGCCGCCACGTCGACCAGCAGTTGACTCGGTCGGGCGAAGACCCGATCGAGGAGCTGGAGACGGGTGGCCGCGGTTGCGGCGTCCCCGAAGGCGTAGCGAACCGGTATCGCCGGATCAGGTGGACCGACTGGTGAGGCGAAGGGCTCTTCGGTTGTCATGTGTGGTGCTCCTCTCATTTTTCGAGGGGAAGACCACCGTCAGGGAGGTGGGGCTCCGCAGCACGAAGCCGCCTCCGAGGAGGCGGCTTCCCAAAGGTGCGCAGGGCGCGGCGGAAGGTGGGGCCGCCTCAGTAAGGCAGCCACCAACGCTCAGACGGCGCACGCTGAATCACGGCCCGCACGATACTCGCCGCGTTGGTTGCTCAGCCATGCCGATGCCGGACGCTGTGGGTGCCGCCAACCCCCCATAGGACGTCCAGCTCCGGCGCGCTTGACGCCCCGCTCCGGAGTTGGACGCCAGATGTGGCCCAGGGCACCCTTCGCACATCGGTCCACCCGCCTACATCAAGAGTAAGTCGCCCGATCCTCCCGGGGCCACATGGCACAGCTCAACCACAGGGCCGACGGCGTACCGGGTGAACTCTGCGGATGACGTGGCTATGTTGAGCAGCACCATGCTTTGAGGAGGTACTCATGCCCGATTTCCCCGGCGTCACCCACGTGGCCCTGACCGTGACGGATCTTGCTCAGAGTCGGCCTTGGTATCAGGAGCTCTTCGGCGCTCCACCCGTCATCGACGAAGACACCGGGTCGTTCCACCACGTGGTCTGGATCCTGGGCAGCCAGACTCTGGTTGGCATCCACCAATTCCCCGACCCTCACGGATCGGATCCCTTCGACGAACGGCGTCCGGGTCTGGACCACCTCGCCTTCGCCTGCGCGAACCGCGCCGAGCTCGAGCAATGGGAATCGAAGCTCAACGACCTCGGTATCGAAAATGGCGGCATCATCGATGCCCCCTACGGTTCGGGCCTGTCCTTCCGTGATCCCGACAACATCGCGCTGGAGTTCTTCGCCCCGCCGGGGTAGCCGTTGCCGTCATTGCCCGGCTGCTCACAGATGTTGTCGATGCCCTCGTCACGGAATGGGGCCCACCCCGTTCGCCATGCTCCAGAGTCCCCATAGAAACGACGACCTACACTCCGAGGTCGGCCACGAGGTCACGAGCCCAGGAAGGGAGGACGGTGAGCACGGCACGCAATGGCGAAGTGGAACTTCACTACGAGTCTTTCGGCGACCCGGGCCAGCCGACGCTCCTCCTGATCAATGGCCTCGGATCCCAGTGCGTCAACTACGACGTGCCCTGGTGTGAGCTCTTCTGCGACGAGGGCTTCCAGGTCGTCAGATTCGACAACCGCGACGTCGGGCTCTCCAGCAAGCTCGACGGTGTCGACTACGCGCTCGCCGACATGGCCGATGACGCCGTCGCGGTGCTCGATGCGGTGGGGGTGGAAAAGGCGCACGTCATGGGCTGCTCCATGGGAGGGATGATCGCCCAACGGCTCGCCATCGACCATGGCGACCGCTTGCTCTCCATGACGTCGGTCATGTCCCGTACAGGTGAGCCCGGCTACGGCGACAGCTCCGAGGCGGCTCTTGCCTTCCTGATGGCGCCACCTGCTTCGTCTCGATCGGCCTATATCGAGGATCGAGTTGCGGCCCTGCACGTGTACGGATCCAAGCCCGAATGGCTGGACGACGACGCCATACGAGAGCGGGCCGCCGCTGCGTACGACCGATGCTTTTGTCCAAAGGGGACCGGCCGCCAGATGAGGGCGGTCGGGCACGACGGGTCACGGGCCGATCAACTGGCCACGATCGATCTCCCCGTCCTCGTGCTGCACGGCAGCCGTGACACCTTGATCGACCCCAGTGGAGGGCGCCGCACGGCGGCAGTCGTTCCCGGTGCCCGCTACGTCGAGATCGAGGGAATGGGCCATGACTATCCGCCACCCGTATGGGACGAGTGGGTCAGCGTGTGGTCGGAGTTCGTGCATTCGATCGCCCGCACCTGATCGGCCGGCCATCCGAAACCCGGCATCGGGAACCCGGCCATTCGAAATCGCGCTCTAGGAGACGGACAGAGTCAGCAGGAATCGGAGCTCGGCGCCTACGAGGTCATGACGTCACGACGGGGCGCCCTCCTCAGGCGCAGTTGCCGCACCCAGCCGCCCACGAGTGCGACCGCCGAGAGAATGAGCACCGGCAGGTCCCCCCAGTGGTCGTAGGGCGTGAGGCCGCGCCGCAGCGACACCGTCGCCGTCAGCACTTGGCGCTCGCCCAGCGTCGAGCGCTCGACCACCACGCCGCGCTGGGTCACCACCGTGCTGAAACCCGTCGGTGCCGCCTGCACCAGGTCGCGGCCCGTTTCGATCGCCTGCACCACGTCGGCCGCCACCTCCTGCGCCGGGACCTGGGACGTGCTGTAGGACGAGGTGTTGGTGGGCACGGCCAGCAGTTCGGCCCCGGCCCGCACCGACGAACGGCTCCGCCCCGCGTAGAACACCTCGAAGGACACCAAGAGCCCGAGCGGCCCCGCCGGCGTGCGCATCAGCCCGCTGGCGTGCCCCGGCACGGCGTCGAGTGGGACCCCCGAGAGGCTGGCGAAGTGCGCGAAGAAGGAGCGGAAAGGCACGTACTCGCCGAAGGGCACGCGGTGCACCTTCTCGAACACACCCACGACGGTGCCGCGTGGGCCCCAGGCCACGATTTCGTTGCGGAAGGCGGTGTCCGAGACGGGGTAGGTCACGCCCACCAGCAGGGTCGTGCGCAGTTCGGCGGCCAGCCGGCTCAGCAGGGCCGCCTCGGGTGAGCCGCCCAGCGGGCCGTTGAGCGCCACGACGTCCTCGGGCCACAGCACCAACGCCGGGGCCGGGTGCTCCGCCGTGACCGGGTAGGTCGCCGCCAGCTGCGCCTCGTAGACGGCCGTCGGCGAGACCTGCTCCTTGCTCACCCCACGCTGGCCGCCCCCCTGCACCAGCGCCACGCGCACCGGGCGCACCGGCGCGCCGCCGTCGGGCGCCACGGCGCCGGCGGCGACGAGCGCGACCAGCCCGATGACCACGACGGCCGAACCCACCAGCCCCGGGCCGGGCACGCGCCGGCGACGCGTCCACAGCCAGGCCGCCAGCGTGGCCACCACCACGCCGCTCGCGTAGACGCCGGCCGTGAGGAGGAGCGGGCCGCCGAGGCGGGCCAGCTGCACCAGCGGACCACCGGCCTGGCCCAGGAACACCCCGCCCAGCGGCAGGCCGCCGAAGGGCCACGTCATGCGCACCGCCTCGGCCAGCACGCACGCGCCCACGAAGGCCGGGGCCCGGCCCTTCAAAGGCGGCGTGGCCACCGCGGCGGCGCCGAAGAACAGCGCCTCGACGAGCACCAGCACGACCGCCCCGTACCAGTTGAAGGCGCGGGCCCAGAACAACCCGATGGCGTAGCAACCCAGTCCGGCCAGCCAGCCCGACCACAGGCGCGCCCGCACGGGCAGGCCGCCGAGGCGCCAATAGAACAGGCCGGCCCCGACCACACCGAGTGGCCACCACCCCCACGGCGGCAACGACAGTGCCAGCAGAATGCCGGCGCACAGCGACGGGCCGGCCACGCGGCCCCGCCGCCTCACAACAGCGCGTGCGCGGCGTCCCGCCCGCTGGCAATGCAGGCCGGGATGCCGACCCCGCGGTAGGCCGCTCCCGCCACGGCCAGGCCGCCCAGCCGCGCCGTGGCGGCCTGCACGCCGGCGGTGCGGAGCAGGTGGTGCACCCGGTACTGCGGGAAGGCGCCGGGGAACCGCGTCACCAGGGCCTCCTGCGGCTGCCCCGTCACGCCCATCAGCGCACCCAGCTCTCGCCAGGCCCGCTCGACCACCTCGCGGTCGCTCCATTCCTCCGCCCGCCGGTCGTCGACCCGCCCGAGCGACGCCCGCAGCAACACCTCACCGTCGCGTGCCAGGTGGGGCCATTTGCGGTCGAGATAGGTGCACGCCGTCACCGCCCAGTCGTCGTGGTCGCGGTCGAGGGGCGGGCTGCGGCGCGGCACCAGGAAGCCCGTGCCGTACCGGTCGGCCGGCACGTCGTCGACTCCGATCCGGAACGTGACCAGCGTCACCGAGGCGTAATCGATCGCATCGAGCAGCGCCGCCGCCTCCTCGTCGTGCGGCCGCAGCAGGCCCGCCGTCACCGGTGCCGGAACGGCCAGGACCACCCCGTCCGCCTCGACCGCCGTTCCCCCCGCCCACACGGTCCAGCCGCCGGCGGCCCGGCGTTCCAGGCGTTCCGCCGCCACACCTATCCGGATCTCGCCGCCGCGCCCGCGCACGCCGCCCGCCACGGCCCCGACCAGCGCGGCCATGCCGCCGTCGAGCGCCCAGAAGAGCGGTGGCCCGTCCGGGTCGGGTGCGGGCATTTCGGCACGCAGCGCCCGCATCAGGCTGCCCCGGCGCTGGGCCGCCACGAGCAGGGCGGGGAAGGCGGCCGCGGTGGACATGTCGTCGACCGAGCCGGCGTGGATGCCGCCAACGAGGGGGTCGACCAGCGCGTCGACCACGCGCCGCCCGAGCTTGTTCGCCACCAGGGGCCCCACCGAGCGGTCGCCGATCGGACCACGCCCGCCTGGCCGCGGCAACAGCGCGTCGCGGGCCAGGCCGAGCCGCCCCCGCAGGCTCAGAATGCCCGAGCGGGCCGTCGGCCAGAACCGGGTGGGCACGCCCAGCGCCAACGCTTCGGGCATCGGTCGGAGCTTGCCGCGCGCCCACACCGACGCGCCCCGACCGGCGAGGGGCACCAGCGCCTCGGCCAGCCCGACCTCGCGCGCCAGCTGCGCCGCTTCGGGCCGGCGGCCGAGGAAGCCGTCGGGACCCACGTCCACGGTGCGGTGGCCGACCTCCTCGCTGCGCAGCGCGCCGCCGAGACGCCCGCCCTGTTCGAGCACCACCACCTCGGGCCCGGCCGTCCGGGCCGAGGCACCGCCCGTCAGCTCCCATGCGGCGGCGAGGCCGCTGATGCCACCGCCGACGACGACGACCCGTCCCGCCATCTCACCGAGTTCCGTCGGCCGCCGTGATGACGTCGGCCAGCACGGCCACGAAAGCCGGGTCGTCGTTCAGCGAGGCCGTGCGCCCGTAGGACAGGCCGCTCTCGGCCGCCACCGCCGCCAGCTCGACGTCGAGGTCGTAGAGCACCTCGAGGTGATCGGCCACGAAGCCGATAGGGCACACCACGACGGCGTCCGTCGCGCCCTCCGCCGCCAGACGGCGGACCTCGTCGCGCACGTCGGGGCCGAGCCAGGGTTCGGGCGTGCGGCCGGCGCTCTGCCACGCCACGCCCCAGGCGGACAACCCCGCCGCTCGGGCCACCAGGTGCGCCGACTCCTCGAGCTGCTCGGGGTAGGTGTCGCCCGCGGCCCGGATGCGCTCGGGCAGCGAGTGTGCGGTGAAGAGCACATGGGTCCGCTCGAGCGGCGCCGCCTGGCGCGCCAGCGCGTCGCCCAGGCGCGCCGCCAGCAACGACACCAGCGCCGGCTCGGCGTACCAGGGCCCGACCGCTACCAGGGGCGTGGACCCGAGGGCCTCGGCCGCCCGGTCGACGTACTCCTGCGAACCCATGGACGAGCCGTGCGGTGTCAGCACCAGGCCGATGACCCGGTCCACCCCGCTGGCCGCCAGCGTGGCCGCCGCCTCCTCGATGAGCGGGTCCGTGTGCTTGGCGCCGAACGACACGGCGTAGCGGCCGGGCCGGCGCGTCGCCAGCTCGGCGCGTACCGCCTCGACCTGGGCCGCCGTGCGCTCGGCCAGCGGCGACACCCCGCCGATGGCGCGGTAGCGGGCCTCGAGCTCGGCCAGCTGCTCCGCCGTGGGCGGCCGACCCCGTCGTATGCGCGTGTAGAAGGGCTCGATCTCCGGCGCGCCCGTGGGCGTGCCGTGCGCCATCAACAGGACGCCGACGCCGGCACTCACGGGGCCGTCGCCGTCTCGTGGTGGACGAGGTCCACCACCGCGGCCAGGATCCCGGGGTCCGACTCGGGCAGCACGCCGTGCCCCAGGTTGAAGATGTGCCCGGTACCGGGCCCAGTGCTGTGCCCGCCCCCGGCGCCGCCGCCCCCGCCGGTCGCCGCCCGCGCCAGCACGGTCCGCACCGCGTCGTCGACCACCGGCCACGGAGCCAATACCAGCGCCGGATCGAGGTTGCCCTGCACCGCGCACGCCGGGCCGACCCGACGGCGCGCCTCGTCCAACGGCACCCGCCAGTCGACGCCCACCACCGAGGGACCGGCCGACGCCATCAGCGCCAGCAGCTCGCCCGTGCCCACTCCGAAGAGGATGGTCGGCACGTCGAGGTCCGCCACACCCTCGAGCACCGCCCGCGTGGCCGGCAGCGCGAAGCGGGCGTACTCGTCGGGTGAGAGCGACCCCGCCCAGCTGTCGAACAGCTGCACCGCCTGCGCCCCCGCCTCCACCTGCGAGCGCAGCGAGGCCACTGCCATGGCGGCCAGCCGCTCGGTCAACTGGGCCCACAGTGCCGGCTCGGTGTGCATGAGCACCTTCACCTTGGTGAAGGTCCGCGACGGCCCGCCTTCGACGAGATACGACGCCACCGTGAACGGTGCTCCCGCGAAGCCGATCAACGCCACCCCCGTCCCGGCCAGCTCCCGCCGCACCGCCGCCACCGCCTCCGCCACGTACGGCGCATCCTCCGCCGGGGCGAACGGTCGCAACCGCGACAGGTCGGCCGCGCCGCGGAAGGGCGATGCCACCACCGGGCCGCGTCCGGGTTCGATCTCGACGCCGAAGCCGATCGCATGCACCGGCACGACAATGTCGGAGAAGAGAACCGCCGCGTCCACGCCGTAGCGGTGCACGGGTTGCAGGGTCAGCTCCGCGGCCAGCGGGGCGTCGGCGATGGCGGCCAGAATGGAGCCGTCTCCCCGCGCCGAGCGGTACTCGGGCAGCGCGCGCCCGGCCTGGCGCATGAACCACACCGGCGTGCGCGCCACGGGCTCCCGACGGCAGGCGCGCACCAGGTCGGGACGGGCGTCGTCGGGGCGTCCGCCCGCCTCGAGGCTCATGCGGTCGGCTCTATGACGACCGCCGTCCCGTAGGCGCAGATTTCGGTCCAGTTGCCGCCCATCTCCGACGTGTCGAAGCGCATGGCCAGCACGGCGTTGCCCCCCCGGGCCTCCGCCTCGGCCACCATGCGCTCCACGACGTCCTCCCGGCTCAGCTGGAGGTTCTTGGTCATGCCCTTGAGCTCGCCGCCGGCCAGCGACTTGAAGGCGGCGCCGAACTGCGAGCCGACGTTGCGCGAGCGCACCGTGAGCCCGAACACCTCACCGAGGACCGAGGTCACCTTGAAGCCGGGCACGTCGTTCATGGTGGAAATGAGCATGGTCGTCCTTTCGATCCGGCTCATCGTATGCGTCGGCCCCCCGGTCTCCCGGGCGTGACCGGGCGTCTAGACTGAACCGTTTCCCCGTGCAGACCGGGGAGAAAGGGGAGAGGTGCCCGAGCAGTCCGATCTGCAGGATGAGCAGGAATTCCTCGACCGTGCCTACGACGGGTTGGAGTTCATGCGGGGCGAGGCCCGGCAGATGCTCGAGGGCGTGTTGGATCTGGGGCGCGGCGGTACCTTCCAATCGCGCACCGAGCGCGACATCGTCGTGCGCACCAGCCTGGCTCGCCTGGAGCAGCTCGACATCGGGGACCAGGCCCTCTATTTCGGCCGCATCGACCGCCTGCCCGAACCTGTCCCCGACGGCGCACCTGCCAACGGCTCGCTGGGCGAGTCCTTCCACATCGGGCGCCTGGCCGTCTCGGGCCCCGACCACGAGCCGCTCGTCGTCGACTGGCGCGCCCCCGTGGCCGAGCCCTTCTACCGGGCCACCGGCCTCGACCCCCAGGGCCTGGCCCGGCGCCGCCACCTGGCCGTGCGCGGTCGCCTGGTGGTCGGACTCGAGGACGAGTACTTCGTCGACCCCTCCGGGCAGCCGGCCGCACCGGCGCCGGACCCCGACGGTGCGGCGGCACCGGACGGAGACGCCGCCGGCGAGCGCCTGCTCTCCGACGGCATGGTCCTGGGCGGTCCGGGCGCGCTGCTGTCCGCGCTCGGCCAGGCGCGCACGGGCCACATGGGCGACATCATCGGCACCATCCAGCGCGAGCAGGACGAAATCATCCGCTCCCCGCTCGCCGGCGTGCTCGTCGTCCAGGGCGGCCCGGGCACCGGCAAGACCGCGGTGGCCCTGCACCGCGCCGCCTACCTGCTCTACACGCACCGCTTCCCGCTCGAGCGCCAGGGTGTGCTCGTGGTCGGGCCCAACCCGCTCTTCCTGCGCTACATCGAGCAGGTCCTCCCGTCCCTGGGCGAGACGGGTGTGAGCCTCTCCACCGTGGCGGGCCTCGTGCCCGAGGTGCGCGTGCGCGGCGTCGACGACGCGGCGGTGGCCAAGCTCAAGGGCGACGCCCGCATGGTCAAGGTGCTGGCGCGCGCCGTGCGCAGCCGGGAGCGCCCGCTGCGGCGCGACGCCGAAATTCCCTTCGGCGCGGGCGTGCTCCGCCTGCGCGCCGCCGTCACCGAGGACATCGTGACGCTGGCCCGACGCCGGCCCGGCTCGCACAACGCGCGTCGCCGCCTGGTCGAGGCGCAGGTGCTGCGCGCCCTGGCCGACGACTACCGGGCCCGCCTGGCCCGCTCCGGTGCCGACACCGACGAGGAGGGGCCGAGCCAGGAGGAGCAGAACGACCTGGCCCAGCGTCTGCGCCGCGTCCCCGAGGTGACCGAGGCGCTCGACCGCATGTGGCCCCGCCTCTCGCCGCACGAGTTCCTCCACGATCTCCTGGGTGCCCGGCCCCTGCTGGCCGTGGCCGGCAAGGGAATTTTGTCGGCCGACGAGAGCAAGCGCCTGTACCGTCCCCGCAGCGCCTCGCTCGAGGCCGTCCCCTGGACGGTGGCCGACACCGCGCTGGTCGACGAGGCGCGCACCCTCCTCGGATCACGCCGGGCCGGGCGGACCAACCGGGCCCGGGCCCAGCGCGCCGACGACGCGTTGGCCCAGGAGGTCGGGTTCTGGCCCCAGGGCCTGGCGCAGTCGCCGCTGCCCGCCGGCCCGGGGCTCGCCAACGCCGAGGACGACATCCGCTCCTTCGGCCACATCGTGGTCGACGAGGTGCAGGACCTCTCACCCATGCAGCTGCGCATGCTGGCCCGCCGCTCGCTCTCGGGCTCCATGACCGTGGTGGGCGACGTCGCGCAGGCCACCGGGCCCTGGGCCCCGGCCACGTGGGACGACGTCACGCGGCACCTGAGCCCCTCGCGCCCGCCCCGCCTGGTGGAGCTCACGGTCAGCTACCGCACCCCCTCCGAGGTGGTCGCCCTGGCCTCGAAGGTGCTGGCCGTCGCCGCCCCGTCGGTCGCGCCGCCACGCCCCGTGCGCCAATCCGGGCTCGAGCCCCGCATTGTGCGGGCGCCCCGGGCCGGGTTGTCGAGCGCCCTGGCCGAGGTGGCGCGCCAGGAGGTGGCGGCCGTCACCCCAGGCCACGTCGCCGTCCTCGGCCCGGCCGTCATGCTCCCCGAGCTGGTCCGGGCCCTGGTCGACGCCGGTCTCGACCCCATCGACCCGCGCGTCGTGTCGGGCGACGGCCTGGAGGCCGGGCTGGTGGTGCTGCCCGCCGACGAGGCCAACGGCCTGGAGTTCGACTCGGTCATCGTCGTCGAGCCGTCGCTGGTGGCCTCGGTGGGCGACGAGCCGGCCGGCGAAGGCCCTCCGGTGGCCACCACGAGGGGCCTGCGGACGCTCTACGTGGCCCTGACCAGACCCACCAGGCGGCTGGCCGTCGTGCACGCCGAACCCCTTCCCGTCGACCTGCACTGACCTGGGGGTTCACCCCGGAAGCCCGCGCTCCGGCGTCCCCACCAGCGTTTTGGCATTTTCGGGCTCCGGTGGACTAAAAAAGCGCTGTGACCCAGGCCGTTTCGGCGGAGATCCCCGCGCCACAGGGAAAGATCATCCACGACCGGCCGCCCATGCTGGCCGTCGGGGTCATGATCTGGCTCGGGTCCGAGCTGATGTTCTTCAGCGGGCTCTTCGCCGCCTTCTTCACCATCCGGGCCAACACCGTGGGTCCCTGGCCTCCGGCGGGCACCGACCTCGACACCTTGCGGGCCGGCTTCTTCACGCTGATCCTGGTGTCCTCGAGCTTCACCATGCAGAAGGCGGTGTTCGAAGTCGAATGGCGCCGGCGCAGGTCGGCCCGCCGCTGGATCGTCTTCACGATCATCCTCGGCACGGCCTTCCTCGGGAACCAGGCGTACGAGTGGCTGTTCAGCCCGACGCGCTGGTACACGAACTCGTACGGCTCGCTCTTCTACATCATGTCCGGCCTGCACGGACTGCACGTCTTCATCGGCCTGGTCGCCATGGCGTTCCTGCTCGGACGTATGCGCGGCGACAAGGGCGGTGACCCGGGCGAGCTGTCCGCCGTGCAAGGCGTCTCCTACTACTGGCACTTCGTCGACATCGTCTGGGTCGGCCTCTACAGCTGCCTGTTCCTCCTGAAGTAGGCGTGAACGGCGTGCGCACACCACACCCGAGGACGCTCCGCACTCAGATCCTCCTTCCGGCCGGCCTCCTGGCCGTGGCCGCGCTGGCCTCGTTCGCCATGTTCCTGCCCGGCGCCGACGCGGGAGCCAGCGGGCACTCCGACGCCGCCACGGTCTCGACGAACGCCGCCAAGGCCGTGGCGAAGGCGTGCGGCCCGATCAACACCCGCGGCGTCAGCCCGGTCCCCAATTCGGGCAACCCGTTCCACAGCACCAACCTGATCTGCCACGACGGGCACCTGGTCTCCTACGGCAACAGCGCCATCACCTACGCCAACCCGCCGCGTTCGTTCATCGCGGCGGGCCAGCAGCTCTTCGCCCAGACGTGTTCGAGCTGTCACGGCAACGACGCCAACGGCGTCGGGCCCGAGGGCCAGGCCACCATCGGGCCCAACCTGCAGGGCGTGGGCGCGGCGACGGTCGACTTCTGGGTCAGCTCGGGCCGCATGCCCGCCGCCGACGTGAAGGCGGTGGAGGCCGAGCGCCGGCCGACCCGCCTCACGCCCAAGGACGCGCTGGAGCTGGCGGCGTGGGTGAACTCGCTCGACCCGTCGGTGCCCGCCGTGCCCTACCCGCACCTGCAGGGGGCCAACCAGTCGGTCGGGCAGTCGCTCTTCTCGCTCAACTGCGCCGCCTGCCACACCATCACCGGCGCCGGCGACGCGTTGGCCTACGGGACCAACGCCCCGACGCTGCAGAACCGCAGCGTCACCCCCCAGCAGGTGGCCGAGGCCATGCGGACCGGACCGGCCAACATGCCGCGCTTCTCGGGCAACCTGTCCGACGCCCAGGTGCGCGACATCGTGTCCTACGTCACCGGCCGCCTGCAGCACCCGAGCAACCCGGGCGGCTTCGGGCTGGGCGGGGTCGGCCCGGTCGCCGAAGGCTTCGTCGCCCTGTTGATCGGCGTCGGCGGGCTCGCGCTCATCTGCTTCTGGATCGGGGAGCGCTCGTGAGCCAGACGGACCACGAACCCTCGCGCACCCGGGTGCCCATGCCGGTGGCGGCCCTGAGCGACCCGCACATGGGCGACGCCGCCAAGCACCCCCAGCGCGTCGAGGGGATTGTCGCCGTCATTTTCGTTTTGTCGATGATCTTCTTCGGGTTGGCCGGGGCGGCCTACTGGCAGAACTGGAACGACTGGACGTTCGGCGGGGCGCTGGGCGCCGGCATGTTCCTGCTCGGGTTCGGCCTGACCGCCTGGGGCAAGTACCTCATGCCCCAGGGGCCCTTCGTCGAGGACCGTCACCCGCTGGCCTCCAGTCCCGAAGAACGCGACTCCATGTCGGCCGCGCTGGTTGAGCGCTCGGCCGTCGTCGTCAAGCGGCGCAAGCTGCTGGGCGGGCTCTTCGCGCTCGGGGCCGGCCTCTTCGGCATTGTGGCGGCCTTCCCGCTGTTGCGCTCGCTCGGCCCCCTCCCCCAGGAGACCTTCGACGTCACCAACTGGCGTAAGGGATCGGTCCTGGTCGACTCGAGCGGGCGCCCCGTCACCAAGGAGACCCTGGTGGTCGGCGGCATCATGACCGTCTACCCACGCAACCAGCTGCGCTACGAGGACGGCCAGCCCTACTTCACCGACGACGGGCAGGCCATCGACCAGACCGTGCTGATCCGCGTGTCGGATCAGCCCCTCGACCCCCCGACCATGCCCGGGCGCGAGAGCTGGACCCCCGACGGCTATGTGGCCTACTCCAAGGTGTGCACCCACCTGGGCTGTCCGGTGGGCCTCTACGAGCAGGAGCTCGAGCTGCTCGTGTGCCCGTGCCACCAGTCCATGTTCAACGTGCGCAACGGCGCCGTGCCGCAGTTCGGACCGGCACCCCGCCCCCTGCCGCAGATGCAGCTGGGCTACAACGACGACGGCTATCTGGTGGCCATGGGGCCCTATGATCAACCGGTCGGACCCGGCTTCTGGGAGCGGTCATGAGTGCCTCTGCGGCCAAGACCAAGCGCAGCGCCAAGCAGGACATGGGCCCCTACGGCCACGTCGGCAAGGTGGTCGGCGAGCTCGACGACCGTCTCGGCGTGGCCAAGGGCGGGCGCGTCTTCCTCGACAAGATCTTCCCCGACCACTGGTCGTTCATGCTCGGTGAGATCTCGCTCTACTCCTTCATCGTCCTCATCGTCACGGGCATCTTCCTGTCGCTGTACTACATCCCGTCGGCCACGCAGGTCGTGTACCACGGGAGCTACGTCCCGCTGCAGGGCCAGCGGGTCTCGGAGGCCTACGCCTCGTCGGTGAACATCTCCTTCGCGGTGCGCGGCGGCCTGCTGATCCGCCAGATGCACCACTGGGCGGCCGACATCTTCATCGGTTCGATCATCGTGCACATGGCGCGTATCTTCTTCACCGGCGCCTTCCGCAAGCCGCGCGAGCTCAACTGGACCATCGGCATCCTGATGCTCTTCCTGGCCGTGCTCGAGGGGTTCATCGGCTACTCGCTGCCGGACGACCTGATTTCGGGCACTGGCCTGCGCATCGGCTACTCCATCGCCGAGTCACAGCCGCTGATCGGCAGCTACATGGTGTCGTTCCTGTGGGGTGGTCCGTTCCCGGGGAACGGGTCGATCTTCCCGAGGTTCTTCATCATCCACGTCCTGATCATCCCGTTGGCCATCCTTGGCCTGCTGGCGGCCCACCTGGGCCTGCTGGTGCGCCAGAAGCACACCCAGTTCCCCGGCGAGGGCCGCACCGAGCACAACGTGGTCGGCTCGCCCATGTTCCCCACCTTCATGGCCAAGACCACGGGCTTCCTCTTCATGGTCGCCGCGGCGTCGGCGCTGCTGGGGGCGTTCGTCCAGATCAACCCCATCTGGCAGTTCGGCTCCTACGACGCCTCGAAGATCTCCTATGCGGTGCAGCCCGACTGGTACATGGGCATGCTCGACGGGGCCCTGCGCATCTTTCCGTCGTGGGAGCTCACCGGCTTCGGCTATACCGTTCCGCTCGAGGTGTTCCTGCCGGCCGTCCTGTTCCCGGCTCTGCTGGTCGGGTTCTGGCTCATGTATCCCGCCCTCGAACGCCGGCTCACGAAGGACAACGAGCTGCACAACCTGCTCGATCGGCCGCGGGACCGGCCGAAGCGAACGGCGGCCGGCGTGGCCATGTTCTCCTTCATGTTCGTGCTGTTCGCTGCCAGCTCCACCGACGTCCTGGCCAACTTCTTCCACGTGTCGCTCAACGCGGTGCTGTGGTTCTTCCGGATCGCCACCTTCGCCGTCCCGGTCGTGGCGGCCCTGGTGACGTACCAGCTGTGCCGGGAGATGCAGGGCGTCCACGGCATCGGCAAGCGCAAGCGCGCCGTCATCGTGTCCCGCTCCGCCCAGGGCGAGTACTCCACCGTGCCGTCCGCCCCGCGGCCCGACGACGAGCACGACGAGCTGGACCCCGAGCCGGTACCGGAGTTCATCGACATCGAGCCGCTGGCCAACGGCGGCAACGGCTTGCCGGAGGCGTCGCCCACGGGCGTGCGCCAGGTCACCCGCTGAGCCGGGCGCCGCACCGCGTCACCGCTCGCGACCTCTGGGTCGCCGTCGAGACCATCCACGCCGTCACCTACTTCGCCCCGGGCGCGCGCGGCGCGCTGAAGGAGGCCGGCCTGCGGGGTTTCTGGGCCGGCTACTTCGCGTCCCGGGCCGCCCCGCTCGGGCGGGTCGGCCCCGGACCGGTCGGTGCCGCCTTCTACAACTTCGCCCCGGCGATGGTGGCCCGGGCCGTGCCGAGCTGTTGGGAGGTGGTGGCGCCCGAGACCCTGTGCACCGTGCGGGCCCGCGCCGCCGCGGCCGCACTCGGTGAGCTGTGCCGGGTCGAGGCCCGCACCAACCTGGGGGCGGTGCTGCCCCTGCTGCGCCACGCCGTCGCCCGGTGCGACGTCCCGGGGCGGGTCATGGCCGCCGCCAATCAGGACCTGTGGCCGGTGGTGGCGGCCGACCTCGGGCCCGACGGCCTGGCCGAGGCCTGGCAGGCCTGCACGACCCTACGGGAGCACCGCGGCGACGGCCACGTCGCCGCGCTGGTGACCCGCGGGCTGACCGGCCTCGGGGCCCACCTGCTGGCGGCGGGCACCAAGGGCATCCCCTCCGAGCTGCTGCGCGACAACCGTGGCTGGAGCACGGAGGAGTGGGAGGCCGGGACGGCGGCGCTCGTCGCCCTCGGCCTGCTGCACTCCGACGGGCGGGCCACCGACGCCGGCCGTCTGCGCCACGCCGAGGTCGAGGCCCTGACCGACGAGCTGGCCGAGCCGGCCTACGCCGCGCTGGGCGACGGCGCACGCGAGGACCTCCTCGGCGCGTTGCGCGCCTGCGCCCGGGACATCGTCGCCGCCGGCGTTCTCCCTTTCCCCAACCCCATTGGCCTGCCGCGCCTGTAGACCTCAGGTCGGCCGGGGAGGTGGCCACCCCGGCACGAGCCCCAGCTCGCGGCACAGCCGGCGCGACGAGACCATCTGCCCGGCGTGACGGGCCGCGTCGGGTTCGTCCGCCAGCCAGGCCGCCACCTCCCCGGCCACCTCGGGTGGCGCCGGCACATGCCCGGCCCCGGTGAGCACCTGGTCCATGCCCGAGGCCCGCATCGACTCGGTCAGGGTGAGGCCCGGCGCGATGGAGAAGGCCATGATGCCGGCGTCGGCGAACTCCACCTGGCACATGTCCGTCACACGGTGGAAGGCGGCCTTGGCCGCCGCGTAGGCGACACCCCAGCCGCCCCGGCCGGCCGGCGCGGGTGGCGTGGTGAAGGCCGCCTCCGAGAGCATGTTGACCAGTCGCCCCTCGCCGCGCTCGAGCATCTGGGGCAGCACGAGCTGAATGAGGAGCAGCGGGTGCAGGTAGTCGCCCACCAGGCAGCGCTCGGCCAGCTCGAGCGGCAGGTCCAGAATGCGGTCCATGGTCCCGGGGCCCTGGTAGATGGCGTTGTTGACCAGCACGTCGACCCGGCCCCGGAAGGCCAGCGCCGCTTCGGCGGCCGCCCGCACCGACGAGCGGTCCATCAGGTCCATGGGCACGGCCAGGCAGGTGCGCCCTTGCGCCTCGATGTCCGCCGCCGTCGATTCGAGGCTGCCGGCGATGGGCGTGGCCACGTCGGGGGCCAGGACGCTCGAGGGTTGGGCCCGGCCGTCCCCCTCCTTGAGGGTGCGGGCCGTGATGACGACGTCGAAGCCGCGCCGGGCCAGCGCCACGGCGGCGCAGCGACCGATGCCGCGGCTGGCGCCGGTGACCAGCGCCACCCGGTGCGATCCCTCAGCCATACCCCACTACATCATTCCGGCGATGTGGTAGCCGCCGTCGACGTGGAGGAGCTGGCCGTTGACGTAGGACGACGCATCGCTGCACAGGAACACGACGACGCGCGCCACGTCGTCGGGGGTGCCCAGGCGCCGTGTCGGATTGGCGCCGGCCAGGCGGTCCTGCACGTCGTGGGGAACGTTGGCCGCCGCCGTGGCCGTCATGATGAAGCCGGGCGCGATGGCGTTGGCCCGGATGCCGTCGGCTCCGTAGCGCACCGCCAGGTGCCGCGTCAGCTGGTTGAGCGCGGCCTTCGACACGCCGTAGGCCACCCGGATGGACTCGCCGATGGTGCTGGTGCCCGAGGAGATGGTGACGATGGAGCCCCCGCCGCGCTCCTTCATGAAGGGGATGGCGTGGCGGGCCAGGAGCAGCGCGCCCCGCGTCGTCGTCTCTATGGCCCGGTCCCACACCCCCAGGTCGACGCCCAGGGCGTCGCTGTCGAGGCGCGGATGGGTCCAGGCCGCGTTGTGGTCCACGCAGTCGACCCCACCGAACTCGACGACGGCGCGTTCGACGAAGACGGCCACCGACTCGTCGTGGCGCACGTCGCACACCACGCCGATGGCGCTGCCGCCCGAGGCCAGGACCTCGTCGGCCACGGCCGCCGCCCCGTCCAGGGTCACGTCGCCCACCGCCACCGACGCGCCCTCGGCCGCCAGGCGCAGGGCGGTGGCCCGGCCGATGTCCGAGGCCCCGCCGCTGAGCAGCACCACCTTGCCGTCGAGCTGGCCCATCTCAGTCCTCGGGCCCGGCCACTGCCGGTCCCAGCCCGGGGACGGGGGTGGCCACGAGGGCCGCCGGGCGAACGTCCCGACGTGCCCCGCTGTCATGCCGCCATGCTAGACAACCCCGGTGCCGATGCTCCCACCAGGGAATCTGTGTCGGGCGCGGCGCCCCTCCAATTGGGCTGACGGGGGGGTGGCATGGCAGCATCGAGGGCATGCGAGTCCACCGCACCTTCGCCTTCGTGGACGTCTCGGGCTTCACGGCCCTGACCGAGATCGAGGGTGACGAGCGCGCCGTCGACGTGCTGACGGCGTTCCGGGCCATGCTGCGCGACATCTGCTCGCGTCGCGGGGTGCGGATCGCCAAGTGGCTGGGTGACGGCGTCATGCTGGTGTGCGTCGACACGCGGCCGTTGCTCGAGGCCATTTTGGAGATGCATCACATCGTGAACGAGGTCTCCGGACCGGTCCAGACCGTCTCCATCCGATCGGGCATCACCTCGGGCGACGTGATCCTGATGGAGGGCGACGACTACGTGGGCCACTGCGTGAACGTGGCGTCCCGCCTGTGCGACCTGGCGGTGAGCGGTGAGGCGCTGGCCGATCCGTCCGTCATGGACCACCTGCCCAGTTGGGGCATGGCCCAGGACGAGACGCACGTCACGCTGCGCGGCGTCGAGAAGCCGGTCCCGGCCTCGAGCATCCGCATGGCCCTGGCCGGCGAGGAGGACGCCCGCGATCCCATCTGCGGGCTGCCGCTCACCCACGACACGGCCGAGGAGATCGCGCACGACGTCCGGGGTGCCGTGGTGCTCTTCTGCTCGCCGGGCTGCCTCGACACCTGGCGCCGGCGGCCCGCCCGCGCCGACGGTCGCTGAACCCGACCGCCCGCTCGCTCCCCGTGACCGCGACCGCAGTCGGCGCAGTGGCGGCGTCGTGGCATGTAGGTATATACAATGTGTTTATGTACCACACGGCGGATGACCTGGGATTGGAGCTGTCCCCCGGCCGAATGGAGCTCGGGCCGGACTCCCTGCTCTGGCGCTGGGCGGGGGACACCCGGATCGCCTTCATGGGCGCCTCCATCGGCCTTCTCCAGCTCATGCACCCGGCCATCGGGGCGGGCGTGCTGGAGCACTCGGACTTCTTCGGTGACCCCTACGGCCGGGTGTTCCGCTCGCTGCCACGGATCCTGGGCGCCGTCTACGACGGGCCGGACGCCGACGCCACCGGCAAGGAGGTGCGGGACTTCCACCGCTCCATCAAGGGCGTCGACCCCGAGGGCCGGAGTTACCACGCGCTCGACCCGGAGACCTTCTGGTGGGCCCATGCCACCTTCCAGTACATGGCCGAACAAGTGGCCGACCGCTTCGACGACCATCGTCTGACCGCCGACGAGCGCGAGCAGCTCTACCGCGAGGGGATCGAGTGGTACCGGCGCTACGGCGTGAGCGACCGGTCGGTCCCGCCCACCCGCGCCGCGTTCGGTGAGAAGTGGGACACCTACTGCGCCGAGGTGCTCGAGCTGAACCCGGCGGCCGAGTGGGTGCTCGACACGCTGCGGCACGCCACGCTGAGCGCCGAGCCGCTGCTGGCGCCCCAGTTGGCCTTCCTCCGGCCGTTGGCCCGGATTCCGCCTGTCCGCCTGTCGGTGTTCCGCGTCCTGCGCATCGCCGCCTTCGGTGGGCTGCCACCGGTGGTGCGCGAGCGGTTCGACATCCCGTGGTGCGCGGCGGACGCGGTGGCGCTGCGGAGCCTCGAGCTGGGGGTGCGCCGGACCTGGCCCCTCCTTCCGGGCGCCGTCCGTTGGCAGCCACGGGCGCTGGCCGGCTGGGAGCGGACCCGGGACGCACGGGCCGCCTGACTCGTGGCCCGGCGCAAAATCACGGTCGAGCTCGCGCCCATGATGGGCGCCTTCAACGCGGTGGGGATGGCCGACCCCTCGGTCGAGCGCATCCTCGACGCGGGCGCCGACCTCATGCTGCGCTACGGCCTCACACGCTGGACCATGGAGGACGTGGCCGAACGGGCCACCATCGGGCGCACCTCGGTGTACCGCTCCTTCGCGTCGCGTGACGACCTGGTGCACGCGGTGCTGGCGCGGGAACTGCGGACCACCATGGGGCGCATCACCGCCGCCGCCGCGGCCGCGGCCTCCCCCGAGGACGGCATTGTCGAGGGGGCGCTGACCGGGCTGGCCGCCCTGCGCAGCTCATTGGTCGAGAAGCTCCTGGTGTCGGACCCGGGGACCATTTTGCCGTTCCTGACCACGAGCGCCGGCCCACTGGTCGCGCTGACCCGTCAGCTGCTGGTCGCACAGGCCGGCGCCGCCGGCGCCACCATCGACGCCGAGCAGGCGCAGGAACTGGCGGAGATCGCGGCGCGTCTGGGGCTGTCGTTCATCCTCACCCGCGACACCGTCTTCCCCGTGGACGACGAGGAGGCGCTGCGCGCCGCACTCCGGCGACTGCTGCGCCCGATCCTTGCCCCGCTCTTCGGCTCGGTGCCCGCCGCCCGCTGAGCCCGCCGCACTGTGACGGGCCACGGGATGGCCGGTGCTCCCTTGACATGTGACCAAAAGGTCACATAATGTGCCAGGGGTGGACGAGGTGTTCAAGGCCCTGGCCGACCCCACCCGGCGCAGCCTGCTCGACGAGTTGTTCCACCGGGACGGCCAGACCCTGGGCATGTTGGAGGAACGGTTCTCCATGTCGCGCTTCGGCGTCATGAAGCACCTGAAGGTGCTCGAGGAGGCCGGGCTGGTCGTCACACGGCGGCGGGGCCGGGAGAAGCTCCACTTCCTCAATCCGGTGCCCATCCGGCTCGTCCACGATCGCTGGGTCAGCAAGTACTCCGAGCCCTGGGTGGCCGGGTTGAGCGACATGAAGGAGAGGTTGGAGAGACAAATGGAAAAGGTGTACGAGATCTTCATCAAGACCACGCCCGAGCGGTTGTGGGACGCCATCGTCGACCCCGAGATCCGGGCCAAGTACAACTTCGGCGCCGCCGTCAACTCGGACTGGACGGTGGGCTCCCCCATCAGCGTGGACGTGGCCAAGCACGGCGTGCATCTCGGCGAGGGCGAGGTGCTCGAGGTCGATCCGCCGCGGCGCCTGGTCCACACCATGGCCGCCGTCTGGGACGACGAGGTGCGCGCCGAGGGCTTCTCGCGGGTGACGTGGGAGATCGAGCCAGTAGGCGATTCGTGCCATCTGACCCTCACGCACGACCAGCTGCGCGACGGCGCCAGTGCCCAGATCTACGGCGGTTGGCCCATGGTCCTCTCGGGTCTGAAGACCTGGCTCGAGACGGGGGAGCTGCTCACCACACCGGGCTCGCTCCTGTACTCCTAGCTATAGTAGGAGCGCCGCACACTCGGTGCTGCCCCCGGGCCCCCGGCGTCGCTCAGGTGTCCCGGGAGTCCACCATGGGGTCCGCCGCCGCCGTCGCCTGCGACGCTGACGCCTCGGCGCCCGGGCCGAGGCGTCGCAGCCGTTCGTAAACCGACAGGGCCAGTGTGGCCAGGCCGAAGCCGGCCCCGAGCAGGCACACGCCGGCCCAGCCGTGAGTGGCGTAGATCGTGCCGGCGGCAATGGACCCGACCGCGCCGCCGAGGAAGTAACACACCATGTAGGCGCTGTTGATGCTGCTGCGGGCGTCGGGGCGCAGCGCGTAGATCACGGACTGGTTGGTGATCTGCATGCCCTGGGTGCCCATGTCGAGCACCACGATGCCGACGATGAGGGCGGCCAGCGACGTGCGACCGGCCCAGAGCAAAGCGAACGACGCGACAAGGAGGAGGCCGGCGACCACGGTCGTGGCCGTGTGCCGGTCCGAGTCGGCCAGCTTGCCGGCCAGATTGGCCGCCACGATCCCGCCGGCGCCGACGAGGCCGAACAGTCCGATGACCGCGTTGGAGTAGTGGTAGGGGCCGCCCGAGAGCAGGAAGGCGAGCGTCGTCCACAGCACGCTGAAGCAGGCGAAGGCGCACGCCCCGTGCCAGGCGCGCCGGCGCAGGACCGGCTCGGTCACCAGCAGGCGGAGCGAGGAGCCGACGAGCTCGGCGTAGCGGCGGTGCGGGCGGGAACCCTCGGTGGGCAGGGCGCGCCACAGCACCAGCGCGAAGAGGATCATGAGCGCGGCCGAGAACCAGAAGATGGCGCGCCAGCCGGCCGCCTGGGCCACCAGACCTGACACCGTGCGGGCGAGCAATATCCCCATGAGTAGGCCGGTCATGATGCGGGCCACCACGCGGCCCCGTCGCTCCTCAGGGGCCAGGTCGGCGGCGAAGGGGATCATGACCTGGCCCGCCACCGACGCCGTGCCCACCGCCACCGACGCCAAGGCGAAAAGCCACAGGTTGGGGGCCAGCGCGCAGGCGATAAGGGCGATGCAGGCCACGACGAAGAGGCGGGTGACGAGCCCGCGCCGGGGCTGCAGGTCCCCGAGGGGGACGATCAGCAGCAGCCCGGCCGCGTAGCCGACCTGGGTGGCCGTGATGACGGTCGAGGTGGGCCCGGGCCCGCGGTGGAAGGTGTGCGCCACCTGGTGCAAGACGGGCTGGGCGTAATAGAGGTTGGCCACGATGGCGCCGGTGGCGACGGCAATGAGGACGACGAGGCCCCGTGAGAGAGCGTGCTGTTGTTGCTGCGTCGCCACGGGGGCGGCACCGGTCGCGGACACCGGACCAGGCTACGTGGAGGTGGCGGCGCGCCGGCCCGGCGCGGGCAGGGGCAAAAGGGGGAAAGGAGGTGGAGAGGAGTTAGACGGTGCCGCCGCGGCGGCTCTCGGCGGTGACGCCGGTCAGCGCGGTGATGATGAGCGGGCCGCCGATGAAGAACAGCCAGACGCCGAACACCAGGGCCAGGACGGTCAGGAAGGCGCCCATTCCCATGACGAAGGGCCAGATGGACGAGCCCGGGAACGAGTCGACGGTGCCGGCGCCGTCGGGCATTTCGGCGTCGTCGCGGTCCGAGGGGCGGTCACCGGCCGCGGGGATATGGCCGAAGAAGAAGTACTTGTGGCCGTGGAAGCGCCGATGCCAGAAGAAGTAGTAGCTGCCGGGGAGGAAGCCGAGCAGGGTGGCCCCGAGGAGCATGACACTGCCGCCGTCCTCGTAGCCCCAGAACCAGTACCAGAGCCCGATGCCCCCGAAGAACGCCCCCAGGAAGAGCAGGAACACCGCTTCGACTTTCATACCCCGACCTCGACCTTCTTCCCGTTGCCGTGTCCGTTGGTGTGGGCGTCCTTGCCGTGGGGCACCGTGAGGTGATCAGGGTGGTTGTAGTCCCACGTCGGCCGCTCGGAGCGGATGGGCGGCAAGTGCGTGTAGTTGTGGTGCGGCGGCGGCGAGGTGGTGAACCACTCGAGCGTGTGGGCGTCCCACGGGTTGTCGCCGGCCGGGATGGGATGGCGCCACGAGACGAGGAAGTTGATCAGCAGGAACAGGAACGAGAGGGCAATGATGAACGCGCCGACCGTCGAGACGATGTTGTAGCTCTGCCAGCCCAGGTTCGACGGGTAGGAGGCCACGCGGCGGGGCATGCCGAGCAGGCCGACCACGTACTGCGGCATGAAGGTGACCCAGAAGCCGATGAACATCAGCCAGAAGTGCCACTTGCCCAGGTTGTCGCGCAACATGCGCCCGAACATTTTCGGATACCAGTAGTAGAGGCCGGCGAAGCCGGCGAAGACGGCCGTCCCGAAGAGCACCTGGTGGAAGTGGGCCACCACGAAGTAGGTGTCGTGGGTGGCGAAGTCGATGGGCGGCGAGGCCAGCATGATGCCGGTGACGCCGCCCATGAGGAAGGCGAACAGGAACCCGATGCTGAACAGCATGGGTGTGTTGAACGTGAGCTGCCCGTGCCACATGGTGCCGATCCAGTTGAAGAACTTGATGCCGGTGGGCACGGCGATGAGCAGGCTCAGGAACGAGAAGAACGGCAGCAGCACGGCGCCGGTGGTGAACATGTGGTGCGCCCACACGCCGGTCGACAGCGCGGCAATGGCCATGGTGGCGAAGACCATGCCCTTGTAGCCGAACACCGGCTTGCGTGAGAACACCGGGAGGATTTCCGTCACGATGCCGAAGAAGGGCAGGGCGAGAATGTAGACCTCGGGATGGCCGAAGAACCAGAAGAGGTTCTGCCACAGCAGCGGAGAGCCGCACGACGCCATCGGCGCGCCGTTCACCAGGTGACAGCCGACCGCGGTGTAGATGTGGGTCCCGAAGTGGCGGTCGCAGAACAGCATGATGAGCGCCGCCGTGAGCACCGGGAAGGCGATCAGAATCAGGATCCCCGTCACCAGCATGTTCCAGGTGAAGATGGGCATGCGCCACATGGTCATGCCGGGCGCGCGCAGGTAGAAGATCGTCCCGCACAGGTTGACGCCGGTGAAGATGGCCGAGAAGCCGGTCAGGGCGAGCGCCATGATCCAGAGGTCGGGGCCCGCACCGGGTGAGCTGGTGGCGCTCGAGAGCGGGGCGTAGGCCACCCAGCCGAACTGGGCGGCACCGCCGGCCACGAAGAAGGTCATCAACATGGTGATGGAGCCGGTCAGGTAGAGCCAGTAGCTCAGCGCGTTCAGGCGGGGGAAGGCCATGTCGGGCGCCCCGATCTGCAGCGGCACAATGAAGTTGGCCAGGCCGCCGAAGGCGAACGGGCCGGCGAAGAGGTACAGCATCAGGCTGCCGTGCATGGTGAAGAGCGCGTTGAACTGAGAGAAGCTGAGCAGCGACGAGTGCGGCGAGGAGAGCTGCAGCCGCATGAACAGCGCCATGATCCCCGAGATGTAGAAGATCACGATGGCCGTGATCATGTAGCTGAGGCCGATGACCTTGTGGTCGGTCGAGGTCAGCCACTTGAGGACGCCGGTGGGGCCGTGCTCCTCGTGGGCTGCGTGCCCGTCGTGCCCGTCGGCGGGCACCTGCGGCAGGCGGAGGCCGGTCGGCTCCTGTGATCCTTCGGGGGGAGCGAGGACGTCAGCCACCGTAATCAGCACCTCCTCCTGTGTCGCCACTGTTGCCGCCGGAGCCGGAGTTGCCGGAGTTACCCGAATTCCCAGAGTACCCGGCGCCCGCGGTGCCGTTGATGTTGGCGTGCACCGCCGCCGGGAGCTGGCCGATGGAGCTGGGGTGGGCCTGCTGGTAGGCCCCGGTCGTGCGCAGCCAGGTCTGGTAGGCGGTCGGGGACACCGAACGGACGTTGAAGAACATGAGCGAGTGGTAGAGGCCGCACAGCTGGGTGCATTGGCCGCGATAGACGCCGTTGTGGATGACGTTGAGGTCGAAGGAGGTCCAGTACCCGGGGCTGGCGTAGCGGCTGAAGTTGAACTCGGGCACGTAGAAGCCGTGCAGCACGTCGTAGGAGCGCAGGAAGACGCGGGTCGTCTCGCCCGAGGGCACCACCATGGTGGGGGCGTCCGTGGTCTGGCCGATCACCTTGACGCCGTTGTCGTACTGGAATTCCCAGCCCCACTGGAAGGCGTAGACGTGGATCGTCGTGTACGGATGGGGTTCGACCGCGGTGACCTCGTTCTCCACAATCACCGTGAAGGCGAACAGGCCGAGCACGATCAGGATGGGCATCACCGTGTAGATGATCTCGGTCAGCGTGTGGTACTGGGTCTGGCGAGGGATCTCGTCGGACTTGCGCCGGTAGCGGAAGATGGCCCACAGGATCAGGAGCAGGACGAAGCCCCCGACGATGAGGCCGGCGATGAAGAACCCCTGCCAGAGCTTGAACGTCGCCTGCGCCTGTGAGGTCTTGCCCCGGTAGGCGCCGAACGTGGGCAACGAGGACGAGGAGCAGCCGGCCAGAACCACGGCGCCCAGGCCGACGACCACCGCCGCCCACAGCTTCCGGCCGCGCCTGCGACCAGGGTTTTCGGGCGTGCCGGAGGGCGGGCCGGTCAGCGACGAGTCCACGGCGCCGACACTATCGAACCCGGCCAAAAAACTGGAATTGAGGGCGGCGGCCCCGGGTCAGTGCGGGTGCGGTGCCGACTCGTCCGCCGCCCAGGTGAACACGCCGCGGGCCATGGTCGAGGTGGCCCGGGCGGCCCGGGCGGCGAAGACCTCCTGGCGCGCCCGCCCGATCCCCTCGTCCGAGGGGGCGGCCAGCCAGGCGTGCTCGGCCAGGTGCGCGGCCAGGCGCAGGGCCCGTTCGGCCTCCGCCTCCTCGCCGTCACCGGCCCGCTGGGCCAGCCCGAGCAGTTCGAGGGCCCGGTCGGCCAGGACGCCGGCGCCGCCGGCGAGCGCCGCCAGCTCGGCGGCCAGGGCGCGCTCGGGGGCCGGCTTGAGCGTGGCGGGGTTGCCGTCCCACCAGCCGCCGTACTGGCGCCACACCGTGTGCACGATGAACTCGGGCTCGTCGTAGACGGGGCGGAGATAGGGCCGGTCCTCCAGGGCGGCCGGGGGCCGGACGGTGTGGATGGCGTCGTCGAGACGCCCGCCCTCGTTCATGACGGCCAGGGTCTGGTCGACCAGGGAGTCGAGGAGGTCCGCCGTGTCGGTCAGGGCCCGGCGGACCCGGTCGGCCCCGACGAGGGGGAAGCCGTGGCCGGGCAGGAGGAACTCGGCGTCGAGGGCCAGCATGCGCCGCAGGGCGTCGGCCCACTCGCGCGGATAGCGCTGGACCTTTTGGGGATTGCCGGCGTTGGGCGAGGCCCAAATGAAGAGGTCGCCGCAGCACAGCACCCGTTTGTCCGCCTGCCAGGTGATGGTGTGGTCGTCGGTCTCGCCCTTCTCGTGGCGCAGCGCGAAGTCGACGCCGCCGACCGAGACGTCCAGCGTGTCGTGGTAGGTGCGGTCGGGGTAGCGGTACTCGGTGGGCCAGTTGAGGTCCTTGAAGCCGAACTGGCGTCGGTTGACGATCGTGTTGTAGCCGGCCGTGAAGATGTAGCGGTCGAAGCGGGCGGGCAGGGCGTGATGGGCGATCACCTCCGGGGCGGCCCACCCGCGCTCGGCCGCCTCGGCCTCCCACACCGGCACCCCGAAGACATGGTCGATGTGCCCGTGCGAGTAGACGGCCGTATGGAGCCGGTCGGGGCTCCAGGTCCGGATGTCGCCGTGCACGACCTGGGCCAGCGGTGCGCTGCCGGTGTCGACGAGCACGAGGCCGTCGCCGGTGGCGAAGGCAGAGACGTTGGCGAAGGAGGGGCAGAAGCCGACGCCGTCGGTGATCTCGACGAAGCCGCCGACGTGGTCCACCGGGTGGAACGTGGAGGTGGACAGTTCGCCGTTCCACAGGCGGTCGGCGAGGCCGAGGACGTCGGACCCGGGTCCGGACGCCATGGTCGCCCCCTTTCTGTTCCGGCCGACGCCGTCCGGGCGCGCCGGACGGCCGCTCAGCTCTCGGAGGTCTTCTCCTGGGCCGGGGCCGGCGTGTCGGACGCCGCCGACGTGGTGTCGCTCGCGGCAGAGGCGTTCTTGCCGTCCCCCATGCCCTTCTCGAACTCGTTCTTGGCCGAGCCCAGGTTGCGCGCCAGCTTCGGGATGGCGGCGCCGCCGAAGAGGACCACGACGAGCACGATGGCGACGATCAGCAGGTCTGGGCCAAAAATGTCAGCCAGCATGAAGTTCTCCTTCACCCGGGTCCACGTGGGTGAACCTGCTCGTAGGTTAGACCCGTTCCCAGGCCGGGGAACCACCGGGGCCCCGCACCCTGTTCGGAGTCACCCGGCCAGCAGGATGCCCATCACCAGCGCAGCCACGCTGGCCGTGCCCGCCACCGAGCCCCAGAGCGCCAGCTGGGCCTTGGAGGTGGCCCGCTGATGCAGGAAGGCACCCAGCCCGGCCAGGGCGACCACCACGATTTTGACGATGAGCACCGTTTTCCAGGCCGTGCTCTGCTGGGACCAGGTGAACGTCGAGATGTTCCAGAAGCCGGTCAGCACCAGCACCAGGTAGGCGGGCCAGGCCAGGCGGGCGAAGGCCCGGGCCAGCACCTGGGGGGCGTCGCCCCCGAGGCCGCGGGCCGGGCCGACCAGACCCATCATGACGAGCTGCCCGCCCACCCACACCGACGCCGCCAGGACGTGCAGGGTGAGGCGGACGGTGTCGACGCCCGAGGCCAGCACGGCCGGCGGCTACTTGCCCTGCCAGTTGGGCAGCGCGCTTCTCGGCGAAGGCGACCGGCCCCTCCATGGCGTCGGCGGACGAGAACACGACGCCCACGGCCTGGGCGTTGATCTTCCACCCGTCGGCCTCGGGCAGTTCGGCCGCCTGGCGCATGACGCTCTTCGAGTACCGCACGGCGAGCGGCGCGTTGGCGGCGATGCGCTCGGCCAGCGCAATGGCCTCGGGCAGCAGCTGGTCGGCGGGGACCACCCGGTTGACCAGTCCGAGCGCGGCCGCCCGCTCGGCGTCAATGGGATCACCGGTCATGGCCAGCTCGAGCGCGATGGCCATGGGGAGACGCTTGGGCAGACGGATGAGCCCGCCTGCGCCGGCGATCAGCCCCCGCTTCGCTTCGGGGATGCCGAAGGTGGCGTGCTCGGCCGCGACCACCAGGTCGCACGAGAGCATGATCTCGAGGCCGCCGGCCAGGGCGGAGCCGTTGACGGCCGCGATGATGGGCTTGGGGAAGTCCCGCTGGGTCAGGCCGCCGAAGCCTCCGCTGGCGCCGATGATGTCGCCGCCCTCGCCGCTGCTGAAGGCCTTGAGGTCCATGCCGGCGCTGAAAGCCTTGTCGCCGCTGCCCGTGATGACGACGACCCAGCAGTCGGCGTCGTCGGCCAGCTCGTCCATGACCGAGGACATCGCCTTGCTCACCGCGCCGTTGATGGCGTTGCGCGCCTCGGGCCGGTTGATGGTCAGGATCTCCACGTTGCCGCGCCGTTCGCGCAGGACTTCGTCTGCCATGGTGCTGGTGCTCCCTTCGCTGTGCTCCCCGCCGTCCGCCGGCGCCGGTGCAGCCGCCGAGGCTAATCGCGGGCCTCTATTCGGGGGGAACCGGCGGTTCGGGCCCGCCGCCGGTTCCGGGTTCGGCGGCCAAAGTGGCCGCTTCGAGCTGGGCGCGCCGGGAGAAGACGACGGTGAAGGCGAAGAGGCTGCCGAGCACCGACGCCGTGATGAAGGGGGAGACGGCGAGAAACGTGCCCGTGGGCAGGACGTCGGCCAGGGTCAGGCGCGAGGTGGCCTCGGCCATGAGACCGATGCCCCAGACCAGCGAGAGCACGCGGAACGTGTGGCGACCGATGGGCGCCTCGTGCAGCTCGTCGAAGGCGGCCATCTTCGCCGGGTCCTGGCCGGCCGACAGGTAGCGCCCCACGTAGAAGATGGCCGGCCGCCGGTGGGTGAACAGGGTGATGACGCACACGGCCCCGAAGATGGCGGTGAAGAAGGCGTCGCGCACCTTCAGCACGTAGGCGTTGCCGCCCAGGAGCTCGGAACCCGCCACACCGACGGCGAAGCCGGAGAGCACCACCGCGCCCACGATGTCGATCCGGCGCTGGCGCACGAACTGGAAGACGATCCAGGCGGCGGAGAAGCCGCCGGCGATGACGAGCGCCTGGGTGTCGGACTGCACGTGGCTGCGCACCAGGAAGTACACGCCCAATGGCAGGGCGGCGCCCCACACAATGCTGGGCAGGTGCTCGCGCAGGGACGGCACGCCGGGCTGCCAGTCCGGCCCCGGCACGCCCGACGGGGCGCCGTCTTCGTGGGATCCCGCCCCGGGCTCCATGGCCTCAGGGTAGTGCCCGACCCCGCCGGTCCCACTTCGGGGCGGGCGCCTACAATTCGTGGGTGACCTTCCTGGCCCACGCGGCCGAGTTCCTGCTCCTGGCGGCCCTGGTCGCCCTGCTCGGGCTGGTGGCCGCCTTCCTCCTGGCGCGGGGCTACGTGCGGCGCCACTGGCACGCCGTGCACGGGCACGTGGCCACCCGGGGCCTGCTGGCCGGCGTCGCCCTCGTGGCGGCCGGCCGCGAGCGCCGCGGGTCCCGGGCCACGCCCGGGCAGCTCAGCCGGGGCCCGGCGGCCCGGGTGCGGCGGCGCCTGTGGGTGGCGGTGGAGGACGCCGAGGCGGCCGTGGCGCACGCCGAGGCCCACGACGCGCCGGTGGCCGAGCTGCCGGCCGTCTGCCGCTCGCTGCGCGGCGTCGCCGGGCAGCTGGACGGCCTGTTGCGCCACGAGCGCCGCCTGCCCTTCGGGGCCCGGCCCGACACGGTGCGCCTGCAGGTGGCCGAGGTGATCGGCGCCGCCCGCGACGTGCAGGCCGCCGCGCTGCGCGCCGGGGGCGACGCCAACGAGCCCCAGGTGCGCTCCCTGGTGCGCCAGGCGCGCGACGAGGTGGAGATCGTCTCGGCCGCCCTCTCCCGGCTGCGCGCGCTGTCGCCGCCCCACTGAGCAGCGGCCGCAGCCGGCACGGCGCTCCAGCTGCCAAGCTGATCGCATGGCCGACGATGCCCCGACCCGCCGCAGGCCCGACCGCGAGCCCGCTCGCCCCGGGGCGTTGACACCGACCTGCTCGGCCCGGGCTTCCTGGCCGGCGTGGCCACCTCGGGCTACCAGATAGAGGGCGGCTTCAACGGCGACGGTGAGCCGCACAACAACTGGTCGGGCTGGGAGGCGACCGGCCGCGCCGAGCGCTCGGGCCTGGCCTGTGACTTCTGGCGCCACCCGGTCGAGGCGCTCGACCGCGCCGCGGCCATCGGCGCCAACGCGTTCCGGCTCTCGGTGGAGTGGGCGCGTCTGGAGCCCCGGCCGGGCGAGTTCGACGACGCCGCGCTGGAGCACTACGCGGAAATTCTCTCGTTGTGCTGCGACCGCGGCCTGGCACCCGTCGTCACGCTGCACCACTTCACCCACCCGTGGTGGCTGGGCGAGGAGTTCTGGCTGCGCCCCGGCTCACCCGACGTGTTCGCGCGCCATGTGGCCCGGGTGGTGCCGGCGCTGGCCCCGTACTGCACGCGCTGGATCACGGTGAACGAGCCCAACATCGTGATGCTGATGGGGTGGGTCGAGGGCGCCTGCCCGCCGGGCCGGCGCATGGCGCTGTCCGACGGCTTCTGCGTGCTCGACAACCTCCTCACCGCGCACGTGCTGGCCGCCGATGCCGTCGGCGCCGTGCAGCCCGAGGCCGAGATCACCATCAACACGAGCTCGTCGTCGATCTACGAGCTGGACCGCATGCTGCTCGACCTCCTCGAGCTGCGCCAGGTCGGGGTGGATCCCAGCGACGTCGACCAGTACCTCGACGAGCGCCGCACCGTGCACGACGCCGCGTTCGCGCCGCGTCACGCCGGGGAGGCGGCCATCCGCCGCTACTTCGCCGCCATGTCGCCCTACGGCGCGGGACGTGAGCCCGGCCAGGGTCGCCTGTGGGCCCGCATGCGGGCGGTGACCCGCCGCACGGTGCCGCGGCGGGTGGTCGACGCGGTGCACGCATCGGCGCGGCCACGCGTCATCGACGCGGCCGCCTTCGACTGGTACGACCCGGTGGCCAGCCACGCCATGCGGGTGCCGGGGCGCCGCCTCCGGGCCGGTGGGCGCGACTGGTCGTTCGGGCGCGCCCTGTGGGACGTCGTGCCGCACCCCTCGGGCCTGCGGTCGTGGTGCGCCACCGAGGCCGCGCTGCGGCCCGGTCTCCCCGTGTGGGTGGTGGAGAACGGCATGGCGACGCGGGGCGCGACGGGCTCTCCGAACGGCGCGAGGACGGCATGGACCGCCCGCACTACGTGCGGGCGCACCTGGGTGCGGTGGCCGACGCCGTGGCCGACGGGACCCCGGTGCGCGCCTACCTGCACTGGTCCCTGGTCGACAACTACGAGTGGGGCACCTACGAACCCCGCTTCGGCCTGTTCGGCCTGGACCGCAGTGATCCTTCGTCGCCGCGCTGGCTCGACACCGACGCCCAGGGCAACGACGCCGCCGGCGAGTTCGCCCGGGTCCTCAAAGGCCTGCGGGCGGGCGACCGCTCGGTGCTCGAGCCGCCGACCTGAGCGGCGGTCAGGCCACCGGGTCGCCCTCCGGCGTCGTCGGCCCGGCCGGGCCCTCTATCTCCTGCTTGCTCCGGCGGCGGTGCCGGATCACCAGCACGACGATCACGACCAGAATGAGGCCGAGCAAAATGTCCGACGCGATGCCCGTCGCCTTCTCCACGCGCTCGCCCACGAAGTAGCCGAGCATGACGTAGAGGACGCCCCAGCAGATGCCCCCGAGGGCGTTGGCCGGCAGGAAGATGCGGTAGGGCATGGACGACATGCCGGCCAGGCCGGGCACCACGGCGCGCAGGAAGGCCGAGAAGCGCGCCACGAAGACCGCCACGGCGCCCCGGCGGCTCAGTTGGTCGAGCGCCATGTCGAGGCCCTTCTGGCGCTTGCGGAGTGGTCCGAGCCCCAGCAGCTTGCGACCCCAGCGATCTCCCACGGCGTAGCCCACCGAGTCGCCCACGATGGCGCACACCACCACCACGACCGTGATGGCGGGCAGGGTCACGCCGCCCTTGGAGGCCAGGACGCCGCCGAGGATCGCCGCCGTCTCGCCGGGGAACACGAAGCCGAGCAGCACGGCCGCCTCGGCGAACACGAGCACCCCGACCAGTGCGTAGGCCTGCCAGCCGTGCAGCGACAGGAGGGGCTGGAGGACTTTGTCGATCACGCCGCGCCCTCGTGCGCGCGGGCGTGCACCGGCGAGCGGAGCCGCGGTCCGCTGATGGTCAGTTGACGGCGCGCAGCGTGACCTCGCGCGGCGTGAGCTGTCGCCAGCGGCTCTCGACCTGGGCCCCGAACTCCCGCCCGCGCACCAGGTGGGTCAATATGTCCGACTGACCCTGGGGGCGGGCCAGCATCCAGCTGTGCCCACCCGGCACCCACAGCACGGGGGAGCGCGCGATGGCGGCGAACTCGAGCGCGGTGTGCCCCGGCGTAATGCGGTCGAAGCAGCCCCACTCGTTCAGGATCGGGATCTGCTGGGCCACCAGCGCCCGCACCTGGCTGCGCTGGTCCAGCGACATGAGCATGCTGCCCACCGGCATGGTCTGGGCCACCGTGCGGATGTTCTGGCGCACGTCGGGCAGCACGGCCCGCACGGTGGAGTACAGCCGTCCGATGGCCAGGTCGGGCAGGTCGAAGAGGACCGCGGCCATCAGGTCGACCATCGGCGCCACGTCGGGCAGCAGGGGCGACAGCACGGTCGGGATGATGCCGGTGCGGTCCTTCCAGGCCGGTGTGCTCACCCCGTCGCGGTAGATCAGGCCCAGGGTGCGCCGGGGGTGATCGTGCGCGAACTGCACGGCGACCGCCCCGCCCATGGAGTGGCCGAGCAGCACGACCGGGCCGGCGTCGACCTTGTGCACGATCGCCATGACCTGACTGGCCAGGTTCTCCATGGAGACGTCCTGCCAGTCGAGCGGGTCGCTGCCGCCGAAGCCGGGCAGGCTCGGGTTGATGACGCGCCAGCCCAGCTGCTCGGCCAGGCGGGCGCTCTCGCGCCAGTACATGCCCCCGCCGGCGAAGTAGCCGTGGATGTTGACGGCCCAGATGGGCGGCGTCCCCGGCCCGTCGGGCCCGTAGGCGCCGACGTTGTCCGACACGGCGAAGCGGAGGCGGCGGCCGTCCACCATGATGGAGCTCGGGACCATCCTGATGGTGGGGTTCTTGCGGATTTTGCGCTCGTACTGGTCCCGCACGACGCCGAGGCCGTGGGCAGCGTGGCCGGCGTCGACCAGCGCCACCGGGGAGGGCCCGTCGGAGGGGGCGATGATGGCGCCGGAGATCTGCAGCGCGTCCTGCGAGTCCTCGGACTGCGGTGTTTTGGACCTGAAGAACCGAACCGCCATGGCGACACTCCCGTCTCGCGCCACGGCGGCGCGCCGTCCTCCCCACCCGGTGCCATACCCGGGCCCGGCTCCACCGTACCCGAACGTCACCGCGATTCTGCAACACGCGCGTGCGCCGGGGCGCCGGGGCTGCGACGATGTGACCATGTGTGCAGACATCGTCATCCGGGGTGGCACGGTCGTGGACGGGACCGGTGCACCCGGCCGGCGGGCAGATGTGGCCGTCACGGACGGCCTGATCAGCGGGGTGGGCGCCGATCTGGAAGGGACCCGGGTGCTCGACGCGTCGGGGCAGGTGGTGAGCCCGGGCTTCATCGACATCCACACGCACTACGACGCACAGGTCTTCTGGGACCCCGACCTCACGCCGTCGTCGTTCCACGGCGTCACCACGGTGGTGGCGGGCAACTGCGGCTTTTCCATTGCGCCGATACGGCCCGAAGGGGTGGCGCTGCTGGCCCGCACCCTCCAGCACGTCGAGGACATGAGCTTCGACACCCTCTCGGTCGGCGTGCCCTGGGGTGAGTTCGAGACCTTCACCGAGTACCTCGACGCGGTGGCCCGCCGCGGCACCGCGTTGAACTACGCGTGCTACGTCGGCCACACGGCGGTGCGCCTCTACGTCATGGGCGAGGAGGCGTACGAGCGCGCCGCCACCGAGGACGAGGTGGCGCGCATGCAGGAGGTCGTGGCCGACGCCATGGCCGGCGGCGCCGCCGGGTTCGCCTCGAGCGCGTCCCCGACCCACAACGGCGACAGCGGGCGGCCGGTGCCCTCGCGCGTGGCCGACCTGGCCGAGCTGCGGGCCCTCCTCGAACCGGTCAAGCAGAGCGGACGCGGCGTCGTGGCCCTGCTGCCGGGCGGCGTGTTCCCCAACCAAGAGGTCTTCCGCCTCCAGCGCGAGGTGGGCCGGCCCTTCACCTGGACGGCGCTGCTGACCGTCAAGGGATACCCGTACCACGAGAAGGTGGTGGCCGAGCACGACGCCGCCTGGGCGGAGGGGGTCGAGGTGTGGCCCCAGGTGTCGTGCCGCCCCCTGGTCTTCCAGATGAACCTCTCCGAGCCGTTCACCCTCAACATGCGGCCCACCTTCGCCGCGCTGATGGGCAAGTCGAAGGACGAGCGGGTGGCGGCCTACCGTGACCCGGCCTGGCGGGCCTCAGCCTGGGAGGACGTGAGCGGCCGGGCCGGCGGGTTCCCGCTGAATTGGGCCGCCATTTCGGTGGCCGAGTCGCGTTCCCACCCCGAACTGACCGACCGCCCCGTGCAGGTCCTGGCCGAGCAGCGGGGCTGCACTCCCCTCGACGTCATGCTCGACGTGTCGCTGGACGACGACCTCGAGGCGCGCTTCTGGTCCGTCCTGGCCAACGACGACCCCGATGCCATCGCCTGGTTGTTGCCGCGTGACAACGTGCTGCTGGGCCTGGCCGACTCCGGCGCGCACGTCTCCCAACTCTGCGACGCCTGCTTCTCGACCGACCTGCTGGGCAACTGGGTGCGCGAGAAGGGGGTCATGCCGCTCGAGCGGGCCATCCACAAGCTGACGGGGGAGCCGGCCGGCGTCTACGGGCTGGACGACCGCGGGACGGTGGAAGTGGGCAAGGCGGCCGACCTGTGCGTCTTCGACCCCGACACGGTGGCGCCGGGGCCGCTGCGCCGCATCCGCGACTTCCCGGCCGACGGCGAGCGCCTCATTGCCGACGCGCCCGAGGGGATGACGCACCTGCTCGTCAACGGGGTACCCATCCGGGTGGACGGGGCGCCGGCGCCCGAGGGGCTGGCCCGGCGGCCCGGTGTCGTCCTGCGCGGCTAGGTGACGTCCCGGCGGAACGTGGTGAAGTAGCCGATCGTCAGCGGCACCACACCCCACAGCAGCATGGCCAGGCCGCCCTGCCACCAGGAGAGCAGGCGGAACGCACCGCCTCCCCCGCCGCCACCGCCGATGCCGCGGGCCACGTCACCGGCCAGGGCGGCGCCGGCACGGTTGGGGAGCCAGTTGAGGTTGTAGTGGAAGATGGCGTGGGCCAGGCCGATGAGCAGCGGCTCGAGGATGAGCGTCCCCCCGATGGTGATCAGAATGCCGGCGATCTGGTTCTTGACCAGCGTGCCGAAGCCGAGCCCGAAGAGCCCGAGGAGGACCGCCGAGGCGAACAGGCCCGGGAGGACCGCACCCGCCTGGTCCGTCACCTGGGTGGCCGCCCCGCCCAAGGCGTTGTTCCACGGCAGTCCCACGGCGCCGACCGCGACCAGGGTCAACGCGGCAATGAGGATCGACCACAGGGCGGTGACGACCACCTTGGCGCCCAGGACGCGCGGGCGCACCGGCACCAACACGAGCGAGGTGGTCAGGGTCTTGTGCCGGTACTCGGTCGTGATGCACAGCACGCCCAGAATCGGGGCCAGGACCTCTATGGCGAAGTAGCCGGCGCCGAGCAGTTCTCGTTGCAGGCGGGTGCTGTTCGCGAAGTAGAAGGTGTGCCCGGGGGAGCCGCCCGAGGCGGCGAACACGAACAGGAGGCCCAGGACGGCCAGGGGGAAACCCAGGCCGAAGATGACCCACGCCCCCGGCGTCGAACGGATTTTGAGCAGCTCGGCTCTGAGGGCGTCGATCATGCCAGTGGCGTTCACGTCACCGAAGCCGAGCCCCGTGGTCAGTGAGAGGAAGACCGATTCGAGGTCGCCCCCGTCCCGGGTCAGCTCGTAGAGCACAATCTGGTTGGCGGCGAGCAGCGGGCCGATCTGTTCGGGGGTGACGCCGTCCATCGCCACCTCCTCGTTGGTCAGGCGGCGGAAGGCGATGCCGGCCTGCGTGAGCACCGCACCGAGCCGATCCGCCTCCGGCGTGCGGGCCCGCATGACGATCCCCGTCAGGCCCTTGGTGATCTCCTCGAGCGTCCCCTGGGCCTTCAGCTGGCCGAAGGAGACGATGACGGCGTCATCGATGGTCTGGGCCATCTCGGCCAGGAGGTGCGAGGAAACCAGGACGGTGCGCCCTTCGCCGGCCAGGTAGCGCATGAAGTCGCGTAGCCACACGATGCCCTGGGGGTCGAGGCCGTTCGACGGTTCGTCGAGTATGAGGACGTCGGGGTCGCCCAGGAGCGCGGTGGCCAGCTCGAGCCGCTGCCGCATGCCCATGGAGAACCCGCCGACCTTGCGCTTGGCGTCCCCCTTCAGGCCGACGAGGTCGAGCACCTCGTCGGCGCGCTTGTCGTCGTGCCCGCCGGCCCGCGCCGCCATGCGCAGATGCGTCCGGGCGCGCCGGGCCGGGTGGAAGCTCGTCGCCTCGAGCACCGCACCGACGCTGGACGACGGGTGCTCGAGGTCCTGGTAATTCCGGCCCGCGATGGTGGCGGTGCCGGCGGAGGGATGGACGAGCCCGAGGAGCATGCGCAGCGTCGTCGTCTTGCCCGAGCCGTTGGGACCCAGGAACCCGGTGACGCGCCCGGGCTCGACGGTGAAGCTGAGGTCGTCGACGGCGAGCACGGACCCGAAGTGCTTGCTCAGGCCCTTGAACTCAATGGGAAGGCCGCGGGGGGAGGCGCCGACGGTCATCGAAACGACGTTAGCGCGGGGCTCCTCCGCCCCCGAGGGTCGCGCCGCCGCCGGCGTGACGCCGTCGTCACCACGCGGGTTGCCGTTCCACCAGCTCGTCGGGTAGGAGCAACCGCACCGATACGGCGAGCTCGTCGTACACCCGCGCCATGGTGGACCACCCGTTGATCCATCCCACCAGGGCCGAATACCAGACGTGACCGATCATGCGGGCCCGGTCCGCCATGTCGGGGATGCCGGGCTCACCCATGGCCCGTGAAATGATCCCCTCCATCAGCAGGGTGATCTGTTGCTGGCAACCGACGGCGGCCGGGTCGGGGGACGACAGCGACGTGAAGACGGCGGCGACGAGCTTGGGCTGACGTCCCATGGCGCGCAGCGCGCGGTCGAGGACGTTGAGCACGCGGTCGGCCGGATGCACACCGCGCGGCGGATGCTGGCCGATCCGGGTGTCGAGCAGCTCGACCCAGTGCACGAGCGTGGCCGCCAGGAGGTGGTCCTTGCTCGAGAAGTACCGGTACACGGTGCCCATGGCGACGTCAGCCCGGGCCGCCACGTCCCGCATCTGCACCGCCTCGTATCCGCCTTCGAGCCCCAACGCCATTGCTGCATCGATCACGCGCTGGCGCCGGGCCTGTTGCGCGCGAGTGAGCGGGCGGGCCACCGTCTGCTCCATGCCGCCATCGTATCCGGCCCGTCACCTGGGTCTTCGGGAACAGGGCCACTACGCTGGGACGCCATGGCGACAGATCGCAGCGGGTCCGAAGCCGCCATCGTCGCCCTGGGCGAGTACGGCGAGTACGGAGAGTACGGCGAATCGGTGGCGACCACCGACGGACGAGTTCCCGGCGAGCGGGGTCGCCAGACCCGCCAACGCCTGCTCGACGCCACAGTGGAGCTCCTCACCACCACGTCGTGGCGATCGGTCAAGGTCACCGACATCGCCCGGCAGGCCCGCACGTCCCCGGCGACCTTCTACCAGTACTTCGGCAACGTCGAGCAGGCCATCCGCGTGCTGGCCGAGGGCATGGTGGACCAGGCGGCCCAGTTGGCCGAGCTGGTCGGCGGCGACTGGTCGGAGGGCGCCAGCTGGGACACCGCCGTCGCCGTCACCGAGGGGTTCCTCGCCTACTGGGAGGACAACCGCGCCGTGTTCCGCGTCGTCGACCTGGCCACCGAGGAGGGCGACGCGCCGCTGCGCGGTATCCGGGTGCGCGCGCTGAACGCGGTGACCGTCGCGCTGGCGCAGGTGATCGCCTCCGCCTGTCCCGCCATCGACGGGACGCCGGGCACGGCGACCTCGTCGCCGGCCGGCGCCGATCCGATGGCGGTGGCGGGAACGCTCGTGGCCATGTTCGCCAGCGTGTCCGCCCACCGCTACGGCTTCGAGTTCTGGGGCATCCGGACCGGCCATCTCGTCGACAGTCAGGCCCGGATGTTGCACTGGGCGGTCACGGGCCGGCCCCCGCCGCCGGTCGAACCGGCGTCGCGCGAAGCGACACGCCCGCGCACCGGCCCCGTCCTGGGCGGGGCCACCGCGCCGCGGCGCCAGCGCGTTACCTGAGCGCCACCGGGTTGAGGGGCGAGCCCAGGCCCGCCGTGAGCGGCAGCGGGGTGGCGTCGAGCAGGAAGGTGTAGCGACCGTCCGCCGCGCAGTCGTCCGCCAGCGCGTCGAGCACCCAGTTCTGGCCCTGCGTCAGGCCCATCTCCACCAGATGCAGCAGGTGCACCGGGAGGTAGGCGTCCTCGTACTGGCAGGGGATGACCTCGAAGGGGAGCGTGTCGGTGGCCACGGCGGCCACGTCGTGCGCGTGGAACCACTCCGCCGTCTCGATGGTGAGGCCGGGTGAGGGGAACGTGTAGGCGATCAGGTCGCGCCGCCCGGGAGCGAGATGCACCATTTGGCCGGTGCGGACCAGCACGATGTCACCCGGCTCGACGGCCACCCGGGCCAGCTCGCACGCCGCACTGAGATCGTCGGGACTGATGGCGTGGCCCGCCGGGAGCACCTCGTGCCCGAGGGCGCGGGCGACGTCGAGCAGGACACCCCGGCTGACGACCGTGGTCAGCCGGTGGATGCCACACCGGGCCGCACCGTCGGCGGAGACACTGGACGCCGGGTACCCGTTGTAGATCACCCCGCCGTAGCTGCTGTGGGCCAGCGCGTCCCAGTGGGTGGCGCACTGGGTGGCCAGCGTGAGCACGTCCTCGCTGAAGCGGACCCAGTCGGGTTGGTCGGCGTTGACCGGCAGGTTGACCTGGACCATGGTGCGGGTCGGGTTGACCCGGCCTTCGATGAACCCGGCCTGGATCCCCTCCGCCTCCGAGAGCGGCAGCCCGAGGGCGAAGGCCCGGCCGGACACCACCGACGCCGCGGCCCGGCGCCGCGCCGCGTCGTCGACGAAGTTCAGGGTGCCGATTTCGTCGTCGGGCCCCCACCGCCCCCAGTTGCGCACCCGGGCGGCCACGTCGGCGAACACGGCGGGGACGGGCACGCGGGCACACTACCGCCGGGCCCGGTTGTCCCCGGCCGGGCGGGCGACGATACTGAGGATGCGTCTGGTTGACGCGAACCTCAGGGAGGGAATGACGATGGCGAAGACGCGTGCGGCGGTGTGCACCGGGCTGAACGAGCCCTGGAAGACCGAGGAGATCGAAATCGACCCGCCCGGCAACCGCGAGGTGCGGGTGAAGATGGTCTGGTCGGGCATGTGCCACTCCGACGAGCACCTGCGCACGGGCGACATCAGCCAGACGCCCGAGGTGCTCGAGCTGATGGGCGTGAAGTCCATGTTCCCCGTGGTCGGCGGGCACGAGGGCTCGGGCATCGTGACCGAGGTCGGGACCAACGTGACCCAGGTGGCCCAGGGCGACCACGTCGCCGTGTCGTTCATTCCGTCGTGCGGGACCTGTCACTGGTGCGCGTCCGGGCGCCAGAACCTGTGCGACCTCGGCATGATGACGCTGGCGGGCGGCATGATCAGCGACGGCACCTACCGCTACCACCTGGGGGGCGAGAACCTGAACCGCATGGCGCAGCTGGGGACCTTCGCCGACGAAATGGTCGTCCACGAGAACTCGCTCGTGCGCATCAACCCGTGGGACAACATGAAGGCGGCGGCGTTGATCAGCTGCGGCATCGCCACGGGGTTCGGCTCGGCCGTCGACCGGGGCAAGGTCAAGCCGGGCGAGACCGTGGTGGTGGCCGGCGCCGGCGGAGTCGGCTCGGGGGCCATCCAGGGCGCCCGCATCGCCGGGGCGCGCCACATCGTGGCGGTCGACCCCGTTCCCTTCAAGCTCGAGCGGGCCAAGGAGATCGGGGCCACGCACACGGCGGCCTCGCTGGCCGAGGCCCAGATGATGCTCCCCGAGCTCACCATGGGTCGCAACGCCGACGTGGTCATCCTGACGCCCGGCGTGCTCAAGGGCGAGCTGATCGCAGCCGCCTGCGCCTGCGGCTCCAAGGACGCCCGGGTGGTGGTGACGGCCATTGCGCCGTTCGACCAGATGGACGTCCAGCTCAACCTGTTCAACCTGGCCATGTTCAACCAGGCCATTCTCGGCACCGTCTTCGGCTCGCAGAGCCCGCGGGTGCAGGTGCCGAACCTCCTCAACCTCTACGAGAAGGGCGACCTCAAGATCGACGAGCTCATCACCCAGGAGTACTCGCTCGACCAGGTGCAGCAGGGCTACGACGACCAGGCCGCCGGCACCATCGTGCGCGGAGTCGTCAAGTTCGACGCCTGACGCGCCGCGCGCGCCGTTCAGGTCCCGAGCGAGCGGGTGAAGCCCTCGGGGATCACCAGGTCGGTCGGGGCCAGTTCGTGCGCCGACGCGTGCCCGAGCCCGAGCAGGGCTGACTCGAAGCCGCTGCGCAGCAGGTCCAGGACGTTCTCGACGCCGGCCTGACCGTTGGCGGCCAATCCCCACAGGTAGGCGCGCCCGATCATGACGGCGCGCGCCCCCAGGGCCACTGCCTTGACGGCGTCGCCGCCGCGCCGCACCCCGCCGTCGAGCAGGACCTCGATCTGGTCGCCGACCGCCTCGGCCACCGCGGGCAGGGTGCGGATGGTCGCCGGCGTCCCGTCGAGGTTGTTGCCGCCGTGGTTCGACACGGATATGGCGGTCACCCCGGCGTCGACGGCCCGCCGGGCGTCGTCGACCCGGCTGACCCCCTTGAGCATGAAGGGCCCACCCCACTGCTCGCGCAGCCACGCCACGTCCTCCCAGCTGGGTGGCGGAGTACCCATCCACTCGCCGTAGGCGCCGAAGAACGTCGGCGCCTGCTCTCCCTTGGCCACCATGTTGGGGGTGGTCAGGTCGGGCGCTCTCCCGGTCTTGGCGAAGGACCAGAACCAGCGCGGGTGCGTCAGCGCCTCGGGGGCGAACGCCAACATGGTGCGCACGTTCATCGCCTCGGGGATGGTGGGGCTGCCCCAGTCGCGCCCGTGGGAGAACGACCAGTCGAGCGTGGCGATGAGTCCGACGGCGCCGGCGGCCCGCGCCCGCTCGACCCGCGCCGCAATCTGGTCGCGCGACCCTATCCAGTAGATCTGGAAGAAGGTCTGCGGGTTGGCGGCCACGACGTCCTCTATGGGCATGCTGGCGAACGAGCTCAGACCCATGGCGGTACCGCGCGCCGCCGCGGCGCGGGCCACGGCGACCTCGCCCTCGGGGTGCACCGCCTGCACGCCGGTGGGTGAGATGACGACCGGGAAGGAGATCTCCTGACCCATGACCTTGGTGGTCAGGTCCCGGCTGGCCGCCAGCCCGGCGACGTGGGGAGCGAACCCGAGCTCGCCGAAGGCGGTGATGTTGTCCTCGAGCGTCGTGCCCCGTTCCGACCCGGCGACGAGGGCGCCGTAGACCGACTTCGGCAACCGCTTCTTCGCCCGGCGCTGCGCCTCGGCCACCGTCTCGAACCATTTGTTCGCCATAGGGAAACCCTCTCGTGCCGCCGGTGCGCACGGCGGCGCAGCGTGACCGGGAGACTTTAGGCGCCCGGGGCAACGCCCTGGTCCGGCCGTTATGGTCGGCCCCCGTGACCGGCGCGGAACCGGGCCGCTCCGCCCTGACACCCGAGCAGAGGGCCGAGCGCGCCTCGAGCTTCGGATCCATCGCGGACGACTACGGGCGCTACCGACCGGGCCCGTCGGCCGAGGCCGTGGCCTGGCTGCTCCCGGGCCACCTGGGCCGGGTGGTCGACCTGGGCGCCGGCACCGGCGGGCTGACCCGCCGGCTGGTGGGACGGGCGGACGAAGTGGTCGCCGTCGAGCCGGACGACCGCATGCGCCAGGTCCTGACCGAGACCCTGCCCGGGGTGCGGGCGGTGGCCGGCACGGGTGAGTCGATCCCGCTGGCCCCTGGCTGCGCCGAGGCGGTGCTCGCCAGCGCGTCCTGGCACTGGATGGACCTGGTCCCCACGCTGCACGAGGTGGGGCGCGTCCTGGTGCCCGGGGGGGTGCTCGGCGTCATGTGGTCGGGGCCCGACCTCGCCTCTTTCGTCGCGCTGACCCAGCACCTGCTCGGTGACCTGCGACTCGCCCTCGACGAGGCGAGCGCGGCCGAGCTGACCGCGGCGCTGCGCAACCCCCACGGCGCCGAGCAGGTCCTGGTGATCCCCCCGGGGGTGCCGTTCGACCAGCCCGAGGCGAAGGTCTTCGCCTGGGAAGTCGGGTTGACCGCCGACCAGCTCGTCGGGCTCCTGGGCACCTACAGCTGGGTCATCCTGATGAGGGAGGCCGACCGGCGGCGGCTTTTCGACACGGCTCGCCGGCTCCTGCGAGACGCCCTGGGCGTCGAGGGCGACGCGACGTTCGACCTGGCCTATCGCACCGCGGTCTGGCGTGCCCGCCGGCACCGGTGAAGAGGCGCCCTCACCAGGAGGGTTGTCCGAAATAATTCTCAATTCCCAGGCGGGGCCCGCCGAGAGAACGCAGTGGCCAAGGTCCCGGAGGAGTCCGACCCGGAGTCCCGTTCCGTCCGGGTGATCTCCTGGCTCACGCTGTCCCACCTGCCGGCGCCACTGGCGCTGGCCGTGATTCTGCTGCTGTTCCCGACCGCCTTCTTCGCCGCCTACGCCGTCGGCGGCGCCAACAGCGTCGCACCGGACTGGTTCTTCCTCCCTGTCTTCCTGGCCGGCCTGCGCTTCGGCCCCCGCGGCGCTCTGACTTCCGGGCTGGTGGCCATGGTGATGGCCGGGCCGCTCCTGCCGGCGGACGTGGCCACGCACCTTCCGCAGGCCACGAGCGACTGGGTCAGCCGCGGCGTCTTCTTCATCCTGATCGGCGAGCTGGTGACCTACCTGATCATCGCCGTGCGGGGAACCACGAGGCGGGCGGTCCAGGCCGAGGCCCAGGGCGAGAGCGAGCAACGGTTCCGGGCCCTGGTGCAGCGGGCCACGGACATGATCACGGTCCTCGACGAGCAGGGCCGCCTGAGCTGGGAGTCGCCGGCCGTCGAGCGCATCCTGGGTTGGGGAGCCGGGCACCGGCTGGGTCAGACCGGTGGTGAGTTCGTGCACCCCGAGGACCAGGCGACGGCGTCGGGCGCGTTCGCAGCGGTGCTGGCCGACCCCGCCGTGTCGCAGTCCGTCGAAATGCGGCTGGTGGACTCGCAGGGACGGTGGCGCTGGGCCGAGTCGATGTTCACCAACCTGCTCGACGAGCCGACGGTGCGGGGCATCGTCATCAACCACCGCGTGGTGGACGAGCGCAAGGTGCTCGAGGACGAGCTCGTGCACCGGGCCTTCCACGACTCGTTGACCGGCCTGGCCAACCGCGCCCTGCTGCGCGGCCGCGTGGAGGGGTCGGTCGAGGTCGCAGGCCCAGCCGGCTGCCGCAACTCCGTCCTCTTCATCGATCTCGACGACTTCAAGACGGTCAACGACGGCTTCGGCCACGGCATCGGGGACCAGTTGCTGATAGGGGTGAGCGACCGCCTCCGGGGCTGCGTGGGCCAGCCCAGCCTGACGGCCCGGCTGGGCGGGGACGAGTTCGCCGTGCTGGTCGAGGACCCTTCCGGCGCGGGTGACCGGGCCAGCGTGGTGGCCCGCCGGCTCATGGAGGCCCTCGAGAGGCCCTTCGACGTGGCCGGTCACCAGCTGCGGATCAGCGCCAGTATCGGGATCGCCCAGTTCGGCGAGCGGGCCGACGCCGACACCGTGCTCATGCAGGCGGACCTGGCCATGTACCACGCCAAGGCCAGTGGCAAGGGCCAGTTCGCGTTCTTCTCCGAAGAGATGCAAGAAGTCGTCATGCACCGCCTCGATGTGGAGTCGTGGTTGCGCGCCGCGCTCCAGACCGAAGAGATCACCGTGCACTACCAGCCGATCATCTCCATGACCGACGGCCGGGTCGACATGGTCGAGGCGCTGGTGCGCTGGCGGCACCCGACCATGGGGATGCTGTCACCGGCCGATTTCCTCGATGTGGCCGAGGAGACGGGTCTGATCGTCCCGCTCGGCAAGGTGGTGCTGCGCGAGGCCTGCCGCCACATCCGACGTTGGCGTGACGAGTTCGACGACACCATGATGGTCAGCGTCAACCTCTCCGCGGCCCAGCTGCGGGACCCGAGCCTGCCCGAAGTAATCCACCAGGCCATGACCGAGGCCGGCATCGGACCCGGGGCGCTCATGGTGGAGGTGACCGAGGGGGCGCTGATCAGCGATGTCGCCGGGGCGCGGACCCTGCTCGAGTCCCTGTGGTCCCTCGGCGTCACCATCGCCATCGACGACTTCGGCACCGGCTACTCCTCGTTGTCGCACCTGCAGCGCTTTCCGGTCGACGTGATCAAAATCGACAAGAGCTTCGTCGACTCGGTGTGCGTCGGCAGCGAGGAGTCGATGGTCGTCCGCTCGGTGCTGGCCATCGGCGCCGAATTCGGCCTGCAAGTGGTGGCGGAGGGGATCGAGTCCGAGGAACAGCATGTCGAGCTGCAGCGGCTCGGGTGCGACTTCGGGCAGGGGTATCTCTATGCCAGGCCCAGCCCGGCGCAGGGAATCGACGACCTGCTCAGCCTGGTGCAGGCGATCGACGTCATCGGTCAGCAGAAGACGTGCTCGGCCAAGCCCGTCCACGTGAAGGCGGGATGGCGCGCCGCCCACAGCGTGCGCGACTAATGGTCTGAATCGAGCAGGACGTCGCGGAGGGGGACGCCGTCGCAGATGCGCACGATTTCGTTGAGGTCGTCCGCGCTGAGGGCGCTCTGCACCTGCGACCACGAGTCGGCGCCGTCTTTCATGTGGCGCACGAAGATCTCCCAGATGGCCAGCTTCTTCTTCATGCGGACGAGCTCGGACTCGACCTGGGCGTAGTTGATGCGGTCGGACTCGGACAGCTCCTCGCCGTCGACCCGCTCACCGGCGTCCTCGGGTGCGTCGAGGTTGCGCTGCAACCTGTCCACCCACGGGCGATCTGTGCCAGAGGGGGGAGTGGCTGCGGGCACAGGACCAGTGTCTGCACACGGGGACCTCTGGCTCAAGGGCCTTTGGACCCAGATGAATCCTCGTTGGGACTTTGGACCCTACGCGGGTTGGGGGTCGGTGCCCAGACTGCGCTGCAGCGCGCCCGATGACCACACGCGCGCCCGCCACACGAGGCGCGGGACGAGCGGGCGCAACGTCCGCGCCCGGACGCAGCCCATCCACACGCCGACGCCGTACGCCAGGTCGTCGGCCATGTGCAGCACGGCGTAGCGCACGGGGTCGAGGTCCCCGGGGGCCTGCGCACGGTCATGGACCGCCGGCACGAGCAGTGCCGCCGCGCAGACGCGGCGCGTCCGGCCGAAGGCCAGACCCAGCACCAGGAGCGGGGACCACGCCCGGGCGAGCCCGCCCAGCGCCGGCGCGGCCGAGCGCGCCGTGCCGCCCCCGGCGATGCGCCAGGCCACCGGCACCGGCTCTCCCACGAGCCCGCGCAGGCGGGCGGCCAACACGGCGACGGACACGGCCTGGGTCGTGGCCGCCAGCACGGGCCGGCGTCCCAGGGCCAACAGCCAGACGGCGGCCGACCAGGCCGAGGCCTGCACGGGCGCCAAGGCGTCGCCGTGGCGCCGGGCCAGTGGTCCCGCCGTGGTCCCGTAGAAAGCCCGCCGGGTCAGGAACGCCCCGACCGAGGTCGCCCCGTCGTGGGCCACGACGCTCTCGGGCACGTAGCGGACGTCCCAACCGGACTCGACCAGCCGCCACACCAGGTCGACGTCCTCGCCGCCCCGCAGGGACGGGTCGAAGAGCCCGCCGCCCCGGACCACCTCGGCCCGCACCACCAGTGCCGCGCTGGGCACGAACGGGACGGGACTGCCGGGCCGGACCGGGGCCGGGCCGGGCCCGCGATCGAGCGACGAACGGACCTGCTCGTAGCGGGCCACCACGCGGCCCGGCTCGGGAGCGGCGGCGACGATCCGCGGCGACACCGCGCTCACGAGCGGGTCGTCGAAATGACCCAGCAGGGGGTCGAGCCAGCCCTCCGGTGGCACGCAGTCGGAGTCGACGAAGGCCACCAGCGGGGTGCCCGCGACGGCGATCCCCGCGTTGCGCGCCGCCGCGGGGCCGGCGTTGGCGGCCAGGCCGATGAAGCGCGCCCCGTGGCGCGCACAGGCCTCCTTGGTGGCTGCCGCGTCGGCCGACCCGTCGTCGACCACCACGCAGGCCAACCCGGCCAGCGCGCCGAGCAGGCGTTCGAGCTGCCGCGGCCGGTCGCGCACCGGCACCACCACCGTGACGTCGCCGGGGCCGAATTCCGAGGACGTGGGCTGCGGATGGAACGCCCCGGCCGACACGAAGCGCCGGGCCAGCAGGCGCGCCGGCAGGCGGTCCCCCACGTTCTGGCCGGCCCGCCAGCCCTCGACGACCGAGCGGGCCCGTCCGGAAAGGCGGAACAGGCGCAGCGGGCTGCCGCCCAGGAGCACGGCCCCCTCGTCGAAGGCCCGGGTGGCCCCGTCCTCGGTCAGGGCGAAGCTGCCCGGCACCGGGGTGTCCCGGGGCGGCGCCGGAAGGAGCGGGGCGGGCCCGCCCAGGGCGCCGGTGAGGTGCACCGCCCAATCTTGGCAGTCCGGGAGCGGCGGTTAGGCTGGGTCTTTGCCCAGAGGAGGTCGAGATGCTGGCTGAGGACCAAGACGTCGAGGATGTCGAGGAGCTGTCCGAAGAGGACGTCGACGAGCTCCTGGTGGAAGAGGTCTCCATCGACGGGATGTGCGGCGTCTATTGAGCGTCACCGACGTGCGGCCCGGGGCCGCCTTCGACGTGCAGCGGGCGTGGCGGCTCAACCCCCAGGTCGCCCTGCGCGACGAGTCGTTCGGGGCGTTGGCGTACCACTACGGCAACCGCCGGCTCGTCTTCCTCAAGTCGCGCCCGCTGGTGGAGCTGGTGTCGTCGCTCGACCGCTACCCCAGCGCGTCGGCGGCCATCGCCGCCCTGGCACCCGCCGGGCAACGGGCCTCCTACGAAAGGGCCCTGGCCCGCCTGGCCGCCTCCGAGGTCATCGATGCCCGCTGACGCCGACATCGCCCCGCTGCCACTCAAGGAGCAGTTCACGCGGGGCCTCGACGCCCCGATCTGCCTCACCTGGGAACTCACCTACGCCTGCAACCTGGCCTGCATCCACTGCCTGAGCTCGTCGGGTCGCCGCGACCCGCACGAGCTGTCGCCGGCCGAGGCCCGGGGGATCGTCGACGACCTGGTCGACATGAAGGTCTTCTACGTCAACATCGGCGGGGGCGAGCCCATGTTGCGCCCCGACTTCTTCGACCTGGTGGGCTACGCCGTCGAGCGTCGCGTCGGCGTCAAGTTCTCGACCAACGGGACGCGTCTGACGCCGGAGCGGGCGCGCCGGCTGGCCGCCCTCGACTACCTCGACGTCCAGATCTCCCTCGACGGCGCCGTCGCCCCCACCAACGACGCCGTGCGCGGCGAGGGCTCCTACGCCGCGGCGCGTCAGGCCATGGACAACCTGGCCGCGGCCGGTTTCGGCCCCTTCAAAATCAGCGTCGTGGTGACGCGCCAGAACGTCGTGGAGCTCGACGCCCTGGCCGCCCTGGCCGACACCTACGGGGCCCAGCTGCGCCTGACCAGGCTCCGCCCTTCCGGGCGCGCCGTGGACTCGTGGGACGCCCTGCACCCGACCGCGGCGCAACAGCGCCTGCTCTACCACTGGCTGCTCGAGCGACCCGGCGTGCTGACGGGTGACTCCTTCTTCCACCTCAACGCGCTGGGCGAGCCGCTCGACGGGCTCAACCTGTGCGGGGCCGGTCGCGTCGTCTGCCTGATCGACCCTGTGGGCGACGTCTACGCCTGCCCCTTCGTGATCGACCGCCAGTTCCTGGCCGGCAACGTGCGCGACCCCGGCGGTTTCCCCACGGTGTGGCGCGAGTCCGCCCTCTTCAGCTCCCTGCGCCAGCCCCAGAGCGCGGGTGCTTGCGCATCGTGCGGCTCGTTCGACGCCTGCCGCGGCGGCTGTATGGCGGCCAAGTTCTTCACCGGCCTCCCGCTCGACGGCCCGGACCCCGAGTGCGTGCACGGCCACGGCGAGGCGGCCCTGGCGGCGCGGGACCAGCGGCCTCACTCGCCCGTCGGGCACTCGAAGGTGGCGCGCGACGGGACGCCGCTCCCGGTGCCGACGCCCGTGCGCTTCCGCTCGCCGGCCCGCAGCACCTGACCCGCGTGGAGCTGGCAGGCGCCACCTGGGCCCAGGTGGAGGCCACCGGGGGACGCAGTGTCCTGGTGCTGCCGCTGGGGTCGCTCGAGCAGCACGGGCCGCATCTCCCGCTCGACACCGATACCCGCATCGCCCGGGCCGTCGCCGCCGGCCTGGCCGAGCGACGACCCGATGTCGCCGTGGCGCCGGCGCTCTCCTTCGGTGCGAGCGGCGAACACGCCGGGTTTCCCGGCACGCTCGTCGTGGGCCACGATGTGCTGGCCGATCTCCTGACCGAGCTGGTGCGCTCCGCCCGTTCCGACTTTGCCGGCGTCGTGGTGGTCAGCGCGCACGGCGGCAACCGAGAGGCGCTGGACCTGCTGCGCGCCCGGAGCGCGACCGAGGGGGACGACGTGCTCGTGTGGTCCCCCCGCGTCAGGGGCGGCGACGCCCACGCCGGCCGCAGCGAGACCTCGCTCCTCCTGGCCCTCGACCCGGCCGCGGTGCGCCTCGAACTGGCCGAGGCCGGGTGCACCGAGCCGCTGGAGTCGCTGCTGCCCCGCCTGCGCGCCGAGGGAGTGCGGCCGGTATCGTCCAACGGCGTGCTGGGCGACCCCGCAGGAGCGAGTGCCGACGAAGGGCGCGCGCTGCTGGGCGCCCTGGTGACGGACCTGGTCGCCGCCGTGTCGTCGCGCTGGCCCGCTCCGTGAGCCCCGTCGCCGTCGTCACCGGCGCTGCCCGCGGCATCGGTGCCGCCACGGTCGACGCGCTGGTGGCCGCCGGCTGGCAGGTGGTGGCGGTCGACCGCGGCGAGGACGACCCGGCGGTCAGCTACCCCCTGGCCTCGAAGTCCGAGCTCGAGGAGCTGGGCGCGCGCCACGGCGACGCCGTGCGCACGGTCGTGGGCGACGTGCGCCACCGCTCCGACATGGAGGCGGCGGTCGACGAGGCCGTGCGCCACTACGGCGGCCTGCAGGCGGCGGTCGCCGCCGCCGGCGTCATCAGTGGGGGCCCGCCGCTCTGGGAGACGTCCGACGAGCAGTGGGACGTGCTGTTCGACGTCAACGTCAACGGCGTGCGCCATCTGGCCTCCGCCGCCGTGCCGGCGCTGTTGCGCGACCCCGAGCCGCGCCTCGGGCGCGTGGTGGCGGTGGCCTCGGCCGCCGGTCTGCTCGGCCTGCGCCGGCTCAGCGCCTACAGCGCGTCGAAGGCGGCGGTGATCGCGCTGGTGCGCTCCCTGGCCGCCGACCTGGCCGGCACGGGCATCACGGCCAACGCCGTCTGCCCCGGTTCGACCCGCGGGGCGATGCTCGATGCGTCGGCCGCCGTCTACGGGTTGGCCTCGGCCGAGGAGTTCGCCGGGCAGCAGCTGATTGAGCGGCTCCTGTCGCCCCAGGAGCCCGCCGCCCTCATCGCCTGGCTGTGCGGTCCCGACTCGGGGGGCGTCACCGGCGCCGCTCTGTCCGTCGACGGCGGCATGACCACGTCCTGAAGGAGGTCCCATTGCCCGAGTGCACGCATGTCGAGGAGATCGACGACGTCGAACCGCAGACGCCGCAGGGCTGCGGCGAGTGCATGAAGATGGGCGCCCACTGGGTGCACCTCCGCCTCTGTCTCACCTGTGGCGAGGTCAACTGTTGCGACTCGTCGCCCAACCGGCACGCCACCAAGCACTTCCACGCGTCGGGCCATCCGCTCATTCAGTCCTTCCAGCCCGGGGAGGACTGGATCTGGTGCTACGTCGACCAGGTGACGATGGAGCCGGGCTGAGCCCCGGTCCTGACGCGAGCTACGAGCCGACGGACACCGCGATTCCCTCGGACTGCGACAGACCGCAGTCCGTAGGCAGGTTCCCGGTTGCGCAACCGGTCGGCCTCGACGTCGGTGCCAGGATGTCGGCACTGTCGACCGTGGCCGGCAACGACACGACCGGCGTCCCGATGTCGTCCTGCACGAAGGCCTGTGGGTCCAACAGCGAGGAGTCCTGCGCCGGTGATCCCGCCTCGGACGCCGGTATGTCGATGGTGATCGTGCCGGTGTCGGTGTCGACGCTCCCGGTGGCGGCGCTGCTGGGGGTGTCGCTGAACGAGTACGAGCCTGATCCGTAGGCGCCGGTGTTGCCGGAGCTGAACGTCCAACTGCCTGTCGGCGACTCGGTCGCCTGCGCGTAATACACAATGTCCTGCCCGCGCCGCCGTCGACAGCCACGCCACGTAGAAGCTCGCACCGTCGCCGTCAGCCGAGAGCGGGGGGAGCGCTCCGATGCTCGGTCCGGACAGCGTCGCCACCATTCCCTTGGACGCTGAGGCCGTGAGCGTCGCCTGGGTGATGTTGAGGGAGTCGTCGTTGCCGACACCCGAGACGATGCCCCCGTCCACGGGGTCCGTGGGGCTGACCTGAGGACCCGTCATGGTCGCCTTGGTCACGGTGAGGGCGGCCTTCTCGGTCCCGCCATAGGGAAGCGCTGCGTTGGTCGAGCCGTCCACGTCTTGTGCGAAGTTGGCCACGTTGAGCGATCCCCACCCGGTGGTGTAGTCCCATCCGGGCCCGGGCTGGTAGGCGCCGTTCCCCACGCCGTACTCGGACTGCGTGACGTCGAAGAAGTCCCGCGCATACGGTGCGCTCGTGCAGGCTGCCGTCTGCGCCGCCGTGGCGGTGAGTGCCGAGCTGCAGGAATCGGCGCTTGCCGCCTGGCGGTAGATGGTCTCGTCCGCGAATCCCAGCCCGCCGCTCTTCTGCACCTTCTGGGGGGCGGCCGCCTGGATCCGGGCCCACTGTCCCATCATGAGGGGACTCGACAGGCTGGTGCCGCCCTCGCTCGACGGTTCGCCGTCCGAGTAGATGAAGTACCCGTCACCGGTTTCGTTGCCCGAGATGTCCGCGACGTCGGGAACGCCCCGGCACGTCGGGGCCGACGCCGGGCTGTAGGGATCGCCCGCAGGCGTGCTGATGCAAGGGTGGTCCACGTTCGCCACTCCCACCTGGAAGCTCGGCTCCGGAACGAAGTAGCTGCTGCCGCCACCGCCGAACGTCCAAGAGGTCTCGGCCACCCGCTGCGACGACTCGGGATACGTGGTGCCGTTGGCCGAGAGCACGGTGCCGCCCACGCAGACGGCGTAGGGGCTGTCACAAGGGAAGCTGACCATCGGGACGGGCTGGATCGCCAGCCCATTGCCCGCGCCGACGAGCGGCGCCGCCACTTCGGGGCAACCCGAGCCCGTGTCGCCGGCGGAGGTGAAGAGTGTGCGCCCCTCGAGGGTGGCCTGACGGAGGATCGGGTTGCCCACCGCCTCGAGCTCGTCACCCAACTCCGTTCCGTAGGGCAGCTGGGCCAGTGGTCCGGTCACCGGGTTGGTGGGGTTCTCCTCGCACTCGCCGAAGCTCGCGTTCATTTGGCGGGGGCCGTTCGGGTCATTGGCCCAGTCGTCCATGTCCGCGAACACGTCGGCGTCGAACAACGACTTGGCGAAGTACAAGTCGAGCTGGGAGACGTCGGGGGACATGCCGGTCGAGGACTGTGAGTCGAGGTACCACTCGACCGAGCCGCTGTTGTCGCTGTAGGCGGACTGGGGACCGCCCTCGGTGTCGACGACCCGGACGGGGACCTTCGGAAAGCCCATGGCCTGCTCGAAGAGCCGCAGCTGGTCGATCACGCTGGACGTCTCCCCTTCACCGAAGACGCCCATTGTCTGACCCTGCCCGACGTCCGTCTTCGTGCTCTCGAGCGTGGCGGGGGTGCTCGCACCGTTGGAGTTGGTGAGCGTCGGGGCACCCGGATCGTCGTAGAGGCCCCACAGCTCCTGGGGGGTGAAGTCCTTCTGGTCACCGGCCTGTGGGCCGACCGCAATGCCGCCGGTGTCCGAGGAGGTCATGTCCGTCACCGAGCCGGTGAGCGGGGCGAGGCTGAACTGGCGGACATTGTCGAGACCGATCACGGCGTCGATCGGGAGGTCGGTCGGCACCGAAGGCGCGACGTTGTTGGCGTAGAAGTTGAAGCCGTCGTAGCTGTACTCGCCGATGCTCACGTCGAAGAGGCTGTCGAGTTGCGCCACCGTCCCCTGCGCGGTGACGTAGTCACCGGCGGGAGATTCGGTTTCGATCGAGAGGCCCCCGGTCTTGAGCCAGTTCTCCACGGCCGAGGATTGCGAAGTCGGCACTCCGAATTCCTGGTCGAACTGGGCTGGGGTGAGAAACTGCCGGTAATCGGGACTCGAGGGGTCGTAGAGCTCGTCGTAAAGCTGAGTCTCACCGGCGCTGTCGGGTCGTTGCAGCGACACCCCGATGCCGATCTCCTGGCCCGCCGGCGCCGACCCGTCCAGGGTGGCGAGGGACAGCCCGGCGAGCACGGAGGGAACGAGCTGCGTCCCCGACGACGTCAGCGCCGGAGCCGTGAGTGCGTCCGATGGCCCGGCGAGCGCCGGGGCCACCAAGAGTCCTCCGGCCAGGAGGCTTCCGGCCAGGAGGCCGGCGGCTCGACGTGGGCGCCCCCATTGGGAGCCTGAGCCACCCTTCACGCCCGTCATTCGGCTCTTGGCGCGACGAAAATGCATGTTCACTCTCCTCGGATGTCCGTGCACGGCCGAACGATCAACGGCAGATAGGCCTGTTGAACGTTTGTTCGGCGGCGAACTTGCGCCCGGCGAGGGTGTGCCCTGTTTCGTCCTGGTTAAACGATCCGGCTGGTTAAACGCTCTGGCCGTATGTGGTGTCGCGCCGCTCGGTCCGGCTCGTTCCCACCTCACGCACGGCCCGGCCCAGGTCGGTCACCAGTGACGGCACCGTGGCCGCGCTGCCGGCGTGCACGGTGGCGTGCAGCGAGTCCGGCCGGTTCTGACGGTCGAGGTACCAGCCCTCGGCGGCCAGGCGCTCGCCCACGGCGAAGATGTCGAGCGCGGCGGGATCCCGTGCCCCGAACGCCATGACGGTGGCGGGCGGGTCGCCGCGCACCTCGAGCGCGTCGATGGACTCGATGCCGGCGCGGAGCCGGCGCGCCGCGTCGTGCGCCGTGCGGGTGAGCTCGACGTAGCCGTCACGCCCGATGTGCATGAGCACCGCCCAGGCCGCCGCGATCGGGCCGGCCGGCCTGGTGCCCGCCATGGCGGTCGAGGCGTAGAAGCCGCCCAGCCAGTCGGTGGTGACGAAGAGCTGTTTTCGGGCCAGCTCGTGGGTCCGGTACAGAATCACCGAGACTCCCTTGGACGCGTAGCCGTACTTGTGCACGTCGGCCGACATGGATGTCACGCCCGGCAGCCTGAAATCGAAGGGCTGGTCGAAGCGCCCGAGCTCGGACAGGAACGGCAGGAGGAACCCGCCCATGCAGGCGTCGACGTGGCACAGGATGCCGCGGCGCTCGGCCAGCGCGGCAATGTCGGCAATGGGATCGACCACCCCTTGGGGATAGGTGGGCGCCGAGCCCACCACCATGATGGTGTCGTCCGTGCACGCCGCCTCGAGTGCGGCGGCACTGGTGGTGAAGTCGTCCTCGACCGGGACGCGGACCAGGTCGACGTCGAAGTAGTCGGCCGCCTTGGTGAAGGCGGCGTGGGCGCTTTGGCCGGCCACCACCCGCGGCCGGGCCATGCCGCGTTGGCGCCCGACGTCGCGCGCCGTCTTCACCGCCTGCAGCAGGCTCTCGGTGCCGCCCGAGGTGAGGTAGCCCTCGACCTCGCCGCCCGACGCCGGGTCGTCGGCCCCGAGCAACGTGGCGGTGTTGCAGACGATGTCGTGCTGCATGACGCCGATGCTGGGGAAGGCGAGCACGTTGAGGCCGTTCTCCGCGCTGTAGAGCGAGAGCGCATCGGACAGCAACTCGTGCACGTCGTCGCCGGCCGAGTACACCAGGCTGAAGACGCGCCCGCCGCGCCAGTCCTGGTCGTCGCGCTTCATCGACATGAGCTGTTGCATGACCTCGTCGCGCGGCAGGCCCGCCGCCGGCATGGGCGTGTGCGGGAAGATCGCCATGGGGCGTTCTTAGTCCACGAGGTCGGGGCCCGCTCAGTCCACCAGGTTGTAGAGCGCCGAGTCCCCCTGCAGGGCGATGCTCGGACGCCCGTCGAGCCCGGCCACCGGTACGCCCTGCGTCGTCACCCGCTGCATGCGCCGATGGGCGTCGCCGTAGTCGAAAATGGCGTAGTGCTGCGTGGAGCGGTTGTCCCAGAGGGCCACGTCGCCCTCCTCCCAGTGCCAGCGCACAATGTTCTCGGGCCGGGTCACGTAGCCCTGGAAGATGCGGATGAGATCGACCGACTCGGCCGAGCCGTGGCCGACCAGCCGGTGGGCGAATCCGCCCAGCAGGAGCGCCCGTTCGCCCGTCTCGGGGTGCTCGCGCACCACGGGATGCTCGGTCTCGAAGACCTGGGAGACGAAGGCCTCCAGGTGGGCCAGGCGCTCCTCGCCGATGGAGGTGCGCAACTTGAGGAGGTCGACGCGTCCGTAGTCGTGGCCGTTGGAGTGCACGGCGCGCAGGCCGTCGGCCAGGGTGCGCAGGTCCTCGGGCAGGTCGGCGTAGGCGGCCACCGTGTTGGCCCACAACGTGTCGCCGCCGACCTCGGGCAGCACCAGCGCCCGCAGAATGGAGAAGGCGGGAGGGCGGTCGACGAAGGTCACGTCGGTGTGCCAGTGGTTGGCCGAACCGCCGGCCAGCGAGTCGAGGTCCAGGATCAGCTCCTCGCCGTCGACCACCGGCAGGGTGGGGTGGCCCTGGGTCAGCGGGCCCAGCCGGCGCGCCAGGTCGATCTGCTCGGACGCGGAGAGGTGCTGCCCGCGCACGAAGACGACGCGGTGGGCCAGCAGGGCGCCCCGCACCTCGGCGACCTGGTCGTCGTCGGCCGAGCGCAGCTCCACCCCGCCGAGCTCGGCGCCGATGCGCCCCGTCAGCCGGCGGGCCGTGATGGTGCTCTGCCGCACATCGAGTGCCATGGCGCTCTCCTCATTCCTGATCAAACCGGTCGGATTTAAAGTGTATACACGAGCCCGAGGGCCACGTCACGCCGCCGCCGATAGCTTGTCCGGCGTGCCCGGGACTGTCATGGCGGCGTCCGCAGCGGTCCGGCCCACCGTGCCGTGAGCCTGCTGGGCCTGGAGTCCAAGGTCGTCCTCGTCACCGGGGCGGCGGCCGGCATCGGCGCCGCCACGGCCGAGTTGTTCGCCGAGCAGGGGGCCGTCCTCGCCCTGTGCGACCGGGCCGAGGGCTTCGGCCAGGGTGACGACCCGTTCCACCGCAGCTTCGACGTGCGCGACGCCGCCGCGCTGAACGCCTTCGTCGACGAGGTGGCGGCGCGCTTCGGGCGCATCGACGTCGTGGTCAACAACGCCGGCGGCACCTTCGGCGCCCCGCTGCTCGACGTCTCGGCCAAGGGCGAGGCGGCGCTCGTCGCCGAGAACTTCACCCAGGTGACACAGCTCGTGCGCGCCGCCGTGCCGCACATTCCCGAGGGCGGGTGCATCGTCAACGTGACCTCCATCGAGGCCCACCGCGCCGCCCCGCTGTTCGCCGTCTACAGCGCCATGAAGGCGGCGCAGGCCAACCTGACCCAGACGCTGGCGCTCGAGTTGGCCCCCCGGGGCATACGGGTCAACGCCATGGCGCCCGACGTGCTGCTGACGGAGGGAACGGGGTCGGCCGGCGGCCTGGCCGGTGCCCCGGAGGCCCCGGTGCGCCCCTACCGCACGGCGCCCGCCCCGCCGCTCGGCCACTGGGGCACGGCGCGCGACGGCGCCGGTGCCATTCTCTTCCTGGCCAGCGACCTGGCCCGCTTCGTCACCGGCACCACCGTGCACGTGGACGGCGGCAACCTGGCCGCCGGCGGCTGGCACCGGGTCCTGGCCGCGCCGTCGCCCTGATCGTCGCCGTCGCCGTCGCCGTCGCCGTCGACGGTGACGGTCCGGCCTACGAGCTCCAGATGATGGCCTGCGGTTCGGTGTAGGCCAGCAGGCCGTAGTCCCCGCCGTCGCGCCCGACGCCGGACATCTTGAAGCCGCCGAAGGGCGCCTCGTGGTTGCGCTGCGCCGTGTTGACGCCGACGTGGCCGGCCTGCAGGCGCTTGGCCACCCGCAGGGCCCGGGCCCCGTCCCGCGAGAAGACGTAGTCGTAGAGCCCGAACTCCGTGTCGTTAGCGATGGCGATGCCCTCCTCCTCGTCGTCGAAGGGGATCATGGTGATGACGGGCCCGAAGATCTCCTCGCGGGCCACCCGTATGCCGTTGTCGCCCGTGATGAGGGTGGGCGCCACGTAGAAACCCTTGGGCAGGTCGGCCGGGCGCGCGCCGCCGATGACGACCTCCCCGCCGTCCTCCTGCGCCGACGCGATGTGCGCCTCGATGCGCCCGCGCTGGGCGGAAGAGATGACCGGGCCGATCACCGTGGCCTTGTCGGTGGGGTCGCCCACTTTCAGGAAGCCGGCCATTTGGACCAGGCCGTCGCGCACCTGGTCGAACACGCTGCGGTGGACGACGGCGCGGGTGGGGGCGGTGCAGATCTGGCCCGAGTGGAACGACCAGGTCGAGCCGATGCACCCCACGGCACCCTTGATGTCGGCGTCCTCGAAGACCACGCAGGCACCCTTGCCGCCCAGCTCGAGCAGCGTGCGCTTCATCGTCCGGGCCGCCTTCTCGGCGATGGTCACGCCTACCTGGGTCGAGCCGGTGAAGCTGACGCAGTCCACCTCGTCGGCGTCGACCAGCGCGGCGGAGGCGGCCGGACCGTTGCCGTTGACCAGGTTGACCACGCCCGGCGGGAAGCCGACGTCGTTGAGGATGCGCACCAGCTCGACGATGGCCAGGGGGTCCTGCGGCGCGGGCTTGACCACCACGGTGTTGCCGGCGGCCAGCGCCGGCGCCACCTTGCCCGCCATGTTGACCATGGGGAAGTTGTACGAAGTGATGCAGGCCACCACGCCGACCGGCTGGCGGTTGACCATGCCGCCGATGATCCCGCCCGGGGCCAAGGGCGTGGCCTGGGCCGGCTGGGGCAGCAGCGCCGTCTGCAGGACCTGGCGCGGGTCGCGGGCGTACCGCTCGAAACGGTCGGCCGCCACGGGCACCTGCATGCGCGAGCCGACGGTGGCGGTGGCGCCCGTCTCGGCGATCACCAGCGGGAGCAGCTCGGCCGACTTGGCCCGGATGGCCGCCGCCGCTTCGCGCATGAGCGCGCTGCGGTCGTCCTGGGACCAGGCCGCCCAGCCCGCCTGGGCCTCCCGGGCCGCCGCCGCGGCGGCGAGGGCGTCGTCCGCGCTGGCGTTGGGCGCGAGCCCGACGATCTCCTCGGTGGCCGGGTTGACGATTTCGTAGGTCCCGTCGGACGCGTCGACCCACTTGCCCCCGATGAGGAGCTGGTGCTCGTCGCGTTGGCTGGTCTCGGACATGTGTACTCCCGTGAGTGCTCCGTGGCGCCGGCGTCAGCGGATCTGACGGCGCGTCACATTCAACCCCGGCCCGGGTCATGCCGCCAAAAGGGGCGGTTCGGTCCGGCGCCCCCGCCGAGACGGGAGGCACGGCAGACTGGGCGGATGACCACCGAGGCGGCTCCCCCCGAAGGGCTCCTGCTGCCCCTCGGTGACGAGGAATCGGACGGATTCTGGGCGGGGACGGCGGCCGGCGAGCTCCGGGCTCAGCGCTGTCTCGCCTGCGGCGCGCTGCGCTTCCCGCCCCGGGTGATGTGCCCGGAGTGCCAGTCGACCGAGCGGGGCTGGCAAGCTCTGTCGGGGCGGGGGACGATCTGGTCCTTCGTGGTGGTGCATCCGCCGGTGTTGCCGGCCTACGCCCCCTACGCGCCCTTCCCCGTCGTCACGGTGACCCTGGCCGAGAAGCCGAGCCTGCGCATGGTCGGCAACGTGGTGATCGCTCCGGGGGCCGACATCAACAGCGTCGACCCCTCGACGATAGAGATCGGCCAGGCGGTCCGCGTGGTCTTCACACCCCGGAGGCGCCCCGACGGCACGGACGTCTTTTTGCCCCAGTGGGTGCGCGAGACCGGCTGACCCCCTCATCTGAGCGGGCGGTTTCTCAACACCCGCACAATTCGACTAACCCCGTGACTTAGGTCACTTCGCAAGGTCGATTCACCCGCGCGATTCTTTAGGTTAAAAGGTCCACGGGGGAATGAACGGAGTCTCGTCATATGAGTCGGCCTGCCAGCACGGTCCCTAGCGCGGTGCATTTCCAACCGGCAACCACCGCCATGACCGGGATCGTGGGCGACGCCATTCTGGGCAGCGCCGACGTGGCCCGCGCCCGCGAGCGCCGCCGGCACATCCGCCTCCGCCGTCTGGTGGCCGTCGTGGCGCTCGTCGTCGGCTGGATCTTCGTCCGGTCGATGAGGGGCCACAGCATCTTCCCCACCATCTCGTTGCCGCACGCGCTCGGTGGCCGAGTCCCCGATCCTCATCATTGTGGTCATGCTCGGGGTCGTCATGCTCCTGCCGCTGCTGGGGGCGGGGCGCTCGCCGCACACCCTGATCCGCCCGGGCGAGACCGAGGTCGGTCTGGAGGACCTGGTGGGGATCGACGGGATAAAGGCCGAGGTCGTGCGATCCATCAACCTGTTCCTGGCCCACCAGACCTTCCGCGACACCATGGGCGGCACGGCCCGGCGCGGCGTCCTGTTCGAGGGGCCTCCGGGGACGGGCAAGACCTTCGTGGCCAAGGCCATGGCCAAGGAGGCCAACGTCCCCTTCCTCTTCGTGTCGGCCTCGGCCTTCCAGTCGATGTACTACGGGCAGACCAACCGCAAAATCCGCTCCTTCTTCAAGCAGCTGCGCAAGCACGCGCAACGCGAGGGCGGGGCCATCGGGTTCATAGAGGAGATCGACGCCATTGGCGCCACCCGGCGCGGCATGGGGAACGGCGGCGGCACAGAGGGCGTGAGCGGGGTGGTCAACGAGTTGCTGGTGCAGCTGCAGTCCTTCGACCAGCCGAGCCGCGGGCAGCGCATCACCTCGTCGTGGATCGACCTGGTCAACCGCTACCTGCCCGACACGACCAAGCTGAAGAAGCCGGCGGTCGTGCCGGCCAACGTGCTCGTGGTGGGGGCGACCAACCGCAAGGACGACCTCGACCCGGCGCTGATCCGCCCGGGCCGTTTCGACCGCACCATCTACTTCGGGTTGCCGGGACGCCGGGCCCGCGGCGACATCGTCACCTACTACCTGGGCAAGAAGGCGCACGGGGCCGACCTGGACGGGAAGGGCGCCATCGACGTGGTGGCCGGCATGACGTTCGGCTACTCGCCGGCCGCTCTGGAGCGGCTCATGGACGAGGCACTGGTCATCGCCCTGACGCACGGGCGCTCGGCCATGACCATGGCCGACGTGGCCGAGGCCAAAATGCTGGTCGAGCTCGGCGTGACCGACGAGACCATCTACACGCCCGACGAGCGCGACCGGGTGGCCACCCACGAGGCCGGCCACGCCACCGTGGCCTACTTCGTCGGCCAGACGCGCCAGCTCGACGTGCTCTCGATCGTGAAGCGCCGCGACTCGCTCGGCCTGCTGCAGCACTCCGACACCGAGGAGCGCTTCACCAAGAGCAGCGAGGAGATGCACGCGCTGCTGCAGATCGCCATGGGCGGCATGGTGGCCGAGGAGCACTGGTTCGACGAGGTGTCGACCGGTCCCGCCTCGGACCTGGCCGCGGCGACGGCCATGGGCGCGCAGATGATCGGCGCCTGCGGCATGGGCAACTCGCTCATTTCGGTGGCGGCGGCGGGCAACGGCTACCTGGCGGGCAACCTGGTCGACAAGGTGCTGGGTGACAAGGCCGCCCGGGCCGAGCTCGACGCGTTGCTCATGGGCTCGTGCGACTCCGCCAAGGCGATCGTCGAAACCCACCCGTGGGTGGTCGAGGCGCTGCGCGACGCGCTGCTCGAGCACGACGAGCTGGTGGGCTCCGAGATCACCGACGTCATTGAGCGGGCCATCAACGCCAAGGACCCGGGAGTGACCGAGTTGCGCCCGTCGCTCCCCATCGTGGTGAGCGGAACGGGCGTCGGCACCGGCCGGACCTGATTCAGCCCGGCGGTCCCGGCCGGCCGCCGAGCACCCGCAACACGAAGCGGCCCAGGCGTCCCGGTGGCTTGGCCCGCCGGGCGGCCACCGCCTCGGCCTCGCGGTCAGCGGTGAGCGGCCCGCCCAGACGCCAATAGCGGCGGCCGCCGCCGGTGTAGCGGACGTACTTGGGCACGGGCGGCAGCTTGCGCTTGGGCCGGCGCCGCTTGGGCTTGCCCCGGGGGCTCATGGAGCGGGCGCGGCTGACTCGCTCGGCTCGGGCTCAGGCCGGAGTGGTCAGCCGGCGCTCGGCCTCGTCGAGCACGAAGATGGTCTGGGTCGAGCGCACGTGCGGCGACCCGTGCAGGCGGACGAGCACCACGTCGCGCAGGGCGACCACATCGGGCACCCGCACCAGCAGCACCATGTCGAAGCCCCCGCTGGTGAAGGCCAGGTACTCGAGCCCGGGCAGCTCGGCCAGTTCCTGGCGCACCGCCTGCCAGCTGTTCTGCTCGATGTTGACCAGGATGAGCGCCGCGATGGGCAGCCCCACCCGGGCCGGGTCGATCAGTGCGCTGAAGCCCCGGATGACCCCCGAGTCGCAGAGCCGGTTGAACCGGCCGTAGGCGGTGGCCCGGGAGACGTTGGCCCGTTCGGCCAGCGCGTTGACCGACAGGCGGCCGTCGGCCTGGAGCTCGCGCACCAGGAGGCGGTCGGTGTCATCGAGGCCGGACAGTTCGTCCATCGGGCGCTCCCCTCGGCTCGTTCTCCTGTACGAATTGTCAGAGTATCAGGCCTATAGCGTCATATCTGTGTGGAGTTCCATCGGTCAGCTGGATCTTCTGGCACCCAGGGCGCAAGATGGCGTCAAAATGCTTGCCTCCACCTTCGAGCTCCCGACCGACCACCCGGGGTTCTCCGACCCCGAGTACCGGGCCCGGAGGGAGCGTATTGCCGCCGTGGGCGCCGCCTACCGGCCGGGCGAGCCCATCCCCGACGTGGACTACACGGCGGAGGAGGACGAGGTGTGGCGCGTCGTCTCCCGCCAGCTCGCCGCCGAGCACATCGCCCACGCCTGTCGCGAGTACCGGCGCGGCGCCGCCCGCCTCCTGCTGCCGTCCGGACGGGTGCCGCAGCTACGCGAGGTCGACGAGCGGGTGCACGCGCTCACCGGCTTCCACATCCGGCCCGTGCCCGGGCTGGTCCCGACCCGGGACTTCTACGGCGCGCTGGCCGAACGGACGTTCCTGTCGACGCAGTACGTCCGCCACCACTCCGTGCCCTTCTACACGCCGGAGCCCGACCTGGTCCACGAAATCGTCGGCCACGCCAACATGCTGGCCTCGCCGAGCCTGGCCTCGCTCTACATGGAGGCCGGCCGGGCCTCGCGCCGCACCACCAGCCCCGAGGCCCTCGAGTTCTTCTCCCGCGTCTTCTGGTTCACACTCGAGTTCGGCCTGGTCCACGAGAAGGGCGACCTGAAGGCGTACGGCGCCGGCCTGCTCTCGAGCTACGGCGAGCTCGAGGCGTACCGCCGGGCCGACATCAGGCCCTGGGAGCTGCTGCGCCATGGGCACTCTCGAGTACGACATCACGCGTTACCAACCGGTGCTGTTCGCCGCGTCCTCGTTCGACCGCATGGTCGGCGAGCTGGGCGACTTCTTCCGGGGCTACGACGAGGCGTGGTACGACCACCACGTCAGAGGAGGTTCGTCATGACCACCGTTCACGCCAGCGCAGACGCACCCGTCGGCGACGACGACGTCGCCCCGGCGGCCCGCCTGCTCGGGTGGGACTGCCTCGAGCTGTGGGTGGGCAACGCCCGCACGACGGCGGGCTTCCTGATGGCGGCCTTCGGGTTCACCTGCACCGCCTACGCCGGCCCCGAGACGGGCGTGCGCCACAAGGCGAGCTACGTGCTCGAGCAGGGCGACATCCGACTCGTGGTCTCGGCCGCGCTCGACGCCGACTCGCCCATCGCGGCCCACGTGCGCACGCACGGCGACGGCGTGCACGACCTGGCCCTTTCTGTCGACGACGCGCGGGGGGCCTACGCCGCGGCCGTGGCCCGCGGGGCGACCCCGGTGCGCGTGCCGTGGGAGGAGGAGGACGACCAGGGCGTGCTGGTGCTGGCCCAGATCGGCACCTACGGGCAAACGGTGCACACCTTCGTCGACCGCAGCCGCTACGAGGGCCCGCGCCTCGAGCCCGGTTACCAGACCGACCGCCTCCCGGCGGCGCCGGTCGGGCCGCCGGTGGGCCTCCGCGCCATCGACCACGTGGTGGGCAACGTCGAGCAGGGTCGCCTCGAGGACTGGGTGCGCTTCTACGCCGAGGTCCTCGGGTTCGCGCCCATGCAGAAATTCTCCGAGGGACAGATCGCCACGGAGTACTCCGCCCTGGCCTCCACCGTGGTGTGGGACGGCAAGCGCGTCGTCATGCCGATCAACGAGCCGGCCACGGGACGGCGCAAGAGCCAGATTCAGGAGTACCTGGAGGCCTACGACGGGCCCGGCGTGCAGCACGTCGCGCTGCGGACCGACGACATCGTGGCGACGGTCGACGCGTTGACGGCGCGCGGGGTGCGCTTCATGGAGGTGCCCGACACCTACTACGACGAGGCCCGGCGGCGTCTCGACGGCGTCGACCTGCCCTGGACCGACCTGCAGCGCCTCGGGATCCTCGTCGACCGCGACCGCGGCGGCCACCTGCTGCAGATCTTCACCGAGACCATCACCGACCGGCCGGCCGTGTTCTTCGAGATCATCGAGCGCCGGGGGGCGAGCGGTTTCGGCGAGGGCAACTTCAAGGCGCTCTTCGAAGCCATTGAGCGCGACCAGGCCCGGCGGGGCAACCTCTGAGCGTGACGGCCGGCTCGGGCTTCGGGCCGGACAACCTGCCCTTCGGCGTGGCCCGCGTCCCCGGCCAGCGGGGTCCACGGCTCGTGGTGGCGCTGGGGCACGACGCCGTCGACCTGCTGGTGCTGCACCGGCACGGCCTGCTGGACCCGCAGCTGGACGCGGCGGTGCTCGCTGCGCCCACGCTGAACCCGCTGCTGGCCCAGGGCCCCGAGGTGTGGCGCCGCCTCCGCCGGGCCGTGGGGCAGCTGGCCGAGGTGACGGCGGCCGACCTCCCCGCCGGCGCCCGGCTGCCCCGCTCCGCCCTGGACCTGTCGGTCCCGCTGGCCGTCGGGGACTATGTCGACGGCTACGGCGGCCTCCACCACGCCACGGCCATGGGCCAGATCCTGCGGCCCGATGCCCCGGCGCTCCAGCCCAACTGGCGCCACATTCCGGTCGCCTACCACGGCCGGTCGGGCAGCGTCGTCGGATCGGGCACCCCCATCCGCCGTCCGCGCGGCCACGTGCTCGTCGACGGGGCACCCGAGTACCGGCCGACGGACCGCCTCGACTTCGAGCTCGAGCTGGGCTACGTGGTCGGGACGGGCAGCGAGCCCGGCTCGCCGGTCCGGGCCGACGAGGCGGACGCCCACCTCTTCGGGGTGGTCCTGCTCAACGACTGGTCGGCCCGCGACGTCCAGGCCTTCGAGTACCAGCCGCTCGGGCCCTTCGCGGCCAAGTCGTTCGCCACCTCCATTTCGCACTGGGTGGTGACCGCGGACGCGCTGGCCCCGCACCTCGTGGCCGGGTGGACGGCGCGCCAGGACCCGGCACCGGCCGCCCACCTGCGCACGTGCCGCCCCGGCGTCCCCGACGTCCACCTCGAGGTGCTGCTGCAGACCGAGGCCATGGCCCGAGCCGGCGACGCCGGTGTGGTGGTGAGCCGGGTCGACTTCGCCGAGGCCATGTACTGGTCCTTCGCCCAGCAGCTGGCCCACGCCACGGCCAACGGCGCCGCCGTGCGCCCCGGCGACCTGTTCGGGTCGGGGACGGCCTCGGGTCCCGACGCCCGCCGGCAGGGCGGCAGCCTCATGGAGCTGACGTGGGGCGCCACGGTGCCCCTGGAGCTGCCCGGCGGCGAGGAGCGGCGCTTCCTGCGCGACGGTGACACCGTCGTGTTGCGCGGGTGGTGCGGCGACGCGGACGGCGCCGCGAGGATAGAGCTGGGCGAGGTGGCCGGGACCGTGGTCCCCGCCTAGTGGGAGGAGGTCGACGGCATGCCCTGCTATCGCAGCGTCGGTGAGGTGCCGCGCAAGCGCCACCTGCGGGTGCCCCGGGAGGGTGGTGGCTACCTGCACGAGGAGCTGATGGGCACCGAGGGGTTCTCCGCCGAGTCCGCCCTGCTCTACCACCGCCATTCGCCCAGTGCCATCGTGGCGGCCGAGCCGGTGGCGGGCGGGCGGCGCTGCTTCGAGGCGGACTCGCCGCTGGTGCCGCGCCACCTGCGCACGGGCGCGCTGGCCGGCGGCGGTGACCCGGTGCTGGACCGGACGCCGCTCCTCGGCAACGGCGACCTCGTGCTGTCGTGGCTGTCGGCCGACACGGCCGGACCGATCTACCGCAACGTGTGCGGCGACGAGCTGGTGTACGTGCACGACGGCGCCGGCCGGCTCGAGAGCAGCTTCGGTGTGCTCGAGGTGGCCCCCGGGGACTACGTCGTGGTTCCGGCGGGGACCACGCACCGCTGGCGGCCCGGACCCGACGGGAATGCGCGCGCTCGTGCTCGAGGCCACCGGCCACGTGACGCTCCCGGCCAAGTACCTTTCGGCGCGGGGGCAACTGTTGGAGGGGGCACCCTTCTCCGAACGCGACCTGCGCGGCCCCGAAGCGCCCTTCGCCGAGGAGGGCGAGGAGGTGCCGGTGCTGGTGCGCACCCGCGCCGGCCTGACCCGCCACGTGCACGCCCACCACCCCTTCGACGTCGTGGGGTGGGACGGCTGCCTCTACCCCTTCGCCCTGTCGATCCACGACTTCGAGCCCATCGTCGGGGCCATCCACCAGCCGCCGCCGGTGCACCAGACGTTCGCCGGCCCGAACTTCGTGGTGTGCTCGTTCGTGCCCCGTCCCTACGACTTCCACCCGCAGGCGATCAAGGTGCCCTACCACCACGCCAACGTGGACACCGACGAGGTCCTCTTCTACGCCGCGGGCGACTTCATGAGCCGGGCCGGCTCGGGCATCGGCGTCGGCTCCATCTCGCTGCACCCGGCCGGCTTCGTGCACGGGCCCCAGCCCGGGAGCATGGAGCGGGCGGCCGACGAGACGCGGACCGAAGAGGTGGCGGTGATGATCGACGCCTTCGACCGCCTCGGCCTGAGCGAGGAGGCGCGCCAGGTGGCCGATCCCGACTACCCGTGGTCGTGGGCCCGGGAGCCGTGACGGAGAGGCCCCTGTGGTCGCCGTCGCCGCAACGGGCGGCGACCACGGCCATGGCCCGCTTCAGGAGCGAGGCGGGGCAGCGCAACCGGCTCGGCGGCTCCTGCGACCGTACCCAGTCCCCCTCGACGGCGGGCGCGGAGTCAGCTCTGTGGCGCAGACAGCGGTGGTGTCGACAAGAGCTTCGTCCCCCTCGGCGCGGCTCAGCTGCACCCGTCGTGGATGATGTCGAGGTCGGCGAACGTCTTGCCATGGGGCAGGTTGAACTCGTAGCCGGAGCAGAAGTAGAAGGAGAGGTTGTCGTCACGGCTGAACGTCTGCATGACCCAGCGGCCGTTCTGATCGGGGCCGATGTAGTGGATGAGCGGTGAGAGCAGCGTGGACCCCGCCCCGGGGTCGTGCTTGAGGTACTTGTCCAACCAGGCCTGCACGTAGTAGCTGGCCATCTCCATCCCGTCGATGGTGGCCGGGAGCACGGGTGGCGAGTCCGTGTAGATGAGGTGGGTGGACGCCCGCGGGACGACGACCATGGAGTCGACGCCGGCCGTGACCCAGGTGTCGAAGCCGGTCTCCTCCTCCCGGGCCGGGTCGGGGGCCTGGTCGAGGTCCGGCGCGGCCAGCGTGCCGCCCGGTGCGGCCGGGCAGGGCTCGAAGGAGGAGCAGCCCGCCTCGAAGTAGGGCTGCGGCTCGAAGCCGTACTCGGACTGAACGGCGAGGGCGGGCACCTCGGGCACCACCGGACCGGGCAGCGAGCCCGTCTCGGCCTGGTCGTCGCTGATGGCGTCGGGGGTGGCCGTCAGCTTGTCGAGCGCGACGACGGTCTCGATGCGGGGGTCGACGCCCTGGAGGTAGCTGGCGATCACCGCGCCGGTGGAGTGGCCGATGAGGGCCAGCCTGGTGGTGCGTCCCGGCGTGGCGGTGTTGGTGTCCGGGCGGTGGTCGAACAGGGACCACAGCGGGTTGTACCGGTTGACGGCCAGCGTGCCGGCGTCCGGGTCGGCGTAGGGGGCAGAGGGCGAGGAGAGGAAGAAGGTGATGGCGGCCTCGGTGGAGTCGATGAAGTTCTGGTCCTGCTCCGAGGGGACGCCGTCGCAGGCCGTGTCCTGGCCGGCTGCGTTGGAGGCGCTCGGCGGGTTGCACGAGGGCAGGTCGGGATCGGTGGCGGCCAGGCTGCCGTCGTGGGGCAGGGTCTCGCTCTGGCCCTGACCCTGCACGTCGAAGTCCATGACGACGTAGCCCCGCTCGGCCAGGTCCTCGGCCAGCCAGTCGTACTCGTCGCGACTGGCCTGAATGGAGCCGGGGACGATCACCGCCCCGGGGAAGGGGCCGCGGCAGCGGGGCGCCGGTGTAGGGATCGCGGGCCCCGGGCAGCGGGGCGAACACGGACGCCCGCAGCGAGGCGCCGTCGGCGGCGGTGAAGACCACCGACACCTCCTGGCCGCGGGTGCCGGCCCAATCGGCCCGGTCAGGGTCGCCGCCGGAGAACCCGGGAACGAGGCTGCCGGCGGTCAGGGCGGGCCGGGTCGGGTTCTGCGCCTGGGTGACCGCCTGCCCGGCGTACAGGGCGAGGGCGCCCGCCCAGAAGGCGGGGAAGTAGGCGGGGTCCTCCAGCTGGCTGAGGGGCCGGCCGAACGCCGCCTCCATGTTGGCGACGTCGCGCTCCATGTAGGCCGGGGAGCCCGGCGTGGGGCCCGACGGAGCCGCAGCCAGGGCGGGCTGGGAGACGAGCAGGGTGGCTGCCACCAGTACGGCGGCGGCCAAGGCCGATCTGCCCAGGCCGAGGTCGGTTGTGGTCACCCAGGGGGAACGTCGATCCGGCCGGCAACTTCGGGCGCAAAGGTGGAGCGCAGCCCGAGACGATCATGTGCGCCGCGGACCGGCCGACCGGGGGCGTGTGCAGCCTGAGCGTTCTCGCAGCAGGCGCGTCGTCGCGCGCTACTCGCCCGTGAGATGGGCCGTGTCGTTGTAGCCGCGCAGGACCCAGCGGTCCTCGTGCACGACGATTTTGGAGATGGAGGCGTTGTCGGCCCCCAGGAAGGCGAAGGGCGCGGAGCTGGTGGCCTGGGCCAGGATTTCGCCGATGGCCGCGCCGTGGCTGAAGGCGACGACCCGCCCGCCGGGGTGGGCGGCGGTAATGCGCTCCACGGCGCGGCGCAGCCGGCCCCCGAACACCTCGCGCGACTCGGCCCCGGGCACCAGGTCCCAGCGCTGCTCGCGCAACACCGCCTCCCAGAGCGGATCCTGGTCGGCCGCCTTCTGGCGCAGCAGGCCGCCCTCCCATTCGCCGAGGAACACCTCGCGGAGGTCGGCGTCGACGACGGGCGTCAGGCCACGACGCGCCACCAGCGGCGCGGCCGTCTGGGCCGTGCGCTGCAGCGTGCTGACGTAGAGGGCGTCGAAGGGCTCGTGGACCAGGCGCAGCGCCACCTGCTCGGCCTGATGGCGCCCGGCCTCGGAGAGCGGTGGATCGCCCTGGCCCTCGACCAGCTCGAAGGTCTCGCCCTCGACGGAGTCGGCCGATGCGCCGTGCCGGACCAGCACGAGCTCGGTCGACCCGGGGGGACCGACGTAGGGCCGCTGGCTGAACGAGCGCGCCGAAGTGGACATGGGCGCCGAATGTAGCGAGGTTCAGCGCGACGGGGGCAGCTCGGGCTGCGGCCCGTGGTCGTCGTCGTCCTCCACCACCTCGGCGTCGATGATGTTCGGGTCGTCGTAGGCGCCGGGCGGCGGCCCGCCCGGACCTGATTCGGGCCCGGCCCCGGCCAGGAGCACCGCCCGTGCGGAAGAAGGTGAACATGGCTCCGGGTGTCTGGGTGAAGTGCACCTGCAGCGGGCTGCCGGCATCGGGCCCGAGTTGGGCCCACAGCGGCTCCGCCCGGCGGTGCACCACGGCCGTCTGCACGCCCAGGGTCAACCCGAGGTAGAGCAGGAAGCTGGCCGACTCGAGGCCGGTTCCGTCGTGCGCATTCGAGCCGAAGACGTCGCCGCCGAAGTGCACGGCGAGGGAGACCAGCCAGAGCGCCATGGTCAGCGCAGTCCCCTGGCGCAACACCCAGTTGCCGGCCGTCCAGATCTTGACCGTCAGGCCGCGCGCGATCCCGAGGCCGATCGCCCCCACCAGCAGGGTGCCCAGCACCCAGGCCCAGGCCGAACCGGCGATGTGGTGGTGGCTGCTGGTGTAGGAGGTGAGCTCGAAGAGCCCGATCACCCCGATGATGACGGGCAGCCCCAGCCGGAGGACGCGCCGCACCGGGCGCACCGCCACCTGGCGGAGCAGGACCCAGACCAGAAGGACGAAGCCGATGAAGAAGGAGAAGAACGACATCTGTGCCGTTCCAGCCTAGGAGTGGCGGCGCGTCACGTGTTCAGCAGCGGCCCGACTTCGGCGCCGAAGCGGGCGGTCTGGTCGCACAACTCCTCGGCCGAACGGGCCATGAAGCGCACCTGGAGGTGGTTGACGCCGAGGCCCACCAGCTCGCGGAGCGAATCGGCCACCCGCTCGGCCCCACCGCTGACGACCCAGTTGGGCAGCTCCCAGCCGGACCCGCCCGACGTCAGGTAGATCGGCTCCACAATGGTGCCGATGTCGAGGGGGGCGCCGCCACGCAACTCGTCGCGCAGCTCGCGCAGGCGGGCGATTTGGCCGGGCAGGTCGCGCCGGCGTGTGCCCTGGGGCAACCAGCCGTCGCCGAAGGCCGCCGTGCGGCGCAGGGCGGCCGGCGAGGACCCGCCGATCCAGATGGGCGGGCGGGGCGTGCGCACCGGGCGCGGGCCGAGCCCCATGTCGCGGGCCGGGAAGCGGGGGCCGGGCAGTTCGGGGAAGGCATCGGTGAAGCAGCGCGCCAGCGCGGAGACGGCCTCGTCGGTGTGCCGGCCGCGCTCGTCGAAGCCACCGGTCAACAGCTCGTACTCCTCGGGCACGTGGCCGGCACCCACGCCCACGATCAGGCGGCCGCCCGAGAGCAGGTCGAGCGTCGAGAGCTCCTTGGCGGCCCGCAACGGGTGGCGCTGGGCCAGGATCAGCACGTGGGAGAGGAGATGCGTGCGCGTCGTCAGCGCGGCCAACCAGCCCAACGTGGCCGTGGTGTCGTACCAAATGGTGCCCATGGCGTCGGCCAGCCGGCGCGGAATGGCGGTGTGGTCGCACACGCCGAGGTAGAAGAACCCGGCCTCGTCGGCGGCGCGGGCGACGGCGGCCAGCTCGTCGGGGCCGGCCTCCTTCTCCCAGTCGGCCACGTAGAGCGTCGACTGGGACTGAATCGGCAGCTGCATGCCGTAGACGACCCGGCCCGCGGGCACGGCGCGCACCACGTCGGCGGGAATGAGGGCGGGGTCGGTCATGGTCGGGGCTCCGTTCGCCGGGGGGCGCCCATGTTCGCTTACCGGTCCACCATCAGGCCGAGACGGCCAGGGCGGCCGCCCGCTCGGCCGGCGTGCCGAAGGTCGTCGAGAGCACCCGCGAGCGCTTCAGGTGGAGGTGGAGCGGCACCTCCCAGGTGAAGCCCATGCCTCCGTGCACCTGAATGGCGGCCCGGGCGTTGATCAGTGCCGCCTCGTCGGCCAGCAGCTTGGCGCCCGAGACGCTGCGCTCGAGCAGCTGCCCCGGCGCACACCCGACCCCCGCGGCCTCGGCCGCCGCCACGTCGGGCTCGTCGGCCAGGCAGGCCGCCGCGTGCACGGCCGCCCGCGCCACCTCGGCCCGCACCAGCATGTCGGCGCACAGGTGCTTGACGGCCTGGAAGCTGCCGATGGGCTTGCCGAACTGGTGGCGTTCCTTGGCGTAGGCCACGGCCCGGTCGAGCACCTCGGCCGCGTGGCCCACCTGCAGGGCGGCCGTGAGCAGGGTCCCGTCGCGCCACAAGCGCCCGTCGTCGTCGGCCACCGTGCCGCCGAAGGGGACCGACCCCAGCTCCCACAGCGGGGTCAGCGGGTCGAGCGGGTGGGCGGCGCGGCGGGCGCCGCCGGACGGGGCCGGCGTCAGCAGCTGGGGTGGCCCGTCGTCACCGAGCACCAGCAACGCGTCGAGCGAGCCGAGGTGCTCGACCAGCACGGGCCCCGGACGCCCGGCGCAGTGCACGCCGACGGAGGCCCGGCCCTCCGCCGCGCCGTCGACCAGCCCGGCGGCGGCGGCCAGGAAGGTCCCGACGAGCGGGCCCGGCACCAGCGCCCGACCCAGCTCCTCGAACACGACGACGGCGTCGGCCAGCCCGAGGCCGGTGCCCGCCGGCTCGGGCAGGGTCAGCGCGAAGACGCCCGTCTCGCCCAGCGCGGCCCAGTCCTCGGCCGCAATGGCGCGCTCGGCGCCCTCGCGGGCGCGCACGTGCTCGAGGGGCAGGCGCCCGGCCACCATGGCCCGGATGCCTTCAGCCAGCTGGCGCTGGTCGTCGCCGACGCGGAAGTCCATCAGCGGGACCGGGGCAGCCCGAGGATGCGCTCGCCCACGATGTTGCGCTGCACCTGCGACGTGCCGGCGGCGATGGTCAGGTTGATGGACTTGAACCAGGCGTGCAGCTGCTCCGCGTTGCCCAGCGCGGCGCCGTCGGTGCCGTCCAGCTCGTCGGCACACAGCGCGGCGCGGTCGAGCACCTCGATGGCCAGGTCGCCCAGGGCCTGGGCGTGCTCGGAGAAGGAGAGCTTGAACACCGAGCCGCCGATGCCCGGGACGCCGGTCCGGGCCGCTTCGGACACGTTGCGCTTGGTCAGCGCCCACAGCGCGTCGAAGGCCGCCACCAGGTGGCCGATGCGCCGGGCCAGACCTTCGTCGCCGCGCAGCCCGAGCCGGTCGGCCAGACGGCGCACCTCACCCAGGCGCCGCACGCACTCGAGCAGGTCGCCCACGAAGGCGGTGCCGCGTTCGAAGGACAGGGTCACCATGGTGACGCGCCACCCGTCGTTCTCCTCGCCCACCCGGTTGGCCACCGGGACGCGCACCTCGTTGAGGAATAGCTCGGCGAACTCGGTGGTGCCCTCGATGGTGCGCAGCGGGCGGATCTCTATGCCGGCGGCGTCCATCGGCATGATGAGCCACGTGATGCCGCGGTTGCCCTCGTCGCCCGTGCGCACGAGCAGCTCGCAGAAGTCGGCCACCTCGGCGTGCGACGTCCAGATCTTCGAGCCCGTCACCACGTAGTCGTCGCCGTCACGCACCGCCCGGGTGCGCAGCGAGGCCAGGTCGCTGCCGGCGTCGGGCTCGCTGAAGCCCTGGCACCACACCTCCTCGCCGCGCAGGATGCCCGGGAGGTAGCGCTCCTTCTGCGCCGGCGTGCCCTCGGCGATGATGGTCGGCCCGGCGTGCAACAACCCCACGAAGGAGACCCCGACGTAGGGGGCCCCGGCCCGTTCGCACTCCTCCTTGAAGATCAGCTGCTCCACCGGTGAGGCACCGCGCCCGCCGCCCTCGGCCGGCCAGTCCACCCCGGCGTAGCCGGCCTCGTAGAGCAGCCGCTGCCAGCGCAGGTCGTAGGCGCGCCGGGCCGGCCAGTCGTCCTGGGGCGGCGGCGCGCCGAACCCGGGCAGGGTGGCGGCCAGCCAGTGCCGCAGCTCGGCGCGGAACGACTGCTCGGCCGCGGTGTAACGCAGGTCCATGGGTCGGGAACCGGGCGACGCCTCGGCGCGACGGTCAGGCGGCGAGGTCGAGGCCGAACAGCTTTATCGCATTGCCCCGCACGATCTTGCGTCGCTGCTCGTCGGTCAGGTCGGCCATCTGCTCCTCGGCGATCTGGCGCGTGCGGGGCCAGGTCGAATCGGAGTGCGGGTAGTCGGACTCGTAGGTGATGTTGTCCTCGCCGATCTCCGCGACCGACTTCAGGCCATGGGCGTCGTCGAAGAAGCAGCCCCACACGTGGTCCTTGAAGTAGCTCGACGGCTTCTCGGGCACGATGTCGGCCACACCGCCCCAGCCCCGGTTGTCCTCCCACACCCGGTCCGCCCGCTCGAGGATGTAGGGGATCCAGCCGATCTGGCCCTCCGAGTAGGCCACCTTCAGGTCGGGGAAGCGCACGAAGACGCCGCTGAAGAGGTAGTCGACCAGCGAGAAGGTGGCGTTCGTGTGGGTCAGCGTCGAGCCGACGGCGGGCGGGGCGTCGGCCGACGTCGACGGCATCTTCGACGACGACCCGATGTGCATGTTGACCACGGTCCGCGTCTCGGCGCAGGCCCGGAAGAAGGGGTCCCAGTAGTGGTCGGGGTCGTGGACGGAGGGCAGCCCGAGGAAGGGCGGGATCTCGCTGAAGCAGACGGCCCGGACCCCGCGGTCCGCATTGCGGCGCACCTCGGCCGCCGCCAGCTCGGCGTCCCACAGCGGGACGAGGCAGAGCGGGACGAGCCGTCCGCCGGCGTCGCCGCACCACTCGTCGACCATCCAGTCGTTGTAGGCCTTGACGCAGAGCAGACCCAGATCGTGGTCCTTGGCCTCGGTGAAGGTCTGCCCGCAGAAGCGGGGGAAGGTCGGGAAGCACAGGGCCGCCTCTATGTGGTTGGCGTCCATGTCATCGAGCCGCGGCTTGACCTCGTAGGAGCCGGGCCGCATGTCCTCGTAGGTGACGCCCTTCATGGTCACCTCGTCGCGGGGCACCCCGACGGCGGAGTCCACCCGCAGGAGCGGGCGCTTCAGGTCCTCGTAGTACCACCAGTCGACCGGCACGCCCGCCGAGCCCGGCTTGACCTTGAGCGACCCGCCCCGGAACTCGACCTCGGGCATGGGCGCCCGCACGACCCGCGGCCCCACGTCGGCGTACTTGGAGGGGAGACGGTCCTGCCACACGTTGGGCGGCTCGACGACGTGGTCGTCGACCGAGATGATTTTCGGCAGGGGCTCGGCCATGGGGATGGAGCGTAGCCGGGAGCTGACGGGGCGTCAGAAACGGCGGATCAGGCGAACACCTCGTCGAACAGGTCGAGCATGGCCCGCCACGAGCGCCGATCGGTCGGCCCGTGGTAGCGGATGCCGGCCATACCGATGTTCTCGGCGCCCGGGCGGGTGAAGGAGTGCTCGGCGCCGCCGTAGACGTAGAGCTGCCAGTCGACGCGGGCGGCGGTCATCTCCTCCTCGAAGGCGCGCCGCTGGGCGTTGTCGACGATGGGGTCGTCGGCGCCGATGAGGGCGAGGATGGCGCCCGTGATGTTGGAGGCGTCCTCCGGGCGCGCCGTGCCCAGGCCGGCGTGGAAGCCCACGGCCGCCTTGAGGTCGGCCCCACCGCGGGCCAGCTCGAAGGCCAGGGTCCCGCCGAAGCAGAACCCGATGGCGGCCAGGCGAGCAGTGTCGACGCGCGGCTCGGCGCGCAGGACGGCAAGTCCGGCGCCGCCGATGGCCCGCACGCGCAACGGATCGGCGTAAAACTCGCCGATGCGCGCCATCATCTGCTCGCGGTCGGCCAGGGGCTGGCCGCCCCCGTGGTAGTCGAGCGCGAAGGCCACGTAGCCCAGCTCGGCCAGGCGCACGGCCATGCCGCGCCCGTGGTCGTCGAGGCCGGGGCCCTCGTGGCACACCAGCACCCCGGGGCGCCGGTCCGTCCCGTCCGGCAACGCCAGTGTGCCGATCATCGTGAGACCGTCGGCCTCGTAGGAGATGTCGCGTGTGGTCACCATGGAGCGAACCGTACCGTGCGCCGGGCGCGGCCATACTGGCCCGATGCGCGGGACCCGACTCCGGCGCCTGCAATTGGGAGCCACGGTGGCCCTGGCCGCCCTGGCGCTGGCGTCGTGCAGCTCCGGCCCGTCGAAGCCGAGCGCGGGGCCGCCGGCGCACCACCCGAAGACGGCGGGCGGATCGACGACCAGTTCCACGACGGCGGCCGCGACGACGCCGTCCACGGTCGCGTCCGAGCCCACCTCGGGCCCCCTGCAGGCCGGCGCGCCCGTCGAGCTGCCCTTCTCGGCCGGCGCAGTCACGGCCACCGAGAGCTCCGACGGAGCCGTGTTCGCGGCACCCCGGGACCCGACCAACCCGGCGCCCACCGTGGCCTGGGTGATCGACCCCACCGGCCCGGCCCTCATAGCCGAGCACGTGCCCAGCGGCGTGGCCGCCCTGGCGGCCGACAGCAACAACTTCTACGTGGCCACCTACAGCAACGTGCTCTCCTACGACCGCCTCACCGGGAACCAGGACTCCCAGTGGAACCTGCCGCCGGTGCAGGCGTCCAACTCGTCCGACGACGACCTCGTGTCCATGACCGCCGCCGCCGGCGACGTGTTCGTCTCCATCACGCAGGGCGACACCGTGCGCGTGTACCGCATCAACCCCGGCAGCACGGCCGGCCCGCGTCTGCTGGTGACCGGCCTGGGCGACGCCGTGGGCTCCGACGGCTCCATCTACTACGAGAGCACCGGCCACCGCCTCAGCGTGCGGCGACCGAGCGGCGCCACCACCGCGGGGCCGGCGCTGGCCGACGCGCCGACGCAGCTCGGCGGCGGGGTGCAGTACCTCGACGCGGTGGCCGGCGGGACGGTGTGGGTGGACGAGCCGGCCGGCCAGGGTCTCGACGCCACCTACACGACCTACGACAGCGTCCACCCTGGCCAAGGTCGCATCCTTCAGCGGCTCGGTCACCACGACCGTGGTCGACACGTCCGCCGGCCCGCTGGCGCTCGAGCCTTCGGGTGGCGCCACCTGCCCGCCGCCCGCCGCCAACACGCCATCGTCGTGCGTGTACCGCATCGACCCGCAGGGCGCCGTCGCGAACGCCCTGGGTGTGGGCCCCGCCGTGCTGCTCATGGGGCCCGCCCCGGCCGTCATCGCGTCGGACACATCGAGCGACCAGTTCGCGCTGGTCCGCATTTCGGGCGTCTCCGGCTGACCGGCCCGGCCCGGCCCGGCCCGGCCCGGCCCGGCCCGGCGGGGCAGACTGCCGGCGCCCCGGTGTTCATCGGCCCGGACCGGGGCGGAGGTGGTCGATGACCCATGTCGCCCTGAAAGACGAGCTGCTCGACGCCCAGCTCCTGCGCACCATGGGCAGCGCCCCCTACGGCGGGGCCGACATCGGCGAGTGCCTCGCCACGGCGGTGCGGGTCAAGGGGACGGACCTGGCCAGCTGGCACAACGAGTGGGTGTCCACGGCCGCCGCCACCCAGTCGCTGGCCGAGCGCGCCCTCGAGGCCGGCCGCATCGAGACGGCGCGGCTGGCCTTCCTGCGCGCCTCGAGCTACTTCCGCACGGCCGGCGTCATGTTGATGGCGCCACCGGCCGACGAGCGGCTGGTGCGCGCCTACGCCGCGCAGACCGACGCGTTCCGACGGGCCGCCGCGCTGTTCGCCCAGCCGCCCGAGGTTGTCGACATCCCCTTCGAGGACACGGCACTGCCCGGCTACCACTTCCGGCCCGACGCCGACCTCCGCCGCCGCGCCACCGTGCTGCTGGTGGGCGGTTATGACGGCACGGCCGAGGAGCTCTACTTCTTCAATGGCGCCGCCGCACTCGCCCGGGGCTACAACGTGCTGGCCTTCGACGGTCCGGGGCAGGGGGCCGCGCTGCTGGGGCTCGGCCTGTCCATGCGGGCCGACTTCGAGCGCGTCGTCGCGGCGGCGGTGGACTACCTGGGCACACGCGCCGACACCGACGAGGCGCGCCTGGCCGTCATAGGGCTCAGCCTGGGCGCCCACCTGGCCCCGCGGGCGGCCAGTGCCGAGCACCGGCTGGCCGCCTGCATCGCCGACGGCGGCTCCTACGACCTCTACGAGGCGGCGCGCCGGCGCATCCCGGGACCGCTGGCCTCCGCGCTCGACGGCGGGTCGGGTGCACGGACCGCCGTGCTGCGGCGCATCCTCAGGACCCTGGCGGCCAACCCGACCGGGGGCTGGGCGCTCCGGCGCGGCCAGCTCGTGCACGGCGTCGACGACCCACTGGACTACCTGCGGACCTTGCGCGACTTCACCCTGCAGGGCCGCGCCGGCTCCATCCGCTGCCCGACGCTCGTCTGCCTGGCCGAGGGCGACGACATCGCCGAGTCGGCGCCGCGGCTCTACGCCGAGCTCACCTGCCACAAGGAGCTGCTGCGCTTCACCGCGGCCGAGGGGGCGGGCGATCACTGCGAAGCGGGTGCCCGCACGCTGTATCACGCCCGCACGTTCGCCTGGCTCGACGGGATCCTCCATCCCGACACGTAATGAGGCGCCGTGAGCGCCGCCCCTCGGCCCAACGGGCCTGGAACGAAAGGAAGGGCACGCCGTGAACACCCGAGAGTTGCTGGACCAGATCGCGGAGAACGTCACGGTGCGGCGTTCCTTCGGGGCTGCCTATGAACTATGACGGGGAGCATCTGGTCATTCCCGTCGCCTTCGTCCTTGGTGGGGGCGGAGGTGGTGAAGGGCCGATGAAGCCGACGGGCACCAGGCCGGCCGACGGCACCGGGGTCATGAAGCCGGAACAGGGCGCACCACCTGATGGCGCGCCGCCCACGAGCACGGGCGGGGGATTCGGCGGCCTGGTCCTGCCGATGGGCGTCTACCTCGTCAAGGACGACCAGGTCAGGTGGGTCCCGGCCTACGACACCACCCTCATCGCCCTGGCTGCGCTCGGCGTGGTCCGAGGGTTCGTCGGCTTGTTCAAGAACGGCAGGCGACGTCACCGCGCCTGACCCAGAGCTCCAGATCCGCATCGGTCGGCCTCTGCCCTTCGCACGTCAAGGCGCTTCGTCCGGCGACTCGAGCGGGCCGCTGACCTCGGCCAGAATGCGCTGGCTCATGGCGAGGATGGTCCCGAAGGTCAGCCATTGCGCCGGATCGTCGCGCCAGCGCCGCTGGGCCCGGGCCACCGCCTGGCTGAAGGTCTCGCCCGCCAGGCGAATCGCCTCGGACAGGCGCTGACGGTCGGCCGGCTCGGCGGGAGACGCCACCCAGACCGTGTAGGCCCCGACGGCTGAAGCCGTGGAGACGAGCATGGCGCCGACGGCAGGCATCGGATGAGCGGCGGGCGCCCCGTCCACCAGGGCCCGGGTGATCGACCGCGTCTGAATGGCGATCCGCTCCCCGACCTGCAACGCCTCGTCCGCCCGCTCGAGCGCCGGCCGTTCCCGGCGTGCCCGTGCGTTCCAGCGCGCCGTCAGCTGATGGCCCTCGTGGTCCCGTCTGGCCTTGGCGGTGGTCTCGACCAGTCCGAACGCCTCTCTTCGCCAGACTCTCGGCCTGTTCAACGGTCCAGGCCGAGCTGATGGCCGACCCGATGTCCACCAGGATGTCGCGACAGCGACGCGGCGGGGCCAGGGCGTCGGAGACCACGCGTTCGGGTGCGGGCGCCGACGGGCTCACGAGCACCGCCAGGACGGCGATGGCCGCGCCGATCAGGGTGTCCAGCACGCGTCTGCCGCCGTAGCCCGGGGTGGCGCTGCCCACCGCGAACACGAGCAGCGCGCTGACGGGGACCTGCACCACGCCTTGGGGGCCGAGGCGGACACTCCAGCCGAGCAGCAGGCCGGCGAAGACGATGATGGCGATGCTCCACCCGCTCGGGGTGAGGAAGTGGCTCACCGCCAGGGCGGCCGCCACACCCAGGAGCACCCCGACGACCCGCTGGAGTGCCCGCGAGAGCGAGTTGTACACGGTCGGTTGGACGATCAGGATCACGGCCAGGGGGGCGAAGTAGGGCCGAGTGTGCGGGTCGACCGCCAGCGCGACGGCCCAGGCGATCCCGGCGGCCACCGCCGCCTTGGCCGCCAGGAGGAGCTGGGTGCGGCTGACGAGTGCCGGCCCGAAAGGTCCGGATCCGAAGGAGGCCCGGATGGCGCGCCATCTGCTGACCTCTGGCTGAGCCTGCGGGACCATCGTCATGTCTGACCCCCGTTGGGTGGGCATCGTCGGTGAGACCAATGGCGCGGCCCGTCGACGGGACACCGTGCGCGCGCGCCGGCGACAAGAAGCTCGCTCGAACCTGGAGAAGCCTCTACTTCGTGGCCGGAGCAATCGACGCCAGGAGCACCATCACCCGGAAATGATACGGGGATGCACAACGTCGAGCAGTGTCGGATCGGCTCTGAGAGGACGATGAGGCGAAGGGCCGTCCTCGGTCGTTTCTCCCGACGGGCACCCGACCGATGAATCCGCGGCACGTGCCCCGTCCATCCCTTCGAGCCACCGAGAGCAACTCGGCCGGGCGGGCGCAGAGCGAGAGCGCCCAGCGTGGAGAGAGAGGATTGACAACATGGCAGAGGAAAGCAAGCCGGTCGAAGTGTCACGCAGGATTGAGGCGCCGGCCGCCCGCATTTTCGAGATCCTGGCCGATCCACAACGCCACATGGATTTCGACGGGTCCGACATGCTCCGGGGAGCCGTCTTCGACCGTCCCATCTCCGGCGTCGGCGACGCCTTCACCATGAAGATGTACTTCGATCGGCTCGGCGGCGACTACCTCATGCTCAACTACGTGGTGGAGTTCGAGCCAGATCGGCGCATCTTCTGGGAACCCGCTCCGGGAGATCTCCCGCCGGCTGACGGCGAGCCCTCCGCCGTGGGCATCCCAGCGGGTCACCGCTGGGGCTTCATCCTCACCCCCGACGGTGACGACGCCACCATCGTCACCGAGGTCTTCGACTACGGCTACGCGTCCGAGGAGCTCCGCCAAGCGGTCCAGGAGGGCGGGGAGTGGATGGCAGCCATGACGGCCAGCCTGGAGCGGCTCGAGAAGATCTGTACCGGGTAGGTCCTCGCCGAAGCGTATGTTCGCGCGCCGTGGAGCAGCCTCTCGCCGATTTGGTCGGTCCGGATCTGCGCGTGCTCTTCTGCGGCATCAACCCCGGGACGCTCTCGGGTGAACTGGGCCTGCATTTCGCCCGGCGGGGGAACCGGTTCTGGAAGCTGCTCTTTGCCGGCGGGTTCACCGAGTCCGTGCTCTCACCCGAGGAGCAGCACGTTCTGCCCGGGCTCGGCGTCGGCATCACGAACCTGGTGGGGCGGGTGACCGCCGCCGCCAGTGAACTCGGTGTGGCCGAGTTGCGAGAAGGCGCAACGCAACTCGAGGCCAAGGTGGGCACGCTGCGGCCCCGGTGCGTGGCCGTGCTCGGGCTGCAGGCGTACCGGACCGCATATCTGCGGCCGAACGCCGTGATCGGTCGCCAGCCCGAACCCCTGGGCGATGCCCTTCTCTGGCTGCTCCCCAACCCGAGTGGTCTGCAGGCGCACTATCAACTGCCCGAAATGGAGAAGATGTTCAGGTCACTCTTCGCCGCGACCGGGCCGACCTGACGGGATCACCTTCGTTCTCGACGGCCGCGCCGCTCTCAGCCGCTCGACAGCAATGGCCCGGCTTCTGCCGGGCCATTGCTGTGAGACAGTGCTCGGCCGGCGTCAGGTGGCCATGCCGACGATGGGGGCGTTGAGCGGCTGGCCCCCCATGGAGCCGAGGAAGGGCAACGTGGACGGGTAGGCGAACACGCCGCCGTCGGAGGCGGTGAAGTAGTAGCCGCCGGCCACGGTGGCCATGGCCACCACCGGCTTGTTCAGCTTCAGGCTGCCCGTCGAGCCGTAGAAGGGCAGAGAGGGCGGGTACGAGAAGATGCCGCCGTCACCGGCCACCAGGTAGTAGCCGCCCGAGGTCGGGACGCTCATGCCGACCACCGGCTTGTTCAGCTTGAGCGAGCCGGCCGATCCCTGGAAAGCCCCGTCGCCGTAGTTGAAGATGCCGCCGTCCGTGGCGACCAGGTAGTAGCCCTTGCCGTCGGGTGTGGCCGCCATGCCCACGATGGGGGCATTGAGGGCCTGGCCGCCACGCGACCCGTAGAAGGCGGCATCGCCGTACGAGAAGATCCCGCCGTCAGTGGCCACCAACCAGTAGCCCCCGCCGTCTGCGGTGACGGCCATGCCCACGATGGGTGCGTTCAGGTGCAGGGAGCCGGCCGAGCCGAAGAACTGGGCCGAGCCGTAGTTGAAGATGCCGCCGTCGGAGGCCACGAGGTAGTACCCGTCACCACCGGGCATGACCGCCATACCCACGATGGGCGCGTTCAGCTTCTGGCCGCCCATGGAGCCGAGGAACGGCGCCCCTGAGCCGTAGTTGAAGACGCCGCCGTCCGACGCCACGAAGCGGTAGCCGCTGCGCGCGATCGGCGCCGACATGGCGAAGGCGTCCGTCCCGCCCGTGATGGCGTAGTTGCCCACGGCAGTGCAGGTCCAGTCCGTCAGGCACGTCACCCCGGCCAACTGGGTGGCGGCCGGGGTCGCCGTCGGTCCGCCCTCGGGCGTGTTGGCCACGATGGACCAGGCGGTGCCGTTCCAGTTCAACGCCAGGGTGGCCAGGGTGGCGCCCGCGCCGGTGAAGCCGACGGCGCTGCACGTCGTCTGGCTGAAGCAGTCGACGCCCGTGAGCGCCTGTGCCACCGTGGCCGAGGTGCTGGGGACGCTCGTCGCGGCCGTCCACTGCGTGCCGTTCCAGGTCTCGATCAGGCTGGTGGTCGGGGTGGTGGCGGACACGCCCACCGCCTGGCACCACGTGGCCCCGACGCACGAGACCGACGACAGGCGGCTGCCTATGTTGAGGCCGGTGCTCACGCTGCTGTTGCCAGCCAGTGACCAGGCCGTGCCGTTCCACTGTCTCGGCGAAGGGCAGGCCCGTGCCGGCCGCCGCATCGGTCGTGCCGACCGCCACGCAGGCCGTGGGGCTGGAACAGGACATGCCGTTCAGTTCCACCAGCGCGCTCGCCGCCGCGGTTGGCGTGGCCGCGGTGGTCAGCGACAGCGCGGTCCCGTTCCACTGCACGCCGTAGACGCCCGGCGTGCTCCCGGTGAAGGCCGTGCCGAGGGCCTGGCACACGTTCGTGGCCACGCACGAGACGGAGTAGAGATTCGAAGCGCCGTTTATGCCGGCGGGCTGCGGCACGGTGACCGCGCTCCAGCTGGTGCCGTTCCACATTTCGGCCAGCGGGCCGGCGGCGTCACCGCCGACCGCCAGGCAGAAGGCCGGCCCCGCACAGGACACGCCGTCCAGCGTGTCGTTGGCACTGGCGGGGACCGTCACCCCCGTGACGACCGACCACGCGGTGCCGTTCCACTGCTCGAGCAACACGCCGCCCCCGGTGGCGATGTTCTGCTGCCCCACGGCGACGCAGAACGACGAGGTCGGGCAGGAGATCGCGTTCAATGTGTTGGAGGCCGAGCCGGACGCCGCGTTGGCGTTGGTCCAGTTGGATGCGCTCACCAACGGTGGGCTGGTGAGGGCGGCTCCGGCGGGTGGTGACGCCAGCCATCCGACGGCCAGAGCCGCTATGACGCTGCTGGCGAGAACAATGCGTCGAAGTCCAAGCACGGGGGCCTCCTTCTCCAGGCGCGGCTCGGGGATGGCCGCGCCACGAAGTTACCCGAACGGGTGGCCGTCAAACCGGGCCGCGCGCCCGAACGCGCGTTCGCGTTCGGGAGTGCTGTGCGGCAGCTGGGTTAAGGAAAAGTTAGTAGTGCATGGCGACACCGCCGTTGGGGCTGAGCAGCTGTCCCGTCACGAAGCTGCTGGCGTCGGAGGCGAGATACAGCACGCAGTACGCGATGTCGCTCGTCAGCCCGACCCGGCGCAGCGGCGAGTGACGCGCCATCGGGGTGAGCACGGCCTCCTTGGTCTGCTCGTTCACGGTCCCGTCGGGGTCGGTGTAGTAGCGGGCCGTCATGTTGGTCGGCACGAAGCCCGGGGCGACGGCGTTGACCCGCACGCCCTGTCCGCCCACCTCGACCGCCATCGACTTGGTCAGCTGCGCCACCCCCGCCTTGGTGATGGCATAGGGCCCGATGCCGGGTGACGGCGTCAGGACCGCCGCCGAGGCCATGTTGACGATGGAGCCGCCGCCCCGTTCCACCATCACCTTGCCGGCGGCCTGGCATCCGTACAGCACGCCCTTGAGGTTCACGGTGAGAATGCGGTCGAACTCGTCGGGATCGAGGTCGATGATGGAGCTGTCGATCATGATGCCGGCGATGTTGCACATGACGTCGAGCCGTCCGTGCCGTGCCATGACGTGGCCGATGAGCAGTGCCGCGGCCCCGTGCTGGGCCACATCGAGCTCGGCGCTCTCGGCCAGGCCGTGCTCGCCGACGATGCCGCGCGCCGTTTCGGCGGCACTGGCGCCGTCGATGTCGGCACAGACCACGTTGGCGCCCGCCCCGGCCAGCACCTCGGCCGTCGTGCGCCCGATGCCGCTCCCGGCTCCGGTGACGAGCGCCACGCGCCCCAGTCAGGTCGAATGCGTGTCGGACCGTCCCGGCGTTTTCCACCGGCGCACCATAGGCACGCCGGGCCGGTTACGGCACACCCTCAGGCGGTGACACCCTCGATGGCCAGCAGCGCGCGCTTCAGTTTCAGCCCGCCGCCGTAGCCGCCGATGCCATTGCCGGCCAGGACGCGGTGGCACGGCACGATGATCGGGATCGGGTTGCGCCCGTTGGCCTGGCCGACGGCGCGCGGGCCGTTGGGCCGGCCTACCCGGCGGGCCAGCTCCCCGTAGCTGATGGTCTCGCCGTAGGGGATGCGCCGCAGCTCGCCCCAGACCTGGCGTTGGAAGTCCGTGCCGTCGAGCTCCATGGTGAGGTCGAACCCGGTGCGTTCACCGGCGAAGTACTCCTCGAGCTGGGTGGCCGTCTCCTTCAGCACCGGGGGTACGTCGTGGCCGTGGCGCCGGCCGTGTCGGCGCTCCTCGGGCAGCCAGACGCCGATGAGGACGTCGCCGTCGGACTCGAGCACGAGGCGCCCGACGGGTGTGTCCATGGGGATGGTGGTGGTCAGCGGGGCGGTGGTCATGCGGCTCGTCCTTTCACGGGTCGGGTGGGGAGGCTGGGGGTCGAGGCCGCGGGCAGCGACCACAGGTGGGCCATGGCATAGCTGCGCCATGGACGCCACGGCTCGGTCAAAGAGTTCAGCGTGGCGGGGTCATCGGGCAGGCCGAGTGCAGCAGCCCCGCGGCGGATGCCGAGGTCGGTCGGCATGAACGCGTCGGGGTCGCGCAGGGCGCGCATGGCCACGTACTCGGCCGTCCACGGCCCGATGCCGGGCAGTGCGACCAACGCGCGCCGCACCTCGACCGGGTCGGCCCCGGGGTCGATGACGACGTCGCCCGCCTCGACCGCCCCGGCCAACGCGACGAGGGCACGCCGCCGGCCCGCCGGCATGGGGAACGCGCCGGGTCGGCGGCGGGCCAGCTCGACCAGTGCGGCAGGGGTGGGGAACAGGTGGGTGACGCCGCCGTCGGGCTCGGCCAGCGTGTCACCGCAGGCCAGCACCAGCTTGCCGGCCACGGTGCGGGCGCCGGGCACGGAGACCTGCTGGCCGATGACGGCACGCACGGCCAGCTCGAACCCGTCGGCCGCGCCCGGCACTCGGCGTCCCGGGTCACGCCCGATCAGCGGGCCGATCAGCGGGTCACCGCCCAGGGCCTCCCACACCGCCACGGGGTCGGCGTCGAGGTCGAGGAGCTGGCGGCAGCGCGACACCGCGGTGGTGAGGTCGCGCAGGTCCGACAGCCGCAGCTCGCCCTCGACGAAGGCGGGACCGGCGTCGCCCTGCGCCCGCGGCCGCCGTGAGCGCCACGACGGCGTGGCCGTGCGGGAGGCGCAGGCTGCGCCGGTAGGTCGCGCCGTCGAGCGATTCCACCCCGGGCAGGGCACGCAGCCCGAGGAAGTCGAGCACCGACGCCGGGTTGAACGGGCGCCGACAGGGCAGGCGGAGCCGGATGCCCTGGGTCGCCCCCGCCGAGGTGGCGGCCGAGCCCTGGCGGCCGCGCGCCGCCTTGGCGGCCCGGGCCCGCAGGCCGCCCGGGGTGTCGGCGAAAATTTGGCGCACCGTCTCGTTGCACTGGCGCACGCTGGCGAAGCCGGCCGCGAACGCGATGTGGGTGATGGGGAGGTCGGTCGTCTCGAGGAGGACACGCGCCGTCTGGCTGCGCTGGGCCCGGGCCAGGGCGAGCGGCCCGGTCCCCACCTCGGCCGTGATGAGCCGGTTGAGCTGCCGCGTGCTGTAGCCCAGGCGGCCGGCCAGCCCCTCGACGCCCTCGCGGTCGACCACGCCGTCGCGGATGAGGCGCATGGCGCGGGCCACGACGTCGGCCCGCACGTTCCACTCGGGCGAGCCGGGGGTGGCGTCGGGCCGGCAGCGCAGGCAGGCACGGAAGCCGGCCTGCTGGGCGGCGGCCGCGGTGGCGTAGAAGCGCATGTTCTCGCGCTTGGGTGTGCGAGCCGGGCAGCTCGGCCGGCAGTAGATCCCGGTCGAAGTGACGGCGCAGAAGAACCAGCCGTCGAAGCGGGCGTCCTTGCTCTGCGCCGCCTGGTAGCAGCGGTCCGGGTCCTCGATCACAGGGCCCAGCGTGCCACGCCGTGGTGACAGTTACTGGCGGAAATCGGACATCACCGTGGGGCGGTGGATCAGCTGCCTGGCGAACCCTTGCAACCCAAGTGTCGGGAATGGCCGGGGGTGGTGGTCAGTTGTAACAGGTGCAAACGGGGTGCAGATGCGGCCTGAGTGTGGATAACCCGAGTCCCCTTGGGTATCCTCGATGTTGGGAAGTGAGTCCCACTTCTCATGAGATGAGGGAAAATGAACCGCAGAGAGACGCCGAGGGACCCTCGCGACGGAGGCGGCAGGCTCTAGTTGTATCTGCCGTAGTCGGACGAGGTTGCCCACCGGGCGAACCGCAACAGAGCCCGTCCGATTGCGGAGTACGCGGCTGCCCGCTTGCGGGCTCTGCGTAGGCGGTTGGCAATTTTCCGAAAGTTGGCGTAGGACCGGGGACTGTTGGGCCACACCTCTTCGATAACGGGACGCCAGTCTTCCCAGGAGTCGATGATGATGCCGCCAAGGATTTTGTTGACGCTTCCGAACCCCTGGCCCCGCCGACTGTGTGAGAGTCCAATCTCTTCAAAGAAGTCCAGTAATCGCAAATACGTGTAGTAATCGTCGCTCGTTGCCACACCCTCTGGTGATCTCGCACGTGTGAAATCGTCGATCAGGTCTTGATCGGTTGCGTGCCTTCGGACGAACTTTCGCCCCTCGATGATCTCGGGGCTGTGCCAGTGTTCTCCGAGCCGACGAACTATTTCAGTATTTCTCGAACGTCGATTGTCGAGGAGTTGGTAGATCGCACCAGCTCCGAGAAACGCAATGGCGATGGTGGCCCACGCCGTCACCATCTCCCAGTCCGTGCCAGGACCACCCGCCGCCGTAGCCAGCACAGACAGAGGTTATACGGGCGTTCTGCACGCAACCTTGGACAAGCTGGGCTGTCGCACTTGCCGACCGGCGCATTCCACAATCCACGGCTCTGCTTGTTACGCCTGATATCAAGTCAAGGCTTGGTCGCTGGCTAGCCATCATAGAAACCGTAGGGCGGCGGAGAGGCCCTCCTCGATTGTTCGGTGTGGGAGGCATGCGCCCCCCCTGACAATTCCCTCACACTCTCAACACCACGTTGTAAGCGTGGGCACTCAGGCTGGTGGCATGGAGTGTTCAGGCCTGCACAGGTGTTCCGGCCCAGAGCGGTCGACGGCGTGCCGGTAGCCACTCAGGTGAGCTCGAGCGACCTGGTCGCCCACCTCTACCGGCGCGCCGGGTTCGGGGCGCTGCCGAGCGAGCTCTCCGCGGCGGCTTCGGCGGGTTACGACGCCACCGTCACCAACCTCGTGGCGGGTTTGACTGCTCCCGATCCGGGTGCCGACGCGATTGCCACGCCGGCCTTGAGCCCAGCTGAGCCCTTGGCCGAGTTGCGCCAGGATCCGGCGGCCCGCAAGGCCTACGCCGTGCAGGCGCGCGCGCAGTTCGTCGAGCTGACGACCTGGTGGCTCAGCCGGATGCTGGCCACCTCCAATCCCCTCAAGGAAAAGCTGACGTTCCTGTTGCACGGACACTTCCCGACCGCCATATCGAAGGTCCGGTTCCCGGTCTACATGTACGACCAGAACCAGTTGTTCCGGTCGCAGGGCAGCGGGGACTTCGACACGCTCACCCAAGCCGTGGCGCAGGACCCGGCCATGTTGCTTTGGCTCGACGCCAACTCGAACAAGGCGTCGAATCCCAACGAGAACTTCGCCCGCGAGCTGATGGAGCGCTTCACCATGGGGATCGGCACCTACACGCAGGCGGACGTGCGCGCCGCGTCCTTCTGCTTCACCGGTTGGCGGCTCGATCCGCGCACGGGCTCCTTCGACATCGCCTCCCGCCAGCACAGCACCGCGCCGCAGACGTTCCTCGGCGTGTCGGGGGTCGACGCCGGCCAGCAGGTCATCGACCTGGCCACGCACAGCGACGCCTCGAGCCACTTCGTGCCCTCGCGCTTTTGGAGCTACCTGGCCTACCCGGTGACCCCGGGCGATCCGGTGGTGGCCGACCTGGCGCCCGGCTACGCCGCCGACCGCAACCTGGGCCATCTGCTCACCGCGATCTTCCAGCATCCCCGGTTCACCCAGGCGCCGTCCCTGCAGGGACTGGTGAAGCAGCCGACCGAATACGTCGTCGGCACGCTGCGGGCCTTGGGCGTCACGCCCACCGAGCTGGCGGCCCGGCGCCCGGCCGAGCTGGTCGGCGTGTTCGCCAACCTGGGCCAGGTCCTCTTCGACCCGCCGAGCGTCGGCGGCTGGCCCCAGAACAGCTACTGGCTCTCGACGTCCGCCGCGCTCGCCCGCTGGAAGTTCGCCCACCAGGTGGCGCGCACCACCGACATTTCGACCGTGGCCGACGCGTCGCCGGGCGACCGGGTGGACGCCGCGGCCGAGATGCTCACGGTCTCCAGCTGGAGCGCCACGACCGCCTCCGCCCTCCAGCGCGCCGCGTCGGACCCGCCGACCCTGGTCACCCTCGCGCTGGTGTCACCCGAGTACGTGAGCAACTGAGGGAGGAGACACCGTGACCGACCCCTACTGGATCGAACGGCCCCCCGCCGATCCCGCCGCGCAGCTCGCGCCCGGCCGGCCCGAGACGCTGCCGCCCTTCGACGTGGCCCCGACGTCGGAGCGAGCGGCGGGACGGCGCCGGCTCGACCGCCGCGCCTTCCTCGGGCTGGCCGGGGGCGTCGGTGCCCTCGGCGCGTTGGGCGCCCTGTTCGGGCCGCGGGCCTGGGACGCGCTGTTCGGCGGCGACACCAAGGCGGGCGGCGGCGCGTTGGGGCAGGGCGACGGGAACAAGCTCGTGCTCCTCACCCTCTACGGCGGCAACGACGGCTTGAACACCGTCATCCCGTACCAGAACCCCGCCTACGCCTCCGCACGCGGGCCCTTGGCCGTCGAGCCCTCCAGCGTGTTGCCGCTGGCCGACGGATTCGGCCTCCACCCCGGTATGCCCGGCTTCAAGAAGTTGTGGGACGCCAAGGAGCTCGCCATTGTGCACGGGGTCGGCTTCGCCAACCCGAACTACAGCCACTTCGAGTCCATGGACATTTGGCAGAGCGGGGACACCGACGCATCCGTCTCGACCGGATGGCTCGGCCGCTGGCTCGACGGGACCAAGTCGAGCCCCCTGCGCGCCATTGCGCTCGGGCCGACGCTGCCTCCGGCGCTCTCGGGCGAGCGCGTGCAGGGCGCCGCCATCCCCATCGGGCCGTTGGTCCTCCCGGGAGACCCCGTCGAGCAGGCCCTCTACGCCACGCTGGCGCGGGCCGGCACGTCGGGCGCGCCGTTGGCGGTAGAGGCCGCAACTTCGGACGCCGTGCTGCTGCAGCTCAATCAGCGTCTCGGCCCGATCCTCGGTCGGAGCACGACCGCCAACCCGCTGCACCTGTCCGACCTGGCGGGAGAGGTGCAGACGGCGGCCAGCGAGCTGGCCATATCCGACGGCGGGGGAGGCCGGGCCGGAGGCGACGTGCTGGCAGTGCAACTCAGCGTCGTCGCCAACCTGATCCTCGCCGGTGCCAACGCCGACGTCTACAGCGTCGAGCTCGGGGGTTTCGACACCCACGCCGACCAGGCGCCGGTGCAGAGCGCGCTCCTGTCCCAGCTCGACAGCGCCGTCACGTCGTTCGTCGACGCGCTCCGGGGCACCCGCCAGGGCGCGCGCACCACGGTGCTGGTCTACACCGAGTTCGGTCGCCGGGTCGGGGGCAACGCCAGCAACGGTACGGACCACGGCTGGGCCAACGTGGCCTTCGTCGCCGGCCCCTCGGTGAAAGGTGGCTTCTACGGCGAGCCGCCCAGCCTGACCAACCTGTCGGAGGGCAACACCGTCTACACGACCGACTTCCGCTCCCTCTACGCCACCATGCTCGGCGAGGTGCTGGGGACCGACCCCAAGCCGTTCCTCGACGGGTCGTTCCCACAGCTCTCGCTCGTCTGAGTCTCAGCTGTTACACGTCGCCCACCGCGGCGCCCGCACGGCGGTGTGGTGGTGGTACGACTCCCCGGCGTTGGGCTAACCACCTTGGCCGCCATGCGGCCGTCGGGCAGACTGCAGCCGGAGGGTCAGATTGGCGTGAGGCGATGGTTTCGACGTGAAGCTCCGCCCGTCACGCGGGCCGGCTAAGTGACCGGGCAGCTGGTCCGGGTCTCTCGCTATCGCTTCCGGGCCACCTTCGGGCGCCGCTGGGGCGCCTACCTGTCCCTCGTGCTCCTGATCGGGCTCATCGGCGGTCTGGCCATGGGGTCGCTGGCGGCCGCCCGGCGGACGGAGTCGTCGTTCCCGACATTCCTGGCCAGCACCAACCCCTCCAACCTCAGCCTCGGGACCGCGCTCTGGAATCCGTTCCTGGGATACAACAACGGCTACGACGGCGCGCTGATCGCCAAGGTCTCCCGCGTGCCCGACGTGCGCCACGTCGCCAGCTACGCCGGCATGGACACCGAACCCCTCAACAGTGACGGACAGCCGACGAAGGCGGCGGTGAACGCCAACATGGACACGGTTGGAAGCGTGGGCGGCCTCTTCTTCACCCAGGACCGGGTGACCGTCGTCCAGGGGCGCATGGCCGACCCGAACCGGCCCGACGAAATCATGATGACCGTCGGCGCCGCACGCACCCTGGGTCTGCACGTCGGGCAGACCGTTCCCTGGGGCACCTACGCCAACTCGCAACTCAGCTCCGCCGGATCCGTCGTGCCGCCCAAGCCGGCGATACGTCAGAATCTGACCCTGGTCGGGACCGTCGTCCTCAACAACGCCGTCGTGCAGGACGACATCGACGCCAACGGTCCCATGACCGTCATCCTCACCCCGGCCCTGACGCGACAGCTGCTCGACTGCTGTTCGAACTTCACGTTTACCTACCTCCAACTCGACCACGGCAGCCGCGACGTGAACGCCGTGGAGGCAGAGGTCGAGCGCGTCATCCCCGCCGTGCTGCCCTACGACTTCTACGACACCTCCATCGACGTCACCAAGGCCCAGAACGCCATCAAGCCCGAGGCGATCGCCCTCGGCGTGTTCGGGCTCATCGCGGCGCTGGCGGCCCTGTTGATCGCGGGCCAGGTCATCGGACGCCAGCTCAGCTTCTGGGCCTACGAGGAGCGCACGCTGCGTGCGCTGGGCGCCGACCCGGCCATGACCGCGGGTGACGGACTGCTCGGGATTGTGGGAGCGATCGTGCTCGGCGCGCTGCTGGCCGGCCTCGTTGCCGTGGCGCTCTCGCCCCTGGCCCCACTGGGTCCGGTCCGCCCTTTCGACCCCGACCGGGGCATCAATCTCGACTGGACCGTGCTGGGCCTGGGGATGCTGATGCTGGTCCTCGTCCTCGGCTTTGTGACGGTGGTGCTCGTGGTGCAGCGGGCACCGCACCGGTCCGCCGGCTGGGGCAGCCGCCCGCGGGCTCCGTCACGTGCCGCCGGGCTCGCGGCGTCGGCAGGCCTGCCCGTCTCGGCCGTCACCGGGATCCGCTTCGCCCTCGAGCCGGGCGCGGAGGCGGATTCGGTCCCGGTGCGCTCCGCCATTCTCGGCGCCACGTTGACCGTTGTCGTCGTCATCGCCACTGTCGTGTTCGGTGCGAGCCTCAACTCGCTCGTGTCTCACCCGCGCCTCTACGGCTGGGACTGGAACTACGCCGTCCTCGCCGGCGGTGGGGCCGGAGATGTCCCCGCCGCGGCGTCGGCAGCGCTGTTGGACCACGACTCGAGCGTGGCCGCCTGGTCCGGGTACTACTTCGGCAACCTGCAGATCGACGGCGAGACCGTGCCTGTCATTGCGGGGTCGCCGGGCGCTCCGGTGGCCCCGCCGATCCTGACCGGCCACGGCTTCGACGCTTCGGGCCAGATCGTGCTCGCTCCGGGGACGCTGGCTGCGATCCACAAGGAGGTGGGAGACACCGTCACCGCCCGTTACGGCACCACCACTCCGCACCGCCTCACGATCGTCGGCACCGCCACCATGCCTGCCATCGGCGTAGGAGGGGTGACGGGCCACGCCTCCTTGGGAACGGGAGCGCTCGTGGATTACCAGCTCCTTCCTGCGTCCGAGCGCAACCAGTTCGGCCTGTCCCCGACTGGCCCCAACGCCATCTTCGTGCGCCTCAAGACCGGCGTGGATGCGACGGCGGCGCTGCGCGGGTTGAACCACATCGCCGGCAAGCTCAGCCTCCCCACCAATTACTCGAGCGTCGTGCTTCCGGCGCAACGGCCGGCGGAGATCGTGAACTACCGGTCGATGGGCTCCACGCCCCTGCTCCTCGGCCTCGGGCTCACCGTGGGGGCGGTGACCGCGATGGGGCTCACCCTCGTGGCCTCCGTGCGTCGCCGGCGGCGGTCCATGGCCATGCTCAGGGCACTCGGGTTCACGGGCCGCCAGTTGGCCTCGAGCGTGGCCTGGCAGTCGAGCGTGGCGGTGGTCATCGGCCTCGTCGTCGGCGTGCCGCTCGGGATCGTCTTCGGGCGCTTCCTGTGGGACGTCTTCGCCGACAACATCTACGTCGTGCCCAGCCCGACCGTGCCGGCCATCCCGATCGTCGGCGTCGCGGTGGGTGCCCTCGTCCTGGGCAACCTCGTGGCCGCCATCCCCGGGCGCATCGCGGCCCGCACGCCGTCGGCGCTGCTGCTGCGGACCGAGTAACGCAGCGCGGCGTGTCGACGGACGGATTGGGGTGACGCCCTGACCAAGTGGGGACGCGAGCCCTGGAGCGTGTCTCAGCGCCCGCGCGCGCTGGCCAGGACGAGGCGCCGGTGCGTGGCGGCGTCCCCCCAGGCCCGCGACAGCGCCCATGAGCGCTTCAAGAAGAAGTGCAGGTCGCACTCCCACGTGTAGCCGATGGCACCGTGGACCTGCAGGGCCACCCGGGCGGCCTGGTCGGCGGCGTCGGACGCCATGGCCTTGGCCATCGACGCGTCGTGCGACAGCGTGGGCTGCGCCGTGGCCAGCGACCAGGCGGCGCGATAGGTGACGGGGCGGGCGAACTCCAGCGCCACCCGGGCGTCGGCCAGGAGGTGCTTGACGGCCTGGAAGCTGCCGATGGGCCGCCCGAACTGGTGGCGCTCCTTGGCGTAGGCCGCCGTCATGGCCACCATGCGGTCGGCCAGGCCGACGAGAAGCGCCGCTGTCCCGGCGGCAGCGCGGTCCGCCAGCAGTCCGACGGCCGCCTCGGCGGCCACGCCGTAGGCCAGCAACGTGTCCGAGGAGAGGGGCCAGTGCACGACCGAGAGGTCGCGTGACGCGCTGAGGGCCGGCGTCGGCTCGGCCACGCACGAGGCCCGGGGGACCGCGTGCAGCTGCCAACCCGACTCGGTGTCCCGGCAGGCGAGCAGGAGGATCGCCGCGTCACGCGCGCCGACGACGCGTGGCGTGCGCAACGTGCCGTCGGCCGTCACGACGCTGGGAGAGACGAGACCGTCGACCGTCACGTCGATGCCGCCCACCGCGACGATGGCGTCGTCCTCGACGAGTGCGCGGAGCGCGGCCGCCGCGGCGGCGTCCGGGAGCAGTGCGGCGAGCGTGGGGGCGGCGAGGGCGGCCGTCTCGAGCAGCGGCTCGGGCAGGCCGGCGTGCCCCGCCTCCTCGAGGACCCCGACCAGGTCGACGTCGCCCAGCCCGAGTCCTCCTGCCGCCTCGGGCACGACGAGCGCCGGCGCACCCAGTTCGGCCAGGACGGCCCAGCGGTTGGCCGTCAATGCGGCGCGGCCCGCTTCGTCGGCCACCTCGAAGGCGCGCAGGGCGTCCGGCGAGCACTCCGTGTCCAGCACGGTGCGCACGCCCTGGCGCAGCTCGTCCTGCTGGTCGGAGAAGGCGAAGTCCACGGCCGCTCCCGTCGCCCGCTCAGCGGGGCAGGCCGAGCAGGCGCTCGGCCACCACGTTGCGCTGAATTTCGTTCGTGCCGGCGTAGATCGTCCCGGCCAACGAGAAGAGGTAGCCGTCGAGCCATGCGCCGGGCCCACGGGACGTCAGCAGCTCGGCCTCGGGACCGAGGAGGTCGAGGGCGGCCGTGTGGATGGCGACGTCGGTCTCGGACCAGAAGATTTTGTTGGCGCTCGCCTCGGGGCCGACGGCGTGGCCGCGCGCCACCCTGGTCGCGGTCCAGTAGGTGTGCAACCGGTAGGCCTCGGCGTGCATGTGCGCGCGCGCCACGTCGTCGGTGGAGGCAGCTGGGCCGCCGCGCGACGCGTAGAGCCGGACGAGGCGGTCGGCTGCCTCGGTATAACGCGCCGGGCTCCGCAGGGAGAGGCCGCGCTCGGAGCCGGCGGTGGCCATGGCGACGGACCAACCCTGTCCGACCTCGCCCAGCACCTGCTCCTCGGGGACCTCGACGTTGTCGAAGAAGATTTCGGCGAAGCCCGTCTCGCCGTCGACCTGGGGGATGGGGCGGACGGTGACGCCCGGCGAGTCCAGGGCGACGAGGAAGTAGGTCAGGCCGCGGTGGCGCTCGGTCTCGGGGTCGGTGCGGAAGATGCCGAAGCACCAGTCGGCGTACGCACCACGGCTGGCCCACGTCTTCTGGCCGTTGAGGAGCCAGCCGTCGCCGGCGGCGTTGCGCGTGGCCCGGGAGCGGATGCCGGCCAGGTCGCTGCCGGCATCGGGCTCGGACCAGCCCTGGCACCAGATTTCGTCGCCGGCCGCCATCGGTGGGAGGTAGCGCGCCTTCTGTTCCTCGGTGCCGTACTCGAGCATGGTGGGGCCGAGCAGGAAGATGCCGTTCTGGCTCACCCGCCCCGGCGCCTGGGCCCGGTAGTACTCCTCCTCGAAGACCAGCCACTCGAAGATTCCGACGTCGCGCCCGCCGTACTCGACGGGCCAGCTGACGACCGACCAGCGGTCCTCGAACATGGTGCGCTCCCAGTCCCGGTGGGCCTCGAAGCCGGCCGGCGTGTCGAAGGAGGGGAGCGGGTCGGCGGGGACGTGCGCCGCCAGCCAGGCGCGGGCCTCGGCGCGGAAGGCCTCCTCTTCGGCGTTGAACGTCAGGTCCATGTCAGATCGAGAGGGTCAGTTCGACAGGGTTCAGATCCGCATGGGTCGGATCGACAGGGGTCGGATCAACAGGGGTCGGATCAACAGGGGTCGGATCAACAGGGGTCGGATCCATAGGGCGCAGCGAATCTGGCACAGCCGGCACCGCATTGCCAAGGTCGGCGGGAGGCGGCCGTCCCGGGCGTGGGTCAGCGGGTCAAGCCGGTGGTGGAGCGGAACACGAGGGTCTTCACGAAGAAGTCCACGACCAGGCTGGTGATCTGGGCCTCGTCGGGCACCCCGCCCGGGTCGGCGAACTCGTGGCCACCGCCGTCGTCCATGACCAGCGAGTAGGGCACATGGTTGACGCCGAGATACCAGGCCAGCTCCTTGGCCTGCTGGGGGTAGACCACGGTGTCGTTGGTCGACTGCACGATCAGGAACGGCGGGTCGCCGTGCTTGACGTAGGTCACCGGGCTGTCCGCCTGCAGCTCGGCGCCCAGGTTGTGCTCGGGAATGGACCCGAGCAGGCGGTCGAACTCCTCGGCCACCAGCACGGCGTCGCCCTGGTTGCCCATGGTCAGCAGGTCGCTGGGGCCTGCCATGTCCACCACGGCCTCGATGCGGCTGGACACGCCGGCGTAGGGGCCGACGTCCCACCCGGCCGAGGCGGCCTGCGGTGCCGGTCAGCGCCACCAGGTGGCCGCCCGCGCTCTCGCCCCAGGCGCCGATCTCGGAGGGGTAGACGTGGAGGGCGCGCGCGTTGGCCCGCAGGTAGCGCACGGCGCACTTGACGTCGTCGATCTGGTCGGGCCAGTGGTCGCCGGGCCCCAGGCGGTAGTTGATGCTGACGACGACGAAGCCGTTGGCGGCCAGGGCGGGGCCGATGGTGCTGATGAGGAAGCCACCCGAGTTGAGGTTCCCGCCCACCCAGCCGCCGCCGTGCACGTAAATGACCGCCGGCGTCGGCCCGTGCAGGACGGCGGGTTCGGTGATGTGCGCCCGCTGGTGGTTGCAGTAGGTGACGGTGGCCTGCTGCCCCGCCCTGAGCGCGGGGGCCGGCGGGTCGCCCGCCCGCTCCCGGGCGCGCACCGCGGCGGAGACCGGGGCGGTCTGGGGGGATCTGGCCGACGTGGCGGCGGCGCCGCCGGCCGAGGCGCCGCCCACCAACGCGGTCAGGGCGAGCGCACCGAACACCGCGCCCCTCACCCGTCCCCGCATACACACCCATGTTGGCCCATATGGGTCCCGTTCGGGGTCTCGCGTCGCGTCTGGCACCGGATCTGATTCGGCGTCAGACTTGGGCTCCCTATGCCGAACGCCGTGATCGTCGACGCCGTCCGCACCCCGGTGGGACGCCGGGGCGGCCGCCTGTCCGGGTGGCACGCCACCGACCTGGCCGCGCAGCCGCTGGCCGCCCTGCTGGCGCGCAACGACCTCGACCCCGCCCTGGTGGAGGACGTGGTGATGGGCTGCACCATGACCGTGGGCGAGCAGGCCATGAACATCGCCCGCAACGCGGCGCTGGCCGCCGGGTTCCCCGAATCGGTCCCGGGCACCACCGTCGACCGCCAGTGCGGCTCGGCCCAGCAGGCGATCCACTTCGCCGCCCAGGCCGTCATGTCCGGGGCCATGGACGTGGCCATCGGGGCCGGCGTGGAGTCGATGAGCCGGGTGCCCATCGGCTCGACCACCGACCCGGGGCCCGGCGAGGCCTACGGGCCGCTGTACCTCGAGCGCTTCGAGCTCATCCACCAGGGCGAGTGCGCCGAGGAGATCGCCCGCCGCTGGAAGATCGGCCGCGAGGAGATGGACGAGTTCGGCCTGCGCTCCCACCAGCGGGCGGCCCGGGCCACCGACGAGGGGCGCTTCGCCAACGAAATCGTGCCGCTCGAGGCGCGGGTGCACCCCGACGTGCCCGGGGCGGCCGAGGTGCGCGGTCTGCTCGAGGCCGACGAGGGGGTGCGCCGGGACACCTCGCTCGAGAAGCTGGCCGGGTTGAAGCCGGCGTTCTCCGAGACGGGGACCGTGACGGCGGGGACCTCGTCGCAGATTTCCGACGGGGCGGCGGCCGTGCTGATCATGAGCGAGGAGCGGGCGACCTCACTGGGGTTGGTGCCCCGGGCGCGCTTCCACACCTTCGCCGTGGCGGCCAACGATCCCCAGATCATGCTGACGGCGCCCATTCCCGCCACCGAGCTCGTCCTGGCCAAGGCCAAGTTGAAGCTCGAGGACATCGACCTGGTCGAGATCAACGAGGCCTTCGCGTCGGTCGTGCTGGCCTGGGAGCGCGAGTACCGGCCCGACATGGACAAGGTCAACGTGAACGGCGGTGCCATCGCCATCGGCCACCCCACCGGCTGCTCGGGGGCGCGGCCTGATGGCCACGCTGGTGAACGAGCTGGAGCGCACGGGCGGGCGCTACGGGCTCCAGACCATGTGCGAGGGCGGCGGACAGGCCAACGCCACCATCATCGAGCGGCTGGGCTGATGGCGGAGGTCGGTGCGGTGCGGGCCCGCGTCCCGGCGGTCGAGGGCTGGTTCACCACCGGCGACGACGGGGCGCCGCCGGCCCTTTTGGGGTCGCGGTGCGAGGGCTGCGGCACCTTCGCCTTCCCGGCGGAGTCGCAGTACTGCCGCAACCCCGACTGCTCGTCGACGTCGTTCGCCCCGGTCGAGCTGTCGCGCCGGGGCCGCATCTGGTCCTACACCGACGCCCGCTACCAGCCCCCGGTGCCCTACGTGGCCGCCGACCCCTACGTGCCCTTCTGCCTGGCCGCGGTGGAACTGGCGGCCGAGAAGCTCGTGGTCATGGGCCAGGTGGTGGGCGGCGTGACCGTCGACGACCTGAAGGTGGGGGACGAGGTCGAGCTGGTGGTCGAGACGCTCTACTCGGAGGACGGCACCGACTACCTGGTCTGGAAGTGGCGCCCGCTCGGCTCGGGCCAGGAGGGTTGACGTGACGGCGGCGCAGGACGAGAACAGGAAGGTGGCCGTCCTGGGGGCGGGCATGCACGAGTGGGGCAAGTGGGGCCGTCCCTTCGTCGAGTACGGCCTGGCCGCCGCCCGCGACGCGCTGGCCGACGCCGGACTGGGCTGGCGCGACATGCAGTTCGTCTCCGGCGCCGACACCATCCGCAACGGGTACCCGGGCTTCGTGTCGGGCGCCACCTTCGCCCAGGCCCTCGGCTGGACGGGCGCCCGGGTCTCGAGCGTCTACGCCGCCTGCGCGTCGGGCGCGGTGGCCATCGCCAACGCACGGGCGCAGATTCTGGCCGGGCTGTGCGACGTGGCGCTGGTGGTCGGCGCCGACACCACGCCCAAGGGTTTCTTCGCCCCGGTGGGCGGTGAGCGCAGGGACGACCCCGACTGGTTGCGCTTCCACCTGATGGGTGCCACCAACCCGACCTACTTCGCGCTCTACGCGCGCCGTCGCATGGACCGCTTCGGCGCCACGGAAGAGGACTTCGCTCGGGTGAAGGTGAAGAACGCGCGCCACGGCCTGGCCAACCCGTACGCGCGCTACCGCAAGGAGGTGACGGTCGACGAGGTCCTGGGCTCGCCCATGGTGGCCGACCCGCTGCGCCTGCTGGAGATCTGCGCCACGTCGGACGGTGGCGCCGCGCTCGTCCTCTCCAGCATGGAGTTCGCCCGCCGTCACGCCGGTGGCGCGTCACCGCTGGTGACCATCGACGCCGTATCGACGGTGACGCCGACGTTCCCCAACACCGTGATTGAGATGCCGAACTTCGCCACCGACTCGGCCGCCGCGTTCGACGGCGCCCGGTCGGACACCGCCGGGGGTTTCCGCCCCTCCATTGCCGCCGCCGCGTACGCCGAGGCCGGCATCGGACCCGAGGACGTGCACCTGGCCGAGGTCTACGACCTGTCGTCCGCGCTCGAGCTCGACTGGTACGAGGACATCGGGCTGTGCGGCGAGGGCGAGGCGGAGAAACTCCTGCGCGACGGCGCCACCGCCCTCGGGGGCCGGGTGCCCGTGAACCCCTCCGGCGGTCTGTCCTGCTTCGGCGAGGCCATCCCGGCTCAGGCGATCGCCCAAGTGTGCGAGTGCGTCTGGCAGCTGCGCGGCACGGCCGCCGGGCACCAGGTCGAGGGGGCCCGCGTGGCCGTCACGGCCAACCAAGGCCTGTTCGGCCACGGTTCCTCGGTGTTGCTCAGCCGCTGAAATACCTGGTCACCGGCAGTGTGTTGCCGGTCGGACCGACTTTCGCGCCATCCCGTGTGTGATCACGGGCCCAACCGGGTATTGACGTCGTGACGCACAACGCTGGCTGGACCCTCTTAGGCTGTGGGTACGCGTGACGTCGATTCCGTGCCGGCAGACAGAGACGACGCTGCGAATGGAGGCATGAAGATGTTGGCCACTGACGCAACAGAGTTGCAAGGGGTCGGGGAGCCGCGAACAGGAGCGAGAGACTTGACATCCGATCACACTGATCCCGGAAACAGCAACGGACGCGACGAGGTGCTGCGCGCGCTGGACGAGCTGGAAGCCGTCCTGCGGCAGAACGCCGAGAGTGAGCGCCTGCTGTCCAAGCGCATCGCCGAGGTGCGCCTGGCCCGGGAGCAGGGGCGGGAGTGGAAGGCGATCCTCGGCGACGAGGACGAGCCGGGGACGGTGCAGCTGGTGAGCACCATTCTGCGGCGCCAGTCCGAGGCGAGCGGCTACCTGCGTCGCTCGCTGGTGGTCGCACTGCGGGCCGAGGGCCAGAGCATCCCGAGCATCGCCCATCTCTTCGGGGTGACGCACCAGCGGGTGTCGAACCTGCTGCGCCGGGTGGCGCAGGGCAACGCCAACCACGCCAACGCCAACGGTCGCGACGACTGAACCCCGACGGTCGCGACGCTGACGGCGCGACCATTGCGGCACGACGATTGACTGAGGGCTAAGGGGCGGAGCTCCATCCCCGCAACACGGCGTCGGCTTCGCGCATAATGCCGCCGACGATGTCGGCCACGCTCGGCAGCGAGTCGATCACGCCCACCACCTGACCGGTGGGGAGGACGCCGACGTCGGTGCGCCCCTCGACCAACGCGGCCTTGGTCATGATGGGGGCGTTGGCCGCCATGACGACCTGGGCCCAGGTGAGCTCGTTGCCCTCTTTCATGGCGCGGCCCTCACGGAGCAGCGAGGTGAGCGAGGCGCCGGTCTCCCGGCGGAACTCGTACGCGCTGCGCACGGCCCGCGGCAGGGCGCGCAGCCACGACTGGGACTCGAGGTGGTCGACCAGGTCCGTGCGCACGACGCGCTGCGGGGCCCCGTCGACCTTGGTGGTCACCACGGTGCCGGTGACGGCGGTGCCCAGGTAGACGTCCTTCACGGCGTCGGGCACCCGGCTCTCGGCCGAGAGCAGGAAGCGCGTGCCCATGGCGACCCCGGCCGCCCCGTAGGCCAGGGCGGCCACCAGGCCGCGCCCGCTGAAGAAGCCGCCGGCGGCGAGTACGAGCACGCGGTCGCCCACGGCGTCGAGCACCTGGGGCAACAGGAGCGTGGTCGGGATGGTCCCGGTGTGGCCCCCACCCTCGGCCCCCTGGGCGATGACGGCGTCCACCCCCCATTCGGCCACCTTCTCGGCGTGGCGGCGGGCGCCCACGGTCGGCACGACGAACAGCCCGGCCTCCTTGCAGCGGGCCACCAACTTGGGGTTGGGGGCCTGGGCGAAGCTGGCCACCGCCGCGCCGGCCGCGATCATCAGCTCGATGCGCTCGCCCACGTCGGCCACGTCGGTGCGCAGGTTGACGCCGAAGGGGGCCTGGGTGCGGCTGCGCACCTCGGCCATGGCCCGCTCCAGCTCGTCCAGCGTCATGGTGGCCGAAGCCAGGATGCCCAGGCCGCCCGCCTCGGCGGTGGCGGCGGCCAGCCGGGGGCCGGCCACCCACCCCATGCCGGTCTGCACGAGCGGGTAGCGCACCCCGATGCGGTCGCACAGCCCGGTGTGCAGCGCCGGGTGGAGCGCCGCCGGCTCGGGCCGCGGGACGCCGCTCAGCTCCGCACCTCGCGGTCGCGCAGCCCGCCGGGGTCGAGCACGACCCGAATGAGGTCGAGCTCCTCGGGCGTGGGCAGGCGGGTCTCGGCCACGTCGCCGGGGACACTGAGCGCGAAGCCGGTGGCGGCGACGATCTCGTCGACGGTGACGCCCGGGTGGTACGAGCGCAGGCGCATGGTGCGCTCCGGCGTCTCGAAGTCGAACACGCCGAGGTTGGACACCACCCGGCGCACCTCGTGGAAGCGGGTGGCGCCGGCGCCGGCCGCCGGCGGCCCGGGCGTACCCGACGCCGCACACCATGTCCACCTGCTCGACGAAGGTGCGCGCGCTGTGGTCCGGCACCCAGTAGCTGGTGGGGTGGTTGACCGAGTTGCCGGGAGCGCCCCGCACGCCGACCAGTTGCACCTTGGGCTTGTCGTGCGGGCCGACGGCCGAAATGTTCTGGTTGCCGGTGCGGTCGATCTGGCTGGCCATCATCATGATGTGGCGCCGCCCCGACCACACCACGTCGAACACGCTGCGATAGGGCATGGCCGCCTCGCGCACCAGCTCGCCGGGGCGGGTGGCGATGGGGGGCGCGCCGACCATGAGGGCGGCCTCGCCGTCGGTCAGCACCAGGTCGGGGGCGAAGGTGAGCTTGGCCAGCCGGGCCCCGAGCGAGGGGACGGTGCCGAAGGGGCTGGCCATGACTTCGCCGTCGCCGCGCCAGGCGTCGGCGCAGGCGACCACGCAGGACTCGGCCCGCGTGACGCCGGGGCCGGTGTCCGTGCTCGGAGCCGCGGTCGCTCACGACGTCGCCTTCCGTTCCTCGATGCGGGCCTGGTACTCGTCCTCGGGCACCAGCACGTAGCGGTTGGCGAAGGCCTCCCACTCGGCCGGGTCCGACGCCGCCGCCGCGTACTCCTTCTGGAAGGCCTCGTCGCGCCCGTAGTCGGGCGGGTTGGCGGTGAAGTGGGCGCCGCCGCGCGCCTCGGCCACGGCGTCGGTGAGCATGCGGTGGAGGGGCACCGTCGAGAGGGGGTGGGCCTCGTCGGCCAGCGAGCCGTTCTCGACGATGCGCTCGGCCGTGAGGTAGCGCCGCTCGGCCGCGCCGAGGAAGAGGGCGTCGAAGAAGGGGTCGGGGCCGAGGATCTGGCCGTTGCCGGCGCTGTCGGCCCGGTTCACGTGGACGACGGCCGCGTCGAGGTGGAGGGCGGGCACGGCCACCAGCTCCACGTCGGCGTCGGCGGTGTCGTGCAGGTAGGGATGGCCGGCGCCGTAGGGCGAGCGCACCAGGCGCAGGTCGGGGTTGACGCGCAGCACGTCGGAGCCCAGCCCGGCCCTCGACGGCAGGAAGGGCACGCGCCAGGCCGCCGCCTGCAGGCCGAGGAAGAACATGCCCTCGTCCACCTCCATCACCTCGACCTGGCCGTGCTGGCGGGCGGCCCGCCAGTGCGGGTCGAGCGCGATGGAGTCGAGGGTGACGAACCCGCACACCACCTTGCGCACCTTGCCGGTGGCGCAGAGCAGCCCGATGTCGGGCCCGCCGTAGGCGACGACGGTGAGGTCGGTCAGGTCGGAGCGGCAGATGGCGCGCACCACGGCCATGGGTTTGCGCCGTGACCCCCAGCCGCCGATGCCGATGGTCATGCCCGAGCGGAGCTCGCCGACGATGTCGTCGATGGTGGTGCGCTTGTCCCCCACGGGCTAGCTCGCCTCGCTCACGTCGAGGTGTCGGCGTCGCGCTTCTCGACGAAGGCGGCCCGCTGCTCGTCGGCCACGCCGCGCACGTGCAGCTCGTAGGTGAAGCCCTGCTCGAAGCGGTAGCTGCGCTTGACGTCGACGGGATCGATCCCGTTGAGCGACTCCTTGGCCCGCCGAATGATGGTGGGGCTCTTCTCCGCGATGTCGGCGGCCAGCTCGAGCGCGGTGGCGTGGAGCTGGTCGGGCGGGACGACCGCGGCCACCGAGCCGTAGGACGCCATTTCGGCCGCGGTGATGGGCTTGGCCGTGTAGACCATGCGGCGCATGGCGTGCTGGGGGACGAGGCGGGCCAGGTGGGTGGCGGCGCCCAGCGCGCCGCGGTCGACCTCGGGCAGGCCGAAGGTGGCGTCCTCGGAGGCGACGACGATGTCGGCGTTGCCGGCCAGGCCGATGCCGCCCCCGAGGCAGAAGCCCTGCACGGCCGCGATGACGGGCACCTCGCAGTCGTAGACGGCGGCGAAGGCGGCGAAGCAGCCGCGGTTGACGCCGACCAGGGCCTCGTCGCCCTTGGCGTTGATCTCCTTGATGTCCACCCCGGCGCAGAAGCCGCGCCCCGTCGCCCGCAGGACGACGACGCGGTTGGTGGGGACACGGCCGGCGGCGATCAGGGCGTCGGCCAGGGCGAACCAGCCCGCCACGTCGAGGGCGTTGACCGGCGGGTGGTCGATCACCACCTCGGCGATCCCCTCGTGCGCCTGGATCACGTCGATGGGCATGGAAGCCAGTGTCTCCTCGTCGTCTCGGGCGGCCGGCCGTCCGGGTGGCTGACCCCGCGGGTAGCGGTCACGGGTACGGGTAGGACGGGTGCGGGTGAGGCCGCGGTCGGCGGGCCGGAGGGAACTTACGCCAGGCCAGGTGCTCCGGGCCAGCACGGACGGGGAAGGGGTGCCGTAGGGTTTGCACCCATGGTGCAGCCGACCTTCGACTTCGACGACCAGGTGGTGGTGGTGACCGGCGGCTCGCGCGGGGTCGGGGCCGGCATTGTGACCGCGTTCCTCGACGCCGGGGCCAACGTGGTGACGTGTGGGCGCCACGAGGCCGAGATCGACGGGGCCGTCTTCGTGACGGCCGACATCCGCAAGCCGGCCGAGGCGGAGCGGGTCATCGCCAAGGCGGTCGAGCAATGGGGCCGGCTCGACGTGCTGGTCAACAACGCCGGCGGGTCGCCGCACGCGCTGGCGGCCGAGCAGACGCCCCGCTTCGTCGAGTCGGTGGTCAACCTCAACCTGCTGGCCCCGATGTGGTGCGCCCAGTCGGCCCACAAGGTGATGGCGTTGCAGGAGGAGGGCGGTGCCATCGTCAACGTGGCCAGCGTGTCGGGTGTGCGGCCGTCGCCGGGTGCCTCGGCCTACGGCGCGGCCAAGGCGGGCTTGATCAACCTGACGAAGACGCTGGCCATGGAGTGGGCGCCGCTGGTGCGGGTGAACTGCGTGAGCGCCGGGCTGCTCGACACGGGCGCCGGCGCCGACTTCTACGGAGGGCCCGAGAAGATGGCGGCCGTGGCGGCGGGGGTGCCGCTCGGACGCATGGGGACGCCCGAGGACGTGGCCGGCGCCGTGCTGTACCTGGCCAGTCCGGCGGCGGCGTTCGTGTCGGGGGCCAACCTCATGCTCGACGGGGGTGGCGAGGTGCCGCCGTTCCTCACCGCGCTCGGCCAGGCCTGAAGGGCAGGGGCGGGGCCGGCGGGCGGCCCGCTTCGACGCGGTCAGCCGGGGTGGCCGGTGGCGGGCCGCGAGGACGTCCCTCGGGGGCGTCGTTCCGAAAACGCTGCACGGTGTGGTTAAGCGTTTTGCACAGGTGTGCCGGAGCGGGCTGGCCCAGCGGGCACCAGCGTCGCCCTGACCTCGGCGATTAGGGGCGCAACCGGGGTCAGCTGCTAGAAACTTCGACCGTGCAATTGGCGGTCCCCACGGAGACCCGTCCCGGTGAGCGCCGCGTGGCCCTCACCCCTGACGTGGTCAAGAAGCTGGTCGGCGGCGGCTGGGAGGTCTGCATCCAGGCCGGCGCCGGCACGGAGGCGGCCTTCGGCGACGCCGCCTACAAGGAGGCCGGGGCGACGGTGGCCCCCGACGCCGCCGCCACGTTGTCGGGGGCCGGGCTCGTGGTGCAGGTCAACGCGCCGAGCGCCGAGCAGGCCGCGGCGCTGCCCCAGGGTGTGTCGACCCTCAGCTTCTTCGGCGTCGCCCAGTCCGAGGACGCCGTGCGGGCGCTCGCCGCCAAGGGCGCCACGGTGTTCAGCTTCGACCTCTTGCCCCGCATCAGCCGGGCCCAGGGCATGGACGCCCTGAGCTCGCAGGCCACGGTCTCGGGCTACCGGGCCGGGCTGACGGCGGCCGAGCACCTGGCCAAGTTCTTCCCGATGTTCATGACGGCGGCCGGGACGGTGCCGCCGGCCAAGGTGCTCGTCATGGGCGTCGGCGTGGCCGGCCTGCAGGCGATCGCCACGGCGCGTCGCCTCGGCGCGGTGGTCAAGGCCTACGACGTGCGGGCGGCGGCCAAGGAGGAGGCCGAGAGCCTCGGCGCCACCTTCCTCGACCTCGGCGTCTCGGCCGAAGGGACGGGCGGCTACGCCCGCGAGCTGTCGCCCGAGGAGCTCGAGCGCCAGCAGGCTGCACTGGCCGACGAGGTGGGGCGGTCCGACGTGGTGATCACGACGGCGGCCGTGCCGGGGCGCCGGGCGCCCGTGCTGGTCACGGCGTCCATGGTCGACGGCATGGCCGACGGTGCCGTGGTGGTCGACATGGCGGCGGACCAGGGTGGCAACTGCGAGCTGACCAAGGCGGGCGAGGTGGTGGAGCACAAGGGTGTGCACATCGTCGGCATGGCGAATCCGCCCTCGGGCATGCCGACGCACGCCAGCTTCCTCTACGCCCGCAACGTGGCCAACGTGCTCGGCCTGATGGGCCCCGAAGGGGCGCTGACCCCGGACTGGGACGACGAGATCGTGGCGGGCATGTGCGTGCTGCGCGACGGGAAGGCCATGGCCCCCGCCGCGGTGGAGCTGCTCGGCGGGCACGGGCGCACGGGCGGGACGCGACGCGAGCGGGACGCGGGAGCACAGTCGTGATCGACTAGCCTGGTGCACGCCGCGTTCGCCGTCGACGGGTCGACGACGGGCATCGTGGCCTACCTGACCGTCTTCGCCCTGGCGGCCTTCGTCGGGATCGAGGTGATCTCCAAGGTCCCGAGCATTCTGCACACCCCGCTGATGTCGGGCTCGAACGCCATCCACGGCATCGTGCTGGTGGGCGCGCTGACGATCATGGGCGAGGCCACCGGCACGGCCGAGGTCGTCCTCGGTACCCTGGCCGTGTTCCTGGCCACGCTCAACATCGTGGGCGGCTTCGTGGTGACCGACCGCATGCTCCACATGTTCAAGTCCAAGCCGGGCGACCGGGCCAAGAACGACCGGCGGCCACGGCGAGCGGACGCCGACGCCCGGTCTGAGCCGGCGCCGGAGCCAGCCGACGCCGGCGGGGGTGCGGCCTGATGCTGGCGGCGTCCTTCACCCTGGCCACCGCGCGCGACCTGGCCTACCTCGATCGCCATCATCGGCTTCATCCTGGCGCTGAAGTTCCTCAGCTCGCCCAAGTACGCCCGCCAGGGCAACCTGGTCGGCGCGGCGTCGGCCATCCTGGCCGTGGGCATGACCTTCACGCTGCCGGCGCTGCGCCACTCGGGCAAGAACCTGGTGCTGGCCATCGTGGCCATGGTGCTCGGCGCGCTGATCGCCGTGCCGGTGGCCCGCTTCGTGAAGATGACCGCCATGCCACAGCTGGTGGCCATCTTCAACGGCGTCGGCGGCGGCGCGGCTGCGCTGATCTCCATCGTGGAGCTGCTGCACCTGCACTCCCTCGGGCTCCAACCCGCGGTCTACGTCACGGCCGAGGTGCTGCTCGGCGTGCTGATCGGGTCGGTGTCGTTCTCGGGCAGCGCCATCGCGTTCATAAAGCTGCAGGAGCTGATCACCGGGCGGCCCATCACCTATCCGGGCCAGCAGGTGATCAACGGGCTGGTCGGCCGCGGCCATCGGCGTGCTGCATCGTCCTGGCCCTGGTCACCGGGAGCATCATCTACGTCTGGCTCATCCTGGTGCTCGCCCTGGTGCTGGGTGTGATCTTCGTGCTGCCCATCGGCGGCGCCGACGTGCCGGTGCTGATTTCGCTGCTGAACTCGTTCACCGGCCTGGCCGTGGCCGCCTCGGGCTTCGTGCTCGACAACAACCTGCTGATCGTGGCCGGCACCCTGGTCGGCGCCTCGGGCATGCTCCTGACCCGGCTGATGAGCACGGCCATGGGCCGCTCGCTGCCCAACATCCTCTTCAGCGCGTTCGGCGTCGGTCATCACGGCCACCGGCGGCGAGGCGGGCGACGCGTCCCGCCCGGTGCGCACCGGCACGACCGACGACGTCGGGGTGCTCCTGGCCTACGCACGCAAGGTGGTCATCATCCCCGGCTACGGCCTGGCGGTGGCCCAGGCCCAGCACATGGTCCGCGAGCTGGCGGACACCCTCAAGGCGCGCGGCGTCGAGACCTTCTTCGCCATCCACCCGGTGGCCGGCCGCATGCCCGGGCACATGAACGTGCTGCTGGCCGAGGCCAACGTGCCCTACGACGAGCTGAAGGAGATGGACGAGGCCAACCCGGAGATGGCCACGGCCGACGTGGCCCTGGTGGTCGGGGCCAACGACACGGTCAACCCGGCGGCCAAGTCGACGCCGGGCAGCCCCATCTACGGCATGCCCATCATCAACGCCGACGAGGCGGAGAACATCATCTTCCTGAAGCGCTCCATGCGCCCCGGCTTCGCCGGCATCGACAACGACCTGCTCTACGACCCCAAGACGACCATGCTCTTCGGGGACGCCAAGGACACCCTGCAGAAACTGGTGGCCGCCGTCGCCGACGCCTGAGCCCGGGGCCGCTCGTCGCGCTCGTCGCGCTCGGCCCGCTCCCTCAAGGCAGGGCGCGCTGCCAGGTGCCGCCGTCGAGCGCGAGGTCGGCCGGGAGCTCCGCGAAGATCGCCGGGTCGGCGTCGTCGATGGGCCGCACCAGGTTGCCGAATCGGTGCAGCGTGCGCGAAATCGTCTGCTCCCGCAGGTAGCGCAGCAGCTCGACGCGCCCGAGCAGGACGGGCCGCCGCGCGTCGACGTGGACGGCCGGCTCGAGCCGGCTCAGCTCGGGCTCGGAACCCACGAGGCGGACCCGGGCCGAGGGCAACCCCTCCACGCGGGCGGCCAGATCGGCCGCCGTCTCGACGGCACACGTCGAGCGCGGGAGGAGGCGCACGGTCGCGGGCTCGACCGCCCCGGCCGCGTCCGGGTGCAGGCTGACCACCACCGCGGCATCGACCGCGGCCGCGGCCACGAGCACCCGGGCGACGTCGAAGGGCACCGCGTCGGGCCCCACCCGCACGGTGAGGCCGGGGAGGGGGCGGTACCGCAGGACGTTGGACTCGCAGGCGAGCCCGGTCGGATCGTGGTCCAGCGCCAAATCGGTGATCCACCAGTAGCTGTCGCTGCCGGCGGCCGCCTCGAGCGCGGCGTAGTCCGACGCGGTGAGGGTGCCGGCCAGCTCGGCCAGCAGCGCCCGCACCGCCGGTGACGGCTGGGTGCCCCGACCGGGGCGTGCCGTGTCCTCCACCCGGCACAGCTGCAGGACGTAGTTGGGCCCGCCCGCCTTGGCGCCCGGGCCGACCACCGATCGCTTCCAGCCACCGAAGGGTTGCCGGCCGACGATGGCCCCGGTGATGGGGCGGTTGACGTAGGCGTTGCCCACCTCGACCCGGTCGGCCCACCATTCGCAGTCGCCGGGGTCGAGCGACCAGATGCCACCGGTGAGGCCGAAGGGCAGGGCGTTCTGGATCGTCAGCGCCTCGTCGAGGTCCTTGGCCGCCATCAGCCCGAGCACCGGGCCGAAGCACTCCGTGCGGGCGAACCAGTCCCCGGGCGCCACGCCGTCGACGATGCCGGGTGACCACAGCCCGGGGCCGATCAGGCGCGGCTCGAGCAGCCAGCGCTGTGCGCCCTCGAGCGAGGTCAGGGCGCGGCGGAGTTTCTCGCCCGGCGGCTCGACCAGCGGCCCCAGGGTGGTGGCGGCCGACGTGGCCGGTCCCAACTGGAGGGAGCGGGCGGCGTCGACCAGCTGGTCGCGGAAGCGGGCCGAATGTGCGATGTCGCCGACGAGGATGGCCAGCGAGGCGGCCGAGCACTTCTGTCCTGCGTGGCCGAAGGCCGAATGGGCCAGGTCGGCCGCGGCCTGGTCGACGTCGGCCTCGGGCATGACGACCATGGCGTTCTTGCCCGAGGTCTCGGCGAAGAGGGGCGTGCGCGGCGCCAGACGCGCGAACAGACAGGCCGTCTCGAAGGATCCGGTGAGCACAATGGCGCCGAGCCCGGCGTGCCCGATCAGGTGAGAACCGACCGGGCCGTCCGTGCAGCGCACGGCGAGCAGCGCGTCGGCCGGGACGCCGGCGGCCCGGCAGGCGGCCACGGCGGCGAAGGCGACGGCCGGGGTCTGCGGCGCGGGCTTCACGATGGCGGTGTTGCCGGCGGCCAGCGCGGCCAGGGCGCCGCCGATCGGGATGGCCAGCGGGAAATTCCAAGGCCCGGCGACGGCCACGACGCCCAGGGGGCGGGCCAGCGCGCCGTCGAGGCGTTCGAGCTGGCGGGCCAGCCCGGCGTAATAGCGGGCGAAGTCGACCGCCTCGGACACTTCGGTATCGGCCTCGGCCAGCGTCTTGTTGGCCTCGGCCGCCATGAGGGCGACCAGCTGCGGACGCCGCGCCGCCAGCTCGGCCGCGCAGCGCTCCAGCAGGTCGGCCCGCTGGGCCGCCGGGACCCTGGCCCAACGGGACGCGCCGGCCTGCGCCGCCGCGACGACCCGGTCGACGTCGGCCTGGTCGAGCGGGGGCGGTAGCGGCACCGGGTCGGCCCGGCCGAGCGCGCGCACGACGCCCTGGCGCGCCCGGCCGTCGGTCGGATCGGTGTCCGGCTCGGTGACGAAGCCGGCCGGCGGGCCGGCCACCCGCCGGGCGGCGCCGCCGTCGTGACGCCCGGACCGGCTCCCCAGCTGGTCGCGCCGGGCCACGGCGGTGGCGAAGCGGGCGCGCTCGCGCCCGAAGACGGCGGCGTCGCCCAGCTGCGCGTACGCGCCGAGGAAGTTGTCGCCCGCCGCGTTCTCCTCGAGGCGCCGGAACAGGTAGGCCAGCGCGTGGTCGAAGTCGGACGGCGCGACGATGGGCGTGTAGAGCACGACCCGGCCCGTCGTGGCCAGGACGACCCGGGCGACCGCCGGCGCCATGCCCTGGAGCATTTCGAACGTGACCGCCTCGCTCACGCCGCGTTTCTCGGCCAACAGGTGGCCCCAGGCCAGATCGAAGACGATTGTGACCGGCGATCCCGACCGAGAGGGCGTCGGCGTGCTCGGGCCGCAACGCGTAGTCCAGCATGGCCTTGTGGTTGGCGTCCGTCCCGGCCTTGGCGCCGTAGGGCGCCAGCGGCCACCCGCGCACGGCCGCCTCGACCCGTTCGGCGGCCAGGTTGGCGCCCTTGACGATGCGCACCTTGATCCGGGCGCCGCCGCGGCGGCGGCGGTCCATGGCCCAGGCGCAGAGGCGCTCCAGCGCCGTCATCGACTCGGGCAGGTAGGCCTGCAGCACAATGCCGGCCTCGAGTCCGAGGAACTCGGGCTCGTCGAGCAGGCCGGTGAAGGCATCGAGCGTGAGCGCCAGGTCCTTGTACTCCTCCATGTCGAGGTTGACGAAAACGGGCGGCGTGGTGTTGGCGGCGCCGAGGATGTCGCGCAGGGCGGCCTTGGTCCGCCTGAGCGTGTCCGCGTACGCCCACAGGTTGAGCTGCGCGCAGACCGACGACACCTTGACCGAGACGTAGTCCACGTCGGGGCGGGCCATGAGTGCCAGCACGTCGGCGCGCCGACGCGCCGCCTCGGTGTGCCCGAGCACGGCCTCGCCCAGCAGGTTCACGTTGACCCCGAACCCCTCGGAGCGCAGGGCCGCCAGGTGCCGGCGCAGCGCCGGGTCGGTGGCGTCCGCCAGCAGCCCGCCGACCATGGCCCGGAGGCGGCGCCGGGCCAGCGGCATGACGGCGCCCGGGAGGGCCGAGGACAGCCGCGCCCCCCAACGCAGGAGGGCGCGGTCGGCCGGGGAGAGGAAGCGGGGTGGCCCGGCCGCCACCACCCGCCGCAGCTGGCGGGCCGCCACCTCGGGCGATTCGGGGCGCAGCACCCGGTCGCAGAAGGCCATGGCGAAGGAGAGCGAGCCCGGATCGGCGGTCAGGCCCCGGAGCCGGGTGGCCCGGGCCCGTTCGGCCCGGGTGAGCCGACCGGACTCCAGCCAACGCCGGGCCAGGTCGGCGGCCGGGTCGACCAGCGAGTCGGCCAGGTCATCCGGCGTCGGATGCGCTCCGCGCTCTGCGGGGAGAGCGCTCGTTCCTGTCGTCCACCCCGTCCACCCCTGGTTTCATACCCACGTTTCACTTGTTCGAGCATGTTCCCTGGTGGGAGGGGTGGCCCACGCCGATCCGGTGCGTCTTCGCCGGCCACCGTGAGAAGCAGGGGGGGTGCCGTGTTTCCGGAAGGATGGTGCTGGCTGAGAAGCTGGCCCACCTCGTCAGGGGGGCGATCCGGTCGGGAGTGGGGAGGAGAGCTGCGAGCGCGGTTGCTCGGGTGCGGCGGTCCGCGCCCGCAGCCGTGGTCGGGGTGTTCTGCCTCTCCATGCTCTGCGGAGGCTTCGTGTTCGGCCTCGGGGGAACGACGCTCACCGTCCCCCACCACCGCTCCGCCGCGTGCATCACGGCACGCCCATCACAAACCCGCCACCGTCGATGCGTTGCTGGCCGACGCCGGCGGCAACGCGGTCGAGGAGCTGGGGGCCACGTCGGACCTGCAGCTCCCGGCGGCCACCACGGCCCCGGCGGCCGCCCCGGCCTCGGTGGCGGACCAACCGCCGCTGGCCGGCCGCGAGAACTTCGCCTTCGCGCCGTACTGGACGCTGCCCCAGTCGCCCCTCTTCAGCCTCACCGGCCTGTCCACGCTGGACTACTTCTCCATCGGTGTGAACCCGAACGGCTCGCTCGACGAGAGCGGGCCCGGCTGGGAGGGGTTCGAGAGCCAGGACCTCTCAGACCTCATCACGCGGGCCCACGCAGGCCGGCGAGCGGGTCGTGCTCACCGTCAACGACTTCGACCAGGGCTCGCTCGACGCGCTCACCTCGTCCCCCACCGCGGCCACCACGCTGTCCTCCGCGCTCGTCCCACTCCTGCAGGCCAAGTCGCTCGATGGCGTCAACTTCGACTTCGAGGGCGACGGCAGCGCCGACCAGTCCGGGCTGACCAATCTCATTGAGGCGGTGTCGGGCGCCCTGCGAGCGGCGGACGCCGCACTGGCAGATCACCATGGACACCTACGCGTCGTCGGCCGGCGACACGGGCGGGTTCTACGACCTTCCGGCGCTCGCCCCGTTCGTGGACGCCTTCTTCGTCATGGACTACGAGCTCAACCTGGCCGGCTCGCCCTCGTCGGCGTCGCCGCTCACCAGCGGTGCCTTCAGCAGCCTCACCACTCTCAAGCAGTACACCGCGGTCGTCCCGGCCTCCAAGGTCATTCTCGGGCTGCCGTTCTTCGGCATCGACTGGCCGACCGACAACGGCACCATGGCGGCCACGCCGTCCGGCGGGGCCAACGACATCGCGGAGTCCCAGGCCCAGGGCAACGGGCCCGAGTACTGGGACCCGGTCACCGGGACGGAATGGACCAGCTACCAGGTCGGCCACCAATGGCACGAGTCGTACTACGAGGGCGAGTACGGGCTCTACGAGGCGGACCAGATGGCCTCGTACTTCGGCGCGCGTGGCGTGGGCATTTGGGCCCTCGGCATGGAGAGCGACGGGGCGCAGCTGATTGCGGCGCTGGACGGGATCTCGCCCGGTGGGCCGGGCGCCACCGGTCCGGCGGCCACGTCGTCCAGCCCGGCACCGGGGCCGGCACCGGCACCGGCACCCGCTCCGGGAGTCACACCGGGGAGCCCCCCGGCGGCCACGGCTGGGGCGGCGGGACCGGGGAGCGCGCCGACCTCCCCCACGGCTCCGGGCACCACCACCTCGACGGCACCACCGGCGGCCGCGACCACCACCACCACGACGGTGCCGACCACCACCGCCGTCTACGACGGCGCGACGGTGAACCTGACGGCGGTCCCGTCGAGCCAGGTGGCCACGCTCACCAGCGACGGGACGGTGACGGACTTCGAGTCGAACGTGGCTTCGTACACCTGCCTCGACGGCACCACGCTCGACGTGTACGACGACCTGCTGTCGGGCCGGCAGGTGGCCAAGGCAGCCACGCCCACGGACTGCATCAGCCAGGACTTCGAGTTGCCCTCCTGAACGGGGCGGCCGGGATCCGGCCGGTAGCCTGGTCCGTAGACCAGCCATGGACGTGGACGAACTCTCGGACGAGGACGACGCGGACGTGCCCCCGCCGGGAACCGGACCGGCCCCGGCCCGCCGCTTCCCGCTCGCCCTCCCGTCACAGCGGGCGTTGCAGATCGTCCTGGGGCTGTTCTGGGTGCTCGATTCCGCCCTGCAGTTCCAGCCGTTCATGTTCGGGCGCGGCTTCGTGCAGGCCAACATCCTGGCCAACGCCCAGGGGCAGCCGTTCGTCATCGGCGACCTCATCACCCACATCGGGAACTTCCTCGCGCCGGACATCGCGGTCTGGAACACGCTCTTCGCGCTGATTCAGCTCGCCATCGGCCTGGGACTCCTCTACCGGCCGACGGTGCGGCCCGCCCTGGCCGTGTCGTTCGCCTGGGCCCTCGGGGTGTGGTTCTTCGGGGAGGGCCTCGGCATGGTCTTCACCGGAGCGGCCAGCGCGCTGACCGGCGCGCCCGGCAGTGTCCTCGTGTACGGGTTGCTCGGCCTCATGGCCTGGCCGCACGCCGCCCGAGCCGGCGCCGGGACCCGGGGACGGCGACAGCGGCGTGGTCGGGGACGGGGACGGGACGGGGAGCTGACCGGCGTCGCCTCGTCCGCCGCTGCCCAGGGCATCGGGCGCTCGGTCACGCCGCTGGCCGTGTGGGCCGGGTTCTGGTCGCTGGCCGCCGTGCTGTTCCTGTTCCCCGACAACCGGACCCCGTCGTCGGTCTCGAGTGCCGTCGTCGGCATGGCCCAGGGGGAGCCGAGCTGGTACGGCCACTTCCTGAACAGCCTGGGCCACCAGTTCTCGACCAGCTGGCACCCAGACGTCGTGGATCCTGGCCCTGGTGTCGGTGGTCATCGGCCTGGGCCCGCTGGTGGCGCGTCGCGCCGAGTGGTTCCTGGCCGCCGGCGCCCTGTTCTCCCTCGTGCTGTGGGTGGCCGGCCAGGGCCTGCTGGGCAACGTGTTCAGCGGTTCGGACACCGATCCCAACACGGGGCCGCTCGTGATTCTGCTGGCCCTCGCCATGATGCCGCTGGTGGTCGCCCCCGCCGGGTCGTGGCGTTCGCCGGCGACCATCGTGGTGCGGCGCGCTCCGGCCCTGGCCACGCTCGGGGTGGCCGCGCTCGGTGCCGCGCTGGCGCTCAGCGCCACCTACCCGGCGGCGCCGTCGGAGTCGGCCTCCATGGCCATGTCGGGCATGGACATGGACAGCGTGGCCTCGAGCAGCCAGGCCATCAGCGTCGGACACCTGCCACCCGAACCAGACCGGGTTGAAGATCTCCGGCCTGGACCTGGCCAACACGCCCTACATGATTATGAGCGGGACCCACGGAATGGACATGAACGGCGCCGACGCCAGTGCGGCCGCCGGGTTCAACGTCACGAAGCCCAACTGGACCTACACGGGGCCCGCCCTGCCGCAGGCGGAGGCCAACATGCTGCTGGCCGACGGCAACAACGGCCCCGCCGACATCCACATGGCGCTGAGCGGGTGCGCGGCGCGCCTCACGTCGGCCGAGGACATCGGCGCCGAGCAGTACGTGCAGCAGACGAGCGCGGCGGCCGGGCAGTACAGCACCCCGGCCAAGGCCGAGGCCGCCGGGTACCAGCCGGCCTCGCCCACCGGGTACCCGGTCGTGTACTACGTCAACCCGCAGATCGTGGCGGCCAACGCGGCGGCCAAGCGCACCCTCGACCCGGACGCCGTGGACGGCCTCGTCTACGCGGCGACACCGTCGGGGGCCGAAGTGCTGGCGGCCGCCTTCTACATCCTCCCGTCCACCGTGACCACGGTGCCCATGCCCTACGGCGCGCTGGTGCAGTGGCACCGCCGCGTCGCCGTGTGCGGGGACGGCTCCACCTCGGCCACCATGCCGCTCGACATCACCGGTTACCCGCCCTGCCCCGCCGGCTCCACGCTGCAGCCGACGCCCTACCTGTCCATGGTGTGGCAGGTGCCGGTGGCCGGGGGGCCCGCTGGCCATTCAGCCACCCGACATCCAAATTGTCGAGGCGGCCGTCATGCAGACGGGCGGGAGCTGAAGGGTCGCCTCGTCGAACGAGGTCGGTTTGCCGCGGAGCGACCATTCGCCCGGGCGAAGGAGCCGGAACCCGCCGGCAACGCAGCTTGACCGTCGGGCGAGGAGCAGTCCCGGCGGGCCCCCCAATACCCACGTTGCAGATCAACACGCCGTGACCTCACAGAAGAAGCCCCGTCCGTTACCGTTCCACTCCGCGGCATGACTCCTCTTCCGTCCTCCGGCCCGGTCGGGCGCGCCGCCTCGTGGGCCCGCATCGACTTCCATCCCCCCC